>JBBCJN010000012.1:0-1849 GCA_037190785.1 Pedobacter sp. | reverse complement strand
GGCCTTGAAGCCCAGCAGCTCAAACACCTTGCGCAGCGCGGCGGGGTCCGGCGCGGCATATTCAATGAACTCGAACCCGGCGGTGCCCATCGGGTTGTCCCAGGGTTGGAAAGCGCTGCTCATAAGTCTGCTCCCTTGCATGATTTTGTGAGGACGACTTGTTCTTCAAGTCTAGACGCAGATTGTAGGTACGAAGGGCGGGCAGGCGATTGCAAACATGGCGCAAAAGGCGGCTGATTGGGCAATAATATTGCTTCATATTTCATTTGTGGGGTTGAAAATGTCCGGAATAGAGCTTGATCGGACAGATCTAAGGATTCTGGCTGAATTGCAGCGGGATGGGCGCCTCAGCAACCAGGAACTGGCCGACCGCGTATCCCTGTCGCCCAGCCCCTGCCTGCGCCGGGTCCGCCGCCTGGAAGAGCAGGGCTTCATCAAGAAGTATGTCGCCCTCATCGACGCCGCCAAGGTGGGGCTGGGCCTGCTGGCCTACGTGAACATCCGCTTGAACAAGCACAGCGGCTCCAGCCACGCGCCCATGAGCGACTTCGCCCGCGACGTCCAACTTTGGCCCGAGGTCGTGGAGTGCTACGCCATGTCGGGCGACATGGATTACCTCCTGCGTATCCAGGTCGCCGACCTGGCCCATTTCTCGCGTTTCGCAATGGACACGCTGATGCGCCACCCCGCAGTGGTGGACATGCGCTCGTTCTTCGCGCTCCAGCAGATCAAGGAGACAACGGAACTGCGGCTATAGCCCTATAGCCCTATAGCCCTATAGCCCTATAGCCCTATAGCCCTATAGCCCACGGCGACCGTCCCGCTACCGCGACGCGAGGGTGGGTTTTCTACTCTCTATATAGATATAGAAGGGATGAAAGGGATGAAGGCATGAAGGCATGAAGGCATGAAGAGCGAATGATGCATCTGTAGAGATGGGGCCTTGGAGGAGACAAGAAGAGGCAAAAGCCTTCTCTGGATGAGGCAAAAGAGGGTGCGTCCCCCATCACCTTCATATTTCTGCAAAATAGGTGTCATGCCGGCGACACATGCCAAAATTCTGTGCTATAGTCTCGCTCCTTCGCCGCTGAAGCAGTTTTTCGGTAGCGAAGCCAAGCAAGCACAACGGGCGGTCGATCATTCGGCGGCCTGCCGCAAAGGGATCAGAAATGAAGCCCAGCGGTGATTGCAAGGATCGAAGCAAATCAGGCAGAAGCCAGTTGCAAGATCTGCAAAAATTGTGTTATAGTCTTTGGCTTGGTTGGTGATGACGATTCAGGGTTTTCCCGAAGCAAAATCCCAACCACCTGTGCGGTAACCAGCCCCTGGATTCAGGGCTGCTTATGAAAATAAGCAGGGTTGCAAGATAGGGTGCAAATCAGGCAGAAGCCAGTTGCACAATCTGCAAAAGCTGTGTTATAGTAGAGGGCTTGGCGGTTGCCGAAAAATTAGGGTTTACCCTGACGTTTCGATAGTCGCTAAGCGCTGAGAAATCAGCGCCGTGATTTGAATTTGGTTTGAATTAGCAGTACCGCTCTTTAACAATTAAACAACCGATAAGTGTGGGCGCTTGATGCGGGTGCAGCAGTTGGGTTTCGGCCTGGCTGCAAGCACAAGAAATCAAGTGCTCACTAGAAGTGAAGTACCTTAGACGTCAAGTTTAAGAACATACCTCACTTCCTTTGAGTAGCGACGTATGACCTGGTCTGGATTTATTCGGACCAAGAATACGAAACAAATACAGAGATTAAACTGAAGAGTTTGATCCTGGCTCAGATTGAACGCTAGCGGGATGCCTTACACATGCAAGTCGAACGGCAGCACGGACTTCGGTCTGGTGGCGAGTGGC
>JBBCJN010000011.1:0-1157 GCA_037190785.1 Pedobacter sp. | reverse complement strand
TACTTTGAATGCTTTGCATCTTACATGATTCAATACTTCTATTTTCCATTAAAACTTGTTTTACAAACATTTCATGATTTAAATACTTTCGAGTAGATTCTTTGCTGATGCCTTTTGCTTTGATAGATTTTTTATCATTTTCAGTGATATATGAATATTGTTTTGGTCTAAGAGCAACCAACTCTTCAATACTATACCAACTAGTTTCACTCTTGAACTTTCCTGGAACACCATAGTTAATATATTCATCATACTCTTCTTTACTCATAGTTTTTTTCTTTTCTTCTAGATGATGATATAAAGATAGATTTTTGTTTTCACATTCTGATAAATCAAAATGCTCTTTATTGTTTAAGATAAAGTTAGTCATCCCTTCAACAGTATCAGGAATTTCAATTATAAATGAATCTGTATCCATATACAATAACTTTGCATTTGAATAGTTTTTCATGATTACATTATAAAAGAAATCATACATTAAATGTTTAGTTAAATCAAGAATAGCTTTTCCTATATAAATAGGCATGTTTAGATCTTTTGTTTTTTTATCTTTTTCTACAATGATTAATTTATCAGATATTCTTTTCATTGATTTTATCTTGTTTATATCGTTCAACCTTGTTGTTTGATTATTATCTGAACATAAACAATCTCATAAGCTCTTTGCTTTAAGATATTTTGAATGTTTTTACCATAAATAATATTGGTTAAGTCTTTGGAAAGTTGTCTAAGAAATTTATCACCTGATTTGGTAGCTTCGGCTTTAATTTGATTATTATTATCAATATATTTTTTATAAACATAGTCTTGAGCAAACTTAAAATATCCATGAACTTTATCAAGTTTATAACCAGCATCCATCGCTAGTTTCAAATATTTTATGTGAATCATATACTTTTCAGTTTTATCTAAGATAGTTCCAAGTTTAAAAGTATCCACGTTTAAGATCATTACATTGAGATTTCATGAAGTCTGATTTTTTTGTTGATTTCTCATTAATCTTAACTGGGAAGAATGGTAAATATTTTAAACCTGGATTCCTTTCTATCATAAGTTCACTCACAGATGCATCAACAATTAAGAAGTATGTATGTTCATCATCATTGCATAAATCATTAATCATTTCATTATTATAATGTTTTTCTTCTATATTATGT
>JBBCJN010000010.1:0-4332 GCA_037190785.1 Pedobacter sp. | reverse complement strand
CTGAATCAAAAACAACTTCTAATCTTATCTTTGCAATGTCTTTCCAGTCACCTTTTCCAAATAAATGTGGATTTACTTTATAAAGTCCAGTGTCTTCTCTAATTAGTAACTCACCTTTAACAAATTTAGAAATAGCGTTATTGATACTTGATAAAGATAGTTCTAATTCTTTTGCAATTTGTCTTTTTAATGCGGCATTAACAACTAATTGATTTCCGTAGGACATTCTTTTTAAAAAAGCATATAAAATGCTATTTAATCCTTTTGGAAGGTCTTTTAAATATAAAATTGTATCCAAATACACTTTTATGTAATTTGGTTCTGTCCCCCAATTTATAACTTTTTCTTCTTCTCGATGAGTAATTTGACCATCTTCATTAACAACTGTTCTTGAAATGGTATTTGTTACTTTAGCCATAAAATCACCTCATTACTATTAAATACTATAAAGGTATTATAGCGAATCGTTGTAATAGATGTAAAGAGTAAAAAACAAAACGTTACAATAAATCATTGTAATTATAATTACACGACTCATATAACATCATTACATGAGTCGTGTAATAGTCTTACATGACTCATGTAATGCCTAAAAACCTCTTAAACCCTTGATATATCTATCTTAAACACTATTTTCACAACAACTTTCTCCTCTCTTATCTTGTACCATGGTTTTGGGTTTTGGATTCGACTATATAAAAAATAAGCTTTCCTCTAAGCAATGGTCGGGTAGTATTTTTCAAGAACTTCACTTGAAAAATCTCCACCCTTTTTTCCATTGCTTAGAGGAATTCGGCAGATGTGGGCATATCGCCAAGCCGAACATACCAAAAACGAGGAATTAGGTAGCACGACTTGGATTAGCAATTATATCTGCCGAACCGCTTAGTTCTACTGCTCATGAATAAATTCTTATTCCATGTTTTAATGACACTAAAAGGGGCTAGCCCCTCGCTTCGCTTCACCCCAGCCATTACCTCACACCCAAAAACAAGGGGAAATTTATCTTTTTTTAGCACATAAAATAGTGTATCGTAATATAAAAACAAAATAATAAAGAATAGGTAAATGAATATCATGATTAAATTTGAACCATTTAACCCCACTATAA
This sequence comes from Pedobacter sp., assembly GCA_037190785.1. Taxonomy (GTDB): domain Bacteria; phylum Bacteroidota; class Bacteroidia; order Sphingobacteriales; family Sphingobacteriaceae; genus Pedobacter. Next base: position 3,221 of record JBBCJN010000010.1, on the reverse strand, counting down.
ATGACCTAGCAATCAAATTTGCGATGGTGATCTTTATACCATTATTTCTAGGTTTGCTTGTCAAAATAATACTTATGAGATTTATAAAAGAATCGATTGCTGGTAGACTCGCATCTTTATCTTTTTTATTTTTCATGTACTATGTATTCAAATTTGTTACGAAGTAAAAACAAATTTGAAGGCTTTTTAAAGGCTCATACAATCGTTTTAAGATGTTTGTTTCGTTCAGTAAGTAATTTGGTCATGTAGACAAGTTAAAAACGTTTAGAGGGCTTTCTGAGGGGCGAGAAGTCTGTTGTTTTCGCCAAGATTCCCTAAACAGGAGAGAAAGTGTAGGGAATCTTGGAAAAGCTTGCTACAAAATGACGGAAAAGGAACGGACGAAACAATTGCCATGCCCTTGCGCCGCAAGGGCGAAGACAAGAGAGAAGTATAATATACTTTGGGGTATACTATACTTCGTTATTTTTTCAGGATTTGTGTTAAAATGATTGATAAGATAGGAGCAGTTTTTCGGAGTACGCTCGGCTAAATAAAAAACCGAAACTAGGAGTAGCCTTACCGTAGTAGGCAAGGAAAAGAGTGTGGATCCACACTCTTTTTTTGTATAGAGAAACAGAGCGATTATGCCGCGAAAGTTTCTTTATTATGAGGGGAACCCTCATGCAAACTACTGGAGGTGGTCCCATCGGGCGGTTTTTGACCGGTGGGATTGCCTTCGGGAGTTTGAGGGTTTAGAGGCTCGTGGTCAAGAAAACGTGGAATAAATAGCGTTCATTGAGGAACAGCTAGACCACGTTTTTTGTTTTTAAAAGGGGGATTGGGGGAAAGTGAAACGTCCCCCAACAAGTGGTATTTGCAGACACTGAACGGAGTGAAGTGGCTAGCAAATACGTCGCTTGCCAAGTGTTTGAGGTTGCGCTATCCTAGAGATATAAACATATCGAAGTCATAGCGGTTGATAGAGAGCCAAGGGCAAAATATCAACCCTCAAATACGGGACTGGAGGGGTTGGAAATGAACGAGGAGCGGAATGCAGTATCTAACAATTCTTTGGCGAAAAAGAAAGAGCCAAGAAGAAGAGATAGTATACAAATTAGCTTTCGAGTGAATGATCAAGATTACGAAAAATTGAAGGCGTCAGCTGACAATTTGAGTATGAGTGTGACGGCTTTCGCAAAAATGAAGGTGCAAAATGCTCGCATGATGAAACCAAAATTTGATAAAGAAAGCAGTCTGCAGATTATTACGGAATTGAATCGAATTGGGAACAACGTGAACCAAATCGCAAAGTATTGCAATATGAGACAGTCCGGTCGATTTGGTGGAAATCAGATGGACGGTTTGATTGAAAAGAATTTGAAAGAAGTAGAAAGAGAGTTGGCATCCTTATGGCAACAACTAAATTAGGGAATTCGAAGAGTTGTTCTAAGGTGATTAATTATGCCGAGAAACGAGCGGTTGTACAAAGTGGTGTCAATTGTATGCCTGAGTTTGCAAAGTCGCAAATGAAAGCCGTTAGGATGGTACATGGAAAGGATACAGGTGTGCAGGCACATACTATTATTCAATCCTTTAAACCAGGGGAAGTGACAACGGAACAAGCTAACGATCTAGGGCGACAACTTGCTGAATCGATTGCACAAGGACATCAAGTTGCTATTTACACGCATAATGATACGGAACACATTCATAATCACATTGTGATTAATTCTGTACATATGGAAACGGGTAGGAAATATCAAAGTAATGCTAGCCAAATAAAATTAGTAAAATCCGAAAATGATAGAATTTGTAAAGAAAATGGGCTTTCAGTGGCTAGCCAAAAAGCAGAGGTTCGTTATACATTGGCAGAACGTTCATTATTAGAGAAAAATGAGCGAAGCTGGAAAGATGAAGTAAGAGAAGTAGTTGATTTGGCAAAGCAACAAACAAGTAATTTTCAGGAGTTTTCCGAGCACTTAGAAGAACATGGAGTAGGTGTGTTGGTTCGAGGAAAAACCATTACATATACGCATATGAACGAAAATAAAAAAGTACGTGGAAAGAAATTAGGGGAGTTGTACACGAAAGAAGGTGTAGAGGATGAGTTTGAAAGACGAAATACAGAACAAAAAAGAGATACGTCAAATAGAGATGCTGAAACACGATTTACTAGCGAAGTTGAGCGAACTAGAGAGAAAATCAACGGAGCAAAACACGATAGTAGTCGAGTTAGTGAGCCAAACTCTAGACTTGATGAAAAATCAACAATCATGGATGGAATCGGTCTTGCAGCGGGTAGAGGTGTTAGAGAAGAGCAAAAACGTAGAAAACGTTATGAAGAATGGCGACGCCGTTCTCAAGAAAGAGAGCGTTGAACCCAAAAAATTAGTATTACCTATGATTTCGGATACAGATAACATCATGTTATTTGATGGTGAACCGTACAAAGTGGATTTTATAAAAGGAGAGTATATAAAAACAAAAATAGCATGGGAGCAAATTCCGAAACACAGACATGCTGAATTGGTATAACAAAAAGGTGCTATCCATATAGTGGATCAGCACCTTTTGTATGTTAATGTTGTGATTGTAACCTTAATTCTTCAAGTTGTTTAAAGAGTTTTTTTGCACTATGAAAATCTAATGTTTTAGCTCTATATATGAAAAACCATTGTTCAGTATTTCTATTGAGTAAGGCATGATATGTATTTGTTACTTCTTCCGTTTTCTTTGCAATACTTTCTGGGTCACGTAAAAATAAATCTTGGTAGATAAAGTGGTTAAGATTTACTTCTTGTAATTCCTGTTGAACCCTAGCAATAGCAGATTCAAATCCAATTTCAAAGCAGTAAACCATAAATTTGTTGTTAATATACTTTTTTAAATTCATAAGTAAAGCCTCCAGTAATTTAGTTTGATTTATAAAAAACGTTCCTGCATACTGAAGACATGCAAATAGGCGTAGGAACTTATTTTGCACGATGTTCTCTGTATCAGTATGCAGGGGACATTTTTTTTTGAATTTTATACTTCTACTTTTTTTCTTTTCTCTTTTGTTTCTTTTTTCTCGATTTCAGACATTATTGTTTTTCCTTCTGAATCAAAAACAACTTCTAATCTTATCTTTGCAATGTCTTTCCAGTCACCTTTTCCAAATAAATGTGGATTTACTTTATAAAGTCCAGTGTCTTCTCTAATTAGTAACTCACCTTTAACAAATTTAGAAATAGCGTTAT
>JBBCJN010000009.1:0-145041 GCA_037190785.1 Pedobacter sp. | reverse complement strand
GCGAACGGGAACGATGGTGATTCGTATGTGAACACAACTACGGGTGCAACCTATAAAAAAGCGGGTGGTGTTTGGACTGCCGATGGTGGGAATTTGAAAGGAGCTAAAGGCGACGATGGTGCTGACGGTGCTGACGGTGCTTCTATTCTAAGTGGTACTATTGCACCTGACAATGCGAACGGGAACAATGGTGATTCGTATGTGGATACAACTACCGGTGCAACCTATAAAAAAGCGGGTGGTGTTTGGACTGCCGATGGTGGAAATTTAAAAGGTGCGGCAGGAGCTGCGGGAGCGGCCGGAGCATCAGGAAAAGATGGTTCCTATTGGTCAAATGGAAATGGAACTCCTGCAGTTGTAAATCCAACCGGTACGAATCCTGGAGATAAGTATCTAAATGCAATCAATGGGGATGTATACGAATACGATGGCACTACATGGTCCGCTGCCCCAATTGCGAATATTAAGGGAGCCAAAGGCGACGATGGTGTTGGTGGAAGAACGCAAGGCGATGAAATTACCGCTAAAGTAAGTGGTACAGGTACGGTGGCAGATCCTTATACGGTAAAGATGAAATTCTTTTATATGCCTCCGGTGATCTTTAACACGGCTACTCCAGGGACTGGTTTGAAACGTAATCTTTATTTAGAATATGTAGCTCAGTTTTCAAATCAGAAGTTCATTCCGAATACAGTTACAGGAGGAAGTGTTTCGGGAGCCAGCGACACTTTTGTAAGTAGTGCAGGAGCACCAGCCACCATTCCGGTGATTGCTGCCGCAGGAGACTTATACTATTACATTACTTATTACGATAAGGATGTTATTACCAATATTCAAATAGATGCAAATGGAATGATGACGTATGACATTGTAGGTTCAGCAACTGCAGCGACGTATATGAACATTGTATTTGTCCTTAATAAATAGAGGTTCTGGGATAGTTTGAGATATATAATTTTAACTGAAATAATCCGATGAGGAGATTCATATATAGTTTGACATTGGCGTGGGGTATTGGTCTTGCTGGACTTGCCCCGGCCTATTCCCAAACAGGGGCGGGATCATCAACAGCCGATAATTCGGTGGTGACCATTGCTGCCGGAACTACAGAGTTAAGATTTTCTGAAATCTCTTATTTCGGACCCAATACACAGTGGGAAATTAATGGGACTCTTGAAATATGGAGTAAACGGATTTGGATTTCCCCGACTGCAAGATTTACAGGGAATGGGACCATTATTATTCACGATCCGGGAACAAACCCCTATTACGAAGGGATGACCGCTGGTCCTACTCAAATTGATGGGAATGACGGATTTCCAATTCTTACCAAAATTCAATTAAAAAACCCTCATAATCTGATATTAACGGACATTACTGATCCAGGTTATGGAATAAATAATCCATCTGGCTCAAAAACGGCCGCTTTAAACGTGGGAGGGATTTTTGAATTCGCAGTTGATAATGGAGATGTAGTGCTAAATGGGAATGATTTTGGAATAGGGCTGAACGGAGCATTACTGGGCTATACGAGCAAACGTATGATTGTGACAGGTAATAGCATTTCAGGGCATGTGATCAAACAATATGGGGGAACTGTTCCATTCCTCTTCCCGGTTGGAATAGCAGAGGAGGATTATACGCCTGCTACGTTAACTCCATCTGTCTCGGGAATTCTTTACGTAAGTGTGCAGGATTATACACAGTCGGGAAGAGATGGACTGAGTCAGGATAGAGGCATGGATCGTGTTTGGCATGTTTTTGCGGATAAGGCGATGACAGCCACCTATACGCTACAACATAGGACCATTACAAATGGAAATTCATACGTAGACGCAACAGCGCAAATCCGCCAATACGCAGGTAGTGGAAACTGGGTAGGTGGAAGTACCACACTGGTTTCGCAGGCAGTGCATACCAGACAAGGCCTGGCTACATACGGGGATGCTGCAAATGACGGAAGCTGGTTTACTAAGATGAATGCAGCCATTAATCCGCCTATTGCCACAAACGATACAAAGGAACAAGTCCTTACCGGTACTCCCATACAGATTAATGTCTTGGAAAATGACCTACCCGGAAGTAGTCCGATTGTGGTGGGAAGCGTAAAAATCATTCAACCTCCGGCCAATGGTACGGTAAGAGTAAACCCGGATGGAAGCATCACCTATATTTCCAATAACGGTTTTGTAGGGGAGGACACCTTTATCTACGAGATTACGGATGAAAACGGGTTGACTTCCAGAGCGACAGTTACCGTCAAGATGATATCGAGACCGTTCTTTATTCCGAATGTAATTACCCCTAATGGAGATGGAAAAAATGATTATTTCGTCATCGTAGGTAGTGAAAGCTTCGATCGTATTGAAGTGGAGTTCTATAACCGCTGGGGTAACCAGGTTCATATTGATCGGAATTACAAAAATAACTGGAAAGGGGATGGATTGAATGAAGGGACGTATTACTTCAAGATCAACTTGTTAAAAGGGAACCAAAATACGCTTGTAGAAGGTTGGGTATTAATTAAACGGTAGATTTCTATCAAAGCGAAAAAGGATATTTGAATTTATGAAAAAGCAATATATAAACGCGGTAATACTCATCAGCTGTTTTTTTGGGGGACTGAAATCAGGAATGGCCCAGCAAAATATTCAGTTTACTCAATATATATTTAATTCATTAAGTGTGAATCCTGCTTATGCCGGCTACAAAGAAGAGTGGTTTGGTCAGATGGCAATGCGGTCACAATGGATGGGAGTAAAAGATGCACCTCAAACAGGACAGGTTTCTTTCGATGGATTAATTAATCCAGAGACCAAGCGTATGGGCTTGGGAATTCAGATCTCTGCTGATCGATTAGGTGCGCAATCGGCAACTTCGGTTTATGCAAACTATGCTTATCGACTGCGTCTTAATCAGGACGATAGCGAACGTTTAAGTTTTGGCATAGGTTTAGGCATAACCAATTACGGATTGGATGGGACGATGTTAAACCCAGTAGATTCAGGAGATCCACATCTTCCGAGCGGGCAAATCAACAGCCTGATTCCGGATGCACGTTTTGGAACCTATTATTACAATGATAAGTTTTATTTTGGCTTATCCGTGATGGACCTGTTATCCGGGGATAACTCATCAAATATCTTTCGCTGGGATGCGGGAACGACACACAACCTGAAAAGGAAGAGGCATATGTATCTGATTGCTGGTATGTTAAATACCATTAGTGAGGAAGTGAAATTCCGTCCCAGTATCCTTTTAAAAGAAGATTTTAAAGGTCCCAGCAGTTTGGATTTGAACGGCATGATTATTTTAAATGATCGTTTATGGTTGGGTGCCTCGTACCGCACCGGGGTAAAATTATGGAATAAGAGTTATGAAGAAGGTCAAAGCCTAACCAAACTCAATTCAGCCTCCGTGGTGATGCAGTTTTATCTTACCAATAAATTAAGGGTGGGTTATTCTTATGATTATATGCTTAACAAATTGAATAGTGTTCAATCTGGCTCCCATGAAATTTCATTAGGAATAAGTTTCCCTAAAGGATCCAATCGTTTATTAAGTCCAAGGTTTTTCTAAGTTGATTTCCAATCCCATGACTATTATGGATAAGAGATATATTGCCACTTTATTGATTTTTTTTATGTTCCCTTTCGGGCGTTTAGCAGCGCAGGAACAATTGGGTGTTCGTGAACGGGCGAAGAAACATTACAACCAATTTGAATATTATCAAGCCGCTTTATTGTTTCAGCGACTGGCCGATTCTAATAAACCCTTTTTGCAGGATTTTGAATACCTGGCCGATTGCTATCTCAAACTCAAGGATTATGAAGCAGCAGAAACCTGGTTTAGCCGTATCATTACCTTTCCGAAAAGTAAGCCGGAAAACCTGGTCCGGTACGGAGAGGTGCTAAAGGCGAATCTTAAATATGAAGAGGCAAAGAAACAATTCAATAACTATGCGAAAATAACGGGTAATCAGGTGGCCGTGGCGAATGCAATAGCTGGTTGCGATTCTTCTTTAAAATGGATAAGTACACCTACGACTCATCAGGTGATCAATGAAGCCTCTGTTAATACGGCACTTTCTGAATTTTCGGTCTTTCCTTATAAGGGGAAAGTATATTATGCCGGAGAACCTGATTTAGCTACCTTCAGAAGTATTTATGGACGTACGGGTAGACCATATTTACGCTTGTATCTCGCGGATATTTCACCGGAAGCAAATTTGTTAAATCCTGACCTTGATCGCTCTAATCTTAATAATGGAACCTATCATGTCGGTCCGTTAATTGCGGATAAAAGTGGTGAAAAACTATACATTACCCGGACAACGACCGCCAAGGCGCTCGAGGTATCCGAAATTGATAAAGTAAAATACATTACAAATAATCTTGAATTATACCTGTTCAGTAAACAATCAGATGGCAGCTGGAAAGAAAGCCCTTTTCTTCACAACAATGTAGAGAAATACAGTGTGGGACATGCAGCGTTGAGCCCGGATGAGAAAATACTCTATTTTACCTCAAATATGGAAGGCTCTATTGGAGGAACGGATATCTGGTTTTCTGAAATGCAAAGTGATGGAACTTGGGGAAAACCACAAAATGCGGGTCCCTCAATCAATACGGATAAGGACGAGATGTTTCCTTTTGTAGCAAAGGATGGCACCCTTTATTTTTCCAGCAATGGGTGGCCAGGAATGGGTGGTCTTGATATCTTCAGCGCCACAGGGGCCAAGAAACAATGGAGTTCACCGAAGAACTTAAAATACCCTCTGAACTCTTCAGCGGATGATTTTGGTATATACGTAAGCGAAAATAGTCATGATCAATTGATAGGCTATCTTTCTTCGAATCGTAAGGGGGGAAAAGGAGCTGACGACATTTACTCCTTTAGATCTCAAGAACAAAAAGTTAATTTTGCAGTTAAAGGAAAAGTTGTTGATAAGAAAAATGGCCAAGTACTGAGTGGCGCTTCTTTAAGTCTCACAAATATCGATGGGACTGTGGTAGCCAGACAGACCATTCCTCAGGAGGGTACCTTTTTCTTCGATCTAGAAAAGGATAAAGACTATACACTATTGGCATCGAAGGAGAAATTCTACGGCGATACCCTTAAAGTTTCCACTAAATCATTAACGAAGTCCGATACTTTATTTGCCCAACTTCAATTAGAAACTTTATTTGAGGTCGGAAGGGTATTTGAATTAAAGAATATCAATTATGATTTCGATAAGGATAATATCCGTCCGGATGCGGCAAAAATTCTAGACCATTTGGTGGTATTAATGAGAGACAATCCCACGCTGGAAATTGAATTGGGATCACATACAGATAGTCGAGGAAATGATAACTATAATTTGAATCTTTCACAAAGAAGAGCACAATCAGTGGTTAATTATTTGGTAACTAAAGGCATATCCCGTGCAAGAATGGTGGCTAAAGGATACGGAGAGACGGAGTTGCTGAACGAATGTGGCAATGGGGTGGAATGTAATGATGCGCAGCATCAGGAAAATCGCAGAACCGTATTTAAAGTGCTTAGATATTAATGTCAGTTTAGACCTAAACAACCATATATACACTTAGAATTGATTAGAAGATGAAAACAAAGAAAATGCATTTGAAGATCATGAATAAAAAGGTAGAACGCTTTTTAGCGTTTTCACTTATCCTCGGAGCCGCATTACTGTTGTTACTTTTAATTATTCGGGAAAACCTTTAAGCACAGCTTAAAGGTTTTTTGCTTCATTCCAATACACGTCCATTTCAGAAAGGCTCATGTCTTTTAAGTCCCTTCCATGTTCTTTCGCTTTTCGCTCCAAGTATTGAAAGCGTTTGATGAATTTTTTGTTGGTTTTTTCAAGCGCATTTTCAGGATTTACATTTATGAAGCGCGCATAGTTGACTAAAGAGAAAAGAAGATCGCCGAACTCTTCTTCCGCCTTCTCCATTCCTCCCTCAGTCATTGAGGATAACTGATAAGCCTCCTTAAACTCACCTAATTCTTCTTCTACCTTTTGCCACACCTGTTCTTTGTGTTCCCAGTCGAAGCCAACACCCCTGGCCTTCTCTTGGATGCGGTTCGCTTTTACCAATGAAGGAAGCGAAATCGGCACACCACCCAACACTGATTTATTTCCTTCCTTTAATTTTAACTGTTCCCAGTTGCGCTTCACCTCTTCTTCATTTTCTACATCCACATCCCCATAGATATGGGGATGTCTTCCTATCAGCTTATCGCACACCCCATTTAACACATCCATGATGTTAAAGGCGTTTTTTTCCTCTGCGATTCGTGAATAAAATACCAGATGCATTAAAAGATCTCCTATTTCTTTTTTAATTTCGGTCATGTTTCCCTCTAGGATGGCATCCGAAAGCTCATAGGTCTCCTCAATGGTCAGGTGTCGTAAACTCTCCATTGTCTGTTTCATATCCCAGGGGCAATTATCTCTTAATGTATTGAGTACCTCAATAAGGCGCATGAAAGAGGTTTGAATGGTAGGGGCAACAGGAGGGATAGGATGCTTTGACATAATACATAGCCCTTAATGGAGGGGTGCCCTAAAAGTATTAAAAATAGCTGATATGCGGCATTATTCCGCTTCTTCTAATTGGATTTTTTTAGTAATTCGGTAAATTTTTCGTTTACGTTGTTTATTTTGTTCTCCGAGTAGTTTACTCCAGGCTTGCATCCCTTCCACATTTTCAAAAATAATCTTCATCATGGCAAGAAAGGGAATGCAGAGAAACATGCCGGAAATTCCCCAGAGCATTTCTCCAATCATGATACCTAAAAAAGCGATCAGCGCATTGATCTTTACCTTGGATCCCACTACTAGCGGCATGAGAATGTTCCCATCAATGGCATGAACACCAATATACACCAGTATTACCAACAAGGCTTTGGCAGCTCCAGCGGTTGCGAAAGTGATCAATACACTGATTAGCAATGCCAAAGAAATGCCCAAATAGGGGATGATATTCAAAATTCCCGCAATTAATCCTAAAAGAATTGCGTACTTAATTCCAAGCACACTTAAGGAAACAATCATTAAAAGCGTGACAATGATCATCTGAATGAAAAGACCGGAGATGTATTTTTTGATAATCCGTTGGATCTGACGGATCACCTCTGAGACTTTTTGTTTATGACTTTCATCGAAAACACCGGTAAGAAACTGATATAAGAGATCCCGGTAATACAGGATGAAAAAAGTAAATAAAAGAGTTAAAGCAAGAAATAATACGCTGGAAGAGAGCGTTATGAGGGTGCTTCCTATAATGACAGCGCTGGTAGATAATGCTTTTTCAGCACTATCGGTAATGTAGGAAATCTGTTTGTGTTCATTGACATGAAAGGTAGCAGTAATCCATTTCTGGATTTCATGGAAGGCATCCGTAAGTTGCTTTACCAACAAGGGCCAGTCAGCCCAAAGCTCACTTAATTGGACCCCTAAAAAATAGAGGATTCCATAAAGTGCAGCAATCATCAGGATCACAGAAGTAAGTGAGGCCAGGCTTCTGCCAAATTTCAGCCTCTGCTCCAGCTTATTAGCCAGAGGTAGCATCAGAAAGGCCATTAATAGTGAAAAAAATAAGGGCGACAGAATGGTCTTCCCCAAGATGGCAAGGTAGCCCAGCATGATCAATGAAAAGAGCACTAGGCTGAGTTTTGCTAGAAAAGGTAGATGTATAGGCTTTGTCATGGTTGTTTAAAGTTAGGTTCCATGACTGGAAGTTACTCATTATTTGATGGAATTACAGAAAGACGCACATCTTTTTGTAGAGGACCTTTCCGGGCTCTGAGCATTTCGCGTTTCCCAGGTGGACCAGGTAATTTTTCCACCTCTAATCCCAGTTTTTTCAATGTCCGTTTAAGCTCCCCCGTAATGGCGTAGGTGACAAAAAATCCCCCTTCCTTAAGAAAGGAACAGGCATGACCTAAGGCTTCTTCTGACCACATTTCAGGTTGATGTCTTACGGAAAAAGCATCGTAATATAATAAATCATAGTGGTTTGAGCTATGGAAATCCAATAGGGGGGGTTTAGCCATCTCCCAATGCCCGTTTAGGAAAGAAGCTCCTTTTTCGAAAGTGATCGGGTAGTTTTCCCTGAATATGTTCCATAGCTCAGGATGGATAAAAGAGCCATAATTTGTTTCCTCAATAAGCGTCAGTGGCAGCGGGTTGATTTCTATTCCGGTGTAATGAAGGGTAATGCCGTTCAGGAGGGCAAATTGTTGACTAAGTAGAAAATTTAATCCGGTACCGAATCCTACTTCCAGTAAGTGGATAGGAGAGTTGCCGATCGATTCAACAGCATGACGAAGCCCCGCTTCTACAAATACGTGAAGACTTTCCTGTTGAGCACCGTGAACAGAATGGTAGTGTTCACCAATTTGTTCATGGTACAATGTCAGGGAACCATCGGCGGTGGGTCTAATTGAAATCATTTCTCAAAAGTAAGGCTTTTCGGGGGAGATCCCTTATCTTTAAAAAATGGATATTGAAAAGTTTAGACTGTTTTGTCTTAGTCTTCCAGGAACGACCGAGGGAATGAAATGGGATCACCTTTGTTTTATGATAGAAGAAAAAATATTTGTGATCGCTCGCTTAGAAAGTGACCATTCATTCGTCATTAAATGTAACCCCGAAGAGTTTAATGAATTGATTCAGCGAAGAGGAATCAGCCAGGCTCCTCACATGGCGAAGGGAAAATGGATCAATATAGCAGGTTTCGACGTATTTAGAGAGGAAGAATTGAGAGAGCGGATCTCCCATTCCAGAGCGCTTGTTTTAGCGGGGTTACCGAAAAAGGTGCAACAGAAATACCGCTAAGGAGTCAGCGCTTTTTTAGCCTGACGAGTATAGGGGTGTTTTGCCGCCCGAGAGTCGAGTTGCTCCAATATTTCCAGATAAAATCCTCTTTTAGAAGGATAATCCTTGGCTTGAAGAATTAAGTAAGGAGTGATCGTCGAACTGGGATGCGTTTTCATCCAGTGATGGTATTGCTCCTGTAAGAGGTTTTCGAAAATAAACGCTACTGTGTCAGCCGCTGATCGATGCATGCGGTATCGTACATGGTCTCTCCTGGCAGCAGCCAGATAGCTCTTTAATAATAGCGAATCCCTTGCCTCGATAGTGCGCTGTTGAGAGATAGCTTTTAATTTTTCGACCTCGGAAAGTAGTTGTTGCTCCTCTGAGTTGCTTCGGATTTCAAAGTCGTCCTTATACAAAACCTCATAGTTTTTACCCCTTTCGATGTAGATCGGAGCAGACCGATAAAGCGTATCTATGATTTCCTGATAATGATTCCCATATTTATCCTGTCGACTGATTTCTTTCCTCCCGCTTCCATAAGCAATGACCAGCTGATAAATCTGTTCAGCCGGCACTTCTCCTTTGAGTTCAAAATGCCCTTTCCGGACTTCAGAAAATAAATGCCGTCTTAGCATGGCGTCCTCAAAGTAAACATGCATGTGGGTATGCGGAAGGTGCTGAATATCGCCTTTAATGGTAAATGGAACAATGGAAGGATCCTTACAGGAGAGGAGGAATGAAAGTAGGAACAAATAGGAGGGAAAGGATTTCATGTGAGGGAATTGAACGTTACTCCGAAAGCGTAAATTCCGGAGTAACGCGGAGGTAAAACTACCATATTCTTATTCTGTCTTCTGGTTTTTTATAGAGCAGATCTCCTGGTTTGACATCAAAAGCTTCGTACCACGCATCCATATTTACAGGTGCACCAATGGTGCGGTAAGGGCCTGGTGAGTGGGTGTCTGTTTTAATAAGCTGAGCAGCCGTTTCAGGAAGCACATTCCCTCTCCACACCTGAGCCCAGGAAAGGAAAAAACGCTGATCAGGCGTAAAACCATCAATTTTTTCCTGACTCTGCCCCTGCTTAGTCATTTTGAAAGCCGTATAAGCTGCATTTAGTCCGCCTAAATCACCTATGTTTTCTCCCATGGTCAATTTTCCGGACACATGAATGGTATCTAATACGGTATAGGAGTTAAACTGATCGCCTAATAATTTTGTCCGTTCGTTAAATTTGGCCCTGTCTTCATCGGTCCACCAGTTTCTGAGATTTCCGTCTTTATCGTATTGACTTCCCGTATCGTCAAAACCATGACTCATTTCATGGCCAATTACCGCTCCGATCCCTCCATAGTTGATCGCATCGTCCGCATTTGGATCAAAAAATGGGAATTGTAAAATCCCCGCCGGAAAAACAATCTCGTTCATGGTCGCACTGTAGTAAGCGTTTACTGTTGGTGGAGTCATTCCGAACACAGTTCGGTCAATCGGTTTACCCAATCGGCTGATATTCTCTTTAAATGACCATCTTGCCGCATTCCTTATGTTCTGGAAATAATTATCTGAGCGAATCTCCAGGCCATCGTAGGTTTGCCATTTGGTAGTGTATCCAACTTTTGGGCGGAATGCATGTAGTTTGGCAAGCGCTTGTTTTTTTGTTTCTTCACTCATCCACTCCAGATTTTTGATCCTGATTTCAAAAGCTTTCCGAAGATTTTCGATAAGTTCATCCATCCTTGCTTTAGCTTCCTCTTTAAAATACTTGTCTACATATAGCTGTCCCAATAATTCTCCGATTGTTCGGTCTGTAAGGGAAGACATGGTCTGCCAGCGGGGAGTTTGAACCTTTTGGCCGGTTTGTGCCTGTGTAAACGCAAAAGCGGCATTCACAAAGGCTGAACTTAAATGGGGAGCCGCATTTTTAAGGACATTCCATTCGAGGTATATTTTCCAGTCTCCAATTGGTTTATTACTCAATAAATGATTGAGGCTTTTTATGAAAGAAGGAGAATTGATCAGGAGGGTATCCTGAAGAGGAATGCCTAGTTGGCTTAACACGTCGCCCCAGGAAATAAGGGGACTTAACTGATTGAGTTCAGTCAGCGAAAGCTTGTTGTAAGTTTTGTAGGGATCGCGCATTTCTAGGCGGCTCATTTGGGCTTCAGCCAAGGCTTTTTCAATTTCAAATACTTTTGCTGCTTTATTCGCTGCTATATTTTTCGCATTGCCCGTTAATTCAAAAAGAGTGGTCAGGTAGGTGTGATAGGCTTTTCGGATGCGTATACTCTGCTGATCCTCTTTCAGGTAATAATCGCGGTCTGCCAAGGTAGTTCCTCCCTGAGAAATATTTACCACATATTGGTTGACATTTTTTCTGTCCTGTCCTACATTTACACCAAATAAAGGGGTTCCAATCCCCTGACTGCGCATACTTGCACTATGTTTTACTAATTCTGCTACGGTTCGGATTTTTGCTATATCTTCCAGGTCTCTCTGGATAGGAGTGAAACCAGCCTTTTCGATGGCACTACTATCCATCCCTGCTTTATAAAAATCCCCTACACGCTTTTTGACGCTTCCTGTTGGAGCGTTTCCATCGGCGACTGCCTCTTCAAGAATTCCTTTAACCGCCTGCACATTGAATTCCCTTAGTTCATTAAAAGAACCCCATCGTGTTTCCTTGGGTGGTACAGGATTGTTTTTAACCCAATTGCCATTGGCGTAACGGTAAAAATCATTCCCCGGTTTTACCGACAGGTCCATGTTCACCGGATCGATGAACTTCTTTTGTGCGTGGAGTGCCGTCTGCGAGCTAAAATAGGTCACTGTGACCAAAACGCAAACATTGATTATTTGTCGCATAGCTGTAAATGTTAAATGATGATAAAATACCCGACAATTCTAATGAAAAAATTGATTGGGAGCGTAAAATAAGAAATCCCGAGAAAAATAAAGGAATAGTAAGGGCTTTATTTATTAAACCAATGGATGATTTTATAATAGATGAACTTCAAGTTCATCCAGGCCGCGCCGGGAAAGAAAGGTTTAGAGTTATGCATTCCGGGGCATGTTTTTGTATAAAACAGCATTTCACTTCCATTGATTGTGCAGTTTACTCGCCTATGGGAAGAAAAGACCTCGAAAGGCTGATTTTATCTTATACACGGAACGCTATCCCATTGTTCTTTTGGGTCAAAATCTGTATTTTTGTGTCTTTACGAATAATTTTCCATGAGTATATCTACGAAGTATGATCCGAAGGAAACCGAGGATAAATGGTATAGCTACTGGCTATCCAAGAATTTTTTCCATTCTACCCCCGATGAGCGGGAACCCTATACAATTGTCATCCCTCCGCCAAATGTGACTGGCGTATTGCACATGGGGCACATGTTGAATAATACAATTCAGGATGTGCTGATTAGAAAAGCCAGAATGCAGGGTAAAAAC
Organism: Pedobacter sp.; assembly: GCA_037190785.1. Lineage (GTDB taxonomy): Bacteria > Bacteroidota > Bacteroidia > Sphingobacteriales > Sphingobacteriaceae > Pedobacter. Next base: position 132,764 of record JBBCJN010000009.1, on the reverse strand, counting down.
GCCTGCTGGGTACCGGGGACAGATCATGCTTCCATTGCCACCGAAGCAAAGGTGGTAGCCATGTTGAAAGAAAGAGGGATTTCAAAAAAAGACCTTAGCAGGGAAGAATTTTTGGCTTATGCCTGGGAGTGGAAAGAGAAGTATGGAGGAATTATCCTCGAACAATTAAAGAAACTGGGTGCCAGTTGTGACTGGGACCGTACTCGTTTTACAATGGATTCCGATCTTTCAGAGGCGGTCATTGATAGTTTTATCCATCTTTACCGGAAAGGTAATATCTATCGAGGGGTACGAATGGTGAATTGGGATCCGCAAGGAAAAACGGCAGTATCAGACGAGGAGGTCATCCGAAAAGAGGTGCATCAGAAATTATATTACGTTCGATATCAGGTACAAGGAGAGGAAGAGCCCACCTATCTGACCATCGCTACCACACGCCCTGAGACCATCATGGCAGATACGGCCATTTGTATTCACCCAAATGACGAGCGTTATGCGCATTTACGGGGGAAGAAAGTATTGGTGCCGCTTATTCATCGTGAAATTCCAATTATAGAGGACGATTATGTGGCGATGGATTTTGGAACGGGCTGTTTAAAAGTAACTCCAGCACACGATTTAAATGATTATGAGCTTGGACTAAAACACCATTTGCCAGTGATCGATATCCTGAATGACGATGGAACCCTTAATGAAAAGGCGGAGCTGTTGATTGGTGAAGATCGTTTTGCAGCCAGAAAACAAATCGTCGTTTTATTAGAAGAGGCCGGTCATCTTGAAAAAGTAGAAGATTATAAATCGCAGATAGGTTTTTCAGAACGCACGGATGCGGTTATAGAGCCAAAGCTTTCCTTGCAATGGTTCAGTAAGATGGATGAATTGGCGAAACCTGCTCTGGAAGATGTATTAAATGGAGATGTAAAACTCATTCCGGAGAAATTCATTAATACTTATCGCCATTGGATGGAAAATGTGAAGGATTGGTGCATTAGTCGTCAGTTATGGTGGGGGCAGCGAATTCCCGCTTGGTACTGGGAACAGGAAGAGCCGGTCGTTGCCAAAAACAAAGAGGCGGCAGTAGAAGAGTTATTATTACGCCCTTCACGGGTTAATTTTTCTCCCGAAGAACAAGATGCGTTCAGGAAACAGGCGCTAAAGGAAATTAAACAGGACGAAGACGTGGTAGACACCTGGTTTTCTTCTTGGTTATGGCCAATCACTGTTTTTGATGGATTTAAACATCCGGATAATAAAGATTTTAGGTATTATTACCCTACAAATGACTTGGTGACTGCTCCGGAGATTTTATTTTTTTGGGTAGCTCGAATGATCATGGCAGGTCGTGAATTTACGGGTAAAAAGCCATTTACAAATGTGTATCTGACCGGTATTGTACGCGACAAATTAGGGAGAAAAATGTCCAAATCTTTGGGTAATTCTCCGGATCCACTGACATTGATTGATCAATATGGGGCGGATGGAGTACGTGTGGGAATGCTGATGTCTTCTCCTGCAGGAAATGACCTTATGTTTGATGAAGCTTATTGTGGTCAGGGACGAAATTTCGCCAACAAAATCTGGAATGCCTTTCGTCTGGTGAAAGGATGGGAAGTAGATGAAACCTTAGAGAATCCGAATAAACAGGCGATTTCTTGGTTTGAAAACCGTTTCAATGAAGCACTGAATGCGATTGAACACAATTTCCGCCAATACCGTCTTTCAGAGGCATTAATGGATAGCTATAAGCTTGTATGGGACGATTTCTGTGCATGGTATCTGGAAATGGTAAAGCCGGCCTATCAGCATCCAATCGACAAAGAAACTCAACAGGTCACGATTCGCTTCTTTGAAAAGGTGTTGCGTCTGCTTCATCCTTTTATGCCTTTCTTAACGGAAGAACTGTACCATGATGAGTTATTTGGAGAAAGAACAGACATGGATTGTTGCATTGTTGCCTCTTACCCGGTAGCAAAAGAAATGGATACGGTCTTATTGCAGAATGGAGAGAAAATAAAAGAGTTGATTTCAGAAATCAGAAATGTACGAAATACGCGTCAAATATCACCTAAAGAGGCCCTTTCATTACAGATATGTGTGAACTCTGACCTGGATTACTTAGCTTGGGAAACCATCTTGCAAAAGCTGGCCAATCTTGAAAAGTTGCGCTTTACAACCGACAAGGTGGCCGGAGCGGCGAGCTTTCTTATCGGAAAGGACGAATTCTTTATTCCGTTGACAGCGGCCATTGATGTCAACGCAGAAAAGGAAAGATTAACCAAGGAACTGGAATACCTGGAAGGATTTTTGAAATCTGTAAATGCCAAGCTTGGCAATGAACGCTTTGTTCAAAATGCAAAAGAAGAAATTGTGGCTAATGAACGAAATAAAAAGGCAGACGCCGAATCCAAAATACAGACTATCCGGGAAACACTGGCTGCTTTATAGTGAGAACCTGTCCTTAAAAAGATCAATTGAAATTTGCATGATACACTTATTTGTTGTATCTTCATCTAATCGGGCTTGTTTACAGAAAGTAAACAAGCCCGATTCGTTTTACAGGGTGCGCGCTGTACATCCGTGCCCGTTCCAGGGAAGAAAATTAAATAAAGAACGATCCGTTGCCTTTCTTCCTGTAAAGTGAAAGAGGGGCTGCTTTTTTATAATTATCCTGTCACTTTATGTATTTTTCATTTATATTGCAGTGGTGAAGAGACGCACGACTTAAAATGTGTGCGAATGAATAACAGCTCATAAACGAATGAGGAGTACGAGCACCGGCGTGATGATAATTGCTATAGGTTTGAAGGCATTGGGTGGTATCTTCACAAGATTTGTGTTGGAAAAAGAATAAACAATTAATCCATTTATAAATTAAATCAGATGAAAAAGTTAGCTTTTGTTTTTTTTGCCTTTCTGGCGGCCTGCGGTAATCGGGAAAAGTCCCCGGAAGTTTCCTCGAACGTTTTTCTCGAAAATCAATTACAGCAATTTATTGCTGCCAATCCCGCCTGGACTAAAGACGAAGCGAGCTTAGACGAAACCACTGATCAGTTTAAAAGAACGACGATTAAATGGAGTAACGAACAGGACTTTTTGAAAGACATGCCGCTTGAATTGAAAGGCTTCAGGGACACTATTCTGGGCGACCAGGCCACTAAATTGGCCACTTTTAAAGCCTACGGTGACAAGAATAGAGGAGAAAATAGTCTGTTAGATCGAATCCAATTACAAATTGATGGTATTCTTTCGGACGAACACCTGGAAGCCCTAAAGGTAGGACAACGCTATACGCTTTCAGGTACGCTTTACAAGCAGGGGAAGAGAGACGATGTGAAATTTATCAATGTAGCCGATTTCAAAGGCTATGATTTAGGGAAATATCTCTTTTTTGTAAATGAGGCTACCCCTCTCCCTTAAAAGGAACCTTCCGTTCGTTTATTAAGAAAGGGTGATTTTCTCTCTGAAGAGGATGCCACCTTTCTGTCAATATTTTTCCCTAAACTCTTTAGAAATCATGGATCATTCCAGAAGAACATTTATTAAACAATCTGCTTTGTTGGCGGCCGCTGGTTACGCCGGTACCTTGGGGGTTAGTGCCAAGAGTTATAAAAGAATTATCGGGGCCAATGACCGGGTGAGGGTGGGAGTAGTGGGGTATTCCGATCGATTCAAAGATACCTTATTTCCCTGTTTTCAACACCATTCAAAAGCATTGAATTTTGAATTCAGCGCTTTATCCGATTTATGGAATTACCGGCGGGATATGGGCGTGTCATTCCTGAAGGAAAAGCTGGGGACAGACATCCGCAGTTGCCGGAATAATGAAGAACTTTATGCCTCTGGCCAGGTGGATGCGGTGATCATCAGTACTGCCGATTTTCAGCACGCCCTTCACACCATTGAGGCCGTACATGCAAACTGTGATGCTTATGTAGAAAAGCCCTTTGCGGAGACGATGGAAGATGCAAAAGCGGCAATGAAAGCAGTAAATGAAAGAAATAAAATTGTTCAGATCGGATCTCAGCGAAGAAGTGGGGAAAATTACAAAAATGCGGCCCGCTATATTCAGGAAGGTAAATTTGGTGCAATTACCGCTGTAGATTTGGTATGGAATGTGAACCAGCCAGGACGTTGGAGAAGACCTGCGTTAGTGGAGAAATTGAGGGAGCAGGATACTGACTGGAAACGTTATTTGTTAAATCGCCCTTTCGAAGCCTGGGACCCCCGAAAATACCTGGAATATCGCTTGTTCTGGCCTTATTCTTCCGGGATGCCGGGACAATGGATGTCTCACCAGATCGACACTGTTCATTGGTTTGCCCAGTTGAAGCACCCGCGCAGCGTAGTGGCGAATGGAGGAATTTATACTTGGAAAGACGGGCGGAAAAATTGGGACAGCATGGTCGCAGTATTCGATTATGGCGCTCCTGACAACGGTGAAGGATTCCAGGTTACCTTTACCTCGAGAATGCAAAATAGTGTAGGAGATGTAGGAGAAGTATATTATGCCAATGGAGGTGAACTCAATCTGATGACAAATAAAGTGTCTCCAAAAGGTGGACTTAGAGAAAAAGAAGCCGCAGCAATGGGATTGAAAGCCAATCTACTGCCCGAGTACGATCTGTCCCAAACGGAAGTGAAGGCAGCGGTGGAAGCAAATACCGGAGGCGATGTGCTGACTTCTTTACACATGAAAAACTGGATGGAATGTGTCAGAAGCCGGCAGGCTCCAAATGCACCCGTCGAGGCAGGTTATTACCATTCCATTGCCAACATAATGACGAATGCTGCTGTTCGCACAGGAGCCAAAGCCTATTTTGATGAAAAGCGCCAGGAAGTGATTGCCAATGGCAAGATTTTTAAATATTAATCGATTCAATTGACCAATTATTCGTAAATACATGTTACCAAGATTTTACCGCCTCACTATATGCGTGGTGATGGCCACTATTTTATACTCACTTCCTTCCAATGCTCAAAAAAAGACACCCTTGTTTGATGGAAAAACATTAAAAGGATGGAAAATTGTTGCCGGGACGGCTTCTTTTGAAGTGTTTGACGGAATGATTGTTGGCACCATGAAAACGGGCACGCCGAATACCTTTCTGATGACGGAAAAGGAATATGGAGACTTTGTGCTGGAGGCAGACATCAAACTGGAAGGGACGGATAGCAATTCCGGAATTCAGACTAGGAGTCATCTTAATCCGGAAGGAAATAACGGAAGAGGACTTGTGTATGGACGTCAAATGGAAATAGATCCTACTTCAAGAGCCTGGACAGGAGGGATTTATGATGAATCACGTCGTTTATGGATCTATCCTATGGAATTAAATCCGGCAGCCAAAAGCGCCTATCGCTTGGAGGAATTTAACCATTACCGGATAGAATGCATCGGAAACGAATTGAAGACATGGGTAAATGGGGTGCCGGCGGCTTATGTGATCGATACGTTGGATAAAACAGGATTCATAGCTCTGCAGGTGCATGGCATTGGAAATAATGAAAAATTGAACGGCAAGAAGGTCTATTTCAAAAACCTGACTATACAGACGGAAAATGTAAAGCCAAGCCCTTTTCCAAAAGGCATTTATACGGTGAATTATAGTCCCAATACCTTGTCTGCCTACGAAAAGGAAAATGGATATGAGTTGTTGTTTGATGGCAAAAGTAGTAAAGGCTGGGTGGGTGCGTATCGCTCTTCTTTTCCTGAAAAGGGATGGAGCATTCAGCAGGGCGTGTTAAGTGTACAAGCATCCGACGGAGGGGAATCGACAAATGGAGGCGACATCGTGACCCTTGAAAAGTTCGATGCATTTGATTTATCTTTTGAATTTAAGTTAACAGAAGGCGCGAACAGTGGGGTAAAGTATTTCGTCACGCTTAGCGAAGGGAATAAAGGATCTGCCATTGGATTAGAATACCAATTGCTGGACGATGCCCGGCATCCGGATGCAAAGATGGGAAGAGAAGGCAACCGGACATTGGCTTCTTTATACGATTTGATGACTGCCCAGAAGCAGCCCCGCTTTCTTAAACCGATTGGACAATGGAATAACGGTCGGATTGTGGTAAAAAGAGATCATACGGTGGAGCATTACCTAAATGGAGTAAAAGTATTGAGTTATGAGCGGGGAAGTGAAGAATACCGAAGGCTCGTTGAAATCAGTAAGTACAAGGATTGGAAAAATTTTGGAGAAGCAGAAAGAGGGCATCTTCTTTTGCAGGATCATGGGGATCGCGTGAGCTTCAGAACAATTAAAATAAAACGTTTGTAATGGATCGTCGTTCATTTGTGAAGAATGGGGCTTTGTTTGCTGCGGGAGCCCTAATTCCGTCGACCGGCTGGGGGGATTCATTGAAGGGACCCCTACAGAGAGTAGGCGTGATTGGTTGTGGAGATCGGGGTAAGGGACTGTTGGCCGTCCTTTCCAGGATGCCTGATAAGTTTAAGGTTGTCAGCTATTGTGATGTTCTGGAGTTTCGGTTAAAGGAGACGAAGAGCTACGTGCCTGCAGATGCGGTGGCCATGACCAACTATCGTTCCATGCTTGATCAGGCTTCTTTAGATGCGGTATTTATCGCCACCCCTTTGAATGCTCATTTTCAGATGGCAAAGGAAGCACTTCAGGCCAATAAACATGTCTATCTTGAAAAGACCATGACGTATCACATAGAAGAAGCATTGGCTTTGCGTCGACTGGTCCAGCAAAATACGTCCCGTATCTTTCAAGTGGGTTATCAATACAGGTATTCTCCTTTATATTTCAAAGTAAAAGAAATGATTCAAAGTGGTTACCTGGGTAAAGTATCGCAGGTAGATTGTCGCTGGGACCGGAACGGCAACTGGCGAAGATCCGTGCCGGATGCTTCATTGGAGAGACAGGTTAACTGGCGCATGTATAAGGCTTTTTCCGGTGGACTTGCCGCTGAGCTTTTATCCCATCAGATTGATTTTATCAATTGGGCTTTTGAAACGCAGCCAGAAGAGGTAATTGGTTTCGGAGGCATCGATATCTTTAAAGATGGACGGGAAACACACGATAACATACAGAATGTATTACGCTATCAATCGGCGGGAATGATCGGTAATTTTGGGGCCACCTGTGGCAATGCACACGATGGATATCTGTTTAAAATAAAGGGCACCAAAGGAGCCGTTTCTCTATTAACCAATACCGGATTTTTCTATCCTGAAAAAGAAAGAGCCAAAGAATTAGGCCTGGTCGATGGTGTTACGGGAGCTACCAAAATCAGCCCACAGAGCGACGGAGGAATTCCCATTTTGGATCAACCAACCAAAGATGGAACTATTTATGCCTTGGAAGCCTTTTATCAATCGATTGTGGAGAATAAGCCACCGGTGTCCAATATTGAAACGGGCACAAAGGCCTCTATTTGTGTTTCTATGTGTAATCGTGCCATTGATACCGGCACAAGTCAGTTCTGGATGCCAGCGTATAATTAGATAGCGCATTTCCGGCCGAATTACAAGGCCGGGTAGGGAGGAAGTTCCGGGTGAAACCGGTATGTTTTTTCTTCGTGTGAGATGGAAGTGTAAAAATGTTGAAGTCCATTGGTGACTACCAGCCAGGGAGCTTTATGTACCAGGTTGTAACGGGCTGCTTGATCAAAGGTGTTCTGAGAAATTTTGACCGATGGCGCTTTGCACTCAATGAGCATTATTTTTTTTCCATGGTTAGTGTAAACGAGGATATCACTGCGTTTTTGGAGCTGATGAAGTTGCAATCCTCCTTCTATCTGGATAAGCGTGGAAGGAAACTGCTTTTCCCGAATAAGCATTTTGATAAAATGCTGACGAACCCATTCTTCTGGCGTTAATACCAGGTATTTTTTCCGGATTTCATCAAAAATATAAAGGATCTGTTCCACCCGTTTTAATTTGAATGGGTAAGAAGGCAGGTTGAGAGGGATGGGGTCAAAAGCCATTGTGCAAAAATAACCTTTAATATTTAGTTTTTTGAGATTAAATTTGGACACGATGAGTAGCGCAGCCCTCTTAAAGGATTTAAAAGCCAGGAAATTCAAACCTTTGTATTTATTGCATGGTGAAGAACCTTTTTATATTGACGAAATTGTTGATTACATAAGTACAAATCTTCTTTCAGACATGGAAAAAGGATTTAACCAGGTGGTGCTTTACGGTAAAGATACGAACCTGGCAACAATCATTCAGACAGCCAAGCGTTATCCCATGATGTCTGATTATCAGTTGGTCATTGTGAAGGAGGCGCAGGATCTTAAATGGGCCAGAGAGTCGGAGGGAGCGCCCAAAGAAGATGTGTTTATTCAGCAGTATTTTGAAAACCCTCTGCCCAGTACCATTTTGGTGTTTGCCTACAAATATGCCAATTTTGACAAACGGAAAAAGCTTTTTAAACTATTTAGTAATCAGGGAGTCGTTTTTCAGTCTGATCCGGTAAGAGATTATAAGTTGGCTTCTTGGATTGAGGATTTCGTAAAAGAAAAAGGGTACCGCATCAGTCCACAGGCATCCTCTATGATGGCCGAATACCTGGGCACTGATCTTAGTAAAATTGCCAATGATGTCGAAAAGCTATGCCTCAATGTAAAGCAGGATACGGTCATTGAACTAAGTCACGTGCAGCAAAACATAGGGATCAGTAAAGAATACAATGTTTTTGAACTACAGAAGGCTTTATCGGCTAAGAATGTACTGAAATGTCATCAGATCATTAATTATTTTGCGGCCAATCCAAAGGCCAACCCCATGGTGCTGGTGATGGCCAACCTCAATATTTATTTTACACGCATTCTAAAATATCATTACCTGCCAAATAAACAGGAAGCAGCAAAAGAGTTAGGGGTCAATCCTTATTTTATTAAAGAATACGAACAGGCTGCCCGGGCGTTTCCGGTTCAGAAAACTTTTGATGTGATCAGCAACCTACGGAAGTACGATCTTAAAAGCAAAGGACTGGATAGCACCGGAAATGTGACCGATGGGGAATTAATGAAAGAACTAATTTTTAGAATCCTTCATTAAGATCCACTACTCTTGAAAAAGAAGATTGTAACTATAAAGTTATAAGAACATTCGCTTGTATTTGGTCATAATGATTTTATCTTTACTGCAATTAACTATGACTAGCTAAACTGGAAGGGAACTCTTTGCATTGGTGAAGTTTGTTGCCTGAAGCGAAATGCTGTAGCTTCATTTAGTAGGGGTCTCTGCCCACTGAATAAGATATCTGATACATGGGGTGTATAAGTCTCTCTCGGCAGGCAAAAGTCTTTCGGGGGGGAGTGTATGTATAAGGAATAACAAGAATAAAATAAAGGGCGTGAAGCTGCGCTCTAACCGATAGTCCCAATTTTAAACTTTTAAATAATTGTATAACTAATGAAAAAAAACGTACTAACGCTCTTACTTGCCCTTGGCGTTGCAGCCGTATCACAGGCGCAGGTAAGACCCAATGTTGCGGCCACTGATTCTACCAGAAGACCTGCTGTACCCGGAGCGGTTGCTGCCGGACCTAAAGCTTATTCAGCAGTGATCACAGAGAAAGCCGTTACCCGTAAAGGAATGATCACTTCTCATAAAGTGGATGATAAGTACTTCTTCGAAATTCCTAATTCTTTATTAGGAAGAGATATTTTAGTGGTAAGTAGAATATCGAAATCCGGCGCCGAAGTGCGTGCCGCGCAAGGCTATGCCGGCGATCAGATCGGAAGTTCCGTTATTCGTTTTGAAAAAGGACCAAACGATAAAATTTTCATGCGCAAGGTAAGCTTCAGAACGTATGGTCCCGACAGCACTACAGCCATGTATCAATCGTTGAAAAACTCGAATGTGCAGGCTATTGCGGCTTCATTTAATGTGGCAGCTTACACACCTTCGAAAGACGGGAGCGTAGTAGACATTACCGCTTACCTGAATAGTGACAGTGAGATTTTCTACTTTAGCTCTCCCGTATTTAAAACGAGATTCAGATTGGGAGCTCAGCAGGCAGATCGCAGTTATGTAGAAGAAATCCGAAGCTTCCCAACCAATGTGGAAATTAAAACCGTTAAAACCTATGCTTTAACAGCTGCTCCAAGTCCGTTTGGTGCTGCGCCAAGTCCAATGGCCGGTGCTAGTGCCGGATCCTCTACTGTAGAATTAAATACTTCCTTGGTCTTGTTGCCAGAGGTTCCAATGAAACCACGGTATTTTGATCCCCGTGTCGGTTATTTTGCCGTCGGTTATACTGATTTTGACCTCAATCCACAGGGCGTAAAAGAATTGCAATTGGTGAAAAGATGGCGCTTGGAACCAAAACCGGAAGATATGGCAAAATACAAAAGAGGGGAATTGGTTGAGCCTAAAAAGCCAATAGTTTTCTATATCGACCCTGCGACACCTAAAAAATGGGTGCCCTACCTGATTGCAGGAGTAAATGATTGGGCAAAGGCATTTGAAAAAGCAGGCTTTAAAAATGCCGTTGTAGGAAAAGAAGCACCTACCAAAGCGCAGGATTCTACCTGGAGCCTAGACGATGCGCGTCATTCGGCCATTGTTTATAAACCATCTGAAATCCCAAATGCCAGCGGACCAAGTATTTCTGATCCGCGGACCGGTGAAATCATGGAAAGTCACATCAACTGGTACCACAATGTAATGAAACTGGTGCGCGACTGGTATTTTATCCAGACGGCGGCCGTAGATCCGAGAGCACGTAAGCTGGATTTCAGTGATGAATTGATGGGAGATCTTATTCGCTTTGTTTCTTCTCATGAAGTAGGGCATACGTTGGGATTACGTCACAATTATGGATCCAGTTCTACCGTTCCTGTAGAAAATTTGAGAAACAAAAAATGGGTAGAAGAACATGGACATACACCTTCCATTATGGACTATGCACGTTTCAATTACGTGGCGCAACCAGAGGATAAAATTTCTACGAAAGGCCTGTATCCAAGAATTGGAGACTACGATAAATGGGCTATTGAATGGGGATACAGGTATTTCCCTGACAGTAAATCGGTAAAAGAAGACATGGCCATCCTCAATAAAATGACCAATGAAGCGGCTAAAAACAGACGATTATGGTTCGGAACCGAAATCAATCCTGATGATCCTAACTCTCAGAACGAAGATTTAGGAGACAACGCGATGAAAGCGAGTGAATACGGAATTAAAAACCTGAAAGTGATTCTTCCGAATTTAGAGGCATGGACAAAACAACCTGGTGAGGGTTATGATGAATTGGCCAATATGTATGGCCAACTTACCACTCAGTTTGGCCGTTACATGGGACATGTAAGTAAAAATGTGGGCGGTATTTATGAAAATCCTAAAACATCTGATCAGCCGGGTGTGATCTATGAACGGACTCCAGCGGCAAAGCAAAAAGAAGCCATGCAGTTCCTGAACGATCAGTTGTTTGTAACTCCTAAATGGTTGGTCAATCAGCAGATTTTTGATAAAATTAATCAAAATCCACTGGATCTGATCTCCAGATTACAAGCCACTACTCTGAATCGTTTATTAGGGGTTAACACGTTGAGAAAACTCATTACGGCAGAGGCAGTGGATGGGGCAAGCGCTTACAAAATTACAGATCTGTTCGATGATCTTAACAGAAGCATCTTCACTGAACTAACCACCAATACAGCAGTAGACGTGTATCGGAGAAATCTACAAAAATCGTATGTGGATCGTTTAATTTCTATCGTAAAACCGGCTACCCCTCCAACAGGCGCAGTAGCAGCAATGGCTGTTTCAGGACTGGCGGCATTGAATAGTACTCAGTCAGATATCGCATCGGTAGTAAAAGGACAGTTGAGAGAAATCGATACAAAATTGAAATCAGCTGCCGGAAATCAGTCGGATGCTTTAAGTAAATACCATTTACAGGATCTCAGTGACCGTATTGAGGCTGCACTTGATTCTAAAAAATAACCCGTATTCAGTAAAAATGAAAAGGCGCCTGCTTCGGGCGCCTTTTTTATTGCGGCTTTTGGCCGAAACCTTTCGGATCAGGTGCATGGACAAAGGCGAAAAATTTAATATCTTTGCAGCTTTATTCAGAGAGCGGATACCGTTCTTAGTTTATTTGTTAATTCAACATTTTAAATATAAATGGCATTACAGTGTGGCATCGTGGGCTTACCCAATGTAGGTAAATCAACTCTTTTTAATTGTTTGTCGAATGCGAAAGCGCAGGCGGCCAATTTCCCTTTTTGTACAATTGAACCAAATGTGGGTGTAATCACCGTTCCGGATGAGCGATTGACGAAACTGGCCGAGTTGGTGAAGCCACAAAAGGTTCAGCCAAATACAATCGAGATTGTAGATATCGCAGGCTTAGTGAAAGGCGCTTCTAAAGGAGAAGGGTTAGGAAATCAGTTTCTCGGGAATATCCGTGCAACCAATGCCATCATTCATGTACTTCGTTGTTTTGATGATGGGAATGTCATTCATGTGGACGGCTCAGTAAACCCTATACGAGATAAGGAGATCATTGACACGGAACTGCAGCTGAAAGATCTTGATACCGTGATAAAAAGAATTCAGAAAGTAGAAAAGATGGCTAAAAATGATAAAGATGCGAAAAAAACATTCGATGTATTGAGTGTCGTCAAAACGCATTTAGAATCCGGATCTTCCGTACGTTCTGCTCCTTTGAGTACAGAAGATTTTGATCACATTGCAGATCTTGGTTTGTTAACGCAGAAACCGGTCATGTACGTTTGCAACGTGGATGAAGAATCTGTAACTACTGGAAATGCCTATACCGAGCAGGTAAAAGAGGCGGTGAAGGACGATAAAGCGGAAGTGTTAATTATCTCCGCCAAGATCGAATCGGAAATTGCCGAGCTGGAATCGTACGAGGAAAGACAGGAATTTTTGGCAGATCTGGGACTGGATGAATCAGGCGTTAATAAACTCATTCGTGCTGCGTATCGCTTGTTGAATCTTTCGACATACTTCACTGCCGGAGTGCAGGAAGTCAGGGCTTGGACCATTACGAATGGATTTACAGCACCGCAGGCGGCAGGAGTGATCCATACGGATTTCGAAAAAGGCTTTATCAGAGCAGAGGTGATTAAGTATCAGGATTTCGTTACCCTGGGTTCAGAGTTAGCTTGTAAGGAAGCCGGAAAGTTGGCAGTGGAAGGAAAAAGCTATCTGGTAGAAGACGGCGACATCATGCATTTCCGTTTTAATGTGTAAATGACATCGTTAAAAATTAAAAAGAGCGGCTTCGGAAGAAGTCGCTCTTTTTTGGTTGTGGGTTTTTTGAGATGTGGATACACTCCTTTTTATTCATCAATTTTTTTGCCCTTCATGGCCTGATTTACCGCAATGTCCATTAAGCGTTCCGCAAATGGGCGTGTATATTCATTTAATTCGTCTGTCTTCTTTAAGATAAGGTCTTTTTCTCCGCTGCTCAAGGCCTCTTTTAACGAAGAAATAAAGACCTGTGATTCCTGAACTTCAGCTGCGGTCAGAATGGCCTGATTTTTTACTAAAAATCGTTCTGCCGTATAAATGAGTTGTTCAGCTTCACTTCTCGCTTCAATCAACATGCGTTGAGCGACGTCCTCCTTCGCATGTTCAATGCTATCAATCAGCATTTTTTCCACGGTTTCGTCACTAAGTCCATAACTAGGACGGATATCGATTTCCTGTTTTACTCCTGAACGGAGTTCAATGGCCTGAACCGTTAGGATGCCATCGGCGTTCAATAGGAAGTTAATGTCTATTTTTGGAAGACCTGCGGGCATGGCGGGAATGCCTCTCAGATCAAATTCGGCCAGTTTTCGGTTCTCTTTCACAAGGTCTCGCTCGCCCTGGTAAACGGATATTTTTAAATTGGCCTGACCATCGACGGAAGTGGTGTATTGGCGGCCTGCTTTGGTGGGTATTTTGCTGTTTCGGGCAATGATGACATCCATCAATCCACCCATGGTTTCGATTCCCAAAGAGAGGGGAGTGACGTCTAATAATAAAATGTCACTTCGATTTCCCGCAAGGATATCGGCTTGTACTGCCGCCCCAAGAGCCACAACCTCGTCCGGATTGATATGATCCTGTACGGCCCGATTAAAGAATCTACTCACCGCTTCTTTCACATACGGAGTGCGGGTGGACCCGCCAACTAAAACCACCTCATCGATGTTTTCTGTGGTTAAATTGGCGTCTGATAAGGCCAAACGACAACTCTCTAGCGTCTGTTGAATTTTTTCGTCAATGAGTTTTTCAAATGTTTGACGATCGATCGTACACCAAATATCGGCTAATTTTTCATTGTAAAGATTTTGGGTTGATAGGGCTTTCTTCGCTTTTTCAGCTTCTAAGCGTAAGCCCTGCAGGCGTACAGGATCGTTCTTTAGTGCCTGTCTATCTAAGTTATTTTGGTTAATCCAATAATCTAAAATGGCTATGTCAAAGTCGTCTCCTCCCAGAAAAGTATTGCCATGGGTAGAAAGCACTTCAAAAATGCCATTTTGAATTTGCAGGATGGATACATCAAAAGTTCCGCCGCCCAGATCATACACTGCAATGGTTTTTTCGATGGTAGGATCCAGTCCCAAACCATACGCCAGACTGGCAGCTGTAGGTTCATTTACGATTCGCAGGACGTCCAGTCCTGCCAATTTTCCAGCATCACGGGTGGCCTGCCGCTGACTATCATTAAAGTAAGCCGGGACCGTAATCACAGCGCGGTTTACAGGGGTTTTTAACGCATGTTCGGCTCTTCTTTTAAGTTCTTTTAGAATCTCTGCCGATAATTCAATTGGGGTGTAAAAACGCTTACCTGCGTTGATTTTTACCAGCGAGTCGGTCGCATCGTCAATAATTTTATAGCTGAAGACATCCTGATGATCTACGACATCCTGGTAAGAGCGGCCTAATAAACGTTTTACAGAAAAAATAGTGTTTGCCGGATCACTGGTCAGGTAGGCTTTGGCTTCGTTGCCTATCTCAGCTTCTCCCTGCTCGTCAAAATGAATGACCGATGGCACCAATACGCCTTTTCCTGCATCATTAATGA
This sequence comes from Pedobacter sp., assembly GCA_037190785.1. GTDB lineage: Bacteria > Bacteroidota > Bacteroidia > Sphingobacteriales > Sphingobacteriaceae > Pedobacter. The sequence continues at coordinate 117,738 of JBBCJN010000009.1, read as the reverse complement.
CCTGAGGTTGCTGTTCCGGATTGATGAAAGCGACCAGACTGTTGGTCGTCCCCAGGTCAATGCCAACGATGATCTCTTCTTTTTGCAAGGAGCCCGTGGCCAGATTAATTGCTATTTTTGCCATACACAAATCTACGCACTTTGTGGCTTAGAATTGTTTAAATGTTGTAAGAAAGGTAAATCAGTGGGAAAGTCAAAAACTAACTAAGCAATTCGCGCGCATGAGCAATGGCAGAAGCCCCCGGGTTTTTACCACTTAGCATTTCAGCAATGACCAATACACGTTCTTCTTCAGTAAGTTTTCGAATTCCGGTGGTGCTTTTGTCCGATTCTTCCCGTTTGAAAACATAATAATGTGACTGTCCTTTCGCGGCAATCTGAGGTAAATGGCTGATGGAAATTAGCTGCATATGTTCACTCAAACCCTCAATTACTTTTCCCACATTCAGGGCAGTCTCGCCTGAGATCCCAGTGTCTATTTCATCAAATATCAGGGTGGCAAGTGCACTTTTCCTTGCTAAAAGACTCTTGATTGCAAGCATTAGACGGGAAAGCTCTCCACCTGATGCAATTTTTTGAACAGGTCCCGGCGCATGTCCGCTATTTGCCGAAAAGAGAAACTGTAACTGAGAGCCTCCTCTTTCATTCAGTTGTTCGGTAAATGAAAGGGCCACTTTTAGACGCGCAGCGGGCATCCCCATCTGCTGAAGAAGAGCAGCAATCTGGCCTTCCACTTCGGGGATCGCAGCCAGCCGGTTGTGATGTAATTTTACTGACAGGTCTTTTAACAACAAGTGCAAGCGGCTGGTTTCTTTTTCCAAGACGGTCAGGCTCTCATCCGAAGAGACCAATTCCTGTAAATTTTTTTCCAGTCGCTGTTGAATCAGAACTAATTCTGCGACAGAAGATACACGGTGTTTCTGTTGGAGTGAATACAAAACATGCAAGCGTTCTTGGGTTTGAACGATTAATGCAGGATCATAAAGAGTACTTTCTTCTAAATGTTTCAATTCCTCCTCCACATCTTTTAACTCGATCATGACAGATTTGATACGTTCCAGAAAAACCATTACAGCCGGCTCGTATCGGGCGGTGCCGTTGAGCTGAGTACTGACTTCTTTTAGAAGCGGGAGGGCGGCTGTTTCCTGTTCGCTTAACATATCTATGCTTTGCAACAATCCGCGCTTAATACTTTCCGCATGCTGGAGACGTTCGAGGTTTTGCTCTAACAAAAGCTGCTCATCCGTTTGCAGGGCCGCTTGGCATAATTCATCGTACAGGTATTGTTCGTAATCCTGTTTTTGCCGCGCCTCCTCTAAACGTGTTTCTAAGAGATGAAATTCCTGTTGATTTTTTTTCCAGTGGTCATAAGTGTCCCGGTATTCCTGTAACAGTTCTGAATGTTGAGCCATCGTATCAACGACCGATAATTGAAAATGAATAGCTGATAATTCCATGCTTGCATGCTGCGAATGAATGGCAATCAGGAGTTCACCGATCTGTTTGAGAATGGATAGGTTTACCGGAGTATCGTTAATGAAGGCCCTAGACTTTCCATCCATCGAAATCTCACGACGTAAGATGGTTTCTGATTCAAAATCCAATTCATGGCTTTCGAAAATGCCGGAAAAAGAAGGGTCCGGTAAATGGAAAATCCCCTCTATTACACATTTTTTCTCTTGATTAAAAAAGTATTTGCTTTCTGCCCTTTGACCTAAAATCAAGGAGAGGGCGCCAAGGATAATGGATTTTCCGGCACCGGTTTCGCCAGTAATGATGTTTAAACCCCGGTCGAACTCAATATCAAGTCCGTCGATCAGCGCATAATTCCGAATGGATAATCTCTTTAGCATATCAATAGGCTAAAATAAAACAAATGCATCAGCTTCTGAAAAACTGTGAATAATATTCCTTTCCCACAGACATTTTTATAAGGACGAGGGAGCGGGTAAAGAAAGAAAGTGGGCATATATGGACTAATAAAACGTTTTAGTAAATCGTTTTACTATTTTTTGACGAGGCTAAATAACGAAAAAGGATAAGAAATACATCTTATCCTTTACTGTTGTGTGTTGATAGATTTATAGAGGGAAGGTTGGACGCAGGTCGGAAGGCAACAGCTCAATGAGTGGGGATAGCGATTTTCCCTGAAGACCTTTTTCCTTTTTCAATTTTTCCAGGTCACTCTCGTATTTTTTGCGTAACTCCTTATACTCTGGGCTGTCCCGGAATTCCCTTAATTCTTTTAATTGATCTTTTAGTTTTTCCGATTCTAAGCGTAAGATAACCCCGTCCTCCTTGAATGGAAATTCCATCCATTTACCTGTGTTCTCATTTAATTTTAGTTCTTTCAGCCTGGTTACATGGGATTGCAATGCCTCATTCAGCCGGTTTTTTTGCTCTTTTGATTGGAATTCTTGTTTTTCTTTCAGCTTTTTAAAGATTTCTCTGTGTTGTTCTGTCCATTCTTTTTGAAAAAGATCTTTCCGTTTGGTGAAGGTTTTTAACAGAGAATCGTTGCCATTTTTCAATTTAACGTAGTCGAATAGGAAAGCGTCCTTAGGGAAGAGTTTTTGCTGTTTCAGCGATTCACCCAGTTTCACTTTTAATTCCAAGCTGTTTAATGGATTGTCAAATGTGAAATTGTCTAGTTTCAATCTGCTTATCTGAAGGTTCTTGTTTTTAATTTTTTCTAGCATGGACGTCAATTCTTGTTGAAGGCTGTCGGGAAGGTCTTCAAACTTTTCATACTCAACGGTCCGGCCATTTTTGGTAATGGTCATCTTTGATTTTTTCTTTTTTGAAACACTATCGGTATCTGCTTTCATAAGGAGCTGCGCATCGAGAGGACGATTTTCAAGCGAGGAGCCCTTGAGTGATTTCAACGGACCGCTCTTTTTGTTTTCCAGCGGTAAAACAGGTTTTTTTGGCTGGATCCATGCTAATGAAAGGACAGTTGTGAAGGCAAGGCCAAGGATCATTAGTTGATGTTTGACATTTGTGTAGTTCGTTTTCATATGTGTGATTCTTTTTATACGTTGATATAAATAATGGTTATTCCCTGTGGCCGCCAGGGTCAATGCGGGGGAGTGCTGTTCACGAGATATTTCCAGTTTCAGGAGAGCCTGGGCATAAGATAGAGGAGAGCCGGTAAGTTGTACAACCATGTCGTCGCAGGCATGTTCGCGCTCTATCTGAATGTATCTCGAACACAACCAGGCAAATGGATTGAAGAAAAGGAAAATTTCCAAGCAGGTTTTCAGGAAGTTTATCAGGTAATCATTTCGACGAATATGCGATAACTCATGGATCAAAATGGCCTCTACCTGTTTCAGATCCAGCTGTGTGGCAAGTGCCAATGGAAATAGAACGACCGGTTTTAGGTAACCGACTACGAGAGGAACCGAGACTTGTGTGGACAGGTAAAAATCTGTTTTTTTACTAATCGAAAGGGCTCTTTTAGTTCGGATAAATAATGCAAACCAATTCTCAGGCACCGGCATTGTTCCCGTTTTTTGCAGTCTTTTGAGGCGAATGTAGCTATACGAGAGCACCGACAATTGGATAGCGATTCCGGTCAAGTACGCAATAGCTACCAGAGGGAAGTATAATTCCGTTCGGAGAAAAGATTTTCCGGAGTTCTGTTCCCGTTGGATAGGAAGCAGGAAACCTTCTGGGGGAACCGAAGAGGCGTTGATATTCCCTTTGAATTGAGAGGCAAAGGTGAAGATAAAACAAGTAAACAGCAGTAATAAGGAGCCGAATGCCATGTTATGTCGTAAACGCGCACTGGCTGTAGACCAAGCCTGCAAAAGAAGGAATAGAAGGGCGTAAATGAGGGCGCCCTGCCACAAAGAATGCAGTACAGTCCAACCCAGCGCCTTCACCAGGTTATTTAGAATCATTTCCATAATGAGATTGATCAAGTTGATTCAGATATGCTTTGATTTTTTCAATTTCCTCCTGACTGGCCTTTTTATTCCCTAAGGCCTGCATGACGAGTCGGGAGGCAGAACCATTGAAAACATGATCGATGAGTTTACTCACAATCTGTTGTTCTGTATCCTGTTGATTAATGGCTGGACGATACAAATGTGTCCTTGCACTGGTATCTCTTTCTACCAGACCTTTCTCATGCATGATCTGCATCAGTTTCAATGTAGTCGTATAGCCGGCTTCTTTTTTTCCTAAAGATTCATGTACTTCCCGAACACTGCATTCCTTCTGTTGCCATAGAACTTTAAGAATTTCCAATTCACTCTCTGTGGGCTTTATTGATTTACTCATAATTTAAATTACGAATTGTTTCGTATTCAAATGTACGAATGATTTCGTATAATCCAAATGTTTTAACAAAATTTTAACATTTTTAGTTAAGGGACACAGAATCAGAACGAAATAGGTGAAGTGGCTGCAGAGAGAGGGCTACTGTTTTAACTGTAATAGTTGGTATTTGCCGGTATTCGCCGGATCCACATTGGAGAGGAGGTTCATCGCCTTGCTCTTTTCTAAAGGTGCTGCTTTTTGCAATACTTTAACCAATTCGTCTGCCTTGATGCCAAAGAAGATGTTAGGAAAGAGGGAACCAATTTTTTGTTGATCCATTTGCTGTTGCAAAGCAGGCAGCTGAAGGAGAATGTTCTGCAACGCATCTGTCGGATTCTTTTGCATGACATCCAGGCCTTGCCGGTGGTAATGATAAATGAACAGACGTAATCCTGCAAATCCTTTATTGAGTACATTTTCCACTAACCAATAGCGGTTACGCAGGCCTTCAAAAGCCCTCCAGCCCTTATTTCCGGAATTTTGAGCCAAGTTAAGCAGCTGTTGTGCTTTTTGAAAATGAAACGTCCCTCCAAGAGGAGAGAAGCTGTCTTTATCGAGGCCAATGATAAAATGCGCATAGAAAGATAACAAAGAGCTGAGATTAGAAATAAACTGCTGATCGGAAGCATCTAAGGTTTGTCCTTCCAGGAAAGTAAAATCAAAATCCTTATCGTTCATATTCAACAACGGACTGTAATAGCTTGTTCCATACACCGGTCTGGTGGATTGAATTTGTGTTTCGGCTGTATAGGCCGCGTTCCCATCCCAGGAGGTGATGGTCATTAATAACATGCACTCAATACGTTCCTGAGCTAAATAAGTCTCATTTGTCCATTTGTGGTTGTTCAGAAACTCTTGAATGGTCTTTTGTAAAACATCCAGGTTCTTCCGGTTAATGTTAGCGACATTGGGCGCCAATACCTGCACCTGTACTTTTAACTCCTGAGTAAAGCTTAGAAGAGACCCGCATAGAAAGACAAGGGTTAATAGAAGTTTATTCATGAAAACCGCGTAGCTGCTTAACTACGGGATCTAAAGTAAGGATTTCTTGGCAAATATCCCTGGCTACTTCTTTCTTTGACTTTAATTCGAAGGTTTTAACCTCCATAGCCCGATTAATGAGGGTCACTTTATTGGTAGTGGTCTGAAATCCTGCCCCCTGGTCATTCAGGGAATTAAGTACAATCAGGTCCAGGTTTTTTTTTGTTAATTTGAGACGGGCATGCGCTTCTTCCGAGTGGGTCTCCAATGCGAAGCCAATCAATGCTTGATGAGCCATTTTCATGCCGCCGAGAGTTTGGAGAATGTCAGTGGTCTTCTTCAAAGGAATGGAAAATTGATCTTCTTTCTTTTTGATTTTTTGCGTCGCTACTTCTACAGGGCTATAATCAGCCACTGCAGCACTCATGACAGTGATATTGCTCGAAGGGAAGAGTTCCAGGCAGGCTGATAACATTTCAGCGGCAGAAACTACCCGAATGACCTCGATTCCCGGAGGAGCTTTTTCGCTACTCGGACCACTGATCAGCGTGACCTTAGCTCCCAGTTCTTGGAATGTCTCTGCCAGTGCATAACCCATTTTACCGGATGAATGATTGCCAATGAAGCGGACGGGATCAATGGCTTCGTAGGTAGGACCGGCCGTCACCAGCACAGAGGTACCTTTTAGCGGGCTTCCCTCCCGAATATACGCCACTAATTGCTGAACTATCTCTTCCGGCTCGGCCATTCGTCCTTCTCCTACCAGGCCGCTCGCCAGTTCTCCCGAACCGGGCTGAATTAACCTATGACCAAAAGAATGTAGTTGGCGGACATTTTCCTGTGTACTTTCATGCTTCCACATATCCAGATCCATCGCAGGAGCGAACAATACCGGACATTTGGCAGAAAGGTAAACGGCAGTAAGAAGGTTATCGCAATGTCCGTTGGCCATTTTAGCCAGTGTATTTGCACTTGCAGGGGCAATCAAGAGGTAATCAGCCCATAAACCAAGTTCTACATGATTGCTCCAAACCCCAGTTTCTTCTTCGAAGTACTGGGTATACACCGGATTTTTAGAAAGGGTGGCTAAGGTAAGTGGGGTAATGAAATGAGCGGCATCAGCCGTAAGAATGACCTTGACGTTTGCACCCGCTTTTACCAGTGCCCTTACAAGAAATGCAGACTTATAAGCAGCAATGCTTCCGCAAACGCCAAGGATGATATTTTTATGGGCTAACATGACAAAGGTCCGGCTACTTCAAAAGTGAAGCACAGATTGCCAATTATTTTTGTTCTTTCGAAGGATTACGGTGGTAAACCTTACTGTTCAGGAACTCATCAATCGCAATTAAACTTGGTTTTGGCAACCGTTCGTAATGCTTGCTGATCTCAATTTGCTCTCTGTTTTCAAAAATTTCTTCCAGATTATCATTTGAAGAAGCAAACTCAGCAAGTTTGCTATGTAGCTCTTCTTTCATGTTGTTTGAAATCTGATTAGCTCTTTTAGAAATGATTACCAAAGACTCATAAATGTTATCAGTTGCGGCATCTAGATCGTGCACGTTTCTGGTCACTGTGGTGTTTGGTATGGCTGGTTTTGGATTATTCATGTATGATAAATTTTAACACTATTCTTTAATTTGAACGGAGCTCGTATCTTTTCGTTTTTTCTTCCCGTCTTCCTGCTGCATCGCATTGTATTTAGCAATTAAGGCTTCCTCTTCGACGATGGTTTTTCTAGCAAGAAGGATGCCTGCTTCACAATCCTCTTTCAATTGTTTGGCCTCTTTCATTAGTTTGCTATTGGGATGTGCTTCCACAAAATCATTGTAATACTCAATGGCTTCGTTGTAACGGGCTTCCTGACGACTGGGAAAACTGTTTTTCGCATACATGTATTGAGATTTGATCACCATGAGGTCCATCTCCTCCACGTATTTGATGTCAGGAAATTCGATTTGAGCATTTTTTAAGGCAATGACTGCAGAACGGTAATTAGTGACATCGTATCCGCCAAGATCGAAGTACAATTTTGCATTGTTGAATGCTTTGGTTTCCAGTTTATTCCGAAGATTTGCAATGTATTGAGCCGCTTGTGTTGCGCGCTCACTTCTGGGATAAAAATTGATGAATAACTGCAAGGCATCAATCGCTTTATAGGTATTTTCCTGGTCCAAGGACGGAGAAGGCGAATCAAGGTAATAACAATAAGCACTCATGTACCGACATTCCTCCGCATTCCGACTGGCAGGATAAGTGTCTGCAAATTCCTTAAACTTATAGCGGGCGGTGGTGTAATCTTTCAATCGATAAAGAGTAAACGCATAATAATAGTTTAGGTCTTCAGCCTCGGCCGTGCCGCGGTATTTCTGGGCCAATCCCTCAAATAAAATCAATGCTTTGGAATAATCCTTTTTATTATAGAGACGAATTCCCTCCTGGTATTTTTTGGAAACATCATTACTTAGACGCAGTTTTTCAAAACGGCTTTTACAGGCCCCAAGCGTTAAAGCCATCAGGGTAAAACAGAAAATAATGAAGTGTTTAGTTCTAAACATTTTGCAAAGATAAAGTAATATTACGACAACATCAATTAAAAATAATCACGCTAAACTAATGATTTCGCAGAATTCGATGGAAGACCTTAACAAATTTTAACAAACTCAGCTTGCGCCTTCTCCGTTGTCGGGGACAAGTGTGGGCTGTTCAGGAGAGATAAAATGCTGGTTAATCTGATCAATATAGCTCAATACCTCCTCTTTTCCGGAACCATTTTCGGAAGAGGTGATAAAAGATGCAGGAACATCTTCAAACCAGGTGAGAAGTTTTTTATGAAATTTATGTCGATTCTGATCCGACTTAACCGCCGATTGCTTATCCGCTTTTGTATAGATCAGTGCAAAAGGAATTTGATTCTCTCCAAGCCAGCAGCAGAAATCGAGATCGATCTTCTGCGGTTCGAGACGACTGTCAATTAACACAAAAACGCATTGCAGATTTTCTCTTTTTGTAAGGTAATGACGAATGAATTTACCCCACTTCTCCCGTTCAGTTTTGGATACTTTGGCATAACCATAACCGGGTAAGTCCACAATGTACCATTTCTCGTTGATCAGAAAGTGATTAATCAATTGTGTTTTTCCCGGTCGTTGAGAAGTTTTCGCCAACCCATGTTGGTTCACCAACATGTTGATAAGAGAAGACTTTCCTACATTCGAACGTCCAATAAATGCATATTCAGGACGATCCGGAACAGGCAGTGCGGAAACTTTACTGTTACTAACTAGAAATGAAGCAGATTTGATCAGCATCCTGCAAAGATAAACATTATTTGGCGGAAGAGCGTCGGGGGAGCGAATTTAGTAAATAGGGCGTAAAGATATGGAATCGGAATCTCCATATATCAATTCTATATGTATCTTTGAAACGAAATGACAAATGACCCTGTAACTCCTTATCAGACGGAAAGTGGAAAAAAAGAACAGGTAGCGCAAATGTTTAATAATATTTCCGGTACATATGATTTCTTGAACCATTTTTTGTCGCTTGGAATTGATATTATATGGCGTAAAAAGGCCATTCAAGAATTGAAAGCGTTGAAGCCCCAGAAAATGCTGGATGTGGCTACCGGGACCGGAGATTTTGCTTTCGAAGCCCTCAAAATTTTAAAACCGGCACAGATCATTGGAGTAGATATTTCGGAAGGGATGTTGGAAGTGGCCCGTAAAAAGATCGAGGAAAGAAAAGTTGGGGAGGTGTTTCAGGTGCAATTAGGTGATTCTGAAGGGCTCTTATTTGAAGCAGATACGTTTGATGCGTTGACGGTGGCTTTTGGGGTTCGGAATTATGAAAATTTAGAAAAAGGACTCACGGATATGCACCGCGTGCTGAAACCAGGCGGTAAAGTTGTTATCTTGGAATTCTCCAAACCGAGGATGTTTCCTGTAAAGCAGCTTTATCACTTTTACTTTAAATACGCCACTCCCTTTTTTGGGAAGTTATTCTCAAAAGATCAGCGTGCATATACCTACCTTCCTGAATCGGTAGCAGCGTTTCCCGATAGACAGGACTTTACAGGTTTGATGGAAAGAGTGGGCTTTAAGCAAGCAACACATCGACCGTTGACCTTTGGCATCAGTGCCATTTATACCGGAATTAAATAAATTTAGATATTAGTAGGAACCAAATGAAGTGTGATCGGTCAGGTTTAGTCAATTTTAAGTCTCTCTCATTCGGAACCAGTTATTTCCGGTGCATTGGCTGGCTCCTGTTTTGGTTGGGTTTTCTTCCTGCAACAAAGGCTCAGAACTGGGGAGGAGGCATAGACGATGAACCTTTTAACTGGGGATATACGTTTCAGTATATCTCTGCCGAATACAAGGTTTGGAAAAATCCGGATTGGAGAAACCCATACCCCAATCCAACCTACGCTATTCCCTTCGATACAAGACCTTACTTGACAGATTCTTTATCTGCCGTTTGGTCAAAACCGACGCCTGGTTTTGCCATCGGTTTTGTTGTCAATAAAAAAATCACCTCTTTCCTTGATTTCAGGATTACTCCACTGTTGGCTTTCAGTGATCGTAAAATGATTTATGACTACCAAGCCGATTCTAAAGGGAAGCCTGCAACCAGGATTGAGAAAGTGACGAAGTCAACCGTTCTGGATTTTCCCGTTAGTCTTAAATTGAAGTCCGAAAGAATAATGAATTACCGCGCTTACATGCTGACAGGAATTAAATATTCCATCGATGTGGCGTCGAATAAGGATAATGAATCCATTACAAACGAATTGGAAAAACATTTGAAAAACCGGAAGAATTACTTTTCTTACGAAGCAGGCATTGGTTTTGATATTTATCTGGAGTATTTTAAAATGTCGCCCGAGTTTAAATTGTCTTATTCTTTTAAAAACATGCTGGCAAAGGATCAAAATGCCTTTTCAAATCCCCTTGACAGGGCCAAACTACGGCATTTTACTTTTAGTTTGTTTTTTGAATAAAAACAAAGGCTATAATTCTATCTTTGAATATAAATCGACATAAAAATGGCGAAAATAGCTTTAATTACCGGCGCTAGCTCAGGGATTGGTGAAGCCTGTGCGAACGCTCTTGCCAGGGAAGGGTATCAGCTAATATTGGCAAGCCGTCGTTTGGAATTGCTTGAAAAGTTGGCCGAGAAACTGAAGACACAGTACCACACGGAGGTTAAAATCCTGAAGTTGGATGTAAGAGACCAGGATGAAGTGAATTATCAGTTGGAAATCTTACCACCATCCTGGAAACAGGTAGATGTATTGATCAATAATGCTGGCCTTAGTCAGGGATTGGAGCCCATTGACCAGGGACACACCAGTGATTGGGATACCATGATCGATACCAATGTAAAGGGATTGTTGTATGTAACCAGGGTGGTTTCTGGGTGGATGGTAACGCGTAAACAAGGGCACATTATTAATATCGGATCAATCGCGGCGAAGGAAGTATATGCCAACGGAAATGTGTATTGTGCTACCAAGCATGCAGTGGAGGCCCTGACAAAAGGCATGCGGATCGATTTGTTGCCGCATGGGATCAAAGTAACGGCAATTCATCCTGGTATGGTGGAAACAGAATTCTCCATTGTCCGTTTTAAAGGGGATGAAAACCGAGCTAAAAAAGTATATGCCGGCCTGGAGCCATTGATGGGTGAAGACATTGCAGAAGCCATTGTTTTTGTGTTGAGCCGGCCGCCACATGTCAATGTCAATGACATGCTGATTATGCCAACTGCACAGGCCAGTGCCACCGTCGTGGTCCGTGATTAGCCACCGTTTTCAAATGACGGAAGAGAGCAAACGATTAAACTTTTAAAAAGATATGATATCAAATCAAATAGATCAGGAAATAAAGCAGGCAATGCTGGCAAAAGACCAGGTGAAGCTGAGAGGCTTAAGAGCGATGAAAGCAGCTTTTTTATTAGCCAAAACAGAAAAAGGTCAGCAGGATGCCTTAACGGAAGAGTCGGAAATCAAAATTCTGCAAAAGTTGGTAAAGCAACGAAAGGAATCGGCCGCCATTTATGAGACTCAGGGAAGGCAGGATTTGGCTACCGTGGAGCAGGAAGAAATCGAAGTGATCAATCAATATCTGCCGCAACCACTAGGCGCTCATGAATTGGCAGCCATCATTGATCGGATTATCCTCGAAACAGGGGCTACCTCCATTAAAGAGATGGGCAAGGTAATGGCACTGGCAAATAAAGAATTAGCCGGAAAGGCAGAAGGCAAAGTGATTGGAGAAATGGTGAAATCTAAACTGACTTAAAAGGATTTAGCAGATCCGCCACATGAATTATTGAAAAATGTTGAGATTATTTACGGTAATTTAATTTTACTCTATTAACTTAGTAGCAATTACATGAATAGCGAAATACTTATATGAAATACGAAGTAATTGAAAATGAAGGGTTTAGATATGTTGAGGCTGGGGAAGGCCAGACCCTGGTATTACTTCACGGATTAATGGGAGAGTTAAGTAACTGGGAATCAGTGATCGATCATTTTAAACATCAATACCATGTCCTGGTACCCATCTTACCCATCTATGAGCAACCTTTGCTTACACTTGGGGTGAAAAGTCTTTCTAAATACGTTTTCAAACTGCTCAAATTTAAAAAGCTTAATCAGGTGGTGCTGGTAGGAAACTCACTTGGTGGTCACGTAGGACTTGTGTTTACAACGCTTCATCAGGAATTTGTGAAGGCCCTTGTTTTAACGGGCAGTTCTGGCTTGTACGAAAATGCTTTTGGAGGTTCTTTTCCGAGAAGAGAAAGTTATGATTATGTAAGAGAAAAGGTGGAATTTACTTTTTATGATCCCGCCACAGCGACGAAAGAACTTGTCGATGAAGTTTTTAAAACCATCAATGATCGTTCAAGAGTGATTCGTATTCTTACACTGGCAAAGTCGGCTATTCGTCACAATATGGCGAAAGAACTTCCTAAAATTACCATCCCTGTGTCGCTGATCTGGGGAAAACAGGATAAAATTACCCCTCCAGAAGTAGCGGTAGAATTTCATGAATTATTGCCCAACTCAGAGTTGAACTGGATCGATTTATGTGGACATGCGCCAATGATGGAACATCCGCTCGAATTTAATCAGTTTCTGGAGAAATTTTTGGATCGTATATTGTTAAAATAATGTTAGCCACCGAACTCATATCGAACGTTATTCCCCCTCTTAAACCCTCTGAGACAGTACAGGCGGCAATTGAACGGATGAATGAGTTAAAACTTTATCACCTTCCCGTGGTGGATGGGAATCAGTTTCTAGGATTAGTTTCCGAAGAGGAGCTGATAGAAGTCCGGGAATCTTCTGTGTCAATAGGAAAGGTTTCTCTGTCCTTATTAAACGCTTTCGTATATGACGATGCGCATATTTACGATGTGATTCGACTGTTTCATCAACTGCACCTTTCTGTTGTGCCGGTTCTTAATCATGAACATCACTACCATGGACTGGTATCCCTGAATGGATTGTTGCATTATACCGCGGAAATTTTTGCGGTGAAAGAACCTGGTGGGATCATTATTTTGGAGATTGGTCACCGGGATAATTCACTGGCGCACATGGCCCAGATTGTGGAAGCCGATAATGCCCAGATTTTGAGCTCTTATGTGAGCACTTTTCCCAATTCTACCCGCTTAGAAGTCACTTTAAAAATCAATAGAACTGAATTATCAGGGATAATTGCTACCTTTGAACGCTACGGATATGAGGTGAAAGCGGTTTTTAATCACATCGACGATAATGGAACCGCTGATCGTTATAATTCCTTCATGAACTACTTAAACGTATAGATCATCTCCATGCGGATAGCTATTTACGGCAGAAATTTTAACGACAGCGTATTGCCTTTTGTGAAAGAGGTTTTCGACGCATTAGCAAGTCATGAGGTCGAAGTGCTTGTTTATCAAGATTTTCAACCTTTTCTTCAGGATAAACTCGCTCTGCCTGATACCATCCGTACGTTCGCCAATCATGCGCAGCTGGTGGGAGCGGCAGATATCCTTTTAAGCTTGGGCGGAGATGGGACTTTATTGGATACGCTCGCCCTGGTAAGGGATGCGGAAATCCCTGTCATAGGGATCAATTTTGGTCGTTTAGGCTTTTTGGCAAGTATCAATAAAAATGAAATCCGCCTGGCCATTCAGGCACTTTTAAAGGGCGAGTATACCATTGATAAACGCAGTATGCTGTTCTTAGAATCCCAGAGCTCATTGTTTGGAGAAGAAAACTTTGCGCTTAATGATATAACCATTCACCGTAGGGATAATTCAGCCATGATGATCATTCATGCTTACATGAATGGAGAGTTCATTAATTCGTATTGGGCAGACGGGCTAATTATTGCTACCCCTACCGGTTCAACGGCCTATTCGCTAAGTTGCGGTGGACCTATTATATTGCCAAATGCCCAAAACTTTGTAATTACCCCTATTGCTCCGCATAACCTGACAGTACGTCCGATCATTGTACCCGATAACGTTAGTTTAACTTTTGAAATTGAGGCAAGGAGTACGAAATTTCTGGTTTCCTGTGATTCCAGAACTGAAACAGTGAATAAGACAGTGAAAATTGCAGTGACAAAAGCGAAATTTTGTATGCACCTGATCCGATTGAATAATGAAAGTTATTTAGCGACGTTAAGAAATAAACTGCTCTGGGGGATTGATACGCGGAACTATTAACATGGGATATCAAAGAATATTTTATACATTATTACTTTTCCTTGCCGGGATGTCTCTCTACGCTCAACGTGCAGAGGTGGGGGTGAGTGGGGGTGCGGCCGGTTACATCGGGGACCTAAATCCGGATAAGTTGTTTAAAGTGAGTGGTATGTCGGCGGGTATGTATGCGAAAATCAATTTTGACCCTCATTGGGGCCTTGGACTTCATTATCACTATGGAAAAGTAAAGGCCAATGATGCAACTTCCTCCGACCCCCTGTTTCGTGATCGCAATCTGAACTTTAAGAGTCCGTTAAATGAAATGGCGGTAATTGGGAGTTTTAACTTTTTTGACATGTACTCTCCTGGTTCTAAAAGGAGGATCACTCCTTTTATTTTTGCAGGAATTGGAGGCGTTATCTTCAGTCCCAAAGGCGTCTATAATGGGAATGAATACGTGTTGAGAAATTTCGAAACCGAGGGTCAGTCTAGCCCTTACCGAAGTTACGCCATGGTGATTCCATATGGTGTTGGTGCACGATTCAAAATCAATGAGTATTTAACTTTGAATAGTGAATGGGGATATCGGACAGCTTTTACGGATTACATTGATGATGTAAAGGGCGTATATCCGGACCCTCAGAACTCCTGGGTCAATGGCATTAATCCGGCCATCAGCGAGCAGTTATCGGATCCTTCTGTACTGCATTCTCCCACCGGACGAATGTTTAAACCTGGAGACCAGCGAGGTGATTTTAGAAAAAGGGATACCTACTTTTTTGTAAATATTGGGATATCTTATACCTTTGTGAGCCAAAAATGTTTTACTTTTTAGGCGTTATGACAACCTGTAATGGGATATAAAGAACAAATAGACAGCAGCCGTTTACCGGAACACATTGCTGTAATTATGGATGGGAATGGTCGATGGGCAAAAAATCAGGGAAAATTCAGGGTTTTTGGTCACGAAAATGGGGTTAGCTCCGTGAAAGACGTGGTAGAAGGATGCGCCGAAATCGGGATAAAATACCTGACTCTTTATGCTTTTTCTGCCGAAAATTGGAATCGCCCTAAAGAAGAAGTAAATGCATTGATGGAATTGCTGGTCTCTACCATTCATGGAGAAGCAGCTACCCTGAACAAAAATAATATCCGCCTAAATGCCATCGGAGATATCCAGTCATTGCCCGAAAAATGCATTGAGGAACTAACCAATGTGATGGAAGCTACAGCGGGCAACACCCGTTGCACCCTAACGCTTGCTTTGAGCTACAGCTCCCGCTGGGAGATCATGGAGGCTGCACGAAAATTAATGATACAAGTACAACAAGGAAAGATGGACCCCCAGTCCCTGGATGAATCCCTTTTTTCTGCACAGTTAAATACGTCTCAAATGCCTGATCCTGAACTGTTAATTCGCACCAGCGGAGAAAATAGGATCAGTAACTTCCTGTTATGGCAGATCGCTTATACCGAACTGTATTTTACCGAAAAATTATGGCCCGACTTCCGTAGAGAAGACCTTTTTGAGGCCATTGTCGACTATCAGAAACGCGAGCGTCGTTTTGGAAAAATTAGCGAACAACTGAACTAATTTTTCTTTTAACACTTTTTAACATGTGATTAATTTAACTTAGCAACGTTTTTTAGAATGTAAATGAAAAGAATATACCAACTCATATTTTTAGTGCTGATAGGTTTGCCATCCTTGGCTCAGATCCGTAATCAGGTGCCCGCGATGCCAAGTCTTAAAGTGAATGGATTAAGCCTGGATTATTTTAATCCAAAGGAATATGTAATTGGAGGAACTACCTTGTCTGGTGCAAAGTACCTCGATGAAAGCGTGATCATTACCTTATCTAAGCTGGTTCCGGGGGAAGTGGTTGTTCTTCCTGGGGAGGCGACAGCGAACGCCATCAAAAATTTATGGATTCAGGGACTTTTTGACGATGTGCAGCTGAACGTCACCAGACTAATCGATGATACTGTCTATTTTGATATTGCAGTGGTGGAACGTCCGCGTTTGAGCGGTTTTCAAATAGAAGGGGTGAGCAAATCGCAACAAAATGATATTAAAGAAAAACTTTCTGATAAAACAGGAAAGACCATCATTAATGATAATCTGTACAATACCACCCGTTCCGTTATCAAGAAATTCATGTTGGATAAGGGCTTCTTTTTTACCAAAATTGATTTTGAAAATGTTCCGGATTCCACACAGGATAACAGCGTTTTTCTGAAAGTGTTGATTGATAAAGGAAAACGTGTGAAGGTACATGAAATTAATTTCACCGGGAACACGGAGTTTAAATCGGCTAAGCTTAGGAAGTTTTTGAAAAAGACTAAACAACAGGCTTTTTATAAAGTGTTTGGGAGTGGAAAATTCAGTAATGAGAAATACGAAGAAGACAAGCTGAAGATGGTAGCTAAGATGCAGGAACAGGGTTACAGGGATGCAGCTATTCTGAAAGACAGCATTTATCAGTACAATGATAAATCTGTTGGTATCAAGATGCAGGTGCATGAAGGGTCAAAATATTATTTTGGGAACATTACTTGGCTGGGAAATGCGAAATATACGACTGAATTCTTAGAGAAAGTTCTGGGTATTGAGAAAGGACAGGTGTTCAGTGAAGAGAAAATGGAAGCTAAACTCCGTGGAAGTGCGAGTGGAGATGATGTGTCGAGTATTTACCTGAATGACGGATACTTAACTTTTAATATAGATCCCGTACAAACCAGGGTATATAATGATACCATTGATGTGGAGATGCGGATTTTCGAAGGTCCTCAGTATACGAATAATAAAATCATCATTAAAGGAAATACCATTACCAACGACCGCGTGGTATTGCGAAGTATCTATACCAAGCCGGGAGAGAAATTTTCCAAAGAATTGTTGGTTCGTAGTGTGCGCGAAATCGGGGCATTAGGGAATTTTGATGAATCAAAAACAAATCCGGTGCCTAAACCAAATGCAGCGAATGCCACAGTAGATATTGAATATCAGGTAGAAGAAAAACCTTCTGATCAGATTGAATTATCCGGAGGTTTTGGAGGAGGCCGCGTGATTGGTACGTTAGGACTAACTTTTAATAACTTTTCCCTCCGTAATTTATTGAATGGCGAAGCTTACCGTCCGCTCCCAAAAGGAGATGGTCAGCGGTTGAGTCTACGGGGACAGACCAATGGGAAATTTTACCAATCCTATAGTTTTTCTTTCTCAGAGCCTTGGTTTGGAGGTAAAAAACCCGTGAGTTTTGGATTAAGTGCGTTTACGTCTTTACAATCGAACGGGTTAAGTGCAGGAAACGCCAATTATCAAAAGATCCGTTTGAACGGGGTATCGATTAGTCTGGGAAGAAAGTTAAAGTGGCCGGATAACTGGTTTTCGCTTGTTCACTCGATTAACCTGAACCAATATGTGCTGAACAATTATCCGGGATATCTTTTTAATACCGGAACTTCTTATAACCTGAACCTAACGCAGGAAATTGCGCGTGATTCGAGAAATCATAACATTTTCCCTACCGGAGGAGCATATATTCGTTTCACTGTACAGGCCACCCCTCCTTATTCGTTAATAAATGACTTGAACTATGCAATAGCTTCTGATAAACAACGTTATAAGTTCACCGAATATCATAAATGGAAGTTCGAATCGCAATGGTTCCAGACCGTTACTGGAAAACTAGTACTGAAGGCTCAGGCGCAGTTCGGATTCTTAGGTACATATAATAATGCGGTGGGAGAATCGGCTTTTGAGCGTTTCAAACTGGGAGGTGATGGAATGCAGGGATTTGACTTTTTGCAAGGATCAGAGCTGATCGCAATGCGTGGTTACTCCAATAACTCGGTGATTCCTGTAGGAGCAGATCCAATCATTGCCAGAAATTCTGGAAGCCCCATCTTTAATAAATATGTCCTTGAGTTAAGGTATCCGGTAATTAGCAGTCAACAGGCAACTGCTTTTATGACAGCCTTTGCTGAAGCGGGAAATACATGGAATAAATTCAGTAATTTTAACCCCTTCAATGTGAGACGATCGGTAGGTATTGGTGCTAAAATATTTTTGCCTATCTTCGGTCTACTTGGAATTGATTACGGATATGGATTTGACAAAATTCCGGGTATTTCAGATGCGAATAAAGGACAGTTTCATTTTAGTATCGCGCAGCAATTGGGAGGTTTTAACTAAGAGTTTTGGCTGTTTAGAAGAAAAACATCACATTTAAACCTAGAAGAATGAAAAAAATTATAATCGCTATCTTTTTCTCAGTATTCGCGATTGCGGCGTCTGCTCAGAAATTTGCATATGTAGATACAGAATATATTTTGAAGCATTTGCCAGAATATACGTCTTCTTTAAGTCAGATTGACGGTATGTCTCAACAATATGAAAAGGAAATTGATGCAGCTTTCCGGGAAATCGACCGTTTGTATAAATCTTACCAGGCAGATCAGGTACTTTTAACAGACGAGATGCGTCGTCGCAGAGAGGATGATATTGTAGAAAAGGAGAGAAAGGCAAAAGAACTCCAACGTCAGCGCTTTGGTCCAGAAGGAGATTTATTTAAGCTTCGAGTGAAATTGTTAAAGCCTATACAGGAAAGAGTTGCGACCGCTGTAGCCGAAATGGCAAAAGGTAAATTCATCGATTTTGTGTTCGACAAAAGTAGTGAATCGACCATGATGATTTACGCAAGCAGCAGTTATGATTTGAGTAACGACATCATTGTAAAACTCGGATATAAACCCGGAACTACAGTGAACAAATAAATAAACACACAAAAGAATTAACAAACAATTATTAAGTCAATAGAAATGAAAAAATTAATTAACGTATGTTTTGTTGCGATGGGTTTAATGCTCTCTGCTACCTTGGCTAGCGCTCAACAAAAGTTTGGTCACCTGAATTCAGATGAACTATATGCGACAATGCCTGAAGCGAAATCTGCACAAACGGTATTGGAGAACCTGCAAAAAGAGAGACAAACAGAGATCGAAAAAATGATCAATGAATATCAAAATCAATACAAATCGGCTCAGGAGAAAGAAAGAACGCTTAGTGAAGCGAATAAAGAAGTGGTATTGAAAGAGATTGAAAATGCCCGTGTTTCTTTAGAAAATCTGGGAAAACGCATTGAGGATGCGAAAACCAAAGCCACTAAAGACATCAATGATAAACAAACTGAGTTATTTCCTAAAGTGAATCAAAAATTGATGACGGCCATCAATGCGGTAGCTAAGGAAAAAGGCTTAGCATATGTGTTTGATATTTCCGTATCTCAGGGCTTCAACAATCTAATTTATTTTGATGGAGGTGAAGACATCACGGAGGCAGTGAAAACAAAATTGGGAATTGCGGCCACACCGGCTACTGCCCCTAAAAAATAATCAATATTAATTTGATATATTGCGGGACCGGATTTTTCCGGTCCCGTTTTTTTATGGAAAGATCGGCATCTATTGGTATTTTTGATTCAGGTTATGGAGGGTTAACAGTTTTCAAAGCTATCCGTGAACAACTGCCCGAATACGATTACCTTTACTTTGGAGATAATGCGCGTTCTCCTTATGGAGACCATTCTTTTGATACGGTTTATAAATATACGCTTGAATGCGTGGAATGGCTGTTTTCACGCGGTTGTTCGCTGGTAATCCTGGCTTGTAATACCGCCTCAGCCAAAGCATTGAGAAATATTCAACAACTCGTGTTACCTCAGAAGTATCCCGGAAAAAGGGTTTTGGGAGTAATTCGTCCTACGGCCGAAGTCATCGGGAATTATAGTCAGACCGGCTATGTGGGAGTAATGGGCACGCGCGGCACGATTAATTCAGGCTCTTATGCATTGGAAATCGGTCATTTCTTTCCTCATATCAATGTTTTTCAGCAAGCTTGTCCCATGTGGGTGCCTCTGATTGAAAATGGAGAACATACCGGAGAAGGCGCTGACTTTTTTGTTCAAAAATACCTGAAGGAATTGATGCAATTAGCGCCTAAAATGGATTGTATTTTGCTCGCATGTACCCACTATCCCTTGTTAGAGCCAAAAATCAGACAGTTCCTTTCTCCAGATTTCCATATCCTGTCTCAAGGAGAAATTGTTGCAAATAGTCTTACAGATTACCTCCAAAGGCATCCGGAAATGGAGATGAAACTTGGAAAACAAGGACATACAAGATACATTACTACCGGAGATACCGAAAGCTTCGACAGACAGGCTTCTCTTTTTTTGGGGACGAATGTCCGGTCGGTGTCAGTAGAAAATGAAACCAATTTTTTTAATAGCGGGTAAGGGCTTTCCATCTAAGCGTAAATTTTTTACAGACAGGTAGCCCTGAAGAGGAATACAGGTCATGGAGGAAGAATTTCCATCATTTCTTGTTAGGTTTTCATTTATTAAAAGGGTAACTTTGCGGCTCATTCATTTCATACATGAGCGATCAGATCAAGCACGAATGCGGAATTGCTTTTATCCGCTTGTTAAAGCCCCTCTCATATTACCAGGAAAAATACGGTACAGCACTTTACGGACTAAATAAATTGTACCTGTTGATGGAAAAACAGCACAACAGGGGACAAGATGGAGCGGGAATAGCCACCATTAAATTGGACATGAAGCCTGGCTCCCGTTACATCAGCCGGTACCGGTCCATGGCTCAGAATGCGGTTGCGGATATTTTTGGATATGTGCAAAATAAGTTTGTGGATATTCAAAATAATACACCTTACCTCATGAAAGATACGGAATGGCTGAAACAAAATGTCAGCTTTACCGGTGAAGTTTTAATGGGACATTTGCGCTACGGAACGCATGGAAAGAATAGCATTGAAAACTGTCATCCTTTCTTGAGACAAAATAACTGGATGACGCGTAATTTGGTGATTGCAGGTAATTTTAACATGACCAATGTGGATGAATTGCTTGAACAATTGTATGAATTGGGGCAGCATCCAAAAGAAAAAGCCGATACGGTTACTGTATTGGAAAAAATAGGTCACTTTCTGGATGATGAGAATCAGGAATTGTTTGATACCTATAAAAAAGAAGGTCTCAGCAACGTGGCCATTACGCAAAAGATTTCTGAAAACCTGAATGTAGCTCACATTCTTCGTCGTTCTGCAAAAAGTTGGGACGGAGGCTATGCCATTGTCGGAATTGTCGGGAATGGAGATGCGTTTGTGATGAGAGACCCAGCTGGAATTCGTCCTGCGTTCTATTATGCCGATGATGAAATAGTAGTGGCCGCGTCTGAAAGACCTGCCATTCAGACGGCCTTCAATGTTCAGTTAAAACAGGTTAAAGAAATCGAGCCTGGCTGTGCACTGGTCGTAAAAAAGGGGGGGAAGGTAAGTATGGAGCAGTTTCGAGACGCCGACGAAAAAAGAGCCTGTTCCTTTGAACGCATTTACTTCTCTAGAGGAAGTGATGCAGATATCTATAAAGAAAGAAAACAGCTGGGTGCATTGCTCATCCCTCAGGTACTGGATGCGGTGAAACGGGACTTGAAAAATACGGTCTTTTCATTTATTCCTAATACGGCTGAAGTGTCGTTTTATGGGATGGTGGAAGGTCTCTACGAATACATTCGAAATGTACAGAAAGATACGTTGCTAAATACGTCAACTCCTCTGTCGAAGGAGGCATTGGAAGAATTATTATCGATGTCGCCAAGGGTAGAAAAACTGGCTATTAAAGATGTGAAACTGCGAACTTTTATTACCCAGGATGCAGATCGAGGAGAGATGGTGGCGCATGTATATGACACCACTTACGGCGTCATTAAGAATCATACCGATACGCTCGTTGCAATTGATGATTCCATTGTTCGTGGAACAACGCTGAAACAAAGTATCATCAAAATCATTGACCGTCTTCATCCTAAAAAGATCATCATTGTTTCTTCAGCTCCTCAGATCAGGTATCCGGATTGCTACGGGATAGACATGTCTAAAATGGGTCAGTTTGTGGCTTTTGATGCAGCTATTCAGTTATTGAAAGAAAGAGGTATGGAGCAGGTAATAGAAGAGGTTTATCAAAAGTGTAAAACTTCTTTGGAGTTACCCAAGGCACAGATGCAGAATCACGTAAAGGAGATTTATGCGCCTTTTACGCAAGAAGAGATTTCCCGTAAAATCACGGAGATCATCACTCCAAAGGGAACGAATGCAGAAGTAGACGTTATTTTTCAGACGCTTGATAATCTACATAAAGCCTGCCCAGATCATCGCGGAGATTGGTATTTCTCTGGCGATTATCCTACCCCGGGAGGAAATAAGGTGGTCAATAAAGCATTTGTTAATTGGAAAGAAGGAAATAATCAACGGGCTTATTAATTGGTAGTTGATTTTCCTACAAAGGAAAAAGAATGGTTATCTATAAAACTCCAGATAGGTCTTAACTACTAACCACAGGGCAAAACCAATGATGATCACGCCGGCTACTTTATTGAGCCTCCTCAACATGTTTTCCTTGATTTTATAACGAAGCTTGCTGGAGTAAAAGCATTTAAAACCGTCTACACTCAGCTGGGTTATGAGTGCCAGGACGAAACAGAGTAATTTTTCCTCAAAACGATTATTGAGTTTTACAGAAATAATGCTACTCACAATAATCCAGAACATCAGGGTAGAAGGAGTGAGAATGCACATGAAGAACCCTTTTATCAGGTATCCCCTTTTACTAACTTTAGTAAACGCATCGCTCTCGTACTGGATTTTTACTTTGCTGAACAGGTAAAAAAAACCTATAATAAGTAAAAAAAGGCCACCAATAATTCCTACATACTTGTCAAAACTGGACTTGTAATCGAAAAACTGGCTGCCAAAAAGGACGAGGGAAATGAGGATAATATCGCTCATGATGACCCCCACGGCTAAGGAAAAACCTGCTTTAAAACCCCTTTCAATGCTGGTTTTGATCATTGAAAAAAAGACAGGACCTGTCAAAAAAGAGGAAATTAGTCCGGCACTGATACCCAGGATAATCGCTTCAAACATTCGCCAGTAATTTTTTTGCTAATATGCAATTTTAAGCCTAAAAGTCCACATTTTTTTTCCTCAATTTAGTTTGTCCGGTGCCGGGTTGAAAAAAAATGTGGACTGTGTAGAAATTACACTTTAGTAAGCAATATATTTTAATTATGTTTATCCAACTAAAATATATTCGCATAACTAAAACTAAACTCTAACCATCCAACATGGAAAAAAACACACAGACCAAATGGGCGCAATTTATCCCATTGGTAACCGTTTTCTTTTTTTGGGGATTTGTGGCTGCCAGTAATGACATTCTGATTCCCGTATTCAAAAAGGCCTTTGATCTGACTCAAAGTCAAAGTCAATGGGTATCTCTGGCGTTTTACATCGCTTATACAGTAGGCTCTTTAATCTATATGTTTATATCCATTGTACTGAAGAAAGACCTGATTAATAAGATCGGCTACAAAAACGGCCTTTCCGTTGGATTGATTATCTCGGCTGTAGGAACATTGTTGTTTTATCCGGCAGCAAATCTGGGTTCTTTTCCTTTGATGTTGAGTGGTTTGTTTATTGTTGCATTGGGTTTTTCTCTCCAACAGACAGTAGCGAACCCCTTGGCGATTGCCTTAGGACCCATTCATACGGGTTCTCAACGGTTAACATTGGCAGGAGGAATCAATAACTTTGGAACAACCATCGGACCTTTGATTGTGAGTTTTGCGATTTTTGGAACAAGTTCGGATAGCAGCACCGATATCAGTATTGAGAGTGTTAAAATCCCTTACCTAGTTTTGGGTGCCGCGTTTTTGTTAGTGGCTTTATTTTTGAAGCTGTCTCCTCTTCCAGACCGCCCGTCAGCGATGGAAGAAGGAACAAATGAAGTATCTGGCTTCACAGGAAATGCGCTTAAGTATCCGCAGCTAGTGTTGGGGATGATTGCAATTTTTGTATATGTGGGGGTGGAAGTTTCTACAGCGAGTAACTTGCCTGAGTATATGGAGAAGGACCTTGGATTTGATATTAAAGACATTGCTCCTTACATTTCCCTGTATTGGGCAAGCATGATGATTGGCCGTTGGACCGGTGCGGTTGAAGCGTTTACGGACAATATCGGTACACAACGAATCTTGCGTTGGGTTGCTCCTTACCTTGCCTTCGTGATTTTTCTGGGGGTGAATGCCATCGCTAAACATGATTTGGAACCATTCTATGTGTATGGGCTGATCATTTTAATTCTTATTGTTGCGGATATTTTAAGTAAGGCCGATCCGGCACGTATGCTGCTGATCTTTTCGGGGGTAGGTATTCTTGCTCTTTTGGTGGGGATGTTTACAACCGGAATGACAAGTGTTTACGCGTTCACCAGTGTGGGATTATTTTGTAGCACTTTGTGGCCATGTATTTTTACCTTGGCGGTCAGTGGGCTGGGAAAACATACCAGTCAGGGAAGTAGTTTCTTGATTATGATGATCATGGGAGGTGGAATTGTTAGCTGGTTACAAGGATATGTCTCAGAGTTTACAGGCATTCAATACAGTTATATCGTAGGAATATTGTGTTTTGCTTACCTGGCTTTTTATGCATGGAAAGTAAGCGGAATTTTGCGCCGTCAGGGAATTAGCTTTGAAAAAGCAGGAGGGCATTAAGGGCAGGCCCTTCATAATTTTAAAAAATCTGAATGGAGACATTCAGATTTTTTTTATGTTCGCCTTCACACATGGAGTTTCTTTAGCTCCACAGAGGAATGAGACGATTAATTAGGATGTTACCAGGGATTAAGGATGACCGAAAAAATGGGATTTGATCAGATATTTATGAATCTCGCCAGTGATCTGGCCGGGAAATCACATTGTGTAAGAGCGCATGTTGGTGCGGTATTAACGAAAGACACCCGAATCATTTCCATTGGTTACAATGGTCCGCCGCCCCATACCCATAATTGCGATGAGGAATGGCCGGGAATTGGCTGTGAGAAAGATAGCAAGGGAAGCTGTTTGTTGGCGCTTCATGCAGAAGAAAATGCCATTCTCTATGCGGTTAAAAATGGGGCAAATATAGAGGGAGCCACCCTCTATACTACTTTGTCGCCTTGTATTGCTTGTGCGCGTTTAATTCTTTCTTCAGGTATTAAAAGAGTTTTCTTTAAAGAATCCTATGCCGCTTATAAAGGATTGCAAAGTGATGAGGGAGTTGATTTTCTTAACCGTTTCGGAGTCAGAACAGAAGAATTAAAAAAGTAAGATCTATTTCTTATCTTTATAGTTTAATCTAATTTAAGATTTATTTAAAATAAATTGAAAATTGAATAAAGCTGTAATTAACCTCTTTCTTTTTCTGCTCTTATTTCAACTGGGCTGCCACTTTTCTGATCAGCCTTCCAAACGAAAGTCCGTGTCGGATTCCATTATTTACCTTTCCTCCTGGGTATACAATGACAGTTTAGACAGAGAGCTGGCTTTAAAGAAAATGGAAGAGCTGCTCAAAAAGAGGAAAAACATTCCGACAATCGACAAATACCATATTTATGGTGGCATTAGCTATTACCATTTTATTAAAGGGGAGCTGACAAAGGCTAGCCTTTACAATGACAGCATGATTCGTTTAGTAGATCAGCCCATGTTAGGGAAGAAATACATGAATGAACTTGCCCGTGCTTATTACTCGAAGGGGGATATCCTATTTAAAATGGGACATTACGACGAATCTTATAAGCACTATTTCTACGCGAAGAAATTGATTGATCAGCACCCCGACAAATGTTTATCCAGTGATTATAGTTACCGGATAGCGATGTTGTTATTTAAGCACCGCAAATATGCAGAAGCCGGAGAGGAGTTTAAAGAAGCATTAGAGGAATCGCAATTTTGTTCCCCCAACTTTTCCACGATTTTCCGCAGGCAGGAACTCTACAACAATATTGGGTTGAGTTACACCAAACAACAACTTACAGATAGTGCGATCCAGATGTATGAAAAGGGCTTGGAGTTTATCCAGATCAATGATACCATTCCTGGTAAAGAACGTTATTTTGAGCTTGCCCGCGGAGTAATTTATGGAAATTTGGGAGGGGAATATGCACGCAAAAAACAGTACAAAACTGCAGAAAAACTACTTCTAAAAAGTTATGCGCTAAACTGTCGTCCTGATTTTGACAATGTGGATGCTGCAACGGCAAACATTAAGTTGGTGGAGATTTACCTTGAAACGGGACAACTTGAAAAAGCCAGAAAGTATTTAGATACCCTCAAATCAGACAATCAGTCATTGCAAATCCTGGAGCATGAACAGAGCTATCACGGTTTAATGTCGCGTTATTTCGAAGTGCAGCACAAGAAGGATGAAGCTTTTGACCATTTAAACCGATTCATTCATTTAAGAGACAGTGTGTGGAAGCAAAATCAAAAGTTTCGCTCTACGGATGTAAACGAGCGACTCATCAGTTTCCATAAAGAGAATACCATTGATTTTTTGGAAAGAGATAATCGACTTCAACAGATTTATCTTTTTATTACCGTTCTTTTTTCCCTTTTGGTACTCGTTATCACGTTATTGATTTATCTTTTCTGGCGAAGATCTAAACGGACGGCGAATCATCTCATTCAACTCAACGACCAGATTTCTCATCAGAAAGAAAAGCTCGAAGAAACGCTGGTTGCGTTGAAACAGAGTAATCGCGATAAAGATCAGATCTTAAGAGTGGTGGCGCATGATTTGCGAAATCCGATAGCTGGAATTTTGAGTTTGTCAGATCTGTTGTTGAAAGATGTAGCAGCTGGGGACCGAAAAGATCAATATCATTTGATTAAGAGAGCCAGTGAAAGCTCCCTTTCCCTGATCAATGAGTTGATGACAGTGGGCGCGTCGGGTGTCGAACCGGTTGGACAGGATAAGACTTTAGTAAATCTGGTCGATTTAACAGAGGAGGTCGTCGCACTTATGCGATTCAGAGCCAGAGAAAAGTTTCAGGACATACTTTTGGAGAGCTCGGATGAGGTGATGAAGGTGGAAATAAGCCGTCAAAGAATAACACGTTTGATAGAAAATTTGTTGAGCAATGCCATAAAATTCAGTCAGGAACAGACAACGATACGGGTAAGGCTGTGTTTAAGAGAGACAAAGGTGGAAGTAACCGTGAAAGATGAAGGGATTGGTATCCCTGAAGAATGGCATAGTGAGCTGTTTCAGCTCTTCACGGCAGCTAGAAGGGCAGGCACCCGGGGGGAGAGCTCTTTTGGACTGGGCTTATCAATTTGCAAACAAATCGTAGAAGCTCACGGAGGTGAAATTCGTTACGAATCGAATGAGGAAGGGGGAAGCAGTTTTGTTTTTGACCTTCCATTGGCAAGGTAAAATATCGCTGGATATTTCCCTTTCAGGGAACAAAATACTATCTTTGCCCATGCAAGAAAAAATCATCATTCTCGATTTTGGATCTCAGTTTACGCAGCTTATTGCCCGTCGTGTCCGTGAACTAAATGTTTACTGTGAAATCCATCCTTTTAATCATCTACCGGCGTTGGACCCCAGTGTAAAAGGGATCATTCTTTCGGGGAGCCCTTTCTCTGTTCGGCAGGAAGATGCGCCTTTTATTGATTTGAATTTGCTTAACGAGTTTCCGGTGCTTGCCATTTGTTATGGAGCGCAATTCATTGCTCAGCAATTGGGGGGAGATGTACAGGCTTCATCCAGTAGAGAATATGGTCGTGCAAACCTTAGTTTTGTGAACAATGCCCATCCACTTTTTCAGGGAATAGAGGTAGGATCACAGGTATGGATGAGCCACGGCGATACCATTCAGAAAGTGCCGGATCATTTTGAGATCATTGCAAGTACGTCGGATGTGAAGGTAGCCGGTTATCAGGTAAGCGGTGAGGAAAAGTATGCTATTCAGTTCCATCCGGAGGTTACCCATAGCATCGATGGCAAAAAGTTACTGGAGAACTTTTTGGTTGGAATTTGTCACTGCCATCAAAACTGGACCTCCGAATCTTTTGCTGAAAATACCATTCAGTCTCTCCGTGAAAAAATAGGAAAGGATAAGGTGGTATTGGCTTTATCTGGGGGTGTCGATTCGACTGTGGCTGCTATCCTTTTGCATCAGGCTATTGGAGCGCAATTGCATTGTATATTTGTAGATAATGGCTTGCTGAGAAAGGGAGAATATGAAAATGTATTGGAGCAATACAAACATATGGGCCTCAATATTCGGGGAATCGACGCAAAAGAACGTTTCTTAAGTCAGTTGGCGGGTGTGAAAGATCCGGAACAAAAACGCAAAATTATTGGAAGGGTGTTTATTGAGGTGTTTGACGATGCTGCACACGAAATAAAGGATGTGGTCTGGTTGGGACAAGGAACCATTTATCCAGATGTGATTGAGTCTGTGTCGGTAAAGGGACCTTCCGCCACCATTAAATCGCATCATAATGTAGGTGGTTTGCCGGATTTTATGAAATTGAAAATCGTAGAGCCCTTAAATACTCTTTTTAAAGATGAAGTAAGAAGGGTAGGGAAAACACTCGGGATCGAAGGGTTTATTCTGGGCAGGCATCCTTTCCCTGGACCTGGTTTGGCTATTCGTATTCTGGGAGAAGTGACTGCTGAAAAAGTAGCCATTTTGCAGGAAGCGGATGCCATTTATATTCAACACTTAAAAGATGCAGGTCTTTATGACAAGGTATGGCAGGCAGGGGCGATTTTCCTACCTGTCCAATCGGTGGGAGTAATGGGGGATGAGCGCACGTACGAGCACGTCATCTGTTTGAGAGCAGTGGAGTCTGTAGATGGAATGACCGCTGATTGGTGTCATCTTCCATACGAAGTACTGGCAAAAATATCGAATGAGATTATCAATAAAGTAAGAGGAATTAATCGTGTGGTGTATGACATTAGTTCAAAACCACCGGCAACCATTGAATGGGAGTAAATAAAGGAAAATACTTTTGATAAAACGTTTCTCTGGAATACATGGTTAATTGGATTTACCTGACCCCAAAGTAATGAAAATAAATAGACATCTTATTTTGGCTTTTCTTCCGCTGCTGGTCTTTTCGGCTTGTACGCCAAAAATCACCAGCGGGCCGGTACGACCTGCGCCAGTGCCTGAGACGACGTCCAAGGTAGAAATTCCACCTGCAAAGCAATTCAGTACTGCCCATATATCGGTATTAATTCCCTTTAAATTGCATCAGATTGACCTGAAAACAGCTACTAAGGCGCAAATTGAACGGACAGATATGGCCATTGATTTTTATCAGGGACTAAAATTAGGGATTGATTCTGCCGCTATGGGAGGACTTAATTTCGAATTAAGGGTATTTGATAGTAAAGACGATCAACAACAATTGGGTGTATTGCAACAGCAGGGAAAGTTTGACCAGTCAAATTTAATGATCGGTCCGGTATTTCCGGAGGGAGTGAAGTACATGTCAAGTTACTCCATGGCAAAAGATTTGCCCCTTGTATCGCCCCTGGCGGCTTCTCGTCCGTCTGAGTTTGCTAACCCCAAACTGATTTCGATTGTCAACCACATTGATCAACATAGTGAAAAAATTGCTGCTTATATAGGGAAACATTTTGAGACGACTACAAGTGTGGTGGTTCTGATCAACCCTAAAAGGACCGAAGATGAAGAGTTCGCTGCCCCTCTGAGGGCGTATCTGAAAGCACATCATCCTTCTCTGTTAGTTCAGGAATTTGCTTCTGCAAATGCTTTTGAAACACGAATGATGAAAGGTAAGCAATATGCTGTCGTGGTGTGTTCTTCTACTCCTTCGGTGGTAAGGCCAGCTATTGATAAACTGTTAAAACTGACACAACTGAAGACCGGTGGCTATCCCATACAGCTTTTTGGGCATCCTGCCTGGATTCGTCAGAGTTATCAGGAACAATACCTGCAATCACTGAAGACCATCATCAGTACTTCTTATTACGTGGATTATAAAAGCTCGAGGGTGACTCAATTTATAAAAAATTACCGCTCCGCATTTCAGTTTGAACCTAGTGAATACGCATTCAAGGGGTTTGATGTGGGCTTTTATTTTGGACGATTGATGCAGTTGCATGGGGAGCATTTTCTTGACTTCCTGACAAAGGAGAATTACAAAGGCTTGCAAAATTCTTTTTCTTTTCAATACAATCCAGAAGTGGGCTACTATAACACGGAATTGAAATTATTGCAGTATCGGCAATTGGCCTGGCTTCCGATTAATTAAAGAAAGACTATTTATGAGAATCGGGCATCAAATCAGGGCCTTTGAGCAGATCAAAGCCAATTATGACGGAAATATACCGTTGCATCGTTTTCTGATCAACTATTACAAGCAACACCGGGAGATGGGGGCTTCTGATAGAAGATGGGCTACCCGCCATATTTATAGTTTTTTCAGATTGGGGAAAGCATTGTCTTCATTGGAGCCTATTAAACGACTAGCAATTGCCGATTTTCTGTGCCATGAACAGGCGGGCTTAATTTCCACAAGCTATCTCCCGGAACTGGTGTCCTTTTCAAATAGGCCACTGGAAGAAAAAATAGCTCAGGTGATGCAGTTATTCGCTGAGTTTAATCTTCAGGAAGTATTTCCTTTTCGAGCAGAATTATCTAATGGATTGAATATCAATTTGTTTCATAAATCTTTTTTTCAGCAGCCACTTCTTTTTATTCGCGTACAGGATCAGCATGTGGACCGGGTGAAACATCAGCTCTCTCTCCGAGAAATTCCTTTTAAAGCGTTGATGGATGGGACCCTGGCTTTGCCGAATGGAACGAAGCTAGAACAGGTACTGGAAGATCAGAAATTGTATCAAGTACAAGACTTGTCTTCCCAAAAAACGGGCGCTTATTTTCAACCGCAGGCCGGTGAAAACTGGTGGGATTGTTGTGCCGCTTCCGGCGGAAAATCACTATTGTTGTATAGCCAGGAACCTCAGATCAATTTGATGGTGAGCGATATCCGGGAAACAAGTCTGCAGAATCTGACTACCCGTT
Organism: Pedobacter sp.; assembly: GCA_037190785.1. Lineage (GTDB taxonomy): Bacteria > Bacteroidota > Bacteroidia > Sphingobacteriales > Sphingobacteriaceae > Pedobacter. Next base: position 86,746 of record JBBCJN010000009.1, on the reverse strand, counting down.
TTGCTTCTGCAGGGATCAGGAATTATCAGCGGAAAGTACTGGATCTTACGCAAAACAATGAACAATTGTTGCATCATTATGCTTTCGACGGAATTTTGTTCGATGCACCTTGTTCAGGAGCCGGTACCTGGGGCAGAACCCCGGAGATGCTGAGCGCTTTTGATGAAGCAAAGATTCAGCAATATGCGAAGTTGCAGAAACGAATGAGCCATGGAGTAGTAAAGTACCTCAAGCCTGGCAAACCACTGATTTACATGACCTGTTCTGTCTTTAAAGAAGAAAATGAAGAGGTGGTTGATTACCTGCTTTCGAATTTCCCCCTGTCCCTGGAAAAAATGGAGTTAATTCAAGGGACAGCTGATCAGGCGGACACCATGTTTGTCGCGAGGCTCCTTAAGAACTAAACTAAACACCCTGCTTGCGTTTCCATTTTACAATGGACTGAATCACTTCCCACAAAATGGCGAGTGCTCCAATGAGTAGAGTGAATTCTTCAAAGACATTCATCGCAACAATCTTTATATCATTGGACTCTCCAAGACGAGTGATTGTTACAGCCAAGGAATTTTTTAAAGTCCGGTATTTGTTCGGAATAGCTTAATGGCAATGGCCAACAGGATGATTCCAAATGCTTTTCTAAGGATGTTTAAGCCTGTTTTTCCAAATAAACGTTCTAATCGCGTGGTATTCTTCAGAACAAAATATACAAACAGCATATTCAGCAGGATTCCGATGATAATGTTCTGCGTGGCATATTCTGTTTTCAGGGATAAAAGGGTGGTCATGGTGCCTGCTCCGGCAATTAAGGGGAAGGCAAGAGGTACAATGGATACTGTTTCAGGGGCTTCCTCTTTAAAAATGGTTAAGCCCAGAACCATTTCCATTGCGAGAGCGAAAATGACAAACGAGCCGGCAATAGCGAAAGACTCCACATCTACTCCAATGATACTCAGGAGTGACTTTCCTGCAAAAAGAAAAGTGATCATAAGCACACTGGCCACGATCGCCGCTTTTTCTGACTGGATATGTCCCGCTTTTTTACGTAGTTCGATAATGATCGGGATAGAACCCAATATATCAATAATGGCGAATAACACCATGGTTACTGATAAAATCTCACTAAAACTAAATTGGAAATAGGCCTTCATGTTTTTTTGGAGTTAAAGCACAAAGGTAGTGGATAATTTAATTAAGTAGCAAGGATCAAAAAAAAAGCCACCCGAAGGTGGCTTTCTATGTTATGTTTAATTTTGTTCGTTCATTTTTTTACGAAGAGTAGAGTTTTTCTTGCCGTAGAAGAAATAAATGGCTACCCCAAGTCCCATCCAGATTAACAGACGTTCCCAACTTTCTAAAGGCAGAGTCGCCATTAATCCGACACAGGTTAAGATTCCAAGAACCGGTACCAGTGGTACAAGTGGCGTTCTGAATGGACGTGGACGATCCGGATCTGTTTTACGCAATACCAATACACCGATACATACCAGTGAGAAAGCAAACAATGTACCGATGGAAACCATGTGGCCCAGGTCAGATACGGGAACGAATCCTGCGAATAAACTCACGAAGAACATGAAGAAGATATTTGTTTTCCATGGAGTTCTGAATTTAGGGTGAATGCTGCTGAAGAATCTAGGAAGCAAACCATCTTTAGACATCGTATAGAATACCCTCGATTGACCCATTAGCATCACCAGCATCACGGAAGTGTAACCAGCCAAAATAGCAATGATCAAACCATCCTGAAGGAATGAATAACCCGTCACAGCAAAAGCGGTGGCTGCTGGTTTTGCGTCACCTGCAAATTCTGTATAGTTTACCAAACCGGTCATCACATGCGAGAAAAGCACGTACAATAAGGTACACAAGATCAAGGATCCAAGGATTCCGATAGGCATCCCCACTTTTGGATTTTTAGCCTCCTGTGCAGCGGTAGATACGGCATCAAAACCAATGAAGGCAAAGAATACCACGGCCGCTCCACGGGCAATACCGCTCCATCCAAACTCACCAAATACACCCGTATTTTCAGGGATATAAGGCGTGTGGTTGTCACTGTTAATGTGTGACCATCCTAATGCAATAAAAATAAGAACAACTGCCACTTTGACCACCACAAGAATGTTATTCATTGTCGCTGATTCTTTGGTTCCACGAATAAGGACAAGTGATAGAATAAACACGATGATAATGGCAGGAAGATTCACCAAGCCTTCTCCGGCATTGATCACAGTGCCGTCTCCTAATTTCAATGTTTCAAAAGGGGATACAAGCAAATTATGAGGGAGATCAATATTGTATTTATGCAAGAATTCCAGTAAATAACGCGACCAAGATACCGCTACTGTAGCCGCTCCAAGAGCATACTCCAATACCAAATCCCAACCGATGATCCAGGCCATAAATTCGCCCATCGTAGCGTAAGAATAGGTGTAAGCACTACCTGCTACCGGGATCATTGAAGCGAATTCCGCGTAACATAATCCGGCAAAAGCACAGGCAAGTGCAGCCAATACAAAAGAAAGGGTTACCGCGGGTCCTGCATTTTCAGCAGCGGCAATTCCAGTCAAAGAAAATAAACCGGCACCAATGATGGCTCCGATTCCCAAAGCTACCAAACTGGTACTTCCAAGGGTTCTCTTCAATGTGCCTTCTCCACTTTCCGCAGATTCTGCTAAAAGTACGTCAATAGGCTTTTTTAAGTTCATAATGTGAATTTAATTTTAGTTTGTTGATTAATCAATACAGGGCGTAAACCTAAATAAAGTTATTTAAAAATAAAAAGGGATTTTGAATAAAATCCCTTTTTGGTAGTAACAATTCTGCTTAATTTGAACGGATAATGGTATCTGTTTCGTTCAGCAGGGTATCCACTTTTTCATTTCCGAGCGAATCGATCGAGGCTTCTATCCGCACCTCTTTTACTACTTCAGTACTCCCCGAACTATTGGCATTGAGGGCAATGTAAGGAGCTATGACCAGTGAAACAATAGACATTAGTTTAATTAAAATGTTCATTGAAGGGCCCGAAGTGTCTTTGAAAGGATCTCCTACCGTATCGCCTGTCACTGAAGCTTTGTGAGGCTCTGACTTTTTATAATAGGTTTCGCCATTAATTTCAACCCCTTTTTCAAAAGATTTCTTTGCATTGTCCCAGGCCCCTCCGGCATTCGACTGAAAAATCCCCATCAATACACCCGAAACGGTTACTCCAGCCAATAAACCACCTAGTTCTTCTGGTCCAAAAGCGAAACCAACCACTACAGGAGTAATCAGTGCGATTGCTCCCGGAAGCATCATTTCACGAATTGAAGCTTTTGTAGAGATTTCTACACATTTTTCATATTCAGGTTTTGCTTTGTATTCCATAATGCCTGGAATTTCTTTGAACTGTCTGCGCACTTCACGAACCATGTCCATGGCTGCGCGTCCTACCGCCTGGATACAGAGAGCGGAGAAAATAAAAGGAATCATTCCACCAACAAATAAACCTGCCAAAACCGGCGCTTTATAAATATCAATGGCCTGGATACCTGCAATTCCAACAAAGGCGGCAAACAGAGCCAGAGAGGTCAGGGCAGCCGAAGCGATCGCAAATCCTTTGCCTGTAGCGGCAGTCGTGTTTCCAACGGCGTCCAGATTATCTGTACGTTCGCGTACCTCTGGAGGAAGTTGAGACATTTCTGCAATTCCTCCTGCATTGTCTGCAATTGGACCAAATGCGTCAATGGCTAATTGCATCGCAGTGGTCGCCATCATCCCGGCGGCCGCAATGGCCACTCCATATAAGCCTGCAAAATGGTAAGAGAGCATAATCCCTGCTGCCAACACCAAAATAGGAACCACCGTCGATTTCATGCCTACCGAAAGTCCTGAAATAATGTTGGTGGCATGACCTGTGGAAGACTGCTGAATAATGGAGTTAACCGGTGCTTTTCCCATCGCTGTATAGTATTCTGTGACAAAACTCATAATGGCACCCACCACTAATCCTACCACAATGGCATAAAATACATTCAAGCTTGAAAAATCGTATCCACGTAGAGAAAGCGTTTCAGGAAGCATCCATTTCACTACAAAAAATGAGACAATACCCGTTAAGACAATGGATGACCAGTTTCCTAAGTTCAGCGCATTCTGTACATTTGATTTTTCATCCTTGATGGTGACGAACCAGGTACCTATAATAGAAAATAATATTCCTAAACCACAAATCACCATGGGCAATAAGATGGGAGACATTCCGTTGAATTTATCTTCAACAAGAATCTCTTGTCCTAATACCATGGTAGCCAAGATGGTTGCCACGTAAGAGCCAAATAGATCGGCCCCCATTCCGGCAACGTCTCCTACGTTATCACCCACATTATCGGCAATAGTCGCCGGATTTCTCACATCGTCTTCCGGAATGCCAGCCTCAACTTTCCCTACCAGATCGGCACCTACATCCGCGGCCTTTGTGTAAATTCCTCCACCCACACGGGCAAACAAAGCGATGGATTCAGCGCCAAGAGAGAAACCTGTTAAGACCTCAATGGCAGTTTTCATGTTTACCATGCTAACCCCATCACTTCCAATGACATTAAAATACGCTAAGAATACAATGAATAATCCTCCGAGCCCCAATACCGCTAATCCGGCAACTCCCAAGCCCATGATCGTCCCTCCGGTAAAACTTACTTTTAAGGCTTGTTTTAAGCTTGTTCTTGCGGCCTGAGTCGTTCTCACATTGGCTTTGGTAGCTGCCTTCATCCCCAAGTAGCCCGCATACGCTGAAAAAATTGCACCAATAATGAAGGCAATGGAAATGATCCAGCTGGAATGAATTGGCTGACCATTGATCTCCGTTATGCTGCCCGAATAAGCCAGTAAGGCTGCGGCAATCACTACGAAGTAGCTGAGGACTTTCCATTCAGCTTTCAAAAAGGCCATTGCACCATCCGCAATATAACCGGCAAGCTCCTTCATGTTCGAATCGCCTGCGTCCTGCTTGTTAATCCAGGCGCTTTTTACCGCCATTACCAAAATGCCTAGCAGGCCCAGTAGAGGAATAGCATAAATTAAATTGTTTTGTAAAAACTCCATATTTTAAATGTGTATTTGGTTTCTTTTTAAATTGAAATAAAAATAATACAAGGGATGCAAAAATAAACGTGTTTAGCTAATAACCAAATTTTTATCAAAATCATTATAAACATTTTCTAATCAATGTGAATTATTTGTCGAATTGATGAAAATACGTAATTTTTTTTCCTGAGATTTTAATATATATTAGCCTGATAAACCACAATAACCAAATCTAAACAAACTAAAATGGAAAACCATAAGGAAGAAAACAATTTTAAACGGGAACTAACCCTTTTTGATGGCACCATGCTGGTAGCCGGCTCAATGATCGGATCCGGTATTTTTATCGTGAGTGCCGATATTGCCCGTCAGGTGGGATCGGCAGGCTGGCTGACATTGATCTGGGTAATTACCGGATTGGTGACTGTACTGGCTGCTGTAAGTTATGGGGAACTAAGTGCCATGTTTCCTAAGGCAGGAGGACAGTACGTGTACTTGAAAGAAGCCTACAATAAATTAGTCGCCTTCTTGTATGGTTGGAGTTTTTTTGCTGTCATTCAAACAGGTACTATTGCCGCTGTGGGAGTGGCCTTTTCAAAATTCGCAGCCTATATTTACGCTCCCTTAAGTGAAAAAAATGTCCTGTATGAAATAGGTTCCTTTAAGCTGTCTGCTGCGCAATTGGTGTCCATTGTGACTATCGTGCTCCTTAGCTATATCAATAGCCGGGGAGTGAAAAATAGTAAAACATTGCAAACGTTCCTGACCATCATTAAAATTCTTTCTCTGTTTGGATTGATTGTTTTCGGAATTACTCTTGGAGCAAATGCAGAGGTGTGGAACGCCAACTGGGCAAACGCATGGGATTCGAAAGCGTTTGATGCAGGCACTGCTGATTGGATAAGCATTGGTGGAACAGCATTGCTAGCAGGAATTGCTGCATCCATGGTGGGCTCTTTATTTAGTAGTGATGCCTGGAATGGAGTGACCTTTATTGCCGGAGAAATTAAAAATCCTCAACGTAATGTCGGATTGAGCTTATTTCTGGGTACATTTATTGTGAGTATTATTTATGTGCTGGCAAACTTGATGTACATCGCAGTAATGCCTTTGAATGAAATTGCTTTTGCCAAAGAAGACCGGGTGGCCGTCGACGCTGCTCAATACATTTTTGGAAATACCGGAACAATTATCATTGCCTTGATGATTATGATTTCCACATTCGCTTGTAACAACGGATTGATTATGGCGGGTTCGCGGGTGTATTATACAATGGCCAAAGATGGGTTGTTCTTCAAAAAAGCAGCGGTGTTAAATAATGCCAGTGTGCCGGCATGGGCCATCTGGGCGCAGTGCATCTGGGCTTCCGCTTTGTGTTTAACAGGAAAGTATGGCGATTTGTTAGATTATGTGATGATTATTGTCATCATTTTTTACGCCCTGACCATTATCGGTATTTTTGTGCTTAGAAGGAAAATGCCGGATGCTGAAAGGCCTTATAAAGCGTTTGGCTATCCTGTCTTACCTCTATTATATGTGTTGGTAGCCATCGCCATCTGTACTTCTTTATTAATTACTAAAACAAGTACCTGCGGCTGGGGAGTCGTGATCATGCTCGCAGGGATCCCCGTGTATTACTTTACCAAGGCGAAAGAAGGATAAGGGAGGGTGTCCTGACAGGAGTTTTTTGCGCCTAAATGAGGTGATGCAAAAAACTCCTGATTATTGTGTAGTTTTGCAGTCATGGCAACTGCGATCGACTTCGGCATAAAAGGATATCGGAATTACGGTACTTTTTTAAGGGAAAAATACCAGGGACAACGTGTGTTCAAGGTGATCGTTGACGGAGGCTTTACTTGTCCAAACCGGGATGGAAGTAAAGGATACGGAGGTTGCACTTATTGTAATGTTGATTCTTTTACGCCTGAATTGTCACGTAAGAATCCAACCATTCGGGAACAACTTGAAAAGGGAATGGAGCGAGGCAAGAAGTTCTATAATGCCGATAAGTTTATTGTTTATTTTCAACCCAATACCAATACGTATGCTCCGGTACATTACCTAAAAATGATGTACGATGAGGCACTCTCCATTCAGCCCGAAGACGTTGTGGGTTTTGCTGTTGGTACCCGTCCCGACTGCATTGATGCAGAGAAAATTGCTTTATTAGAAAGCTATACCGACCGATTTCATGTTGATCTTGAAATGGGTATGGAATCGATTTATAACGATACACTTCAACAAATTAACCGGGGGTGCAGTCATGAAGAGTTTGTGCAGGCGGTTCAGTTGGTCGAAAATTCCAAGTTAGATCTCTGTGTTCACACTATTTTTGGTTTTCCATGGGAAACCAAAGAAATGATGCAGCAATACATCCACGAGATCAACCGCTTTCCACAAATCAAATTTGTGAAATTCCATCATCTTCACGTAGTACAAGGCTCCATTATGGGAGCAAAATATAAAAAGAACCCTTTTCCGCTCTTTACATTAGAGTCTTATACAGATCTGTTGTGTGAGTTTATTCCCTACCTCCGACCTGATATCGTTATTCAGCGTCTGTTCGGTATCTCCGATTGGGACCTCCTGATTGCTCCTAACTGGGGACTAAATAAATCCGCAATTCAAACCTACATGGATAAGGAGATCGAAAGAAGAGGTGTTGTTCAGGGCGCTGCTTACCGGCCATAGTTTTTTGATTTTTTCTTTCTTTTTGTGTAAATAAGAAAGTAGATTTCTTCATTTTTTCTTTTTTTTATTCATTTTTTTTCTGAATTCTATTTTTTTAATAAAAAAATATGTTTTTATTGAATATTTTTTGATATTTAATTTGTTTTTACAAAAAATATTCAATTATGTATGAAAAAAATATAAAAAGACATGCTCCTTTTGTTGTTTTATTACTAATAGCTGTGTTTTCATTGTTTGTTCCATTGGTTTCTGATGCGAATAATGAAATTTATGACGATTCTGATGTCGTTTTTGTGTTGTTTTCGGCAGCATTGGTGTTTTTAATGACTCCGGGCCTTGCTTTTTTCTATGGAGGCATGGTCCATCGTAAGAATGTGCTATCTACCATGATCAAAAGTGTGGTGGCGGCCGGTGTAGTAAGTGTTTTATGGATAGTTGTAGGCTTCAGCCTGGCTTTTGGTGATAGCCTCGGGGGATGGATAGGCAATCCCCATACATTTTCTTTTTTTCAGGGGGTAAATTCCGGCGCTGCTAAAGGGACCATTCCCCTTTCTCTATTTGCAGTGTTTCAATTGATGTTCGCTATCATTACTCCCGGATTGGTGGTAGGAGCAGTGGCAGAGCGAATTAAGTTTACCTCATACATTTTGTTCATCGTTCTTTTTGCGGTACTTGTATACTCCCCTTTGGCCCATTGGACCTGGCATGAGGAGGGACTGCTCTACCGCATGGGGGTCTTAGATTTCGCTGGGGGGACGGTAGTTCATATTTCTGCGGGAATGGCGGCGCTGGCAGGAGCTATGGTGCTAAAAAGAAGGAAAGTTCATATGGAACACCGGGAAGTGCCTCCTTCAAATATTCCTTATGTATTGATCGGAACCGGATTGCTCTGGTTTGGATGGTTTGGCTTTAATGCCGGTTCTGCTTTAAGTATCGGGCCACTTGCAGTTTCCGCTTTTTTTGTAACGAATGTCGCTGCAGGTTCGGCAGGACTGGCCTGGATGTTTTTTGATGCTGCCAGAGGCCGTAAGCCCTCTGTATTAGGTTTTTGTATTGGAGCGGTGGTCGGGTTGGTTGCCATCACCCCTGGAGCGGGTTTTGTGAGTATTCAATCAAGTATATTTATAGGAGTAATGGCTTCTATCCTGTCAAATCTGGCTGTAAGCTGGAAGCAAAAAACTACCTTAGATGATACACTGGATGTGTTCCCGTGTCATGGAGTAGGGGGGATTGTGGGAATGCTGCTCACAGGAGTTTTTGCCAGTACAACCGTAAATCCGGATGGTGCCGATGGACTTTGGTATGGAAATCCAGCATTTTTCTTTAAACAGCTGCAAGGAGCAGTGATTGCCATTGTCTTCAGCTTTGTAGTATCTTACGGTGTATTCAAGATCATTAATCTGGTGCAGCCTATACGGGTGAGTGAAGAGGAAGAAGAAGAAGGATTGGATACCACTCAGCACAATGAAACCATTGTGACCTAGTGGGGAGAAACTCATTAAAAAGGCGTGCCGTCAATGAACCATTTTGTCGGCACAAACTGAGCTTGCGAAGGCTTCAGGTTTTGCTTTAAAAATGAAGCCCATACTTAATATATAGCCCATGGCTTCGTTCAGGGCTTTGTTCGATTTAAAAGCCGGATTGGTGTTGATGTCGGCATGGACTTCCAGATCTACATCATAAATATCCAGAATGTCACAGATCGAATAGGCCGTCTCTATAGATTTTTGAACCTCCACGAGCATTCGTTCTTTAATACTGAATTGTTGCTGGCTTTTATCCTGATGAATGTACATAAAACCACCATGGTGGGCTCTGAGTAAAACAATGACAGTGGCAAAATCGGTTACTTTCCCTTTTACCTGGGAGTCGGTTCCGATACACACTTTAAGCTGGTGTCCGTTAGCCGTTTCGCGGACAATCGCATGCTCAATTTCTGTAATAATGGAAGATTGAACAATTTCTCCATTGAATTTTTTCCAAACCATATACGAATGAATAAGGGTGAACTATTTTACTAAAAGTAAAACCTCAAGATGAAATTAAAGTGAATTTTAAATGGTTTATTTGCTAACATTTGCTTGTTTATCAACAAGATAGCTTTTGCTTGTTTTTTTGTTGTCAGATTTCGCTTTTCTTGAGCGCCTGATCGAATATTTAGTATTTTTGAGGGATGAGTAGAAAAGCCTTGTTAGATCAATTAAATATTCAATCGTTGAACCCCATGCAAGAGGAGATGTGGGAAGTGTGTAAGCGCGAAGACGAAGTGGTTCTGCTGTCGCCAACCGGCTCAGGAAAAACCCTGGCATTTCTCTTGCCACTAACAGAATACCTGTCTTCCGCACCAGGACCACAATGTTTAATTGTTGTGCCAGGAAGAGAATTGGCTCAACAAATTTCAAGGGTATTTCAATCTTTGCGCTCTGGATGGAAAGTGCTGACTTGTTACGGCGGGCATTCGGTTCGTGAAGAAGTTCGATCGTTCAGGGATTCGCCTGATGTATTGATCGGTACGCCCGGACGTCTCGCTCATCACGCAAATGAAGGACATTTTGATCCAACTTTCATTCATACATTGGTATTGGACGAATTTGATAAATCGCTAGAATTGGGTTTTGAGGAAGACATGAGCTATTTGATTTCTCTGCTTAAACGAAGAAAGCGTACCTGGCTCACCTCCGCCACCTCGCTGGAAAAGATGCCCGGTTTTATGACTTTGTCGAAGCCCTTAGAACTGAATTTTTTGGATCAAAAAAGCATTCAGCCTTCTTATCAACTGAAAAAGATGGTGCAGGACCAAGTGGAAAAGCCAAGCCTGTTGTTTCAGTTAATTTGTAAAATTGGTCAGGAAGCCTGTATAATTTTCTGTAATACCCGTGAAAGTGTGGAAAAATTGAGTGACTTTCTGATCACCAAAGAGCTGGTGCACGATATTTACCACGGAGGGATGGAACAGACTGACAGGGAGAGGTCGCTTGCCAAGTTTAGAAACGGAAGTTTGTACTTTTGGGTGGCAACCGATTTGGCTGCGAGAGGATTGGATATTCCTGAAGTAAAGCATGTTATCCATTACGATCTTCCCGATAGAGAGGAGGTTTTTATTCATCGGAATGGCCGTACTTCCCGTTGGAATAATGAAGGAATTGTGTACATCCTGGCAGATTCTTCAATGCCTTATCCGGATAATTGGCCCAAAGCGACCACTCAGACATTGGAAAAGTCTTTTGTGGCTCCTGAAGATAGTCCATGGCAGACACTCTTTGTCAGTGCCGGCAAAAAAATGAAAATCAGTAAAGGAGATATTCTTGGATTTGTCTTAAAAAAGGGGGAGCTGTCTGTAGAGGATGTTCATTTGATAGAAGTAAGGGAGCATTTTTCCTATGTGGCTGTTAAAAGAGCCCTGTTGCAACAAATAGTGAAAAAACTTCATGGGGAGAAAATAAAGAAGATAAAAGTAAAAGTAGAAGCAGCTTATTAACCATTCATCCAACTATGAGTAATAATGACATTATGAAGAAATTAAGGGTGGCACTCTCCCTTAATACAGATCAGATCATCGAAATCTGTAAACTGGTGCAATTTACAGTCACCAAAGCAGAATTAGGCGACATCTTTAGAAATAAAGAACATCCCAATTTTAAGAAATGTGGGGATCAGATTTTGAGAAACTTTTTAAACGGACTGATTATCTACAAACGGGGTCCGATGCCACCAAAAAAGCCTGAATAGCGAAAATCTATACGGCCTTTCGGGTGTTTACCAGTTCTTCAATTTTCGCCAGTAAATGATCCATTTTAAACGGCTTTGAAATAAAATCGTCCGGAGGGAACGCCATGCGCTCAATTTCCTTATGGTCATAAAGACCCGACATCATTAAAATAGGTAATTCACCCTGCACATGTTGTTTGAGTTGATTGCAGATTACTCTGCCGTCAAACTTACCCAGTACAATGTCCAGGATCACCAGATCAGGCTGAAAAGATTCGATTACTTCGAAGGTTCTTTCTGCATTATTAAGGGGCTCGACATGATATCCTCCAATTTCCAAAATTAACTGGATGGTTTCTAACACTTCATCGTCGTCGTCTACAACTAAGATTCTTTTCATATAAACAAATATAAAAGATGGATATGTAATAAAGAACAAAAGTGAATAAAATGAGTTTAGGTTTTTTTTAATAAATAATCCTTTTTAAAAGCATCCAAATTTCCCTATATTCAAGGAACTGTAAAAAGAAATCCATTTTGCTATCGCACATACCGTTCAGAATGAATTACCGGGGACTTTTGCAGGACGAAGTTTAGAGAGCGGAGATTGATAGATAGTTGCGTTCATTCCTCCATTCAGGGAATGGTAGAAAAGGACCATGGACAGCTTAACAAGTAAACACAACGATATGATCGCAATAGTTATTGGAGGAACTGGTGCCACAGGAAAAGAACTTATTCAGGCACTGTTGAGGGATCCTAATTATACCAGAGTACATAGTTTTGTTAGAAAAACAGGGAGTTTGGTTCATGAAAAACTGGTTGTACATGCGGTTGATTTTGATGACCTTAGTTCTTATCAAGAAGAAATCCAGGGAGATGTGCTTTTCTCTTGTTTGGGAACAACCTTGAAGGCTGCCGGATCCAGGGAAAACCAATGGAAAATTGATGTAGATCTTCCCTATCATTTTGCGAAGGTAGCCCGCCAAAATGGGGTGGACACTTTGATATTGGTTTCTGCCTATGGAGTGAAGTCAGATAGCCCTTTTTTCTATTCCCGTATGAAGGGGGTATTGGAACAAAAAATGGAATCCCTTCAATTTCAGAAGTACGTTATTTTCCGCCCCGGTCTGTTGGATAGACCCGATAGTGATCGTTTTGGCGAGCGGCTGATGGTAAGATTGATGCGAATGGTGAATGCCATGGGATTAGTTCGTAAATACAGACCCCTTCCCGTCCATGTTCTTGCTGCACATTTGGCGAAAGCCCCACAGGCTTGCGGTTTGGGAAAGGTCATCGTTGAGCTGGAGGAAATTTCCTGAAACAAAAAATGGCGTCTGTGAAAGACGCCATTGAAGGATGATTGATAGGGGGATTAGCCCAGTTTTTTATAACGGATCCGATGCGGAGTTACGTCTCCTAAACGTTTTTTACGGTTCTCTTCATAGTCACTGTAATTTCCTTCAAAGAAATAAACCTGGGAATTTCCTTCAAACGCAAGAATGTGGGTGCAAATGCGGTCCAGGAACCAACGGTCGTGGCTAATGATAACGGCGCATCCACCGAAATTTTCCAATGCTTCTTCCAAAGCGCGTAACGTATTCACATCAATGTCGTTGGTTGGTTCATCCAGTAACAGGACATTGGCTCCTTTTTTCAGGGTGATGGCTAAATGAACGCGGTTTCTTTCTCCTCCAGAAAGGACACCCACTTTCTTTTGCTGGTCGCCCCCGTTAAAGTTAAATTTAGAGACATAGGCCCGGCCATTTACTGTTTTATTTCCCAGTTGAATGTTGTCTAAACCATCCGTAATATTTTCATAAACCGTTTTTTCTGCATCCAAATCGTGGTGCATCTGATCTACATAGCCTAAGGCCACTGTTTCACCGACTTTAAAAGTTCCCGTATCCGCTTGTTCCTGCCCGGTAATTAGGCGAAACAAAGTGGTTTTTCCGGCTCCATTGGGGCCGATAATTCCAACAATTCCTGCAGGAGGAAGGGAAAAACTCAGATTTTCAAAAAGAATTTTATCGCCATAGGCCTTCGATACGTCCGTAGCTTCGATCACTACGTTGCCTAAACGAGGTCCGGCAGGAATAAATAACTCTAATTTTTCTTCTCTTTCTTTTCCGTCTTCGGAGGCAAGTTTATCGTAGTTAGCTAAACGGGCTTTAGATTTAGCGTGTCGTGCTTTGGGTGCCATACGTGCCCATTCCAACTCTCTTTCCAATGTTTTCTGACGTTTGCTTTCAGTTTTTTCTTCCTGGGCTAGCCGTTTTGCTTTTTGGTCAAGCCAGGAGGAATAATTGCCCTTCCATGGAATGCCTTCCCCTCTGTCGAGTTCCAAGATCCATCCAGCTACATTGTCAAGGAAATAACGGTCGTGGGTAACGGCAATCACCGTTCCTTTGTAATTTTGAAGGAACTGTTCAAGCCAGTCAATGCTTTCTGCGTCTAAGTGGTTGGTAGGCTCATCCAACAGCAATACATCCGGTTCCTGAAGAAGCAATCGGCACATGGCTACCCGGCGGCGCTCTCCCCCAGAAAGAACAGCGATTTTCGTATCCGGATCAGGGCAACGGAGTGCGTCCATGGCACGTTCCAATTTATTATCCAGTTCCCAAGCATTTACCGCGTCAATTTTGTCTTGCAATTCCCCTTGCCGTTGCATCAGTTTGTCCATTTTGTCAGCATCTGAGTAATATTCTTCCAGGCCAAATTTTTCATTGATCTGCTCATACTCTTTTAAAATGGCTGTAGTTTCAGCTACCCCTTCTTCCACCACTTCTTTCACCGTCTTCTCTGGATCCAGTTCAGGCTCCTGTGCCAGGTAACCCACCGAATATCCTGGAGAAAAAACAACTTCTCCCTGAAAAGATTTATCCAGGCCAGCAATGATTTTTAACAAAGAAGACTTTCCGGAGCCGTTCAAGCCGATCACACCAATTTTAGCTCCATAGAAAAAGGATAGATAGATATTTTTTAAAACCTGTTTTTGAGGAGGGTAAATTTTACTTACCCCGGCCATCGAAAAGATTATTTTTTCGTCCGACATAAAAATGAATTAGTATTTAAACAAAGATCGGCAATTTGGATGAGAATAGAACACGCGAACAGGGAATTGTTGATGAAAGCCTGTAAAAGGAAGAAGGATTCGCTTGAGGAGGAGAGGGAAAGTCCTGTTTCAACCCTGTCAAAAGGGCTGCTTTTTTTGCGAATGTGTGCGCATTCTGTCAGATGAGAAAAGGCCTTAAAACCTTACATAAAACCGACAATCATCTTTCTACGCGCACAAAAGCCCTTCTTTGCAACTTTAATTCCCCGTAAAAATGCCTGTTCTTTAAGACTGTGGATGACTTTCTTTTTGTTGGAACCTTATTTTTTGTTAATTCGTACTTGTTGTTGGCGGGCTTATCCACCAAAATGGCGTAATTGTTGATAAAATATAGACATACGAGCGTCCTAATTATAAAAACAAATTTATAGTTTAGAGTCGGTTCGATACACACAGATTTATGGAAGCGAAATTTTCACCACAAGTAAAAGATGTTATCTCTTTCAGTAGGGAGGAGGCTTTACGTCTGGGTCACGATTATATTGGTGCGGAACATTTATTGTTAGGTCTGATAAGAGAGGGTGACGGAATGGCGATCAAAATTTTAAGATCGCTGGAAGTCGATACGACGAAGCTTCGCCGTTCAATTGAAGAGGCTGTCCGTGGTACCTCAAGTATTACGGTCAATTTAGGAAATATTCCTCTGACAAAACAGGCGGAGAAAGTTTTGAAAATAACTTATTTGGAAGCCAAAATATTTAAGAGTGATTTAATTGGAACAGAGCACCTGCTGCTTTCCATCCTGAGAGATGATGACAACATTGCCTCTCAGATATTATTACAGTATAACATTACTTACGAAATTTTTAAGCAGGAAGTTGAAATCAACCGGAATGGTTACCGCGATGAAGTACAGGGAAACGCGTCTAGCGGCAATGAGGACGATTATCAGGAGGAGGAGAGTTTTAGTGCTCCAAAAAAGGTGTCAGATATTAAGTCTAAAACCCCTGTACTTGATAATTTTGGAAGAGACCTCACCAAAGCTGCTGAAGAAGGACGTCTTGATCCGATTGTAGGTCGGGAGAAAGAAATTGAGCGGGTTTCTCAGATTTTATCACGTAGAAAGAAAAATAACCCTATTTTAATTGGTGAACCGGGCGTGGGTAAATCGGCCATAGCCGAAGGATTGGCTTTGCGAATTGTGCAACGGAAAGTATCCAGGGTTCTTTTTAATAAACGGGTGGTTACGCTGGATCTGGCTTCTTTGGTTGCCGGAACAAAATACCGTGGTCAGTTCGAAGAGCGTATGAAAGCAGTGATGAACGAACTGGAAAAAAGTACGGACGTGATTCTTTTCATAGATGAAATTCACACCATTGTGGGAGCGGGAGGAGCTTCGGGCTCGCTGGATGCGTCTAATATGTTTAAACCGGCTCTGGCACGTGGAGAGATTCAATGCATTGGTGCGACCACCTTAGATGAGTACCGCCAGTATATTGAAAAGGACGGTGCGCTGGATAGGCGTTTCCAAAAAGTAATGATCGAACCGGCCACTCCGGATGAAACTGTAGAAATTCTAAACAGAATCAAAGAAAAATACGAAGATCATCATGGGGTAACGTACACCGATGAAGCTATTCAGGCCTGCGTGTCGTTAACTTCCCGTTACATTACGGATCGTTTCCTTCCAGATAAGGCTATTGATGCGCTGGATGAAGCGGGGTCGAGGGTTCACCTGACAAATATTCATGTTCCGGAGAACATTATTTCCATCGAAAATAAGATTGAAGATATCAAAGTCGAAAAAAATAAAGTTGTTAAGAGTCAAAAGTACGAGGAAGCTGCCAAGCTAAGAGATACCGAGAAGAATCTGTTGGAAGAATTGGAGCGTGCGAAGGCTTCTTGGGAAGCAGAAACCAAAACGAAGCGCTATGTCGTTTCAGAAGAAAGCGTGGCGGAAGTGGTTTCCATGATGACAGGCATTCCTCTTCAGCGGGTAGGACAGACCGATAGTGTCAAATTGCTGAATATGTATGATACGATTGCACACAAAATTATTGGTCAGGACGACGCTATAAAAAAACTAACAAAGGCTATTCAACGTACCAGGGCAGGTTTAAAGGACCCTAAGAAGCCGATCGGATCTTTTATTTTCCTTGGTCCTACGGGTGTTGGGAAAACGGAATTGGCGAAAGAACTGGCCCGTTTTATGTTTGATAGCGATGATTCGCTCATTCAAATTGATATGAGTGAATACATGGAAAAATTTGCGGTTTCCAGGTTAGTAGGCGCCCCTCCGGGATATGTTGGTTACGAAGAAGGTGGACAGCTTACAGAAAGAGTAAGAAGAAAACCTTATGCCGTCATTTTACTGGATGAGATTGAAAAAGCTCACCCGGACGTATTTAACATTCTTCTTCAGGTATTGGATGAGGGACAGTTAACGGATAGTCTTGGTAGAAAGGTCGATTTTAGGAATACGATCATCATCATGACCTCCAATATCGGGGCCAGACAATTGAAAGATTTTGGACAAGGGGTTGGATTTTCTACTTCCGCGAAAGTGAATCAGAACGATTCGCACAGTCGTAGCGTCATCGAAAATGCATTGAAAAGAGCATTTGCGCCAGAATTTCTGAATAGAATTGATGATGTGGTTATGTTTAACAGCCTTGGGAAAGAGGAAATCTATCAAATCATTGACATTGAATTAAACTCACTATTTGGCCGTGTACATCATTTGGGTTACGAAATTAAATTGACCGAAGCGGCTAAGTCCTTCATCGCCGAAAAGGGATTTGATAGCAATTTTGGTGCACGACCACTCAAAAGAGCGATCCAAAAATACTTGGAAGATCCTATTGCTGAAGAAATTCTAAAAGGAGAAATTCAAGAAGGTGATACGCTTGAAGTGGATTACGATAAAGAGAAAGAAGAAGTGGTGGTAGGGAATAAAAGTCCGGGCAAGAAGCGCAAAAAAGAAGAAGGTGCTTAACTTTCCTCCTCTTTAAAGGCACTATCCAATAAAGATTAATTTCGGTAAAACGGTTGTAAGTGAAAACTTTACAGCCGTTTTATGATTCTATGAGTAAGTGAAAATCAGCGACGGTGGAAAAAACAATTGCCTTTCATTTCGTTAGGAGGATGGAAAGAGTAGAGGTGTCCAATTGAACGGTTTTGAATTCCTAAATCCAAAAGTAAGCCGGTCAATTTCAACCTGTTTGACGTTTGTACGGGTGAAGTCTGTGATATCTCAAAAATAATAATCATCTTTGCATATTGTATACAATATGCAAAGATGAGATGATTGTACAAGAAACCTTAAAAAGTCAAATAATAAAAGTGTTGTGGCAGTTGATTATTGAAGGGAAGCTCATTCCAAACGAACCCCTGCGAGAGGTGTATTTATCAGAACTACTCAACATTAGTCGTACGCCCCTGAGGGAGGCGCTTCAGCAATTGGAATGGGAAGGGATCGTCGTGTCTGAATCAAGGAAGGGATATCGATTGGCACAGTTTTCGGAATCTGATATTGTGGAGATTTATCCTTTAAGAGCGAAGTTAGAATCATTTGCTTTGGAGTTATCGGGTCTTCCATCTCAAAGAGTGTTGGAAGAGCTTTGCGAAATCAACCGAAAGATAGGTCGTACTGAGTTGCCGAAAGAAATAGTGGAGTTGGATGAGCGTTGGCATTTGCTGTTAATTTCCAACTGTCCCAATAAAAGATTAGTGAAAATGATAAAGATTCTGCACCGCCAATCGCAGCGTTATGAATATGCGTATATGGCGATGAATGCTACCGTTGAAAAGTCAATAATCCAACACGAGAATATAATTTTTCACTTACAGAGGGGCGAGCTCTCAAAAGCGGTTGAATTACTGGCAAAAAATAATCTTACAGGTGTAGAAACACTGGTTAATTGGTTAAAATCTAAAAACAACTAAAATGAAGGGCACATTCATCCTCATGATAGTAATGGCTATCCTGTCCCCAAGATTGGCCTATTCCTATACAATGTATAAAATAAGTAAGGGTGGGAAAACCATTGTAGGGAATAATGAAGACACCATAAGCCCAAATAGCCAATTTTGGTTTGAGGAGCCTGCACCTGAACGATATGGCGTGAGGTACATGGGCCAACTTGATCATTTTGCCCAGGGAGCTATGAACGACAAAGGGTTAATGTTTGACGGTTTCTACGTGCCTTATTTAGCGATCCATCAGACGGATGGAAAAGCAAAAATTCCGATTGGTGTAGCAGTGAGAAAGATAATGCAGACAATGGACAATGTAATGCAAGTTAAGTCTTATCTGGAAAAAACAGGCCTGTCTTCTCTTACCAGCAGTAGGCTTGTTTTTGTCGACAAGTCTGGTGCTTACCTGATTGTTGAAGGCGATGAAATGATTAAAGGAAAAGAAGCGGAAAAGTCTTTCTCAAATTATTGTTATTCCCAAACTAAAAGCCTAAAGGATGTCCGGCTTCCTTATTTTCAAAATGCATTGAAATTTCTTAATTCAACAAATAAAGAGGCCACGCTTGGTTATTGTGCTGAAGTAATGAGTCATTTTGCTCAAAAGGAATCAATCAATGTCACGCAGTATTCCACTATTTACGACCTGAATGCCTTAAAGATCCGGATCTATCTTTTCCATGACTATTCTCAATTTGTTGAGCTAGACTTAACCAAAGAATTAAAAAAAGGCAATCACAAAACCATGATCGCGGAGTTGTTTCCCAAAGAGACTAGCGGTTATGTACAGTACTTGAATTACAACAATCCGGACAATCCGACTGCCTTTATAAAGGAAACAGTGGCTAAGAAAATCGTTTCTGAAGAAGCAATCCGCGAAACGGATTTTGTCGATGAAGTACGTACAATTGGTGACGAATGGTTGAAACAAAAACGCAATCCAGCCTCCGCTATTCAAATTTTTCAATATCCGGTTGACCTCCTCCCGACCGATGCGGACTTGTACAATCGATTAGGTGAGGCCTATTTTGAAAATATGGAGTGGAAAAATTCCATTAAAAATTACGAAAAATCTTTGTCGCTTGATCCGGAAATTGAAAACGCCACGAACATGCTTATTAAGGCTAAAGCGAACAGGGATGTTGTTGAGAAAGGGCCTTTTAAAGCACTAACGCGCTTGATAAATGAGTATGCAGAAAATGAAATCGCAAAGGGAAATATACACTCTATTGCCCTGGCCATCTATAAAGATGGAGAAGTTTTTCATAATTATTATGGGGAGATAGACCGGCATGCTCAAAACAAGCCGAACGATAGTACACTTTATGAAATTGCTTCTATTTCAAAAGTTTTTACAGGTTCTTTGGCGGCTAAAGCGGTGTTGGAAAAGAAAATAAAACTGGAGGACGATATCCGAATGTATCTGCCTGATACTTATCCCAATTTAGCCTACCAACATAACCCGATAACGATTAAAGATCTGTTAACCCATACGCTTGGATTTAAACGCAAAATACCTGCAAAGTTAGCAGAGGTCAATCAGAGAACAGCGGAAGGCTATTATGAAAAAAGGCCTTTTGATTATCAGATGTCGACGTTTCTTGAAGAACTCAAAACGGTAGAGCTTGACAAAAAGCCCGGAACGGTTTATGAGTATAATTCAATAGGTTCAGAATTGATGGCTTATATCCTGCAACAGGTTTACCACCAATCATACAAGGAGCTGCTACAAGATTTTCTGGACGAACTGAAGATGACGAATACCTATTTGCAGGATTACGAGAAACATAAAAAGCATTTATCTAATAGTTACTCGCATTCGGGCAGTATAGCGCCATTAGATAAAAATCCATTATTGGGGGGCGGTTACGGGATGATCACCACGCTGCCAGATTTGTTAAAGTTCATGAAATTTCAACTGGAGAGTAGCCATCCCCTAATCAAGGAATCAACCCGTGTTTTATTTGAAGACGATCAGGATAATGTGATGGGCTATTTGTGGCAAGACATGGGCATTGGCAAAGAAGAGGGCTTTTATTACTCAAAAACCGGAGATGCAAATGGCGTGAGAAGTGGGATTTTAATCTGCCCGGATAGTAAGTACGGTCAAATCATCCTCATTAATAATAAATCTGAATCAGCACTTGATGATTGGGAAATACTGTTCAATAAAATAGAAACTGACTTAATCAAGTATCCAAAAATTAATTTGAAATCAGTAATAAAATCTCAGCTTATGGCAGATCCCCAAAAGGCTAAAGACTTATTCCTGACTTTAAGTAAACAGGAAGAAAGTTATTTTAACACTGACCTTCAGCATGCATTAAACAGCCTTGGGTACGAAGTATTGTATGGCGATAAAAAGGTGCAAAAGGCGATTGAAATATGGGAATTTGCAACGAAGGAATTTCCTGAGAACGCCAATTTATTTGATAGCCTTGGGGAAGCGTATTTTGTGGATAAAGCGTATCAGCAGGCGATCATCAATTATGAAAAATCCCTTAAGTTGAATCCAAAGAATGAGAATGCCAAAAAATACATTGCTGAAATAAATAAATTGAAAAGGCCGTAAAGGTATTTTTTCAGGCATAAGGTAATTTCTGGTGTTTATATGGAAAACCTTTGTAAAAATACCCTGAGCATTCAGATTAAAAACGAGGTGGAATCCCTGATTACGGTCTATCGACAGAATATGGGAAAAGAAAGGCTCCATTCTTTACCTGCTTTCTCAGATACGTTGAGTATGGGGTTTCCTATGCTATTTACCTGGTTTTTCCCGAAAATTTAATTGTACAGGAAACGATGTGTCCGCCTGTAAGCTGGTCCTCTACAGCCATTTTTTTAGGGCCTGATAATAATTTTCCAGACTTTCCGGAGTGGTATGTAAAAACAAAAAAGGTTCGATAAGTTCCAATTCCATTAATACAAACTCTCCGTTAATTAAAGTCCCGTCTACGCGGGCATAAAGACAATCAGTGGCAAAAGCTTCCAAATACTTTTGGGCGGCGGCAATAAGTTCTTGAGAGGGTTGCTGAGGGTGGATGGTTCCTCCAAATGAATGCTGAACTCTAAAATCTCCCTCTTTGGCTTTTTTAAGAACACAATGGCTCCATTCATTGCCAAAAAAAATAAAGGACCATTCTCCCTGTTCTGTCACTTCATTCAGGAAAGGCTGCACAATAAAGTCGCCAGACTTTAATAATTCAGAAAGTTGATTCTCCCAAAGGTGTAAGGCTTCTTTCTTTAGTTGATAAGTATGGTTGGCACCTCCACTGATACAAGGCTTAATGATTAACCGGTCAGTTTGCCATTTTTCGAAATACATACGTAAATCAGGAGAACTTGTCTGGTTTAGAAATGCACTGGGGGTGACAGCTAATTGTTGGGCGTCAATGTCTTTTAAATAATGTTTATCAGCGTTCCATTTTACAATTTCAGGAGGATTTAGCAATCGTACTCCACATTTGGATAATTGGTCGATCCATTGATAGAAGTCATTCACATGATCAAAATAATCCCAAGGGGATTTCAGAATAGCCAAATCATATTGCTCCCAGTTTACTTCAGGATTGTTCCAGATGACCTTCTTTATGGAAAGTCCCTTTTCTTGCAAAAAATTCAGAAGGGTATCGTCTTCATTCTCTTGTGTAGGTGAGAGGTATTTTTGCTGATCCTGATAGGTGATGAGTGCAATGTTCATGTGTTAAAATCAAGGCCTAAAGGTAAGGACTGTTTTGTCATTAAAAAAGAATAATTCTGTGACACTGGCTCTCAGGAAAAGAGGCTTAATTGTGCCACCGGGATTTTGAAAAGGGACCTGTTGAGGACAAAAGGGATCGTATTTAACTGATTGATCCTGCAGTGGAGTTTAAAAAGATCATTTATCATTTCAGCGATTCGTCCCTCACCCCGCATTCGTGCCCCAAAGCGGCTGTCATTCACATTTCCTCCATGACAGGTCTGAATCTGATGCCAGACTTTATCCGCTCTGTCGGGAAAATTTTTAAAAAGCCAGTCCCGGAACAACTCATGAATCACTCCATTAAGTCGTACAATGGTGTAGCCGGCAGCATTTGCGCCCTGAAGTGAGGCCTCCTTGAGAATGGCCGGAATTTCATGACTGTTTAAGCCCGGAATAAGCGGGGCGGCCATCACTCCGGTGGGTAATCCGCAGGCACTTAAGGAGGCCAACACCTTAAAACGTTGTTTGGCCGTAGCGGTTCTTGGTTCCATTTGAAGCCGAAGTTTTTCGTTCAGGGTGGTAATGGAGACATACACCATGATCAACTGGTGCTTGGCCATTTCCTGCAGAAGATCAATGTCTCTTAGGATCAGGGAGTTTTTAGTAATCATCCCAATGGGTTGTTTATAATCTAAGGCAATCTCCAACAGTTGACGGGTGAGCTTAAACTTACGTTCGGCAGGTTGGTAACAGTCGGTATTGCCCGATAGAGAGATGGGAGTTGCATCCCAACCTTTTTTTTCTAAAAAAGCCCTGAAACGGCTCGGTGCATCTTCTTTTACAATGATTTTTCGCTCAAAATCAAGTCCTGCACTGAAACCCCAATATTCATGAGAATTCCGTGCATAACAATAAATGCACCCGTGTTCACAGCCCTGGTAAGGGTTCATCGAGTACCACATGTTCACATCCGGACTTTTTACTTCATTCACAATTGTTTTCGATTTAGCCCTAATGTAACTCGTTTTTGCATTGTCTTCCTCCCAATCATCAATGCCCTCTTCATTCGATTTCGATAAATGATGTTGTTGGAATTTGTTTCGCGTGTTTAATTGGGCTCCCCGGCCATGTTTATAGGTGGCTTCTTTTTCCATATGTTAAAATTACTAAAATTTTTAGTAATTCAGAGTGGTGTGGAAAACTTAAACACACCGAAAAGACCGGATCGGGCTTATTTCTTTGGGGTCGGGAGAAAGTCCAGCGGGACCATGTCGGCCATTTTTTCATAGGCCCAGTATCCGGAAAATAAAGACCCTTTGGGATCATAGGTGCTGCCATATTCGTAAAAGGCAATGGATGGATCCAGCAGCTTAATTGTGGAAATCTGGTAGTCAGGGATGTCAGGAGGTCTGCTGATACTTGCTCCCGAATTGAAAAACTCTTTGTTTTCGCGTTCTTTGGTATACACGATATAAAGCTGATCCTCAAAACTGATTTTTTTAAGCGCAGGGCCATTCTCTTTTACCAGGGTGTCCAGCAATATAGGTCTACGGTCCAGTACGGAAATGCTTTTGGGGGCTCGTTTCAGTTTCATCCAATACTGAAGAGAATCGGAAATCACGAACCGGTTGGGGCCGGCGTTGGCAAAAGAAGCTTTCGTTAGACGGGTAGTATGGGCATTGATGAGGCTGTCCGAAGGTCGGTTTGGATTGGGCGTTTCGACCAGTTTGTGAATGATAAACCCTTCTTTCGTGGCTTCTCCTTTGTATAAAGAACGGTAAAAGTGTTGTGAAGATCCGTAATAGGCTTCTTCTCTTTTGGCCATCCATCGCTTTTGCCTGCTTTTTCCACCTTTCATTTCTTCAAAATGGGGAAGTCCGGCGTAGAAAACAATCCGGGAGTTGAAATCATACTCAAAATACTTGAGCAGGTATTTAATGCGAAAGCCTAAAGCGTTATTTTCAAGGATTATAAAATCATCGGCATTGACCCGAAGCACCCGTTCTTTTTTGTCGTAGTCTACACGTAACAGGTGTTCGTTCACAATCTTACATTGCAAGGCATTTGGTGTAAGCCCAATAAAATTTTTTTTAAATAAGGATAGGTAGTAAGCCCGGTCTGGATCCGGTTGGATAACCACTTCTTTCAAAAGTGTCACATTTTCTTCCAATACCACCTGTAACTGCACATCTTTTACTTTCAGATCAATGCTCTGGGAGAAAGGCTTGTAGCCCACCATATGTACCATCACATCGTAATTCCCAGACGGCAGATTTTTTAAGATAAAACGCCCGTGAAGGTCTGTTTGCGTCACAATCTTATGATTACTAATGTAAATACTGGCACCTGGAAGAGTTTCATTCTTATCTCTGATCACCCCGCTGATACTGTAAGTAGACTGGCCGTAAGCGCTAAGCTGACAAACCAGGAAGAAAAACAAACACGCGAACTTCATTATTTTCTTAACCATACAACCATATATTAGCCATTGGGACGAATATAAAGTAAAAAAAGAAGGTAACCGAAAGCCTTCGCCATGAAGGCGGCATGGCAAGCTTAATTTCTTTTTAGGAATATCAAATTAAATATTTGATATTCAGTTTTTTATCTTAAATTTATAGATTAATCAAATTAAAGCTCTATGAGGATCAAATTTACACTTGTTTTTTTGCTGGCAAGTTTTGCCGCATTTGCGCAATCTCCTAAGGAAATCTTTAAAAAGATAAAGGACAATACGACTAAAAAGGTAAAGGAAAAACTCGAAAAGGAGACCCAAAAAAGTGCAGACGAAGTGGTGGATGCTTCTTTTAAATGGTTAGAGAAGAAGAAAAAAGGAGATGCGTCCGAGATGCGAATGGAGAAAACGCCTGAAAAAGTAAAAGAAGGGAAATTTCAGGAAGATTATCCAGGCGCAAAGGAGCATAAGGAAGAACAGCGGGTGATTAAAACAACTGTTTTATGTGAAGAGGGAAGGAAAAGAGTGGAAAAAAGACTAAAGAGCCATAAAAATGTGTTGGAGATGGAGTTTGATAAAGGGAATGGCGATTTAACCATTCGTTATCAGTTGGAAGGGCTGACCTATGAAATGCTTTTGTCTTTCATCACGGCTGAAGGTTTTGCAGCAGATGATCAGAAACCTGTCGCGGGGAAAGTTTCTCCTTGTAAATCCTGAATAGCTCTTTTGTTTCGTGAGAAGGTTGCTTTTAATCAAAAAGTGAGCATGCTTTAACCAGGGATATCTCCGGTACGTTCTTTGGCGATTAATTCATTTTTATGAAGATTCCAAAGCCATATCACGATATTTTGGTAACTTTCAATTCCCTGAGGCTGATCATTCATTTTTAAGAAACGATCAAAGGTCATCCCCATGTAGGCAGACATCTGCCCGTTGTATGCCGACCAGAACGCTTGTTCTTCACTAAAATGCTTCAATATACGGGGGGAAAGCATTTTTACCAGGTCATCGTATTGATTCGGAGCTTTTAAGCGTACCTCATAAAACAGGTACCTTAGCATATTGTAGTTGGCCGAATAGCGAAAAGAGGGATTTTTACTTTGTATGGCAACCATGTAGCCAATCAGGTTGGCTTCATCTTCTTTTGCGATGCCGAGTTGATGGGCAATTTCGTGACAGGTAGTGTAAGGAAGTACCCAGGGAGGAAGCATAGGATTGACATGTGCTTCTCCGCTTAAAGGGTTGTAGTAGCCTTCAATTCCCAGCTTACTGATCATTTCTGCATTCAGCACACTTTTTACTGCGGCAAAACGATACTTAAAAAGAGGAGAGGAGTTGGACTGGTCCCGGAACGCAAGAACGGATTGTTTTCTTAATTCATCGACCGATCGGGTAAAATGCAGTGGATGGTTTTCCTGCAGGGCATTCGTTTTTACAATAAACCAGTTTGTCAACGCCAATAAATCTTCGACGGTATATTTTTCTGCCTGCAGTCCAAGTTGGGTGTGAATGGGAGGTCTCGAGTAATTGAGCCCCCAGATCAAATTAAAGGTGAGGTATAAACTAAAACCTGTTTGAAGAAAAAAGAAAAGTAAACGCAGATACCAGGGACGGACATGGGCTACTCCTTTTCGGTTTTTTTGTAGAATACGAGCAAGACGAAACAAGAGAAAAAGAGCGAGTGCAGCGTATAAAAAATCGCCAATAGAGAAAGGGAAGATACCCGAAATAAGCCGGAGCAAACTGGAGAGAGGAGGGTATAGGCCATGGGCATAGAGCTTCCATACCAGGGAAGGGGAGTTTCCCCACAAATAAACCAGCACACTGCTTAAGAAAAGAACCAGGGTAATGTGCCATGTATTAAAAGGGGATGATCGCTGAAAAAGAAACAATGGCTTACGCATTTCCTTTATATTAACGTTCAAAACGAAGGCGCTGCCCTCTTTCACCTGTCACAAATTTTCCTTGCTGATAGGCCAGTTCTCCGGATACAAAAGTATGTGTAATACTGCTTTGGAAAGTCTGATTCTCGAAAGGGGACCAGCCACATTTATAAAAAATATTTAAAGGGGTCACTTTGAAGGGATCGTTTAAATTGACCAATACCAAGTCTGCCCAATAGCCTTCACGAATATAGCCTCGTTGTTCGATGGCATAAGCGATGGCCACGTGATGGGCGGTTTTCTCTACGATTTTTTCCAGGCTGATTTTCCCCTGCTGGTGAAGTTCCAAGAGAGCCGGAAGTGCGTGCTGTACGAGTGGCCCGCCAGAAGGGGCTTGTAGGTAAGCCTGTTTTTTTTCTTCGAGCGTATGTGGCGCATGATCGGTTGCGATTACGTCAATGCGATTATCCAGAACAGCTGCCAAAATGGCTTCCTGATCAGCGGCAGTTTTTACCGCAGGATTCCATTTGATGAAATTTCCGGAGCTAGCATAATCCGCTTCATTAAACCAAAGGTGATGGATACAGGCCTCTGCAGTGATTCTTTTCTGTGCTAAAGGGATGGATCCATCAAACAAGTCTAATTCACGCGCTGTAGAAATGTGCAGGATATGAAGCCTAGTATGATGCTTCCGAGCCAATTCTACGGCCATTGAGGAGGAAAGGTAACAGGCCTCCGCACTACGGATCAGGGGATGCATCTCCGGCCGAATGTCGTTGCCAAAACGCGCTTTAAACCCCTCGAGGTTATGACGAATGGTGGCTTCATCTTCGCAATGTGTCGCAACCAACATAGGAACTTCACTGAAAATTCCTTCCAGTGTTTTCTCGTTATCTACCAGCATATTTCCCGTGGAGGAACCCATGAAAACCTTTACGCCGCATACCGCTTTCGGATCCGTTTTTAAAACTTCTTCCAAATTGTCATTACTCGCTCCCATGTAAAAGGAATAATTGGCGATAGACGTTTGAGCAGCAATGGCGTATTTTTCGGCCAGTAGCTCCTGTGTTAAAGTATTGGGAACTGTGTTGGGCATCTCCATGAAGGAAGTAATCCCGCCAGCAACAGCCGCCATGCTCTCTGTAAAAATGTCGCCCTTGTGAGTTAAACCAGGCTCCCTGAAATGTACCTGATCATCAATCATCCCCGGCAACAGGTACAAGCCCTCAGCCTCAATCACCTTGGCATGCGAATCAGACAGATCCACGCCAATTTGGTGAATTTTTCCCTCTTTGATCAGTACATCGGCTATTCGCTGACTGCCCTCATTGACAAGGGTCGCATTTTTAATAAGGTATGCATTCATTGTTCAAAGGTAATGATTTATGGCTGACATTTGTATAGGAACCACAGGGTTGAGCAGAAAGGATCCGTCTTAAATTTGTATCTTTGTTCCCTATGCCTAAATTATTTGAAGATTTCCCACTCAATCGCCAAATCCTGAATGCCATTGCTGATGCTGGTTTTATTCATGCCACGCCTATTCAGGAGAAGGCCATTGCACCCATATTGGCCGGACAGGATATTTTCGGCATTGCGGAAACAGGGACGGGAAAGACCGCGGCGTATGTGTTGCCGCTGTTGATGCGCTTGAAATATGCTCAGGGCGAATCACCACGGGCACTTATTTTGGCACCTACCCGCGAATTGGCGATGCAGATTGAAGTGGAGGTAAAACGTTTTAGTTCTTATACAGATCTTCGAAGTGTGGTGATTTTTGGCGGTATTGGACCACGTCAGCAAAAGGAAGCCATTTCTCAGGGAGTGGATATCCTGATTGCCACCCCCGGCCGTTTTCTGGATCTTTATCTGAGTGGAGATGTGCGTACGCAAAATTTAAAATTCCTCATTCTGGACGAAGCAGACAAGATGATGGATATGGGGTTCATCGGTTCCATTCACCGAATCTTGGAGGTGGTGCCTCGAAAGCGTCAGAATCTGCTTTTTTCGGCTACCATGAGCGAATTGGTGCACAAAATTGCCGGCGACTTCCTGAAGTTTCCCACCATTCTTGAAGTTGCGCCACAAGCTACGCCGGCAGCAACTGTGACCCAGTTGTTATATGAGGTTCCCAATTTTAAAACAAAAATTAACCTTCTTCAACACTTGCTCAAGGATGAAGAAAAACTGACGAGGCTGATTATCTTTTGCAAAACTAAAACGGTGGCCGATGCGATCTACCATTTTCTTGTCAGAAGGTTTGGAGAAGAAAATGCGCGTGTCATTCATGCCAATAAAGGACAAAATACCCGTATCAATTCGATTAATAGTTTTAAGGAAGGGACCATTCGTTTTTTAGTCGCCACCGATGTGGCAGCCAGGGGCATCGACGTAACAGAGGTAAGCCACGTCATTAACTTTGATGTTCCTATCATCATTGAAGATTATGTACACCGAATTGGACGGACCGGGAGAGCTTTCAATGAGGGCGACGCCATTACCTTTTCGACCCCTTCAGAAAAATATTTTGTACATCAGATAGAGCAATTGATCAGGCAATCCATTCCGGTTGCGCCGTTGCCTTCCCAGGTCTTTGTGGAGGAAACCCCTTTTCAGGAAAGACAGGACATGGCAAGGGAAATTGATCGTCAGAAGAGAAAGGAAAATCCGGATTTCAAAGGAGCCTTTCATGAGAAAAAAAATGCGGCACAGATTGAGCAAAAG
This sequence comes from Pedobacter sp., assembly GCA_037190785.1. Classification (GTDB taxonomy): domain Bacteria; phylum Bacteroidota; class Bacteroidia; order Sphingobacteriales; family Sphingobacteriaceae; genus Pedobacter. The sequence goes on along the minus strand of JBBCJN010000009.1, from coordinate 57,509 downwards.
AAACGAGAAAAAGCAAAAGCACAGGCCGGCAAGCGAAATTTTACCAGGCAGAAATCCCGTAAAAGATGAAATTTCGCTTAACTCCATTGAATATTCTCGCTGCTGCCGGAATGATGCTACTTGCCATGAATTACCTTCAAATTCCTGTATTTACAGCACAAGGGAAAGAGTTTGGCGCCTTTTACCGGTTGATGCTGGCTGGTTTGACCTTTGTAGCGATGCTTATTGACCTGATTTTTCGCTTTCTTTTTCGCGATCTCAAAAGGATATGGCTGGTTGAATTGATTTTTCTCTTGCTGACGGTGATTCTTTTCTTAATATTACAAATCTAACACTTAAAAAGCTGCGTTATGCTTTTTTAAATCCGCATATTTGCAGTTTCGTATTTTAAAGTTTACGTCAGTCATGAGAAAAGCAGAAATTAAAATCACCGTCGGATTAGACGATCAGAATATGCCTGAAGAAATTCTTTGGGAGAGTACAGATGCCGCAACCAAAGATCAGGTGGCTGTTAAATCCATGTTTCTGGCACTCTGGGATCATCAGTATAAAAATTCAATGCGTATCGATTTGTGGACGAAAGACATGCCCGTGGATGAAATGAAACGTTTTTTCTACGAAACCTTACAGACATTAGGGGACAGTTTTTTGCGGGCCACAGGAGAGGAGAATATCGTGGAAGACCTCCGGGACTATTGTGCGCATTTTGCCGATAAAATGGGCATCGACACCCGAAAATAAGACTTGCATTTGAAGCCTTAAATTTGTATATTTATAGAAATGCTGATCGTCAATAAAATTAATGCTTACATCGGTTTACTTTTAACCGTGATAGCTGCTACCATTTGCCCTTTAATCAAGGTGCCTTTTAAAGGAAATTGGAATCTTTATCAAACAGACAGTCGTTTGTTTTTTATCACTTTTGCTCTAATAGCCATTGTCTCCCTGATGTTATTCGTTAGGCAGTTAAAAGGATTCCGGTTGTTTTCCTGGTTACTGTTTTTCTGGGGAATTCTGATGGCAGCTGCGGTTTACTTCAAAACAAATAATTATTTTGGTTCCCGCTTTTTCGATAAAGTGTTGGCTAAAACCATCCACTACCAATGGGGTTGGATCGTGTTATTAGTAGGTCTTCTGTTATTGATCACTTCCGTCAAAAAAGGTGCAGCCATCAAGGCATCCGTTTAATAATTGAATAAATGAAATCATCCAACCATATCAGTCAGGTATTGAAAAATGGCATGCACCTTTTAGCTGCTTTATTGATCCCCATCATCTGGATTTGGATAATTGTTTCTTTTAACCGGCTTCCGGAAGAGATTCCCCTGCAATTTGATTCATCGGGAAATGTCAATAGGAGAGGTTCCCGGTTTTTGGTTTTTCTTTTGCCGTTGTTGCCCATGATTACCTGGCTGGGACGTTACAATGTTTTTAAACTGGGTTTGTATAATTTTAAGGCTTTGGAAAGAATGTCGTTTTACAGCGTCTTTATTCGTTTTGGTGCAGCCTTAGGCGCATTGCTTGTCTGGCAAAACCTGCTTAGTCATATCCCCGCGACGTAAGAACAAAAATGAGCGCGTATTTTTTTATTTAATTCTTTTGTCATTTATCATCAGTCTTTTTTGCTTTCGTGTGGCTGGTTCCTGCTTTTAATTATATTTGTGCATGCAATTGTTAAATCAGGTAAGGCATTTGTTAATCAAGGAAGTGGTGTTGGAATGGCGCTCTAAATACGCGCTGAACGGTGTATTGCTATATGTGGTTTCCACTGTTTTTGTGTGCTTTTTGTCTTTTGTTCTGATTGATAAGATTACCTGGAATGCATTATTTTGGATCATTATGCTTTTTGCTTCCATCAATGCCGTGGCTAAAAGTTTTTTACAGGAAAGCAGGGGAAGACATTTGTACATGTATACGCTGGTAAGTCCGACGGCACTGATCATTGCCAAAACGATCTACAATGCCCTGTTGATGACGGTCCTTACGCTGATCGCTTTTTTGTTTTATTGCCTGGTATTTCCTGTCCCGCCTGACACGGATATTTTGCTTTATCTCTTGGCTGCTGTTTTGGGAAGCCTGAGTTTTTCTACAATTTTCACGATGATTTCTGCCATTGCTGCGAAGGCAGGCAATGGGGGAATGCTCATGGCCATTCTTAGCTTTCCGGTGATCATCCCTGTTCTCATTGTATTGATTAAATTGACTAAAAATGCAGTGGATGGATTGGACCGTTCAGTTAGCCTGGATGAGATTGGATTGCTCCTGGTGATTAATGTCATGGTAATGGCTGTATCCTTGTTATTATTTCCTTACCTTTGGCGCGATTAAAATGGACCTGATCAACCGATACTTCTAATTCTAAATAGTTATATGCAAAAATCCTGGTGGAAAATTTTAAGCGTGGTACTGGTTATTTATACCACCATTGGCGGGCTTCTGCTGGAGGTACCCCGGCTTCATATTCTGAATGAGAGCATTCGCAATCTCTATTTTCATGTGCCGATGTGGTTTGCCATGATTGTATTGTTTTCCATTTCCGTATTTTATAGTGTGCGTACCCTGAGTTCAGCCAGTGAGCTGGATGATATGAGGGCGGTAGAGAGCGTGAATGTAGGGATTATCTTCGGTATTCTGGGTTTGGTAACTGGAGCCGTTTGGGCTAAATTTACCTGGGGTCAATATTGGAGTTTTGATCCGAAGCAGAATTTTGCTGCGATCTCTTTGTTAGTGTATTTTGCGTATGCTGTATTGAGAAATGCCATTGACGAAGAGCAGAAACGGGCAAAGATATCTGCGATTTATAATATCTTTGCTTTCCCATTGATGATTGTATTGCTGTTTGTGCTGCCCCGTCTACAGTCTTCTTTGCATCCCGGAAACGGGGGCAATCCCGGATTTAACAGTTATGACCTCGATAGTCGTATGCGTTTAATCTTTTATCCGGCCTGTATCGGATGGATTATGATCGCTTACTGGGTATATACGCTCCGTTACCGCCTTCGCCGGATAGAAAATAAAATGAACCAATTGAACTAATTCATACCTCATGAAAAGACTATTTTTAACCCTTATTGCCTTGTTGCAGGGCTTCTGTCTGTTTGCACAGGGACAGGAAGTAGAGATGGCAGATGTGATGCGCCGTGACGGAAAAATATACGTAGTGGTTGCCTGTATCCTCGTTATTTTGGTGGGTTTACTGATTTATTTGTTTGCACTTGACAAAAGAATAAAAATGTTAGAAAAAAAATCTGCGTCTAAAAACTAATTTTAAACGTTCACAGGCAATTATTTGCTGTTTTTTTTAACCGTGTCGTTCTTACACTAAGCTATTTTGGAGTTGGATTAATCGTTTTTTTTAATGCAATTTTGCAGGCATAACGAATTAACATAATTCAAATTCAAAAAATAGTAATAATGGCTAATACAGCAGACAAGACTAGTTTTTTTACAGATGTTTGTAAGAACTTTGACAGTGCCGCTCAGTTTACCTCACACCCTGCAGGTCTTCTTGAGCAGATTAAAGCGTGTAACAGTGTATACCGTTTCCAGTTTCCCATTCGTAGAGGCAATGGATTCGAAGTCATCGATGCTTGGCGTGTAGAACACTCCCACCACATGAGCCCCACTAAGGGAGGAATTCGTTACAGTGACATGGTGAATGAAGACGAGGTAATGGCCTTGGCCGCTTTAATGACCTACAAATGCGCGATCGTGAATGTGCCTTTCGGAGGCGCTAAAGGCGGAATTTGTATCAATCCCAAAAATTATTCGGTAGCGGAGTTAGAAACCATTACCAGAAGATATACCACCGAATTAATCAAAAAGAATTTTATTGGTCCCGGTATCGACGTTCCTGCTCCTGATTATGGCTCAGGGGAACGGGAAATGAGCTGGATTGCCGACACCTATATGACAATGAATCCCGGATCACTGGATGCCTTAGGCTGTGTGACCGGTAAGCCGATTGCCCTTCATGGGATCAGAGGACGTAAAGAAGCCACCGGAAGAGGCGTTGCGTATGCCATCAGAGAGTGTGTGAGTGTTGCGGAAGACATGCAGAAACTAGGCTATACCGCCGGACTGCAAGATAAACGTGTTATCGTTCAGGGATTGGGAAATGTAGGTTACCATTCTGCTAAATTCCTGTCCGAATTTGGAGCCACCATTGTTGGAATTTGCGAGTTTGAAGGAGCGATCTACAATGCCGATGGTCTGAACATTGATGAAGTATTTGCCCACCGCAAGAATACGGGTTCTATTCTTGGATTCCCTGGTGCTACTGACTTTAAGAACTCAGGAGAAGGATTGGAACAGGCATGTGACATCTTGGTGCCGGCAGCACTGGAAAACCAGATTACAGAGAAAAATATTAAAAACATTAAGGCGAAGATCATTGCTGAAGGAGCAAACGGTCCTTGTACTCCAGAAGCCGAAGAAATTTTTAACGAAATGGGCGGGATCATCATTCCGGACATGTATTGCAATGCCGGAGGGGTAACCGTTTCTTACTTTGAATGGCTAAAAAACCTTTCTCACGTCGCTTTTGGTCGTATGGAAAATCGCTATGCAGAGAACTCCAATGCCAACCTTATCAATACGCTGGAGAGCCTCACTGGAAAAACCATCCCTGCAGAACATCGCCTGATGATTGTTAAAGGAGCTTCTGAGATGGAATTGGTTAATTCAGGGTTGGAAGATACCATGATTCATTCGTATCATGAGATCAGAGAAACGTTAATGAACAAGCCGCAGGTGAAAACGTTAAGAACCGCAGCCTTTGTAAATTCCATTGACAAAATTGCCGTATCTTACATGAACTTAGGAGTGTGGCCATAAGCCCTCCTCCTTTATAGAGAAAACCACCGTCCAAGACGGTGGTTTTTTTTTGCCTAGGCAGTGAAATTCAGTGCTTTCCTTTCTTACTTCGTCCTGAACTATCAATTAATTGTCATGATATGCATTACACATGCCACAAGAGGTTCGCTCTAAGGATGTTTTTTTATCTTTGTTTCTTGAAATAGATGAGAAGCTTTTGCCTGTAAGTGGGGATGGTTTCTTTTCAGCTTTTTCAAGGTGGTTTTCGCTGAATCTACGCAGGAGACAACCATGAATAACCGTTAAAACATTATCACAATGAGAAAAAGTGCCATTATCGGTTTAATTACCATTGCCATCTGTATCGGTTTCCTGGTGAGCCTCAATGCAGATACCAATAGCTATTCAGATTTTGCAGGTGCGGCCAAATCGCAAAAGGAAGAACATGTAATGGGGTATTGGGAAAAAAGCAAGGGAATGTATTACGATGCGCAGAAAGACCCGAATCACTTCGCCTTTCATATGAAAGATGAAAAGGGACAGGTGAATAAGGTGGTGCTGAACGGAACCAAACCTCAGGATTTTGAACGCTCCGAGAAGTTGGTTCTCATTGGAAAAATGCAGGGAGACACTTTTTACGCCTCTAAGATATTAATGAAGTGCCCATCTAAATATAACGATAACCTGGTCGAAGTACAACAAGATGGTCAGGTGAAACCCTACAACGAACCTTAATGGATATTAATTTTATTGGAGAAAACCTCCTTCCCGGTAAAATAGGACAGCTTTTTATTGTCCTTTCTTTTGCAAGTGCGCTGCTTTCTACGATCGCCTATTTTTTTGCTGTCAAAAACAAAAATATTCCTGATCCCTCCTGGAGAAACATTGCCAGAGCGGGATTCTATGTAAACTTTGCCAGCATCATTGGCATTGGGGTCATTCTTTTTTACATTATCCTTAATCATAATTACGAATACCATTACGTGTATTCGCATTCTTCAAAATCACTCCCCATTTATTACATTATTTCGGCCTTTTGGGAGGGGCAGGAAGGAAGTTTTTGGTTATGGGCTTTCTGGCAGGGGCTTTTAGGTGTCATCTTGATAAGTAAAGCCAAGTCATGGGAAAATGGGGTAATGACCACGGTAGCCCTGTCTCAGACATTTTTAGCTTCTATGTTATTAGGAGTGGAATTCTTTGGAGGACGGATAGGAAGCTCTCCTTTTATTCTGATGAGAGAAGCCGTGGATCTTCAGAAGTTTGCTCCTATGGTGTTCAACGACCCGGAAAATTTCAAAAATTACCTCAAGTTCATTACCGATGGAAAAGGACTAAATCCATTGCTGCAGAATTATTGGATGGTGATCCATCCGCCTACGCTGTTTTTGGGTTTTGCCGCCATGGTGGTGCCATTTGCGTATGGAATTGCCGCTTTATGGGAAAAGAGATATAAAGAATGGATTAAACCGGTATTGCCCTGGGCATTATTTGCGGTGATGATTCTGGGAGCCGGAATTATCATGGGGTCATTCTGGGCTTATGAAGCCCTTAACTTTGGTGGCTTCTGGGCATGGGATCCGGTAGAAAATGCGTCTATCATCCCATGGCTTACTCTCATTGCTGGAGTACATGTCATGATTGCTTATAAAAATACAGGGCATGCTTATTTTACGGCCATCGCATTGATTTTATTAAGTTTTGTATTGGTTCTCTATGCGTCGTTCCTCACCCGTAGTGGGATTTTGGGAGATACTTCGGTGCATTCGTTTACGGATATGGGGATGTTTGGTCACCTTATTCTTTACATTGTTACCTTCCTCGCCATTCCGGTAGTACTGATCGCTTTGCGATGGAAGGAGTTGCCCATTACGCATAAAGATGAAGAAACGTATTCGAGAGAGTTCTGGATGTTTATCGGTGCACTTGTGCTAACGGTAGCCTGTCTCCAGGTAATTTTTACGACTTCCGTTCCCGTGTTTAACAGTGCTTTCAGTACCAAATTTGCTCCTCCGGCTGATGCTATTCAATATTATAATAAATGGCAGGTGCCTTTCGCGGTGTTGATTACACTGATCTCAGGGTTTTCTCAATACCTGAAATACAAGCGAACCGATCCGCGGAAATTCTACAGCAGCCTGATCTCTTCATTGATATTTGCTATTGTCATTACCGCAGGTTTCGTTTACCTGACCAAAGTATATACGAATCTGATGTACATTGTGCTCACCTTCAGCTGCATCTTTGCCATTCTAGCGAATGCCCGTCTTTTATCCGGGATTTTTACCTCCAAGGGACGAAAACTGGCTGGTTCGGCAGTAGCGCATATAGGCTTTGCCTTGCTTTTAGTGGGTGCTTTAGTGGCGGCAGCCACCAGTTCCACCATCTCCATCAATGAGACGAACTTCATTCCGGTGAAAGATTTTGAAAAAGCAGCCAAACCCGGAGAGAATATCATGCTTTATAAAAATGAACCGAAGCAAATGGGCAAGTTCACCGTCACTTATGTCAGTGATACCACCATTGCACCGAATATTTTTTATCATCTGAACTTTAAACATGTAGATCCCAAGACAGGAAAGATCGTGGAAGATTTTGATCTTCATCCAAGTATTCAGGATAATGGAAAAATGGGTTTAATTGCTTCTCCTGACACCAAGCATTACCTCACTTCAGATATCTATACACACATTACCAGTGCCGCTCCTCAAAAGGAAGAACATCCGGATCACGAAGGGCATACGGAAGAAGAAAACTATAAAGCACCCCGTATTGTGTATGCCAAAGTGGGAGATACCCTGCATACGAGCAGCGGCGTTTTGACCATTCAGCCGATGAATACAGCACCGGTCGTGAAGGATTTGAAGCTTGCTCCTGAAGACCTGGCAGTAGGCCTCCCGCTCGAAATCGATGTGAGCGGAAAGATATATAAAGTAGAGCCTTTATTCCTTGTGAAAGGAAACAATACCTTCGATTTTGCCCGTAAGGTAGATGCATTAGGCTTAAGATTTAGATTTACCAAGATCATCCCTGAAAGCGGTCAGGTAGAGTTGCAGATTTATGAAAAACCACAGCAGGCGAAAGATTGGATCGTATTTAAGGCCATTGAATTCCCTTATATTAACCTGTATTGGGCAGGGACCATCATCATGGTGATTGGTTTTATAATGTCAATTTTCAGAAGAAATAAGGAGGTGACCTCCAGATCATGAGGCGGGTATCGGTCATCGGATCCGGAAATGTAGGAACACATCTTGCTCTTGCATTGAATCAATCAGGACTAAAGATTGGGCAGATTTGGAGCAGAAATAGGGATCATGCGGTGGAACTCGCTGAGAAAGTAGGTGCCTTTGTGGTCGATGAACTGAAAAGTCTGGAAGATGCAGACTTGATTCTACTAACCGTGAAAGACGACGCCCTCGTGGAGGTGATTCGTCAGCTTCCTCCGTTAAAAGGGTTGGTGGCGCATACTTCCGGAGCTGTTTCATTGGAGGTATATCAGAAGAGCCCCTTTCAGGGAGGAGTGCTGTATCCTCTTCAGACTTTTTCCAAGTCGCGCGAGCTGGACTTTAGGCAGGTACCCCTCTGTGTGGAACATGAAGACAAATCCCAATTGCCTCTCTTGAAAGAATGGGCGACATTGCTTAGTGATAAAGTGTACGAGGTGGACAGTGCGCAACGAAAAGTCCTTCATCTGGCAGCCGTTTTTGCGTGTAACTTTCCCAATCATCTCTATCAGATTGCAGCGCGTTTGCTGGAAAATCAGGGAATGGATTTTGACTTAATTCGTCCACTCATTACAGAGACGGCAGCTAAAGTTCAGCAGGCCTCTCCTCAAATGGTACAAACAGGGCCTGCCATTCGCGGAGACCTTCAAACAATGAATAAACACGAAGAAATGCTTCAGAACGATTCTTCGTTGGTAACCCTTTACCGCTTGTTGAGTGAGCGGATTAAAAATGGGGAATAATGCGCTTTTTTAAATAAAGGTGCTTACTTTTGTACAGAGTTATGGCTATTTTCAAATTAAAGATAAATTTCGAAGAAACAGATAAATCACCGGTTGAATTACCCATTGCCGCCGGAGAGGATATTCTGGATGTTGTATTGGATAACGGGATTGAATTACAGCACAATTGTGGAGGGGTATGCGGATGTAGTACCTGCCATATTTACGTGAATAAGGGAATGGACAATGTCCAGGAAATATCGGATAAGGAAGAGGACTTTATCGACCGTGCCGTCAGACCTAAAATTACGTCGCGCCTGGCGTGTCAGTGCGTTGTGATAGATGGAGATATCGAAATCACTATTCCTGATCAGTCTTCCTTCCTTGGTCACTAAGGGAGGACGGAAGATCAAGGTTGTCATTTAGGTTTATTTAGCTATTTTTGCAGATAGAGGATCAGCCTTCTCAAATTGTATTTTATGACTGATAAGTTTGCTTTGCCAATATATTGGGGAGATTATGAAGACATCGCCCAGGAGCTTTATGAAAAATTCGGAGATGATTTTAATGAGGCGAAAATTTACAGAATCCGATTTACGGAGCTGATTGAATGGGTTTTGTCCCTTCCTCATTTTAAAGGTACCCGGGAAGAATGCAATGAAGGCCATTTGGAGCAGATCCAGTCTGCCTGGGTATACGAGTGGCGCGATAATCAATCCTAATAAGTTAGCCCCATCCCATGTTGCTACACAAACTGAAACATATCAAAGCCTTTGTATTCGACATCGATGGGGTTCTGACTAATGGAACAGTGTTAGCCACCGAAAGCGGGGAACTTCTTCGTACATTTCACATTAAGGATGGCTATGCCTTGCAACTGGCAGTAAAAAAAGGCTATGCCGTGTGTGTGATCTCTGGCGGAAAAGGGGAGGCCATGTTTCAACGATTACACCATCTCGGTATTCCCGATATTTACCTGGGAGTTCATCAGAAAACAACTGTCCTGGAAAAGTTTCTCTTGGAAAAAAACCTGACGGCCGATCAGGTATTGTATATGGGAGATGACCTTCCCGATTACGAAGTGATGACCCAGGTGGGCATTGCCGTCTGTCCTGCCGACGCTGCAGAAGAAATCAAAGCCATTGCGCATTACATTGCTCCTCAGAAAGGCGGAGAAGCTGCCGTGAGAGGCGTAATTGAATTTGTCTTGAAAGCACAGCAAAATTGGTTCGAAGCCCGTCCGTCTGCAGCGGATGCCAGCCGTTGATTTTTTTTATCTTTTCATTAAACCTTTCCGCCTGTTTTCTGCTCTATAAAGGGTAATCACAGGAAGAGGCTGCCTTTGGATTGGCTGGACTTTTCCTACTTAAACAAAATGAAAACCATGAAAAAAGTAATGATGATCTGCGGGCTCCTATGTGGGATGGTGATGCTCGCAAATGCACAAGGTTTTGGTGGCCGTATGGGAGGCTCTCCAGAAGAAAGAGTGAAAAGACAAACCGAACAATTGGTAGAGAAGCTAAAGCTCAATGCCGAGCAAACAACCAAGGTGACGGAGATTTTTAAAGAACAGGTAGCTGCCCAGAGTAAAATGAGAGAGGAATTTCAGGGAGGAAATCAGGGAGCAGCCAGAGAGAAAATGACAAAGTTAACTACTGATGCCGAGAACAAAATCAATGCATTGTTAACAGATGCTCAGAAAAAGGAATATAAAGTTCTTTTAGAAGAGCAAAAGGCCAGCCGGGAGAAAATGATGAGAGAACGGGGCGGTCAAGGCGGCGGTGGCCCCCGTCAACGAAACTAATCTAAAAAGCGATGACTGTCTCATCGCTTTTTTTTTGCCTCTTTGTAAGGAAAGGAATTGAAAATAAAAAAATAATTGCGACTTCGGATGAAGATCTTTTTCTTTGTAGCAAAATGCACACTCCCCGTTTACCCATTTTACTCGCTTCGCAGTCTCCCAGGAGAAGGGAATTGATGACCTTGATGCATCTTCCTTTTAATATTGAGATAAGAGAAGTAGAGGAGAGCTATCCTGCCCATCTTTCTCCATCTGAAATATGTCAATACATCGCAGCAAAAAAGGCCGAAGCATTTCAGGACGTAACGGAGAAATTGATTATCACTGCAGATACCATTGTGGCCCTTAAAGGGAGCATTTTGGGAAAACCGAAAGACGAAGAAGCTGCCTTTGGCATGCTCCGGGCCTTGTCGGGAACATCACACGAAGTGTTTACGGGGGTAACGTTGCGAGAAGGTATTCGTCAGATCAGCTTTTATGATCGTACATTAGTACATTGCCGCAGTACGTCTGAAGAAGAAATCAGATTTTACATTGACGAGTATCAACCGTTTGATAAAGCAGGAAGTTACGGAATTCAGGACTGGTGGGGCGTTAATGTGGTGCAAGGGATGGAAGGCTCTTATACCAATGTGATGGGATTGCCAACCGAAAAGCTATACCGAACGCTTAAGGAATACGCATGGATAAAATAGGGAAGGCCTGGCTGATTTATCTGCAATCCCGACACCCAAAATCCGTACTTACTTATTGATAAAGACTAAGAATCCCCATTTTCATGTCATAGGTAGATAGGATCAGCTCCTTCACGGGACATTGATTCAGCACATAGTTGACCTGTACCACAGCCATCAGAATCATGTCTACCCTTAACGGGATCAGTCCTTTCATCTGGGTTCTTTCATGATGTGTCGATTTCAACAGACGATCTGCCAGCTGGTGATAGGCTTTTAAACTAAGCGAAGTGCTGGGAGCTTCGTTTAGGGGAAGATGGCTCATGGCCGCAAAGGTTTCGAAAGCACCGGCTGATCCAATGAGGCTCAATTGCGGAAAAGATTGACAAACTTTTTTCAATTCCATCAATACGTCTTCCAGATGTTCGAGGATGAATGCATGGTCGGTTTCATCCAAAGGGTCTGAATAGACGTATTTCTGCAGTAAACGTGAGGCACCAATGTCGTAACTTTTTTTCCAATGTATTTTTTTTTGGTCGCAGAGAATAAACTCAGTGCTGCCGCCTCCAATATCCATAATCAGCGAAGGGCCCTGAATAGCACCACTGGCTTTCACCCCCTCATAAATATACCCCGCTTCCTGTTCCCCGTCAATGATTTCAATCTCAATGCCGGTTTCGTATACTACGCGTGCTCTAAATTCTGCACCATTCGAAGCCGACCGAACGGCAGAGGTAGCCACTGCTTTGATCGTCGCTACCTCGTGCTGATCGATGATGGCACGAAATTCTTTTAAACATTGAAGACCACGTTCAAATGCGGCCGGAATAAGTTTGTTTTCCTTTAATAGGGATTCTCCCAATTGAACGGGGCGATTGGTTTTAAATAGAACCTTTACCCCGGTTTCTGTCACTGAACCAATGAGTAAATGAAAGGTGTTGGTCCCTAAGTCGATGATGGCCACAGACATCTGCTCAGGGCTTATAGGTGAACCATTTGAACATTTCCCTAAAGGTGGTTTTCTTTCCATACATGAGGATTCCAACACGGTAAATCCGACCGGCAATCCAAACCGTGAGGATAAAGCCTGTCACCAGGATAAACATGGACAAAGCCAGCTCCCATCCAGGTACCCCATAAGGTAGTCGTACCACCATCGCTATGGGAGAGGTGAAAGGAATCATGGATAGCCAAAAGGCGACATTTCCATAAGGATCGTTGGTAACCACACTTAATGAGAGCGCATAGCCCATCAGGAGAGGCAGCATTACCGGCATCATAAACTGTTGCGTTTCTGTTTCATTGTCAACTGCCGACCCAATGGCGGCATACAATGCACTGTAAAATAAATAACCGCCGATGAAGAAAAAGATAAACAACGATACGATTTTAGCTACTGGTAAATTTTCCAGGTTTTTTTGAATGGAAAGGAGAGGATTGTTCTTTACCTCCTTCGGCAATTGCTCGTTTGCTCCCGGATCGCTTTTCTCAGACAGCTGGTTCTGCGTACTCACTGTTTGTTCAATGGTGGTTTTGTCAGCCCATAGGCTCATTACTACGGAAGAGATCGAAAAGGTAAGTACAATCCATAACACAAATTGCGTTAAGCCCACCAAGGCTATGCCCACAATCTTTCCCATCATGAGCTGAAAAGGTTTAACCGAGGAGACAATGACCTCAATAATTCGGCTGGTTTTCTCTTCAATGACTCCGCGCATCACCTGAATGCCATACAACATAATGAACATAAACATCAGAATGCCGGCAACAAAAGCAATTGCAGTACTGATCCCCGCACTCGAACTTTGTTCATTTCCAGTCTCTTCAATCTTGATGGTAGAGACCTCTACTGACGTATTTAACGCATTCAGGTCGTGCTGGGAAATCCCACTTTCTATCAGTTTTCTGTTTCGAATAAGCTCTTCAATATCGCGTGAAATCCGCCCGCTTAAAGACATGCCCGGTTGTTTTGTCCCGTAAAGCTGAATCCCGGCAGGAGCGCTCAATGGAAAGTCAGGAATATACAAAAGATAATCATAATCGCTTTTTTGAAGTGATTTCTTCATTTCCTCCACAGGCTGGTCTACATATTCGTAAGTAATATTTTTGTCCCTGCTCAATTTGTCCAGATGGGGATGGGTACTCACTACCGCTACTTTATCATGCGAACCACTGATCCCTTTATACGTAAAATAACCAATCAGCGCATATACTCCCGCAATTAACAGGGGAGTGAGAAAAGTCATGATGATAAAGGATTTCTTTTTAACTCTGGATAGGTATTCCCTGCGGATGATGAGTAGAATTTTATTCATGTCTTTGCTTGCTAACTTTGTCAATAAAAATATCGTTCATGGTGGGGATGACTTCTTCTAAGCCTATAATGGATACCTGAGGAAGAAGTTCTCCGAGGAGGTCGTTGATACGGGCACCCTGAGTGAGTTGAACTTTTATGCGGGTTTTGTCTTTAAAAGACGTGGTCTCCAATAAACTGAAATGTGCTCCGGCGGGGAAAGTATAGACCGGACCTTCATAGTCAATCCAGTACGTATGGTTCCGGTAAGACGCTTTAATATCCTCCACACTTCCGTCCAGAATTTTCTTTGACCGGTCAATGAGGGCGATGTGATCGCACAATTCCTCTACACTTTCCATTCGGTGGGTAGAAAAAATAAACGTAGCTCCCTGTTTGTTCAACTCCAGAATTTCATTCTTGATAATGTCTGCGTTAACCGGGTCAAAGCCTGAAAAAGGCTCGTCGAGGATAATCAGTTTTGGTTGATGTAAGACGGTGGCCACAAATTGCACTTTTTGCTGCATGCCTTTACTCAGATCCTCTACTTTTTTGCTCCACCAGTTCTCCATTCCCAACTTTTCAAACCAATACTTAATCCGCCGGGTAGCCTCGTTGGTGGATAAGCCTTTTAGTCTCGACAAATAGAGAATTTGCTCGCCAATTTCCATTTTTTTATACAAGCCTCTTTCTTCAGGGAGATACCCCATCTGAGAAATGTGTCTGCCATTCAGTGGCTCTCCGTCAAACGTGATGGTGCCACTATCAGGAGCGGTAATCTGGGTAATGATCCGGATAAGGGATGTTTTCCCGGCTCCATTTGGTCCCAGGAGACCAAAAATCTTTCCGCTCCCCACCTCCAAACTCACGCCGTCAAGCGCACGGTGGTTCGCATATTGTTTCACAATCGAATGGATGCTTAACATAATTAGAGTGAAATCGTTTAGTTAATATTTAATAAGATGTATCTACGATGCTTTTGTTACTTTTCCAGCATTTATTTTTATTTTTCGAAGATAGGATTTGAAAATGAAAAGCAGGCTTTAATATGCATAAAACCAGGCGAAAATTAGATAAATTCACTCCATTTCTTATCTTTGAAGTACCGATTCTCCCTCTATGAAAAAGTTTCTTATTCTGTTTCTGATGCTCTTTGCAGGACAAATGGCTTGTAAAAAAGAAATTACTCCGCAGCCCTGTGCATGTTCACCCGTTGCTTTCCCTACGCTTCACCTGGTCATAAAGGATCCCGGAGGAAGAGATCTTTTTGCGCCTTCTACTCCCAATTATTACGAGGCATCGGCCATTAAATGGTATCAGGAGGGAGCAGACGGAAGTAAAAAGTTGTTGGATTTTCACGTTCGTCCCGGTTTTAGTTATGGCAATGAATACTTTTCCTTTTATCAGTTGGTGTCCACAGAAGTCATTCGGAATGCTGCTATCGGAAACCGACAGTTCTACCTTCAGATCGGAGCACTTCCTTTGATCGCATTTCAATTGGAATTAAGTGAGACATACAAAGTGACAAAAATTCGCACAACTGGACAGGAGTTTGCTGCGGAGGGAGGAACCATTGCGAATTATGTCCCAAATCTGTTTGTACTTCAGCTGTAAGATTTAGAGTTCAATAGACCTTTTTTGCTGAAAAGCAGAAGGGGGATCAATTAAGAAGGCGTAGGTATTTTTTCCTTGCCGGAAGAAGGACACGGCAGCTTTGTTAAAAACAGGCAGAAAAAAATCCCATAAATGCTTGGAAATATGGGATTTAATTTGTATATTATTAGAATGAATGCAATGATTATTCGAAATACTCTTTCATTTTATCGAAAAAGCTCTTGTCATTTTTTCCAGGCTGTGGTTTAAAATTAGGGGAGTCCCTTAATTTTTCCAGAATTTGTCTTTCTTCGCTGCTCAGGGCTTTGGGAGTCCAGATATTTACATGAATAATTTCATCTCCACGATGGTAGGAGTTAATTTCTGGAATACCTTTCCCTTTTAGACGCAGTAATTTTCCGCTCTGTGTTCCCGGATCAATTTTGATTTTTGCTTTTCCGTCGATGGTAGGCACTTCAATAGTGGCTCCCAAGGCAGCATCTGCAAGACTGATGTGCAAGTCATATACGATGTTGTTCCCCTCGCGTTTAAGCGTCTCGTGAGGTAATTCTTCAATAAGGATAATGAGATCTCCATTGATTCCACCGTTCGGGGCTGCGTTTCCCTTTCCGGCCATGCTCAACTGCATTCCATCGCTCACGCCTGCAGGGATATTGATTGTAATGGTTTCTTCGCCACGTACCGTTCCTTCCCCATGGCAGGCATTGCACTTAGCCGTTATTTGCTGGCCACTTCCATGACAGGTTGGGCAGGTAGCGGTAGTTTGCATTTGCCCAAGAATCGTATTGGTGACTTTTCTGACGGCCCCACTTCCTCCACAGGTTTTGCAGGTGCTGACAGAGGATTTATCTTTGGCTCCGCTTCCATCACAGGTTTTACAGGAAACCTGTTTATTCACCTTGATTTTCTTCTCCGTTCCATTGGCAATTTCCTCCAGCGTAAGTTTTACCTTAATGCGGAGATTACTCCCCTTGGCTACCCGGCGTCCTCCTCTCGATTGGCGTGCTCCTCCACCACCGAAGAAACTGTCAAAAGGACTACCTCCACCGAAAATATCTCCAAACTGACTGAAAATATCTTCCATGTTCATGCCTCCGCCTCCATAGCCTCCGCCACCGGAACCGCTCATACCTGCATGACCAAATTGATCATAGCGTTGTTTTTTCTCCGGATTGCTCAAAATTTCATAAGCTTCGGCAGCTTCCTTGAATTTTTCTTCGGCCTCTTTATCATTCGGGTTTTTATCCGGGTGGTACTTAATAGCCAGTTTCCGGTAAGCCTTTTTGATTTCGTCTGCAGAGGCACTTTTGGTGACGCCAAGAACGTCGTAAAAATCTCTTTTGCTCATTGTTTATGTTGCTCTATGCGCCTACCACCACTTTCGCAAAGCGAATTACTTTGTCGTTCAGGGTGTATCCTTTTTCCAACTCATCAATTACTTTTCCTTTCAGATCCTCTGTAGGCGCGGGAATCTGGGTGATGGCCTCATGTAAATCGGTGTCAAATACCGAATGGACACAGTTTATTTCTTTTAACCCTTTTTGGGTAAGAATGCTCTTTAATTTGTTTTGAATAAGGGTGACACCCTCCCTGATGGCAGTGACTTCAGTTGCATTTTCAGTAGATTTCAGCGCGCGTTCAAAATCGTCTAACACAGGAAGTAACGAAATCACCACATCTTTTCCCGCTGTTTGCAACAGTTCAACCCGTTCTTTTTGGGTGCGACGTTTGTAATTGTCAAACTCAGCGAAAAGACGAAGGTATTTGTCATTCAATGTGGCATTCTCCTGTTTCAGCTGTTCTTCTGCACTGATCTCTTCCGACGGATTTACCGTTTCCTCTGGCTTATCCACCGCGTTTTCTACTTCAGCCTGGGCTTTCTGCTCCTCATGGCTATCCGTTTGTTCATTCATGGCCTGCTCGTTCTTTTTCTTTTTATTAAACATGTGTATCAATCGTGTTTAGCTCTTCCGATCAAAAGTATTGCCAATAGACAAAAATCAGTCATGCTGTCAGTTTTGTGATTACTAAACTGTACAGTTTGACCGTTTTCGAATTTTTGTCAGCTAAAAATTAATGTAATTGGACGTCTTCATGGACGACACCCCCCTCACATTTGATGATGCGGGAAGGAAATTTTCGAATAATGTGGTAATCGTGTGTAGCCATCAGAACGGCCGTTCCACTTTGACTGATTTGCTTCAGCAGCAATACAATTTCCTCCGAAGTTTCAGGATCCAGATTTCCCGTAGGTTCATCGGCTAAAATGATTTCCGGATGATTTAACAACGCGCGGGCAATCACAATCCGCTGCTGCTCGCCCCCGGATATTTCGTGCGGCATTTTCTTAATTTTGGAACGTAAACCCACCTTGTCCAAGACGTCTTTCACGCGTTCATCGATCAGCTTTTGGTCATTCCAGCCAGTAGCTTTTAATACAAATTCCAGGTTTTTTTCAATGGTCCGGTCACTTAACAGCTGAAAATCCTGAAACACGATGCCCAGTTTTCTTCTTAAGTAAGGAACTTCTTTGTCCGTCAGTTTCTTTAAATCGAAATCAGTCACCATCCCATTGCCGTTGCCGATATGAATATCCCCATACAAAATTTTTAACAAACTGCTCTTTCCCGACCCCGTTTGTCCGATTAAAAACACAAACTCACCCTTCGCCACTTTTAAATTGACATTGGAAAGGACCAGGTGCTTCTGTTGGAAGACGTCGACTTGCTGAAGGTTGATAACGGTTTGTTCTGTCATAATTTAAAGATCAATTTTCGCGATTTGTCCGAAAGGTAACTCACTGATAAACTTAAGAATGTACTCCTGTTTATCGCCATAGCCTAGTTTTTCCAGTGATTTGTCCGGCCTGTCTACTCTGAAATAGGCCAATAGGGTAAACTTTTCGTCCCTTAACTGGACATAATCAGGAATTTTAGCGATGCCTTTAACTTTGATCACGTACATTTCTTCAAAAATAACATTTCCAATCGAGAAGCAAAAACCTGAAAGCAATATTATCTCACAATAAAGAGCCAACCCCGTTGTAAGGGAAAACTTTCATGAAGAAAAATATGGTAATAATAGGCCCCTACAGGGACATGTTTGGAACGATAAGTTCCATCCCAGGGAACATATGTGCCTTTCTGATGAAAAACCACCTGCCCACTTCGGGTAAAAACCCGGACCTCGGCCTGCTCAAAAGCCTGCATAAAGGGCATGTCCCAGGTGTCATTTATCCCGTCATTGTTTGGACTGAAGCTGTTGGGGATAGCAATCTCAGGAAATACCTTAACGAATACCTGATCCGTAATGCTGTGACAAGCTGATTGAACAGTGAGGGTATACACCATGTCTTTTGGCGGAGTGGCCAGAGGTTGCAGGACATGAGGATTGTCCAGATAGTCGGGGGGCGACCAAGAGTAACGCAGGTTAACTCCCTCAGCGTGTGCTTTTAAAAGGGTGGATTGCCCACTCAAAAGCTGTAAGTCCGGACCCGCATCTGCTTTTGCCGCTTTTACTACCTTGACCATGATCTGCACAGTATCCATGCAATTTTCATTCATTACCGCTACAGTATACAAGGTGCTTTCCGTAGGATTGGCCAAAGGGCTGGCAATATTGTCGGCAGACAAGCCTATGGAGGGCGACCAAGCGTAACGAATTCCCCCGGAGGCCTTTAACTGAATGGATTCTCCTTCACAGATTTCGACTGTTCCAACCGGGTTGACGACCGCAAGCACGGGCTCATTAACCGTTAAGTGGATGGTTCGGGTAGCTTGACAACCCGCCGCATTAAAAACGGTTAAGGTATAGTCTCCCTGATCTTTGACCTGCAGATTGGAAAGTAAAGGTTGCTGCAGGGTGGATCGAAATCCATTTGGTCCTTCCCATTGAAAAGCATAACCGTTTAAAGAAGGTAACAGCAGCTCTTCTCCCGGACAGGCACGGATGGAAAGTGCTTCAGGTACTTCCGGAACTTCATGTACTTCAATGATGAGCGGAACAGAGGCCACTCCACAGGTGTTGGAAGCTTGATTGATCCGCTCATTTACAAACAATCGGTACCGGTACATGCCCGCCCTGGCATTTTCAAAATGAGGTAAATAAAGGAGCTGGTTTTCGCCCGGAATGTCGATCCAGTTGCCTCCCTCATTGCGTTGCCATTGATATACCGGGTCGTTATAGACGGCCGAGACCGAAGCCTCCATTCGCAAAGTGGCTGTTTCGCCCGCACAAAGAATTGCGTTTAAACCAGCCTGATCAATGCTTGGTGTAATGATGGGACCGCAGGCACGAAAAGCAATATCATCCAGCGCTAGGTCATTTCCATTTCCGCCAGGATTCTCATTGGTCATCCGTAAGGTAACCCGGGTAACATTTACTGGGGTAGTGAAAACCAACCCGTACTTTTTCCAATCATGCGCATTGCCCTCCGGAATATCTCCGGTAATAAATGTCCGAGAACTTCCTCCAAAATCAATCGTAAACCGAACATTGGGGCGAATCCCCGCACTTCTGAGAATATTAATGATATAAGCAGAAAACTCATAGGTGGTGTTGGGACATAAGCCCTGAATCTCTTTCTCGTAAAATACCCCTTTATTATAGTCTGCATTCACCAGCATAAAGTAACCGTCGCTTTCATTCTGCCGGTTAACCACATTCTGATGCCATCCTGTATTTAATCCTGCCGTCGATTTGACAATGGTGTAACTGCCATCCTCCGGATTACCTGCAATATAGCGATAAGTCGTCTCTGCAATGGGAGGGCCGAATTGAGCCGTCCCTTTTCCAAAATCAATCAGTAACACCGGATCGCCCAGGTCACCCGTACAGACCTGCGCATGCGTGGTTGCTCCTACATGTAGTAAAAGAAACAGCCCGAAAAGAAAACGGACAGGAATGTGATGGATGGTCATGAATCAATCCACAAAATAAGCAATCCTTCTCAGAAAACGAAACAAAGCCCCTATAAGGCTTCCAGAAAACGGATGGTATTTACCTTATCCGCATAATCCCATAATTGTGGATACTGACTTTCTCCAAAAGAAAGGGGACACAGGGGAAGTGTGAAGGCTTGTTTCGTAATCACGCATTGAATCTGCTCTTCCAAGGAGAGAAGATGCTGCTCAAGGCTGTCTATTGAATCGTAAAACTCGTAATGCAACACCCCAAGTGGCGAAGCCAGTTGCGGGTCCTCTTTTAATAGCAGAAAGCCATTGTCAAAATGGGAAATCTTGTTAACCAGGTAAATCGATTTATTGTAATCGTAATTGTTCCTATATTTAAAATGGTGTATAAGAGGATGGAACGTTTCTAAGTGGGGCAATAATTCAGGAAGTGCATATTCACGAGGAAGGTAAAGCTTGGAAACACTTCGGCAGCCCATCCCAAAATAATCGAAGATGTCCCGTCCCAAGGCCGCAATGTCGTCTGGTGTTTCGGTTCCGTCCAAAATGGCCACACTATTCCTGTTTTTTCGGATAATGTGTGGCACTTTTCCAAAATAATATTCAAAATAACGGGAGGAATTGTTATTCCCGGTGGCAATCACTGCATCGAAGTCTTTAAGTTGTTCTGAAAAGACAAAACGCCCTTCCAGTTCCGGTAAAAAGAAACACAGACGCTCTAAGCTATACGGCAACAGAATCTTATCGGAAGAAGACAGCTTTATCACTGCCTTATGTCCGCTTGCGAGCACGCAAAGAACATCATGAAAACCAACCATTGGAATATTTCCTGCCAGAATTAGCCCGACTGTTTTGGGTTGCTGTGTCATTTTTATATCAGAAAACCAAGAGGAAAGAGCCTCTTTGTTCAGCATACGGCCTAGGGAAGTGAGCGACTTTCGGGTTTCTTCAGGTGTAAACCAGGCATTGTGATGATGGGCAGTTTCTATTTTTTGCTCCATTTCTTCATCCGGGGAGAGAAATAAATTTCCCAGTCGGATTAACGCCTCTATCAATGGTTGAGTGTGTGCTGAATGCATATTTAGAACTATTATAAATGATTAAGTGTTATATTTGCAGTGCAAAGTTAAACTTAGCAAGTAGAATATAGAAAACACATGGCAATTAAAATAACAGATGAATGTATTAATTGTGGCGCTTGCGAACCGGAGTGTCCCAATAATGCGATATACGATGCAGGTACTGCCTGGAGATTTTCAGATGGGACCAGCCTTGACGGGATGATAGATTTCGGAGACCGCCAGATAGATGCCGGCGATACTCAGGAGGCTATTTCGGATGAAGTTTATTACATTGTTTCTGATAAGTGTACTGAATGTAAGGGATTTCACGATGAACCTCAATGCGCGGCCGTTTGCCCGGTTGATTGTTGTGTAGATGATGAGGATATCCGCGAAACCGAAGAAGAATTACTCGCAAAGAAAGCCTGGTTGCACCAGGAAGGATAAAAAAAAGAGAGGGGAAAGCCTCTCTTTTTTGTTTGACTGAAATTTAAATTTCCTCATAACTGTTAGGGATGATCATTACGGGACATGGAGACTTTCGTGCCACATGCTCTGCCACACTTCCCATTAGGAAATGATAAAAACCGCTACGACCATGCGTTCCGATCACAATAAGATCTGCTTTCCAATCCTCCGCCTGACTAATGATCCCGTGACTGGCCGAATCGACCAAGCTTAGGTGAGTGGTAGGGGTCCCTTGGGCGTAACGATTTTCCATTTCACGCAAAAGAAAATAGCTGTTTTCCTCCGTATACCTACTCTCGTCAATAAAAACGGGAGCCAGCGTAAAATCTGCACTTACAGGACTGGGAACAGGTTCAATAATATTAACCAATGCGACTTCCGCTCCAAACTTAATCGCTATTTCATAGCCGGCTTTTGCTGCTTTCTCAGAGCAGGTACTGTTATCTACTGCAATTAATACTCTCTTAAAAACCATGGCAGTATGGAAGTTGATCTACTAACTACAACAAATTGAAACACAAAATGTTTAAATGAAGCCCGGAATACGTATTTTAGCAGATATTTATCTGAAAATGGAAATATTCGCAATATGCAGAGTGGCGGTAGCTCCCCTACGGCAGGAAGCCTCCGATCGGAGTGAAATAACATCGCAGCTCTTGTTTGGTGATCGTGTGACTGTTCTTGAAAAGACGGAAAAATGGTGCTATGTGAAAGTGCATGAAGTTCCTTATGAAGGATGGATGGACTTCAAACAGCTGGCAGAAGTGGATTTGGCCACTTTTTCGGATGAAAGCGCCTATTGCTATTTAACGCCTCTACAGGTGGATAATGCTTTAATAGCTGGAAATGGTACAATTTATCACCTTGTTCCGGGAAGTATCCTTCCTTTTTATGATGGGAAATATTGTACCCTTGGGAAGGAAAAATACGAAGTAAAAAGTATACCCTTTATTCCTCAATCAGCTGCTTTTGCAGCTCAGGTATTGTCCACGGCACGTTTTTATGAAAACACCCCTTACTTATGGGGAGGACGCAGCTTATTTGGGATAGATTGTTCAGGTTTTACTCAGATGGTTTTTCGTTTAAATGGAATTTCTATTCTCCGTGATGCCTCTCAACAGGTTAATCAGGGATCAACGGTAGACTTTCTGGCAGAAGCTCAGGCAGGTGATCTTGCTTTCTTTGATAATGAAGAAGGAAAAATCATTCACGTAGGCTTAATGATAAACGCACATGCCATCATTCATGCAGCCGGAAAAGTACGCATAGATCCGATCGATGATCAGGGAATCTATAATGAGGAATTGGGACGTTATACGCATCGTTTGCGAATTATTAAACGATTCGTTTAGCCCATCAGTTCCTTCATCAGCATTTCGAATTTATTTTTTAACTCCGAAAGCTCTTTTTCAACGATTTCCAGACGTTCTTCCAATGCCTGAGTGGAGGTGCCGGAAGCACCGCTATTGGTGTGCATGTACTCTTCCTCATAGGAGGACGTATCTTCGCCAAAAAAAAGATGCATGTATCGCTGTTCTTTCTGCCCGGGACGACGTGGAAGGAGCTTGATATAAGCCGGACTTTCATTCGCCAGCTTATCAAGAAGGGTATTTACCTCTTCCAGATTTTCGAAGTCATATAATCGACCTGCATTGCTATTAATTTCTCCCGGAGTAAGTGGCCCCCGTAAAAAAAGAAGGCACATCACCGCCAACTCTGAAGGGATAAGTGGATAGACAATGGCAAAATTATGTTTGTACTTGATGGTACGAATTGAACCCCCGGTAGCTGTACTGATTAATCCGGCGATTTTTAAACTGTTTAATGCATTAACGATCGTTTCTTCATCGTAATTCACTACTGGCTTACGGGAAGATTTTTGATTACAGGCAGCTGTTAGGCCATTTAATGTCATGGGATAATAATCAGGAGTGGTCCTACTCTTCTCCATTAAAGCACCCAGCACGCGTATTTGACTTTCATCCAATACAGGTATTTTTAAATCATTATTCATGTGCTAAAGTTAGAATAAATTCGCGCAAATGTATTTTTCAAAATCATTTTCTATGTCTGATTGGGGCGAATTTGTTTCGGAGCGAAGAAAAGTGATTAAGGAGCAGGAAGTTCGAAGGTCCACACCATTACCTGACGGTCATCACCTGCTGAGATGAGGTATTGTCCATCCCGACTCCATATCAGGGAGTTGACCGAATGAGTGTGCCCAATTCCGGTCTTTTCGAGACTTAAAATTTTAATTAGACGGAAACTTTCCTGGTGCCACAGTTTGATGCTTTTATCCTGACTGGCTGTTGCAAAGTAGGGCAAGAAGGGGTGAAAGGCGATCGCATAGACAGCGAACAGGTGCGCTGGAATTTGTTGCAATGGGGCGGAGGTAAACCGGTCCCATAATTTTAATTGGGCATCTCGGCCTCCTGAAAGTAAAAACCTGCCTGACGGGTCGTAACAGAGAGAGGTGACCGGCATTTCATGGGCTTTGAAAGCGGTTTTTAGATGAAAATCATGGGTGTCATATACGTAGATATAGTGGTTTTTACAGCCAAAAGAGACCTCGTCTTCCTGCGGAGAAACCGCGATGCAACGAACAGTTTCCTGAGATAAAGGAAGCTGATACAATCGTTCAAATTCAGGTATTGACCAGATGGCTACACTGCCATCTTCACTAGCGGTCACTAATTCGCCTTTCTTAGAAAGAGACTGGATAGCAAATACAGGTTTTATATGAGCACTGATCCGTTGCGTACTTTTCTCCAGGTGCAGATCGTATACATTGAAAGCCCCACTTCGTTCGCCGGAAAATAGAAATTGAGAGGAACAATGTAAAGCGTAAACAGAACTGGGAACAGGCATTAATACCCGTTCGAAGGCCATTTTTTTCAGAGACCATTTCACAATACCTTTGTCATTCCCCGCACTAAAAAAGCCCTCGCCCTCTTGACTCAAAGCGAGAGCGTAAATAGGATTTTGGTGGCCGGAAAGGGTACGGTGATGCTTTAACATATGGTTTAAAAGTAGGAACAAAAGTGAATGGAGCCGTCATCACTTCGTCATGAAAGAGGGATGACAGGCTTTAGTGTTCAGAACCAAGCGAGGGGGGCTGTTGATGACGATTCTTAAGTTGTTGACTTACCTGACGGAAGCTGATTCCTTTTTCCTTCCATAGGAAAAGAAGGTGGAAAAGCAAATCCGCAGATTCGTTGATAAATTCGGTTTCGGACTCAGCCAGTGCGGCGATTACCGTTTCTACGCCTTCTTCTCCCACTTTCTGTGCAATTTTGTTTAATCCTTTTTGGCGCATCCGGTGGATGTAAGATTGTTCCTGCGGATGTTCGTAACGATCAGTGATGATGTTCTCCAGTTCGAAGATAAAATTATGATCAAAATCTGTGTCAAAGCAATTCCTGGCTCCTGTATGACAAGTTGGACCAGCGGCTTTCGCTTTTATTAATAAGGTATCCTGATCACAATCCGACGACATTGATTGCACATACAGGAAATTACCACTTTCCTCGCCTTTTGTCCAAAGCCGTTGTTTACTCCGGGAGTAAAAAGTCACTTTCCCCTCAGCTTTAGTTTTCTCGAAGGCCTCTTCATTCATATAACCCAGCATAAGTACTTCCAGTGTTTGGTCATCCTGAATAATGACCGGAAGAAGGTCTGTAGCGTGCTGATCCTTGCCAAAGTTGAGTTTCAGCAAGGGATATTGATCGTTGTTCATTTTTGTTAATTAAAAGTGATGGAGAAAATTAAATACGTACGGGAATATGGTGTTTTTGAAGTTCCTTTTTTAAATCCGGGAGGAGGATTTCTCCATAATGAAAAACCGAGGCAGCGAGCGCTGCATCTGCTCCGGTATGCAGAAATACATCTGTGAAATGGGCTATTTCTCCCGCACCCCCCGAAGCAATGACAGGAATGTTGATCTGACTGCTGATGTCTTTTAGCAGGTCAATATCGAAGCCTTTTTTTGTGCCGTCATGATCCATAGAGGTCAACAGAATTTCGCCTGCACCTCTGTTTTCCGCCTCCTTGATCCATTGGCTGGTCGGGAGTTCAGTGAGAAGACGCCCTCCGTTTAAGTGTACCATAGGACTTCCATTAACGGTTTTGGTATCTACCGCGACCACCACAAATTGCACCCCGAATGCATTTGCCAAATCCTCAATGAGCCCAGGTGTTTTTACTGCTGCGGAGTTAATACTAATCTTGTCTGCACCTGCATTCAGCAATCGTTCAGCATCAGCCACTGTGCTGATCCCACCTCCAATGGTGAAAGGGATGGAAAGCTGACGAGCAACGGATTTAACCATTTCTACTACGGTCTTCCGATTTTCATGGGTAGCGGTAATATCTAAAAAAACCAGTTCGTCTGCGCCCTCAGTAGCATATTGAGCCGCTAATTCAACCGGATCACCCGCATCTTTGAGGTCTACAAAATTAACTCCTTTAACGGTTCGCCCGTCTTTTACATCCAGACAGGGAATGATTCGTTTAGACAGGCCTTTATTGAGGTCGGCATGAAGCGCAGCCGGAGGGATAAATGAGGAAGAAAGCATGTTCAATCAATGAAGTTAAATAGAGCTTAACGCTTTTAAATTCCAGGTTTTAATCTCCTCAATGGAAATATGATTTTCATAAATCGCTTTTCCTACCACCACACTACGGATGTCCAGTTTTGCCAATTGTCGGATGTCGTCCATTGAACTCACTCCCCCAGAAGCAATGAGTTTAATGAAGGGCGAATGGTCCAGTAGTTTTTTATACAAGTCGATCGCAGCCCCTTCCAGCTTTCCATCCTTTTGAATGTCTGTGCAAAGGAAACGGAAGAAACCCAACTGAAGACACTTATCTACATAATCGAGAAGCTTAATAGGAGAACTTTCCATCCAACCGGAGTATTTGATGACTTCATCGAGCACATCAATGGCAATGACAATGCGGTTGGCATAGTTGTCTTTTTTAACAAATGCTTTACTTAGATCGGGCAAAAACGAGGGGTTACTGATGGCCTGGGTTCCTACAATGACCCGGTGTATTCCGGCGTCCAGCAGGTCATTCACCTGTTCGATTGTACGGATTCCACCTCCGTATTGTACTTTCATCTCTGTTTTTTTAATGATACGAAAAAGGGTTTCCTGATTGCTGAAATCTCCTTTTGCGCCATTCAGATCAATGATGTGGATGAAGTCGGTTCCGTTGGAATGATATCGGTTGATCATTTCTTCAATCGAAACGTTGTATTCAGTTTTTTGGCTGTAATCGCCTTCCCGTAACCTTACCACTTTGCCATCTAAAATATCTATAGCCGGAATGATGTACATTTTACAGAGTTAAGTTTGAAAAGTTCTTTAATAATTGTGCACCTGCTTTTCCGGATTTCTCCGGATGAAACTGGACACCGAAAAAATTATCCTTCTGAATGGCAGCCGAAAACCAGTTCCCGTATTTCGCAGAAGCAATGTCAAAAGTAGCGTTATATTCAATAAAATAAGAATGTACAAAGTAAAATTGTGTCCCTTTTGGAACATGTTGAAAGAGTAAATTGTTTTCAAAATACACTGTGTTCCAGCCCATGTGAGGTATTTTGATGCCCCAAGAGGGATCAAAACGCCTGGTTTGAAGCGGAAATACATGCATCAGATCTGCCGAACCTTCTTCTGAATGGGCAGTTAATAGCTGCATCCCTACACAGATGCCCAATACGGGTTTGCTCAGGTGCTTCAGCGCATCCACCAGCCCGCTTTCGTGGAGCTTATTCATGGCTGTCCCCGCATGACCCACGCCCGGGATGATTATCCGGTCGAAATGATCCAAGTCCTGTTCCTGATGCACCATGCCATAGCTCAGTCCTTGTCGTTCAAGAGCTGCGGTAAGGGAAAATATGTTTCCCGCACCATAATTGACTATTCCTATCATTTCCTTTCATTGCTTAGTTGAGTAAATAATTCCATTTTTACAATAAACCTTTGGTGCTGGGCAATACCATTTTTTCAGAATCTCTCCGAATGGCCATTTTTATGGCTTTGGCAAAAGCTTTAAAAATAGCTTCTATTTTATGATGCTCATTTTGTCCTTCTGCTTTGATATGGAGGTTACACTTGGCCGCATCACCAAAAGACTTAAAGAAGTGGAAAAACATTTCTGTGGGAACATCGCCAATCCGCTCCCGCTTAAAATCGGCTTCCCATACTGTCCAGGATCTTCCACCAAAATCAATGACTACCTGAGCAAGACAATCGTCCATTGGAAGGCAAAAGCCATAACGCTCAATCCCCAGCTTATTTCCTAGTGCCCTGGCGAAAGTCTCGCCCAATGCAATGCCTGTGTCTTCGATGGTATGATGTTCGTCAATGTGTAGATCCCCTTTCGTCCGAATATTCAGGTCCATGCCTCCGTGACGGGCTATCTGATCAAGCATGTGATCAAAAAAATGTAAACCCGTTTGAATGACTGACTTTCCGGTGCCATCCAGGTCGAGGGAGATAGCTATCGCCGTCTCATTAGTGGTTCGCTGATGAGTGACCTTTCTCGACCCGGCCCTTAAGAAAATGTAAATATCCTCCCATTTTTGGGTTTCGAGGGCAATGTATTCCTGTAGATTTTCTCTTTTCTCCATATTTTCTCCTGCTCCAAGGGCGTCGTTTTGTCGAAGGTAGATTCCCTTTGCTCCCAGATTTTTAGCGAGAATAACATCATTCAGGCGATCCCCAATCACAAAAGAGTGAGCAAGATCATAGGCATCCCCGAAATAGTTGCCTAAGAGAGCTGTTCCGGGTTTACGGGTAGGGGATTGTTCGTGGGCAAAGGTGCGGTCAATAATCACCTCCTCAAAGATCACTCCTTCTCCCGCAAACGTATCGATCATTAACTGGTGTACCGGCCAGAAATTTTCTTCCGGATGACTATCCGTTCCAAGTCCGTCCTGGTTGGTCACCATTACGAGTACATAATCCAGTTCACGGGCAATCTTTGAAAGATAATACAAGGCTCCAGGGTAAAATTTTAATTTGCGAAAATTATCCACCTGCTCGTCGGCAGGTTCAATGTTCAGCGTGCCATCGCGATCAATAAATAGGACTTTTTTTTGACAGGAATTGGGAAGAATTTGAGACATAAAGACAGGTATTAAGGGGTGGATAGAAATTGTATCAATTGGTCGTTTTCATCAGGGGTGCCTATGGTGATGCGTAGACAATGATCGCAAAGGACCACTTTGGAACGATCCCTGACAATGATGCCTTCTTCCATCAGGCGCTGATAGACCTGATGCGCTTCGGAAATAGACACCAGGAGGAAATTAGCATCCGAAGGATAAACCTTCAGAACGGCCGGTAATGCCGCCAGCTGTGTACTTAGACGCTCGCGTTCAGAGACCGTTTGACGAATCCAGTCGTTCACCTGGTCGATGTTTTGAAGGGCTGCCAGCACCAGGTCTTGTGTGGCCTGATTAATATTGTATGGGGGTTTTACCTTATTCAGAATATCGATAACCGGAGTGGAGGAAAAGGCCATTCCCAGCCGGAGAGCCGCCAGACCCCATGCTTTTGAAAAGGTCTGCAGTACGACCAGATTTACATATTCCGTTAATTCCTGAATAAAAGTTTTTTGTTTGGAAAAGTTAATGTAGGCTTCATCCACGACCACTAACCCTTTAAAGTTGGTCAGAATAGTTTCTATATCGCTTCTCCGAAGAGAATTTCCCGTAGGGTTGTTTGGCGAACAGATAAAGATGAGTTTGGTGTTTTTGTCAATGGTTTCCGCGATTTTCTGCATGTCTAGCTGAAAATCTGGAAGTAACTCTACTTTCCGGGCTTCTACATTGTTGATGTTGGCAGCGACCTCATACATGCCGTAAGTAGGAGGCAAAATGAGGACATTGTCTTTACCTGGTTCGCAAAACGCCCTAAAAAGCAAATCAATAGCTTCATCACTCCCATTGCCTAAAAAGGTATTTTCAATAGGAACGCCCTTAATTCGACTAATTGCTTCTTTTAAATCCAATTGCAAGGGATCGGGGTAACGGTGATAAGGGGCGGGAAGGGGAGAACCAAAACTGTTTTCATTGGCGTCCAGAAAAATCCGGGCGTCTCCTTTATATTCATCCCTGGCTGTGCTATAGGGACGAAGGTTTTTGATGTTTTCTCTTTGTAATGCTTTAATATCCATGTGGTTAGTGGCTTTATTCAGAAGATAGGCGAATAGAAACGGCTCTGCGATGTGCCTCCAAGCCTTCGGTCTTGGCGAGGGTTTCGACGGTAGAAGCAATCTGTTGTAAACCCTTTGCACTCAGGTGTTGAAAAGTAATTTTCTTTACGAAGGTGTCCGTAGAAACACCGGAATAGGCTCTCGCAAAGCCGCTTGTGGGTAACGTATGGTTCGTTCCGGAGGCATAATCGCCCACACTTTCCGGGCTTAAAGGACCTAGAAAAACAGATCCTGCGTTGCGAATGAGGGGAAGTAGATCTGTGTAGTCCTCCACAGCGAGAATCAGGTGTTCCGGAGCATAGGTATTGCTGAAATCCATGGCTTGTTCCAAATTTTCGCAAAGAATGGCGTAGGAACGATCCAATGCTTGGCGGGCAATTTCTCTCCGGGGTAAATCATGCATTTGTTCTTCAAGTGCTTTTAGGGTCCGATCGATCAGTTCCCCTGAGGTAGCTACCAGAATGGATTGACTGTCAGTTCCATGTTCTGCCTGTGCAAGCAGATCGGCAGCGATGTACTCCGGACGGGCATTTTCTTCTGCGATTACCAATACTTCTGAAGGTCCGGCAGGCATATCAATAGCGATATGCGGTTGCAGGTATTTTTTTGCTTCAGTCACGTAGCGGTTTCCGGGTCCGGCTATTTTGTCGACTGCAGGAATGCTTTCTGTCCCGAAGGTCATGGCGGCAATGGCCTGTGCTCCACCAGCAAGGAAAATACGATCTATTCCTAGCAAACCAGCGACATACGCCAGACAAGGATGGACCAACTGGTCAGCAGAAGGGGGAGAACACACCACAATTTCCCGGCAACCAGCGATCTTCGCGGGAATGCCCAGCATTAAAAATGTGCTTGGCAAAACAGCCGTTCCACCGGGAATGTATAAACCTACTCGGTCGATGGCCCGGTTTTCCCGCCAGCAGTTAACCCCTGGCATGGTCTCTATTTTTTTTTCTTTTCGAAGTTGACTTTTATGAAAAAATGCAATGTTCTGATAAGCGGTATCAATGGCGGTTTTTACCTCTTTCTCTAAGCTGGAGGCAAGTTGTTGTAAGGTGTCTTTACCGATCCATAACTGATCTAGAGAAGTACGATCAAAAGCTTTTGCAAAACGAAAAAGCGCTTCATCTCCCTTCATTTTTACTTCCTCAATAATCTCTACGACACGGGTTCTTACGAAGGCATCGTCCCCTTGTTCTCGGGTACATAACGCTTCAATTTTTTCTTTAGTTAAATCTTTTAAATTGTAGATTTTCAATTTTTTATAAATTTTAATTAACTAATAATTAATGATGATATTGTGTCTCTGACAGGTCTAAGTGATGATTTTTTCAATCGGCATCACGAGGATGCCCTGCGCTCCTGCGGCTTTGAGAAGATTAATTTTTTCCCAGAAATCTTGTTCTGCGATAACCGAATGGACAGCGACCCAATCTTCCTCGAATAAAGGAACAACGGTGGGACTTTTCACTCCGGGCAGGAGGTCGACTACGGCCTGCAAATTTGATTTGGCTACATTAAGAACGACATATTTAGTGGCTTTGGCCCGAAGTACGGATTGGATGCGTTGAAGTAATTCGTTGACCTCGGCATGAAATTCCATTCCCGGAGTAGTGATCAGTACGGCTTCCGATTCCATCACCGTGGTGAAAGGTTTTAGCCCATTGCTCTTCAGGGTGCCTCCGGTGGATACAATATCCAGAATCGCATCACTCAGGCCCAGGCCAGGTCCGATTTCTACAGAACCTGAAATGTTTCTAATCTGAGCCTCCACCTGGTTTGCTTTCAGGTAACGGTCTAAAATTACCGGATAGGAGGTAGCAATCGCTTTTCCATTCAGATCAGACAGATGCAGGATCTCACTGGTATTTTTAACTGCGATTTTTAAGCTACATTTTCCGAAGCCTAACTTCTGAAGGTGAGTGACGCTGGCACCCGCTTCAACAATTACATTTTCACCAACAATGCCCAAGTCGGCGATTCCATCCTGTACATATTCTGGAATATCATCGTCGCGCAGAAAGAGAATTTCCAATGGAAAATTGGTCACCGTACTGATGAGTGAGCTTTTGTAATTTTCAAAGCTTAATCCGCAATTTTTAAGAATTTCGACTGATTTTTCGTTTAATCTACCCGATTTTTGGATAGCTATTTTGAGTGTTTTCACTGAACTTAATTAAAGAATAAAACATAAACTGAACTGGGTTAAACCGTTTTGCGTACAAAACATCTATCTATCTATCGCCATGATGGCGATGATGGAAATGTACGTGATGGTTTAAAATGTAGTTCATTTATAATTTCTTTCCTTAATTTTGTGGAAGGATAATGCAAATATAGACTTGTCCTTTTAAAAACAAAAAAATATTGGCATTTAATTTGTCCAAAAAGTTGTAAATCCATCATTTGCTTATTGATTTGAAGAAATTATACGCCCTGTTCATTGTCCTTGGTACTTTTTTAAGCGCTTGTAGCTGGTTTCAGAATCGGCCTGAAATTGCTGATGTGCTTGCTGTACATTTTAAAAATAAACTTTACCATCAGTTTGATACGACTGCTTATCATGCTGTTTTTAATGAAGAATTGAGGTTATTTCGGGATAGTTTATCTCACCCCAAAGTGATTACTGCTTTTTACGAAAGTCAGGGTTTCCAACCCTCACTGGTTACTCGTTTCTTTGCAAATGGTCAGCTGGATAGTCTTCGTATGTCTATTAAGGAGAGCCACCAGGATGGTTTTAACCCCGAAATTTTTCGCTATAGTCAGCTAGGTGTTTTGCTGGAAACCTTTAGGGAGCAACCTTTCAAGAAAATAGAGGAGGTGTATCCACTTATTGCCCGCCTGGAATTAAAAACAGCTGATGCCTTACTGAATTATACCAATTTTTTTCAATATGGAAGTGTAAATCCAAGAAAGCTCTTTCGGCGTTACTACATGCCCAATCTGCGACCGGATAGTAGCACCATGGATTCGTTATTGCGTCTAAATGACCTTCCCGCTTTGTTAAAAGCGGTCCAGCCGCAATCAAGGCAATACCTTGCGTTGAAAGAGCAATTGAAACATTATCGTCATCGTCTAAAAACGGAAGCACATCCGGATATTCAAAAGATTAAATTGAACATGGAGCGTATGCGCTGGAAAGTCCCTCTCCAGGAAGAAGAACTGGTCATGGTGAACATTCCAGATTTTACTCTAACCTGGCTAAAGGGTGAGGATACTCTTACAACAATGAAGGTATGTGTGGGAAGCCGTAGAGAGGCGGCTTACGAAGAGAAAATAACTACCTATCTTAAAAGCCGTCGTTTGGATGATAAACCAAAGAATCATGAGACACCCCAACTCCTCAGTGTATTTACAGCGATACAAGTGAATCCCGTCTGGAATATTCCGGTCAGTATTGCGCAGAGTGAAATCTATTACCAGGCAATAAAGGATCGCTATTACTTGTCAAATAATAATATCCATGTGTATTACAAGGATAAAAAGGTCGCTGATCCAGATACGATTCAGTGGAATCGTTATTCCAGAGAAAAATTACCCTTTAAATTTAAGCAGGCTTCCGGAGATCGGAATGCACTGGGGAAATTCAAGTTTGTATTTGACAATGGGTCGAGCATTTACCTCCATGATACGAACAATAAAAATGGTTTTCGTCTGGCTAACCGGGCCATTAGTCATGGTTGTGTGCGAGTGGAAGATCCTTTAAAATTTGCTGAATTACTGGTCAGGGATCAGGGACAATACGATCGTTTGCGGATGGAGGTGAGCCTTCCTCCACTGGATACGACTCGAATGGAACAGTTTCTTAAAAAACAGGCTAAGAAAATAGATACCATCAAACGATTTAATTTGCAACCTTCCTGGTTCAATGCACGGAAGGGGATTGGAGTGGCTATCTATTACCATACCGCCTGGGTGCACAATGGAACCGTTCAATTCCGGCCAGATGTTTATGACTACGACCCCATTTTGTGGGAAGCCTTAAAAAAATACCTTTAAATTCTTCATCTGCTCTGCTTCCCTAACTGAGAATTGAAAAAAATCAAACAATTTCTCTAAAAATTTCTTTTCTATTAAGAAACTTTTTTTCGATGTAAAAATTAAAAAGGCTCCAAATGAAAAGAAATCAATCAATGAACTCGTCAAAAGAATGGTTCCTGAAAAATGGTCAGTATGTGATTTATTATTTGGCCGCCTTTCTATTTGTGTTGACTATTCTTGCCCTGTCGGGTTGTCGTAAAAAGGAACTGGATTTGGGAAGGATGTTGACAAAGGAAACAGGCAATCCCCGTTTTAAGGAAATGGATGAAGTCATTTTATCTACACACATCCGCAAGAAGCTGGAGGGAGGAAAGTCATGGAAACATCCGCGTTTTATGAAGGCTACGTATGCATCCGGAGGTTACCGTCCATTGTTGTTGGGGCAGTTTCTGAAAAATGAGGATTTAAGGGAGGCAGTGGCATTGGTAGGACAAGCCGAACAACATGGGTTGGATCCGGAAATGTTTGCCTGGCGGGAGGCTACTGAACAATTGGATCTGCTGTACGATGTTTCGAAAGTAAAGACCTTATCCCAGGCTTATGAACGGGTAGCTGAAGCGGAATTACTCATTGCCCATACACTTACTACCTATCAATTGGCCTTGCAGTTTGGTGTAATTAACCCGAAACGGGTATATGCTCATTATTATATGGATACGCAGCGCCCTGACTCGCTGGATTTTCGAAAGATATATGAGACTCGTTCGGTACATCGTTACCTAGATAGCATTGCTCCCAGGGATCGGATGTATCTCAAAGTACAGGAGATGTTGGCCAAGGGGATCGCGTTGCAAGGGTATGATCAGGAAGAATCACGCCGTATGTTTATCGTTCATTTGGAGCGGATGAGATGGAGAAATCAACCGAAGGAGGCCAGTTTTGTATGGGTAAATATTCCCGAGATGATGCTCGATGTAATGGTTCATGGAAAATCCCTTGTCCGTATGAAAGTGGCTGTAGGCGAGGGGAGATCTTTGAAAAAAACGGATAAATTGCGTTTTTACGACGAAGACGATCTTCGTAAAGACCGTCCTTTCAGCAGGGAAACCCCACAGTTAAACAGTCGTATCGAAAGTGTTCAGGTAAATCCGGTATGGAATATTCCCCAAAGTATTGCTGGAAATGAAATTGTTAAGTTGGCTGCCCAAGATCGGTATTACCTTTCTAATAAGGGTATTGAAGTGTACGAAAAGGGAAAATTGATTGAAGATCCCGAAACGATTGATTGGGCTAACCTGGCTTCCGTAAAGGACTTTCACTTCAAGCAAAAACCGGGAGATGCCAATGCCTTAGGGAAAATTAAATTTCTTTTTCCTAATCAGAGCAGTGTTTATTTGCACGATACGCCCGAGAAGGGAGTGTTTCAAAAAGAGGGGCGGGCAGTGAGTCACGGGTGTGTACGTGTAGAAAACCCCCTTGAACTGGCCAGGGCGCTTTTTGGCCCTGGAGAAAAGTTAAAGGAGATACAGACTGAAATGAACAGTAAAAAGGCGCAGGCGAAAGACCTGAGACTTCCAAAACCCTATCCGGTTTACCTCGTTTACCTTACCTGTGCCATGGATGCTCAGGGCAACGTGAGAGGACACCGGGATGTGTATGGGTTGGATGTCGTGCTATATAGTCATTTACAGCAATTAAAGAAGAAGGCCTAATCCATGAAGAAAGAACTCTCTGCTGCATTTAGCGCATAATGTACCGCACTTTCCTGATTGAGGTAACGGGAGAAATAAGGCGTTTCGCTTTTATGAATAAACAGGACGGTTTTATCCGCAATGGTATGGATGACCGTATCTGCCAATGCCGGCGAGATGGCCGGACAACCCTGACTACGGCCCAAGCGACCTAAGGCTTTGATGGTTGCATTGCTCACATAAGGAGCCCCATGAATGACAATCGCTCGTTCCCGGGCTTTGTCATTAAATCCCTGGTCCATCCCGTCTAAACGAAGGGATTGTCCATGAATTCCCTTGTAAATTTCCCCTGTCAGGTAGAAACCAAGACTGCTGCTAAAAGAATTTGGCTGGTTAGAAAATGAATGAGCAAAATTGCTCCCACTTTTTTCTCCGTGAGCCACCCAGGTATGGAACAACATTTTTTTCTCTTTTAAATCGATAACGTACATTCTCTTAGAGGTGCTAACCTGATCAAAATCCACAATGGAAAGGATGGATTTTGACTGAAAGGGAGTTTGTTGTTTCAGGTTATAAAATCCCATAAGCGCTTTTTCAAATACGTCAAGTCTTAAACCGGACTCGCGCAAATGGGCTTCCTTATACAAATCTCTGACATGTACCTGATACAGGCTGTCGGAAAAAGAAAGAGAAAAACCGGTTAATTTTTCCTCAACTGGGGAAACAGAAGTGAAAGAAGTGGGTATCAAAAACATGGACAACAGGCTAAGTAAGCCACCGATCCACCAAAAAATAGATTTCATAGGCATGTTTTAAAAAATCGATCTCCCGGAAGAGAAACACAGGTCGAATACAGAAGTCCGCATGCTCCCTTAATATA
This sequence comes from Pedobacter sp., assembly GCA_037190785.1. Lineage (GTDB taxonomy): Bacteria > Bacteroidota > Bacteroidia > Sphingobacteriales > Sphingobacteriaceae > Pedobacter. The sequence continues at coordinate 21,152 of JBBCJN010000009.1, read as the reverse complement.
GGATGCAACAAAGCGATAGATTCCATAAACACTTCTTGAAAGAAACGTGAAATTACTCCTGAACGTATTTCTTTTTCTTTCAAACCAATAATCTGAATGGCAGATGAGTGGTCTTTCTATATTTTTTCTATCTTTGTTTTTTAATGAATTTTCTCTACCCGGGATTTCTTTTTGCACTTCTTTCGATTGCTATACCGGTAATCATTCATCTTTTTAATTTTCGGAGATTCAAAACTATTTACTTTAGCAACGTGCGCTTCCTTCGCGAGGTAAAAGAGCGAGATTCCTCCAGAAGCCGTATAAAAGACTGGTTATTGCTCTGTTGCCGGATTTTCATTCTTCTTTTTCTGGTACTTGCTTTCGCAAGACCTTATTTGCCGGCGAATGAAGAGGCTGTTTCAGTTGCCTCAAAAACCATCAGTATTTATGTGGATAACTCCTATAGTATGGAAGCGGTGAACCAGGAAGGTAATTTATTAGATGAAGCCAAACGACGAGCCAGGGAGTTGGTTAAAGCACATTCATTAAACGATCGATTTCAAGTCCTAACCAATGATTTTGAAGGTCGGCATCAGCGACTGCTGCAAGGAGAGGAGGCGTTAAGCCTGATCGATGAAATTCGGGTGTCTCCGGCTTCCCGAACTTTGGCTCAAGTGTTGCAACGTCAATCACAGGTACTTGAAGGAAAGCTGGGAACTCATGCTTACCTGATCTCAGATTTTCAGAAAGGATTTGCGGGTCACGAACCTTTAAAAACAGATTCCTTATCCCGTTTTACCTTTGTGCGTTTAAAAGTCAACCCCCAGCCAAATGTCGTAGTGGACAGTTTGTGGTTAGCCTCTCCCATCACTCGGCCTGGTGAAGCGGTTCAATTACTGGTGCGCTTAAAAAATTACGGACAGAGTGAGGCCAAACAGCTGCCGCTCACCTTCACGTTAAACGGTCAGCAAAAACTGGTGCACAGTATAGATATTGCTGCCGGCGGAATGAAAATAGATACGCTCAGTTACAGGGAAAACGCTTCAGGATACCAAAAGGGAGAAGTGCGAATCCAGGATTTTCCGCTTACTTTTGATGATGTCCTCTATTTTACTTATCCTGTGTATGAGCGTCAGCAGGTGTTAAGTATTGATGGAGCAGATGCCTCCACAGCTTATATTCGGGCTTTGTTTCATGCGGAAGATTATTTTCAGCTAAAGCAGATGAACGAGCAACAAATCGATTATACAGCCATTCCACGCTATAGCCTGGTGATCTTGAATGAGCTGAGTACTCCCTCCAGCGGCTTGGCTCATCAGTTAAGAAATTACGTTGAAAATGGCGGATCAGTACTGATTTTTCCAAATACAGGGGCAGAACAGTCGGTGTACAATGCCTTTTTAACTCAATTGAATCTGCCGTCGATTCATACCTTACAAGTAGGGGCAACGGCCGTGAAAAGCATTGAACTGAAACATCCCCTCTGGAAAGATGTTTTTAAAGACATTCCCCTTCGAATGGATTTGCCGGAGGTAAAGCGTTTTTTTGAATTTAATATGTCCAGCCGGCAAAGCAGAGAAGATTTACTCCTACTGCCGGGACAAAAGCCATTTCTTTCACGGTACGCACTAGGTCATGGACGGATTTACCTGGCCGCTTCCGGCCTGTCGGAGAAGGATAACCTGTTGTCGAAGCACCCGCTATATGTTCCGTTGATGTACAAAATCGCCTTTGAAAGTAGGATTATTCCCACACTTTACGGAACCACTCAGCAGGAAGAATGGTTGGAAATAAAGGATTTGGATTTACCCGGGAACACTCAGCTACGGGTGTTGGCCGATCAGTTTGAAGTAGTTCCTGAGGTCCGTCGACAAGGAGGACGCACGGCCCTTTTTATGGCCGATCAAATTCGTAAGAGTGGTTTTTATGATCTTAAAAACGCAGAAGAACTTTTGGCCGTTCTTGCTTTTAATGATAATCGTACGGAATCAGTCATGAGCTATGATACCGAGCAGGAATTAAAAAGTGTCATCGGCACTCAAAAAATTGACTTTATTGATCCAGAAAAAGACAGCATCTCTTCCGTGGTGTCCGCCCAAAATAAAGGTACTGAGTTATGGAAACTTTGTCTAATTTTGAGCATTGTATTTCTGGCGATCGAAATATTAATCATCAGATTTTATCATACTAAAAATCATTCAATTACATGAACCTTTTAATCAAAGGAGTGACCATTGCCGATCCAAATAGTCCTTTCCATCTTCAAGTATGCAATGTACGTCTACAACACGGACAAATAAAAGCGATTGATTCTTCTTTACCATCGCTAAAGGATGAAACTGTCATGGAAGCGAGGGGAGCATTCATGAGTCCCGGTTTTTTTGATCTTAATTGTGAAGCAGGAGATCCTGGTTTTGAAACACGTGAAGACCTTCAAACTCTGGTGGAAACCGCGAACGCGGGCGGCTTTACCGGACTTGCTGTGCTTCCTCAGACCTCCCCTGTGGTACAAAGTAAATCAGGGGTGAACTACCTGCTCAATAAAGTAAGAGATTTATCTGCAGCCGTCTATCCCATAGGCGCACTGAGTGATGGGCTGGAGGGAAAAGAGCTGGCAGAACTGTATGACATGCGACAGGCTGGAGCAGTGGCTTTTTCGGATGGAGACCATCCTGTAAAGGACGATGGTTTCATGAGCAGAGCTATGCAATATGCGCAGGGACTGGATAGTCTGGTAATGGTTTACCCCGAAAACAGTGCCATGGCAGGAAAAGCACAGGTCAATGAAAGTAAAACGAGTGTGCTTCTTGGAATGAAAGGGATTCCTGCACTTGCAGAAGAGATGCAGATTTCAAGAGATCTGTTTCTAATGGCTTACCATGATTGTGCGCTTCACTTTAGTACGATTTCTACAGCCGGATCGGTGGCATTGATCAAAAAAGCGAAAAAGGAAGGGCTGAAAGTGACTTGCGATGTGGCTGCACATCACCTGGTTTTTACGGAAGAATTGTTGTTGGATTTTGATAGTCAATACAAAGTGAAACCCCCTCTTAGGGATAAGAATGATGTGAAAGCCCTGTTAAACGGATTGAAAGAAGGTACCATCGATGCGGTGGTTTCTCAACATCGTCCTCATGAGGTGGAATTTAAAAATGTCGAATTTGAAATTGCCAAATTCGGAATCAGTGCCTTGCAAACGGTTCTGCCCCTATTGCTGAAGGCGGGATTAAACCCTGCGCAAATTGCAGAGAAACTGGCCATTAGGCCCCGTCAGCTGGTTAAGTTGGCCGTACCGGTGATCAATGCCGGCGAGTTGGCAGACCTGGTTGTTTACCATCCGGAGAAAGAATGGGAATTTAATGGAAATACCAATTGTTCAAAATCAGTTAACTCTCCTTTGTTTGGAAAAGTCCTGAAAGGGAAAGTCCTGTTCACTAGTTATCATCAACATTTTCATCAATATGAATAATCGTGTAGAATATGCGTTAAACGCGGCCCTGACTGCCTATGCCAAAGTGAATTCTTTAGAAGAAATACTTATCGAAGAAAGGTTAAAGTCAGTATTTAATTTAGAAACTCACTTTTTGGAAAAGGTGAAATCCTTCGATGTCGTTTTTGATGATTTTCCCGCTTTTGAAGAGTTGAGAGAGGTTTTCTTCGATCTCCTAATGATTAATTTCTTTACCAGTGATGTGAACCTGCTGGAAGCAGATTACCTGGAGTCAGCGGAATGGGAAAAGATAGAGGATCAAACCATTGAACGGGGTACTGAATTACTCAATCTGCTGCTCTACATTAATGAATGCAACGACGAAGGCATAAAACCTGCGTTAGAGGACTTTTTAAAAGAATTTTTATTGGTAGAGGAAGATGAATTCCAGGATGAATTTCAAATTTATGAAGACCTGATCAGTCATCAGCAACTGGCAGAAAGCAGTGTAGAAGAGATTTGTTACAATGCAAATATTCTTTCTCTTGGAGAGGAAATGGAGGCATTATTTGTTCCCTTTATGGTATTTTTTCATCAGCCCTCAGGAGATGAAAAAACGATGCAGGACCTACAGAAATACAGCAACCATAAAGGGTTTGATGTGTCAGTATATACCCTGATCACCACCTTTAGTAAGAAGTAAATCTTCCTAAATCAGGTGGAAATTGCCGGGATTTCCCACTCCGCAGGCTTTTTCCATCACTTTTTAACTCTCTTCTCTCAAAAGTGTCCGGTTACAGATGAATGCCGACACGTGGAGAGGGGAGAGCGTAGTCGCACGCCCTGTGTAGGGACCTTTCATTGTAGATAAAGGTGAGATCAACAGCCTTGGTGTTTTCTGAATGCTCTCGCCGGTTTGGTGCCCATAAACCAATTCTTTTTATAAATGGCCGGAGAACTGAATTTTCCCTGTCATTGGAACCACGCATGTTCCGTTTTTATGAAAGCCATTTTTTAGCTTTTCTGTGTATGTAAGCGGTGAACGGCTTGACCGGCGGCCAGGCACTTCCGGAAAAATGAGTAGCAAAGACATTCACTTTTTTTCTTTTTTCGACTTATCCCTTCTTTTTATTTCTTTATAAAACATTTAAGTAGGCTTATTGGTTATTAAATTCTCTGTGATATATAAATGAATGTTACTTTCAAACATTTTTTAGCCTAATTCAAACATTTGCCGTCATTTCCTTTGTGGTATCTTTGCAGTGGCTGTTACCAGTGGTTGGATCTTAAAAAACTGAAAAATATGCGTATAAAAAATTGGTTGTTTCTTTTCATGGTTGTATGGCCGGGATGGACATATTCACAAGTCGCCCCTACCTTGCGCGAATTAATCGAAAGTGCCATGGCATCGGATGAAAAATTAAATCAACAGGTTCTCCAAAACAGGGTCACACAATTGGATGACGAAAGGCTCAAAGATGTTTTTTTACCTAAAATAGATTTGAGTGGAAAGGCAGGTTACTTACAGGCTTCCGCTCTTTTTAAAATGCCGGGGATAACCCTTCCTGCAGCTCCACAAATTGGCTTTCCGGGGATAACTGTCGCGGAAAGAAATAACAAATTAGAGGTGTCAGGAATTTCTTCTTTGGCCAAAGCGGAGGCGAGCATGCTGATTTATTCGGGGGGAAAGGTCAAGTATCTGAAAGAAGCCAATAAGGAAAAGGGGCTGGCAGAACAGCAATTAATGAAGACGACGAAGGATGAACTGATGACAGAAATATCGAGAGCTTACGATCAGTTTGCGTTGCTAAGTGAATCTAAAAAGGTGTTGGACGAGGGCAAAAAGCGTTTAGAGATAAATCGGAAAACGGCTGATAAAGCACTTGGGTATGGGCTTATTACGCCTGCTGAACATCAGAAAATTGAACTGGCGCAGGCCCTGTTGGATTCTAAGATGGTGGAGTATGAAGGAAAGAGAAGCTTGTTGATCACACAACTGCATTTACTGACTGGCATTGACCGTGATCGCATTTCTATGATTGAACCTGTCTTACAGCCTATCCATTATTTGTCGACAGAAAACGATGTCTCTGAGAGAGCCGAAATTCAGGCGCTTCAGCATGGCATGAATGCAGCGGATTATAAAATTAAAGCCGAAAAAACGTGGTGGATTCCTAAAATACAGGCCCAAACTTCCTTCACATATCTGGGGTTGTATCAGAACCACCTTTCTACTTCAAAGGAATTGTTCCCTGCAAGTGGGTACAGACTAAATGTACATCCTTCTAACCTAAACATTCTGCCTGTTTTTCAGGCAGGAGTGGGTTTTAAATGGGATTTGTTTGATGGCCGTGAAGGGAAAACAAATGTGCACGAGGCAAAAATCAGAAAAGACATTTTGTTAAGTCAGCAGCGAGATGCAGAAAAAAAATTAAAGCTTAATCTGGCAAATAATCAAACCCATTACCAGATAGCCGATGTTCAAATCGTGATGAAAAGAAAGGCTAGAGACATTGCAGCCAAGGTCTTGCAAAATGTGGAAAAGGAATTTAGGTACGGCACAAAAAAATCTTCTGATCTGATTGATGCAGAAAATGATTTTATAAATGCAGATCTGGAATACCAGACTGCGGTATTTAACCAGCGCCGTACGGCAGTTGAATTAATGAAATCTACCCAGAACCTAAGTGTTGATAAACTTTACTAACGCAATTAACTTATAAAGAAATGAAAAATAGTCTTATCAGTCCCTTCGTGATCCTTCTGGCATTGCTCAGTATGTCTTGCAATTCTTCCAAAAAAGCAGGAGGAATTGAGGGGAAAACCAAAAAGGAGGTGATTTCCTTTGCCCCAAAGGTTTCGGGCAGAATTCTGGAGATTTATGTAGAAGAGGGGCAAACGGTATCTATAGGAGACACTCTGGCAGTGTTGGATGTGCCGGAAGTTTCGGCGAAGATCGTGCAGGCAAAAGGAGCCACTGAGGCAGCCGATATGCAGGCACGTTTGGCAAAAAATGGAGCGAGCAAGGATCAGTTAAAGCAATTGCACGCGAAACAAAGTGGTCTGAAAGAACAATATGAGTTTGCACGGAAATCGTATCAGCGTGCTCAAAACATGTTTCAGGATAGTTTGTTATCACCTCAGAGTTTTGATGAAGTATTTGCCAAATATCAGGGAGCAAAAGCACAATTGGATGCTGTGAATGCCGAGTTGAATGAAGTAATTACTGGAACGCGTTATGAGAAAATAGGGATGGCTGAAGGGCAGGCGAACCAAGCAAAAGGCGTATTGGAAGAAGCCAAAGTTGCCTATTCTGAACGTTTCATTATCGCGACCAATGACATGGAAATTGAGACCATTTCCCTTCGAAAAGGAGAACTCGCCACGGCTGGATTTGCCTTGTTCAATGGATATATTCCCCAATCAACTTATTTCCGTTTTACCGTACCGGAAAGCAAGATGGGGAATTATCAAAAAGGACAAATCCTTAAAATGAAAACGACCTTTGGAAATAAAGAGTTTAATGGAAAGATCGTCGCTGTTAGGCAATTAACGAAGTATGCGGACATCACAACGGCTTTTCCTGACTATCATCCGGAAGAAGCGGTTTACGAATTAAAGGTAGTGCCTGTATCGGCAAAAGACACGGCTGTGCTGCTGGTTAATTCAAGCGTGTCAATCATAGAATAAAAATAGCCGCCCATGAAATCATTTATTTTCTTAATACGAAGGGAATTTCGCCGTTTTCTTGCGAATAAAACCCTTCGGTCGGTGTTTTTTTTGGCGCCTCTTATTTACGCATTTCTGATTGGAATGACTTATAAAGAAGGGAAAGTAACCGACATTCCAGTGCTGGTCATTGATCAAGATCAGACGCCCATGTCGGCCCAGCTTGTGGACATGCTGAGTGACAATCAGAGTTTAAAAATTAGTGTGTATGACCAGGATCCGCAGCGGCTTAAAGAGGAAGTGATCCAAAAAAATGCGGCTGCTGTGCTCACTATTCCCGATCGTTTTGAAGCCATGTTATTACAAAAAAAATATCCTGAAATAACTGTGCACGTCAATACTTCCAATGTGTTAACCGCAAATTATGCATCGAAAGCGATTCAGTTAACCTTAGGTACATTTTCGGCAGGAGCAGAAATAAAGGCTTTACAAAAGGCGGGAATGCCTGCTGCCAAGGCCGCCACCCAATTCGAGCCTTTTAAAGCGAATTACATAACTCTTTTTAATACAACTGGTAATTATCTGATTTTTATGTGGCCCGCAATGATGGCGGTTGTTCTACAACAGGTGATCCTGCTCGCCATGGCGGTAACTTTTTCGGAAGAATTAAAACGAAAGTCATTTATCAATGACTTTGTAAAAAGAAAGTACCACCCGGTATTGATCATGCTCATTAAGTCCTTGCCAGTATGGGTCTTTTCACTGGTCAATATTTTTATTTTCTTCTTGTACAGTACGTATTTTCTTATTCCATCGCCTGTAAATGGAGCTAATTTTGCCCTGATAACGGCTGTTTTTATTCTTTCATGTACCAATTTGGGTGTGTTTTTTAGTATTCTTATTCCGGACGCACTGAAAGCGACACAGATTCTCATGGTGATTGCTTCACCGGCATTTATCATAAGCGGATTTACCTGGCCCAGGAATGCGATGCCCGAATTCATTCAGAAATTTACCGACGTCATTCCACTGACTCCCTACCTGGAGTCGCTAAAAATTATGATTGTTCAACAGGGGGCAGCTTATCTTACCCGACCGTATTTTTGGCATCTGTTGGTCATGGCCTTGATTTATTTTGTTCTGGCCTGGCTAGTATTAAAGTTTAAATTAAAGAATTTATATAAATTGCACGCTTCGGGGAAAGGTGATCACTAACGCACAAGGCCCCTTTGCATCGCTTGTTGAAAAATTACGCTCAATAATTGTTTTAAGCCTTTCTTTATTTGATTAAGAGTGAATACGCAGCTATGGAAAACAGAATTTTTGAATACGCATTAACCGTTAAAGAATTTCATCTTGATACGTTTGGTCATGTGAACAATGCCACTTATCTTCAACTGTATGAGGAAGCCCGCTGGGAGTTTATTTCCCAAAATGGCTATGGGTTGAAACGAATAAAAGAAACGGGATTAGGTCCGGTTATTCTTGAAATCCACCTTCGCTTTATGAAAGAACTTCGCCTAAGAGAAAAGATTGTTATTCATTCTCAAACGGTAGAATACTCCTCAAAGATTGGGACCGTCCGACAATGGATTACAGATAGCGAGGGGAATGTGTGCGCAGATGTGGTGATGAAAATGGGATTGTTTGATACACAAAAACGTAAATTGGTAGCTCCTACTGAAGAATGGCTTTCAGCCGTCCGCTAACATAGCTCAGCTCCGCCTTTTTTCATATTTCCATGATGCAAGTGTTAAGTGTTCCTGAATACCCAGGTTTCTCTTCCGTTCGTATTTATACCGAAAAGAATATTTTTGAGGTTATCTCCTTTGACCACCCTTTCCGGCCAAGAGACTCGGCCATTCTATTCGTTAAAAAAGGAAAAATTTTATTAAAAGAACAGATCAATTCCATTGAATTGGGAGACAGTTCAGTGTTACTGATTAATAGAAATTATGTGTATGAAGTTTTGTCGGTTGATGAGGCATTCGAAATTAACTTATTGGTTTTTGAACGTGCCTTCTTGGAAAGGGTGGCATTAAAGATCAATAAACTGAAGGTATACGATGCTATTGAAAAGCAACTACTTCGAAATTTTCCTTTTGAGAAAGAAGAACTGGACACTCTTTGGAAAACGGTGGATTTGTTAAAGTATTACGTTCATAATTATGCGAAGATTGACTACGCTGAAGAAATCATTGAAAATTATTTTAATGTGTTGATGTATCATCTCGTAAGTCTGGTGACCCGTCACAACAGTGGACAGCGAACTAAAATGTCCCGTTCACAGCAAATGGTATATGATTTTATCATGCTCGTTTCGGAACATTATCATGACCAACGCTCACTTTCCTTTTACACAGCGAAACTGGGCATCAGCACGAGGTATTTAAGTCGTGTCCTGAAACAGGAAACGGGAAAGACAGCAACAGCTATTTTAGCTGAATTTATTTTGAATGAGGCTAAAGCTCAACTCTCTGGTTCTACACGATCCATCAGCGAGATCGCGCATCAGCTGCGCTTTAGTGACCCTTATGCCTTTTCGCATTTCTTTAAGCGGCATTTAGCAATGAGCCCCAAACAATACAAGGCGCTTTTTAAGTAAATTTCAAGGGCTTGTCCCTATCTTTCCTCCTTTTGAGGCGTTTGAAAGCATCTCAATATGTCAATTTCTGCAACACAGGTGTATTCAAACTCATTTCTCCCTGTGTCATTTTCCGTAGATCTTTTAGCTCACCTTTAGGGTATTTCCAAAAAAACCGTGCTAAAAATAGTATAGAAAACATGAGTTGCTGCTTCGTTTTTTTGTATGTTTGTTTTACCTTGTAAAGGAATAACCCTTTAAATGGAAGTCTTTTTTCCAGAAGCGGGCGTAGAAGCTCCTTTTAGAAAGACGAATTGATTTTGTAAAATAACAAACCTAAAACAAACGCATATGCAATCAATTGTAAATCTTAAAGCAGAAGCCCTCAAGAATGGTTTATTCTGGGGAATTATTAGTATCATTATTTTTCTGGTGAGCTGGTATGTCATGCCGCATATCATGAGCTCCTTTTGGTATTCAGGTCTCAATCTGGTGATTGGTGTAGCACTGGCTGTATTCTTTATTTTAGATATGCGGAAGAAAGCAGGTGGCTACTGGACCTTTAGTGAAGCACTTGTACACATATTCATTATGTTCCTGGTGTCTTCCGCTATCCTTTATTTTTTTACCATCGTGTTTGGGAGATTCATTGATCCCACCTATCCGGTGAAGATGAAGGAAATGATTGTAACACAGACCGAATCCACTCTTCAATCCTTGGGGTTGGATGAAAATGCCATCGAAACTGCTGTCGAAGACGCAGAAGAGAATTTGAACAAACAATTCAATCCAAACTTCTCGCAGGCAGTGGTTGGGTTTGGTATTTCTTCCATTATGTACTTCATTGGCGCACTGATTTTTGCACTTATCTTTAAGAAGCAAAATCCAAATCCATGGGCAAATCTACCTTCGGATGAAGAAAAGGAAGGGGCTGATAACGACACCCCGGCAAATCTTTCCTGATCTTGCTGATAATAAAATAAGAAACGTGCAGATTTTATCATATAATTTGATGAAATTTGCACGTTGTTTTTTAGGGTTATCCGGTACGTGAAAATGTCGGTTGATCCAAAGGCTTTGGAAGAAGTATAATATCCATATCAATGAATATATCCGTTGTTATCCCCCTCTTAAATGAAGAAGAATCTTTGCCTGAATTGATGGCCTGGATTGCGGAGGTTATGCAAAAAAATCAATTTTCTTATGAAGTTGTTTTTATTGATGACGGGAGTACAGATCATTCCTGGAAAGTGATACTTGAGTTGATGGAAAAGTACGGAACGATTCGTGCCATTAAGTTTAGAAGGAACTATGGGAAATCTGCTGCACTGAATGTGGGCTTCGAAGCGTGCAAAGGAGAAGTGATCATTACCATGGATGCTGATTTACAGGACAGCCCAGATGAAATTCCGGAATTGTACAGACGAATTGTGGAAGAGGATTACGACATCATCTCAGGTTGGAAGAAAAAACGCTATGATCCTCTCTCTAAAACATTGCCTACTAAACTTTTCAATGCCGCCACGCGTAAAATGAGTGGTATCAAATTACACGATTTTAATTGTGGTTTAAAGGCCTATCGTAAAGACGTGATTAAAACCATTGAAGTGTACGGAGAGATGCATCGCTATATTCCGGTAATCGCTAAATGGGCAGGTTTTAAAAAAATCGGAGAACAGGTAGTGGAACATCGCGCACGCAAATATGGGGTGACGAAGTTTGGTTTAAGCCGTTTCGTGAATGGTTTTCTTGATTTGTTATCCATCTTTTTTGTCGGCAAATTTGGCAAGCGCCCAATGCATTTTTTTGGTGCGTTAGGGGTGTTCAGTTTTGTTCTGGGATCATTGATGGCTTTTTGGATGATTGCAGTGAAATTGTACCACATTGCGCTGCATACCCCCTACAAAAGAGAGATTACGGAACAACCCTTATTTTATATCGCATTGGTGGCCATTGTGGTGGGGGTTCAACTATTCCTCGCCGGCTTTATCGGTGAACTGGTCACACGAAATGCTCCTGAAAGGAATCGCTATCTGATTGAGAAGGATCTGTATCCTGGAAAAGAACTGGTTTAATCTTATCTCAGCAACATGTTTTTTTCCATTATTATTCCTCTATATAACCGTCCGCAGGAAATTGACGAATTACTGGAGAGCCTTACCCGTCAGACTTACACCCGTTTTGAAGTGCTGATTATTGAGGATGGCTCCACAAATGATGCTAGAAACATTGTATCCAGCTATGAAAATCGCCTCGACGTACATTATTATTATAAACCGAACGAGGGACAGGGTTTCTCGCGAAATTATGGATTTGAACGTGCGAAAGGTGATTATTTTATTGTGTTCGATTCGGATTGTCTGATTCCGGAACATTACCTTGAAAAAGTAAGTGAGTCTTTAAATGCCCATTGGTTGGACGCATTTGGTGGACCCGATGCAGCTCATTCATCTTTCACTGCTGTGCAAAAGGCGATTAGTTATTCCATGACCTCTCCCTTAACTACAGGCGGCATTCGGGGAAATAAGAAGCATATTGGACAATTCCACCCAAGAAGCTTTAATATGGGGCTTTCCCGTCAGGTGTGGGAGCAAACAGGAGGGTTCATTCTGACCAGACTGGGAGAAGATATCGAGTTTAGTATTCGGATACATACGCAGGGCTTTCAAATTGGTCTTATCCCGGAAGCGGTGGTTTATCACAAGCGAAGGACCAGTTTTCGGCAGTTCTATAAACAGCTTCATTTTTTTGGACGAGCAAGGATCAATATCTACCAACATTTTCCGTCTACCCTGAAGACAGTTCATTTCTTTCCTGCAATGGCCACACTCGGCATGGGCTTTACTATTTTGTTAGTGTTGAGCAGGCATTCCTGGGCGCCGTTTTTTGCCAGTTTGGTCGTTACTTATTATTTGTTAATATTTTTTCATTCCCTGAAGCTTCATCAATCAATAAAAATTGCATTTTTGAGTGTGATTGCTTCCTTCATACAACTCACGGCTTATGGGCTGGGTTTTATGCAGGATTTAATCAAACGAGTAATACTGAAAACACCATGATCGAGTTTTTAAGGCAGCGCGCTTTTATAGACTTTCTAAAAGAAAGTACTTTTGCAGTAAATGAAGTGATCGGGAAAGCATGGCTGGTCACTAAACGCCACTATTTTTCAATTGCCACGTTTTGTTTTCTGATGTTTATCACCTCCAATGCATCCGGATTGATGGCTTTTTTTTTAAAGGATGTGAATAAAGGCCTGAGTACGCTGATGGCTTTTGTATTTGTTCTTTTGTATTTCACCATTAATCTTTCCCTTTTTAAATATATTTTTCATCTGTTGGATGACGAGAATAGTGAAGTGACAATTGTAGGGACGCTTCCCACACGTATCCAAATTATTCGATTCGTGGTGGCAACTCTCTATTTTAGCGTATGTATTCTGCTGGCAGGAATGTTTCTCATGCCCGTTTTATATGTTATTGATCCTATTCTGAGATATCTGGTAAATCACGGTTGGGTAGATAGTTTTGATCAGGCAGCGAATTTGATTATCACCGTAGCAGTGGCGATTGCGATTGTTACCATCTTCATTATCTGGATCAGGATATCTTTTTTTCCCTTTTTTATCATCGATAAGAAAGCAACTTCTTTTCAGTCGATCAAACTGAGTCTGGCTACTACGCGTGGAAACTTTACCAAAATATTGCTTCTTTTGCTTGTGTTGGGAGGGTTTTACTTCCTATATTTATTTTTTAGTTACCTGAAGTGGCCGATTGTGGCATTCGTCATTAATTTCTTTAGTTCGTTTATTATCGTCCCCCTTTCGAGTGTGGCTTTGACCGTCGCTTATCGAAAGCTGGTCAGTGAGTACAAAGGAGAAAGTCATCCCGATATCATTCATCACATTGTTTAAGTGGTGTGAGGGAGACCAGGAGGTGAAAACGACATAACAAAGCAATAAGATGGGATTTTTTAATATAAGTCAATGGAAAGCAGCATTAAGCAAACCTTTTGCAGCCTGGGCAATGCGGAACGAGGAGAAATGGAAAAAAAATCCGTTGAAGGCGCAGGAAAAATGGTTCAAACACCTGCTTAAGAAGGGGGCGAGAACCGCTTTTGGGAAAGATCATCAGTTTGCAGCCATTAAGAATTACGAAGCGTATAAACAGCAAGTACCTATCCGCGACTATGAAGCGCTTCGCCCTTATGTGGATCGGGTGGTGGATGGAGAAGAGGATGTGTTATGGCCAGGAAAACCAGTGTATTTTGCTAAAACTTCCGGGACTACCTCCGGCGTAAAATACATTCCATTAACAAAAGAGTCGGTTCCTCAACATATTAAAGCAGCTAAAAATGCGCTTTTGTCCTATATTCATGAGACCGGGAAATCAGATTTTGTAAAAGGTAAAATGATTTTTTTGCAAGGAAGTCCTGTGCTGACAGAAAAAAAAGGCATTCTGATAGGACGTCTGTCTGGCATCGTTGCCCATTTAGTGCCGGCTTATTTGTTGAAAAATAGGTTGCCTTCTTACGCTACAAACTGTATTGAAGACTGGGAAGAGAAAGTAGCGGCCATTGTAGAGGAAACTCTTCCTGAAGACATGACATTGATTTCGGGCATTCCTCCCTGGGTGCAGATGTACTTCGATAAGCTGATCGAACAATCAGGGATTGAGAAAGTGAAAGCTATTTTCCCTAATTTCAGTTTATTTGTCTATGGAGGAGTGAATTACGAACCCTATAGGGCAAAAATAGAAAAAAGCATCGGACGGAGGATAGACTCCATAGAGACCTATCCCGCATCCGAAGGTTTTCTGGCCTATCAGAATTCTCAAAAAGACCCCTCTCTGTTATTGTTGCTTGATGCGGGGATTTTTTATGAATTCGTGCCCGTTGAGGAGTATTTTAATGAAAGACCTGTCCGTTTGCGGATTGATCAGGTAGAACTGAATAAAAATTATGCGGTGATCTTGAATACAACAGCCGGTTTATGGGGCTATAGTATCGGGGACACGGTAAAATTCACCTCTTTAAATCCTTATAAAATCATTGTGAGCGGGCGGATTAAGCATTTTATTTCTGCTTTTGGTGAGCACGTGATTGGGGAAGAAGTGGAGTATGCCTTATTAACGGTGGCAAAAAAATGGGAGGTGGAGATTAGTGAATTTACCGTAGCCCCGCAAGTAAGCCCGGCAGACGGCACTTTACCCTACCATGAATGGTTCATTGAGTTTGCCAAAAGTCCGGAAGATTTGCTTGCTTTTAGTCAGGAAGTAGATCAGTTAATGCAGGAAAAAAATATTTATTATGCAGATCTGATTGAGGGTAAGATACTTCGTCCGCTGGTAATTCGTCGGTTAAAAAAGGACGCTTTTATTCGTTTTATGAAAGCAGAAGGCAAGCTAGGAGGGCAGAACAAGGTACCTCGTTTGAGCAATGACAGAACTATTGCGGACAAATTAATCAATGATCTTAGTTAATCATTTTTTATATTCGTTGATTCTGTTTGCAATGGAGAAATTCAGGAAAGCGGAATTGATTAGAAAAAAAGGAGCTATTGAATACAAAGAAAACGCCGCCTAAGGCAATTGCGCTGTTGGGAAGTACGGGTTCTATTGGTACCCAGACACTGGAGGTGATCCAGTCACAGGAAGGTTTGTATGAGGTCAAAGTGCTTACTGCTCAACGGAATGCGGATTTGCTGATAGAACAGGCCCGCCAATTCCGGCCGGAGGTGGTAGTGATTAGGGACGAAAGCCAGTACCTCAAAGTGAAGGAGGCATTGCCGGATGTGAACGTATGGGCGGGAGAGGAGGCACTGACGGAAGCAGCGGCACTTCCCGGTGTGGAGATGGTGCTGACCGCCTTGGTGGGAGCAGTGGGTCTAAAGCCGACAATTGCGGCGATCCGGGCAGGAAAAGACATTGCGCTGGCGAATAAAGAAACCCTGGTAGTAGCCGGCGAGCTGATCATGGCACTTGCGGATAAGCACCAGGTAAAAATTATTCCGGTTGATTCGGAGCATTCCGCTATCTTTCAATGCCTGGTAGGGGAAGAAGCCAATCCATTGGAAAAAGTGATTCTGACGGCCTCCGGAGGACCCTTTCGAGGGAAAACAATTGCTCAGCTCCAGGACATTACCAAGAAGGAAGCCTTGAGACATCCTAATTGGAGCATGGGGGCTAAAATCACCATTGATTCGGCATCGCTGATGAATAAAGGGCTTGAGGCCATTGAAGCGAAATGGTTGTTTCATTTGGCTCCTTCACAGGTGGAAGTCATCATTCATCCTCAATCCATCATTCATTCGCTGGTTCAGTTCGAAGACGGATCGATGAAAGCACAGCTGGGACTTCCAGACATGAAATTGCCCATTCACTATGCCTTGGCTTATCCTCATCGTCTGAGAAGTACTTTTGAACGTTTCGATTTTAGCCGCTATCCACAACTGAATTTTGAAGAGCCCGATACGATTACTTTCCGGAACCTTTCTTTGGCTTATCAGGCTTTGGAAAAAGGCGGGAATCTGCCCTGCATTCTGAATGCAGCGAATGAGATTGCCGTAGAAGCTTTTTTACAGGACCGTTGTGGCTTTCTGCAAATGAGCGACCTGATCGAAACGTGTATGGCTAAAATGGAATTTATTCAAGAACCTTCCATTGAGAATTATTTAGAAAGCGACCGGGATACCCGTATATTTGCAGCTGAACTCGTAACAAATAACAGAATTTAAACTCTAAAAAAGACCTATAAGAAATCACATATGGAAGGACTGATCATGGCGGGCCAGCTGATGCTGGGTTTATCGATACTCGTAATTTTACATGAACTTGGACACTTTTTAGCCGCCAGAGCTTTTGGAATTAAGGTAGAGAAATTTTACCTCTTTTTTGATGCCTGGGGATATAAACTATTCAGTTTTAAAGTCGGGGATACCGAATATGGTGTGGGTTGGCTTCCATTGGGAGGATACGTGAAAATTTCAGGAATGATTGATGAATCAATGGATACCGAACAGTTGGCTCAACCTGCTCAACCATGGGAATTCAGGTCTAAGCCTGCCTGGCAAAGGCTCATCGTCATGCTGGGTGGAATTATCGTCAATATCATTGTGGGGATTTTCATTTTCTGGATGCTGACCTTTAAGTATGGTGAAACCTACATCGCAAATGATCGTTTGGAACATGGTATTCATCCGGGAATTGTTGGAAAAGAAATCGGATTGCAGGATGGGGATAAGATTTTGGCAATTAACGGACAAAAAGTGGTTCGTTTTGAGGAGTTGATCAGTTCCAAGGTATTGTTAGGGAACCCTAAATTGACCATTTCAAGAAAGGGACAGGCAAAGGACCTCATTATTCCCGAATCAGTCCTGAATAACATCAGTAAACATGGAATAGACGAGTTTGTAGAGCCGCGTATAGTGGCACAAAAAGTAAGCTTTGTGAACAATGCTGAATCGGCAGCCGAACAGAAGAAAGAGGGGATTTTTCGTAAGATTGGTTCGCTGTTGGGAAGAAAAGAGGTGGTGGAAGACGTCACTTACCCGGCTTTTGAGGCAGGGATGAAAGAAGGAGACAGCATTCTTTCTGTAAACGGTAAAGCGGTTCGTTTCATTGATGAGTTTACAGAAGAGTTGCAAAAGAACGCAGGCAAAAAGGTTCAGGTTCAGGTGTTGAGGGGGCAGGAGGAGGTTCTTCTTAGTCCGTCAGTGTCTGCAGAAGGAACCATTGGTATTCTGATTGGTAGAAGTTTATTACCTACCCGTCATATCAATTATAGTTTTCTGGAATCATTCACCGTAGGAACTCAGAAAGGCTGGACTTCCTTCAGCGACAATGCCAAAGGAGTTTGGAAAATGATTACCGGTAAAGTGAGCGCCAGAAATATCAGTAGCCCTATCGGGATTGCCAAAGTTTATGGAAGTGAATTTGACTGGTATAATTTCTGGAGATTAACCGGTTTGATATCCATTGCATTGGCTTTTATGAATTTATTGCCTATTCCTGCATTGGATGGAGGACATGTGGTGTTTTTGATTGTGGAAATGATAAAAGGAAAACCGCTGGGCGATAAGTTCATGGAAAAGGCACAGATCGCAGGATTTATAATCCTGCTGTGTTTGATGGTTTTTGCTTTCGGAAATGATATCCTGAAACTTTTTGGTAAATAGGAGCTCCCATGCGAACAGGAAATTATTTTGAGCTGTATGATCTCCCTATTGATTTGCATCCCGACCAGGGCAAAGTAAAGGCGAAATTTTACGAACTCAGCAAAAAATATCATCCGGATTTCTACATTCAGGAAAGTGAAGAGAAGCAGGAAGAAGCGCTGCAGTTAGCCACCCTGAATAACAATGCTTTCCAGATCCTGAAAGACCCCTATCGGACATTGGAATACCTTCTCCAGCTGTACGAATTGATTCGGGAGGGAGAAAGTTACGTTCTTCCACAGGATTTTTTGATGGAGATGATGGAAATGAATGAGGCATTGATGGAATTACAGATGGGGGGAGTGCCTTCAGCGAAAGAAGAGTTGGATCAACAAATTCGGGCTTTTGAAGATTCGCTTCAGGTGGAATTCAGACAGTTAAGCGAGGCTTTTGCACAGGCAAAGGAGGCAGATAAACATGCGGTCTTACTTCGTATCAAGGATCATTATTACCGTCACAAATACCTCCTCCGAATGAAAGAAAATCTTAAAAAGGGAAGGTAATTCCCGGCATCGTTTGTCCAGTGTCAAAATGGGAACTTTTGCGGGCTTCAAATGTTCCTTTTTTTATCTTTGGGAAATTCCAGAAACGATGTCGACACTTAAATTATTCAGAAAAGTTGCTATAGCAGAGGGCATTTCCTTTCTTCTGCTGGTGTTTATTGCGATGCCTTTAAAGTACTTTGCAGATATGCCTCTTGCCGTGAAATATACCGGATGGGCCCACGGCTTACTTTTTGTTCTTTACATCATATTCCTGATCATGGCCTGGCAGGAATACCGATGGAAATTTGGAAGGGTGCTCCTGCTGTTTATCGCCTCTTTATTGCCCTTTGGTCCTTTTGTGGTAGATCGGCGCTTAAAAGAGGAAAATCCCCGTCGCGTTCTTTAGAAGAGCTGGTCAGGGGATCTTTACGATTTCATTTGTTTTGTGAAGAGCGCACTATAGGGAGAGGGATGGGCGCATGTCTTACATCGCCAGTATTTTTTCAATACCTTGGGTGTTTTCGTTAAGGTTAATGAGAATTTCGATTTTTACTTCATCTTTAGCTTTGATAACCCCCAGGGTGGTGTCTTCAGGAATATGGATATTGAAATCACTTAGCTTAATCGTTTTTACTCCCTTGAAAGAGATCGTCTTATCCTCGTGCATGACATAATCCATTTGAAGATCAATGCGCTGTGATGTTTTTCCCATGGTAAGGTAACCAATCATGTGTACTTTCTGCATAATAGGCAATACCATTTGACGGGATTGTTTAAAACTGATGGCTTCCACTTCATTTAATTGAAAAACATCGTTCATGAGCAATTTGACGTGGGGATCACGACTCTCCAATTGCTTAATAGGTAGAGAAAAGCTCAGACCGGAAATTTCCTGAAGCGCATTGTCTTTTATTTGAAGGGAAGCCTCACAAGTAAAATCCTGTGCCTTGAGTTTCCAGGGGGTCACCGTAGAAAATCCGGTGACAATTATTTGAGAACCCGATGCCCTCCTATAAAAATGCTGTTTTTCCATGGCGCTGATAAAAGCAATCGTTAGAAATACGAAGGTGATTAAGAAGAACCCAATATATTTCTTTTGTTTGGAAGGAAGGCGTCTGAATTTTCTCATATCAATATTTTTTTATTTAATAGCTAATATAAAGATGTGTTATGAAAAAAAATATGATATTTCTAAAAAAAGAATCTGATCTAAATCAGATTTATTCCTAAGGAAGCTGCTTTTCAGGGAATAAGCTCCGAATGACCAAATGAATTAAAGTGCTTCTGAATGATGAGACTTTAGGGAGAATTGCAAGAGAACGACTATTTTTGTAGGAGGCCTCTGTCGGCTTCAGTGAACTTACTCCAAAATGCTTCCAGAAAGATTACAAAAACAACTCGCTTTTATTAAGGAGATCGATAAGTTAAAGTACATTCAGCGAAAAACAAAATTGTTTCATAGTGATAGAAATGAGAATGATGCTGAACATAGCTGGCATTTGGCCTTAATGGCGATTGTGTTGGCGGAACATGCAAATGAGTCAATAGACCTGCTGAAAGTAATCAAGATGGTACTGATTCATGACATTGTTGAAATCGACGCTGGAGATACGTTTATTTATGACACTCAGAAAGATCATTCCAATACGGATGAAGAGCGGAAGGCTGCCAGGCGTATTTTCGGGATGCTTCCTGAAGAGACGGCTCAGGAGTTGATGGCGATTTGGGAAGAGTTTGAGCAGGGAGAGAGTTCAGAAGCGCAATTTGCCCGTGCAATGGACAGATTAGAACCTTTGTTGCAAAATAGTTCAAACAATGGGGGAACATGGCAGGAACCGGGTGTCAATTATCAAAAGGTATACGCCAAAAAAGAAGTGATTAAGCACGGAGCTAAGAGTCTCTGGAGCTATGCCGAATCATTAATAAACGAAGGCGTAGAAAAAGGAATCTTAAGAAAGGAATAAGCAGGGCCAGTGCTTTAGAAAGTAGTGGAGGATGTAAAGGATTTTTTAAAAAAAAACTAAAAAATATTTGTCAAATGATAGTTAGTTTGTTGGTTTTTTTGGTTAATTATTTTAATTTAATTGTGGTGTTGATATCGTTTTTTCTTATGAATATCTCTTTTGAATGTTTATTTTAAAAAGTATCTATGTGATGTTTTCATTCTAATAAATACATGTAATAATTATAATACATTAATAATTTAAGAATATTTGAAAACTATATATAAAAGTTCTATCTTTGACGTGAGAGCGTTAATTTTAAGCGGGCACAGATTTATTCTTAATGAAGTGTCCGCTTTCTTTTTGACCCATTTTCCCGGTCCTTCCCTTTTTCTTCGCCCTTCTCAGATTTTCAATTTATTAAAATTGAAAGAGGTAGAGAACCAATTGCAAAAATACTTTCACAAATTGAAACTGATAATAGGGGAATGGTAGGGAATATGGAAATTGTAGTACTCCTTAAATATTCGACAGCTGCTTAAATGATTAACTTAGCAGTTGTAAAATAAAAAAGGAACGTATAAAATTCAGTGCAGGTTTTAAGTCGAAGATAGCCATCGAAAGCGATCAGGGAACAGCAAACAGTTCATTAGCTGGCTGCCAAATACGAGGTTCATCCCATCCAGATCAATACATGGAAGCGGGAGTTTTTGGATCAAGCTTAAAAGTTGGGGATTCGATTTAGGCATATATTTTAGTTAATCTGAACAGAAAGAATTTTACATTTCTCACTCCTCTGAATTGAGCTCTGAATGACTTTATCTTAGCATTGAATGATTCTGCGGACGCATTG
>JBBCJN010000008.1:0-1612 GCA_037190785.1 Pedobacter sp. | reverse complement strand
AACAAGACGTGCCAAAAACCGTTTGTTGTATTGTACAGTAAAAACAAAAACATTCGCATTGAACAGGATTCGAACCTGCGCACCGTTTCCGGTATTGGATTTCAAGTCCAACCTCTTGACCGCTCGAGCATCAATGCCTTGTGACAATAATTTCCGCATGATTTGTTGTGAGAGAGACTTTTTCACAACGTGGCTCGAACCATCGGCTCCCAGTACCAGGGCTGGGTGACAAGGGCTCAAGTCATCCGTTGGGACAAGGGGGACTTCATTGCCTGGGTCACCGTGAAGGATGACCGCCTTCACGACTTTGTGACCCACTACAATGAGTCCAGGATGATCCCAAACTCGACGGCAATGGTCAAGAGAGGTGTGGACAATGACCAAAAGGTCATCATCAGAAGTGTGGGAAAAAAATCTCCGAAGGAAATCGAAAAAATGGTCGGAGACGGAGTAAAACAGGTGGAGAAAAAGGGAGACATTGCCTTTGTCACAATGACCTCAAAGTCATACGCCCAGGCAGTCATCAATGGCTCGGGGGACAAGAGTCAGGTAAGTGCCTATGTGGAGAGAAGAATCGAACCCACGGCCGAACTCTCGAAGAAGTGGAAGCGGATCAAAAGATGGCTGGAGGAGAGGATCAGAGAACTCGAGAGACGAGTTGAGCGGCTGGAGCTACAACAGGTTGTGTCTAGCCCCACTCAGCCGAGAAATGTCGAAGTCTCGGCAGAGCAGTCACTCCTCCAAGCGACCAACGAGGTGAGCGAGGAGGATGATCAGACGATGAACGAGGAGGTAGCACCGTCACACAACGACAGTACGACTGTTTTCACGGTAGTACCCCAACACGATGAGTCACGGGAGCCAGTCGGGGAGTACGAGAGGACAACACTGAGGGCGATTGAAACAATAACATCCCACGACACCGGCGACAATTGGACGAGGGACGACAGAACGGAGCGAGAAAATGAAACTGATGAACCAACTGAGGAACCAAGAGAAATTCAAGAGATGGAGGAGGCAACCGACACGGAAAGCACCGGACACACCGAAGAGCAAGATGTAGATGGCGAATGGGAATCCACTGGCCTGAATACTGGTGTGGAAGGTGACGGGATGATGATCACTGAAAATACCACCACTCTGACAACAGCCTGCCAGTTCGAGAGGATTGAGGCTGCCTTGGACTCTCTGAGCAACGATATCCTGGAGGCGAAACGTCGTAGGAGGAGTCGACAGTCACAGTCCTCCGACAACATTGGTACCACGCGCGGGGACATCACAGCAGTATCTAGGGAGAAGTCATTGGAACAGAACGGCGCACCGGTGGAAGGATTGGGTGGTCTCAAGCAAAGGCAAGCAACGATGCTTCGATTCGTCGCAAGAGGAAACGACGACGACAACACTCCGGTCAAGGAGAATGGGAAGCGCGTGTCCCATTCCCTATCGGCCGAGAAGGCGAGGAAACGACCGTTAGCCACGGCCACACAAGCAAGTGAGCACCACGACTCCAACATGGAGAGCTGCTCCAGTGACGACGACGAACTCCTAGCTTAATGTTGAACGTTGTATGGTACAACATCAACGGCATCAAGGGCAAGCACCTCGATGTCGT
>JBBCJN010000007.1:0-412343 GCA_037190785.1 Pedobacter sp. | reverse complement strand
TAATAAGCTCAACCTTGTCAAAATCAAAGTAATGGCTAAGTCCTTCGGGAAGGATCAATGAAAGTAGTGCCGAATCCAAAATAGTTTGTTTCAAGCAAAGCTAAACAATCTTTTCCCATCCCCAACTTTTAAGCTTGATCCTCTTTTTCCCCTCCCCAACTTTTAAGCTTGATCCGAATTCGTGCGAGTTTTGGTAACGTCCTAAAAGTAAAAACCCTGCTAATCGTGCGATTGCAGGGTTTTATACGTTTTGATAGTCTTTGGTGTGATCCCGCTGGGATTCGAACCCAGGACCACTACATTAAAAGTGTAATGCTCTACCAGCTGAGCTACGGAATCATCCTTTATTTTCCTGGTTTCAGGTATAAAGTGGTGCAAATATAGAACTCTCCCGCTTTTTCTCCAAACCTTTTTTGAGGATAAATTGTAGTCGATTGATACAGAAGCGAATGAATTCAAAAAAACATTCCCTAAAGTTAAAAACACCGCCTATCTCAAAAAAAACCCAATGAATATTCCCTTGAGATTTTCATTGAATAATTTCATTTAATACCGCGTACCGAATAAGTGAAGCGGTATTTTTCACACCGGTTTTATCAATCAGGTTTTGACGATGTCCTTCAATGGTTCGCTTGCTGATAAAAAGTTTTTCGGCCATTTCTTTGTTGGTTAAACCTTCGGCCATCAATTGGATAATATCAATTTCCCGGGGTGAGAAATCGGTGTTCTTACGGACTTTGAGGCTTCGCTCATAAGCTTTCACCGATCTTTCCACTAAATTCATGGTCGGTTTCAGGCCCAGAAACTGATTTCCGGAGGCGACCTGCCGAATGGCAAAAAGCAACTCATCCTGACTCGCCTCCTTCAAAATGTAGCCCGAAACACCTGCCGCAAAAGCCTGAGCAATGACATTCTCGTCTGCTAAGTGCCCCCTTAAAATGAATGCAGGCCGATGATCGGTCTCCTTCTCGAGAACGTCCTTCCACTGTTCCATATTCTCTTTTGAAGCCATTCGTGCATCCAAAAGGATCACTGTCACTTCCTTATGCTCTTTGAGATGAGACAGTATTTCTTTTTCATTCCGGAAGGAAGCGACTATCCGGATATCCTTTTCAGTAGCAAGTGTTTCCGCAAGCTGAATCTGATCCAATTGATTGCTTACTGCAATTAATAGATTAATCATATTTCATTCCTTTTAGCCTGGATAAAACAGTCATACATCCTTAATTGTTTCGACACTTCCCTTTCCCGGACGATAGGTCCCATGAATTTTACGTGCGTTTGCTGCATTTTCTCCTATATGACCGGCTTTTCTTACTTCTTTTTCTTCAGTGGCTTTTTCTCTAAAGGTCCGGTCCTTTTCTTTTAATTCTTTTCCTTTTTTCAGATTATTTTTTGGTGAATTATTCAACATATTTTTTCTCTTTAAGACACACTTTTAACCTTATAATCCGTTCTCTTCCCTAGATACGGTATCTTCCTTATTTTCAACCTCTGCATTCACGTTAGGGTCTTCTCCAGGTGCCTTCCGTTCATCAGGAGGTGAAATACTTCCTCCACGAGTTGCTTCATCTTTTTTATTTTTCTCCTGTACCCTTTCTGAATCTTCTCCCTGCTTCCTTACGTGAGGTATCCCTTGGTTGGGCTGAACGTCCTTTCCGTACGTCGTCTCAGCCCCTTTGACTGGAGGAGATGGTTTTCCCTCTTTGGACTGAGAGCCTGTTGCCGAATCCATTGCTTTTGCAGTCTCCTTTTCCAATTTGTTTTTAGCGCTTTTCATTTTCATCTTTTCATTAGTGAAGGAGTAATTGGCCGCTGACCACCTTCGTGTTTTTAACCATTAATTAACAATCCATTCTTTATACTGGCCGATTTTCAGATTTCAACTAACCGGAAGAAAGTAGCTTTATTCTCCGCCTGTCTGTCGTGGAAACCGGCGGGACACCCTTCTATAAATTTTTGTTCTTAGCCGTAGCATTTTCTATTTTCGGATCATTTCGGACAACCTATCTCCAGAAATAAGTGCCACTAACCGTTCGACGTTTTCACAGATTCCCCCTTGCTTTCTGATCCTAAAACAATCCTTTTCCTTAAAAAGGTTCATAAAAGGCTTCTTTTTGAAACAAACAGGTATTTGTACGTAAACCCCTTTGGATTTTTTTATGAGAAGTAATTTTTTAAAAAAAAGGACATAGCCGACCTTTTTAATAGATTTTAAAAAACCGCATCGAACAGCCATCGTTGCGGTAAATACCTGTTTCTATGAAAGGCCTTCGCGTGGAGACCAATTTAGGAGAGAGTATAAAAATAGGCCTGATCACTTCTTGAAGGGGGATCGCGCAAATTAATTTTAAATTAAACATTGAGAATCATTCGTTACCAGCCTGAAGGAAAGATCGTCTGCACACTCCCTTGGTATCATGTTTGTTCGTTGTTGAGCAGCGAATTATTGTATGACACACCCTAAAATCATCCTAATTATGTCAGCAGAAACTTTAAACTTCAATTCCCTAATCGAGCAGTACCGAACAAAACTAAGAGCCTATGCCATGGGATTTACCCATGACGAGGACGATGCCGATGACCTCATTCAGGACACCCTGATGAAAGCATTTACCTATTTTTCAAACTTTAAGTCAGGCACTAATTTCAGGGCCTGGCTGTTTACCATCATGAAAAATACGTTCATTAACAATTACCGGAAAGCGACCCGTACGCAAGGAATCGTCATCACTGAAGACGACATTTCGGCCAACAACCTCATGCACAGTGCGACGAGCAACCTGGGTGAACTAAAGTTCATTAATGAAGACATTGCCCGTGCCTTACACACCCTTCCCCCCAACCTTTATGAACCTTTTATGAAATATTTTGAAGGGTACAAATACCATGAAATCGCCGAGGCGTATCAAATGCCTGTCGGCACTGTTAAAACGCGCATTCATCATGCCCGGCAACAACTCAAAAAATACCTCAAAATTTATGAAATATAACCTTTTGGCCGGGGCTTTCCATCCAGCTCCGGCTTTCTTTTAACTGTTTCTGTATGTCCTCATTTCCCGTCTTTCCCCTTTCTCCCGACCTGTTGGTGACCCGGATAGTTCGAGGTACTCCCGCAGCTAAGTTTTATTTTGACATTGTCAAGAAACGACTCATTCACGTGGGCCAATGGCACAAACTCCATGGACTGGGAGCCTACTCCTTCTTATTGCCTGACCAGCCCGATAGAGCCCAACGGCTGCCTGTTCAACAAGGACAATCGCTCCGCCTTACCTTCCATCCGTCTCGAAAGACTAAAACGAAAGCGCAGCACTATTGGATTCGAATCGATGAAATTGAGGAAAGCGATGAATCTTCAAATTCGACGGAAAAGATGTCTTTACGCATCTGTTCTTTTCCTCCCCGACTTTTCCGTATACCGGTTTATACCACCCTGCTCATCCAACGGGTAGATCATCTCATCATTGCAAAAATGCATCGATTTTCCCCATTTATCGCTCCCGCAAATAGGGTTTCTCTCCGGAAAGGTATTTCCAACACACCTCTTTTTGCTTCCTTTTGGAAACCTTTACTTCAAGCGATTATGCCGCTACAAGGGTAAAATCAGGAAATGGTGGGAAGTGACGCGGTTTGCGGCAGGGTAAAACCAAAAGGGAAGAAGCGCGTTCCTTAAAGACAGCTCATGCCATGAAGCAGTTATTTCTATTTCCTCTATTTCTTTTTTTACCCGGTCTGACCGGATGTGGTCCAAACAGGGAGAAAGAAGCCGCCCCCCTGGCCCCATCCGACACGCTTATTTTTAAACAATCGCGTTTGCTCACGGACAGCCTGGAGCAAAGTTCTTTTCTACATCATGCGGCCGTTTATAGTTATTTAATCAATGAAATGAGCCTCCTGCTTTATCAGCGCAGTACAAAAGACAGTCTAAAAACTTACTATCGCCATTTACAATCATTCTATCTGCAGCTGGCAGACAGTCTGCAATCCTATCATCCCCGGGAAAGCGAAAAAAAGAAGAATCGTTTTTCGGAGGCCCAGCTCAAAAAGTTACAAGGATTAAAGCAACAAACAGGATCGGGCCTGGAAACCGCCGTTTTACAGCAGATTCTTCATATGCAAACCGCCCTCAATGCGCAATTTGAAGCTTACGCAGCGAAAGAGAACAGCCCTTTACAGGCCTTCGCGAAAAGAAAATCGGACAGCCTAAAGCAACAATATCTCCAGACAACAAGCTACTTACCATCAGGGCTCGAAAAAGCCGGTTCCCCTACGCGCGATTTTTAAGCTTTCTTTTCGATGGATTCTTCCAGCGATTGATTGCCTTTCAACAATTTCCGTTGTAAACTTTCGCACTTTTCATCGTAGGCTTCTCCGCTGGCATAGTTGACGCTTACCCGCATTGCTTTTAAACCGCTGACTCCCTGCACCTCTTCCAATTCAAGGTATTCGACCTCTCGCAGCAGGTATCCTTCATTCTGTAGAAAAAATAAGTATTCCTGGTATTCAAGGGCTTCATGAGCGTGAAAATATACCAGGGCAATTTTACCCGGTTGGGTTAATCGCTCGCCGGTTCCTTTGATCGCTACTTTATCAATCCTTTTCTTAATTACCTCATAACGGATATTGTACGCCCCTTCCACATCAAACCGGCGTTCATCGTTTCTAAAACTAATGTCAATCGGATTTGAATGAATGAAGATAAGCTGGGTCGTTAACAAAGGACGAGGCATACGGGTGACCAGATTATTGGTGAGGCGTGCAATCTCTACCATTGCTGTTAACTGCCATATCCGCGTATTTTTTAAGTACAGAAGATCAAATTGCTTGGAAGGGGCAATGGATTGACCAATATAGAGATCATATTCGATGCCATCGGTACGGAATTTAGCAAAATAGGAAGGATACAAGGCCTGAAGTTCCGTCTGCTCTTCTTCCAGGAATTCGCTGACGGCATTATTGATGAGTTGCATAGAGCGTTCCAGTTGGCGACGATTTTCGAAAGCGCCCCCCTGCTGGGGATCAATGCATTCAAAATAAGCTCCGGCCAAAAGCGAAATCTCTGTCTGACTTTGTGCAAGATGTTTCAATACCGGGTGCACCTCCAATTCCAGAAATTCATTGAGTTGTCCTTCTTCACTGGAACTCAGTAAGGAATTTATCCGCTCCTGCCAGCCCTGGGCCTCAAAAAGCAGCTTCCGGATCAGGTCTAAAGGGGTGATCTTCTGTAGCTCCGTTAACGTTTCTACTAATTTGGCCAATTGCAGCTTGAGATCACTACGCAAAGCCACATTTCTCTCCGTCGTTGAGTTCCGGATATCTATCGCCCCAAATAAGGGGTATAATCCTTTAAAAGTAACGGTATCCACCTCCTGTGTTTTCCACTTTTTCTTTTCCTTTTTCAAGAAATTCCAGACAGCTTCATTGAATTTCCACTGTACAGAAGGTTGCAAAGCCGTAAATTTATCTTTCAGCACCTCGTCCATTTCGGAGTTAAATTCATCAATCCGGTACTGAAATAGTTGACCCAACAAAGGCATGGCGGGATGTAAACGAGAAATGATTTTCTCATCAATGACCACCTCCTCCCGGGTATAGACCTCCATGACCCCTGCCAGTTGCAAATGATAATAGACAGGCAATACCGCATAGGATGTCACATTATTTGCTTTCAATACCGATAAAAAGGAGAATTTCTGAAGAGATTCGTCATTCAGGTCCTTAAAAAAAATGGGATGGGGATGATCCTTGTAATCCGCGATCAGGCTTTGAAAACTTTCTTCCTGAACATTAAACAGGGTCCCGGAGTTAATCAAAATGCTTTGAGACTTATGCGCTATATCGAGTACAAATTTATCATTGACCTTGAGAAAAGGCAACAAGCCAAACTCCATGTAGCCATTCCCGGAGAGGGCGCGTAAGGAGTGGATGACATTTTCATAGGTTTCCGTTTCAAATGCATGATTGACCAGGGCGTTGCGTATTCCTTCAATGGAATGCTGAAAGGTCACATCGCTCAAGCTGATGATGCTAAATCCATCGAACGTAAACCGCTCAATGGGCATTGCCGCCTGCAGGTACTCCAGTTCTTTGCCCTCTCTGGTAAATACCGCCAATTCTTCAAAGTCAATTTCCGGCAATTCTCCCTGGTAATGAATATCTACGAAACGGGTATCTGAATGAATGTTGTAAAAACTGGTTAATTGGGTTTCAGGGTGATGAAACGTGTAGAGAATTTCATTTTTATTGACATATTGATACTTATAGAAACGTTCCAGAATCATTCTGTAAAGGAACACCAGATGCTCTTCTTCCTGCGACTTAAGCTGATTTTCTTGCTTTCTGGCAGAAATCTGCAACTCTAGAAAATCATAAAAGATATTGGTACTGAAAAAGATTTTGTCGGGTACCGGCGTACTTAATGCCCAGTAAAGATCTTTTTCGTTCGCCATTAAAGGCGTTAAAATGGTATAAACGAGCTCCAACACATCTTTATGCTGAACCAGTGTTTCCACATCCACCTCCTCTAACAAAGATTTCTCCGCTTTGATCTTCTCGAGAAGAAAGCGGTAAAATTCCTTTTTCAACGTATCTTCCGTTTTGAGACGATTTTCGAGGTAGTTCACCAATGGCCTGAGCGACAAAGTGAAAGAAACCCCTTTTTCAGGGAAGCAGGTTTTATAACCGATATCGATAATGGAAGCATTCATACGTTTAATATCTGAAATTCATAGAAAAATAAGGAAACCAGCCTTCGCGTGAGTAGCCTGCGACGGCACGGAACACCGTCATGGATGCGGGTGCAAAATAGACGCCCCCTCCCACCCCATGATGCCATTTTTGGGATTTTTCATTAGCGGCCCATACCCGGCCCACATCGTGAAAGCCAATCAGGCCGGCTTGTCCGGGAAGGATGTAACTCACAAAGTCGCCCAACTTGAGTCGCCATTCGAGGTTATTGTAAAAATAGTGTTTCCCCGCAAAACGGTACTGGCGATATCCGAGGAGATTGCCCTGTCCACCAAGAAACAAATGCTGATAAAAGGCAGGATTACCCACGCTGAACCCTCCGCCAAACCGATTGGCAAGAACCATCGAGGCATTGGCGTTCAGGTTCTTATACAAAGCAACGGCCCCTTCAAAACGGCCCGATGAACGGGCATAAGTGTTTAATCCTTTCAAGGCCGTCCACTTCAACTGGATGTAAGAACCCAGCGTTGGCAATAGATCGTGGTCTCTTGTGTTATTTATAAACTGTACCTGAACTCCGGTGTACCATTTATTCTGATCCACCACCGCACTGTCGGGACTCAAAAGCCGATCCGTATGGGTGATGAAACGTCCCTGGTTATCCTTGGCATCGTAGCGGTAAAATTGCAACAGCGGGCCTGCGCTAAAGGTAGATTTCGGACGACGCCAACGTAAAACACCCTCCACTTCGACAAGGTTAAAACGGGTACGGTAATAGTGCCAGGCATCGTCCCGCTCCTCCAACGAGGTCTCGTTTCCTACCCCGAAGAAATTTTGGGTATTGTCTGGTGCTTTCACCCGTGCATGCAGCAATAAATCAGCCTTATTCCAGGCGTTTAGCCACTCTCCCCGGTAATTGAATTGAAAAGCCCCGCTAGCGAACGAATGCAACAAGGAAAAATACTGGGTATTTCCATAGGGCTGCTTTCGGAAACCTGGATTAGTGAACTGCAGCTGAATACCCGCCAAAATACCGTCGTCCAGATTGTAGCCAACATTGGGCATCACTGAGGTGCGGCTATACAAGTCTTTCCCGAGGTAACTGGCATTGGAGGTATCGGTGGAGAGTTTTTTCACCAAACGGGAAATTCCCTCTCCTGAAAACTCATTATTTCCTTCAAGACCATGTAAAGTGACTGGTCTCGAAAGGGAAGAAATGGTATATACTTTGTGCCCGCTGCCCGCTATTAAGCGGATCTTAATGGGAGATTTTGACAAATTCATCTGAAGGCTGTCGTTTCCGCCTCGCAAATAGAGACGAATTTCTTTCGTCACCTGCGGGTCAAAGGTGCGGTCAAATAAGCCGGCTTTTAACTCGCCTTCCTTATTGATTTTTTGAATTTTAATTCGTATCTTTCCTTGTTGAGCTTCGGTAATTTCAATTTTTTCGTGTTTCTGGCTGGCTTGCACATCCACAATGCGGTTAAAAAAACGGTAATGCTGCTTCATCCATTCGGGAAGCAGTGCTCTTCTTTCCTTTAATTGACGCAGAAAAGCCACCTGGTGTTTTTCATAGACCGGGGCAGGCAAAGCTTTCAACGCGTCTTCCAGCACTTCATCGGTCATTCGTTCACAAAAATCCACGACCAACGCTTCCATTTGCTCTGCAGAAAATCCGGACCAGAACTTACTGTTCATGGCTCTACCTTCCCATAAAAACCAGTCTATATCCTTCAAAGGGCGCTCAAACCCCTGCATCATAGGCAGGAGAGAAGAAGATTGTACGTATCGCTGAATAAAACCATCCGAACTATAAAATACCTGATCCCTGTCGCGCGGAACAGGAATGTAACGAACCGTTTTACCTTCTTTCACCGGTTTCCATCGCCATTGATCCTCATGCCGATCCCAATCGCCGATCAGGATATCCAAGGCTCTTGCTCTCAGCCACATCTCTCCATCGTAACGATAATCATTATCTTCATCTAATTTCCGGAACATCTTTGCCGTATTGTCTGATTTCCCTGCAGGTTCGCGCTCTTCCAGCAAGCATAATGTATGTTCGAACATTGGAGCGTAGGCCCCCAATACCGAATCGGGAGAAACCCATCCGATCATTGGCGTAGCGTGCGGCAAATCTGCTGCTTTGGCCAGTGTGGGAACCACCAACGCGCTAAAAGGATGCTGCGCGGACATGTTATCATCCAAAATATCTTTGGCAAACGTATTTCTCAGCCCTTGCGGGAGAAGAACTTCCGGGTATTTTTGCACACTTCTTAACACCCACTCCTTTCCCGAAGTATCTTTCAAACGAAGGGATCTGGATTGATTTCCCCCTCCCAGACGAACAGGCGTTAATCCGCCATGGATTTCCGACAAGCGGATGACGGGAACGGTGGTTTCCATGGCATAATCCTTCCGGTAGTTCTCTCCAAAAAACCACCGATGAAATCGCCCTACACTGTCATACGAAGGCCGAATCCTCATCGAAATGCTATCCGTCATTAACGGAGTTTTCTTTTCTTTGAGGGGAACAGAAGTCATTTCCGGAAAAGGATGCAGGTATTCGAAAGCCACTCTTAAACCGGTATCTGTATACAGATAATAGCGAAAACGCACATCGTTTGTAAGGAGTTGATCGGCTATCACAAAGCCTTGATTCATGTCATTAAACAGCGAATACGTTCCTTTTTTATTGGGATTTCTTTTCGCTCCGGAACCACTCACCACCTGTAGCTGATCACTTTTGATCAATTGCAAGCCATGCTCGTGTCCCGCCACATACACCACTTGCGGCTGATCTCCAAAAATACGATTTACCTGCTTCACCATGTCTTTATAAAGCGGATGTTTCAAATCTTCAGGACTTAGAAAAGTAGACCGCAGAAAAGGATACAAAGAGCCAATGACCGGCAAAGGAATGAGCCATTTTTTATTCAGTGCAGCCAGCGGGAAAAGGTGGTTCTGCCAGGTGAAATAACCGCCATGTGATCCATAGCTCTGAAAAGGGTGATGAGCTGCCAGCAAAATCATCTTACCAGTATGCTTACGCAGCAGGTCTTCCATGGCAGACAACACCTCACTTTTTGTCTGACATTCGCAATCGGCTTCCGGATTGAGTTTATCGTACGGAAAAAGCCACCATTCGCTATCAAAAGCAATGACCACCAGTTGATCACCCAGTTCCACAGCCACCGGATCAGGGCAGCCATTTCGGGGAATCAGCTGCAACAAACTATCCTGAAAAGAAGCCAGGTAATCCCCCTGCGCCTTGATTTTCTGGAGGCCTAAGGGTCCGGATTTATCCCAATCATGATTGCCCGGAATAAAATACACCGCAGAACCCGCAGCACGCAGAGGTTCGAATTGCGATTTCAGAATAGCGGCTGTATGCGGAAAAGCAGAAGAGCCCGCCAATGCCATTCCGGTGGGATAAATGTTATCCCCGAGGA
The DNA here is from genome assembly GCA_037190785.1 of Pedobacter sp. Taxonomy (GTDB): domain Bacteria; phylum Bacteroidota; class Bacteroidia; order Sphingobacteriales; family Sphingobacteriaceae; genus Pedobacter. The sequence continues at coordinate 402,204 of JBBCJN010000007.1, read as the reverse complement.
AAAAAGCAGAAGTGCGGCCCGGCAATACCGTGGAAGCCGCCAGTTGCATGGCTCCTTTTTGAATAGTATTCATTTCTCCGGCGTCACCAATCAGAATGACCCGGTACTTCACCGAATCTTGTGCCCACCCCATCTCTACGCAAAGAAATAAGAACAATAAAAGGGGGAATAAAAGAGATCTCCTCATGGTTGAAGTGTGCTTGAATGGTAAGAAAACTTCAACACATTTCCATTCTGGGTTTCACTTCCCTCGTTTGAAATATAGAGATTGGCCTCCTTGTCAAAGGTGATTCCTTCCGGTTGGTTGAACAAATTACTGCTGAGGTGATATACTCCTTTTATTTTCCAATTTTCATCCGCAATTAGCAGGGCCCTATTTACAGAGGACAGTATATACCATTCTCCACTAATCGGATGGCGCGCAAGTGCAGAAGGATGAAAACTTCCCTTTTTACGCTCATTGATTTGCCGGATTTCCGTTTCCTTTAGCTGGAAAGCGCCCTCCGAAGAAAGGATTCCGGCGGTATCACTTTTTAATATAAATCCGCTCACCTGCTCACTTCCCTTATCCTGCTTGCACTCTTTGCATAAGACGTAGATCAGGCCACTTTGGGGATCCTTGAACAGTGCTTCATACTCTCCTTTTGGCAACAACCCTTTTGCGACCTGCACCCCTGTCGCCTTTTTCCGGCGAAGCTCTTCCAGTCGAAAGCTGTAAATAGTTCCATTGCTTTTTAATACATGTACCCACCCTTCGCCAATAGCGATGTCTTCATAATCGCCTTTTTCAGCGAAATAAGTTCGCGAGTAACCGCCAGGAAGGGTCTTTAAAGGCAATTGATACACTTTTCCGCTCTCATCTTCAATGGCATAAATGGTATCTGTCCGCCCCTCTATCAGTCCAATGCCAGAAATTTCCTGCAATGCGTCAGGCATCCGGAGACGTTCAGGGCTGGATAAATGGTAATTGGGTGGATCCACCAGGGGTGTCTGCTCCAATGTACAGGAAAAGGCACTTAGTGAAAGACAAATCCCTAAGAATAGAGGAAGGTAACTATTTTTCATTCGTTTCAGCGGTTTGTTCGTGTTCTTCCAGAAAACGGTAGGTGTTCTCTTGAGACCCGGTTTCCTGATCAGTTGTTACAGACGGAATATTCATTAATTCGTCATTTATGGTGGTGCCTTTCACTTCATCCTGCCATTGGAAGTCGAGGAGTGTCAATATTTCCGTTTTCAGGGAATTCTCTTCCAGTGGGAAACACACTTCAATCCGGCGATAAATATTCCTGTTCATCCAATCAGCAGAGCCCATCCACACTTTTTGGGCTCCTCTCTTATGAAAGACAAATACCCTGCCATGCTCCAGATACCTGTCAACAATGCGTTTTACCTGAATGTGTTCACTTTGCCCGGGAAGTCCTGGAATTAGGCGACAGATGCCCCGCACCAACAAACGGATTTTTACGCCGGCACCGCTCGCGGCATATAACTGATCTATCAATTGTTTTTCTTCCAGATTATTGAGTTTGATAAAAATGGAGGCCGGTCGTCCCGCTTTTGCCTCTTCCATTTCTTCATGAATAAGAGACAGAAACGTTTTTTGTAAATTGAAGGGCGAAACCAGTAAGGAGGAAAAAAAAGCCGCTCGACCCAATGAAAGTGGTTTTTTGGTTCTTAACAATAAAAAAACGTTTTCCAGCTCACGCACAATGTCCGGTCGAGAGGTAAAAAGTACGTGATCGGTATAGCTCTTTGCGGTTTGTTCATTGAAATTTCCGGTAGCCAATAAAGCGGTGTAACGTTCCCGCAAACCTTCCTTTCTTTTGACCAACGCTATTTTGGCATGTACTTTCAGTCCCGGATCACTGTACAGAATATGAATGCCTGCTTCCTTCATTTTCTTGGCCCAGCGCAGATTATTTGCTTCGTCAAATCGCGCTTTCAACTCCATAAGTACCCATACCTGTTTGCCATTTTTTGCTGCCGTGATCAATGCATGCGCAATTTTTGATTGAGCAGCCACCCGATAGAGCGACACCATGATTTCGGAGGTGGACGGATCCGTAGACGCTTCGTTAAAGAAACGCTGAACGACGCCAAAAGAATGATAAGGCAGATGGAGCAATGCATCCTTTTCGCTAACTGCTTTCAGCAAAGAAACACGGGTATCCTGCAAGGGGGAAATGAGCGGAGGCCAGCGCAGAAAAGCCAGCCGGGAGTCTTTGATCGGAAAATCCATCAAATCTTTCAGATGGTGGTAATTTCCGCCTTCCATTAAATTGGCATGTCTTAGCTGAAATTTTTGAACCAGCATTTCCAGCAGATTGGAGGGCAACGAAGGGCTGTACAACAATCTGCTGGCCAGCCCATTGTCTCTTTTATGCAGTTGGCGTTCAATTTGTTGTGCAAGATCTCCCTGGTATTCATCGTCCAGGTCCAGCTCAGCATCACGCGTAATTTTAAAACTGCTACAGTGGGTAATGACCGCTTCCCGAAATAACAAAGGCAGGTGCAATCGAATCACATCGTCCAGAAAAAGAACGTAACGACTTCCCTTTTCCTCGACACTGTAAAAACGGGGCAAAAACGCCGAGGGAATAGTGAGCATATACTTTTCCGTTTCTGTTTCCCCCTTCCGGATGAGTTCTACCAACAGGTAAAGTTCATTATTGAACGGAAAAAAAGCCGTATTTTCATTCAATAGGACAGGTTGCAAATGGGCGAGTACCTCTTCCAAAAAATAGGTGGTTAGCCTTTCCTTAATTACTTCTGGAACGGGGCGGTTGTATAAAAAGTAGATGTGTTCCTTTTCCAGTCGGGGCAGCAGGTCCTCCTCCAGTAATTCCCCAAAGCGTTGCTGTTGCAGGAAAGTGGTGTGCCATACTTTTTTGAGCAGCTCCCGGTCAGGAGCTTCGGTAGTGGTCGGTTGTTTTTTCTTTAACTTTACTAAAGCCATTAACACGGGAACTCTCACCCGGTAAAATTCATCGAGATTGGACGAAAAAATTCCCAGAAATTTCATTCGTTCCAGCAAGGGAACCTCCGGACATCCGGCTTCCATTAACACCCGTTCATTAAAACTTAGCCAACTCAGGTCCCGGTCAAAATAGCTATATTTTCCTGTTTCCATCATGCAGGAATAATTTCGTGTGATTTAATTCAATTTTCCGTAACCAATGTACGATGAAACATACGCCACTACTGCAGTGATCAGCCCAAACATAAAAATATTATAGGCAATCCGGATCAGTTTGTATTTACGCCCTAATACCACTCCCTGCGAATAAACATCTGTAATCAATGTGCCATACAGAAAATCGGTATCATTCATGACCCGGATCATTCCTTTCGAATATTCTTCGAGAGGCATTTTATAGAAATTCCCAAAAAACAACAGGTTTATTTTTTTACGGTCGAGGTCCTGATCTGAAAAAGTTCCTGAAGGGATGGAAGGCCGGGTAGCGAGGATAGAGAAAACAATGGTAGAAAGACTCACCAGTAGCAGAATGAAGGTAGGAATAACCAGAAAAACATTGTCTTCCAACCGACGTAAAACCAAACTCACAATGAGGGAAAGAATAATTGAATTAACGGTAATCAGTAACTGCGCTTTATTATCGGCCATATCACTTAACCGCTGGTTATTAGAGGAGGTAATTCGAAACATGGTTTCAATCCCTTTTTCGGGACGATTTTTATCTTTTTGGGATAAAAGCTGTTCGGAGGGCTTTTCCTGCGTCCTGACAGCTTCTGCTTCGTTCAGCTCTTGGTCTTTTTCCTTCAATTTGTCCAGGTTAAGCGCTTTCTGCTCATTTAAAAGTAAAGAAGCGTACGCTGTATGGTAAAAATGGTTTTCGAGGAAGCAGATATCTCTTTTTCGCCAATCCCGGTTCCCAATTTCTGTGTGTGACAACCATTGCACCTCTTTGTGAAGCAGCTTCCTCTTCTTGGAAAAGGACGTCGTGCCCAAATGAAACAAATCAGCATCGCAAAGAATTTTTTCAAGAAGATTTTGGGGCTGTTGAGGCATTCTGGTAGCCATGATCACTTTTTTTACCTGCTCAATAAGGGTGGGTTTGACTCCCTGTTTTTGCAAAAAATCTTCCGCGAGCATCGCTCCTGCCTCTTCGTGACGGGCAGGTTCGTTCAGGTAACCGAGGTCGTGAAACCAAGCCCCTGTCATGACGATGAAAAAATCCGCGTCACTCAATTGGTAATGGTTGGCGATTTCCTTCGTCGCGTCGACCACATCCCGGGTGTGTCCCAACTGATGATAGACCAGTTCAGGTTTAGAGTGTTGTTGAAAATAGTTCAACACCTCGTTTTCCACTCGTTCAAGTTGCTTTTGATAGTCCATTTAAATAATCTTGCTGAATTGCTCTTTCTCCTTACTGGAATAAAAATACGCATTTTATACGATTCAAAAATGGGGACAATGGAAAATGAAAATCAGATTACAGGAACAAAAGCTATCCTAATAATATACGTAAAAAAATTGATATATCCAAATAAATCTAAACAAGCCCGACGCAGGAATTGTTATGCTTTCGTAATTTACTTCTTCATCCTTACATTGTATGCGCAAGATCCACTGGTTTCCCCTGTTTTGTTGTCTGGTTATCCCCTTATCTGTTGGCGCCCTCGGAGGAATGTGGACAGCCGAATCTGTAGGTACCTGGTACGCAGGTCTTCATAAACCGGAATTTAATCCTCCCAATAGCCTTTTTGGCCCCGTCTGGACTGTCCTGTATTTGTTAATGGGCGTTTCTTCGTACCTCATCTGGGAAGAAAGGAAAAAGAAACACGATTTTTTCTGGGCGATGCTGGTGTATGCCCTACAACTCCTGCTCAACCTGCTTTGGTCGTTCCTATTTTTTCATCAAAAGCAAATCGGAATGGCACTCGTTGAAATTGTACTTCTCTTATTAGCCATTCTGACCAATGCTTTTGTTTTTTTCAGGATCAGGCCGCTGGCAGGTTTACTGTACATCCCTTATTTTCTTTGGGTAATTTTTGCCTCCTATTTAACCTATTCTATCTACATATTGAATTAGTTTCGAAAGAAAACGGTATTTTTATAGAGTGATCTCTTACTTCAACTATCTGTTTGCCGTTTTTCTGCTCCTTGGTTTTCAATCGAGAGCGCAAAAGGTAGGCGTAGTACTGAGCGGTGGCGGAGCCAAAGGCCTCGCTCATATTGGAGTTTTAAAGGCACTCGAAGAAAACAACATTCCGGTCGATTACATTACCGGAACCTCTATGGGCGGCATTGTCGGAGCAATGTATGCGGCCGGCTATACGCCCGGTCAGATGGAACAGATTGCCCTCACCAAAGATTTTCAGGACTGGGTAGCCGGCAAATATCAGAGCGATTACAGTTATTATTTTCAGAAAAGTGCCCCTAATTCCTCCTTCCTCACTGCAAAATTAGGGATCGACACGAGTTTGAGGATCCATTTTCGTCCCAACCTGGTGAACGATATCCCCTTAAACTTCGCGCTGTTAGAGCTTTTTTCCCAGGCTTCTGCCATTGCGAAGGATGATTTTAACCAGCTTTTTATTCCTTACCGCTGCATGGTCTCCGATGTTCTTTCTCAACAAAGCATCGCTGTAAAAGAGGGAAGTCTGGCAGAAGCGGTCCGTGCAACCATGACCGTTCCGCTGATCTACCGCCCCATCAAACTGGATGACAAATACGTGTTTGACGGGGGACTGTATAATAATTTTCCGGCCGATGTCATGAAGGAGGCCTTTCAGCCCGATTTTATCATTGGGGCGAATGTATCTTCCAAAATCTTTAACGAATATCCAAAGGACGACGACCGACTGATGAATCGTTTCCTGGTTTACATGTTTCTTTCCAAATCTGATTCTACCCTTGTGGGACAAAATGGAATATACATTCAGCCCGAACTAAGCGATTTCAGTGTGACCAATTTTAATCCGGTTGCAGCCCTCATTCAGAAAGGATACGAGGCGACGATGGCCGACATGGAACGCATCCGGCAATCGGTAACACGGCGTGTCAGCATCCAGGACCTCTTACGCAGACGGCTTGAGTTTAACAGCCGGAAACCGGAGCTGGTCTTTAATAAAGTGATTGTAACAGGTGTAAACAGCCAACAGAAGAAGTACATTGAACGCCTGTTTAAAGATGACGGTTCCTCTTTTGATCTGGATGATATCCGGCAGGGTTATTACAAACTGGTGGCTGATGAGACTTTCGAAACCATCTATCCCCGGATCAGCTACCTTCCGGCCTCTGACAGTTATGAATTTGAAATCATGGCGCAGCCAAAAAAAAGTATCCGGATTGATCTTGGTGGCATCATTGCCTCCCGTCCCATTAGCAATGTCTTTTTAGGGCTGCAATACAACTACTTAAACAAAAGAGCCTACACCTTTGGATTAAACTTTTATTCCGGAAGATTTTACGAATCGGCACAATGGTCCGGGCGCATCGACTATCCTTCCGGACTGCCTTTGTTTTTGGCTGCTGAGTTCACGTATAATCATTGGAACTACTACAGCACCAGCAAGATCTTCATTGAAAAATCGCAACCCACCTTCATCGATCAGGCCGACCGCAAGATCGACGTGAAAATGGGCTTCCCCATGAACCGAAATACCCGTATGACCCTTTCTTCTGCCTTTATTAATAATAGCGATAATTACAGTCCTACCAATCATTTCTCTACGGGGGATGTTTTAGACCGTACTGTCTTTAATGGCTTAAGAATGAGTATTCTTTTTGAAAAAAATACGCTAAATCGAAAACAGTATGCCGACGAGGGGCATTTTTTATACGTGGGGGGAAGTTATTGGACGGGGAAAGAAAATTACACTCCAGGAAATATTTTACGAGACCATTCCTTGTTTGAACAAGTGAACGTGTTCCGAAAATTCCGCGAATGGTTCCATTTAAAAGCGAGCATGGAGGACTATGCTTTCCGTAGAGGGAATTATACGCTTGGTTATTTATTGGAAGGCGTTATTTCCAATCAGCCCCATTTTCACAACTACTATTCCACCTTGCTTTCTGCTTCGGCCTTTTATCCTATGCAGGACAGCCGTTCACTTTTTCTTCGTCAATTCAGGGCAACCACCTATCTGGCGGGAGGGCTTAAAAACATCTATCACCTGAAACGAAATCTGAGTTTGCGCGCTGAGGCTTATCTCTTTTTACCTTATAAGCCTATTGTAGAAACAGGTTTCTTCCAGTCAAGGTACGACCCGGCCTTCAGTAAATGGAATCTGGCAGCTACTGCCGGACTTGTTTATCATACGGCGCTTGGCCCGGTAAGCCTCAGCTATAATTATTACAATGATCCCATTAAAAGAAACGGAGTATTGTTACATTTGGGATATCTCATTTACAATAAAAGATCCATCGAATGAAGTATCTGGGCTACTTATGTCTGATTTTATTCTTCCCTTGTACGGTCCTTGCGGCTCATCAGACCAATATTGATCATTTCCTGGTGAAAGAAAACCTGCTTAAAAACAACAAACTTGCCATCATTGCGGCCGATTCGGCCGGCAATGCGCTGGAACACATCAGCGGCATCTACACGTTTAGTGTGAGTGGGTTTAGTCAGGAGTTGAATTTTCATGGTGGAGTAGCGGTGATTCCGCAAAAAATAGATAAATCGACTTTTGTTTACCTCAAACATGAAAATTTATCGGGCGTACACAGTCGGCTGGTGTACGTGTATAAAAAGGAGAACAACCTTCGCCCGATCGTCATTAACCGGGTTTTCCTGGTCGTGGTTCCGTTGCTGTTACTTTTATTGGTATTTGCTTTTAAACGGTTTATCTACATCGGTGCGTTTCTGCTGATTGCTTTTATCCTGTTTAACCACTTCCATGGTTTAAACGTTTCGACCTTCTTTGAAACTACCTTTGATTACCTCAAAAACCTGATTTGACGCTTTAAAAAGGGAGTCCAATACCGAAATTATACTGCATAAAGCGATAGGTATCCGGGCTGTGCCGAGTGTAATAATCGGCCTTAAACGCGCGACCTCCACTAAAAAATTGATTGATCACCCATTGTTCTTTCCCTTTAAACTGAGGATCTTTCACTTTTAAACCTACATCAAAACGGAAAACAAAGAAATCTACGTCGAAACGGAAGCCCATGCCTGTTCCTATCCCAATCTGCCGCCCTATCTGATCAAATTTAAAATAGGTCTCCGGTTGCGGATTTCCCGGAGAGATGTTCCAGATATTTCCGGCGTCAACGAAAAGGGCTCCATTCAGTTTGCCCCCCATTACTTTATTGATTAACAGAAAGCGATATTCCATATTCGCTTCGATCTTCATTTGTCCCAATTGGTCAATCCCAAATGAGGAAGCCCGGGCCTTTTCGCTGGTAATGACTTCACGGTTATAATTTCCCGGACCTAAGGTACGTGCCTGCCAAGCCCTTACCCCGCTGGATCCCCCGGCAAAAAACAATTTTTCGAAAGGCATGGCTGTGGAGTTTCCAAAAGCATAACCCACCCCTCCGTTGATCCTCGCCACAAATTGCTGGTTGTCTCCGAGGTGTTTGTACCATCGGACATCTATCTCAGGCCGGATGTACTGATTAAATGGGAGGCCAAAGACAGTGCCAAAATCACCGTTTTGCGGATCGTGTTTCGCCCCGAACAGCTGGCTCAGAAGTTGCAGAAAATTCCCTGCAATGTCGATATTCCCCCTGAAATAAATGAACGAACGTTTCTGAGAGAGTTTATCCGAATTCAGTGAGTAAGCATATTTCATCCCAAGGGTAAAATCCTTTCGGCCAAGGAGTTTGATGTTGTACGAATGATTCTCCAATAGTTCTTTGTTTTCTTCATAGCGCGCCGAATCACTCTTATCGAGCGTATCAATCAGTACACTTCCAAAACGGTATTCCACGTTTAAAGGCGTAAAGGAGTGCAGCTTTGATTTGGTTTCCACCCAGTCATAACTCACGGAATTGATAAAAATCCGTCGAACTGTGGTGTTCTTCTGAAGGGCGTACAGGTAACTGGTTGAAAAAGTGGTGTAAGGCATTCCATTTTTTCCCATCATGGGGATATTGAAAAAAGGAATCATGAGTCGTGGCACGGACAAACTGCTACTTACCGAGAAATCACGCTGATATATATCTGTAAAAATCGATTGTCCGCTAACAATACGGGATTGCAGCCCGCCTTTTACCTGGAATTGAAAACGCTCGGCTCCACGAAAAAAATTATTATTGGTATAGGTGTTACTAATAGTGAAACCCACCGTTCCAAAGTTAAAGGGCACCTCTCCTTCTATCCGGTTACTCATCCGCTTCTGAGGAATTAACAGGATGGCTGGCCGGATAACTCCCGGCGAATCGGGTAAGGGACTGTAATCGATCTTCACATTTTTAAAAACATTCAATTGGTAAAGTCGGTCGTAAGTAAGTCCTTCCTTCCGGATATCATAGGTTTCGCCGGATTTGAGGAAATTGTACCGAACCACCGGGTTACGCCGAAACTGCCCGGACATGTCCGAAAAACGAAGTCCCCTGAAAGCACGACGATTCAATTGGACCGAATCAGGGAAACCATCCGAGTTAGGGGCGATCAGCATATCTACTTCGCCCAAACGGTAAATGCGATGCGCGGTACTATCGATGGGTTCGTCAATGAGCAATTTCACCTTTACACGACTGGAATTCTGATTTGAGTCAGGCTCAAAACGGACATAGGGCCGCTCAAAAGCATAATAGCCATTTTCTCTCATGAGCTGATAAATGCGGTCACGCTCGTAAGCCAGCGAATCTTCATCGTACTGCATACCCACATGAAGATGGGTAAAAGTTGGTTTTTCACGCTGATACAGGGCATTCACAGCACTATCCGGAATGCCATAGCTCAATTCATTCACCAAAAAACCTGGTCCGGGGACGGCCGTAAAAACCACTTCGGCCTTTTTCCGGTTTACGGAGATGTCAGAACGGACAGTAGCCATAAAAAAACCTTTACTTTTCAGGAATTTCTCAATTTGGGTTCTGGAAATTTCAACGAGGGTGCTGTCCAGAATAGGCGGAGCAGATCCCAGCGGCTTAATGTTACTGGTTCGGTATTTCCCGTTTTTCGTATTGAACAAATTATAAATCGCCACATTGATCCCAAAACGCCCCGATGGACGAATATCCTTTTGCACGTAATTGTAGGCCTGCTCTTCGTATTTTTTCTCAATACTGTCAATTCTGACTTCTTTAACGATGGATTGGTAATCTTCAATGTATTTTCTTGAAGAGCATGCCGCTGCAAAAACGAGAATAAATAGTAATATTGCAACAAGTTGTACCTGCTGTCGATTTATATTGATATATGCTTTCAAAATCTCAAATCAGTTTTATTAAATCTCTCCATCAAAAAAAGTACCGTAAAGAAAATGGCCTGTTCCTTATTGAAGGGATTAAATCGGTACAGGAGTTTATACATTCCGGCTTTCAGTTTCACAGCATTTATCACCTTGCTGATCAAAAGGCTTTTTTGGCAAAAATTTCAGCAAATATAAAGTTATTCGAGATAAACAACGCTGAGCTTGATAAGATTAGTACACTGCAAAGTCCGCAGGGAGTGCTGGCAGTGGTTCATGTCCCTTCTTTCGGGCGGGCAGACAACGATTATTTTAAAGGCAGATTCTCTCTGGCGCTGGATCAGGTGCAGGATCCGGGCAATCTGGGTACGATTATCCGCACGGCAGATTGGTTTGGAATACGCGACTTAATCTGCGCGGTAAACACAGTGGAGGCCTACAACCCGAAGACCGTGCAGGCCACGATGGGTTCACTGGCGAGGGTACGCGTTCATTACCTCGACCTCGAAGTCTTTCTAAGAGAGAGCAGGCTACCCGTTTTCGGCACCTTGCTTCAAGGAGAAAACATTTATGAAACACAATGGGGAAACGAAGGGATCATTTTACTCGGAAATGAGGGAAATGGGATTAGCGATGCATTGCTCCCATTGATTGACCAGCGCGTAACAATTCCCCGGATAGGAGCTGGAGAATCCCTGAATGTCGCTATTTCGGCGGCCATTTGCTGTAGTGAATTAAGACGGAAAAAATAATTATTAAAATAATAATTCGTGAAATTTGCATCCTCGTATTAAATTGCTATTTTTGCAGCCTTGAAATAAATCAGGTCGAGTGGCCGAGTGGCTAGGCAGAGGTCTGCAAAACCTTGTACAGCGGTTCGAATCCGCTCTCGACCTCAGGAAAAATTGGAAAAAGAATTAAAAACGCACGAACATGGCAGTTACCAGATTAAAAAGAAAAGACAGATATAACAAAACAGTTTCTCGTCTGGAAGTAAAACACTTGAAATTAGCGACTAATCTTGAACTTGGTAGTCGTTCTCAGCAGTCTACTAAAGACCAATTAGCAAAAAACAACGCGGTATTGGCGAAGTTGAACGCTTCTTCTTAACGAATTTTAACTTTAAAGATCATATTAAACATCTCCTTCTTAAGGAACGGAGGTGTTTTTTTATGCTTTTTTTTGACTAAAAGCGTTGTTTTTTTAAAAAAAAATACGTATCTTACTAAAAGATGACCGACAGTTCCGCTACGCCATTGACGGATATAGATACGTATATCCACTCTTTCCCCGAATCCACCAGGCAGGCGCTAAACGCGATCCGGGAAGTCATTCGTCGGGAAGCCCCTGAAGCCTCAGAAAAAATCAGTTATGCCATGCCCACCTTTTACTTCCATGGAAACCTGATTCATTTTGCGGCTTACGAACACCATATAGGCCTCTACCCCGCTCCCAGCGGCATCCACTCCTTTCAGGAAAAACTGAAGAACTACAAAAGTGGAAAAGGCTCTGTCCGCTTTCCCCTTGATCAGGAAATTCCACTGGAATTGATTGCTGAGATCACTCGTTTCCGAGTGAAAGAAAATCTTGAAAAAAGAAATAATAAAAAAGCGAGATAAAGACACTTATTTCGTTAACAGCGCTTTACAAATACGTTTAATCAGACCCGGTCCTTCGTAAATGAAGCCCGTATAGAGCTGAATTAACGAAGCACCAGCTGCCAGTTTATCAAGCGCATCTTTTTCAGAATGGATTCCTCCAACACCAATGATCGGAAAGGCCCCGCCGGACTGTTGATGCAAATAACGAATAACCTCCGTAGAGCGTTTTACAAGTGGTTTTCCACTCAATCCACCCAGTTGTTTCTTTAAAGTTTCCGCAGATTTTAAATCGTCCCGATCAATGGTTGTATTGGTCGCGATCACGCCGGCAATTCCACTGTCTCTCACAATCTCGATGATATCATCCAGTTGTTCATTGGTTAAATCGGGGGCGATTTTCAACAAAATGGGCCTGGAAACCCCTCCTTTGTCATTTCTTTCCTGTAATGCCTGAAGAATGGCTTTTAGAGGTTCTTTCTCCTGGAGTGCTCTTAAACCAGGCGTATTCGGAGAGCTCACATTTACCACAAAATAATCCACTACGTCAAAAAGACAGTCAAAACATTTCAGATAGTCTTTTAATGCGGATTCATTGGGCGTATTTTTATTTTTCCCGATATTTCCACCCACCACAATTTCGGGTCTTTTATTCTTTAAAATACGGAGACGCTCTGCCATTACATCCACCCCTTTGTTATTAAAACCCATCCGGTTAATCAGGGCCTCATCAGCCGTGAGCCGGAACATCCGGGGTTTATCGTTCCCCGGTTGAGGAAGCGGAGTCACTGTGCCCACCTCAATAAAGCCAAATCCAAGACTGTCCAGCGCCTCAATGTACTCCCCGTTTTTATCAAAACCTGCGGCCAAACCAACCGGATTTTTAAAGCGGATGCCAAACAACTCCTTTTTCAATGAAGGGTGGTCAAAAAGGAAACTTCTTTGCAACACATATTTCCCTCCCGGAAAATGCTGATTAAACCAGTTTAAACGTTTTACAACAAAATGATGGACATTTTCAGGGTCGAACTTAAAAAAGAGCGGTTTGACAAGGCGATACATACAACGAAGATAAGAACTAATTCGTAAAGGCGGAATAGTTCACTCATAATCCCCGCGGAAAACGCAACTGTCTGTTTCTTATGGACACAAATCCCACAGGGTTTTTATTTTAATGACCGGCTCTTTATGTTTCAGGAGATTTTTGTCTAAGGGGATTGTCTTCTCGACATCCGGCTCCATATCAAAGTAATTATCACTCAGGTGTCCCGTGTATCCTTCGATTTCCAGAAACACGTATTTTGCGGCAGCAGCGGCTTTTAATACCAGCTTTCCTTCGCTGATTTTCCACTGGATTCCGGGTGCCCTTAATGACTGGTCTTTGGGGCGAATCTGATCGCGTTGAATGTCCGGAACTTCCTTATACGCCTCTTTTACGGCATACCAGGCAGCTTTTGGCATTTGACGATAATGATCAATGATGCTCCAGCTGGCCACCGGCCAACAATCGTTTAACTGCCATAACAACGTCCCCATGTTGTAGGGTGCCTTGGCCCGGTGAATTAAGATCATATTTTTAAAGGCATAATATTGCAATACCTGACTGGCATAGGTATAATCCTCGACGCTCAGCTGTTTTAACTGTGCGCTGTCCAGCACATAGCGGTGTAGGTAATCGTTGATTTTCTGGAAACCCTGGTTTGCTTTCTGATGGTTTTTAAGTACATCAGAGAAAAGGTAACGATCTTCTTCTCTGGTAAAGGCCAGCACACTGCTGTAATTGGGCATTCCCTGCATTCCGTATTCACTGACAAACCGTCCTGTCTTTTGTTCAAAGGCCTCAAAGTCTTCCATTCCCCACCAAACGCCCCAATAATGGCTGTCTCCTTCTGTAAAACTTTCTTTCAGTCCCCACCCCCATTTAGGGGAGGTACTGATATAGGGACGGTACGGATCCAGACTTTTGAGCCAATGCGGGATACTGTCGCGAAACAGGCGGGTATAATCTTTCCACAGACGTGCCGAATCTGCCGCAGTCATTTGATAAGTTTTTTGCCAGCCCCAACGGTTAAAGGCCTCGTCTACTTCGTTATTTCCACACCATAGCACAATGCTCTTGTGGTGACGAAGCCGCTCTACCTGATAGGAAACTTCGGCTTTGACATTGGCAAAAAAATCCTCATCACCCGGCACCATGGCCCCGGCAAACATAAAATCCTGCCATACATAAATGCCCAGTGAGTCGCAAATTTCGTAAAATTCATCCCTTTCATAGATTCCTCCACCCCATACCCTTAGCATATTCATATTGGCTTCTTTTACCCTCGATAAAAGGCGTACATAATCGGCTCTGGAAGGTCGGGTAACAAACGAATCCATCGGGATGTAATTTGCTCCTTTCATGTAAACAGGCTTCCCTTCGATTTCAAAATAGAAAGTTTGCCCCCATTCATCCGGGCGTTCCACCAGTGCCACCTGCACAGGAGCCTGTGAATATTGCTGTACTTCCCTTTGATCAAAGCCCTCCAGGCGAACAGCTCGCCAAATGCCTGCGCCGGTGAGCTTGGGTCCCCAATCCCAACCAAAATGAAAAGGGGCTTTGCGTACATACGCCCTCGGATGATCGGGTATCACAAAGGGGCTGTCGGCTTTGGCCAGTGAATCGGCGTAATTCTGTGCGGAATGAAAATGAATTTTCAACACATTCTCCCCCTTTTTTAATTGCTGTTTTACGTCAACCCTCCATTGTCGAAACATATTGTTGGCCCGGAGAATGAAGTGTCCATTCAGGTACACGTCTGCATAGGTATCGAGTCCATCAAAGACCAGGGCTACCTCTTGTCTTTTCATCAGTTTCGGATCAGGCACAAATCGGGTTTGATACACCCAATCTTCTTTTTCTACCCATTGCACCGCTTTCTCATTCAATCCAAAGAAAGGGTCTGGAATTAGCTTATGACGCATCAGATCGGTGTGCACCTCGCCCGGAACGATGGCCGAATACCAGGTTTGCTGATCTTTACTGAACTGCCAGTTTTCATGCACCGTTTGTCGAAGGAGCTGCGCCTGCAAAACCTCATGCTGCAATAACCAACATAACCAACAGCTCAGCACTGTTTGGAGCAAATATTTTCCATTCATATCATCCGGAATAATAAATTCAGATCTTAAAAATAGCATTAATTACTTATCAAGCTTTATTTCCATCACCGAAATGTATTTTTCCCTATCAAGTTCTTCCTCTATCTATCTTTTAAGAACTTTAACCGTAAATTTGATGAGCAGTTCAACATACTTTGAAAATGAGAATAACAAACGGATTACTTTTATGGATCATGGCAGGAGGAATGCTCTTTCTAAATGCCTGCAATTCTTCGCCAAAGCTTCCCATTTATGGTCAGCGCGAGGCTACTCTGGTTAAAGACGCTCAGGGAAATGAGCGGATAGACACGGTATATCAGACCATCCCCGCTTTTGAATTTTTCAATCAAGACAGCGTATTGGTCAATCAGGATCTTTTCAAAGATAAAATCTATGTCGCCGACTTTTTCTTTACTTCCTGTTCCACCATCTGTCCCATCATGCACCGAAACATGAAAATGTTGTACGACGCCTACCTGAATGATGCAGACGTGATGTTTCTCTCCCACACCATTGATTTTAAATACGATCGTCCTTCTGTGCTAAAAAAATACGCCCAAAAATTAACTGTGGATGACCGCAAATGGATTTTCTTATATGGCAACAAAGAGGAGGTGTATCACCTTGCAGAACATGATTATCTGGTGGCTGTAAAAGAAGACAGCACTGTACGAGACGGCTACATCCACCAGGGCTGGCTGGTATTGATTGACAAAGAAAAGCGCATTCGTGGCGCCTACGACGGAACAAAAGACGATGCGGTGGCTCAGTTAAAAAAGGACATCCGTATTTTACAGGAAGAATATCGTTAGAAGAATGAGAACACGGTGCCTGCTTTTGCTGTTTTTTTTGCTTTTAACAGGAATGATTTATTCCTGTCAACAGGAAAGCGCTATTGAATTTGCCAAATACATGAGCAATGGCAAGGATATTTATCAAATGAAATGTCAGAATTGTCATGGAAATAAAGGCGAAGGGCTGGGAAAACTGGCTCCGCCCCTCACAGACAGTTTGTTTTTAAAGGAGCATCAATCCTTACTTGCCTGCATCATTAAGCACGGGAGTCAGCAGGGGCTGGTAGTTCATGGCATTCCCTACGAAGACAAAATGCCTCCTTTCCCGGAGATGGAGGCCATCGATATTGCTCAGGTAGTGGTGTATATCCGCAACAGCTTTGGCAATCAATTAGGAATGTATTCCTATGAGCAGGTATTGGAAGACCTTAAAAACTGTAAGTAACCTGTTTTTTGTATTCATTTCCTTATCTTTGCAAAAATGTAAGCCGTTCTATCGCTGTTCCTTTGGGAAGAGAGGAAAGTCCGGGCAACACAGAGCAATTCGCTTCCTAACGGGAAGGCGGCAGCAATGAAATGGGCTGCTGACGGAAAGTGCCACAGAAAAGATACCGCCCTGTAAAGGGTAAGGGTGAAAACGCGAGGTAAGAGCTCACGAATGCGCTAAGTGATTAGCGTGTTGGTAAACCCCGGGTGTTGAAAGACCAAATAGGCTAACGTCCTGCTGCATGCAGGTAAGGGCTGCTCGTCTGAGGTTAGTGGGTAGGTCGTTTGAGGTAAATGGCAACATTTATCCTAGATTAATGATAGAAATCCGTTTCGGCGGAGACAGAACCCGGCTTACAGGCTTACATTTTTTCTTTATTCTTCTTAAAGCCGCTTCCCTTCCCGGCACTGAGAATAACAATAAATAAAATAAAACTCTTTTATTAGAAAAGTAATATATTAGCAGACTATAAAAGGCATATTTCTATGGCAAAATTGTTAATTATTGATGATGAGAGGGCAATCAGGAACACACTTCGTGAAATTTTGGAATACGAAAATTACGAGGTCGATGATATCGATAACGGGATAGACGGGCTGGAGCTCATCAAAAAGAACAATTACGATCTGGTTCTCTGCGATATTAAGATGAACAAGATGGACGGGATGGAAGTACTTGAACAGGCACTTGTGCAAAAGCCTGACCTCCCCTTTATTATGATCTCCGGTCATGGCACCGTGGAAACAGCCATTGAAGCCAGTAAAAAAGGAGCGTTCGACTTTGTATCCAAACCGCCGGATCTTAACCGGTTACTCATTACCGTTAGAAATGCGCTTGATCGCGGAACTTTAGTGAGTGAAACAAAAGTTCTGAAGCGAAAGGCCAGTAAGACACGCCTGATTTTGGGTGATTCAGAAAGCATTAACCGGATCAAAGAGACCATCGACCGAGTGGCCCCTACCGAAGCGAGGGTATTGATCACCGGCGCCAATGGAAGTGGGAAAGAACTCGTGGCGAGATGGATACACGAAAAATCAAATCGTGCCGACAATGCGCTGATAGAAGTCAATTGTGCGGCAATCCCATCCGAACTTATTGAAAGTGAGCTTTTTGGTCACGAAAAAGGCTCTTTTACCTCGGCGGTAAAGCAGCGGATCGGAAAATTTGAACTGGCTAATGGTGGAACGCTCTTTCTGGATGAAATTGGGGACATGAGCCTTTCTGCACAGGCCAAAGTACTTAGGGCATTGCAGGAACATAAAATTACCCGCGTAGGGGGAGAAAAGGAGCTGGAAGTGAACGTACGTGTGCTTGCGGCGACCAATAAGGATCTGCTCAAAGAAATCGAACTAGGAAACTTTAGAATGGATTTATATCACCGTTTAAATGTGATTAACATCCATGTTCCGCATCTCACCGAGCGTACCAGTGACATTCCGGTCATTGCGCAGCATTTTCTAGAGGAAATCTGCAATGATTACGGTATGCCTGTGAAAAAAATCAGTGAGGGAGCTTTTCAGGCATTAAAAGCATTGCCCTGGACAGGAAATGTGCGTGAGTTGCATAACATGATAGAACGCCTGATTATCCTGAGTGATAAAGTGATCACTGAAAATGAGGTCAATGCTTTTGCCAACCCTTCCGCAGTCAGCAGCGTATCTCCTCAAAATTCATCAGGGGCTGTGTCGGTAAATGGCCAGGGAAATCGTATTAATTATGACGAATTTCACAATTTTCAGGACTACAAAGATTTTGCGGAGAAGGAGTTTATCAAGTTTAAACTGGAAAAAAACAATTGGAACGTCTCCAAAACGGCCGATGACATCGAAATCCAGCGAAGTCATCTTTACAGTAAAATCGAGAAATTCGGTTTAAAGAGAAGTGAATAAAGTTGTTTAAATAACTATCCGAACTTATAACTGATCAAACTTATCCAGCAGCTTTATAAGGGTCGCAAAATCTTTCGGGTAGGGAGCTGATACGGTTATTGCTTCGCCTTCTAGACCGGTAAAGGTGATTTCCTTTGCATGGAGTGCAAATCGCTTCATAATCGGCTGTTCCTCTTCCTCTTTGGAAAGACGGTATCCTTTTTTAATCGCAGATAGAAAAACCGGTTTTCCACGGTACATGGTATCTCCGGCAATCGCTGCTCTTTGGGTGGATAAATGAATCCTAATTTGGTGCATCCGCCCGGTAACAGGTCTGCATTCAACAAGCGTGTAATGACGGTATAGCGTTAAAGAGTTGAAATACGTATCCGCGCGCTTGCCATTTTTACGATCAATGACCACGTTTTTATTTCCCTCATTTAGAATGGGCAGATCAACCAGCACGTCCTGAAATTGAAACTGACCTTCCACTACCGCATGGTAAATCTTTTTCACTTTTCTTTTTTCAAACTGGATGGACAGACTCCGGTAAGCCTCCGGATGTTTCGCAAAAACCAATGCGCCCGACGTTTCTTTATCAAGCCGGTGACAGACCTGGGCATCTGTACTGTAATTCTTAGCTAAACGAAGCATGTTTAGCTCATAAGGCGCGCCTCTTTCATCCAGTGAAGCAATGAAAGGGGGTTTATTAACGACGATAAAATCGTCGTTTTCGAATAAAATAAGGTCGTTAAAAGAAGGGTGTTTCACAAATCAATCGAAGTCTAAAACACAAAAGTAAGAAATATTGACGAGCCTGGGAACCAAAAGACAAAAAGTAACTCCTGGCTCTATGTACAAAAATTACCCCTTTCAGGAAAATCAGGCACTCAATTCAAATTTATACCCCACTCCTTTCACCGTAGACACATAGGTATCGCCCAATTTCTCGCGAAGTTTACGAATATGAACATCGATTGTGCGGTTAGTCACAACCACTGAATCCTCCCAGATATTTTTTAAGATGGCCTCGCGGGTGTACACTTTTCCGGGTTTGGAAGCCAGGAGGTACAACAACTCAAATTCTTTCTTCGCCAATACCACCTTTTGACCATCTTTATATACCAGAAACGCTTCTCTGTCGATCACCAAATCCCCGATAACGACTTTATTCTCTGGCGCTTCTTCACTACTGGCATTTCTTCTCAGGATGGCATTAATGCGGCTTACCAACGCTCTGGGCTTAATCGGTTTAGCGATGTAATCATCTGCTCCAACGTTAAATCCGGCAATCTCTGAATATTCTTCACTTCTTGCAGTTAGAAAAACCATAAAGGTATTTTTAAACTCAGGAATGGTACGCATAATGCGACAAGCCTCAATGCCATCCATTTTGGGCATCATAATATCCAAAATAATTAAATCTGGCTGAATGCGTTTCGCTGCGGCTACTCCTTCCTGTCCATTAGACGCTAAAAAAACCTGGTAACCTTCCTTCTTTAGATTATATTCAATTAACTCTAATATATCCGGTTCGTCGTCTACAATCAGTATTTTTTGTTTAGCTGTACTCATCATCTTAAATATTTGTTACGAAATTAAGAATACAATTGCATTTGCAGGTTAAACGAAGGTTAACAAATTGTTAAGCGCCAGAAAGAACCAGCTTCATTTATTTTGGAAGCGTCTTGTCCAGGAAGGCACCCAATTGCTCTCCTCTCAGGTCCTTGGCGACAATTTTCCCATCGGGCCCTATCAGGTAAGAGCTCGGAATGGCTTCCACCTGATACAAACGAACGGTAGGTCCTTCAAAATCAGCCAATTCTCCCGCCTGATCCCATACCAGCTGATCCTGAGCAATGGCCTGTTTCCAGGCAGCTTTGTCTTTATCTAACGAAATCCCCAGAATAGTAAAGTTACGATTTTTAAATTGATGATAAGCTTTCACCAGGTTTGGATTTTCATGGCGGCAAGGCGCGCACCAGGAAGCCCAGAAATCGAGCAATACGTATTTGCCTTTATAATCGGCCAGTCGAACCGGAGTACCGTCAATCCCTGCCAGGGTAAAATCCGGAGCGGGTTGTCCCACCATCAGGTTTTTTAATTTTTCAATCCGCTTGGCAAAATCGGCGACCAGCTTGTTTTTTTTGATATCCTCTCCTAATTTACCCACATATTCTACCAGAGAGGCCTCATATCCGCGCGGGTTAATGGAGTTAATGGCATAAAAACTGACTAAAGAATGGGTATTGTCCAATGCAAAACCAACCACGTCCTTATTAAACTGATCAATCATGGACATGTATACAGGCGACAGACGATCACGAATATCGGCTTGCTGCTCCGGCTGAGCCTCAACCTGCCGTTCGAATTCCCTTTCCAGCGAATCTAAACGGGTAGTGAATCCTTTTTTAAGCTTGTTAAAAGCCATCAAACGTTCCGCATCTTCTGCCCCGCTGAGGGTATACTGCTGATCGGCATCACTCACATCTGCCTTGATTTTTATTTCGTCTCCATTTTTTCCAATGAGAAAATAATCACGATCACCAATACTTACTTTAAAAAAGTTTACTTCAGGCACCTCTTTTGAAAACTTGAAAGCTCCTTTATCCGATAAAACGGTCGAATCAATTACCTGGATGGAATTGCCCGAAGCCATGTGGAGATACACTTTATTTTCGGTACCTGCATTTTCAAAGGTGCCTTCTACCGTTAATTTATTCCCGTCTTTACACCCCATGGCGAAAGCCACCAATACCATATACAGATAATTCAGATTTTTCATAGCCGATTTCAAATTTATGATTAATGTCCGTTTATACGTTTAAGAATTTCTTCATTGAGCTTTCTGGCATCCGCCTTTCCTTTTGCCAGCTTCATCACTTCCCCCACAAATAGACCGAGAACCCCCTTTTTACCTTTACGATAGGCAGACACCTGTTCAGGGTATTTCCTTAACACTTCATCAATCCACGCGGCATAGGCATCGTCTTCTTCGTCGATGAGTATTTCCAGCTTGGCAGCCAGCAGATTCACATCGGTGTCTTCTTTCAAAGCAGGAATTAATTGCTGCCATGCGCTTTGTTGGCTGATTTTTTTGTCTTCTACCAGATTAATAATGGCGGCAAGCTGCAAAGGTTGAACGGGAAACTGATCAATGGATTTGTTTTGTTCATTCAGCCAGGCCCTGACACTGCCATTCAACCAGTACACCAGACTTTTTTTAATTTTTATTGCCGGAAGCGCTGCTTGAAGATATGCGTAAATGGCCTGATCCTGAACAATCACAGCAGCCTCCGTTTGACCAATACCGAGCGTTTTCATCAATTGAAGAATCTGATCCTGCGGCAGCGCAGGCATGTTCCTTTGAATCTCCTGCAACCATTCATCAGAGACCTGTAAGGGTTGCAAATCAGGATCGGGAAAATAACGGTAATCATTGGCCTCTTCTTTGCTACGCATAGGAATGGTTAACCCCCGGTCGACATCAAAATTAAGGGTGCTCTGAATGACGGATTCTCCGGCTTTTACGAGGGCTACCTGCCGGTTAAATTCAATTTCCATGGCCTTCTTTACATGGCGAATAGAGTTCAGGTTTTTGATTTCACAGCGGGTATGAAAGCCTTTGTCTCCTGCCCTTCTTATCGAAATATTGGCATCGCATCGTAAAGAACCTTCTTCCATATTCCCATCACTCACTTCCAGATGCCTTACCAATTGGCGAATTTCCGTTAAAAGCGCTGCCGCTTCTTCTGCTGAACGAATATCAGGTTCGGTGACAATTTCAATCAACGGAACTCCCGCGCGGTTTAAATCTACGTAAGAATAAGACGGATTCTGATCATGCAGGCTCTTGCCCGCGTCTTCTTCCAGATGAATGCGGTTGATGCGTATTCTATGTTGCCTTCCATCGCTCAATGTCACATCCAGAAACCCGTTCACACAGATAGGTACGGCATCCTGAGTAATCTGGTAGCCCTTGGGTAAATCCGCATAAAAATAGTTTTTGCGGTCAAAATAAGACTGCTGTTGAACGGTGCAATTCAATGCCAGTCCCATGCGAATGGCTTTCGTGATCACTTCCTTATTAAGGTAAGGCAAAGCGCCCGGAAGGGCCACCGATACAGGGGAAACATGGGTATTGGGTGCTCCGCCAAAAGCGGTTGAATCGGGAGCAAAAATTTTTGATCGGGTATTCAGCTGAACGTGTATCTCCAGACCTGAAACTAATTCGAAAGAGGAAATGGCTATATCGGAATGATCCTGCATGTCTGACTTAAGCTAAAAATCAAATTAACTCAAAAAAAAAGAGAGTAGAAAGCCCGAAGCGTAACTTTCAGGTCATTTCTACTCTGTAATCCTTTGAAACGCTTTTATTACCTATTAAAAACGTTTACCAATGGTAATACCTGCACGTCCATAGGCATCATCCAGACGATTTTGTCCGAATAAACGTCCCACACTAAAGGAAACTTCCCCCAGAAAGCCATTGCGTGTAAGGAACTTGCCTCCTACGCCTGCCCCCAGCCCAAAATTGGTGTGAGAGGATCGGGACATATACGTCGTATAATCATTTAAAAAAACGAAACGATCTCCTTTATACGACTGAATAACGCTGTTGGCCTCTATAAAGAATCCATTTGCCCGCTTACTTCCAAAATAAACCCGGAACTGGGGCATGATCCCGACATTGATGTCCACATCATCGGCCAATCCAAAAATGAAAGAGGCGCCCAGCCCTGTATTATCAGACAGCAGGTATTCGTAACTTATTTCAGGGGCTCCCAATACGGTCATTAACAGGTTGAGCTTCACTTCATGTTTGCCACCATGGCCTATTTCGGAAGAAGCATTTTGCACGGATCTGCGCAGGCTGTCAGGATTTTGTGCCAGCGCACTAAGGGAAGCAACCAGACCAATAAAAGTTGCCAGAAGTTGTTTTTTCATAAATGAGGTTCTTTAAATTTAGTGATATGGCGGAAGATTTTTCCGCTTTTATACTGTTAAACGTATCAATTTGATAAAGTGTTAACGAATTCTTTCGCTTTTTTCAAAACAAGGGCTAATCCTTCGGGATTTTTACCTCCGGCAGTCGCATAAAATGGCTGACCACCACCGCCTCCCTGAATTTCTTTCGCCAACTCGCGAACCACTTTCGAAGCGTTTAAAGTATCTCCAAGCAATTCATCGGAGATCATGACTGTGATGCCCGGTTTTTCATCCACTAAACTGGTTAACACCAAAAACAGAGACGGAATTGCCGCCCTGAGCTCGAATGCAAGTGTTTTTACCGCCTCTGCATTCGGGAGGTCCACATGTTCGGCAATCAACTGAATACCCCCTATGTGTTCCACTTTGGCTTTGATTGTTTCTTTTAAATCGCCTGCCTTCGCCAGTACCACCTTCTCCATTTCTTTTTTTAGCCGGGCATTTTCTTCAATCAGGTTTTGCACACTGCTTTGAAGCGGTTGATTTCCTTTAAACAAAGCCTTCAGATCAAGCAATTCCCGGTCTTGCCGAACAATGAAATTTTCGGCGGCTTTCCCCGTGATGGCTTCAATTCGGCGCACACCGGCAGCGACCGCACTTTCAGCGATCAGTTTAAAATAACCGATTTGCCCGGTCGCCTTCACATGAGTTCCTCCACATAACTCCCTGGAAAAGTGCGGATCGAAGGTAATCACCCGCACATGTTCTCCATATTTCTCTCCAAATAGAGCCGTTACGCCCGAAGCAATTGCTTCCTCATAAGGAACTTCCCTTTGTTCGCTGAGCGGAATATTTGCCCTGATTTTCTCATTTACCAGGTGCTCAATCTCCCGGAGTGAATCATCGCTGATTTTCGCAAAATGCGAAAAGTCAAAACGAAGATAATCGGCATTCACCAGACTTCCTTTCTGTTGTACATGCCCGCCTATTACCTCCCGAAGAGCGGCATGTAAGAGGTGAGTGGCCGAATGGTTGTCGGCAATAGAGATTCGCTGGTCTACATCAATAACCGCCCAGAAGAGTCCTTCCGGGTCCACCGGTAAGGTATCGGCATAATGAACAATCAACCCGTTCTCTTTCTTTGTATCGGTAATGTTCACCCAAAACTGTCGGCTGTGATCTTCCAAACGACCGGTGTCTCCGACCTGACCACCACTTTCCGCATAAAAAGGGGTTGACTTTAAGACGAGCTGATACTGTTCTTTTCCCTTTATACTAATTTTACGGTATTTCAGAATGCGCGTTTCCGTCTCCGTTTGGTCGTATCCTACAAACGACACTTCCTGATCCTCTTTCAAAACAACCCAGTCGCCCGCATCAATCGTCGTGGCTGCTCTTGATCGCTGTTGCTGATTTTCCAGGGCTTTTTGAAAGCCTTCCATATCCACCTGAAGTCCTTTTTCACGCGCCATTAACGCGGTCAGATCGATGGGAAATCCAAAAGTATCGTACAGCTCGAAAGCGAAATTTCCGTCGATCAGGGTCTTTCCTTCATATTTTTCGAAACGTGTAATACCCGCAGTAAGGGTTTTCAAGAAAGCAGTTTCTTCTTCCAGCACCACTTTCTGAACAAATTCACGTTGTTGATCCAATTCATCAAACACTCCCTTAAACTGATCGGCCAATACCGGGACCAGGCGGTGCATAAACGGTTCTTTACAATGCAGGAAAGTATACGCATAACGCACTGCACGACGTAAAATACGACGGATCACATATCCTGCTTTGGTATTTGAGGGCAATTGACCATCGGCAATGACAAAGGAAATGGCACGGATATGATCTGCCATCACTCTCATGGCGATGTCTGTCTCTTCGTGCTTTCCATACACCGTGCCTGTATGCTGTGCGATGAACTGAATGAGCGGCTGAAAGACATCTGTATCGTAATTAGAGCTTTTTTGCTGTAACACGCGCACCAATCGTTCAAACCCCATTCCCGTATCGACATGCTTTGCCGGAAGCGATTGTAAACTCCCATCCTTCAGGCGGTTAAACTGCATAAATACATTGTTCCATATTTCGATGACCTGAGGATGATCCGCATTGACCAGTTCCTTTCCGGGAAGCTGCAAACGTTCTTCTTCTGTACGGCAATCGACATGAATCTCTGAACAGGGACCGCAGGGACCGGTATCTCCCATTTCCCAGAAATTATCTTTCTTTTTCCCAAAAATAATGCGGTCTTCAGGCACCAGCTGTTTCCATAAGGCCAGCGCTTCCTCATCACGGGGTAGACCTTCTGCCTCATCTCCTTCAAAAACAGAAACATATAACTGATCCTTCGGAATGAGAAATACTTCTGTCAATAACTCCCAACTCCACTGAATGGCTTCTTTTTTAAAATAATCGCCAAAACTCCAATTTCCCAGCATCTCAAACATGGTATGATGGTAGGTATCTATTCCGACTTCTTCCAGGTCATTGTGTTTTCCAGAAACCCGCAGACAACGCTGTGTATCGGCTACCCTGGCATATTTAGCGGCAGCTTCTCCCAGAAAAAGCTCTTTGAACTGATTCATTCCCGCATTGGTAAACATCAATGTCGGGTCATTCTTTACGACAATGGGTGCCGAAGGAACAATATGGTGTTGCTTACTCTTAAAAAAATCTAGAAAGGTTTGCCTGATATCTTTTGCTGTCATATAAATCATCACATGAAATTTCAGCAAAATTAAAATTTTATTGCGTTATTCTACTAAAATCACATTACATTTGAATACTTTAAGTAAAAGCCGAACATCTACTAAACATCAGCACATTATCATGCCATATAAAGAGCGAGAGATCAATAAAATGTATTATACCATGGGGGAAGTGACCGAAATGTTTCAGGTCAATGCCTCCCAAATCCGGTTTTATGAAAAAGAATTTGACATCCTGCAGCCTAAAAAGAACAAAAAGGGCAACCGGCTGTTCACTCGCGAAGACATTGAACATTTAAAAATCATTTTTCATTTGGTAGATGAAAAGGGGTTCACTTTAAAAGGAGCCAAAGAACACCTTAAAAGCCATAGTGGGTCTGTAAAGGAAAATCAAAAAATTATCGATTCTTTAGAGAAAATCAAAGATTTCTTATTGAAACTGAATGAGGAGTTGTAAATGAAAAAAGCCAACTCCCGGACAAACACGGAAATTAGCTATGATTAACATTTATCTAAAGAAAAGGAGTCATTTTGAGGCTAAAAAGCTATTCAGCATTCAAAATCAATGTGATATTTAACTGAAGTTCATTTATCACTTTATCTGTGAGTGAAATTTCTTTATTTGTATAGAAATCGCTCAGTTTAATATTTTTTGTACCTGTAAGCCGAATGCTATTGTCTTCATTTACAGAAAAGCCTAATTGAAAATCCGCTCGGTTTCTTACCCCGCCAATTTCAAGCATTCCTACAAAGTGGACCATTCCCATTAAAGGAAGTACCATCACATGCGTTTGCTCAAAAACAATGTTATCACTCAGCATCACCTGTCCATCTATGTCCGATGTATGTTGTTGTCCGGGTAACAGAAATTTAAATCCGGTGATGTGCTCTAGGCGCCCGTCTTTAATGTCAAACTTCCCTTCGCCTGAAAGCACAGAAGCCTGAAGGGCCGGTGTTTGTTGGGGGCGTTCAGTGATCAATTCAATTTGCGAGGCAGCCATGGCCTTATACATGACCTGTGCCATTAACTGCTGAGTAAAAGCCAGTGCAATAATGATTAGGAAAAGAATTTGAATGGGTCTCAAAAATGCCTCTTTGAAGAGCGCCACATTTTGATTTTTTTTCATAGGGTAGGTATTATCTTTTATGTGCGTGTTAAGCAGTTTTTCATTGCAAAGAGGAGGAAAGATTTTGTTTAACATAGGTAGATGTTTCTTAAACCTTTCACAACCCCTTCATATTTTTTTAATTATTCATTAATTCAATTTTAAATCGACCCCGAACATAATCATCGTGCCACAAATCTAAATTAGAACATTAATTTTAATTTTTTATCATTTTTATTATTAAATTTAATTTAAAACACAAAAATAATCATTAAAATATTCATAATCAGCTATTTAAAAATTAAATTTTTTTTCATTATTTTTAAATAACATTTTCAGAATTTACATAACAAAATAATCATAGTGAAAATAATTCCCCAAAATGTAGAATTTTCTCAACAAGTGGGGAAACTTAGAAACATTCTAAAAAAGAATTTTCACCGTGCCACATATTAACTAATCATTAAATAATGTACAGAGCCCTCCAATGGCATGCTTACTTCCATCGACTATAATTTCAGACAGCCGATAGGAAAAACTGTCCTCTTTTTTTTAACGAATCGTTTCTTCTCGCTGTCTTTACGGGGTGGAGAGCATTATGGCACACACATTGACTTAATAGGCAAAACCACCCTTTATGGAAAAACACATTCACAGTATCATTTTAGGAGCTACAGCCATTATTGTAGCCCTCGTATTAGGCGCTGCTTACAAATACAAATTTAAAGTAGCCGATAAAATTATGGTCACCGGTGCCGCAGAAAAAGATTTTGTCAGTGACCTGATTGTTTGGGAAGGCAATTATTCCCGTTCCAATATGGATCTGAAACAGGCTTATGCCGATTTAAAAAATGACGAAGCGGCTATCAAAAGTTATTTACAGAAAAAAGGAATACCCGCCAATGAAGTGATTTTTTCTTCGATCAACATTAACCGTAACTACAGTAATCGTTTCGATGAAAACGGACGAATTACCCAAACTATTTTTTCAGGTTATAGTCTGACACAACAGATAAAAGTAGAGTCCCAACAAATTGATAAAGTAGAAGCCATCAGCCGGGAAGTCACGGAATTGATCCAACAAGGAATTGAGTTTAACTCCACAGCTCCCGCCTATTATTACAGCAAACTTTCTGAATTGAAAATTGATTTGTTGGCTAAAGCCAGCGAGGATGCTAAAAACCGGGCAGAAAGCATCGCACAAAATGCAGGTAGCCAAATAGGTAAGCTAAAAAGCGCGACCATGGGAGTTTTCCAAATCACTGGAAAAAACAGTGGAGAAGACTACAGTTATGGCGGTGCATTTAATACTTCTTCTAAACATAAAACCGCCACGATTACCCTACGGACGGAATACACGTTAAATTAACTTAAAAGATCCCTGTGAAGGCGGGGATCTTTACTTTTACACCGCTATTCACTAAACGACCCTTTATATAAAACCATTCGTTTTGGTAATAAATCCGGGTGTAGCGTATGCGATACTCGGAGGACAATTTTCCCTTCTTCTGAAATAAATAAGAAAGCTAAATTATTCTTTACCTGAATGATTGACTTCTCTTTCAGTGGCTGCTTTACCCTATTCGTTCAAAATATTCACAAACAATGGGCATACCTTCATCGGGGAACTCACCAAAAGGGGCCATTTCATTCGTATAATACGCCCAATGTACCTGCTTCCAATAAGCCAGGCTCCTGTCTCCTTCTCCCTCATGATAAGCATACTCAGCGGCGATTTCCCTGAAAGCGACGATTTCTACCTTAACCGTCCTCACAATGGCCTTGGGTGTACCCACCCAATTGGTAACGATGGCGAGGTCACCGACCTGCGGTAAGGGTTCCTGGTTCTTTTCCAAGCCCCACAATGAAGGAGAAGTAGCCCGCTTAATCCCCTTTACTACCAACTCAGCACATTCATCGGCATCCGGTTGATTGTCGCAATAATAAAAAGACGGAGGCCTATTTGCCTTCGCATATTCAGGGTTTGCTTTCTGAAATTCCTCCCAATAGGATGCAATCAAATCCATAAATCTGTACGTATTAAATCGGCTCGATCCTATCTGTTGGAGCTGGCTCGAGATCGATGTTTACCAACCGAACCCCATCTATTTAATTCACGAGGGTATAAAGATGCGATAATTAAATTGGATGTTACGAAGTTTCAGGATCATTCATAAGCACACCCTTCAAAAAACGGCATAGAGGAGTTCTTAAGACACTTCACTCATTCAATGGCTGTTTACTGAACACGTAGAACTGGCCAGGCTGTAATGTCTGACTAAATACATTCGTGGACAAGGTAAGGTGCTCTCCAAACGCATTGTACCAAAGTCCTGATGACCCAAAGTCAATCGTTGCCATTTGTGGGACTACGTCAAAATTCCCTACGACCACAAGGGCATTGTTCGCCTCCATGAGTTTGATGTGTTTAATGGCGCCGTTTAGCTGACTGCTGATCTGGCTAGCGTTAAAAATAGCATTCGATTTCTTTAGCTTAATTAGCTTCGCGTAAATTTCATATAAAGCGCGCCTGTCTGGCTGATCAAAATAATTCCACCTGATGGGCTTCTCCCCTGTCCGGCCATTGAAATCAATATTCACCTCATAGCCTAATTCTCCGAATTGCCAGATCATCTTAGGACCAGGAATAGCCAACAGAAAAGCGGCAGCCATCTGCTGTCTCTTTAACGCTGTGGAAAGATTTTTTACCGAGTAAGCCCCTGAAATGTTCCCATAAGTCAGGTTTTTATAATTTAATCGCTCTTCATCGTGACTCTCGATATAAGTGATCAGGTTGTCGGACTTGGAAAACCCATGGTTTGTATAAAAACCCCATTGAAAATCAGAATTACTTAACCAGCCCATGGTGGCTTCGTTCATCGTGTGGTTGATGTTGTTCCATAACATCATTCCTTCATCTGCCAGCATCTTTTCTTCGGTAGCATCGGCAAAATGCTCTAAAATCACGTAAAAATTGTTGGGATCGATGCTTTTGATATAGTGATTATAGTCTCTCCAAATGCTGACGCGTGAAGGGTCGTAAGTGGAAAATCCGGAATCATTGTTGGATTGCTTCTGCGTAAAGCCCTTCGATAAATCAAAACGAAAACCATCAATCTTGTATTCCTCCATCCAAAACTTCATGACATTTTTGGAAAACGTTCTGGTGGCACCACTTTCATGATTAAAATCATAGCCTACATTATACGGATGTTTCGCGTCGGTATTGAACCAGGGATTGTCTGAAGTAGGTTTTTGACCATCAAAATACAATTGAACCATTGGCGACTGGCTGAAAGAATGATTCAACACCATGTCTAAGATGACAGCGATCCCTTTTCCGTGGCATTCATCAATAAATCTTTTCAAATCATTCTTTGTACCGTAATATTTATCGGGCGCAAAATAAAATGAGGGGTTGTATCCCCAGCTCAAATTTCCTTCAAATTCATTTACGGGCATCAGTTCAATGGCGTTGACTCCTAAATCCACTAAATAGTCTAGTTTTTGCAAAGTAGAAAGATAGGTATGCCCTTCGGTAAAGTCGCGGATTAACAGTTCATAAATTACCAGGTTATTCTTTGCAGGACGTTGAAAAGCCTGGTTTTTCCAGGTATATACCGGCTGATTTGCCTGCATTACACTCACGATACCAGTGGTTTTTCCTGTTGGATACGTTTTTAAGTTGGGATAAGTGGCCTGGTTGATATACACGTCATTTACCGGGTCCAGGATTTTCTCACAATAAGGGTCAGCGATCCTCAACTGATCATCTACCAGAAATTGATAGGCGTATTCTGCATCTGCATTTAGTCCGTCGATCTTTATCCAAAAATAGTGACCGTCCGGTGTCTTGGTCATTTTTGAGCTGGTGGCCGACCAGTTGTTAAAGTCGCCCATTAAAGAGACCCGACTTTTACCTGGCGCATAGAGGGTGACAATTGCGGAGGTGCCATTATTAAGATACACGACCCCTTCTTTGGCGCCTGTGGGTAATTCTGTAGATGGAACAGTGGGGACCACCGGCACCACGGGATCTGGTTCCGCTGGTTTATCTTTTTTACAAGCTATGAAAAACAGAGCGCATAGCAGAAACCATTGAATTAATTTCATCATCAATTAGTCTAATAGATTAAACCACCTTATTTTCTTCCACACTTAGTCGTTCAGCCAACGCTTCCTCTTGCTGTTGATTATTTTTAATCCACACATAACAGATGACCGCAGCCAAAATCATTAAGCCTCCACCCAGCTGCACCGCTAACAGACGATCGTTCTGAAGCACATGACGCATTAACCAGCCAAAGCCCAACGATGCGATGATTTCCGGCATCACAATAAAGAAATTAAAAATCCCCATATAAATACCCACTTTTGCTTTTGGCAAATGTCCGCTGAGCATGGCATACGGCATGGATAGAATACTGGCCCAGGCAATGCCTACTCCTGTCATGCTCACATACAACATATTTTTATCCTGTATCCAGCCTACACTGATCAAACCTAACGCTCCGCATAACAAACAAAGCGAGTGTGTGGCTTTCCGTCCTAAAGCATCGGCAATCCTTGGCAGTACCAGCGCGAACAAGAAAGTGATTACACTGTAATAAGCCAGCGTAAGGCTACCGAAATCAGCTCCGGCAGCATACACGGGGTCGCTGGCGTCTTTCCCACCGAATACATTTACGGCCACTGCAGTGGTGTAATAAAACCACATCAGAAACAAGCCCGGCCAGGTAAAAAACTGCACCAAAGAAATGACTTTCATTTGTTTTGGCATTTTTCGGAAAGCGTCGGCAATTTCGCGAAGTCCATCTGCAAATCCTTTGCCTTTTTTATGCAAAGCGAGTTCCTCTTCTGTAGGCGGATACTCCTTACTGGTGAAGACGGTATATAATACAGAGGCAAAAAAGAAAAACGCCCCCAAATAGAAGGAGTACTTTACATTTTGAGGAATTTCACCAAGATCAGCTAAATTACTCACGCTAAAAATATTATTAAAAATCCAGGGTAAAGCGGAAGCGATACTTCCTCCTAAACCGATCATCATGCTCTGCATAATAAATCCCCTGTTAATCTGATGATCCGGAAGTTTATCGGATACAAACGCACGGAAAGGTTCCATGGCTACGTTGCCGAATACATCCAATATCCATAACAAACTTGCAGCCATCCATAACTCGCTGCTGTGAGGCATAAACACCAATGCGATCGATGCAATCAATGCCCCTATAAAGAAATAAGGTCGTCTTCTGCCCCAGGTAGGATGCCAGGTGCGGTCGCTTAAATAACCGATGATCGGTTGTACGATTAAGCCCGTTAAAGGAGCTGCCAGGAACAATAGCGGGACCTGATCGGGATTAGCCCCCAGGTTTTCATAAATACGTCCCATATTGGCACGTTGCAAATCCCAACCAAACTGGATCCCAAAAAAACCTACGCTCATATTGATGATTTGCGAGAGGTTCAACATTGGTTTTTGCGGAGTTTTCTGACTCATCTTTTCTTTCGTTTAGCTTAAAATTCGATAATTTGTGAAGATACCGGGTTCAACTGTATCGTAATTTTTCCGTCTTTTACAGGGATTGGCCTATTTTCCAACAGTTCGTTAGCTTTCTCTATTTTGCGGTGCTTGAGCACCTCCGGAGGTAAGTTGAGGTTTAGTGAAAGTGTTTCTGAACGATCAAAATTAACCAGCACCAATATCCGCTGCTGATCGCTATACCGGATAAAAGCGTACGCCCGTCGATGCCCTCCAAGGGCGACTTCCAAAATTTCCCCTGTATGAATGGCCTCACTAGCTGCCCGGATATTCATTAATTTTTTATAAAAATCCCGGATTTCTTTTTCTTCCTTCCTTAATTGTCCTCCGTCGTATTGACCATGATTAAGCCATCGCTGGTGACTGGGTACTCCCCAATAGTCGAAGATGGTGGTGCGGCTGTCATCCCCCCCAAAACCTTCGGCCCCTTCAGCGGCTTCACCCACTTCCTGACCAAAGTACAACATCAATGGTCCTCTGCCAAGAGTAGCAGAAACCACCATTCCGGGAAAAGCCAGTCGGGCATCACCCGCAAAACCTTTAGAGGCGATCCTCTCTTCGTCGTGATTTTCAAGAAAACGGAGCATTTTTTCATCAAAACCTTTGCTCTCCTGCTGCCACACCTTGCGGATATCTTCCACATCTGCGTCTGGTTCATTTTTGATTAAACGCTTCAGTCCGTCATACAGTCCTACTTTATCGTATAAATAATCAAATTTCCCTTCTGTAATGTATTGGGCATATCCTTTTGGATTGTATGCCTCCCCGATAAAAATGAGGGCGGGATTGACTTTTTTCACCTCCGGGATAACCCAGCTCCAAAAAGCCACAGGAACCATTTCAGCGACATCGCAACGAAAACCGTCCACTCCTTTTTCCGCCCAATAAATCAGTATTTCCTTCATTTTCTCCCATACAGGTGGAACAGGATCAAAATGAGTGATTTCTTTTCCATCCGTATATTCGACCCCGTAATTCAATTTAACCGTTTCATACCAGTCATCTGCCGATGGCTGGGCCCTGAACACATTATTCCCTGTAGCTTTTGCCGGATTTTCTTCAAAAAGCCCATCTTTTAACGCTGATAAAGAATTGGAAGATGGGGCAGCAAAGGGGACTTTAAAGGCTTGTCCTGGGATGTAATAGAAATCGTTTTTTATATCAAATGCCAGCGTTTGATCATCATTGAGACCAAAATCACTCAGCCCTTCAGGCTTAGCAAGGGAATGGTACCTGCGCGCCACATGATTGGGGACAAAATCGATCAGGACTTTTAACCCTTTTGCATGAGTGCGTTGAATCAATGCCTCAAACTCGGCCATCCGGCGTTCCACATTGACCGCTAAATCAGGGTCCACATCGTAATAATCACGAATGGCATAGGGCGATCCTGCCCTTCCCTTTACAACATCCGCGTCATCCGCAGCAATCCCGTAAGCTGTATAATCCGTGAGACTGGCGTGCGCGATCACGCCTGTATACCATATATAATCGACCTTCAACTCTTTTAATCCATCCAGTGCTTTATCCGAAATGTCATTGAATTTCCCTGAACCATTCTGAGTAATTGTTCCATAGGGGATGTTTTCGGTTACTTCATTTCCAAACAGACGGGGTAAAAGTTGATAAATAATCATGTGATCCTTCGAGGCATTTTTCGTTTGCTCAACCGATTTACAAGATATTAAATGTAACACCAGCATCAAAACTACTATTGAGTTAATTCCTTTCATAGCATTTTCTTATACACTTTAAAATACGCTTTTTGCCGCATTTTTTTTACTTAAACAAGGAGTGAATTAATCACTTTCAGCTCTTCTTTTCCCTGCAACTGATAGTCCTGTCCGTGCACGGCTAATAAAACGGATTGTTCCCCCCCATTCACAATGATCATTTCAGAAGCATTGATATGGACCTTGATCGTGGTTCCTCTGAAACCCACCGTGAAGGCAAATGATTCCCATTTATCAGGGAGAAACGGGGTAAACATCAACTTATCATCCCTTACCCGCATCCCTGCAAATCCTTCTACCACACTCATCCAGGTACCTGCCATGGAAGTAATGTGTAGGCCATCTTCCGTATCATTGTTGTAATCATCTAGGTCCAGGCGGGACGTTCGCAGGTAAAATTCATAGGCACGTACTCCATCATTCAATTTAGCAGCCAGGATGCTATGTACGCAGGGTGACAAAGAGCTTTCATGAACCGTGCGGGGTTCATAGAAGTCAAAGTTGCGCTTATGTGTGTCATAGTCAAAATCATCTTCAAAGAAATAAAGCCCCTGCAATACATCCGCCTGTTTAATAAAACAGGAGCGCAAGATACGATCCCAGCTCCATTTCTGGTTTAGCGGGCGCTCTGTAGGGGCTAAGTCTTGTACCAACACCTGTTCTTTATCCAGGTACCCCTCCTGCTGCAAGAAAACACCCAACTTCTCATCGTAAGGATAATACATTTGTTCCACAATTGACTGCCATTCTTCCAACTCGCTCCCCTTTAGCTGAAGTTGATTTACCAGCGACCGGTATCTTTCCGGATTGTTTTCAGCCACCCGTCTGCTTGCTTCCTGCGCATATTTTAAACACCAGACCGCTAAATAATTCGTATACCAATTATTGTTGATGTTATTTTCGTATTCATTGGGTCCTGTAACTCCCAGGATTACATACTTCTGTTTATCCCCACTCCAGTTTACCCGCTGTTTCCAGAATCGGGCAATTCCAATCAGTACTTCCAGTCCATATTGTTCCAGGTAGGCTTCATCACCAGTGTAGCGGACGTAATTGTAAATGGCATACGCAATCGCGCCATTCCGATGAATTTCCTCGAAAGTAATTTCCCATTCATTGTGACATTCCTCTCCATTCATGGTCACCATTGGAAATAAGGCTGCTCCATTCGAAAAGCCCAGCTTTTCCGCATTTTCTATTGCTTTTCCCAGGTGATGATAGCGGTAAATCAATAGATTTCTGCTCACCTCTTGTGGGGCGGTTGCTAAATAAAAAGGCACACAATATGCCTCTGTATCCCAATAGGTAGATCCTCCATATTTTTCACCGGTAAAGCCTTTAGGACCAATATTTAAGCGACTATCCTTTCCTGTATAGGTTTGGAAAAGTTGAAAGATATTGAATCGGATAGCCTGCTGAGCGGCAACGTCTCCTTTAATCACGATGTCACTTTCTTCCCATTTTACTGCCCAGGCCCGTTCTTGTTCAGCCAGAAGAGTGCTAAATCCCTTTTCAGCGGCTCTGGCCAATCCCTCTTTGGCTGCTGTTAGCAAACGGTCCTTTGGATAATTTTCAGAAGACAGGTTTGCGGCGATTTTTACCAAACCCAATTCCTCCTGACTCAGGAGAGGAATCGAAAACTGCAAACCGATGTATTTTTCTTTTTTACTGATTTGATACACCGGTACCAGGTTCTCTCCGTTCTTGCTGACGCTTAAATGCGTTCCTGTACACACCTCGAAGCCTGTCTTCTTCGTCCTGAGCGTCAAAAAGGTGCTATTTTCACTTACCTCATCGCTGACAAAGTCCCAGAACTTTTCATCATAGTTACTATCCTGATTTTTAATGTCTCCATCCACAAATGAACACACACTGAGTGTCCCGTCAAAATTGAGTGCCTTCACGGTATATTGAAGAGCCGCAATTTCATCCTCGGCAATACTGCAAAACCGCAAGGCCGACACTTCTATTTGTTTGCCATTGGAAAAAGTGGCTTTAAATTGTCTTTTCAGATAGCCCTCTTTCATGTTTAAGACGCGAGAAAAATCACTTACGGTGACTTTTGCCAGATCCAGTTCTTCGCCATCCACCTGAATACTTAAACCAATCCAATTGGCGGCATTCAACACTTTAGCAAAATAGTCGGGATATCCGTTTTTCCACCATCCTACACGGGTTTTATCTGGATAATATACCCCTGCCACATAATTTCCCTGCAACGTTTCTCCTGAATAGTGCTCTTCAAAATTAGCCCGTTGTCCCATCTTTCCATTTCCCAAACTGAAAATGCTCTCCGATATTTTATTGACATGAGGGTCAAATGTTTCCTCAATGATCTGCCATTCATGTGCTTTAATGTAATTCTTCATCTATATTTCGCTTTCTACCGCTTTTATAATCTGTTAAATTGTTCCAGGTCTTTTACTGTGAGTTCTCCTAAATTAGCGACCACTCTATCGGCTGTTTGAAGCAGTGCCGGATCGCCAATTCCAATCGTTTTCATTCCTCCGTTGTGAGCGGCTTCTATTCCCGCCAGGGCGTCTTCAAAGACGACACATTCCTGAGGGCTTACAGCTAAGAGCAGCGCTCCGGTTAAAAATACTTCCGGATCTGGCTTCGACTTACTGACCATATTTCCATCTACTAACGCATCAAAAAAGGTGTCCAGCATCGTTTTTTTCAAAATAAGACCGGCATTCTTACTGGCGGATCCCAGGGCAATCCGGTAACCGGCCGCTTTTACCTCTCTAAGAAAAGGGAGCGTTCCAGGTAAGACCTCTGCCGGAGTCATGCCCGAGATCATTTCTACATACCAGTCATTTTTCTGAGTCGCCAGCAACTCTTTTTCTTCAGTCGTTTTTTCCAGTTTGCCCCAGGATAATATTTTATTCAGGCTCTCTATCCTGCTTATGCCCTTCAATTGTTCGTTTTGATTTTCCGTAAAATCGATTCCCAGTTCATTGGCCAGCCTTCTCCAGGCTTTAAAATGATATCGTGCAGTGTCTACCAATACTCCGTCTAAATCGAAAAGACAGGCCTTGATGGTTCCGGCAGCTGATGGTGTAGTCATGTGATTCGTGAATGTCGTTTATGGATTAAGTTTCAATACAATTCCAATACCATGGTCGTGGTAGCCGGAACCTGCACCTCCTGGTGAATATGGTTTAACACTTCCTCGGTAAGAATATTCTTTGCTTTCGTAAAATTTAAAATTCGCTCCGCGAAACGTTTGGTGGAGATATTTTTCGCCTCCGTATGGCTGTTCATGATGACCATGACAGTTTGCTGGTCATTGTAACGGAAATACACATAAATTCCTTCTTCAGGTATAAACTGCATCATCTTTCCAGTTTGTAATACCTCGTGATTCTTGCGGTAATTGGCGAGTTTCTTCACGTAATTAAACGCTTCATTTTCCTGATCCGTTCTTCCTTTTGAGCTAAACTTGTTCCGTTCATCCCCTTCCCATCCTCCGGGAAAGTCACCTCTTACCAATCCATCCGGATTGGCATAATTTTTCATGAGTATTTCAGTTCCATAATAAAACTGAGGAATCCCTCGGGTAGTTAACAACCAGGCAATTCCCGATTTGTATTTTTGAAAATCTTCTCCGACCACGGAATAAAACCTACTGATATCGTGGTTATCTAAAAAAACAACATTGCGGGTGGGATCTTTGTACAGGTAATCATTCGCAAAGACATTGTACAGCCGGACGAGCCCGTCCATCCATCCGAACTTCCCCATGAGTGCTTCATTGATGCCCCAGAGTGCCTGAAAATCAGTAACCCCTTGCAACCTGGTATCTATTCCCTGATTAATCCGGTTTCCTTCCGTAAAATAAGCCTGATTGGGGACGCCATGTACCCAGGTTTCACCAAAAAAAGTAAAGTCAGGATATTCGGCGGTGATTCTTTCAGCCCACGCGGCCATGAATTTCAAATCGTTATAGGCATACGTATCGAGCCGGAATCCATTCAGCCCGGCATATTCAATCCACCAGATATGACTCTGAGTGAGGTACTGCTGCACAAATTCATTCTCCTGATTTAAATCGGCCATGTGTTTATCAAACCAACCGTTTAACATCCGATCACGATCACTTTTCGATACGTAGGGATCAAAATGAACTTGTTCCCTATAGGTTGTTTTGGTGTACTCGGGCCATTGATGGATCCAACTTTTCATCGGCAGATCCTTAATTGTAAAATGCGCTGTACCAAAATGATTGTGCACCAGGTCTTTGATCACCTTCATTCCCCTTTGATGGCATTCTTCTACGAGCTTCCTATACAGCTCATTGGTCCCAAATCTCCTGTCGATATGGTAATTCTCGGTATTGGCGTAGCCATGATACGAGGTGGTGGGCTGATTGTTTTCCAGAACCGGGTTGAGCCATAGGGCGGTTACTCCCAATTCCTGAAGATAATCGAGCCGTTGAATGATTCCCTGCAAATCGCCGCCATGCCGATAAAACATGCTGTCGCGGTTCAAAGCAGTTTCTTCCATCCCTTTGACCACGTCGTTCGTTTTATCTCCATTGGAAAAACGATCGGGCATAATCAGGTATATAAAATCTTTTGTTGTTACTCCCTGAAACTGATGTTCCTTTTTTACCCGTTGCTTTAGCTCATAACTGAATTCGAGTTTCTTTTTCCCCTTTTGTGAAAACACAATGGGAAACTTTCCGGGCTTTACATGGGGCGTAAGCTCGATATCGAGAAACAGGTAATTGGGGTTTTCGACCTGATGTACCTTTACCAGTTTTACTCCATCATAAGCAATGTTTACCTCTGTTTTTGAAATATCTTTCCCATACACCAATAATTGAAGTGTTGGATCGTGCATTCCTGTCCACCAGAAAGAAGGTTCAATTCTGTCGAGAGCAGGAAGTTGGGCAAAAGCACCTACGCTGTAAAAAAAGGCAACTATAAAGACTGTTAATTTCTTCATTGGAATTAGTATTTTATTTCGAATCGGCTATTTTTATTTTCTACGATGAGGCTCTTTACTTTGTATCCCTCTACCGGGTTCGCTATTCCCTGTGGATCAAAACGGGAAACAGGAGTTAAAAAGGACACAAAATCGTCTTGCATTCCTTTTATTCCAGCCAATTTATCGATCGCTTCAAACCCGTGAAAAACAAGCTTTAATTTCGAAAATATGGAACGAAAACTTCCTTCCACCTCGTTAAACACGATTTGCCGTTTCGCAGGATCATAGACGATGGCTCTTTTATAAAAATCTCCCTGTTCGTATCGGTAACTCTCCCCGTCGTCTTCGTAATACACCAACTGATTGGAACGATTTCCTTTGTAAATATGGATCGTCAGGGTATCGGTGGGCTTTTCGGCCGTTGTCTGGATCAATGACTGCATTGGCACGATGCTACTCTCTCTCACAAACACCGGAAGCTTTTGCATACTCAGGGAGATCACCTTCTCTTTATTGCCTTGCACGACTTCTCCGGTATAGAAATGATACCATTTGCCTTTTGGAAAAAATACGTTTCCGTAGTTTTTATGACTTTCGAAAGGAGCAATCATGAAGGCCTGTCCAAACAAATACTGATTTTGAAACTGCGGATCGTAGATTTTTGGCTCGAAGGTATGCTCAATGGCTAAGCTGCGGACTACGGGAAGGCCGGTTACTGTGGCTTCGTGAAAGGTAGCGTACAGATAAGGCAATAAACGATAACGAAGATTAACGTAATTCCTGACGATTTCCGTTACCTCCTCGCCATAAGTCCATGGTTCAGAAGATTTGGTATTCACGGCAGCATGATTGCGAAAATAAGGATTAAACGCTCCTATTTGCATCCACCGTGCGTACAGGCTGGCGGAGGGATTTCCTGTAAAACCACCAATATCCATTCCGGTAAAAGCTACTCCGCTCAAACCCAAACTACTCATTAAACGTACACCTAATAGCATGTGGTCATCTTCTGAACGGTTATCCCCGGTCCAGATGGCCGTGTAACGTTGCAAGCCTGCGTACCCGGCTCTGGTCAAATTGAAGGGACGCTTTTGCGTGGCCGCTACAGCTCCTTCAAAACTAGCTCTTGCCATCTGCATGCCGTACACATTGTGCGCCTGCCGGTGACTGGCCCATTGACCATCGTAATTGAAAAGGAGGTTGGAAGGCATTTTTTGTCCCCAGCTGGCAATTTCATTCATGTCATTCCAAATGCCATCCACGCCTGTGGCAGCGAAAAATTTTATTTTCTCTTTCCACCAGGCTCTTCCTTCGGATGCTGTAAAATCGGGGAAATGACACCATCCGGGCCAAACCTGCGCCGAAAAATTAACCCCATCGGGGTACTTTACAAAGACATTTTTCTTTACACCGTCTTCATACGCTTCATAGCCTTTTTCTACCTTAATGCCCGGATCAACAATGACCGTGGTTCGAAATCCCATGGTGTTTAGCTTTTTGTTCATTTCCAGCGGATTGGAAAAGCGGGTACTGTCCCAGGTAAATAGCTTGTACTCATCCATGTAGTGAATATCCAGGGTGATTCCATCTGCCGGAATTTTCTTTTCTCTTAAGGTCTGTGCAATGCGCATTACTTCCGTATCGGGATAATAGCTATACCTATTTTGTTGGTAACCGAGACTCCAAAGCGGAGGCATTTTCATTCGTCCGGTCAAAGCTGTATACGAACGAATAATGTCTGCTATTTTCTGATGATAGATGAAATAATAGTTGAGTTCTCCTCCCTGAGCAGAAAAAGAAGAAAAACGATCATTGCTAGCTCCAAAATTAAAATCTGTCTGATACGTGTTATCTAAAAAAATACCATAGTTCATTTCCTGGTGAATTCCGATGTAGAACGGGATAGAGGCGTACAGTGGATCCTGGCCGGTGGCGTAGCCGAAAGCATCGTAATTCCAATTGGTGTAGCCATTTCCTCTACGGTCTAAATTGCCTGTTTTTTCGCCCAAACCGACAAAGCGTTCTCCAGGCTGCATGTGTTTGTAAGCCGTCACCTCCTGATCTACCCACGAATGCTGCAAACCTTTTTCATCTTCATTGATGAGTTTTCCGGATAAGGTATAGAAGGCAATATGAAAGGGTCTTTTCGAGATCACTGCTTTCACTGAATCTGTTTGCAAGATAATTTCACGTTCATTTTGTGTAGCCGTTACCTGAATGGTCTGCGGCGACAGGATCACCGCGTATGAAAAATCCTGCATGAGTGCCTTTTTATCTAATCTGACCCGAATAATGCTGGGGGAATACGCGATGATCTCTCCAAATGCATGGTCGGTTTGAAACGTTATTTTTTGATTCGTTATCGTGGCATTTTTTATGTTGCCGGCGGATACCACGGGACCATGCTGTGCAGAAAGGAAGCAGGGGAACGTACAAAGCAATAGCAAACAAACGAAAAGTCTTGGCATTTTAATGAAGCGATTAACATGAAAAAATCGGCCAAAAAAGGGATGCACTAAAAGCTTCACTAAGAATTAGATGAGCTTTCCTGTGCATCCTTTTTGATCGGTTAATTTTTAACCACCTGATAGGTCCGGTTAAATTCATTCAGGGTCACGGTGTAATTTCCAGAGGTAGCCACATTCATGTTTCCTCCCCCGTCAACAATGGTCCCCGGAGTGCTGCCCGGGCCATAGGTATAATCCCATACGCCTTTTTGCAAGAGGAACTTAAAGTCTCCCGCAGTTAGACTGGCGGTTACGGTCCAGATTCCATTGCCCTGATACGTCATGGCAGGCAAAGCCGCACTGTTGTTATCCCAACCTCCAGCAGTGGCCTCACCGATGAGGTAAACGGTTCCTGTGGTGATCTGGTATTTCAAGTGGTTGATATTCGTCCCATCCCAGGTAATGCGATACAAACCTGTTGCTCCCGGCACTTTCATGTTATCGGCATCTCCCTGGGTGATGGAACCGTCCGTTTTTCCTTTCACCAGCCCAAAATCTTTCGATCCCGCAGCCGTGCCATCTCCCCATGAGGTACCGTCAATGAATTTCCATTCTTCTCCGGCGGTTAAATTCACAAAACCCATGAATTTATTCGTCCCTATTAAACTAAATCCCTGACTTGGAAAAACAGCTCCCGGGTTCCAGCCTGCTACAGTAGCGGCTCCAACAGCAGCCATTCTTCCCTGCTGAATGTCATATTTATTGTTTTTTAAATCGGCACTTACGCGGTAATAGCCTGCAGCGGGAATGTCAATATTTCCACTTCCCCCACTCTGATATAACTCGCCATCGGCATTTCCTTTTCCAAAGATTTTTTGTGAAGGAGAATCCCAGC
Source organism: Pedobacter sp. (assembly GCA_037190785.1). Classification (GTDB taxonomy): domain Bacteria; phylum Bacteroidota; class Bacteroidia; order Sphingobacteriales; family Sphingobacteriaceae; genus Pedobacter. The sequence goes on along the minus strand of JBBCJN010000007.1, from coordinate 359,692 downwards.
TGGTATTTTCACTGAGGAACTTCATTCCATCCTGATTCAGGTACACATAGGCATAGAATGTTCCGGAGAGATTTTTATCCGGGATCATTTGTATGGCCTGATCAGGATTCCAACCGATAGGGGTAGCACCGCCCACCATATAGAGTTTTACCTCACGGACAATGCTTAAATCATTGACGTAATCCGAGTTTTTAACATAGGTACCGGAAGTGGCTTCTACCGTCCATTGAAGTCTGGCGGGAGTGGATTGATCAGAAAAGCCTTTTGACGTTAACAACTGATCGATGGCCTGATAGCTGATAGTAAAAGTTGAATCGGCACCTGAATGATTAGATAATGTCTCAAAAATGGGCGTATCAAAACTTCCTCCTTCGGCAACAATCTTCACTTTATAGCTTACGGCACTGGCCGCTTTTCCAGGGAAAGCCTTTTGCCATCTGAAAGTAAGGAGGTCGGTGGTTGAATTTGGATTAATTTCTACATTGGCAGAAGAAGAAACCGGCCCATACAACACAAAATTACTGATTCCATCGCCAAAACGGGTCACTGACAAGTGGTGATTGGTAGCGGTTAATTCTGTTTTACTTCCATTGGTTGCTCTTACATTCCAGATCAAATCCGTTTTTACACCTTCTGAAATATTTTTAGCTTTTAGCAAATCATCCAATTGTTTTTGGGTGAGTGTTAAGTGATTGCTTTTGCCATTGTCATCTGCGGGAACTTCCAGCAAGGGTTGTTCTATGGATCCTGATTTCAAAGCAGCTACAAAGGTGTAGACAGGAGTCGTAGACACTCCTGGTTTAGCGGCCGACCAGCGGATGAGCACCTGCGCATTTGGCGTGGCACTATTCAAGACCAGGATGGCATTATTTTCCGGGGCAGCAAGTGTAAAAGTACCTAAGGCCTCCCCTTTGGATACATCATCAAAATCTACTTTCTTACAACCGAAAATGATTACGGATAATGACAGTAACAAATAAAATAGTTTATTCTTCATCTCAATAATTAGTTAAAGGTTAAGTAAGTCACTTCCACCACCGGCCCGTAACTGGCCACATTGCCTCCATTGGCATCCCTCAGGTTACCTGAAAACTGATAGCTGAATTTTGACAGACGAGTTCCTGACGGAAGCGTAATTAATTTCTCAGGAATAAACGAATAGGCATACAATTTATCCGATTCCTTTTTTGCGACGATGTCCACTTTTTTAGCAAACTCATTTCCACCTGCATCAAAAAAAGTGATGGTCACTTTCACATCGTATAAACGTTGCAGCGATTGTTCCGTTGCTAAATCCTGGTGAAAGTAAACAGTCGCCATGTCCGTTTGATCCAATTTAGCAGGAAAAACCCTGAATTGGGAAGGACTAAATACCAGTGGATCGAACTTATAGGGTTTGTAATCCTGGGTTTGTTTAGATCCGTCTTTTGTTTTGGCCAGGAAGCCAAAATTAATGAGCTCGGCCGGACTTTGACCAAACAACGTGGTCCCTGTAAACTTGAAAGTAAATTTATTTGTGGCAACCTTGGTGAATTTTGCCGCTTCAGAAGAGTTACCCCACTGTCCATTCACCAATCCGTCTTTTCCTCCCCCCACGCCGTCGTTGGAAAATATCCAGATGTATATATCGTCTATGCCAGCCAACGAAGTTCCTGACACATCAAGTGTCAACGTTACTTCATCCTCTGCGGTAAAAGAGGCCGGATTAAAAGTGACCTGCGAGAAAGCCAAAAGTGAGCTTAAACTCAGTAGCGTTGATAATAATAATTTTTTCATCACGGTATTACTTTTTAGTGAATTCATATTGGTAAGAAAGAATCACCTTACCGTTAAACGATTTCTTTTTGATTAGATAGAACTTGCCACTACTTAATCCTGCATACGAACCCAAGGTGAGCTCATTGCTGGTTGTTCCGTTTTTGAGGGTAATGATGGTGGGTGCCAGTTCATTATCCACGGTCCAGTTTCCGGAAGTCAAATCCGCAATTCTCGGTGCATTTCCATTGGTAATGGTAAAGGAAGCAGGTTTACCTGAAGCATCTAACTGCAGGGCAATCACCAAATCTTTATAGGCGTATACCTCCGTGATGTCTAACTCTTTATAAGGAAAACCTTTGGTTTTCGCGTCTTCATCTACCTGAACCACTTTGGTCAAACTCCAACTACCCTGCATTTGCGCGACCACATTTGTTTCTTTCGTTATTGGACCAAATTCTTCGGGTTTACATCCCCACATGGCAAGGATGCAAAGCATGATTGATAAATATTTAAATGTTTTCATGTTCATTTATTTTAATTACATCCTCCTTCAGGATTACGTGCAAAACTGGTATTAGTGGCCATTTCACCTTGTGGAAATTGAAGAATTAAGCCATCGCAATTCCATGCTGCACCGCGTTTATCAATGTTTTCTCCTCTTGCCCCTATGCGTTTAATTTCGGATAAGCGATTGCCTTCACCGGCCAGTTCGATACTGCGTTCCAAACGCGCATTGGTTTTGATCAGGCTGGCAGAAGAACCTGCAGGGATTGATTTTGTTCCATTGTATGCCCGGTCCAAAAGATCGTTCATGTCCTGAATAGCGACCGTGAGATTGGCATTCTGCTCTGCTGCAGATTCCGCACGGATTAGTTTCAGCTCAGTGAGGTGCAACACGGGAATTTCAAATCGATCGCTGTTGTATTTTTTAGCGACAATAAACCCCGGATATTTCGCCGTTTCATACAGGGTTTTTCTTACATCGTTAGAAGTATTGACCAAGGTCCAGAAAGCGGTCGTAAATCTTAGGGTGGGCAGATTATAGTCTGACCTGAACTGGCCTCTTAATTCGCCTCCTGGTTCATATGTACCGCGGGTATTCGTGATTTTAAAAATGCTTTCCTTTGATCCGGTTTCTGAAAAACGGGAGGCATAGGTATCCAATGTAAATTTATTGGAGACGATCACCTGATTCGCATAATTGTACGCGTTTCCAAAGTCATTCATTTGAAAGTACACTTTGGCCAGCAAGGCTTTTGCCGCCCACTTCGTTGCATAACCGTTGTTTTCTTCGGGTAATTTCACTTCCGCAATTTTCAGGTCGGCAAGCACCTGATCGTACACCTCTTTCACGGTTGCCCGTAATTGAGATGCAATGGTGGTGCTCACTCTTAAAGGCACTCCCGCATGTCCGTTGTCAGACGTATAACCATAGGGTTGGGCCCATAGTTTTACCAATTCAAAATGACTTAAGGCTCTCACAAAACGGGCCTGACCTTCGAGGTTATCTCTCATTGCGCTCGTCACATCCAGGTTTTCCAGCACAATGTTGGAGCGATAAATGGCCTGATAGATGTCTGTATACATCCCGTTTTTATAATCACCAAATACGGAGGTTTTACGGCCATAAATCTCACCAAAATCACCACTTAATTGTATTCCATCCAGCTGATCGGCCATCAATTCATTCATCACCTGTATCTTCCCTCCAAACATATTCCCTCCACCTACAATCTGGTAGGCGCCGTTCATGGTTTCAACGACCCCTTTCTCATCAGCTAAAGCCTCACTTTTAGGGAGTGATTGAACAGGAGGTGCGTCCAGAAATTTCTTACATCCCGTACCAAAACCTGTCACTAAGGCAAGTACCAGGGATGACATCCATATATTTTTATAGTTAATTTTCATTTCTATATCGTTTAATCTTCGTACTAAAAAGAAGTTGTTAACCCAAATGTGATTGACTTCTGTTGAGGCGTGGTCAGGTAAGTCACATTAGGACTCATGTTTCTGTCCTGCGGATTTTCAAAATCACGTGCGATTTCAGGATCTCCTCCGGGATACTTGCTGAACGTCAGTAAATTCATTCCTGTTGCAAATATTCTCAGGTTTTGCAATCTCAATTTAGTGGCTACTTTCGTTGGGAAAGTGTAGGCCAATGTGACTTCTCTCAAGCGTACAAAGGTGGCATCATAGAGAAACATGGTAGAATTGTATTGCCATTCGCTCGATAAACCGGGATAGTTTCCACTGTTCATTGTTAAACGCGGGTATTTTGCGATATCGCCTGGTTCTCTCCAACGATCAGCGATGTCCTCCCGGATGTTCCAGTCAGTAACTACACCCAGCTGGCGTTTTGCGGATCCATCGTATAAATTTCCTCCAATGGCAAAGGTGAAGAGCGTATTTAACTCGAAGCCTTTATAATTAAATGTATTCGTTAATCCTCCCACGTAATCTGGCAAGATTTTACCTACCGGAACCCGGTTATCCAACGAAAATGTTTTGGTTTCATACCCCTCCTTGTCTAACCAGATAGGCAGCCCGTCTGCAGGGTCAACGCCTTTGTACCGAACCAGGTAATTGGTTCCGATCGGATACCCCACTGCGATCCGTGTATCGTTGGTACCACCGCCGATGGCATCGGGAGTGAGATCTCCTAAACTCAGTACCTCATTGTAATTTTTCGAAGCATTTAAACGGGTGGTCCATTTAAAATTTTCCGACTGAATGTTAATCGTGTTAAGTCCGAGTTCAATCCCTTCATTCAATATCCGCCCTACATTGATGAATCCATTCGCGAAACCCGTCGAAGGCGATACAGATCCTGAAATTAAAGGCTCTGTCGTTTTCTTCCGGTAGTAAGCGATTTCTCCGTTGATTCTTCCTTTGAAAAGCCCGAAATCCAACCCTACGTCCATATTTCTTCCGGCCTCCCATTTAAGGGCCGGATTTTCGACGTTGACAGGATACAATACCGGCTGTCCGTTGTAGCTTCCGGAATACTGGAATTGTTGAAAATATTGACCGGGACTAAATCCCGCACTTCCTACCAGTCCGTAACTCACTCTTAGCTTCAGGTTACTGATGGTTTCACTATCTTTAAGAAACTCTTCCTGATTGATGTACCAGGAGGCAGATCCGGAAGGGAAATAACCGAATTTATTCTGTGGACCAAATTTAGAGGAACCATCTCTACGGAACACCCCCTGCAAATAAAATTTATTTTTATAGGAATAATTAATCCGGCCAAAAAGGGAAGCAAACGTATCTCTGTCAAAACCTGTATAATAATTCAGGCCTCCACCGGCCTCCATGGCCGCAATTGCCGCATAATAGCTTTCCCTGTCTTTATTGAAAGGGCCATCCGCTTCTCCAAAAATTCCGTCTCTGTACAATGTTTTATCGGCATATTGCGCTTCTGCCCCGGCCATGAAAGCTAATTTATGTTCCGGATTTAGCTGCCAGTCGTAATTCACGGTTCCTGTCAGCGTACGGTTGTATACTTTTGTTGGATACGTACTGGAATACCCTCTAGCTGCATTTCTTAACTCAGCCGGCGTAAAAACATTGTCGTTGATATCCAGATGATCGATGTTCGCGATCCCTTTGATACTTAGGTTTTTGACTGGCTTTAGTTCGAGGGTCACTCCTCCCACTAAGCGCTCATTGATCGTTTTCCAATCCAATAATCCGATATTTCTGGCTGGGTTGGCCCCATTGCTAAAAAAGGTCCCATCGGCATTGTAGACAGGAAAAATGGGTAAGGCGGTTGACATGGCATCTCCCAAACCACCACTCCATGCGGCATTTACCCGGTTATTGGTTCCTTTGTCATAGCCCACATTGACACTGGCTGTTAAAAAAGAAGTTGGTCGTACATCGACATTGGCTCTGACCCCGTAACGTTCATACGAATTTCCCTTTAAGAAACTATGGTTATCTCCATAACTGGCTGAGACATACGTACTGACTTTCTCCGTTCCGTAACTCACAGACAGTGACTGGTCATTTGACTTTCCTGTTTCGGTAACGATGCCCCACCAGTCGGTATTATTCTGTTGGGCTTCGGCCCAGGTTAATCCTCCCGGCAAGGGAGCTAAGCCTGTATTTCCGTCGTTTGTCCAGGCTTCCTGGCGCAGGGATAACCATTCTGCACCTGTGGCAAAGGTCGGTTTGTTGGCATAGGTACTTAACCCATATTTACTGGATAAGGTAATCCGTGGTTTTCCGGATTTTCCTCTTTTAGTTGTAATTAAGATCACCCCATTCGCTCCTCTGGATCCATAGATCCCTGCTGCTGCAGCGTCCTTCAGGATTTCCACTGATTCGATATCATTTGGGTTGATGGTTGCCAGTGGATTTTGATTCATGGCCCCTCTGTTTCCAGCGATAAAAGGGTCAGAAGTAATGGGAATTCCGTCCAACACGTATAATGGATCACCGGCCGCACTAATGGAACCAATTCCCCGGATGCGAATGACCGATCCACTTCCGGCCAAACCGCTTCCCTGTGTTACCTGAATACCCGGGGCCTGTCCCTGCAAACTGGCTTCAAAACTGGGCGTAGGCAGGGAAGTTAGCTTTTCACCGCTTACTTTAGCGATGGCTCCGGTGAGCTCTCTTTTAGTCTGCGTTCCATACCCAATAATCACGATATCATCCAGGAGCTGATTATCCGACTCCAACGTGAAGGTAAGCTGGATGTTTCCAGTCAGCTTAATCGCCCTTTCGAGTGTTTTATGTCCTATAAAACGCACCTGTAATACGACATCCCCATTGGGGACCGCAGCAAACTTAAATAGACCTTCGTTATCGGTGGATACGAATTTCGATGTTCCTTTAATAAAAACAGAAGCGCCTGGCAAAGGAAGACCAGTTTCGTCGAGCACTTTTCCGGAGATGATTCCGGTTTGTGCCTGAACCTTTAAAACAGTGAAAAAACACAGCAATAAAAGCCCCCGTTTTAACAGGTAAAATACTTTCATACTTGGGGTTAATTTGATTAATAAATTTGGTTACGTTATTCGTTGAAATACACGAAGAACTAATTTACACGCTGAAATCGAAAATCAAAATTTATTTAAAAATTAATTTTTCAACTAAAAAACAAGCCTTCATTTGAGAAAGAGGCGAACACTATCTATTAAAAACAATGGAATAAAAAAACAGGAGAAAATACTTCAAATAATTGAAAAACAATTCATTAAAAGCAATAAAAAAAGCAATAAAGTGTACAAAACACACTAAGATGTTTGATACACTAAGAATTGGGAACGTTCCCATTCCAAAGAAGGCGTTTTCCGATTGTTTTTCGGGAACGTTCCCGAAAAAAAGAACAAATTCTTCTTAAAATACACTAAGTCGACAAAAAAGCTACTGATTTAGACGCCTGAAAACCCTCTCCCCCAGACGTCTATTTTGCGGTCGAATTCCGGGCAAATAATTTGGATTTTAACACGACTTCCTGAATGGTATTCACCGCCTGTTCACCAAGCAGCATATCGAATAAAAGTTGGGCCGCCTGCCCCCCTATTTCTGTGGCTGGCTGGGTAATGGTTGTTAGTGAAGGATTAAGGAGAGGAGCAATTTCCAAACTCGAGAAACTGATTACTTTTACTTCTTCGGGAATAGACAATTTTAAATCAAAACAAGCGTAATAGGTAGCAAAGGCAAGACGCTCTACCGAAGCAAATATACCATCCGGCTTTAAGCATTTAAGCGCTTCCTTGATAATGACGTCATTTTCTTCGTAACTATTACTGCAATTGATGATCAGTTTATCGTCAAATCGACAACGGTGCTTCTCTAACGCGTCAATGTACCCCTGCATCCGCGTTTTACCAATGCTCAGGCTCTTATTCACTACCAGGTAAGCTATTCGCTCACATCCCTGCTCGATCAGGTGTTCGGTTGCTTTGAAACTGCTGTCGTAATCGTTTGTAATGACCCTCGGCACATCAATATCTTCGTATACCCGATCGAAAAAAACCAAAGGCAGTCGTTTACCGCCTAGTTTGTTCAGGTAATCGTGGTTATTGGCTTCGCCCGAAGCCGACATGATGATTCCATCTGCCCGACCGTTATGGAGGTGGCGGATGAAACCGACTTCTTTTTGAAAATCGTCATCCGTTACATAAATAAGAATGTGGTAATGATGCAGGCGGGCAATCCGTTCAATCCCGTGAATGGCCTGAGAGAAATAGTTATTGGCCAACTCCGGAACGATAATGGCAATGGTCCGGCTCTTCTGTTCCCTTAAATTACTGGCATAGTGATTGGGCTGATAATTCAGCTCCCGGGCTTTCGCTAAAATCTTCTCTTTTGTGTCTGCCTTAATATCACTATTGTCTCTAAAGGCCCTGGAAACCGTCGACTTCGAGAGATTTAATGCTTCTGCCAGCTTCTTTATATTGATACGCTCCATGTTCTTTTATCGCAACGACCTGTAAACAAAGATAGTGCTTCTCTCAGATAAAGCAACAAATTAAACAAGTGGCTAAAATGAAAGGAACCAGGGGCATGACTCGCTGAAATTGGGGTTGATCTGAAGAGAATCGCTAATACCCAAGCGCTCTGCCATCCCTTTTATTACAGAAATAAACCTTTTGAAAAACACGATCAGTCCTATTCGCATGTTTCATGTTCATCTAAATTGTCAATGCTATCCATTCTCTGAATGACTCGCTATCTCCTCTGCTACCCGTCTAACGTCTTTCCATTAGGCAATAAATTTAGCTAAATTTAACTGTCGTACCAAAACAGAGACAAAGATGGACCTACAACAATTTGGATATTGGCTCTTACTTATTTTCCTGGTTCTCATACTATTGATAAAATACCTTCGTCCCCTAATAAAAGGGTATTTAGGGGAATTAACCATTCGTTTCATCTTGTCCTTCTTAAAGAAGAAAGATTACAAGGTGATTCATAATGTCCGGGTATTTTACAATGGAATCATGGCCCAGATAGATCACATCGTGGTGTCTAAGTATGGTCTTTTTGTTATTGAAACAAAAAATTATTCAGGTTGGATATTTGGGAGTGAAAATGCCCATGAATGGACCCAGGTAATTTTTAAACACAAATTCAAATTATACAATCCCATTAAACAAAATTTTGGTCATATCAAGGCTATCCGGGCAAATTTAACAGCCTATCCATTTCTTGATTATTATCCAATTGTGGTATTTACCAGAGGCTCAAAACTTAAAATAAACAGTTCCTACCCGGTGATTAAGTATTACAACCTGCTGAAAACAATTAAAAATTCAAAAAACATAAATATCACAGAAAACATCAGAGATGAAGTGTATGAAACATTATTAAAAATTAATGGACGCAAACCTTTAATTCAGCCTAAAAAAGCACTACTTTCCTCCTTCGCCAGGCACACACCTACCTTCTGTCCCTATTGTTCCAGTCCGCTTATTTCAAAAACTGGTAAGTACGGAAGGTTTTTAGGTTGCAGCAGTTTTCCAAAATGTCATTATTCCAAAAAGGTATCGTTCAAGTACGAGTGATAAAAGAAGAATGAAGTGAAACGAGGCATTACACAGATTGTATTCCCATCAATATTTATACACCCTAAACTTTTTGAAAAAAAGGCGAGCGCTCCTCAAACAGGCAAAAGGTCATCAAAAGTTTTTGAAAGATTGCCAGAAAAACACTGATAAAAAAAATGTAACGTACGATGGGCATATCAAAAGGGAAAACTCAAAGTAATCCTTTTCATCAGAAAAAACACCTCTGTGCTCATCCGCCAACAAACTGCCTTAATACGCGTAAAAAATCTGATGCACTTCCAATTTTCGCTTTAAAATCATCGTAAAAATGGGATTTAATCAGGACAAACTGCGTGGATTGCATTGCTTCTGACCATGCGTTCCTCACCGAAAGAAAAGCAGCAGGAGACTTCAGGTGAAGGTGGATCAACTCCGTCTCTATCGCGTCAATAGTGGAGAGAGAAAGCGCTTCACTTACTACTACCGGCCCCAGAGGAATTTCATCAGACATCTGCAACAATCTTACTTTTGACTCGTTCCCCGACTTCTTTTGGTATTCTTCAAACGATACACTTCCCATCGCTGCAAGATCTGCATTCCCCGATGCCACCTGTTCAATCGCTGCCCTGTGGGTACCTGCATATTCTACTGTCTTAAATTGTTTTTCTGCGTCCTGTATACCTATCCCAGAAAACAGCAAACGCGGAACTAAATTTCCTGAGGTAGACCCCTTTGCGACAAAAGCCATGCGTAAATTAGAAGCCGTTTCCGAAATTTGATTAAAATTCAAAGACGTTTCCCCTGCTGGTACAACAAAGGCTGTTTTGTAACTATTTATAGCACCTGTAGCCATTTTGAATGTCGCTACCGGCCTCATATGGCTAGTACCTATCGAACCCTCCATGAGAAAGTAGCCAAAAGTACTGATCAACGCTACATCTACTGCCTTTTTTTGCATCGCTTCAATGAGGGCGAAAACCGTAGGATAACTCTTTACAAGAACCTCCAACCCGGTACTGTTCTTTAGCCTTTCGGCCAGAGGTTTCAAATTCTCAACACGTGGATTATCGGCATATTGGTATGTAGCCAGCACGAGTGTTTTGGAATCTGAAGTAAATTGTCGAGCGATCGCCAATTGGGCAAAGCTTAAAAACAACAAAAAAAATTTAAGTTTTAACATATATCATTTCCTAAGAATTGCCTGTCTACAAATTTAGAATTGCTAATTAATGAAATATTTAATAGAAGCGAAAGCGTTCTTTATAAAAATAGTTTACCCTTCCCCAAGCAGGATTTACACGAACAGAATTTAATCTCTTGCTTTCATGTTTTCACCGTCTCTGAAATGAAGTCTGCGAAAAATGAATCCAGAGAGCACCGTCAGCGCGCCCACGACCAGGAAAGTATAACGGAAAGCATAGTGCACCTGATGATGAATAAGCTGATCGTTCCCTTCAAAAATTTTGAGTACGATTAGGCCAAAAGCAATACCAAAACCAATAGCGAGTTGCTGATTCACGGATACCAATGAATTTCCACTGCTCGTATGATACTGTCGCAGATCGGCAATGGAGATGCTATTCATTGCTGTAAACTGAATGGAATTAAAAAAGCCCAGCATGGCAATTAAAGGTACATACCAGTAAATTGAACTCTCAGCCCCAGGAATAGCCATTGCGCAAATGAGCAGCCCGATCACGAAAGTATTTGCCATTAAAGTCCTTCGGTAGCCCAAACGGTCAAGAATACGGATCACCATTGATTTTCCAAACATGGCCGTCACCGCCATCGGGGCAATGATCCAACCAGATGTGACTGCCGAACGACCAAAACCAATCTGTATCATCATAGGAACCAGCAAGGGAACAGCACTAATGCCCAACCGGGTGGCCAGATTGCCGAGGATACCTACCCTGAATGTCCTGACTTTAAATAAATTAAGTGGAAATATGGGGTTCCTGTCTTTTGCAGCATGCCGGAAATAATAGAACAGCATTAGAAAGCCACTCAAAAGAATTAGAAGAACGGGGGTGGTGTGCACCGTATTTCCAAAAAGCTCAAGCGACATAGACAATAGCAACGATGCCGCAGCAAATATCAAAAAACCTTTCAAATCGAAATCCGTTATTGGAGACCGGTAATCAGGCATGTATTTCAAGCTCAAGACAATTCCAATGATACCCATCGGGATATTGATCAAAAATATCCAGTGCCAGGACAGATAATCTGCCATATACCCTCCCACCAGCGGACCCATAACGGGGCCAATGAGTGCCGGAATGATGGCGAAATTCATGGCCTTTAGCAACTCATGCTTTGCAAATGTTCTGATCAAGGCCAGCTTACCTACAGGGGTCATCAGACTTCCTCCTAATCCCTGTACCATTCGCCCAATCACCAGCTGGGTCAAGTTACTGGAAAGTGAACAGAAAAGTGACCCCATGCTAAACAGTACAATTGAAAATATAAACACCCGTCGCGTACCAAATTTATCGGAGAGAAAACCACTTACTGGCATAAATACCGCCAGTGTCAACACGTAACTGATAATGGCGTTCTGCATATTCAGCGGAGATTCATTCAGATCTCTGGCAATGGCAGGTAAAGACGTATTCAGGATCGTGGAATCCAGCATCTGCATAAAAATGGAGGTCGCCAGGATAATCGGGAGTATTTTTTTGGTGTGTTCGTGAGGGTGCGTTGGCAGATGGGCTTTCATAGATGGCTAATGGCAAAACGACATTAGTTCAACATCCCGGGAGGTAAAATGTTTGAATAAGCTGGTTAAATTAACATCGAACATAGGATGTTTGGAATTGTAATCGTAAATCGGAGATTTTTTAAACCGCTTTTCCATTTCCTTTTCTAGCTCATTAGGCGTCTTATACCCAATTATTGAATGGATCCCATTATTGTACCTTCAATCTACCTGAACACACTTAACTTAGTGTCTTACTTGGTTTTAAAATGTATGTTTAAATATTTCTTCTAAGATAGTCTCCGATCAAGTGTAGTCACTGCACTTTTCAATGCCTGTACTTCCTGGAGAACCTCTCTATGCAGACCATCGAGATCAAACGCACAGACCTGGCGGAAGATTCCCACTTGAACCAAAAATTCAAATAGCTGAAAATAGATAAGGAACCCCTTGAGATCATGGCCCTTGATTTCTCTTCAATGGATTCCTCGGACCAGATTGAGGAGCATTATTTCGAGCAGGGTATCTTAAGTTCAACATCCTCACTGGGACCTTTATTGAAAAATACAACTCAGGTCAGCATCCACTGGACCGTCGTTTGGGTTTCAAAACATCGAGTGCACTGAAAAACGCCATCCCCGAATTTCTTCGATGGCAATATGAATAGCCTTTTAGGTATAGTAGGGCTAGCCTTTAATCAACCTGATATGCACCACAATGATCATATTGCCCGTACCCATAAACTAGTCTATCTTTTCCACACCGCCGTTGATAAAGATGGATTTTACCAGACTACTGAGATAGGAATAACAGGTCTGGCACACACGGCTAGGGCATTAACCCTGATTAGCAGTTTGTTGATATCATCTTTCCCTCAATCTCCTATATAAAATCAGGATAATCTACTAATGGGTGATCGTCGAAAATTGGTTGCAAAGAATACTTGTTTAACCTTTGAAAATTTCCTATATTTAATATTTACTAGCTCTTTAAACATTATACTTTTCCCCTATCTTTTTTGGAATTGTAGCGACGGCAGGCCTTATAATAATCCCACAATTAAAAATTTCATTAGTTTCCTAATTTATAAAAAATCCATGTTTGATTTCCCTACTCTCTCGGCACCATTCGTAAATTCATCAAATATGATCTCAAGTCTTTTTGGAAGTAGCGATTACTCATCTGTAAGTAAGCTTCTAAATGTGCAGATGAAGATGCTGGAAAATATCTCCTCCAAGATGGATGTAATTCAAAAGGAACTCGACCAGATCTATACTAACCTTGAAGGCATCGAACAGCTGTTAGAGGTAATCCCGGCAAAAACCGTACAAGAGCATTATAAAAGTGATCTGGAAGGGGTTTTTATTCTTGCAAGGGAAAAAATTGCTGCCTATGTAAATGAAAAAGAAAAAAAGGCATTAACCAAGACTACCATTCGTTCAATTTTTGACCCCCTGCTTGCTGAACTTCAAATTTCTAGGGCCCGGATTTTAGGCGTAGACAATGTCATCAATATTCCGTTAATTGCTACCTGCCTCCATTATGAGCTATTCTGTATGGTACTTGACGAACAACCGAAGGCCTTTATCGAAAGAATGCTTAACACTTATAAAGAGTGGTTTATCAAAAGCCTAAAGAAGACAGCTGCCAGAAAAAAAAGCAATGTAGATGTACAGCAAAAATTCCAGGCCGATATGCATGGCAAATTTGAATACACAAAATTTAAAAAAGTCGAGAGAAATGAACGGTGGGAAATAGTACCAGTTAAGGGAAGCTTTGTTGGAAAAGAAATTGTATTCTATTATAACCACTACACTATTTATTTTGAAAAATTCAACTATCAACCTACAAGCATTCTATCAGAAGAAGAGTATAATTCCCTAAAACCGCTGTTGGATAATGGGATGCTTAAACAGGAAGAAATTCCCTTGAAATTCTTTCTCGACCCTAAAAATCCACAGGTTATTACGACCTATACCTTCACATCTGAAAATGATTCGAGTAATAAGCCATTGAAAATACTGGAGGATTTTATTATTGAAGAGAGTCAATATGATTTAGCGAAAGCGCCTGACATTTCGTTAAAAACGGAGATCAATAGCATTCCTGTTATACCAGCTGAGCTCATAAAAAAACAGGAAGAAGAAATTAAACCCAATGGATATAGTCTGCTGATGTATTCCTCGCTTCAAAATATAGCGCATGAGAGTTTGCAGGTAATTGCAAGATTTTTAAACGATACGAGCAGCTTAGACTTAAATTCTGTTAGTGAATTTGCGACTAAGTTAGAAAACATTTCAAGGGTAAGTAACGAAAGGGCAACAGAGTGGATTAAATTCATAGATGAAAAAAAGGAACAGATAGAAGCTGGCGAAAAGCGACAGAAAATATTGGAGTTGAGAGATCAGATGAATGCTCTGAAAACAAAATCAACACAAATTTTCAGCGAATATGAAGCGTTAGAAAGAGAACTCGCAGAAAAAATGCCGGCAGATTTATTAGATGCAATCTCGCGAATTCTAGCCCCAATAGGGAAGGAAATAGAGAGAGGGGCACAAAATATCATTCGCGAACATGAAAAATTTGTTGGGGACCTCGGTAAAAATTTAGAAAAGGCTGTTCAGGACATTGGAAAAGAAACAGAAAAAACTGGACACCATATTGGCGATCTATTCCAGGCTGCAGGAGGATTAGTCGAAAATGAGATCAGGGCTTTTGGAAAGAACCTGAGTGAAGCAGAGAAAAGGGTTAAGGAGGGGAAAATGATAGATGCACTGTGGCATATAACCACAGATACCATAAAATCAAAAGAGGAAAATGCTGCTAAAGCATTTCAGGACTCATCATTGTTAACCAGTATTGCATCTGCCGCAGCTTCCATTTACGGTGCACCTTATGGAGGTCCTGCATTTGCCGCTTGGTTGACTTACAAACAAACTGGCAGTCTTGAGGCAGCGTTAAAAACTGCCTTCATTACCTATCTAACACAAGAAGCAAACGCCTCGGCCAAAACAATTGAAGGCGTGGAAATCACTGATATTGTTAAGCGTACCTTAGTTACCTCTGCGACGGGGGCAGCTGCAATTGCTGCTAGTGGTGGCGGTGAAAAGGAAATTATTGACGGTTTTTTAAAAGGGGCAGCACTTTCTTTGGCAAACGAAGCCTACAACAACACGACAAGATTAGACATTGAAGGAAAAGCACCCGTATATGGAAGTTTCTATGACAAGGATTCGATCCTACAGAATAAAAGTTTAACCCTTTTTGATAAATACGGTAACCAAGTTCTTAAAGATGGAAAAGCAGTGCTCGATATAACCAAATTATCACGTGAAGTTTCCCATGTGGGGCTGGCCGGCGTCGGCATTGCTATTACAGAAAATTCATATCCAATGCAATTATTCGCCCAAATACCATTTGTAAATGACATGGCTTACTATCACGACCAGCTTTGCGCCATTTATGGAATTGACGGGATAAATATACAGACCACCCTAATTCCTGCAACAATGCTAACCATTGCAGGCTCAGACCGGCCAATAATGGAGCAAATCATCGAAGTGGCGGTAGAAAATGCTAATAAATAACGTTCACGTTGCGCCTAATAACCGGTAAATGTAAATAAACTTAAATTTGTGCTCGCCAAGTATTTCGGATTTGCCCAATCGATTTTCCGCAGCCTATAATTAATTTTCCAATCATTAAATATTTTTATCACTTGTTTTGATATTAGGGAGGTTATTGGCAATTTCCAGATTTGAGATAATCAGCTTCCGTGAAAATAAAGGTGAACTTATAATATCCGTCGTTGATTTTCTCCACCCCATAACTGCGAATGTTAATCAAACTATGGTCACTTGTCCTGGTAGATTTGAAACATCTATCATCTATCTTACTAGATAACTCATCTCTTTTTTCTCCAGCTATAAATAATGGTAACGGATTGTTATACACCTCAGGCAAAATGGTTTTTGGGCCAACATCCGCTTTTTTTATGGTATGGGTCTCACCTGGAGCTATGCTGAACTTTGCTTTTGGGTAGTCTAATTTTACAATTCTGTTTGTACTGTTGATATATATGAAATCGGCCTCCTGCGAATAATCAGAAACTTTTTTACAAGAAAAGTTTAGGGTGATGATGCTAAAAACCCCAAGCATCAAAAAGCGCATCCCAATGTTGTTCTGTATTGTTTTTATAGTTGTTTTTAATATTATTTTTCCAAGAATTCGCTGAATGGGCTCCTATCAAGGCATCCCGAATCTGTACGATCGAATAGCCTGCAATTAAATCTCTATTATCCGTAAAACCAGTGTTATTGAAGGTACCATAATCATCTATCATATCTATGACAATATGTGTATAATTTAGAAGAAATGTAGAACCCCCTTCATAACCTGGATATTCCATTCTCTTTAAAGCCCACTGTACCCCTCTACACCAGGATTCACATACATTTGCGTCAGCCCACATTCCTCCCGTAAGTAGGAGATGTACAGTATGACCAAGCTCGATAATAGTAGTAACATAAATATTGGCTATTCCGTAGTTTGGATTGTAAATAGATCATTTCGCCTTGATAAACATAGTATGCTCAGGATATTCTTCCCCAAGAAATTTTCTTAATTTAGTAGTAACATATCTTACGTAATAGCGCTTGAAGATCAAGAACGGAAAACACCCGATGGCAAACACTATAAAAGCTAATTGTAAGTCGATCAGTAAAAAGATCAAACCAACTGGAATATGCATCATCGGCAATGGATTTGATTTGCATCATGACATAGCACCAACATATTCTGATTTTAAGTCCTATCTCACAAAACGCATCCGAACAGATAATGCTCCTGAATTATATCTATAATTTTCAAAGAGTTCTGCGACACATAAGAAATTGAAATTCAATACATACAGCCGGGCAAACCTGCTCAAAATGCCTATATTGAACACTTCAAATCAAATGAACAATCTTAAATGAATAGTTATATTTAGTCATTAAAACATTCCGTCAAGCAATAAACACCAAGTAGCCTTTCCATTTTGGTAGACCTACCTGTTTTTGTAGCCTTTCTGTTTTTTGTTACTAAAATATTTCAATAACAAACACGGAACAAATTTATGCAAACCAATGCAAAGTGTAGAAAAATGGGCGCAAAGAGAAACAACTTAAATAATTGATTTTAAGCGATTTACAAATATTTAGTTTACAGCAGAATGGGTTATTTTGCACGCCTATTTACCGATACAGAACTTACTGAAAATATTCTCGAGAAGATCATCGGTCGTCACTGTTCCGGTGATTTCTCCTAAATAGTGGAGCGCTTGTTTAATGTCCATTGCCAGAAAATCAGCGCTCACTGGTTGTTCCAAATAGCCAAGTACCTTTTCAAGCGAATTGGCGGTATGCTTCAAAGCTTCCACATGACGAACATTACTCACCAGTGTTTCACTGGTATTCAGTTGAAGCAAATTTACTTTTACTAATAATTGCTTCCGAAGCTCTTCGATCCCTCGTTTTTCTTTGGCAGAGATAAACAAGACATCCAGGCTTTTGTAAATTTCTCTTTTCTCTTCCGACAATAGGTCTGATTTATTCACCAACAAGAGGTATGGAATGCCCAATATATTCAGTTCGTCCAGCTGCTGCTCCAATTCTTCCTGATTTTGCAGCGGATCCACCATATAGACAATCAATTTCGCCTGTTTCATTCGCTCCAGAGTTCTTTCTACCCCTTTTGCCTCGATCACATCGACTGTTTCCCGAATTCCGGCTGTATCGATAAACCGAAAGACGACCCCTTCCACCACGAGTTCATCTTCAATCGTGTCCCTTGTGGTACCTGCGATATCGCTCACGATGGCTCTTTCTTCATTGAGCAGCGCATTTAACAGGGTAGACTTCCCTACATTGGGTTTCCCGGCAATGACTACCGGAACCCCATTTTTAATCACATTCCCCATTTCAAAAGAAGAAATCAACCGGTAAAGCACCCGGTTAATTTCAAGAATCAACTGCTTCAGTTGTTCACGGTTAGCAAACTCCACATCTTCTTCGCCGAAATCGAGTTCAAGTTCAATCATGGAGGCAAAATGAATGAGTTGTTCTCTAAGAGCTTTTAACTCATTCGAAAATCCCCCTCTCATTTGTTGCATGGCGACTTCATGCGCCGCCCGGCTGTCAGAAGCAATTAAATCGGCCACGGCTTCTGCCTGGGACAGATCGAATGCCCCGTTCAGAAAAGCCCTTAACGTAAACTCCCCGGGTTTAGCGGCCCTGGCTCCCTGGCGAATTAACAACTGGATGATTTGCTGGATGATGTAATTGGATCCATGGCAGGAAATTTCCACCACGTCCTCTTTCGTATATGACTTCGGTCCTTTAAACAGGGCCACCACAACCTCATCAATGACAAAATCACCGTCTTTAATCAATCCAAAATGGAGTGTATGACCTTCCTGGAGACATAAATTCTTTCCTTTGAACACCTGGTTCGTCCATTGAATGGCTTCAGGACCGGATAAACGAATTACTCCGATGGCCCCACTTCCTGTAGGAGTGGATAACGCGATGATGGTGTCAGAAAGATACATACGCTAATGAAAATGAGATTAAAGAAAAACAATGAACCGTTTATGCTTTTAAAGCTAATTCCGGACTTTCCTCTTCCAGATGCCGGATATGTTCCAGAAAGAGAGTAAGTGCCTGCTGCTTTTCAGCAGTAAATTCAAAATCAAGCTTATGAAGCAGGTAATCTTCCAGGTCAAAGCCCGGAACGGGAGGCAAGGAGGCAATCACTTCCTTCCGATGTGCCAGTCCCCAGGAAAGGGCTTCATTAAATTTCGACAAGAACTCCTGAGGAATGGATTTATTGGCAACCCAGGCGGCATACACAAACGGCAAGCCGGTAAACTGGTACCATACTTCTCCCAAATCATAAGCATAAGGATATGCCTGCTGACGACCAAAGGTTCTGTCTCCGATCAACACCTGCGCATCTGCTTCTTCCGAAGAATTACTGACCCATTGAGGATAGACGCCAAAATGACGATGCAATAAAATACGTGCAAGCATATTGGATGTCCTTGACTGTGGATCCAGCCTCAAGGTCCGGATGTCTGTGACAGGTACCTCCGAAAAAATAAACACTGAATTGACCGCTCCAACCGATCCGATCACATAGGACCCCACAATTTGGGCCTGAGGCACACGAGGAATCATAGCCACCGGAATCAGACCAATATCCACTTGATTTTCAATCAATTTATCGGCACAATCTGCAGGCACATCCAGACTTAGCTCCACCAGTTCGCGCACCGGAGAATGTTCAATTCCGTAAATGAATGGTTTCGTATTGGTATAGGCAACTGCCGATATTTTAATTTTATTCAACATGTTTATTTAATGCTGCCAGATGCAGTGTTTGATTAAAGGCCAACAGCCGAAAGCTGTCCTTTTCATACATTAATTGATACAATACCGTATTTTGATGAGGAAATTCCATCATGCTTGTAAATGGCTTTTCCAACAAGAGACATAACAATAGACGTAAGGCTCTTCCGTGCATGCAAATCAAAACGCGCTTTTCCTCCCGCTGACTAATAATGAGCGACATTGCCGTTTTTAAACGATCCCCTACCTGCCTCGGACTTTCCCCACCTTCAAAATGGGCGTCTTCATTTCCCGCCTGCCACTGTTCGGTCAGTTCTTTAAATGCCTGTCGCGCTTCTTCATTGTTCGGTTTTCCCTCCCATTTCCCCCAGGCCAATTCATCCAGCTCGCTCATAGAAGTATACGGAATTCCAAGATCAATAAAAGACTGAACCGTTTGCCGGGTTCTTTTCAACGAAGAAACATATATTCGATCAAAAGGAACCTCTTTATAAAATTGAAAAAAAGCTTCGCCCTGAGCAACACCCGTTTCATTCAGATCTGCATCTACCCCACGTCCCTGAACAATGCCAAGCTTGTTAAGGTCTGTCTCCCCATGTCTAATAATGTAAATTTCTTTCATTTCCCTTAAGATTGTGCGCCAACTTCAATTTAGTTAACGACGGGAAGTTGGTAATAATTGGGTTTACTCTCTTCAAAAACCACAGTTGAAAAATCTGTAACCACCCCATACAGGGTATCTCTTTCTACCGGTTGACGCCCCACCTGTCGAATCAATTGAACCAGATCCTGCGTACTCATTGCAGGATTTTGTTCTTCCGCGCCAGCCATGGAATAAATCTTAGTGGTATCATCCAGCGTTCCATCAATGTCATCCACCCCATATTGCAGAGAAAGCTGAGCAGTTTCCCTGCTAATCATGGCCCAATAGGCTTTGATATGATCGAAATTATCCAGGTAAATGCGGGCAATGGCATAGTTCCTCAAATCTTCAATCACTGATACTTCTTCGACGGCACTCATCTGGTTGTGTTTATTTCTAAATTTCAAAGGAATAAACGTCTGAAATCCACCGGTGCGATCCTGCAATTGGCGCAATTGATCCATGTGATCTATCCGGTGTTTAAAGGACTCGATATGTCCATACAACATCGTGGCGTTGGAGCGCATTCCCAATGTATGCCACTCCTCATGAATGGCCAGCCATTGTTCACCGGTGCATTTATCTTTAGCGATTTGCTGCCGAATTTCCGGATCGAATATTTCTGCTCCACCCCCAGGCATGGAATCCAAACCAGCCTCTTTCATCATGCGCATCCCGTCGGCATAACTCACTTTCGCTTTCTTAAAGATGTAATGATACTCTACAGGAGTTAGTGCTTTTACATGTAAGCCCGGCCGGTGTGCCCGGATGGCGCTGAACATCTCCATGTAAAACTTCATATCGTATTGAGGCAACACTCCCCCCACAATATGTACTTCTGTCACCGGTTCATTGTCGTATTTTTTTACTTCCGAAAGCATTTCCTCCATGCTCAATGCCCAACCTTCTTCCTTCTGCTTAATCAACCGGGAATAAGAGCAGAACTTACAATCATACACGCACAGGTTCGTGGGTTCGATGTGAAAATTCCGGTTAAAATAAGTCACATCTCCATGTTTCTTTTCCCGGATATGATTGGCAAGGGTTCCTAAATAGCTTAATTCAGCATGTTCATAGAGGTACACTCCTTCGTCAAACGTAAGGCGTTCCCCTACTTTCACCTTTCGGGCAATCTCTTTCAAGGTGGAGTCGAGAGCCGGATGCTGGAGAAGTAAATCTAGTAGCTGCACCATGTGTCTATTTGTTTAGGCAAAAGTACAATAATGCCCCTAATGAACATCATCTTGTTGTAAAAAGGTGTCATAAAATACAAAAGCCCCTCAGGAGGGGCTTAAATACCGCGTTGGTTTTATTCAGTGATCTTGCTGAAACGCAAGACAATATGCGCTGTCTGGTTCCCATAAGCGACGGGCGATCTCAACACCAGGGATTGACGATCGGCACTGCTCAGGACCAAACGATAACCATCGGTTACATTTTTTGCCTTTTCTCCATCATCTACTTTCTTAAACTGAAAAGTATCCTCTGCAGGACTAACGGACCAGAAAATTCCCTGCACCCGTCCTCCACACTCGGTACCAGGGGAAAGGTTGTAACTTCCTTTGCCGCTATTGGTTAGAGCCCAGGTACTTCCTATAAAACATTTATAAGAATTCTCCCCCAAAAAGGAACGTACAGCAGATTCAGGAATTCCTTCAAAAGCAATGTCGTTCAATGCCCAGTTTCCGCTCACGTGTCCACGTTTCACAGAAGAAGTTTGAGTGGTAGAAGCAGTTGTCTTTGGAGAACAACTTTCCAGTGTCCACAATGTGGCGCCTCCAAGTGCTAAGGCTAAAAAGATCTTTTTCATAGTAGTAAATGTCATTTTTCCGTATGTTAAATACATAAACCCTGCCAAAATTTGATAGAGTGGCACTTAAAGAATAGCTTTGTTCATCCTTTCATGTTTTAATCCAGCGTTATGAAGCCAGAAACGTTAGCCATTCACCCTCCCTCTATCAAAAGTGCGACGGGCGATGTGATCCCTCCTATTCACTTAAGCACGACCTTTTACCGGGGCGAAGACGGGGGCTATCCCGGAGGTCATATGTATAGTCGTTTAAGCAACCCGAACCGATCGTCTCTGGAAGCGGTTATTAGCCAACTGGAGGGAGGTGCCGATGCCTGTGCTTTCTCTTCGGGGAATACTGCAGGCATGGCTGTTTTTCAGGCTTTCAGACCGGGAAGCCATATTATCGCTCCCGACGATATGTACTGGGGCTTTAAGAAACAACTGAATACTATTTTTAACGGCATTCTGGAATTTGATTTCATCGATCTTACTCAGACAGCAAACATCGAATCATTCATCCGTCCAACCACCGCGATGATCTGGGTAGAAACTCCTTCCAATCCTTTGTTAAAAGTGACCGATATTGTTGCAACCAGTCAGATTGCCCGAAAACACGGTCTTTTGCTGGCGGTGGATAGCACTTTTGCCAGTCCTTCGTTACAGAATCCCATCGCATTGGGTGCTGATCTGGTCATGCACTCCAGCACCAAATACCTGGGAGGACACAGTGACGTCCTGGGAGGAATATTGATCACGGCACAAAAGGATGCTTTCTGGGAAAAAATTCAAAACATCCAACAAACCGGAGGAGCAGTGCCTTCTCCTTTTGATTGTTTTTTATTGCTGCGCAGTCTTAAAACATTGAGTTACCGCATGAAAGGTCATTGCGAAAATGCCACCAAACTCGCCCACTTTCTAAAGCAACATCCCCGCATTGAAGCGGTCTATTATCCAGGACTGCCGGAACACCCTCAATATGCAATTATTCAACAACAGCAAAGAGGGCCAGGAGGAATGTTATCCATTCTGGTGAAAGGAAGTGCGGAAGAAGCCCGTCAAGTAGTGAACAATGTTCGGTTATTTGCACAGGCAACCAGCCTCGGGGGAGTAGAAAGTTTAATTGAGCACCGGGCTTCGGTAGAAGGTCCTGACACCAAAACCCCACCTACCCTCATTCGGATTTCGGTAGGATTAGAAAATGTAGAAGACTTAATAGACGATTTATCACAGGCATTGGACAGTCTCGATACTAAGTAATTTGTTCCACACCCTTCGCTAAAGTTGTGGTTTAATCGCTACACTTTTTCTTCAGGACACGTTTTAGAGCGGGTATTTTCCTTATAAAGAAAAACTGTTTATTTATTCGTTTAAAAAAACAAGAAACATATTTAACTAACAACCAGTAAGTTAAGTGATATTCGGAATATAATTTTGCATATATAAATAATTATCCATATATTTGAAATATAATTTGGTTCTCCAAGTTAAAGTCAAGACCTGAATGGCTTTGATTTATAAAGAAGTGGCGAGAGACAGGCTCAAAGACCCACTGGCAACCCTCCTAGTGGGAGAAGGTGCCAATTCCTGACCAGCTAAACATGGTGTTTAATTGGAAATATAAATGAATAATGAAACACACTTTTTTGATTTCTCTTTTCAGCAGCAGGACCCTTCGACCTTCTACGCATGTATCTTCTACCGGGAAAATAAGCATTGCCCCCCTCTTCATGGCAATGAATTGTTGTAAGTACATGTGCGCAAGCATGTACTAAGCTTTCAATCTTCCTTTTTGTTTTAAGATTTAATTCATTTGGAAGGCCTCTTCTCCAGAGGTACACCTTTACACGATCTTTTTATTTACTCCCTAACTTTATAAGCCATGTCACAAAATTTAAAATTCGAAACACTTCAATTACATGCCGGTCAGGAAATCGATCCCACTACAGGTTCCAGAGCCGTTCCCATCTACCAGACTACTTCCTATGGATTTAAAAATGCCGAACACGGGGCAAATTTGTTTGCTTTAAAGGAATTTGGCAATATATATACACGCATTATGAACCCTACCAGCGATGTTTTTGAAAAACGAGTCGCTGCATTGGAAGGGGGAGTAGCTGCTTTAGCCGTCGCTTCAGGCCAGGCTGCACAATTTATCGCCCTCAATAACATCCTTCAGGCAGGCGAAAACTTCGTGTCTGCAGGACATCTTTACGGAGGCACTTACAATCAATTCAAAGTGGCGTTTGAGCGCATCGGTATTGAAGTAAGGTTTGCAGATGGAGACAATCCGGCTGATTTTGAATCAAAAATTGATGACAAAACCAAAGCATTGTATGTAGAAACCATTGGCAACCCCGCTTTTAGCATTGTGGACTTCGAAAAAATTTCGACCTTAGCCAAAAAATACGATCTTCCTCTCATCGTTGACAATACCTTTGGTGCAGGCGGTTACCTGTTCCGACCGCTGGAACATGGCGCGCACATCGTTGTCGAATCAGCCACAAAATGGATTGGCGGACATGGAAACAGTATAGGGGGAGTCATTGTGGATGGAGGGAATTACAATTGGGGAAATGGAAAATACCCCCAGTTCAGCGAACCTTCTGCCGGTTATCATGGATTGGTATTCAGTGACGTTTTTGGAGTGAATGGACCTTTTGGTAATATCCAGTTTATTATTCGGGCACGGGTGGAAGGTCTGAGGGATTTTGGTCCTGCCATCTCTCCTTTCAATTCTTTCCTACTTTTACAGGGACTTGAGACCCTTTCTCTTCGCGTACAGCGCCATGTCGACAACGCCCTCGCCCTGGCTAAATGGCTGGAGCAACACTCTTCTGTTAAAAAAGTAAATTACCCGGGACTGGAAAGCAGTAAATACCACAGTCTGGCAAAAAAATACCTTCGGAACGGCTTTGGAGGGGTCCTTAGTTTTGAGTTAAATGGAGATAAAGAAAAAGCCACTGCATTTATCAATCAGTTGCAACTCACCAGTCACCTGGCCAATGTGGGGGATGCCAAAACGTTAATTATCCAACCTTCAGCCACCACGCATCAGCAACTCAGCGAAGCAGAACAGGAAGCAGCAGGCGTAAAGCCAAATGAATTACGTGTATCTGTGGGCATAGAACATATTGATGATATCAAAGCAGATTTTGAACAGGCCTTTGCTTCAATCAGTTAATCTATTATCCTTCACCTTCAGCATCTATCAGGAATGGCTAACATCAACCATACATCGGCAGTAACAGCTTCCACCTCCACCCACACCTATAAACATCCTAAATTGTTTAAACTGGAAAGTGGAAAAAAACTACGGCAGTTAGAAATCGCCTATCACACCTATGGTCAATTGAACGAGCGAAGAGACAATGTTATTTGGGTATGTCACGCATTAACTGCGAATGCAGATGTATTAGATTGGTGGAAAGGGCTTTTTGGAAACAAATCGCTGTTTAACCCTGAGGAACATTTCATTGTATGCGCCAATATTATTGGTTCTCATTATGGTTCTACCAGCCCACTCAGCATTAATCCCCTCACAGGACAGCCATATTACCTGTCCTTCCCAGAATTTACCATTCGGGATCTTGCCAATGCTCATCAGTTATTAGCTGATCACTTGCGGCTTACACAAATTAAAGTGTTAATTGGGGGGTCTTTGGGGGGGCAACAGGCATTGGAATGGTCCATTGCCCAACCTGCACTGATTGAGAACCTTGTATTGGTTGCTACCAATGCCGTCCATTCTCCCTGGGGAATTGCGTTTAATGAAAGTCAGCGTCTGGCCATTTGTACCGACCGCACATTTTACGCCAATCACCCGGAAGGCGGATTAAAAGGATTAAAAGCTGCCCGAAGCATCGCTTTACTTTCTTACCGCACCTACGAAGCTTACAATACTACTCAGGTAGAAAGCGTAAATGACAAAGTATCCGATTACCGGGCCTCTTCGTACCAGCAATACCAGGGAGAGAAATTATGTAAACGTTTCAATGCCTATAGCTACTGGTATTTGAGCAAAGCAATGGACAGCCACAATGTAGGACGTGGAAGAAAAAGCATCGCCAGTGCATTGCGACAGGTAAAAGCGCAGACTTTAGTCATTGGTATTGACAATGATTTGTTATTTCCTGTAAGTGAGCAATTGTTTTTGGCCGAACACATTCCATCGGCCACTTTTAAAACCATCCACTGTGCCTATGGTCACGATGGGTTCCTGATCGAAACAGACAAACTCACCAACATCATCGGACACTTCCTCAAGGAAAGTGCGGCAAAAAAAATTATCAAATTACAACAAACAGCATAGCCTATAAAACAATGAGTAAAAAATTAAAAATCGGATTATTTGGATTTGGAGTGGTCGGACAAGGCTTACACGATATCATTAAAGGTCAAAATCTCAATCTGGAAATTGTAAAAATTGCGATTAAAAACCCGGAGAAAAAAAGAAGCCTGGATGCGCAGTTATTCACTACGTCACATGACGAAATTTTAAATAACCCAGAGATCAATACCATCGTGGAATTGATCGATGATGCGGCTGCGGCTTTCACAATTGCTAAAAAAGCATTAAGCTCTGGCAAAAACGTTGTTTCTGCAAATAAAAAAATGATTGCCAATCATTTAGAGGAATTGGTGGCTTTACAAGCGGAACACGGCACCTCCCTGCTTTACGAAGGAGCCGTTTGCGGCAGTATTCCCATTATTCGTAACCTAGAGGAATATTACGACAATGAGTTACTTCATGCAGTAAGCGGTATCTTTAACGGCTCTTCCAATTACATTTTATCTAAAATATTTAACGAAGGGCAGGATTATCAAACGGCCCTCAAACAAGCGCAGGATTTAGGCTTTGCCGAAACCGACCCCATTCTGGATGTGGGAGGTTACGATCCCAAGTTTAAATTAACCATCGCCACAGCACATGCCTACGGACTTTTCATCCAACCCGATCACATTTTGAACATTGGAATTCAGCATGTGTCTGATGCCGATATTCAGTATGCGAAGGAAAAGAACTTTAAGATTAAACTAGTTCCCACCGTTCGAAAAATTTCCACCCGGCAGGTGATCGCTTACGTATTGCCAAAATTTGTCAAATCAGACGACTTTCTATTTAACGTGGAAAATGAATACAACGGGGTTACGGTACAAGCCGCTTTTGCAGACAAGCAGTTTTTCTTTGGGAAAGGCGCAGGCGGCCACCCTACCGGAGCTGCGGTACTTTCTGACATTGCGGCCCTGCGTTACGATTACCGTTATGAATACAAAAAATACCACCAGTCGAACGGGCTCGTGTACACGGATAATGTCAGTATCGAAGTTTATTTAAGGTATGAGCACGAATATACGCTAGAGAAACTCCAGATTGAGAACATCACTGAACGTTATGCCAGAAATGACTATAAATACGTGATTGGAAGTGTTAGTCTCAAAAACCTGATCGCTAACCGGGAGTTACTGCAACAAAAAAACCTCTTTATTGCACAAACCGGAAAGCTGATCTACAGTCAGCAGGACATCGCTGTCATAGCTCAGGAAGCTGCTTATGTAAATTAACTATATTTTTTTGTTTTGTTTTGTTAGTAATGGCCCGGGATGGATGTCTCCGGGCTTTACTGTTAAATGGACAGGCTACTCTGTTGGCCGGCAATAAGAAAAACGCATGTACAGGCGGGGTATCTATTCTAAGCGTGTGAGGGAGGTGACCATCTACTTTTTCTTAAGTATAGAAAACTTTTGGCGTTGAAAAAGCGATGAATACCGCTATCCCAGGTCATTTTTTCTGACCACCCAACAGCAAAAGAAAAGCACATCCAGCCCCCTCTCTATGAGCTCCTATCCCATTCATAAGAGAGGAATACACGCTCTTTCAAACGAACAACCCCTCTGATTCCTTTTTAATATTGACGAATGCAGAGGGGTGGTGTCTATTTATTGAAGATCAGTTAACTAATTTCCCGTTGACTGTCCCAGTTTTCAAGATAATCGGCCACTCTTCTTACAAAAGAGCCACCCAATGCACCGTCCACCACCCGGTGATCGTATGACAGGGAAAGGAACATCATGTGACGGATAGCGATCACATCTCCTTCAGGTGTTTCGAGTACCGCGGGTTTTTTCTTGATCGCACCTACCGCCAGAATAGCCACCTGAGGCTGATTGATAATCGGTGTACCCATGACATTTCCGAAAGAGCCTACATTGGTTAACGTGAATGTTCCGTTCTGAGTTTCATCCGGTTTAAGCTTAGAACCTCTCGCCCGGTTTGCCAGATCATTTACCGCACGTGTCAGCCCTAACAAATTCAGTTGGTCGGCATTTTTAATCACCGGCACAATCAGGTTTCCGCTTGGCAAAGCCGCGGCCATTCCAATATTGATGTCCTTTTTCTTTAGGATTTGCGTTCCATTGACCGACACATTGATCATAGGAAAATCCTTGATCGCCTTACTTACCGCTTCGATAAAGATGGGTGTGAAGGTAATTTTTTCTTTTTCCCGCTTTTCAAACTCCCCTTTCACCCGTTCACGCCATTTCACCAGGTTAGTGACATCCGCCTCCACAAAAGAAGTGACATGCGGAGAGGTATGTTTACTCATTACCATGTGATCTGCAATGAGTTTTCGCATGCGGTCCATTTCAATAATTTCTGCGTTTCCGCTGAGTGAGGTTGTCACAGATGCCGCCTGCGGACTTTCAACTCCCTTCGATGGACTTGACGAGGAGACTGCAGGTACCGGATCAGGCTGTTCCGATTTGTTTCCTGCAATGTAATTTAATAAATCGTCTTTTGTAAGCCGTCCCTCTGCCCCACTACCGGGGATTTGATCAAGAATGTCCAGACTGATATTTTCCTGACTTGCAATGCTCTTCACCAAAGGAGAATAAAAACGTTGGCTTCCTTTATAAGATTCAGACACGGAGTTTTCTGAAGGAAGTTGAGAAATTCCCGGAACGGCTTCCGTCATTTCTGGCTGACTATCTTCTGGAGGAGCGACATCGACAGAGGTGCGTTCTTCTCCATCCGTATCCGTCTCTATAATCGCGATTACTGCTCCTACCTGAACCACGTCATCTACCCCACATAATTGCTTTACCAGCTTCCCTGCTACCGGCGAAGGTACTTCAGAGTCTACTTTATCAGTAGCGATTTCCAGCACTGTATCATCCACCGAAATCTGATCCCCCGGTTGTTTATTCCATTTAATGATGGTTGCTTCCGCAACACTTTCTCCCATTTTAGGTAACACTAATTCGTATTGAGCCATATATCAAGGTCTAATTGGTAATTGGTGCAAAAGTACGCCTTTTTGCGCATTTAATTCAAATCTTGTTTGACAAGATGGAAGAGCATGGTTAAAGCCGTGGCTGCAGCACGCTCTATGTTCTGTTGGCGTTTATTTCCAAACTGTAAGTAACGTGTTTTTGTTTTATTTTTTCCGGCAACCGCCACCCAGATACTTCCGGCCGGTTGATCCGGACCTGCATCCGGGCCTGCATAGCCACTCACCGCAATGGCATAATCCGTATCGAAGGTTTTCAGACTTCCCTCCACCATCTCTCGAATGGTTTCTTCACTTACCGCGGTATATTTTTCCAGTGTTTCTTTTCTCACACCTACTATTTTTTGCTTTAACGCATTGCTATAGGTCACGCCTCCTCCAACATACACTGCCGAAGCTCCGGCATGGCGGGTTAACAAATGAGCAATATATCCACCGGTACAACTTTCCGCTGTAGAAAGGCTTCGTCCATGCTGTTTCATTAATTGCAACAATGCCTCATCAATGGTAATATTTCCCGTACCCACCACATACTTATCTACCCGCTGAATGAGCCGTTGCTTGTACTTCTCCATCTCGGCTAAAAGGAATGCTTCATCTTCTCCTTTTCCACTCAAACGAAGCTTTACCTGTCCCAGTTTTGGAAGATACGCGAGCGAAATAAAAGAAGGAAGTGAATCTTCAATGTCGGCTATCTGTTCGGCCAGAAAGGATTCCCCGATCCCTGCTGTGAGTATATTTTCATGTACAATAAAAGGCAAGCGGAAGGTTGATTTAAGGCGCGGGATGATTTCCTCCTCCATCAGGTATTTCATTTCAAAAGGAACACCAGGCATTACCACAACTACTTTTCCGTCCACATTAAACCACATGCATGGAGCCGTTCCATTTGCGTTTTTAATCACTGTACATCCCTCCGGCACTTCTGCCTGACGAACATTCATTTCGATCATCGGTCTTCCCAGCCGGGCGAAAATATTTTCCACATGGCGAAGGGTTTCTTCATCCAGTCTCAAAGGACGGTTAAAATAGGTCGCCAGAGTCTTTTTAGTCACGTCGTCTTTAGTGGGTCCTAGACCACCTGTCATAAGCACGACCTCAGCCCGTTCCAAGGCGAGATCCAGTGCCCGTGTAATGGCCTCCGCCCGATCGGCAATGGAAGTAATCTGCACCACATTCCACCCCGTTTCATTTAATTTATCGGCCATCCACGCTGAATTGGTATCCACAATCTGACCGATCAGTAATTCGTCACCAATGGTGATAATTTCGGCTCGCATAGCACTTAGAATTTAGTGTAATAGTTCATTCGTTTACTTAACTTCAGATCTTGAAGAACAGCCGCTTTCACTTTGATATTGATGGAATAACTGGCATAGGTTCCGAAAGGAATCCAACTGGCACTTAAATCCCAACAATGCAAATCACGGTAAATGCTAAAAGAAGTATAGGACAACGTCTTTGACATGAAATCATAACCGGAATTGAACTGCACCTTCCACTTCGGTGTCAGATTGACATCGCCATTGAAATTCACCGTATTGGATACATTACTCCGGTTTCCCAGGGGATTACTGTAATTAAAACTATAAGAAAAAGCCAGATTCCAAGGAACGTTAAAATCCACGAAAGCATTTGGATCTCGGTTAATGGCGTTTAACTCATCAATCTGCTGCTGACTCCGGTTCGCGTTCTTCGTCTGTTCATTGAGCTGGTCCAGATTTTTATTACGGCTCTTGAAAGCATCCGGATTTAAGCTATAATCGAAAGAGAACGCAATACTCGTAAGGCGGGGCAGCTTTCCATCCTTCCACACATACCTATCAATTTCTTCCAATGTTCTGGATACCGTTTGATTCGCACCGGTTCCGTACACATGTTCCACTTCACCCACCACATAAGGGCTTAGACTTCCGTTAAAGTTGAGGCCCAGCTTATCCGTAAACTGAGATCTTCCCCCAAAGCTGATAGGCGATAGTTTTTTTGCTTTTCCTATAAAATTATAGGAACCACTAAAGGTAAGCCCCTGAATGATGCTGAGTTTCTTTTCCCCTCCATTGGTCGTGTCTTTTTTGGATTTCAGTTTAAGTTCCACATTGTTATCGATTTGAAATCCCATGTTGGCCTGTGCTCCACGTGAAGGTCCGCCATAAATCCCCTGTTCAAAAATGGAATACATCACGGGATTTCCCTGCGAATCACGAACAATGTTATCCCCATCCAGTGGCACACTGAAACCTGGGCGCACATCATTGGTGTAATTTCTTAACGGTTTATAATAGCCATAGTTCTCAGCAGCAAAATCTGGCTTATAAGAGAGGTTGAAACTAGGTGTCATCACGTGGCGAATGGCCTTAATATTCCCTAAATTTCGGAATTGTTTGGTACCGTAAATTTTGGTAGACATATTCATACCTATGCTGTATTCACCAGCCCGTTTAAAGCCCGATAAAGTATCAACAGCCACACTATCTCTGGTAGCCAGGGCAATATTCCGTTTTTCAATGGATTGAAAATACCAGCGTTCCGAGTAATTCCCATTGGCGCTAAAATTGAAATAATTCAGTAAAGTAAACGGCAAACTGAAAGGAATAGAGTGTTGAAATCCGTTTTTAAACCGTTTAAGAGAATTTTCATCAAAGAGCAATTCCTCCTTAGTACTCACCGAGTTACTTCCGGTGAGGCTGTATCCCATGGTAATTTTCTGATACCATTTTTGCTCCCCCAGGCGATTTTTTGAATCGAAAGGGTTGATCGTTGACATGTTTAAGCTTATTTGAGGCAATGTCACCGTAATGGTCTTCTGCTGTGTCTCCTGCGAGTGATTTAGGGCTCCTGTAAAATTAAACAACCCATTCGCAAAAACCTTTCCATAAGCGATACTTGAACTCATGGTATTCTGAGCAATCTGATTAATGTCGTAAGAGCTATTCGCGGCCGTGGTGGTGTAATAGCTACTTGTTCCCGCATTCACCGACGCGCTAAAGGTGGTACCGGGTCGCGCATTGGCATTTTGAGAATGTTGCCAGGAAATATTAAAATTCTTTTGAGGTTTGTACTCGGGTGTTCCTTCCAAACCATTCCGGGTTGTTGAAAAAGTAAAATTAAAGCCTCCGTTGTATTTATATCGCTTGGTGTAATTGGAAATCGCACTTACGTCAAAACTTCCATTGGTGAACACATTTCCTGTCACCCGCATATCCATGTAATCATTAAAGGCCATGTAATAGCCAAAGCCATTGAGGGAGAAGCCCCTTGTAGGATCTTGCAAAGGTGTAGGTAAGATAAATCCGGAAGCTTTTTTATTGGGTTTGGGAAAAAAGGCAAAGGGTAAAAACAAAGGCATCGGAATGTCCTCAAACTTCATGTAGAGGGGTCCCGAAATGATGTGTTTTTCGGTAGCGATCCCACTGGAGATATGAATACCAAAATGCGGATGGGGCAAATTACAGGTACTAAACGTGATGTTCTTAATGTGTACCTCATTCTCTGGCTGCAGCTTGGATCTACCACCCGAGAAATACCCGCCTTCCTGCTCCGTGAATACTCCAAAAATCATTCCTTTCCCTGTTTTGGTGTTGTAAGTCAGCGAATCGGCGATGGAGGTACCTTCGCCGTCCATCTTAAAAATTGGTCTTCCGGAGTAACGCCCCCGTTCATTTTTCACTCCCCGTGCAAAAATAAGTTCATTCTTCGAATCATACTTTATAAATGCGGCATCTAACTGAAATCCTCCGTAAACTACTTTTGCATTTCCATACAAATAGACAATTCCTGCTTTTACGTCATTGATAATGGAATCAGTAGCCGTATACTGTATTTTTTCATCCAGATCACTCTTTTGCTGTTTGGTCGTATCGGATTGTTGTTGGGAAGCACTGGAAATAATTTCCTGAAAAGCGAAGGAGCGTCCCTTTACTTCCTGTGTCATAAGTAGAAGCACGACGCTGCACAAAATGCAAATGAAATTCCCTAAAAGTTTCAAATTTGTATGCGAATATTAATTTTGCAATAATCTTTATCCCAAAACGTTCAAAATTAATGAAAAATATACCATTGATGAGCGCAAATAAAATTTTGGTGGCATTTATTTCTCTAATCGCCTTCTTATCATTTGACAATCAATCATTTGCGCAAAGTTATAAAATTAAAACAATTGTGATTGATGCCGGGCATGGCGGGAAAGACGGCAGTACCAGAGGTGCTTATTCTACTGAAAAGGAAGTCGCTTTAAAAACCGCCCTTCGTTTAGGTCAACTGATAAAAGAGCGGCTCCCGGACATTCAGGTTATCTATACACGGACAGAAGATCTATTCATTCCTTTATACGAGCGGATTGCTATCGCGAACAAAGCGAATGCTGATCTTTTCATTTCCATTCATTGCAATGACATGCCGGTAAAGGGGCGGCAGGTACCCACAGGCACTTACGCAAAAGATAAAAACGGTCGTTTTAAACGAGACAAACAGGGTCAAAAAATCCCTCTCTATAAAACGGTTTACAGCAAAAGCACCGGTACCAAAGGAACGGAAACCTTTGTTTCAGGGTATGGGCGGATCGATGAACAGGACGAAGCCATTAAAAGAGAGAATGCCGCTATCTTCCTGGAGGAGAATTATGAAGAAAATTACCAGGGTTTCCGTGAAGACGATCCCGAAAGTGTCATTCTTTTGTCGTTTATGAAAACCATGTATCGCACAAAAAGTCTAAAACTTGCCAAGTACATTCAGGAACAATACGTCGCTGTAGGGCGGGTAAACCGGGGGGTCCAGGAAAAGAGCCTGGCCGTCTTAGCCCGTGCAGGCATGCCAGCGGTCCTTACTGAAATTGGTTTTATCTCGAATCCGGAGGAAGAAGACTATATGAATTCCGAAAGTGGGCAACAGGAAATCACCCTTTGTTTATTAAATGCAATTCTGTCATATAAGCAAAGTGTGGAAATTTAGTGAATTATATTCCTTAAATTTGCAACAAACACACGGTATGAGACCTCAACATTATTTATTTATCCTATTTTTATTTATAAGTTTTAACGTTCAGGCCCAAGGTTACAAAATCAAGACCATCGTGGTCGATGCCGGACACGGCGGACCTAAACCAGGTGCAAAAGGAACTTTTTCATGGGAAAAAGACGTTGCCTTACAGGTTGCCTTGCGACTTGGCAAAAAAATTGAAGAGGAATTGCCAGAGATTCGTGTCATTCAAACCCGAAAAACGGATGTCGATGTAGACTGGTACCGCCGTGCGGAAATCGCAAATGAAGCGAAAGCAGATCTGTTCATCTCCATTCATTGCAATTCAATGCCAGACAGGAAAGTACTGACCGGCTATGTTAAAAACAGTAAGGGACAAAAAGTACCTAAATACAAAATGGTCAGAAACGATGTCACCAGAGGAACCGAGACTTTTGTAGGAGCTTATCGCCGGATCAATGAAATGGATGCGGGGCTGAGAGAGAATGAGGAAATTCTAAAAGACAAAGATTTCCACAAAAAACAAGCCTACGATCCAACCGATCCGGAAGAAGCCATTATGCTTTCCTTATACAAATCATTGTATCGTACAAAAAGCCTCCTGCTGGCCAAACTCATCCAAAAAAATTACACCGATGTAAACAAAAGGGTAAACAGAGGTGTTAAGGAACAAGGAATATTGATTTTACAAAGAGCAGCGATGCCTTCAGTGCTCACAGAGATTGGTTTTATCTCTCATCCTGAAGAAGAAAAATACATGAATTCCGAAAGTGGACAGAACGAAATTGTCAGAGCCATTGTGGATGCCATTAAAGAATATAAAAAGGAAGTAGAAAACTAAATAAACACCAACTACGTGAAAATCAAAAATGAAACCAAAGTAGGCGTACTTGCTGCATTTGCAATTGCTTTACTCATTATAGGCTATAATTTCCTGAAAGGAAACAGCATTTTTTCCAGTGAAACCATCCTTTATGCAAGATATACGCATGTAGATGGTTTATCGGTTTCTAAACCGGTTTTAATCAATGGTTTTCAGATAGGCAGGGTGAGCGAGCTGAGCCTTCAGCCAAACGGCACCATTATCGCCACTCTTAAAATTAAAGGAACCTACGATATCCCCCAAAACACCATTGCCCGTCTCGAAAGCACGGATTTATTGGGAGGAAAAGCGATTGTCATGGATCTGGGGACTGACCGGATATATGCCAAAGATGGAGATACACTGAATGCCAACGTGGAAAAAGGCTTAATGGAAGCAGTACAGCCTGTTCAAAAGAAAGCGGAACTGATCATAGCGAAAATGGATTCCATCCTCACCAGTGTGAACACCATTCTCAATCCCAACTTTCAGCAAAATGTGGACAAAAGCTTCACAAGCATTGCCGCTACTCTGGCTTCTCTGGAAGCGACCAGTAAAAAAGTGGATCACCTGGTAGGGACTGAAAGCTCCAGGCTTTCTTCCATTTTGGGAAATGTAGAAGCCATTACTGCCAATTTTAAAAACAATGGAGCCAAAATCAATGAAATTCTTCATAATCTGGGCAGTGTTTCTGACCAGGTCGCTGCGCTCAACTTCAAGCAGACTGTGGATAATGCCAATGCAGCCATGGCAGATCTCCAATCGATGATCGCTTCTTTAAAAGAGGGCAAAGGCTCCCTTGGCTTATTATTAAACGATGAGCGCATGTATCACAATTTGAATAATGCGGCGAAGAACCTTGACAATCTCATGATTGATCTGAAGGCCAATCCAAAAAGATATGTTCATTTCTCCGTTTTTGGAGGCGGAAAAGACAATTAATTAACCAACGTTTAATTGGTTATTCAGGCATCCGCTTCCCGGCGGATGCTTTTTTTTAAGGATCAAATCGGGAATGTGGTGCCTTCTAAAGCCAGTTCAGTGGCCTCAAAATGATTTTTTGCTTCTTCCAGCAAAGGAAGAAGTGTTTTGTAGCGCGAGGAGAAATGACCAATGAGCAATTTGGAGGCATGGGCAGAAAGAGCCACCTGAGCAGCCTGCAAAGCAGTGGTATGATGCGTTTCTTCGGCTCTTGCCAACATTTCATGCAGGAAAGTCGCTTCATGATACAGCGTATCGCATCCCTCAATCTGTGAAAGGTAGCTGCCGTCTGCGAGTGTATCCGAGCAGTAAGCATAGGTCTTCGGGCGTGCCGAATCGGTAGTATACGCCTCATTTAACAGGGTGCGCCCATCGGGGAGTGTCAGATCCACCCCTCTTTTGAGCAAAGGATAATAATTTACCGGCACGTCTTCCGCTTCCAGTTTTTCTACCAATAGCTTACGAAGGCGTTTCTTTTCCGTAAATTTGAAGCCTGTACAGGGAATGCGATGGTTTAGGATAATGGTTTCTACAGTCACATCACTATTCTCCAGAATCCGCTCCGTGTTTTGTACCTGCAACGGATGAAAAACCAGTTCGTACCGAATCGTGGTTTCGGAATGCAAAAACTGGAGATCAAGAATTTCCTTTAACGCTGGTGGACCAAATACATGAACGGGACGTACTCTTCCATTCAGATGCATGCTTGAGAGCAAGCCGATCAATCCAAAATAATGATCTCCATGCAAGTGGCTTATAAATATATACTCTATTTTGGAAGCCTTCAAACCAAAACGGATCAGCTGCTGCTGCGTTCCTTCCCCACAATCGATCAAATAATATTTTTCGTTACAGTTCAATACCTGTGCACTGGGATTCCGATTGTATACCGGTGTAGCGGAACTGCTTCCGAGGATGGTGACTTCAAAAGTCATGGGTATCAGGCTTTATCTACGTTACCTCGGAGTTCTTTTTCAATTTCTTCCATAAAAATCAGATCTGTGGCTTCATCCAATTTATTCACGAAAGTAATTACCTGATGCAGGTTGGAGATCTGCACAATATTGGCAATGGCTTCTCCCACTCCGGTAACGATAAAAATTCCTCCTGCACTCTTACATAAACGATCTCCGACCAAGAGGCAGCTTAAATCCTGCGAATCATTGCATTCCTTCACAGAAGATAAATCAAGTACGATATTTCGGTATCCTTCCGCATTCAAAAGAATAAATTCCGACTTCAGTGCAGGCGTATTGTCATTGGTAAAACGAGGCTCATCCAGCGTCAGCACTACGTATTTTTCGTGTTTATCGGTAGAGAATTTCATAGATTCATATCTTTTAGGTCAAACGAAAATAAGGATATTATTTTACAATAAGTCCTTTAATGCTTTATTCACATTCGATTCTATCCTGTCGAGGATATCTTCGCTGTCATTTTTCACAAAGGTTTTTCCTGTAATCTGCTCATACAGTTCAATGTAACGGTTCGATATGGATTCGATCACTTCAGGTGTCATTTCAGGAATGATCTGTCCTTCTTTTCCCTGGAATCCGTTTTCCATCAACCATTTTCGGACAAATTCTTTCGAAAGTTGTTTTTGAGCCTGCCCTTCCTGTTGCCTTTGGGCGTAGCCTTCTGCGTAAAAGTAACGGGAAGAATCCGGCGTGTGAATTTCATCAATCAGGTAAATGGTTCCTTCGGCTTTTCCAAATTCATACTTGGTATCGACCAGAATAAGTCCTCTTTCAGCGGCCATTTGTGTTCCCCGCGCATACAGTGCACGGGTATATTTTTCCAGCTGACTGTAATCTTCTTCACTCACGATTCCCTTTGCCAGAATATCTTCTCTCGAAATATCCTCATCGTGGCCCACGGCTGCTTTGGTGGTAGGAGTAATGATAGGCTCGGGAAGTCGATCATTTTCTTTCAACCCTTCCGGAAGAGACACCCCACAAACACTTCGTTTGCCCGCCTGATATTCGCGCCAAGCATGTCCGGCGAGGTAACCACGGATCACCATTTCTACTTTAAACGGTTCACAAATACGGCCAATCGTGACCATCCCATCCGGACTGGAATGCACCCAGTTTGGAACGATGGAAGAAGTTGCTGTCAAAAAAGAAGAAGCTATCTGGTTCAACACCTGCCCCTTATAAGGAATGGCTTCCGGAAGTACCACATCGAATGCCGAAATGCGATCGCTCACTACCATGACCATCCATTTTTGTTGAATGGTATATACGTCTCTGACTTTCCCTTTGTAGAAATGGCTTTGGCCCGGAAAGTTAAAATGTGTTTCTTTAACTGCTTTCATGAAGGGATAAAAATACAAATTAAAACGGCTTCCCGAAAATTGAGCGGCTCATTTTGTTGCGGTCTGAAGCAGGAAAGTCAGCTCTCTTCGGTTCACTAAGCCCAGCACTTCTTTTTTAAAAAGAATCATCACTCCAGCCTCATTCCTCTTTAAAGTGAGGCGTCCTTTGAAGAGAGTCTCTTCAGGGGAATCGTTCAATAACCATCGACTAAAGGCAGAGGGGGATGTACGACGACAGGCCAGGCGGGAAGTGCCCTTTTCAATCGCTAGCAGCCATTTTCCTTGTTCCATATAACATGACCACTGATACTCCCCCGGCAATGGGAAAGCAAATACACCGTTTTCGGGGAGCCTATTGGATGTCTCCATACGCTTTTAATATTTGTCGCACAAGTTTATGTCTCACCACATCTTCCCCACTGAGGTAAATGACTTCAATTCCGCCGATATCTGTTAAAATACGGAGGGCATTGTGGAGGCCTGACTGAGATTTTTTAGGCAGATCGATTTGGGTAACATCACCGGTCACAATAAATTTGGCAGTAGGTCCCATCCGGGTTAGAAACATTTTAAGCTGCATGTCGGTAGCGTTTTGTGCCTCATCCAGAATAACAAAGCAATTATCCAGTGTTCTTCCTCTCATAAATGCCAAAGGCGCGATTTCGATGGTCCTGTTTTCGAGGTACATTTTCAGTTTCTCAGGGGGGATCATATCATCTAACGCATCATACAGGGGTCTCAAATAGGGATCTACCTTTTCTTTTAAGTCGCCCGGAAGGAAACCCAGGTTTTCACCGGCTTCTACTGCCGGCCTTGTCAGGATAATGCGTTTTATTTCTTTATTTTTCAGTGCTTTTACGGCAAGTGCCACGGCGGTATAAGTTTTTCCGGTGCCTGCGGGTCCAATAGCGAAAAGAATATCGTTTTTTCGGATGCTCTCTACCATTTTCCGCTGATTGGCCGTTCTTGCCTTAATCATTAAACCATGATTTCCATACACAATCACCTCTCCTCCCCCGCTTCCTACGGTTCCTTCCTCTGTTTTTGAGGAAATCATTTTTCCGTCGCCCAGTAGATTCTGTACATCACTGGCAGTCAGCTTACGGAATTGTTCCAGCTGTTCCAGCAGCTGTTCGAACTTCAGCTGAAACACCTTTAACTCCACTTCGTCTCCCAACACTTTCAGGTCGTTTCCTCTGGCTACAATCTTAAGTTTAGGGAAAGCTTTTTTAACCAATTCGTAATGTTCATTGTTTGCTCCCCACAGCTGAATCTGGTCAATACTTTCTAATGTTAACTTTAGCTCGTTCAAATTGTGCTATTTTATTTTTTGACGTAAATTTTAATATAAAAATTGAATATTTGTAGGCGTTTTGCTCTTATACAAGAATACGCATAAATATTGAATATTTAATGGCCATCATTACATTAACCACCGACCTGGGTTCCAGGGATTTTTACCAGGCTGCCCTGAAAGGGAGCATCCTGCGTATGCTTCCCGGTGTTCAGATCGTGGACATTACTCATGAGATCCCCGCCTATAATATTTCCCATGCTGCTTTTGTACTTAAAAACGTTTACAATTACTTCCCTGAGAACACCGTCCATTTGATTGGGATTGACTCGGTGTTCAATGAAAAAACCCGTTACTTGGCACTTAAATACCGTGGACATTATTTTGTAGGTGCCGACAATGGTATTTTTTCGCTTCTTTTTGAAGAGATGCCCGAAGAGATTGTGGAGCTTCACATTCTGCAGGATCTGAAATTTCTTCATTTCCCATTGGTGGATATTTTTGTAAAAGCTGCCACCAGCCTGGCAAGAGGGCTTCCATTAATGGATATAGGGATTCCTACCGAGGAAATAGAGCAACGAAGTTTACTCCATCCTGTGATGGAAAAAGACATGATTCGCGGCAGTGTCATTTACATTGACGCATTCAGTAATGTCATTACCAACGTCACCAAAGAGCTTTTTACACGCATTCAGAAAAACAGGGATTTCACGCTCTATTTCAAGAAGAATGAAACCATTAATCAGCTGAGCTGGCATTACAACGAAGTGCCTGAAGGGGAAAAATTATGTCTTTTCGGCATCAGTAACCATCTGGAAATCGCTATTAATAAAGGAAAAGCAAGCGGCTTACTGGGTTTGCAGCTGAATGACATCATCCGAATTGAATTTCATTCAAAAGTCTAATTCCTACACTGAGGTTTCGCTCCGGGGGCTGTTCATTCAAAACTATCTTACGCTAAATTTGTTTAATTAGCGTTTCTTTTCCAAACCATTCACTAAAAAACGATGTATATGACGAAATTACGCTCCTATTCCCTGCTTTTGATGGGCTGGATAGTGTTATATCCGCTGTGTTCATGGAGCCAGGACAGTGCGGCCTACGAATTACAAAGACAAAAAATCAATGAGCTCCTTCAACAACGGAGTACCAAATTTGGCCAATACGACGAAAGCTTAAAGCAAAAAACGGGCATATTCGGGTTACAAACGAAAAAAGACATTCGCCATTCGAACGAAATTCTTCGTCAAATTGCCTTGAGCGACAACCTGATTTTTCAGGAGATTAAAACCTTACTGGATTACAAAAACTGGCAATTTGAACAGGCCAGGCATTCGAGTCAAG
Organism: Pedobacter sp.; assembly: GCA_037190785.1. Lineage (GTDB taxonomy): Bacteria > Bacteroidota > Bacteroidia > Sphingobacteriales > Sphingobacteriaceae > Pedobacter. The sequence continues at coordinate 318,847 of JBBCJN010000007.1, read as the reverse complement.
AAAATCAGGATCGGATCCTTAACTACCGAAAAACCATTAAGGAATTGCAGGATGTGAATCAAAGCCTGGTAGATCTGCTGGCTGCCGAAAGACACGCGAAAGCAAGGACTCATTGGACCTATTTGCTGCTAATCGCTCTTGCGGCTGGGGCCGCATTTTGGTTTCGATACCAATTGCATCGCTCAAAACGAAAAATAATACAAAATGTATCGCTTAGCGGAGAAGATGAGTTAAAAAACCTACCAGGAACTTAGGTTCTATCCAAGTTGATTTTGGGGGCATTGTGGCTCCACAGTCGGCTACTTCCATCAATTCATTCACGGAGGTAGGGTATAAAGTAAAGGCAATGGTATCTTTGCCTGACCGCACTCTTTGCGCTAACTCGGAAACAGCCACCTTTTCGCCTTCAAAAGTTAAGCGGGCATCCGTCCGCGCGTCTTTCACCCCCAAAAGAGGCTCCAGAATATAGTCTTGCAAAAGGCTGACATCCAATTGATCCACAATTCCCCTGCCCTCGTAAAGGACGGGTTTTGCTTGTAACCTGAACCAGCCAGATTCCAGGCACATCCCCCATTCATACTTTGCCTTCGGCACATACGCCTCCGGACATCTATCCAGCTCAAAATGGGTTTCAAGCGCAGCTAAGAAAGCAGCTTCGTCGAAATCCGGTCCGCAGCTGATCAGCCTGTTAAAGGCCAGAATACTAATCTCACTGGCACTGAAATAGGCGGTCGAAAAAAAATTATAGGCCGCATCCGAACGATGATGACCTGCCTGCCGGTAATGCAGCGCCATCTTTGCAAGAGAAGCCATCCGGTGGTGCCCATCTGCAATATACACCTTGTCAATCAAAGCAAAATGAGTCGTCAGCTCCTGCATAGCTTCCGTTTCAGTCACTTTCCATAGCCGGTGCTGAGAGCCATCCAAATACTGAAAATCCAACATGGCAGGCCGCTCGATAAAACGCTCTATCCACTTATTTACAGCCGGTTGATCGGGATAGGTTAGGAGAACCGGATTTGCATCCAATCCGGTATGCTGAAGGTAATCGGCCAGTAATTTTTCCCTGCGCTCCACGGTTAATTCATGTTTCAATACATGGCCTTCCAGGTACTCGTCAATTGGTGTGAGCACCCATATACCTGTGTGACTTTTTCCGTCCTGGCTTGTTTGGTAAATGTAAATAGCCGGCTGTTCGTCTGCGACAAGCCATCCTTCATTCAAAAACGTCTCCAGGTGATCCCCTATTTTCTTATAAATGAGCTCCTGACGTGAGCCGCGCAGGTATTGATTTTCCAGCTCAGGACTGATCAGGTGAAAAAAATGACAGGGCGATTCAGAAGCCATTAAACGCGCCTGTCCGGTACTGTATTGCTCCAAGGGACGGGTTACGATGGCCGACATTTTCTGTTTCAAAGGTCTTAACGCGCGAAAAGGGCTTATTTTAGGCATACGTATATTCGTTCGTTAGGAATCTGGATCGCTTCAACACACCGGAAGGATCCCTCACTACTATCATTTAAAACGGTTATTCCCCGAAATGCGTTGATTTTCAGGGAATAACTACCTTATTTTTTATCGAAGAAGGCAATGATCAATTGTGCCAGTTCCGTTCCAATTCTTTCCTGGGCTTCATTTGTAGAAGCACCGATGTGCGGAGTTAAAGAAATTTTAGGATGCGTTAAAAGAGCTTCCAACGGACTAGGCTCATTTTCAAACACATCTAAACCCGCAAAAAGAACTTTTCCACTATCCAGCGCTGCGATCAATGCCCTTTCATCAACGGTCCCTCCCCGTGAACAGTTCACAATTCCTACCCCATCTTTCATCTGGGAAAAAGCCGCGGCATCCAACACCGGACGATCCGCAAAAGGCACATGGAGGCTGATGAAATCACTTTGCTGAAGCACTTCCTCCAAAGCTACACTACGGATCGGAATGTCTACCTGAATACCTCCCTGCAATTTTAGAGAAATATTCCCTTCATAGGGGTATACATCGTACGCCAGCACATTCATCCCCAATCCCAACGCAATGGATGCCGTTTCCCTTCCAATTCTACCAAACCCGATGATTCCGAGCGTTTTCCCTCTCAATTCCACCCCCTTGGCATAGGCTTTCTTCAACTGGTTAAACCCCACAGCCCCCTGAACAGGCATTTGCCGATTACTGTCATGTAGGAAACGTACCCCGCCAAACAAATGAGAAAACACCAGCTCGGCCACCGAAAGTGACGAAGCAGCCGGCGTGTTGACCACTGCAATCCCTTTAGCGCGCGCGTACTCCACATCAATGTTATCCATTCCAACTCCGCCACGTCCAATGAGGCGTAAATGAGGGCAGGCATCGATCAATTCTTTTCTCACTTTAGTGGCACTTCTCACGGTAATGCCATCGTAGTGTTGAAGTGCTTCGGCTAAGGAATCCTGAGGCACAGTGTCGGTATCGACGATTATTCCGGCCTCCTCCAAGAGCTTTTTACCCTGGGGATCAATGCCATCATTGGCTAAGATTTTAATCATGTTTATCGGTATTTTTCTTCAAATGTTTGCATTAAATCAATCAGTGCATGCACACTGGTAATCGGAAGTGCGTTGTAAATAGAAGCTCTGAAACCGCCCACACTCCGATGACCTTTCAGTCCTTCAAAGCCACTTTCATCGGCATATTTCAGAAAAGTCTTTTCCAATTCCGGATTTTTCATCACGAAACAAACGTTCATTCTCGAACGGTCTTCCACGGCACAGGTTCCTGTAAAAAGACTGTTCCGGTCTATTTCCGCATACAACGCGCGGGCTTTAGCCGTGTTTTCCTGTTCAATTTGTGCCACACCGCCTTTGGCTTTTAACCATCTCAAATTAAGCATCGCCACATAAATGGAGAACACAGGAGGCGTATTATACATCGATCCGCCATCCAAGTGTACCTGATAATCAAGCATGCTCGGAATAGCACGTCCTGACTGACCCAGGATATCGTCTTTGACGATGACGATGGTTAAACCCGCCGGGCCAATATTTTTCTGCGCACCGGCATAAATCAGGCTAAACTTAGACACATCGACCTGACGGCTCATAATGTCGGATGACATATCGCATACCACCGGTACAGAGGTTTCAGGAAAAGCAAACATTTCCGTTCCGTAAATGGTATTGTTAGATGTGCAGTGAAAATAAGCACTATCCTCCGGAATTTCATAGCCCTTAGGAATAAACGTATAGTTGGAATCTTTCGAAGAAGCCACTATATTGGCCTTTCCGAAGAATTTTACCTCTTTGATGGCTTTATTGGCCCACACCCCGGTTTCAAGATACGCAGCCGTTTTGCCTTCCGGCAGAAGATTCATTGGAACCATTGAAAATTGTAAGCTGGCTCCGCCCTGGAGTAACAATACCGAATATCCTTCCGGTACATTTAACAATTCCTTTACTAACTGAGTGGTCTCGGCGACAACGCTTTCAAACTCAGGCGTTCGATGCGAAATTTCCAGAATGGAAAGTCCATCCTTAAAATCGCTAACGGCAAGGGATGCTTGCTTGAATACTTCTTGTGGCAGAATGCAGGGTCCCGCTCCAAAATTATGTCTCATGGTTCTTAATTTTATTGCTGTAAATGTAAGGCTTTGAGTAGAAATATCGATGGTTTTTGTCGTCAAAAATGGGAATAAAAGAGGCCTGAAACCATAATTTTATCCACTAATCAACATAAAACGTTTTAGTAAAAAGCATCCCCGGACGTCTGCCCCTCACCGGCTTAGCGTTTTTTCAGTTTCAATACCAGCTTGATGTTGAACTGTCGCCCGGTCAGGTAATTAGGAATGGCATACTGCACATTGTCGACATCCTTTAACCAAAGGTAAGACACCGTATTATTGATATCCAATAAATTAAATACCTCTACATAGGCACTGAATGAACTGAAATGACGTGCCAGCCAACCGGGCTTGGTCATATCCGCATCATAGAGAAAATCCTTTGAGAAACCGATATCCACCCGTTTATAAGCAGGAATATGAAACTGATCGCTATAACGCTCACTATGAGGTGCGCCAATGGGTAAACGGGAGCCATACAACATGGTTAAATGAACCTTATAACTTTCTCCCTTCAGCAAACGATCTTGAAAAAACACGGAGAAATTAACCCGTTGGTCTGTAGGCCGTTTCAGGTAACGCGGAAGAGCCGTCTGTTCCTGCCCCGAATCGTAAGAATCGCCGTATATGTGCTGATTGGCTTTCATTAACGAAATCCGGAAATAAGACACCAGGTCTTTCACAAACTCCCCTCCGATGTTTAAATCCAATCCATAGGTGTGGCCTTTCGCCAGTTGTGAGGAAAGGTATTTGATACGCACATTATCGACAATGTAAGGAATGAGTCTGTCCGCATATTTGTAATACGCTTCACTGCTAAATTTTAAACGTGTCCCCAGACCATCAAACGCATAGTCCAGTCCACCCGAGAAATTATAAGAACGCTGGGCTTGCTGATTCACAAAGAGTGCTCCATCGTATGCACGAATGCTGCGGTAAGAAGGTGGTTGCTGATAAATACCTGCACTGAAACGAAAAATTTTATTGTCACTGCTTGGCCGATAAGCCAGTAAGAGCCTTGGACTTAACAAGAGCTGCCGGCTCAGGCTGCTGTAATTGGCGCGAATGCCCAGTTGTAGATCCGAGCTTTGACTTAATCGATAACTATCCTGAATATAAGCAGATATATTATGATAATTCAACTTATTATTTACATTAATGGATTGATCCAAGTAGAATTTATTGGAGTCATGCGGCAAAATATAGCCGGCCGAATCCGTTAAATGATATTCACTTAGCTGATCGACGAACTCATTTCTTTCCCCTCTTATTCCCCACGAAAACACGTGGTTATCCAATGGATGCTCTACTTTAACTTCGGAGGCCAATACGGTTGAATTGAGTCGGTTCCGGGCATAATTGAGGTACGTCCCAATCCCACGATGAATGCTCACAGCCGTGAAACCGCCTCCCCCGAAATCCTTCTGAACCTCTTGAAACAGGTAACGTCCCTCAATGTCAAATCTTTCTCGCTCCAGGGTATGGAAATAACTATTGATCCACTTTACCAGTACGTTTGATCGAGGGCTAAAATGAGCTGTAAGAGCCAATCCGGAAGTGAGGTAGTCATCCACTTCTCTCCCATTGTAATTGATCAACAGTCGTAGTTGTGTGTCCATGGTTCCAAAAAGCGTTTCCCGGCTCTGTGGCGTAAGATTGAACCGCCCTCCATTTAGACTACCCAACAAACTCAGTTGAAATTTATCAGAAAAATGGTGTTGGTAAAGCACCTGGGCATCGCCGTAATGGGGCTGGTAATTCCCGGCATCATCCTGGGTATGCAATGCGCTTTGATTGTTCTTATAACGCAAGCCCACCAGGAGATGGCTCTTCCCGTTTAAACGCTTATAGGCGAGTGAACTCCCCATCAAACCGGGCGTCAGCATTAACTGAGTACTATCGGGTCGGTCGTAGCGGACATCCAGCATGGAAGACAATTTATCTCCGTAACGGGCTTCAAAGCCACCGGCAGAAAATTTGGCCCTGCTTACCAGATCGCTATTGATAAAACTCAAGCCTTCCTGCTGGGCATTTCGAATCAAAATGGGTCTATTTATCTCGATGTCATTCACGTAAATGAGATTCTCATCAAAATTCCCTCCCCTTACACTGTATTGCGACGTCAGTTCATTGTTAGTAGAGACCCCCGGCAATGTTTTCAAAATGGCTTCAAAATTGGTGGAGACGGCCGGTAAAGAAGAAATATCAGCAATATTAATGGTACTGGTATTGCTAAGCTGGTTTTGCCGGTTGGTAATGGTGATCTGTTCCAGTTCATTCACGTTGGTCACCATGATCACCTGGCGGTGAATCCGGGCTCCCCCTTTTTCTTCTACCTGGATAAGGAGGGGTTGATAACCCAACAAACTGTATTTCAATGTAAAAGCAGTGGTCCGCGAATAAATGGCGTACTGGCCCTGTACATCCGTTAATGTGGATTCCTTTTGTCCCAATACGGAAACGGTTACCTGTTGAAGGGGCCTCAGATCGGCATCCACAACCGTTCCGGTCACTTTAATGAGTGGCTGCCCTGCCGCCCCGGTAAAGAGAAACAGGTAAATCAGAATCTGAAACCACCGTAGAGCCATTCAGAACAGTTTATGAAACCAAAGGTTAACTATTTTTCATTTTTGCAATCATTTCTTTTGGATCCGCAGCACCGAACACTGCATTTCCGGCAACTAATACATCCGCTCCTGCCGCTACCAATGCGCCGATATTCGACTCACTCACGCCTCCGTCTACTTCAATTAATAATTCAGGATGAATGGCTGTGGCCAAAGCGCGTAACTCACGTACTTTTTCCAAAGTCTGAGGAATGAACTTCTGCCCTCCAAATCCGGGATTCACGGACATCACCAGAACCAGATCCAAATCCGCAAGAACTTCCTTCAGGAAGCTTACCGGAGTGTGTGGGTTGATGGCCACCCCCGCTTTGCAACCACTGTCTTTAATTTGTTGAATGGTGCGATGCAAATGCACACAAGCTTCGTAGTGCACGGTAATCACAGACGCCCCTGCCGCAGCGAATTCCTGAATATATCGCTCAGGCTGTACAATCATCAAATGTACATCCAGGGGCTTCTTCGCATGCTGCCTCGCGGCCTGCATCACGGGAAATCCAAAAGAAATATTGGGAACAAACACACCATCCATCACATCCACATGAAACCAATCGGCTTCACTCTCATTAATCATGATGATGTCCTGACCAAGCGCTGCAAAATTGGCGGATAAAATAGAAGGAGCAATTAAATGTGCCATTACTTTTACGTTATATTTAGTTAGTTAAAAAGAAAATCGAGATGCTTTCCAAGCGCTCAGCTTCCTTTTGTCAAATAAGGGCAAGTTACAAAATCCTTTTAAACAAATCCAATGAAAAAGCCCTTCCGGATAAGGGAAGGGCTTAACTTATTCTGCATGAAGCAAATGTTTATTCCTGTGTTTTCGCAGCCGCTGGCTTTTCAGGCCTTGGCAGTAATACTTTTCTGGAAAGCTTCATTTTGCCTTGTTTGTCGATATCCAATAATTTGACTTCCAGTTGGTCACCTTCTTTCAATACTCCGTCCATGCTTTCAAGACGTTGCCATGCAATCTCGGAGATGTGTAACAGACCGTCTTTACCTGGCATAATTTCCACGAAAGCCCCAAAAGGCATAATGGATTTTACTTTGCCCGGGTATACTGCACCAATTTCAGGTTTAGCTGCGATGGCATTGATACGCGCGAGTGCCGCATCAATGGAAGCTTTATTGTCTGCAAAAATCTCTACCACTCCCTTATTTCCAACCTCTTCAATAGAGATGCTTGCGCCTGTTTCACGTTGCATTTCCTGGATGATTTTTCCACCTGGCCCAATCACTGCTCCAATAAATTCTTTATCGATAGAGATCGAAACGATACGTGGCGCATGTGGTTTGTAATCCGCATTTGGCTCACTTAAGGTTTTACTCATCTCATTCAGAATATGTAAACGGCCATCTTTCGCCTGATTCAATGCTTTTGTCAATACTTCGTAAGACAAACCATTGATTTTCAAGTCCATCTGACAAGCCACAATTCCATTTACCGTACCGGTCACTTTAAAATCCATGTCTCCCAGGTGATCTTCATCTCCCAGAATATCAGATAAGATAGCGTATTTACCACTTTGCTCATCTGTGATTAATCCCATGGCAATTCCTGAAACCGGGGATTTGATTTTCACTCCCGCATCCATTAATGCCAAAGTTCCCGCACAGACGGTCGCCATAGACGAAGAACCATTTGATTCAAGAATATCTGAAACCACACGAATGGTGTAAGGATTTTCCTCCAAAGAAGGCAATACTTTTTTCAAAGACCTCATTGCCAGATTTCCATGCCCGATTTCACGGCGTCCCGCGCCTCTGTTTGGTCTCACCTCGCCGGTTGAAAAACCCGGGAAGTTGTAATGTAGAAGAAATTTATTAAATCCATTGATAAACGCACCATCTATCATTTGCTCATCATCTTTACTTCCTAAAGTAACGGTAGTTAAAGATTGGGTTTCTCCACGGGTAAATACAGCCGAACCATGTGCTGCAGGCAGGTAGCCTACTTCACTCCAGATCGGGCGGACCTGCGTAGTTGAACGTCCGTCTAAACGGATACCTTCATTTAACAACAGGTTACGTACCGCATCGTATTGCACATCGTGATAATAATGTTTCGCTAAGGCTTTTGTCAGGTCCTCTGTATCTTCCGGCATGGCCTCCAGAAACTCATTGATTAAAGTCGTAAAGCCGGTGCTACGCTCGTCTTTTCCTACACCAGATTTGGCAATAGCATAAACTTTATCGTACGTTTCTGCATACACGCGTGCTTTCAATTCATCGTCATGATCCTCATGATTGTATTCGCGTTTCGTTGTTTTACCAACCGCTTCCGTTAATTCGAGCTGAACAGCACATTGCTTTTTGATTGCTTCATGCGCAAATTTCAATGCTTCGACCATTTCTTCTTCCTGAATTTCATTGGCCTCTCCTTCCACCATCACGATATCGTTCGCAGATCCTGCCACGATAAACTCAAGCGTTGCACGCTCCAGATCGCTGGCATAAGGATTGATCACCAGCTGTCCATCTATTTTGGCCACTCTCACTTCAGAGATCGGACCGTTAAAAGGAATGTCCGAAACAGCCAGCGCTGCCGACGCAGCTAAACCGGCAAGGCAATCGGGCATAATGTTTTTATCGGCAGAGATAAGACTGATCATCACTTGCGTATCCGCATGGTAATCGTCCGGAAACAACGGACGCAACGCTCTGTCTACCAATCTGGAGATCAGCACTTCATAATCTGACAAACGGGCTTCACGACGTAAAAACCCTCCCGGAATACGTCCGGTGGCGGCATATTTTTCCTGATAATCTACTGATAAGGGAAGGAAATCCGTTCCCGGCTTGGCACCTACCGTCGAAACAACGGTGGCTAGCAACATGGTGTCGCCCATTTTTACGACCACAGAACCATCCGCCTGTTTGGCTAATTTCCCGGTCTCAATTTCAACCATTCTTCCATCGCCCAAATCGAACGATTTTTTAATTACATTCATTGACAAATAATTGGGACATGTTTTTCCTCTTTATAACATGTCGAGTTTATATTAAAATACTAATTTGCAACTAAAAAAAGCCACTCTCAACGAATGGCTTTTAATGGATAAAAGCTTCTTACTTAATGATATCTCTCAGCTGTAATGCTTTGATGATCGCACGATAACGCTCAATATCTTTTTTGTATAGGTAAGCCAGAATACCACGACGTTTACCTACCAATTTTTGAAGCGATAACTGAGTAGAAAAATCTTTACGGTTTTTCTTTAAGTGCTCCGTTAAGTGCGCAATACGGTATGTAAACAACGCAATCTGACCTTCAGCAGAACCTGTATTTGACTCTACTCCGCCGTGCTTTTTGAAAATATCGGCTTTTACTTCTTTACTTAAATACATTCTTGAATAATATTAAAGTTGATAAATTAATTAATTGTGGCGCAAAGATACACTAATTATATGACAATGTAAAGTAAAAAAAAGCCGCTAATAATTTGAAAATCAGTTTCCATCCGACCCCTTTGCTGGCACAAGAAAAGCGCTCTCAAAAAATCGCTGGTATTTGCACAGCTAATCCCCAGCTACTCGCCAGACGAAAAGTCATCGCCTATCTATGAAAGATAGTAAAAAAAATTGAATTATCCAAACATGCAGCGAGAATATATTAATTTTGCCGCATGATTAAAAACCAGTACAGCATCTTTGAAAGTGAACTGTCCGTACGGCCGGATGATATCGATATGTTTAACCATGTTCACAACAGTAAATACCTCGACTATGTATTGGCTGCCCGCTATGAACAAATGGACAAATATTATGGAATGAGCTGGGAGGATTTTGCCCGCTCAGGATATGGCTGGGTAGTCTCAAAAGTAACTATCCATTTTAAGCGTCCATTAGTATTGGGCGACCGCATGCGCATCCGCACAGGAATTTTGGAGATGAACGAAAAAGGATGTTGTGTGCAATTCGAAATTGTTCATCAAAACACAGGAAAAATCATTTCAAACGGAGAGTTCGAGTATGTATTAATCGATCTTCAAACGAAACGCTCTAGCAAGGTGACCCCAGAGATGATAGCAGCTTACAGCATCTAAACTATACAGAAGAGGGTTCCAATTGGCGGTACCTCCAGGTAAAAATCAGTAAAGAAAGACTCAAAACCACTAGTGAGAAGATGAAATAATAACCGGCCAACAAAGTCCACATAGCCGTTAAAAACAAGAAAAACACCCCTTTTAAATAAGGGTCCATTTTTCCTTTGGACAAAAGGAGCATCGTCCACATGGCAAAAGAGGTTGCCAGACTAAAAAGCAAAAGCATTCCCATCTGCGTTGCACTCATGCTTGTTAACAGGACCAGCAAAATGAACTCCGGCAGCCATAAGAGAAGGATCACCGGCAGCCAGGCCATCAGGCGTTTCCAGACAGGAATGGGTAAGCCCCGCACAAAGCGCAAATAACGGGCATCAAATTGAAAAAGGTGGTGCAACAATACGGAATGACATAAAACGGCTCCAAGCATCGCTGTTAACCAAACGCGAAAATCTGCTCCCACATCGTACAGTAGAAAAAGAATTGCCTTCAAACTAAGAACTGCACTAAGTTTGGTAACGACAAAAGCCAATCGTTTTTCCTCTACCAGGTAAAATAAAGGCCAGGTCCAGAAAGAACGGTATCCCCATCGTACAAGCGGTGTCTTTTTCAGAGTCTTTTCGCGAAGCCCACCGAACTGAGCGAATGTCCATTGCATCGCCCCCCAACACCCACCTCCAATCACAACGAGCAGTACCCCAACTACTCCAAACCAGTGATGATACAATGCCACGCCTGCTATCAACAATCCATACAATCCTACCGGAAGACAAATAAAGAGATATAGTCCTAACCAGGCCATCCGTTGCTGGAAACGGGGAGCTGCCAACATGATCTTTAGAAATCGATAAGAAGGTTGGTAAAGTTGATTTTTTATAAAAAATGACGCCTTCAGCCCATATAAAAAAAAGCATCCCCCAAAAAGAAGAAGAGCCAATTCCGAACCAGCAATGCTTTGGGCCAACGTAAGATGATAAGACACGACCTGTCCGCCGTCTACCGCGCCAAAAAGCAAATACCAGCCCACCAGCAGCATGGCGGCATGTTGCTGATAAAAAGCATAACCCAGACTCTTACACAGTAGTTTTAGCATGTCACTAACGATTGGTGACTTATTTCATAAGTGGCCTTCAGCGGACTTTCCAACAATTCCAGTTCCTGATGCGAAGAAAAGAGGAAAGACGCACCCGCACGTCGCTTGATTTCCACAAGTTTCCATAAATTCTGAACAGCGGTCTGATCCAGAGTAATGAGTGGCTCGTCTAACAGGTAGAGAGACGGTCCGCCCAGGAGAGCCGCCATCAAACTCAATTTTTTCTTCATTCCGCTGGAGTAAGCTCCGATTTTACGGGAGAGAAAGTCTACCTCGAACAAGGCTTCCATTTCCTTGATTTCAGTAGGATCTGACTGGCGAACCGACCGGTAAAAACGCAATAACTCGCTTCCGGTGAGAAAAGGAGGATAATCAGGTTCAGCAGGAGCATAACTCACCTTTGAGCGGTATGTTACCGGGTCAGCCCTTAATGAACAGCCGTCCAGCACGCAATCTCCCGAAAAGGGAAGCTGTCCGGCAATCACCTGCATCAGGGTGGTCTTCCCACTTCCATTAATCCCCTTGATCCAATATTGTCCTTGATGGAGGCGGATATCCGGAATGTGAAATACCCGATAATCGCCATAGCTTTTAGATAATTGCAAAAGTTGTAGTTCGTGCATGCGCCATTCTTCTGTCTAAATTAGAGACATTTTTGAATGTGTATGTTACAGAAACATCAAAAAATATAGACAATTCGTCAATATTCATTATTCTTTACCAACTTTGTGTATGACATATCCTGAAAAATTGCAGGCCATACGGGCACAAATGGCTGCTGATGGCGTTTCCGCCTATATCATTCCTTCCGCAGATCCGCACATGAGCGAGTACCTTCCGGAACATTATAAATGCATCTCATTCACCACCGGGTTTAAGGGCTCTGTCAGTACCGTCGTCATTACCCCGGATTTTGCCGGTTTATGGGCCGATTTCAGGTATTTTGAACAGGCAGAAAGTCAGCTGAAGGACAGTGGCTTCGAATTGGTGAAATTAAAAGTACAGCATGCGCCGGAATACATTGGCTGGTTAAAAGAGCGCTTGCCTGAACAGGCAATTATTGCATACGACGAACGGCTGGTATCCGTATTACTGGGCGATCTATTGCATCAACAACTGGGTGAGCAGGCCATCTCCTTTATTCATCGGGATTACCTGGAACCTATCTGGACCGATCGTCCGGCACTCCCTGCCAGCCCTGCTTTCCTCATTGATGTGCAATATACAGGTGCCAGCATCACTGAAAAACTAAATGCTGTCCGAACCAACATGCGTCAAAATGGTTCTTCACACCATTTCATCTCTTCCCTGGACGACATCGCCTGGTTGTTTAATCTGAGAGGCGCTGATGTCAGTTTTAATCCTGTGGTACTCAGCTTCGCGCTCATTACCAATGAAAGTCAGACTTTATATATACAACTTTCCAAATTAAGCGGAGCGGATCGCCAGCAACTGGAAGAATCCGCCGTAAAGCTCGCCCCTTATGAAGCGGCCGGAGAAGCCCTCGGCAACTTACAAAAAGGGGACCGGATATTGATAGATCCGAAAAGAACCTGTTATGCGCTTTTTAAACTGATTCCCCCGGAAGTATCCAAAGTCCTCGACACCAACCCTTCCACCTACCTCAAAGCCATCAAGAACGAGACGGAAATTCGTTTCACCCGCGAAGCCATGGTAAAAGACGGAGTTGCCATTACGCGTTTCATGAAATGGCTGGAAGAACACATCGGCAACATCGAAATCTCCGAATTAAGTGCCTCAGCTAAGCTTCGGGAATTCCGTGCCGAGCAAAGCGGATTTATTGGCGAAAGTTTTAATACAATTGCCGGCTATCGGGCGCATGGTGCATTGCCCCATTACGCAGCCAGTAAAGAAAGTAATGCCTCTCTTCAGTCAAAAGGACTTTTTTTGATCGACTCAGGTGGGCAGTACCGCTACGGAACGACCGACATTACACGTGTCCTTTCGCTAGGCGACGCGACGGAAGAAGAAAAAAAGGATTATACGCTCGTATTAAAGGGAATGATTGAAGGTTGTAAAACACGTTTTCCGAAAGGGACTTGTGGATATGCGATCGATGCCATTACCCGTCGCCCATTGTGGGACGAGGCCATTAATTACGGACATGGAACAGGCCATGGAGTAGGTTACTTTCTAAATGTGCATGAGGGTCCGCATGTATTTAACGCCACTGCCACTGCCATCGCTATTGAACCAGGAACCATTACTTCTATCGAACCAGGAATTTACCGACCAGGAAAACACGGAATCCGAATTGAAAACCTTGTACTCACCATCCGAGATGAGAGCAATTTATTCAATGATTTCTACCGCTTTGAGGCATTGACCTTAGCGCCTATCGATACGCGCCTTGTTCAAAAAGAATTGTTGGAAAAAGCACATATTGACTGGCTCAATCACTATCACGATCAGGTGTATGCGCAGTTAAGCCCATGGCTAAACGAAGACGATAAAGGCTACCTGAAACAAGCGACGGCAGCCATTTAACAAGCGCCTAAAATAAGTGAATACCCACATTCCAGCCCCACCAACCCCTGGTCGTTTCAGTGAAACGATGATGAGTTGCTGGGGCTATTTCTTTTTTATACGCATTTCCTATAGGAACATTTCCCGCCGAATGATCCATAAAAACCGAATATGCAGGTCCGCCAACCAGACTAACTACTTTCATAATTGTTAACTGGAGAGGCATCTCTACTCGGAAAAGCGTGTTCTGATAATCCCAGTTTCCTCGGTAAACGTATTGTCCTTTGACCAACAGTCCTCCTGCAAAGCGTTTTCCAAACCAACGATCATGCCCCATGCCCAATCCAAAAGTTTCCATTTGCTCTGTAGCAGATGTATTCTTTGCTGCCGTTAAAAGGGTATACAGAGCGGCATTGCCTGTCTTCAATGAAACCTCGAGATTGGACAGTTCATTTATTGAAAAAGCCAGCTGACGGTAGCCATTTTTAGAGAGATGAATGAGTCCGAGACTAAGGCCATCGTTGATTCCTGCATAATTAATCAGACCTATCTGTAAACCCTTGTTATGCTGCGTATAGTTAAACAAGGGAGAAATCTGGAACCCATTCAATTCTCCATGATTTATGTTGCTCAGGCCGGCAATTTGCCCCCCGTCTGCGCGCTTTCCGTTATAATTAAGTATTCCGGCAGCCTGAACCCCTTTTTGATCTCTATCCACCAGATTAAGTACACCGGCAAGCTGCACCCCGTCACTCGCTTCCCTCACCCAATTAAACACCCCGGCTGCCTGCACACCTCTCAGTGTTCCTCTTACCAAATTATGAACTCCGCCCAATTGCACTCCCTCCACCTTTCCTCCTACCACATTCATTAACCCCGCAGCCTGAAAAGAGCGCATGTCTTTCAGATTGAGATTAAATAACCCACCCAATTCTACTCCGTCTACTCCTGCAGTATATCCGCCCAATACATTTAGGGAAACCGTATTTACAATTCGACTGCTCATAATCCCTTGAGAGCTTACACCCGGCAAAAAAGAAACCTGAAAAGGGGTATTGGCTAGAAAATGTCCTACATTCAGATCTTGTATTTTCTGACGGGAAGACAGTAGGAAGCGGCTGATCCCCAAACTTTGAAGTCCTTCAAACCAGCCCCCCTGCGGTTCATTCTCGGCAGGGTGATAGGTCTGAGGCTGAATGTGAATGTCGGCTAAAAAAACAAGCGAAGTATCTTTGTAAGTCTCTTTACTTGCCGTTAGTACCACTTCTTTATAATCGCCTTTAAACCTCAAGGAAAAATACCCCTGTTCGTCCGTTAAAGTAGATTGCAATAATTTACGTTCAAATACACTTGCCTGTTTCAGTTTTTTACCCGTCTTTAAATCGGTCACATATCCACTGATGGCATACAACTGATCTCCGGTAACAATCTGATCCGGTTCAATCTGAAGTTGATGAATCGCATAGCGAAGAAACACATACGATCCATTTTCTTTACAATCTACGGTTCCTTTAAAAAGACGTTCAAGTACCTCACGTACCGATTCATTTTGCACCTGGATATTCACCACACTATCCTGATTGATCAACCGGGCATTATAGGAGAAATAAAAATGCCCCGCCGTACTCATTTCCTGCAACACCTGTTTCACCGTTTTTTGACGTAAGTTCATTGTCATTCTTTTGGAAAGATGACTGACAGTACCTTCCTGCAATTGAGCCATTCCATTCAGGCTGTTCAAAAAAACAAGTATAAAAATCAGTATCCCTCTTTTCATTTCATCGATAGCTTGATTTCATTTCCCTTGTGTTCTACCTGTAGTCCAGGCATGCTCTCTCTGATCACCTGTAGGTTTTCGCTTAGGTCACCATACTTAAGAGTGGTATGAATATGCAAATTCTGAATGCTCTCATCTCCGTATAAACGAACGTCATATGCTTTGCCTAATACCTCTAATACCCGGGTTAAAGGCTGATTATCGGCCACAAATAACCGGGTATAGTAATAGTGATCCAGGATATCTTTCGTGGTCTCTTGTACGAAAGAAGCGCTTCCTAATAGCCATTCCACACTTTCTCCAGCACCAAGATGGGTCTGCTGGGCATTCAATTGAACATGTACTAAACCACTTTCTACACTCACCCGAATACTTTGCTCACTGCGATGTATGTGGAAAGAGGTGCCTAAAACCTTCACTTGCATATCGCCCAGCTGAATCAAAAATGGTTCCTTTTCATTGCGGGCCACTTTAAAAAAGGCATCCCCTTTCTCCATGTCTATTCGCCGGTTGGAGGCGAAATTCCTCCTAAACTTAAGGTGGGTATATTTATTAAGGGTAATTTCAGATCCATCGGCCAATCGCTTTGTGTAAATGGCATTCTCCGCATTTAATTCCATCCAGCGATGTTGATAACGCTCATACCCCCACCCTATTGTCAACAGGACAAGCAGTATAGCGGCTATGCGTAAGATCATCGACCTCTCCAATTTTCGTTCAATAGGAGTGGCCAACGCTTTACTTCGTTGAGATTTAAACTTTTCCCAGGCAAGTTCCACATCCGGAAGCTGAGCAGGCTGTACGGCACGACCAGCTTCCAATAAGCGGGCCAACACTTGCAGCTGCGCTTCATGATCCTCCTTCAATGCCCGCCACTGCTCCACTGCTTCCTTTTCCTCTGCACTGCTCTCCCCCAACAGATAGTTGATTAACAACTCCTCTTTCATGATGATACGTTTAATTAAAGTTCGTTAACTGTTCCCAAAGCATCATAGCCAAAATCATAAAATCCACTAATTTGATTCTTAAAACTCTCAATGCCTTCCCCATTTGGTTTTCAACCGTTTTGATTGAGATTCCTAATTGTAAGGCGATGTCCTTATATTTCAGTTCCTCAAAGCGACTCAATTGAAAAACCATTCGGCATTGTGCCGGCAAATCGTTCAAGGCAGAAAGAAATTGCGCGTGAAGTTCCTGTTGCTTATATCCACTATCCGCCTTCCCCTCAAATTCGGGAATTCGCTGCGCATAATTGGTTTCGTATTTTCTTCGCACCTTTTGACTTTTCAACAAATTGAGGCTGTCATTATAAACCGATTTGTATAAATACGCTTTGGCAGATTCCCGGATACCGCGAAATGACTGTTTTTCCCAACATTTCAAAAACAAGTGCTGAACCACTTCCTCTGCATCTTCTTCCGATTTCAAAATCGTAAATGCATAGGCATATAAAGCCCGATAATGGGCCTTGAACAATTGTTCAAAGTTCAACTCCTCTTCTATAGAATAAAATGGGGCATTCACCACAGACAATGGGATTAATTTCAAAGATAGTGTTCTATCACCTAAAGTTTGTATGAACTAATTTCTTTCCTTGTTCTGAATTAACCGGAATGAGCTGATAATACACCGAGCGAATACGCCTTCCATCCACACCCTGTGGCCATAGATACATCGTTTTAACCCTGGTTAAGACTTCCTCTTCCTTCAGGTAAAGTTGGTAATTGTGTGAAGAATCGTAACGGAGAAAAAACCGACCACCAATCCATGCAGGAAACTGTAGCTCTATCCATTGTGAATCCACTACTTTCCATTCAAAAAACGGGACACCTGTATTATTGAGTTGCCATTTCGCACTCCGGCGGCTATTTTTTACCGTATATTGAACAAAAGGCTGAATGGACAATTCTCCTTTATAACTCCTGGGCAGCGCATAGGCGGACAATTTATCTTCCGGCATCTGGCGAATAAAAAACACGGTATTTGCATTATTGAACGACCTCTCTGCCTGCACAGGGAAACTTAACAAACAGATCGCCAGCCATAAGATTAGAAAACTTCGGCTCAAAAACCTCCGCTTTTGCTTTTTCAAAAAGGTTTCACGAATAGATTTCAGATGTTTATATCTGGCAATTTTTGCAGGATTGGCAAAGACATAAAAGTACGCTTCCTTCCAATTATTTGCCCTTTTTACATCCTTTAATAACGCTCCATATTCATGAAAATTAAGATAGAAAGGATTTGACCGATTTGCCAGCGGGCTGGTTAAACCATAGACCGGGGGTTCTTCCTCGTATTGAAAAGTACCAAATAGATGGTCCCAAAGCATCAATGTCGCTCCAAAATTCTTATCAATGTATTTTTCCTGGCTGCCATGGTGCACCCGGTGATTGGAAGGGGTTCCAAAATACTTTTCGATCCAGGGATGAAGGGTTGAAATTGATTCAGTATGTACCCAAAACTGGTACAGCGTACTTAATTGGCTCACCACCATAAAAATGACCGGATGAAAACCCGCAAATGCCAAAGGCACAAAGAAAACAATCTTTACGTGTTGTAACCAACTTTGTCGGAAAGACACCGTCAGGTTAAAATGATCCGCTGAATGATGAACAACGTGTGATGCCCAGAAAAAGCGGTTAATGTGCGAAATCCGATGAGACCAATAGCTACAGAAGTCATAGAGAATAAAGCAGGGAATAAGCGTGTACCAGACCAGTTCCATCCGCCAGGGCAAAAGGTTATATATCAGCACCAATACAAACAATAAAGCTGTTTTAATAAGTAAATTCACCACTAAATTTCCTACTCCCACAAGTGAGGAGCCAAGGGTTTCGGCGGAATGATGACTCCTTTTTTCAGTTTGTCTCATAATAACGAACTCGATGAAACTGAGAATGATCACCACCGGAACGGCATACGCCACCAGCGAAGGAGTCTGTTTCTCTAATAAATCGAGTTCTTCCAGGGCAATTCGTGGAGCACCAAAAAGAGTTAAATCAATCGAATAATGCATCGCTCTAAAGTCTAATCACGCTTCCTGAACCACTAATAGTGGAATTCACCTCAGGGCTGCCTCCATAATATATTTTCCCACTTCCACTGATCCGTGCTTTCAGAGAACGAAGCACATAAACGGCGGTCTCTCCACTTCCTGAAAGTTGAACCTCCGCTTCACGGGCAAGAATAGAGGATGCCTTCATCCTGCCAGCACCCGAAAGGTCCACATGGAGACGATCTGTCGAAAATCCATTTTTAAAATCAATGGAAGCAGCCCCATTCAGATGAATTCGCACCTCCTCCTGATCAGGAAAATCACCCGAAACGATCACTTCCGCACGGCCGTTTACCTTCAGAACATTCCAGCGAGGAGTAGTCACCTCCACGACAAGATCATCTCCATTGATACTAGCCTTTTCATAAGAAAGGGTAAGCTGCTGGTGGCTAACGCTTGTTTTAAAATAAGAAATTAAATTACCAGACCCAGTAATACGGACCCGATAGGTATCACCCTGAATGACCTTCATTTGATAAGCCCCGCTAAGATGGATGCCTGTAAAAGGTTGAAGGGTTCTCTCTTCTACCTGTTGAATACCGCTGGCTGTTAAGCGATCTTTGGTACAGGAAGTCATTAACAGCAGATAACTAAGCAATAAATAAATACCATTTTTCATAGAAAAGGATTTTAGAATACATGAATTAGAAATAGAAGACGTTGAACTTGCTCGAAAAGAAACGTTCCACACCCTGAATTAACATTTTTTAACACTATTTAAAATCTGAATTGCACAGTGGCATAATAACCAGGATATATGGCTTTGAAATAGCGCCCTTCTTTTTTCCACCACTGAGGAAAATCGGAAGTTTTGTGCCAATCAGTTCCTTCTTTACTATTGGTATAAACAATATTTAGGGAAGGTCCGCCGGTCAAACTGAAGATATTTCCCAGCCTCAACTCCGGTAAAGCGCGAATTCCTGCCTTCAGATAAGTGTCAGAAGCGAACTTAAGATGGCTTTGAGAGAAAATTTCCGTATTTATACGGAAAATAGCCCCTTCAAAAAAATGAGCCCCTAACCCTGCCTCTGCAACATAGATCGATTCTTTACTTTTTAATTGGTAACCGAGTGACAAAAGGCCATAAAGCACGCTACCGCCTGAGCGAAAACCAAGCATCGCATTTTGCATTTCGTCCATTGAAATGGAGAAGGATTTTTCGCCATGCTCTATCAGATTGAGAAAGCCAATGGGATAATCCGAATAAGAAGCGATATTCATAAAACCGGAAACCTGCACCCCCCTCACCCGATGAGCAATGTTGAGAAAGCCGGCAAATTGAGAATCATCCACTTCGTCAGCCACATTCATAAAACCAGCAAACTGGGAGTCATTAACACGGGTGGCTTTATTCATAAACCCCGCAAATTGACTATCCCGAACCCCGGTTGCATGATTGTAAAAACCGGCAAATTGACTTCCCTGAATATCCCCTACTAAGTTCGCAAAACCAGCCAACTGAACACCGCTAAAGGCTGTAGTAGATATATTTGCAAAACCGGCAAAAGAAGCGCCTTCTCCTCCCTTATAGGTATTCAAAAAACCCGCCATTTGTAGTCCTTTGACCGTTCCCCCAATATGGTTTGAGAAGCCGGCCAATTGAGCTCCTTTAGCTTCATTCAAAACCAGATTGCTAAAGCCTGCGATACTACAGCCCTCTTCTACTGAAGAAATTCCGGCAATCAAATGAACAGACAATTGATTGGTGTCGAGCATTGCATTCCGTCCATTACTGCTCAAAGGATAGACAATTCCGAAATTCGCACGACGGCTGATCGTTGATTGTGCCTGAACGAGAGAAATGCCTAAAAGGAAACTGAAAATAAAAATGTTGGTTCTTAGAGTGAACGTCTTTTTTTTGGAATAAATAGTGGTATACATACGGCTGTCTTTTTTAGTTAAGACATCGCTGAATCGATCCCCCCCTACGTCCTTTAAAAATTATTCTTAATTTCCTGTTTATTCAGTCTTCCTATCTAAATAACGGAGAGTAAGATCAGGATTTCCCATTAAAAATTTCGTTGTCCCTAATCAATCAACTCGGCCAAATCATTGAACTGATTTTCCACCCTTCCAACCTCCTTCTGAAACCCCTTGCAGGAATAACAACAAAGACATGGCTTACGGTCTTCTATGCTGACCGCTTCGCATCATTAAAATTTGCCAACTTTCGCTAAAGTTGATGGGTGCCATTTACCAGCACAGGGCATGAAAGCAGCCCCCACCGAATGTATTGGAACAGAACAGAAAAAGGAACAAAAATAGCGCAGGCTGCCCCGACATAACGATGGCACTCTATTCTCGCTACTATTTAACAAAGGGCATCAACTTGTTTTTTTAGACAAAGGATACAATTGACTAAGGTTGGTCTCATTTTTAATGATCAATTTGACATCAAGTCGAATTTTAGGGGCTTTGTTGTCCGGAATAATCCATTTATCGGGGTCCTTTTGAAAGTCATTGGAATTTACGAAAGTACTGGCAACAATGGTCACTGTTTCTTCATTATTCTCCACAAAATCCCCCTGAAAATTGATCCGGCTTCTCACGCCGTCAATTGAAAGATAGCCTATCAGATGAATTTGATTGAGATAAGGAAGGACCATTGAATGGGTTAACTGGAAATCAATTGCCCCCTCTGAAGGATTTTCTTTGTTGATGACCCCTGTTCCCGGAATTAAAGGACTGGGTAAGCTAAATTGAAGCGAATCGATCCGATTTAAAGCCCCATTTTTCATTTCGAAGGAAGCTCCGGATTTAAAATTGAGATAGGGAATACCTCTTTGCTGAAGATCTAATCCCGAAATTTTCACCTGAGAACCCTGCTCATTCTGATAATACCATTGCGCACGCACAAAGGAATGACTGAGAAAAAGAAGACTACTTACGAGAAGAAATACCCGCCCCCCTCTCTTTGGTAAAAACTTCATCTGAAGGAAAATAAATGAGCTATATATGAAAATAATTAAAGATGCAATTTATAATAAATTGCGCTAAATTTTCACTATGGAAAAAAAAAGTTTAAGGTTAAAAAAGCACCAGCCTTTCAGCTGGCGCTTTTAATGTTACATTCTCTCGGGAACTTCTATTCCTAAAAGAGCCATTCCTTTTTTAAGAATCGTCGCTGTAAGGTAACAAATCCTTAATCGGTGCACACGCACTTGGTCATTTGTCTCCTTCACGATTGCAGGGACCTCATGGTAAAACTTATTAAAGACTTTAGCAACCTCATATATATAATTGGCAAGGCTAGCAGGACTGTACTGAGTAGCCGCTTCTCTGATCTCGGAAGGATATCTAGCCAATAACATAATCATATCTCTCTCGATCGACGGCAGCGCTTCGATTACTTCTATTTGTTGGTCTGAATCAAATTTTCCTTTTAGGAGAAGAGATTTAATTCGGGCATGTGTATATTGAATGAAAGGTCCTGTATGCCCCTGAAAGTCGATGGACTCGGACGGGTCAAACAGCAAGCGCTTTTTCGGATCCACCTTCAGCAGAAAATATTTCAGCGCCCCCATGCCTATCTGTTCGTAAAGTTTGCTTTTTTCTTCTTCGTCAAAATCCTGTGTCTTTCCAAGAGCAGCCGTTTTTTGCCTGGCAGTTTCTACCATTTCATTCATCAGGTCATCGGCATCCACCACGGTTCCTTCACGACTTTTCATTTTTCCACTTGGCAGGTCTACCATGCCATAGGAAAGATGGTATAATCCTTTAGCCCATGTCTTTCCTAATTTCTCAAGAATTAGAAACAACACCTTAAAATGATAATCCTGTTCATTTCCAACGACATAAATAGAGCGTTCCATCCCAAAATCATCGTATTTCATCTGAGCCGTACCTAAATCCTGGGTCATATAAACGGAAGTGCCATCTGCGCGAAGTACTAATTTTTGATCCAGCCCTTCATTGCTTAAATCGATCCATACAGACCCGTCTTCCTTTTTAAAGAAAACCCCTTTCTCCAATCCTTCTTCCACGGTATCCTTCCCCAACAAATAAGTGTCACTTTCGTAGTAGAAACGGTCAAAATCGACCCCCAATTTTTGATAAGTATTTGCAAAGCCTGCATATACCCATTCATTCATTTGACGCCATAAATGCATTACCTCTTCCTCATCTCTTTCCCAGGCTAGCAGCATTTCCTGTGCTTCTTTCATTAACGGAGCATTCTTTTTCGCCTCTTCTTCACTATGACCGGCAGCCATCAGTTCTTCTATCTGCTGTTTATAGGCTTTATCAAAGATGACATAGTATTTTCCCACCAGATGATCGCCTTTCAGGCCTGAACTTTCCGGAGTTTCCCCATTTCCAAATTTTTGCCAGGCCAACATGGATTTACAGATATGAATTCCCCGATCATTGATCAGGTTTACTTTAACCACCTCAGCGCCATTGGCTTTTAGTAATGCTGCAACAGAATACCCTAATAGGTTGTTCCGCACATGTCCCAAATGCAAAGGCTTATTCGTATTTGGTGAGGAATATTCTACCATGACCTTTTCTCCATTGGCCGGAATTTCCAGAAAGCTAGGATTAACTAACTGTTCATTAAACAGCCGAATCCAATACGTATCCGCAATGTTCAGATTTAAAAAGCCTTTTACGACATTAAAATCCTTTACATCCGACAGATGCGCCAGCAGGTAGTTCCCAATATCCGTTCCTGTTTGCTCTGGCGATTTCTTAGAAAAACGAACAATCGGAAATATAATGAGCGTGATTTGCCCCTCAAATTCAGGGCGGGTTTGCTGAAGAGTTAATTGTTCGATGGGAATTTGTTGCCCATATAAATCATTTACCGCTTGTACGGTGAGTTCCTGTAACTGTTTTTCAATATTCATATTTACACATTACTAAAAGCGTTCGTCGCTTTTATTAAAATTTCAAAGGCATGTTCTGCCATCTGGTTTTCTTTATCAAGGGTTGGATTTACTTCGACTATTTCAAAGCAACAAACCTTGTGGTTGGTCATTAACCGCGACATGAGGTTTCCGGCTTCTCTTTCCGTAATCCCCTGCGGAACGGGCGTTCCGGTTCCACGCGACATCGTTGGGTCCATCGAATCCACATCGAAAGAAACATACAGGAGGTCACAGGCATCTAGGTATTTTAATGTCTCGATCACCGTTCTTTCGACTCCTCTTTTTCGCATTTCTGCCGTTGTAATCAATTTGACCTTATGTTTCTTCAATAAAGCCTCCTCTGGTTTTTCCATGTCGCGGGCAGAGATTAAAACCAAGTCCCTGTAGGCTATTTTAGGAGCGATGTTCCCTACATTTTTCACCTGATACCAATAGTTAATGGTTTCCTGGTCCAACTTATTTACCCGGGCATCAAGATTATCTTCATCGAGCACCATGGCCAGGGGCATGCCATGCATATTCCCGGAAGGGGTCGTATACGGAGAGTGAATATCGGCATGAGCATCAATCCAGATGACGCCCAGTCTGGCTTTCGGATACGCCACTTTGATTCCGGCAATTGTACCTGCGGCGGTACTGTGGTCTCCCGCCAGCACCACAGGAAAATAATTCTCTTTTAAAGTTGTCTGCACTGTATCACTCACGCGTTCCAACATGGTTAAAATCCCTGATACCCGTTTTGCGTAAGGACTTCCCGTACCCTCCAACAGCAAATGATTTTCATTGGGTACCTCCACACTTTTGTTTTTTTTAAAAAAACGACTGCCATAATCCAGTGCAGCAATCTTAATCGCATCCACGCCTAAACTGGCTCCCCGGGTACCGGCTCCCAATTCTGATTTTACTTCGATTATTTTTAATGCTTTACTCATAAAAAAAATTGCGGGCGAATTTTATAAAGTGCTTATCTTTGGCTCAAAATTAATTGAATTAATCGCAGCTCTTTTAAATTATTATCCAAAAATATAAAAAATGCAGAGTTACTCCGAATTTCTGGATCTAAGTGTTGGTTTTCCACAAGACGGCTTCAGCGTGATTGATGATGAATTGTATTTTCATGATCTCAACCTCATGGAGATGATTGAAACTTATGGAACCCCCCTTCGTTTCACTTACCTCCCCATGATTACCAAGAAAATTCAGCAGGCAAAATTGCTTTTCCAAACAGCGATTATCAAGAATAATTACCGTGGTGATTACAAATATTGCTATTGTACAAAAAGTTCACACTTTAGACATATTGTGGAAGAAGCCCTCAAGAATGGAATTCACCTCGAAACTTCTTCAGCTTTCGATATGCCCATGATTGATGCCTTAGAGAAAAAGGGGGCACTTACAAAAGACATCACCGTCATTTGCAATGGTTTCAAAACCTATCAGTACAAACAGTATATCATTGATATGCTGCACGATGGGTATAAAAATATCATCCCTGTATTGGACAATAAAGAAGAGTTTAATCTCTACGATGATGAGATTGAGATGGATACCCCTTGTAATCTAGGTATCCGAATCGCCGCCGAGGAACAGCCGGATTCGCAATTTTATACTTCTCGCCTGGGTGTCCGTCTGGAAGATGTCATTGATTTTTACAATAACAAAATAGCCGGCAATCCGAATTTCCGTGTCAAATTACTTCATTTCTTTATCAATTCGGGAATTACCGATTCTCCTTATTACTGGAATGAGTTGGAAAAATATGTGACCCTCTATTGTAAATTTAAGAAAATCAACCCTGAGCTGGACACCCTGGATATTGGTGGAGGAATGCCATTTAAAGACAGTCTGGTTTTTGATTTTGACTATGAATACATGGTCAACGAGATCGTTAAACGAATTAAGGAAATTTGTGCAGAACACGATGTGATTGAACCGGATATCATTACTGAATTCGGAAAATATACCGTGGCTGAGGCTTCGGGGATTCTTTACAAAGTGCTTGGAAGGAAGCAACAAAACGACCGTGAGAAATGGTTGATGCTGGATGGTTCATTCATCACCAATTTGCCAGATGTATGGGCTCTGAATCAAAAATACATCTTATTGCCTATCAACAATTGGGATGCTGAATATGAGCGGGTGAACCTTGGCGGGATTACCTGTGATGGTCAAGACTATTACAACCAAGAGGCTAACATGAACAGTGTATTTATGCCCAAAACCCGTAAAGTACAGTACCTTGGCTTTTTTAATACCGGTGCTTATCAGGAAGTATTGAGTGGTTATGGTGGTATCCATCACTGCCTGCTGCCTAGTCCCAAACATGTCATCATCCGTAGAAATCGAGACGAGACATTCAATTTTGAAGTGTTCGGGGAAGAACAAAACAGCAAACAAGTACTTAAAATTCTTGGTTACACTTCCTAACCCATGTTAAGATAGCCCCATCAACACCGGATTTGTGGAAAGATTAAAGGGGCTATTCATTTGTTTTTTATTAATTTCAACGCATGAAAGAAACAGTTTTGAGCGGGATTCGCTCAACAGGAAAATTACATATAGGCAATTATTACGGAGCCGTAAAAAACTTCGTACAGATGCAAAAAGAATACAATTGTTATTTCTTTATTGCCGATTTACACTCGCTTACCACCCACCCCAATCCCGCCGATTTACATGGAAATGTGAAACAGGTATTGGTAGAATACCTGGCCTGTGGAATAGACCCGGAAGAAAGTACGATTTATGTTCAATCGGATGTCCCTGAAATTGCTGAGTTATACCTTTACCTTAATATGAATGCCTATCTGGGTGAATTGGAACGCAGTGCTTCTTTTAAAGATAAGGTAAGAGCCAATCCTGATAACGTAAATGCGGGTTTATTAACCTATCCCGTGCTTATGGCCGCAGACATCCTCATTCATCGGGCGACCAAAGTTCCCGTAGGAAAAGATCAGGAACAACACCTTGAAATGGCCCGTACTTTTGGTAATCGTTTTAACCGGATGTACGAGAATGATTATTTTCCTGAGCCTTATGCTTTTAGCTACACCAGCAACCTGGTAAAAGTTCCCGGTTTGGACGGGAAAGGAAAAATGGGTAAATCGGAAGGTGAAAACAATGCTGTTTATCTGTCAGACAGCCCGGAAATCATCCGAAAAAAAGTAGCCAAAGCAGTGACCGACGGAGGTCCTACTGCTCCTTTTCAGGAAAAACCGGAAGCCATTCAGAATTTATTCGATTTAATGAAAATTGTTTCCCCCGCAGCTACTTTACAACATTTTGAAGAGCAATACAATCAGATGAGTATCCGTTACGGTGACTTTAAAAAGCAATTGGCCGAGGACATGATTTTAACCACGGCTCCCGTACGTGAGCGCATCGAAGCCATCGCTGCAGATACTTCCTACCTTCGTCAGGTTGCCAGACACGGCGCGTTGAAAGCCAGAGAAAGTGCTCAAAAAACCATTCGTGAAGTCAGAGAAATCATTGGGTTTAAAAGTTTTTAATTGATTAGATTTGAGAATTGGGAAATTGATTTCCATCAAACACTTAAATCATTCACATACATTATATTTAGCTAAAAAATATGCACATTGCAATCGTTGGAAACATCGGCGCGGGTAAAACCACACTTACAGAACTATTGGCAAAAAACTATGGTTGGGAAGCTTTGTATGAAGCGGTAGATAACAATCCCTATCTGGAAGACTTCTATAGTGATATGAAGCGTTGGAGCTTTAATCTTCAGGTGTATTTTCTCAACAGCCGTTTTCAGCAGATTGTAGAAATAGAACGCAGTGAACGGAACGTCATTCAGGACCGTACCATCTACGAGGATGCACATATTTTTGCAGAAAACCTACATGAAATGGGTCTCATGACTACCCGGGATCATGAAAACTATCGGGCAATTTTCGACAATATCACTTCATTTATCAAACCGCCCGATCTGCTTATTTACCTGAGGGCATCGGTCCCTACGTTAGTGAACAACATTCAGCGACGCGGAAGGGAATATGAAGCGAGTATCCGTATCGACTATCTCAGTAAGTTGAACGAGAAATACGAAAACTGGATCAAAAATTATACTCTTGGAAAACTATTAATCTTAGACAAGGACAAATTGGATTTCTCGAACAATCCGGAAGATCTCGGCACCGTTATTCAGTCTGTAGAAGCTAATATCAATGGCCTTTTTACCTGATACACAAACATGTTGAATACCGCCAGCACTTTCTCTTCCGTAGCGCGGGTACTGGGCATCATTCCCGCCCGCTATGCTTCCACCCGTTTTCCCGGAAAACCATTGATTGACATTGGGGGAAAAACCATGATTCAACGGGTATATGAGCGTGCGCTTCAGTCCTATTTAACTGAAGTCGTGGTTGCTACGGATGACCAGCGGATTGCAGATGAAGTTGACCGTTTTAACGGAAAGTATGTCCTGACATCTGAAATGCACCAAAGTGGTACGGATCGCTGCGCTGAAGTCATGAAGATCCTCCCGGGGTATGAGATCGCAATTAATATTCAGGGGGACGAACCATTTATTGATCCCGCCCAAATTAACCGACTCATCGCTTGTTTCGAGCTTCCTGGCACTCAATTAGCCACCCTGGTGAAAGAAATTCATGAATACGCCGACCTTTTCAATCCGAACATTCCAAAAGTCGTCCTCAATAACGTGAAGAAAGCCATTTATTTTAGCAGACAAGCCCTTCCCTACCTTCGTAACTATCCCGCTGAACAATGGTTAACGCAACACACTTATTATAAACACATCGGGATTTATGGCTATACCGTTAAGGCATTGGAAAACATTGCCTCCCTGCCTCCCTCTTCTCTTGAAATCGCGGAGAGTCTCGAACAACTAAGGTGGATTGAAAGTGGTTTTGAAATCCAGACCGCATTGACGACCATAGAAACCATCGCTATTGATACTCCTGAAGATTTAGTAAAAATTAAGGGCTACTTATAATTTTCCCTTTAATTGTGTTACATTCGCTAAGGATCTCATTGGAGTTTTCCAATGCTTTACTAGTTGCTTACTTATGAGAAGTTTTCTTTTAATCAGCTTGATAGGGAGTTGCTTGTGGCTATCCTGTCAATCACCTAGCCCCCTAAAATCCACTACAATCAATGGTTTCCCCGAGCAATCAGTGGTACGGCTTTTCAGTGATAGCCTACAGGCAGATACTTTTAAAGTGAGCCTACAAGGGAAAAATACGAAAGAGCAACGGCTTATTTTTCAGATCATGAATGCAAAAGGGGAGAAAATATATGAAGAAGTCATTCTGGGAAGTACACTGCTGGAAGGTTATATGGGCAAAAAAGCCTTAAAATCCGAATCAGAGAAAGCGAAATACATTGAGGAGGAATTTTTGCTTTTTCTCGATGAGGAACATTTCATGCTCCCGGCTGTAATGGAAAATGAGCAGCCAGATCAGAACGTAGCTGATAAAGCTTTCTATCAGGAACTAAAACAAACGGCATTTCCAGGTTTCATTTTTGAAAGGGATAAGGAGACCAAAGTCTATATTGCCTGGTCGCTGAAAGAAGGAAAAGTGAAAGTTTATTACAAATGTTGTTAAATCTATTTAAACAGAAAGTCAAATAAATTGATTTCTGGAGTTAATCCCAATTTCTTTCTTAAACGATACCGGCTCACTTCAACCGCTCTCGGAGTGATGTTCAACAATTGAGCAATTTCTTTCGAAGACAAATTAAGCTTTAGATAAGCACACAACTTCAGATCACTAGGGCTAAGGTTTGGATACCTTTCCTTCAAATTGCTGAGGAAGTTGGTGTGTACATGATCAAAGTGCACTGCAAACTGTTCCCAATCATTATCCAGCTTCTTTGCCTCATTGATTAATCGGATTACCTTTTTAAGATCATCACCACTCCCCTGATGATTTTTCACCAAGGGAGCCAATTCGTCGCCAATCTTGGATAATAATTTTCCTCTTTGTACAAGGTGCATGGTGGCAGAAGCGAGTTCCTTATTTTTGAACTCTACTTCAGCCTCCAGTTGTTTTTTCTGAAGCTTCACGATTTGCTGTTCATTCCGTTCAATTTCGTGCTGATGTTGCTGCCGGAGATGATCCCTCTCTCTTTTATGTTCCTTTTCCAGGTATTTGATCATCAGGTAGAAAACTATTAACAAGAACAAGATATATATCCCATAGGCTATTTTCGTTTTATACCAAACGGGGTTAATAAAAAATTGATAACTGACGCTTTCAGATTCGCTGCCAAGGTTATTTCTAGCCTTCACTACGAAAGTAAAATTTCCATGGGGTAAATTGGTATAGTCCTTATCGCTTTTGGCACTCCATGCCGACCAGTCTTCATCAAAGCCAATCAGTTTATAACTGTACTCAATATTGTCCTTCTGATCAAATAATGTGGAGGCAAATTCAAAATTTAATGAATTAAAATCGTATTTCAGGCGCATTATTTTTCGATCCTGATCCCCCAAACGAGCATAGCCACCAAAAATAATGCTGTCTCCTTTATTCAGGACTTTTATCTGGGTCAAAAGCACATTCGGCTTCTGCACATTTTCCGCATACTTTTTATAATCCAGATGAATCAGGCCTTTGTTCGCACCAATAAAAATATTATGTTCATTATAGGGATAAATATGTTCAAATCCGGCAACGATCTTATTTGTCAGCTCCGGTAATTCCACCAGAGTATAGCCATCTTTACGGCTTTTCCGATTAAAATCCACTACTCCTACTTTTTTATTACTCACAAACCAAATGTTCCCTCTGGCATCTTCTTTCAAGTATTGAATTGGAATATTTTTGAAGATAGGGTCATAGAAAACACTGCGGATGAAGCGATTATCCCGTGAATGGTATTCGTAGATGCCTTCTGCAGTGGGCATAATTACTTTTCCTTTAATAAAGAACACATAGTTATACAGATTACTGGGCAAACCATGCCGCTGATTTAAGAAATTGGTTTTAACAATCCGTTTACCATCCGGAGAGAGGTCCAGCTTGTAAATCCCCCTGTAAGGGTGGGCAGCCCAGATGCAATTCAATACAGGATCGACGACCACAAACCGCAGAGGCTCCTCTAAGGAGGAAAAAACACCTTTGTTAAGGATTTCCTGTCCCTCCATTTTAAACAGATGTAATCCTGAATACGTCCCTGACACAATGTATCTTGCCAGACTATCGTGTCCCAAACTGATAAAAGACCAAATCCCGTTGCCACTAAACAAATTTTTCGCTGTTTCATGCACAACTTGCTGCGCTCCGTTTTCATTGGCCAGCAACAATTGGTCCTGAATCACACTTAAACCCCAGGTTTGTCCTTTGGTATTGGAGACTTTCTGAAAGGTAGATTTGATTCCTGAAAGATCTTGAGCGACCGTAGAAAGGGGCGCAGCAAACAATCCATTGGAAGTACCCACATATAGTCTTTGTTTAAAAATCTGTGTCGCATAACTTGAAATTTGTTTGTTTTTGTCGGGGTAAATCGATTTAATAGGACTATTAAAAGCAATGTAGGCAACCCCGTCATCCAATCCTAGCCACAGATTTTTGTGATGATCCATTAAAATGCTTCGTACATGGTTATTGGTCATTCCCTCTGCATAAGAGAACTGTTGCATGAGTTCTCCTTTTTTATTAACGATTAATAAAGCAGAAGAAGTGCTTCCCATGGCGTATAATTCATCATTAATGGCAATTCCCACATTGATCCGATCGTTAATGAAAACCGGATCAAGCTGTGTCTTTTTAGGAATAAGTCGTTTTCCTTTCAGGTAAAAAACTCCATTTTCCAGGGTCGTCATTAACAAACTATCGGATTGATAAGGCAATAGGGCTGTAATATTACTATGCAGAATACGGGAATCATTACACCATAAATTCCATTGTTCATTTTGGAATACCTGCAAACCATTTCCGATGTCCTGCGCCATGAGTTGACCATTCACCACCCCCATGTACACCCAGGTTCCTTTACTGGGATATACCATGGCTTTTTGATCCTGAATACAAATTATTTTATTGATGGTTCGAAAATAAAGTCCTTGTTCCCACTTTACGATGTTCCACACATCGGCAAAATTTCGTTCCTTTTCGGGTATTAAATGCTTCAGTGAGTGGTAAGTAAGCACCCCTTGTTCATTAGGATAGAAATAGCCAATTTCATCTTGCGCACCGATGTAAATCCTCCCACCTTTATCTACAAAAACCGAGCGAACGATGGTTTTATTAGGAATTGTGTAGAGCTTCCAGTTCGCACCATTGAACGTTAGAAGTCCTTCATTATTCGCAAAGTAAATGATTCCTTTCTCATCCTGATCAATCCCCCAGTTCTGGGTACCTCCTTTATAAGAAGGACCACTGTACATATTCACCTGAGGAAGTCCGATAGGTCCCTGTGCTCTCAGTAAACTGCTGAAAAAAAGCATCAAGCATACGGCAGTTAAACCGTATTTATAGCGGCCGAAAACGGCTTTGAAGAGGTTCATACAAATTGGTTGACTTATTCGTTCATGAAGATAGCAAAAAATTACTTGTTGGGGTAAGATATGCCCCGGAAGATGAAATTTTAAAGAAAAAAGTACCTCTTGTATGGGTATTGTAGTAGGATAAAATTCACTGTAAGCGACCTACCTATTTATATTTGTATAACAAACGCCTCGATTAACAGGTCCTTCAGTACTGGAATTGTTAACGTTGTCAATTAACCAAAATATAAACTAAAATTTTTTGCTATGAAAGGAAAATCTACGTTCATTCTTTTGTTATTTTCCCTGCTCTTCTCTATCCCTTTGTGGGCTCAAGAGATAGAAGTATCGGGTAAAGTAACATCCAAAAGAGACGGCCTGCCCATCCCGGGTGTCTCTGTGGTGATTCAGGGTACCCGAACCGGGACATCGACCAATGAGGATGGAAATTTTACACTTCGTGTGCCTAAAGCAGGAAGTATTCTTGTGTTTACCCAAATAGGGATGTTAACACAAACATTTACAGTAAGCAATAATGAACGAATAGCGATTTCCTTAGAAGAAGGCAGTGACGAACTTGCTGAAGTAGTTGTGATTGGATACGGCACACAAAAGAAAAGTCTTGTCACGGGAGCAATTTCTCAGGTTCGCGCCAGTGATCTTGAAAATATGCCTGTTAACCGAGTTGAACAATCCTTACAAGGTAGGGCTTCCGGTTTAACCATTACTACCAATTCAGGCCAACCAGGTGATGGTGCAACTTTAAGAATTAGAGGTACCACTTCCATTAACAATAGTGAGGCGCTCTATATTGTAGATGGAATTCAAGTAGGTGGGGGAATAGATTACCTTAACCAGGCCGACATTGCGTCAATTGAGGTTCTAAAAGATGCGGCTTCTGCCGCAATATATGGAGCGCGTGCGGCAAATGGTGTGGTCTTGATTACTACAAAAAAGGGCAATAATTCTGGAAAAATCCAGGTAAACTATCATACCTATTTAGGTTCTCAGCGTCCTGATCGAAAACTGGACCTTCTGAATGCAACGCAATTCGCCACGATTTATAATGAAGCACAATATGCAGCCAATCCCGCTACTGTGACACCCCGTTTCCCTAACCCTTCAAGCTACGGAAAAGGAACTGACTGGCAATCAGCCATTTTCAATGATAACGCTAAAGTTCAAAATCATGAATTAAGTCTTTCAGGGGGCGGAGAGAAGTCTACCTATTACTCTTCTTTTGGTTATTTTGACCAAGACGGAATTGTCGCCACTAATAATTCCAACTATAAACGTTTTACAGCACGTTTCAACTCGGACCATCAACTTACTAAAGGGATTAAATTTGGTCAAACCATAGGTTACACGCGTACAAACTCTATTAATGTCGCTACAAACACAGAATACGGTTCACCGGTAGGCAGAGCAGTTAACATGGATCCAATTACACCTATTATTGAGACCGATCCACTTAAATACAATGCACCGCCCTATAGCAATCAACCGGTGGTCAGGAATGGGCAGGGTTTGCCTTATGGCATATCAGAGATTGCTCAGTCAGAAATTTTTAACCCCTTAGCCGCATTAGCAGTAGCTCAAGGAAATGGATGGTCAGATAAAATCGTCGGAAGTGCTTATGCGGAGGCAGAGTTACTTAAAGGCCTAAAAATCAGATCACAAGGAGGAGTTGATTTGGCTTTCTGGGGTGGCGAAGGCTTCACTCCTGTTCATTACTTAAGTTCAACATTCAGTACAACTGTCAATACGTATAGTCGAAACATTAACCGGGGATTATTCTGGTCATTGGAAAATACGCTAAGCTATTCCAATAATTTTGGAAAACATTCCCTCACAGGGCTTATAGGTTATTCTGCTCAAAAAGAAAAAGGGGAACAACATAGTGGTTCTTTACAAGGTTTGCCGGTAGATAATCTTAAAGATGCTTCTTTACGTTTTGCCGTTCCAAGGGAAAATCGAGATTTTGGTGGAGGTGAATATTTAAATACACTTAACTCTTCATTTGCTCGTTTAATTTACAATTATGATGAAAAATATCTTTTTACTGGTATTTTAAGAAGGGACGGTTCTTCCCGTTTTGGTTCCAATAACAAGTATGGTTTCTTCCCTTCTGGCTCTCTTGGATGGGTAGTAAGTAATGAGGATTTCTTCCCAAAAAACAACACTCTTAATTTCTTAAAACTTAGAGGTTCTTATGGAGTTACTGGTAACGACCGCATCGGAGATTTCCGTTATCTTTCTACAGTAAGTGGTGGTCGAAACTATAGTTTAGGAACCTCTGCTGGGCTGATTATTGGTGTAAGTCCAGACGCTCTTTCCAATCCTGACTTACGGTGGGAAGAAACAACATCCACTGATATAGGATTTGACGCTACTTTATTTAATGATTTTAGCTTAACTGCAAACTGGTATAAAAAAGAGACAAAAGGCATGTTGTTACAGATCGCCGTTCCTGGTTACGTAGGTAACAACGGCCCAATTGGAAATATTGCCGATTTGAGTAATACAGGCTACGAAATTGAATTAGGTTACAACAAACGTATTGGTGAATTATCGTTTAGAGTTGCAGCGAATGGCTCTTTTGTTAAAAACCGGATTAATTACTTAGGCGATGACAAAGAATTCTTAGGAGGCCAAACCGCTACACCACAAAACCTTGAAATAACACGCACGAAGGTTGGTCACGCCATAGGTTCATTTTTTGGCTATAGAACAAATGGTCTATTTCAAAATCAGGCAGAAATCAATGCGTATACCAGTTCTACTGGGGGATTAATTCAGCCAAATGCAAAACCAGGAGATATCCGTTTTGTAGACCTGAATGGGGATGGAAAAATTGATGCTGATGACCGTAGTATCATTGGAGATCCTACTCCCGATTTCACATATGGCGTCACTTTAAATGCTTCCTATAAAGGTTTTGACTTTGTTGTGTTGGGTACCGGAATTACAGGGAATCAGATATTTAATGCCATTCGTCGTTTTGATTTAAACACTGCAAATTACACTACGGCTATTCTCAGCAGATGGACTGGTGAAGGAACCAGTAATCGTATGCCAAGAGTAACTCTTGAGGATACAAATGAAAATTACAGCAGAGTTTCCAGTCTTTTCTTAGAAAGCGGTGCCTATTTTAGAATAAAAACAATTCAACTAGGATATACTCTTCCCCGTCAGGTAACAGAAAAAGTAGGGCTTAACAAAGTAAGAATATATGGTATGGCTAACAACTTGATCACTTTTACCAAATACAATGGATTTGATCCGGAAATTGGTGGAGGAAGTTATGGCGTAGACCGCGGATTTTACCCGCAGGCTAAAACGTTTTATGTAGGTTTAAATGTTGGTTTTTAAAAGCAGAATGATGAAATATAGATATATAAAGCAGGTTATTGCAATAGTTGTAGTAACGCAGTTGTTTTTATCATGTAAAAAAGATTTTTTAGAGCTCAAACCCAGAGGGACTACCCTGGAAGATAATTTTTATCGAAATGAAGGAGAAGTGATGCAAGGCATCATTGCGGTATACGACGTGATGCAGTGGGGAAATACCGGAGGATATACCATGAAGATGCCCTTGTTAAGTGCTGCTTCAGACGATTGTCATGCCGGAGGGAGTAACGCCCAGGACCAACCAGGATGGGTGGCTTATGATAATTTTAATTTAACCTCTTTTATTGGTCCTCAAAGTGGTTTGTGGAACAAAAATTTTACGGGTATCAACCGTGCCAATTTAATTCTCAGTAAGATTGAAAAATCTGAAAATCTTAGTGCTTCTTTTAAAACGCGCGTAACCGCTGAAGCTAAATTTTTAAGAGCTTATTTTTATTTTGATTTGGTTCGCTGGTTTGGAAGAGTTCCTCTGATTACGAAAGTTCTGGAAACAAGCGAGTTATACACGCAGGTTCAATCCACCCCATCAGAAATTTATGTACAGATTGAAAAAGATCTTAGAGATGCTTATCCGGGCTTACCTCCGATTATTTCCTCTGGAGAAAAAGGGCGAATTTCACAAGGAGCCGCCAAAGCACAACTGGCAAAAGTATTGCTCTATCAAAATGACAACTCAAAACTAGCCGAGGCGATCACACTTTTTGAAGACATCAATCGTGTTGGGAATATTTATGGATATGCATTGGTGGGGAATTTTTCAGATATCTTTAGTCCCGCCAATAAATTTCATTCCGAATCGATTTTGGAGATTCCTCATTCTGCGAATTCTTCCTGGGGAGATTGGGGTTGGGTTAATGGTGGAGAAGGAAATATGGCACCTCAGTTTGTAGGAATGGACAGTTACAATGGAGATACTTTCTCCAGTGGCTGGGGCTTTTGTCCAGTTACCATGGACCTGGTTAATCTCATGAAAAATGATCCTCGTTTTGACGCCACCATCATTGATGGAAGTGCGCTAAAAGCAGCCGGGGCAACCTACAATGAGCGTTACCAGAATACGGGTTACTTTATCCGAAAATATGCCCCGCTTAAAGACTACCGTGCTACCAGTGGGGAACCTGCGCATAACTGGCTCAATAATGAAATCGAGATCCGTTTGGCAGACACCTATTTAATGCAGGCAGAAGCCCTACTAAAAAGTGGAGGCAATGCCACGAGAGCAAAAGAGTTGTTAGATGCCGTTCGTGGAAGAGTTGGTCTTGGTTCGGTGCCGGTTACGTTGGATAACATTTATCTTGAACGACGCCTCGAACTTGCTACAGAAGGGCATCGCTTCTTTGACCTTGTTAGAACAGGCCGTGCAGAAACTGTATTAGGTCCTCTTGGTTTTAAAAAGGGGAAAAGCGAATACCTCCCTATTCCTCAATCAGAAATTGATGTGACCAAAAACATGATCACTCAAAATCCAGGTTATTAATCTTTAAAAGAATGAAAACATTTAAAAATATGATTGCAATGAAGGTCTGGATAGGCCTGGCATTGTTCATGACACTCTTCGTGTCTTGTAAAAAAGAACAGGTGACCGGTGATTTGGGCGTTCCTCCACAGGAAAGCGAAATTCAGTTCACGGCCACTCCTACCTCGGCCAACCCCAATGTTCTGGATTTTAAAAGCAGCTATAACGGGATCAATGCTTATTGGGATTTCGGAAATGGAACAACAGCCAATGGAAAGGAAGTCAAAGGTGCTTTTCCTTTAGCAGGAACCTATACCGTTAAATTGACCGTTCTTGCCGCCGGAGGCAGTGTTTCAACAACTAAGACGATTACGATTGCAAATACCAACCCTTCCATGCTAAGCGACCCAGAATACGCACTTTTGTCGGGTGGTTTGAGTAATCCTTCAGGTAAAACCTGGATCATTGATCATTTAATGGAAGGGCATCTTGGAGTAGGTCCCATTGGTTCGCGGGTTCCCGAATGGTGGTCTGCTCCTCCAAACGACAAAGCCGGCCTGGGTTTCTACGATGATGAGATGACCTTTACCATGTCCGGCAGCGGGTTGAAGTACACTTACGACAATAAAGGAACTACCTTTGCCAATGCGGCCAATGCCGCGGGGATCGGAGGACCTACAGGAGGTTCCGACCCCACGGTTAATTACACTCCTGCTACCAACCTGACGTGGATACTTTCGGAAGGTGCCGGGGGAGCTAAATTTATCAATATTAGTGGAAATGGGTTCATTGCCTACTATTTAGGTGTTTCTCAATATGAGATCCTTTCTATTTCAGAAGATGAAATGCATTTGAGATGCCTTGATAAAGCAGTTTCTGGAAATGCATGGTACCTTAAACTCATTCGTAAAGGGTATCAACGTCCGGTGACACCTCCGGTAGAAAAACCACTTCAGGCAGCAAACCTGACAGACGATTTTGAAGGAGGAGCGAATTTCGCTTGGAATGTGGAGAACATGAACTTTACTTACTCGTACGATAATCCGGCAAAATTCCCGGTTAACACATCTCCAAAAGTAGGCTATTATGAGAAGTGGAATGGCGGAGACGGACAATACGGAAATCTCAATGTAACTCTTCCGTATCGCTTCGATTTATCTGTCAAAAATAAAATACGGTTGAAAGTATTTATCCCTGGAGGAAATGATTTTGATGCAGTAAAACCTACTGTCTCTATTAAATTACAAAACTCTTTATTGGGAGGAAATGCTTGGACAACACAAAAAGAAATTGTGAAAACCATTTCAGCGGCACAATTCAATACGTGGATCCAATTAGAATTTGATTATACGCCTTTCGCTTCTGAAACCGTTTACGATAAAATCGTGGTACAGTTAGGTGGTGAAGGCCACCCTCATCCGGGAATTTTCTACCTGGACGATTTTGAATTTAAATAAAACGACTTGCGGAAATTTAACCGTTCAAAAAAAATGGTTAAATTTCCGCATACCTTTAAAACATGATGAAGCTGACGAATTTGAAACACTATTTACCGCTCCTACTTGTGGCCTTCTCCTCCAGCCTTTTTTCTGCCTGTTCGGATAAGAAGAAGGAAGAAGCCATTATCATTCATCCCCCACCTCTCACGATCGAGGATAAACAATGGCAGTTTGAAAGTAATGCTACCTGGGCAGATGAGTTTGATTACAATGGAAGTCCGGATGCGGGAAAATGGGATTACGATATCGGTGGAAGTGGCTGGGGAAATAACGAAAAACAGTATTATACCAATGCTCCTGACAATGTACTTGTTGGGAATGGGCTGTTAACGCTCACTGCCAAAAAGGAGAACTTTAGTGGAATGGCTTACACCTCCACCCGACTAGTAACCAGAAATAAGCTGGATGTGTTGTATGGACGATTTGAAATTAAAGCGAAACTACCCTCCGGAAGAGGTACCTGGCCAGCGATCTGGATGCTGCCTACAGACCGGGCTTATGGCGACTGGCCAAAATCAGGGGAGATCGACATCATGGAACATGTAGGATACGACCAAAACCGGGTGCACTTCAGTATTCACTCAGAAAGCTATTACCATAAAATTGGCACGCAAAAATCGGCCACAAGAGTCATTTCAGATGC
The DNA here is from genome assembly GCA_037190785.1 of Pedobacter sp. Classification (GTDB taxonomy): domain Bacteria; phylum Bacteroidota; class Bacteroidia; order Sphingobacteriales; family Sphingobacteriaceae; genus Pedobacter. The sequence goes on along the minus strand of JBBCJN010000007.1, from coordinate 279,820 downwards.
CAGTACGGCTTTTCATTTTTACCGGGTTGACTGGACTCCCTATGCAGTACGTGGGTACTTTGATAACAATCTGGTGTTCGAATTTGTGAACGATGGGAAAGGCTATCAAACCTGGCCTTTTGACAAGCGTTTCCATTTATTGATAAACATTGCCGTAGGAGGGGACTGGGGAGGAGCCCAAGGAATTGACGATTCCATTTTTCCTCAGAAATTTGAAATCGATTATGTACGGTATTTCAAAATGATTGACAAGTAATTAATTCCTTTAAATCCCTGTTTAAACAGGGATTTTCTTTTTACATTGGTCTAAAGACGTCTTTCTCAAGCCTTTCTCGGAGAGTAAATTTATTTCATTTTATCCCCGTTTAGAATAGTTTTTTTGCTTAACTTTGTATCCCGTACAAAATGAATTAAAACGGCTTAAATAACCGCTTAATTCCAGCAAATCGAAACATGACTAAGTATATTTTTGTGACGGGCGGTGTCACTTCCTCTTTAGGAAAGGGCATCATCTCAGCTTCATTAGCTAAACTTTTACAAGCTCGCGGATACCGCGTAACTATTCAGAAATTTGACCCTTACATCAACATTGATCCGGGAACGTTAAATCCTTACGAACATGGAGAATGTTATGTAACAGAAGACGGGGCCGAAACTGACCTGGATCTGGGGCATTATGAACGTTTTCTAAATATACCTACGTCTCAGGCCAACAACATTACCACCGGTCGTATTTACCAAAATGTCATTAATAAAGAAAGACAAGGTGATTACCTTGGCAAGACGGTACAGGTAGTGCCCCATATCACAGATGAAATCAAGAGAAACATGCGTTTGTTAGGGGAAAGTGGAAATTACGACATTGTCATTACCGAACTAGGTGGCACCGTTGGTGACATCGAATCGCTTCCTTTTATTGAGGCTGTTAGGCAATTTAAATGGGAAGCCGGTCCGTCAAATGCCATTGTCATCCATTTAACGCTGGTTCCTTTCCTTGCAGCTGCGGGTGAATTAAAAACAAAGCCTACTCAACACTCTGTAAAAGCACTTCTTGAATATGGCATTCAACCAGACATTCTCGTTTGCCGTACAGAGCATCATCTAAGTGCGGAAGTAAGAAAAAAAATCGCATTGTTCTGTAATGTAAACATCAATGCAGTGATCGAGTCCATTGACGCTTCCTCTATCTACAGCGTTCCTTTGCTCATGATGAAAGAGCAACTTGACAAAACGGTTCTAAGCAAATTAAAACTCGCCCAGAAAAGTGAGCCAGATATGGAAAGCTGGAAAGAATTTCTTGGTCATTTAAAAAACCCTACCTCAGAAGTAAAAATAGGGCTTGTTGGGAAATACGTAGAACTACCCGATGCGTATAAATCTATCACAGAAGCTTTTATTCACGCGGGTGCTAAAAACGAGTGCAAGGTAAGGGTCGAATTGATCCCTTCTGAAAGCATTCTGGAGGAAAATGTCGCCGACAAATTAAAGCATTTGAATGGAGTGCTGGTGGCTCCGGGCTTTGGTAGCCGGGGTATTGAAGGAAAAATTACTGCCATTCAATACGTGCGTGAGAATGAAATTCCATTTTTCGGCATTTGTTTGGGAATGCAATGTGCGGTGATCGAATTTGGCCGTCATGTATTGGGTTTAACCGACGCCAATACTACCGAAATAGATGAAAACTCCCCACATCCTGTAATCAATATGATGGAGGAACAAAAGAGCGTCACCCTTAAAGGGGGTACGATGCGCCTGGGAGCTTATCCATGCCATGTAAAAAAGGGGACGAAAGCTTTTGCGGCCTATGGGAAACAGCAAATCTCTGAAAGACACCGCCACCGCTATGAGTTCAACGGATCCTACCTGGAAGCTTATGAGGAAGCAGGGATGATCGCTTCCGGAATCAATCCGGATAGCGATTTAGTAGAAATTATCGAGTTGAAAAACCATCCTTTTTTCGTTGGAGGGCAATTTCATCCAGAATTAAAGTCAACAGTTGCTAATCCTCACCCACTTTTTGTTAAATTTGTCGCCGCTGCGATGGAGCACAACAAAAAGAAAACAATATAATTGTCAGATTTAATATAGTATAATGGATAGAAATACGTTTACAGGCCTCTTTTTAATCATGGTGATTTTGGGAGGAGCTGTTTTTTTTATGCGACCGAGTGAAGAAGACATGCAAAAAGAGCGGGAGCGCATTACGGCCGATTCACTTCGAAAGGCAGGAGCAGTTATCCAAACCCCGGATACCACGGTGAAAGCCACTCCGAAAAGAGACTCTCTTGCATTGGCTGGTCCCTTTGGCAAACACCTGGAAGGAATAGCTGAAAAAAGCACGTTGGAGAATGATTTACTGAGAATTATTTTCTCTACGCAGGGCGGAAAAATTGAATCTGTTGAATTAAAAGGACAGCATACGTATGAAGGTCAGCCTGTAGTTCTATTTAAAGGAGAATCGAACCGTTTTGGACTGGACTTAAACATAAACGGCAAGATAGTCCGGACCAACGACCTTTATTTCACGGCCTCAAAAGAAGGAAATACCTTAACCATGAAGGCAGATTATGGGCCTGATCAATTTGTAGAGTATGTTTATCAACTGCCGGCCAATGGCAACAACGTGACGTTTAATATTCGGCTAAATGGCTTAAATCAGGTAATTCAGGGAAATCAGTTAAATCTTAATTGGGAAGCGAGCCTGCTTAGCCAGGAAAAATCGATCACCAAAGAAAGAGAGCATTCAGCTCCCTATTATAAATATGTGGCAGAAGATCCGGATCACCTGAGTGTTGGTGGAAACGATAAAGAAGAATTGACCAAAGGGGCCATCGAGTGGTTTTCGTTTAAGCAGCATTTCTTTTCAGCTGTTTTAATTCCGGAAAAACCTTTTACAAAAGGGGATTTAGAGGTACAAACTTCTACCGAAGCAGGAATGGTAAAATGGTATGCGGCGAATATGGCTCTTGCTTATCAGCCATTAGTCACTCAGCAATATGGCTTTACATTCTATTTCGGAACAAATAAATTCAACACGCTTCAGAAACAAGGACACCAGATTGAAAAACAGGTAGATATGGGTTACTGGCCTTTGAAATACATCAATCGATGGATTGTACTGCCTGTATTCAACCTATTGGAAAGTTTTAATTGGGGATATGGCCTCATCATTTTGGTCTTAACCATCCTCCTAAAGGTCGCTATGTCGCCTTTAACATATAAATCTTATGTTTCTCTGGCCAAGATGCGAATTTTAAAACCAGAGATGGACGAAATCAAAGCCAAAGTAGGTGAAGATAATCCCACACTTTTACAGCAGGAATACCTTAAATTATATAAACAGGTAGGTGTAAACCCTTTAGGCGGTTGTTTACCAATGCTTCTTCAGTTGCCTTTCGTGATGGCTTTCTTCTTCTTTTTCCCTAACCTTTTCGAATTAAGGGGAGAAAGTTTCCTTTGGATGAAAGATCTGTCAACCTACGATGATTTTATTAAACTAGGTTTCAATATCCCTTTCATCGGTGACCACATTAGTTTGATGTGTTTGTTAATGACTATTTCGACATTGATTTATACGTATTTTAACAATCAGACTTCCGGTGTTTCGGGACAGATGAAATACATCGGGTACATCATGCCCATTATTTTCTTTGGGGTATTAAACAGCTTCCCTTCTGGACTTAACTATTATTATTTTCTCGCAAACATGCTCACCTTTGGCCAACAGTTTTTGATCCGTAAAATGGTGAGTGACGAAAAAATTCATGCTATTTTGCAGGACAACAAAGCCAAACCCGCTTCTGAAAAGAAAAAATCTAAATTCCAGTCTCGCATGGAAGACTACATGAGAGCTCAGGAACAAGCAAGAACGCAGCAAAAGAAGAATAAATCTTAAAGCTATTTTTCTTTAGGCAAGCAGGAATTCTTTAAAGAATTCCTGCTTTTTTGTTTTATACCGGTACTTTTTTGTAAAATTTATCACGTCTATTTAAAAAAGTGATCAATTTTTACAAAATTTATGGAATCAACATATACTCTAAAATTTACCCTATCTAATGTGTAGAAAATTATTTCTTTTCTTTCTGCTAATCAGTAGCTATAGTTTTGCGCAGAAAAAGCCGCTCAATCATCAGGTATACGATGCCTGGGAATCCATTGGTTCCAAGCAAGTCAGTAAAAACGGCCAATGGCTGAGTTACCTCATTCAACCGCAAGAAGGAGATGCAAAGGTCTACTTTCAGCATACCTCCAATGGACAAAAAGTCAGCATACCCCGTGGAGCTGCTCCACAGTATAGTGCAGATTCTAAATTTGCAGCTCTTTCCATTAAAGCTTTTTACAAAGATCTCCGTCAGGCACGCATTAAAAAGAAAAAACCGGAAGAGATGCCAAAAGATAGCCTGGCCATCGTCAATCTCAGCAGCCTCCAGGTCGTAAAGATTCCGGCGGTCAAATCCTTCCGTCTTCCGGATCAAGGTGCACCCCTCATTGCGTATCTTTTAGCAAAAGAAGTAGATACAACTAAAAAAACAGCGGGAAACACGACTGATAAAGAAGGTACAAAGCTCATTTTGAAGAATCTACAAACCGGCACAGAGCGGACATTCAACTATGTGACAGATTATCTTTTCAGTAAAGACGGGAATGCATTAGTATATGTTTCCTCTGGTTCAAAGAAAGATTCAACGGCTGTTAAAGGAGTTTTTCTTTACACTTTGGAGAAGCAACAACTTAAAACACTGGTGAAAGGAAACGGCACATTCAAAGGCTTTGTCTTCGACGAAGAAGGCGAAAAATTAGCATTTTTGGGAGAAACCGGACCTGAGAAACAAGAAATTAAAGACTTTCGTGTGTACTATCATTCGAAATCCCTGGATACGGCCCAAATTCTGATTGACTCTGAAACACCAGGTTTACCTGATAAATTCAGCATTAGTGGAGATGGAAGAATTTCTTTCAACAAGGGAGGCACCCGTCTTTTCTTTGGAATTGCACCGGTAAAACTTCCAAAAGACACTTCTCTTATCGATTTTGAGCATGCCAAATTGGACATCTGGGGATACCGTGATGCAGAGTTGCAAACCATGCAACTGCGAAATGCAGAACGAGAGTCCAAGCGAAGTTACCTTGCTACGATTGACATCTACAGTAGTGATTATAAAATGATTCCCTTAGCCGATCTGCAATTACCTGACGCAACTTTAATCGACGAGGGCAATGCTGATTTCGTGCTTTCATCGTCTGATCTCCGCAACCGCATGGCCATTCAGTGGGCCGGAAATGCTCCTCGCGACTATTATCTAGTGAACACCAAAACAGGTATCAGAAAGAAAATTCTTGAAAATCTGAATGGAAATGCCTTTGCCTCCCCTGCCGGACAGTACATCCTCTACTTTAACCGGAGCAATGGACAGTGGTACACCCATCAAATTTCCAGCGGAAAGGTCACTGCACTTACCGAAGGAATGCAGGTATCTTTTGTCAATGAGGAAAACGACGTTCCTGATCTCCCAAACAGTTATTCCATTGCGGGTTGGGCAGAAGATGACAAAACGGTTTTTATTTATGATCGTTATGATATCTGGGCCTTTTCTCCGGACGGTAAAACAGCGCCTAAGAACCTTACGAATGGCTTGGGACGTGCCAATCGCATCTCTTTTCGGGTAGAGCGTACGGATCCGGAAAAACGTTACTTTGATCGGAAAGAAACGGTTCTTTTAACCGGATTCAATCAGGTGAATAAGGAAACCGGCATTTACCGTACACAATTAAATGACCAGAAGGCCCCGGAATTACTGACTGCGTCCAAAGCCCGTTTTTCAAGTCTTCTGAAAGCAAAAAATGCGGATATCTATGTTTTTGATAAAGGAAATTTTCAACAGTCGCCAGATGTTTATTACACCAAAGACTTTAAAACAGAAACAAAAGTCAGTAGTACCAATCCTCAGCAAAAAGAATACAATTGGGGAACGGCAGAGCTGATTAAATGGACAACTCCTAAAGGACATTTTTCTGAAGGAATTTTATACAAGCCTGAAGATTTCGATCCCGCCAAGAAATATCCAATGATTGTTTATTTTTATGAGAAATTATCGGATGGTCTCTATGGTTATCAAGCTCCGGCACCTACTCCATCGCGTCTAAATATTTCCTATTTTGTGAGTAATGGCTACCTCGTTTTTGCCCCTGACATCAGTTATGAAATTGGGTATCCGGGCAAGTCTGCAGAAGAATTCATCAATTCCGGTGTCGAATATCTTAAGAAAAACGCTTGGGTGGATGGCACAAAAATAGGCATTCAGGGACAAAGCTGGGGGGGTTATCAGGTAGCGCACCTGATTACTGCAACAAATATGTATGCTGCTGCCTGGTCAGGTGCACCAGTGGTAAACATGACTTCAGCTTATGGCGGTATTCGCTGGGAGAGCGGCATGAACAGGCAATTCCAATACGAAAAAACACAAAGCCGTATTGGAGCTACGTTATGGGAAAAACCAGAACTTTACATAGAGAATTCTCCTTTATTTCACTTTCCTAAAGTCACTACTCCAGTGGTGATCATGGCAAATGATGCAGATGGAGCTGTTCCATGGTATCAGGGAATAGAAATGTTTACTGGTCTGAAACGATTGGGAAAACCAGCCTGGCTTCTCAATTACAATAATGAAGCACATAATCTTGTTCAACGACAAAACAGAAAGGATATCCAAATCCGCCAACAACAGTTCTTTGACCATTACCTTAAAGGTGCCAAGGCACCTGTCTGGATGGTCCAGGGAGTTCCGGCCACTGAAAAAGGAAGGAGCTGGGGCTTTGAACTGACAGACGAGCAACCTTAATTCGTATAACCCTATTAATTTTACTTCAAAAGCCATTTCAGGTTCCTGTGTTCACAGCCTTGAAATGGTTTTTTTATCTTTTAAGTATGAAAAACCTTTTTGAGCAATTAAATCGTTATCGGGTTGAGCTCCTCCAAGACCGGTTTTTTACACATGAAACGATTCAAAAGCTGGTTCTTTCCCTTCCTTCCGATTTCCAGGTTCAGGTGGCAGGGAACTCTTTTTTGGGAAAGGAATTGTACCTAATCGAATGGGGTGATGGTCCCCTCCCACTGATGTTATGGAGCCAGATGCATGGAGATGAAGCCACCGGCACGATGGCTTTGTTTGATTTATTTTCCTTTCTTCAAAGCGAGCACCCCCTTGTTTCCATGCTTCGCAGACATACGCGTCTTTACTTTTTGCCCCTGTTGAACCCGGATGGTGCCGCCGTTTTTAGCCGCAGAAACGCGCAACAGATCGATATAAATCGGGATTTCCTTGAAACAGTAAGCCCCGAAGCACGTCTACTGAAATCTTTGCAGGCAGAGATTAAGCCACTTTTCGGTTTTAATCTTCATGATCAGACAGACTTATGGAGTGTTGAATCCAGTTCCTTTCCGGCTACCCTTTCCTTTCTTGCTCCTTCGACTAGCCATGTAGGAGAGGTTACTGAAACGCGACAAAAAGCGATGCAGGTGATTGCCGCTATTTTTAAAGACATTTCTCCCTTCTTGCCGGGCTCCATTGGCCTGTTTGATGATGCTTTTGAACCCCGTTCCTTTGGAGATAATTTTCAGCAAAGGGCAACCGCTACCATTTTGATTGAAGCCGGCGGACGAAAAAATGACCCTGAAAAACAGGAAATACGCCAATTTTACCTGGCTTCCATCCTTTCTGGTCTCCATCACATTGTCACAGACAATTACCTTACGCAATCATTGGATAGCTACTTTAGCATTCCCCGTAACAACAAAGCCCTCTTTCACTACCTCATTCGGGGAGTTTCCCTTCCACAGGGAAAGATGAGCATCGGAATTAATTACGAAGAACATGCTGACCCGACGGCAAGTGGTTCCGTTAAAACATACCGAATTGTGGATATGGGCGATTTGAGTACCTTCAATGGGTATCACGTGTATGACGATGGGAAATATGTGGTGATAGGAAATTTGCGTGTTGAAGAAGCTGCACACTTTGATCTCTTAAAAGATGGTGAAAAAATTTTATCTTTCAAAAATGGCAGTTTGCTATAAAATAACTACTTTCAGACTCTAATTCATTTTTAACATTCATGGCATTAAGTAGAATTTGGTCCGCTTTCATTATTGTAGCGATCGTAGTAGCCTGTATCCAATGTTTCTTTTTAGGAAAAACAGAGATTTTTAACTGGATGGTCATTGGGAAAGCCGATGATCCAACCAACCTGACAAAAGTTGACGGAGTTATTCAAACCTGTTTAAATGCGGTCAATATCTGTATCGGATTGATCGGGGTCATGGCTTTATTCATGGGTTTCATGAAAATAGCAGAAGATGCCGGAGGAGTTCGTTTATTATCTCGGATCATTGGGCCTTTCTTCTCTAAAATATTTCCGGAAGTTCCAAAGGGGCATCCGGCTACCGGCCATATGGTCATGAATTTTTCAGCTAATTTATTAGGGTTGGATAATGCCGCCACTCCTTTCGGAATTAAAGCCATGGAAAGTTTGCAGGAGCTAAATCCAGATAAGAATCGTGCTTCCAATGCGCAAATCATGTTTCTTTGTTTACATGCCTCCGGTTTGACCCTCATCCCGGTAAGTATTATTGCCATCCGTGCTTCGCTTCAATCGGCTAATCCTACAGAAATTTTCATTCCTTGCATGATCGCCACATTTGCAGCCACCATCGCAGCGATGCTTATTGTTTCCTATAAACAAAAAATCAATGTCTTCCAACCCATTATTCTCGCCTGGGTATTAGGCATTTCCTCTATCATCGCGTTAATGGTTCTTTACTTGGTTAATCTGAGTACAGAAGGGCTACAATCCTTTTCAGGCATTTTAAGTAACGGATTATTGTTATTGATTTTCTTCCTGATCATTTTGGGGGGAATTTATAAAAAGATTCCTATTTTCGATTCTTTTGTCGATGGAGCGAGGGGTGGATTTGACACGGCCATTCGCATTATCCCCTATCTCGTGGGGATGTTAATCGCAATCAGCATGTTACGTACAAGTGGGACCTTCGATATAGTTATTGACGGTTTTAAAAGTGTATTCGCTTTCTTTGGAACCGACACGCGTTTTATTGATGGTATTCCTACGGCATTGATTAAGCCGCTGAGCGGCTCAGGTGCCAGAGGGATGATGATCAGCACGATGAATGCCCATGGGGTGGATTCCTTTGCCGGAAAGTTATCCGCTATTCTTCAGGGATCTTCAGACACAACCTTCTATGTCATTGCAGTCTATTATGGGGCGGTAAACGTAAAAAATAGCCGTTATACCGTAGGTGCCATGCTTTTGGCAGATCTTGTAGGCATTTGTACCGCTATCGGACTCTGTTACCTCTTTTTTGGGACTGTCGCTTAAAGATCTTCAACAGATTGTTCCGAAAGTCTTTGACGTCGATTCTCTGTAAATCGTTTCTTGCGTTTGCGTTCGAGGCTGCCTATCGTTATCAGGTATTGAGCCAGGATATATGTCGCCATAATATACACAGACGCATAAGGGATTTCAATTTTAAAGCGATTGGCAGCTAGTATCGAATCAGATGCGATGAAAAGAATAGCTCCCGCGGTGATCATTAAAAAGCTGCTGCCATTGACTTTTTCCCATCGAAGCAAAGCCATTACTCCCATGGCAGCGATCACCAGGATGTAAACCAACACCGCTGGCCAAAGACTACCCAGAGAAGGAAAAAGCCATTTCATGAACCATGCACCATAGCTCCCGAAAAAAAGTACGCCCCCCCCTGCCAATACTGATGTAGCAGAACTAGTGACCTCTGTATTGCGAAAGTCGAGCATGAATGCCATGATGTAAAAAACATGTCCTATCAGAAAGCTTCCTAATCCGGCCAGAAAAAAAACTTCACCAGGCAGCAATAGAAAAACGTCTCCAAAAAGCCCAAAAAGTAACCCTAAACCAATTCGCTTTATAAAACGTCCCCGGAGTTTGGAACGATAGACAAGTAAGCCTAGTAAAGACAACACAATCAAAGGCTTGGTCATCCACCTCAGATCTTCAATATCCAGCTTAAATGCCAGCGATTCAGTAACCGACAGAAGATGGACAAGCATCAGAAAGAAAAATCCCAGATTAAAAGCGCTATATTTTTTCAACATGTTCTTTGGATTGATGAATGAAAAGAAACCAACAAAGAGAGATTAACTGAAGGCCTATCAGGAGGAAAATCCATTGACGGGCCATAAAAGATTGATTCAATAAAAAAAGTAACCAGGCAGTGCTCCCTATTAAGCGAAGGTACTCCAGCCGGTGCAGCCAGGGTTTATCTTCGAGCAGGGCTCCACAAATAACGAGACTAAGCAGAAGGAAACTTCCGGCAATAAGTTGCTGGCCCAAAGGGAAATGGGTATAAAAAAAGAGAAAAGCCGCCCCGGAGAGTAAAGCAATCAAAAACTGAAGGAGCAGGTAACTCACATAACGGTTTACACGCAGATCGAACTTCCGATAGTGTGCCGGATCAATTTCAGGTGCTGTTTTAAAGCCTCCTAAGCGTGCGGGGTACCATCCTGGGGGTTTAAGAAAAATGTTTATTTTATCGGCCCATTTGGGAGACCGGGCAGCTGTTTGCCATAATTCCACCCAATAATGCACATTTGCCCATACGGGGTTCCAACTTGCCAAAGGAGTCGTAATTCCATAATACACCGGTTCTTCTTCCTTTTGAAAAGTACCGAATAATTTATCCCAAATAATGAGCGTTCCTGCATGATTTTTATCAATGTATTTGGGATTAGAGCCATGGTGTACCCGATGATGTGAAGGGGTATTGAGCACATGTTCGAGGAAGCCCATGCTTTTAATCGATTGTGTATGAATCCAAAACTGATAGAGCGTATTCGCCGCACTCAGTGTAATAAACATCAGCGGATGGAAGCCTATGAATGCCAGTGGCAGGTAGAATACCCATGAAAACCAGCTTTGAAACCAGGATTGACGCAGTGCTACCGTGAGGTTATAGTCTTCTGATTGATGATGAACAATGTGGGCTGCCCATAATGCGTTTACCTGATGACTCATTCGGTGAAACCAGTAATAACAGAAATCCACACCAATAAATAACAAAATCCACATCCACCATGTCTGGGGGATATCCGATAAACGCCAGTGTGTGTATAGATAGCTATAGCCAAAAAACAGTACTGTTTTCATGAAGATGCCAGTCACTTGTTGACCTATGCCCTGGCTAAGATTGGAGATGGAATCATTTAAGCGGTAATAACCCAATTTTTTGTAGAATGAGTAGGCTAACTCTATCCCTATCAGGATAAAAAACACAGGGACTGATAACGCGATCAGGTCAACATTCATTCCGTATAGATAGCTTGGTTAAAGGTAAATTTACAAAAAAACAGGAATAAAAAAATCAATTCTTAACCCCTTCCGGCCATTTTTATCATTCGGTAAGCTAGGTCTTTGCCCAGGTACTTATCAATAATGGCATGAACAACATACAGGATAGGTGTCATGGCCAGTGCCACAATAAACTTATAGGTATAGCCCACTAAACCAATCGCAGCTACCATTTGCCAGCTCCACTGATACGACGGGTTAAGGTAAAAGGCAATGAAGATTACGACAAAGCTATCGATCAGCTGAGACACCAGGGTTGATCCGGTTGCTCTTAGCCAAAGGGCCTTCTCACCGGTAAAGCGTTTAATTTTATGAAAAATAAGTGCATCAATGATTTGTCCGACAAGAAAAGCGGTAATGGACCCTACAATAATCCACATCCCCTGACCAAAAACAGCATCAAAAGCCACTAACATATTGATTTCCTGACCATCCACCTGTTGAATCATCCAAAAGTCCGAAGGACTTAAACGCATTGCCAGTCCTACTACCAGAAAGGCGAAACCAATGAGAATACAGGTCAATATGGAAAGAAATTTCACCTGTCTCAATCCAAAATATTCATTGATAATATCGGTCATGATGAAGATGATAGGCCAGGTCAGAACCCCTGCAGACATATTAAAGGATAAATTGGGTACTCCGAATAAGTGAATATCAAATTTCTTAAGCCCCAATGTTTCCTCGACTGAAAATATCTTAACCCCTATAAATTCCGAAAGAATTGCATTTGCGACAAAAAAAGTGCTCAGGGCAAGTAAGAGACGGCTTTCTTTTGTTTTAAAAGTCATTTAGCTAAAATATTATTTTTTTTAATGAAAAGAAAGAGTTCTTTCAGTCAGTGGAATAACTTCGTGTTCTTCCACTAAGGTTGTTTATTTAATTCGGCTAATTATTGCTATTTTCGTAGAAATGATACTTGTCAATTCCAAGCTTCCTACAGTAGGAACCAGCATTTTTTCGGTCATGTCTCAACTTTCCCAGGACCATGACGCCATCAATTTATCTCAGGGTTTTCCGGATTATCCGACAGATCCGCTTCTAATTCATACAGTGAATGAAGCCTTGAATCAGGGGTATAATCAATATGCGCCAATGGTTGGCCTGCCCTCTTTAAGGCAACATATTGCAGAAAAGATGCGTCAATTTTACGGGGCTTCTTACGATATGGAAACGGAGATCACCATCACTGCAGGCGGCACACAGGCCATCTTTACGGCCCTGGCCGCCACGATTCACCCTGGTGATGAAGTCATTGTTTTCGAGCCGGCCTATGATTGTTACAGCCCTACTATCAAATTATTTGGCGGTTTGGTAAAACCTTTTACCTTGCATGCGCCTGATTTTCGTATTGATTGGGAAATGGTGAAAAAGCTTTTCACTGCCAATACGCGGATGATCATTTTAAACAGTCCTCACAACCCCACCGGGAGTATTTTGCATCCTGAGGATATGGAGGCCCTGATCAAACTTACCCGCGATACGGATATCCTGATCTTAAGTGATGAGGTCTATGCGCACCTTATTTTTGATGGAGCGACTCATCATAGCATGGCGTTGTATCCAGAACTTCGGGAACGTAGTTTTATTGTGGCTTCTTTTGGCAAATTACTTCATACCACCGGATGGAAAGCAGGCTATTGTATCGCTCCGTCGAAACTTATGCATGAATTTAGAAAAATCCATCAATTCAATGTGTTCAGTGTAAATACACCTATGCAACAGGGCATTAGCACGTATCTGGCTCAGAAAGCCATTTACGAAGAATTAGCTGTTTTTTTTCAGAAAAAAAGAGACTATTTCCATTCATTGCTTCAATCCACCCGACTAAAGGCGCTGCCCTGCCAGGGTTCCTATTTTCAGTGTGTGAGCTACGAGAACATTAGTGAAGAAGCAGACACTCAAATGGCTCGACGGCTGGTGACCGAAAATGGCGTAGCTTCCATTCCTGTATCTGCTTTTTATACCAAACCTACTGACGAAAAAGTACTTCGGTTTTGCTTTGCCAAAGACAATGAGACACTGGAAAAAGCCGTTGAAAGATTAATTCACCTTTAATTTTCATCCTTCACACTTCAAATTATGGAAAGTCCGGCCTATCTCAATATTCAAAACCTGAAAGTCACTGTTTTTCAGGCGTACCTGTTTTGGGAAAACATCGATAAAAACCTTCAGAATATCAGTCTTCGGTTGTCTACGGGTTTACGAGAAAAAACGGACCTGATCGTTCTTCCAGAAATGTTTAACACAGGTTTCAGCATGAATGTAGGGGTACTGGCCGAAAAAATGGATGGGAAAACAATGCGATGGCTCAAAGACACTGCGCAGCTCTACGATTGTGTGGTTACCGGTAGCCTGATTATCGAAGAGAACGGGCACTATTACAACCGAATGATCTGGATGCACCCCGATGGGGAATTTCAGTTTTATGATAAAAGGCATTTATTTGGCCTGGGAAATGAAGACGCTCATTTTACTTCGGGGAGAGAACCCGTCTATGTCATGCTAAAAGGCTGGAAATTTCGCCTGGCCATTTGTTACGATTTGCGCTTCCCGGTATGGTTAAGAAATCCGAAAGACCCTTACGATATCCTGTTAATCATTGCGAGTTGGCCGGATAAACGATCGGCCCATTGGCGCACTTTGATTCATGCCAGAGCGATTGAAAACCAAAGTTATGTCATTGCGGTTAACCGGGTGGGTCATGATGGGCATCAGGTGTATCACAGTGGGCATTCCATGTGCATTGACCCTTTTGGCAACACCATCTATTACAAACCGGAAGACGAAGATCTTTATACTTTTAGCATCCATTATGCAGATCTGGTAAAAACGAGAAGGCAATTTCCTTTTCTCCAGGATGCGGATGATTTTGAACTTAATCTATCTTAACCCTCTCTATGAACAGAAGAAACTTTATTAAAGGCACCACCTTAACGGGTACGCTATTCGCTTTTGACCAACAAGGTCTCGCATTTTCCCCAGCCATTTCAGGGAATGCAATCGTGCTTTCCACCTGGGATTTCGGCGTGGCGGCGAATGCCGCAGCCTGGAACATCCTTCAACAAAAAGGAAGGGCACTGGATGCCGTAGAAGCGGGAGTGCGTGTCGCCGAAGCCGACGAAGAAAACCACTCAGTGGGTTATGGCGGACTACCAGACAGGGACGGAAAAGTTAGCCTCGATGCCTGCATCATGGATGAGAAAGGCAATTGTGGTGCCGTCCTCGCACTGGAGCAAATCAAGCATCCGATTTCAGTAGCCCGTCTGGTAATGGAAAAAACGCCTCATGTCATGCTCGCCGGAAACGGGGCACTTCAGTTTGCACTTGAACAGGGTTTCCCCAAAGAAAATCTCCTCACCCCCAAAAGTGAAAAGGCTTGGAAAGAATGGCTTAAGGAAGCGAAATATGCTCCGGTAATGAATATTGAAAATAAATTATACCAGCAGGTGGCTCCTCAAAAACTTCCTGGAAATCAATACAATCATGATACCATCGGGATGCTCGCCTTGGATGCCCAGGGAAACCTTTCAGGGGCATGCACCACCTCAGGAATGGCCTATAAACTCCATGGACGGGTGGGCGACAGTCCGATCATCGGTGCAGGACTGTATGTCGATAACGAAGTGGGTGCTGCCACTTCTACCGGTGTAGGTGAAGAAGTGGTTCGTAATGTCGGTTCCTTTCTGGTAGTGGAGCTAATGCGCCAGGGTTATTCTCCTGAGCAAGCTTGCCGGGAAGCGGTAATGCGCATTATCCGTCGAAAACCGGAAACGGCCAAGCACATTCAAGTAGGTTTTCTGGCCTTGAATAAAAAAGGAGAATATGGAGCTTATGCCATTCAACAAGGTTTTAGTTTTGCAGTTTGCGATGCCAAAAAGCAGGATTTACTCATAAAGGGAAAAAGTTATTATTAAGCACCAATCGAACGACATGTATACCCTTGAAATATGCGCAAATGGTTTCGCTTCGGCAAAAGCTGCTGCTTTAGGCGGGGCCAGCCGGGTAGAGCTTTGCGACAATATGGCTGAAGGAGGAACCACTCCTTCCTATGGGCAAATTAGGCAATGTAAAACGCTTCTGGACATCGAAATATGGCCTATCATCCGGCCCCGAGGTGGGGACTTTCTTTACAGTGAAGAAGAGTTTAAATGCATGCAATTAGATATTGAGCTATGTAAGTCGGTGGGTTGTGAAGGAGTGGTGACCGGAATTTTAACTGCTGAGGGACACATTGATGAGGCTCGTTGTGCCACCCTGATTGCTCTGGCCTATCCCATGCCTGTGGCCTTTCATCGGGCATTCGACATGTGCAGGGAGCCGCTGGAAGCATTGGAAGTACTTATTCGTCTGGGTTTTAAGCGTGTGCTAAGTTCCGGTGGGCAGTTAAATGCCTATGAGGGGCGGGTGGCGCTCGCACAATTGGTGGAAAAAGCCAACCAGCGCATTGAGATCATGCCCGGAGCAGGCATACAGCCGGGCAACATTGATTTCATTCGTCTTACCACCGGGGCCCGTACGTTTCATGCCTCTGCACGTACCGCCATTGCCAGTAAGATGCTTTACAAAAATCCACATAGCAAGATGGGTGATTCGGAAAAGGAATACGAATACGATCAAAGCAATGAGCAAATTATCCGTCAATTAGTTAATCAATTAAATTCGCATGAATAGATATATTTTTCTTCTTTTATGTTTCCTGAGTATCCAGGGTTTTACTCAACAGGAGTCAACGCAAAGAGTGCCGGATTTTCTAAAAGGGAAGTTTACAGATGATTACCAGATACATTATGAAATTTCAGATAGTCTCTGGTGGCAGAAACCCGGAAGCCGCTATCATATTATCCGATGGAATCCTGAAAAGCAATACCTGATTGCGCAGAATGATGCTGGCAATAAAACGGACGGATTAAAATATACGCGCATTGATTACATGCGTTTTGAAGGAATGGGCGAATGGACCTGGGGATTTTGTCTAAGTGCATATAAAGCACTGAGTGAGGCAGAGGCTGAAAAAACGGAAGTTGCAGACAGAGAACAACCCAAAAAAGGATGCAATGGCTATCCTTTCTCAAGAATGAAAAAAATACAAACAGACTAAATTAAATATACCCATTTTTATGAAATTTTCAAAATTATTTTTGATTTTTTTATTCAGTAGCCATTTTGTTAATGCGCAGAAAACAAAGGACAAAACGAAAGATTTTACGCAATATGTGAATCCCTTTATTGGTACGGGTGGGCATGGGCATACCTACCCTGGTCCTTCTCTTCCATTCGGAATGATTCAGCCTGGTCCAGACACCCGTTTAGAGGGTTGGGATGGTTGTTCGGGTTACCATTATACGGATAGTTTGGTATATGGTTTTTCACAAACCCATCTAAGTGGAACAGGCATCGCCGATTACTGCGATTTTCTATTCATGCCAACCACCGGGAAACCGGCCTTTGTCAACAGTGTATATGCCTCTCCTTTTCAAAAAAAGAACGAAAAAGCCAGCCCGGGATATTACAGTACTTTTCTGGATAAATATGGCATCCAGGCAGAGATGACGGCTACCCGCAGAACAGGTTTATATCGTTTTACCTATCCCGCTTCCGAAGAGGCCAATCTCATTATCGATTTAAAGCATCGTGAAAAAGTGCTGGAAAGCTGGATCGAGATCGTCAATGATCGTGAAATAAAGGGCTATCGAAAAACCAGTGCCTGGGCGAAAGGGCAGCAGCTTTATTTTCATTTACGTTTCAACAAACCTTTTAAAGCTTATGGAATCGCCAAAAATGATCGTTTGGAAGAGGGCCTTCGAAAGGCTGAAGGGAATCATTTAAAATTGTATGTCCGTTTCAACACACAAGATAAAGAAAGTATTCTTGCGCAAGTCGCCATCTCGGCGGTTGATGATGCCGGAGCGCTTAAAAACCTCAATGCGGAACCCGATGGATTTGATTTTGACAAAACGTTAATGAAAGCACGATTGGCTTGGAATAAGGAGCTTTCTAAAATCGACGCCGAGGGTACGGATCAACGCAAACTTACCACCTTTTATACGGCATTATACCACAGTCTTTTAAATCCAAATCTATACATGGATGTCGACGGCCGATACCGTGGTCTCGATTCCCAAATACATACAGCCATCGGTTTTGAGTATTACACGGTTTTCTCCCTATGGGACACCTATCGCACAGAAAAACCGCTGCTCGCGCTGATTGACCGCAAGCGAACGCTGGATTTTATTAAAACGTTTCTTGCCATGTATCAACAGGGAGGGGTGTTACCCATCTGGCCGTTGGGACACGAAGAAACATTTTGCATGATCGGTAATCATGCCATTCCGGTCATTGTGGATGCTTATGCCAAAGGAATCCGGGATTTCGATGTTCGTTTGGCCCTTGCCGCCATGAAATCATCGGTTAACCGCAAACAGTTTGGCCTCGACATTTATGCCAAGTCGGGAGCAGTACTGGCAGACGAAGAGCATGAAAGTGCTTCCAAAACAGTAGAATATGCATATGACGACTGGTGCATCGCTCAGTTTGCAAAAATGATTGGAGAAGAGGCCGATTACCAGCATTACATGAAACGTTCCCAGCATTGGAAAAATGTATTTGATCCCCTTAGTGGACATATTCGCGCACGTCACAATGGCGGGTGGTGGAAACCCTTCCACCCTACCGAGGTGAACAATAATTACACCGAAGGCAATTCCTGGCATTACAGTTTTAGTGCGCAACAGGATGTGAACGGACACATGGAACTGATGGGGGGTGAAGCAGCGTTTCAGGCCAAACTAGATGAAATGTTTACCACAGAGGCCGTACTTACTGGACGTGATCAAAGTGACATCACCGGTCTGATCGGACAATATGCCCATGGAAATGAACCCAGTCATCACATTGCCTATCTCTTCAATTTTACAAGTCGCCCGGAAAAAACCCAGTATTACATTCACAAGATCATGAATGAGCAATACCATGACGGACCAGATGGTTTATCAGGCAATGAAGATTGCGGGCAAATGAGTGCCTGGCTGGTCATGAGTGCAATGGGGCTTTATCCGCTTTCTCCGGGAAATAACATGTACCTGATAGGCACTCCCTGGTTTGAGAAAATGAGTATCCAGTTGGAAAATGGAAAAAAAATTACCATTACCGCACCAGGCAAAACCCCAGATCGGTATTACCTTCGGGGCATTAGTCTCAATAAAAAACCTCATGATAAATTATTTCTGGACTACGAATCGCTTGAAAAAGGTGCTCAACTGGAATTTGAGCTGAGCGAGGAGGCCGACCTAAGCTATCTGAATGGGCTCGAAAAACCGGTAATGCGTACAGAAACCAAATTACTGGTTCCTAACCCGGTGATTGAAGGCTCGACGGAAACATTTAAAGAACAGGAACAAATCAGTATCCACAGTCCATTGCAAGAGGCCAGCATCTATTATACACTGGACGGATCTGCACCTTCATTGCAATCCGCGCGTTACAGTGGGCCGTTTACCATTGATCAAACGACCCATGTAAAAGCGATGGCTGTTTTAGACGGGTATTTTAATAGTTATGTCAGTGAAGCCTTGTATAAGAAAGTGAACCATCCCTACAAAATACGTGTGAACAGTCAAATTAATCCCAGTTATACCGGTGGCGGGGAGCAGGCCCTACTGGATGGTTTGCGGGGAGCACTCAACTGGCGCATTGGGAATCGCTGGCAAGGTTTCTGGGGAGAGGATTTTGACGCCATTATTGACCTTGGAAGTGAGCAATACATCCAAACGGTTAGCCTTGGAAGCATTCAGGACACCAATGCCTGGATTGTTTTCCCCGTACAAACCTTATTTTATGTTGCGGGAGAAGACATGAAATACAAATGGATAGGCTCGGTCGATGCCCCTGCAGATGCAAAAGATGAGCGCGTTCTGATCAGGGATCTGGGAATGAATATCTACCAAAAGTGTCGTTACATTCGCATTTCTGCGAAAAATTTTGGCACTCTTCCCGACTGGCATGAAGGTGCCGGCGGGAAAGCGCATCTCTTTTTTGACGAAGTGAGCATTCATACGGACCCTTCCAAGAACTAAGAAACCTTTTTTTGATGATTGCCTTTCACATGGCAATACCGATGAAGCTATTCTTCCTTCCTTCAGTGGCCATGCGATCACTGAAGGAAAATTCATATCAGGCTTTGCAAAGCTGAAGATTTACTGTCTTTGCTTTTCCTCACTTTTCTGTAAAAAAACTATCTTTGCACAAAGATGAAGAACATACGTAATTTTTGCATCATTGCACATATCGACCACGGCAAAAGCACGTTGGCAGACCGCTTGTTAGAATATACCAATACGATCAGCCAGCGGGAGGCCCAGGCTCAGTTGCTCGACAACATGGACTTGGAGCGCGAACGGGGCATTACCATTAAGAGTCACGCCATTCAGATGAATTATACGCTCAATGGCGAATCCTATACCTTTAACCTGATTGACACTCCTGGTCACGTCGATTTTTCTTATGAAGTATCCCGTTCCATCGCGGCATGCGAAGGCGCATTGCTCATCGTGGATGCTTCGCAGGGAATCCAGGCGCAGACCATTTCCAATCTGTATCTTGCCCTGGAACACGACCTCGAGATCATTCCTATTCTGAACAAGATGGACTTGCCTGGAGCCATGCCTGAAGAGGTAAAAGATCAGATTATAGACCTGATTGGTTGCAAAAGAGAAGAAATTATTCCTGCCTCCGGAAAAACAGGCATGGGTATCTCCGATATCCTTGAAGCCATTGTAGAAAGGGTCCCCGCGCCCATGGGAAATCCCGACGGAGAGTTACAGGCACTCATCTTTGACAGTGTATTCAACTCCTTTCGGGGGATCATTGCCTACTATAAAGTCGTGAATGGAAAAATCCGCAAAGGCGACAAAGTTAAATTCATCAATACCGGCAAGCAATACCTTGCCGACGAGGTGGGAATTCTGAAATTAGATATGGCCCCGAGAAATGAAATTCATACCGGAGATGTGGGATACATTATTTCAGGAATTAAAGAAGCTCGGGAAGTAAAAGTAGGCGATACCATTACAACGGTCGAAAATGGGGCGAAAGAGGCTATCCAAGGCTTTGAAGAGGTAAAGCCGATGGTCTTTGCCGGAATTTATCCGGTCGACACCGACGATTTTGAAGAGCTTCGTGAAGCCATGCATAAACTGCAATTGAACGATGCCTCCATCGTTTTTGAACCGGAAAGTTCTGCAGCTTTGGGTTTTGGTTTTCGCTGTGGTTTCTTAGGGATGCTTCACATGGAAATTATCCAGGAGCGGCTGGAAAGAGAATTCGACATGACGGTAATTACCACGGTGCCCAACGTATCTTATCGAGGTTATACCACTAAAGAAGAAGAGATCATTGTCAACAATCCTTCCGACATGCCTGATCCGAGTAAGCTGGAATTTGTGGAAGAACCCTTTATCAAGGCCAATATCATTACAAAGGCGGAGTTTGTTGGCCCCGTCATGAGTTTATGTATTCAAAAGCGCGGAATTGTCATCAACCAATCCTATCTCACCTCCGATCGGGTAGAACTGGTATTTGAAATGCCTATGGGGGAGATTGTTTTTGACTTCTATGACAAGTTAAAAACCATTTCCAAGGGATATGCTTCGTTTGATTATCATCCCATTGGATACCGTAAATCCGACTTGGTCAAACTGGATATCCGATTAAATGATGAACCGGTAGATGCCCTTTCATCCTTAATTCACCGGGGGAATGCCTACGATTTTGGAAAGAAAATCTGTGAAAAACTAAAAGAATTGCTTCCGCGTCAACAGTTCGAAATCAAAATTCAAGCATCTATCGGCGCGAAAGTCATTGCACGGGAAACCATCAGTGCCTTGCGTAAAGATGTCACTGCGAAGTGTTACGGAGGAGATATTTCCCGTAAAAGGAAGCTTCTTGAAAAACAGAAAAAAGGTAAAAAACGGATGCGTCAGGTAGGAAATGTAGAAATTCCTCAATCCGCATTTATGGCTGTATTAAAATTAGACTAAGCAGGCACCCTTTCAAAGAGGTGTCATTCAACCCCTATAGCATGGAATTATTAGACGGAAAAGTGGCTTCTGAGAAAATCAAGGCAGCCATAGCAGAGGAAGCAGCGGCTTTTTTGACTGAACAGGGAAGAAAACCTCATCTGGTCGCCATTTTGGTGGGACATGACGGAGGAAGCGAAACCTATGTAGCCAGTAAAATGAAAAACTGCGAAAAGGTGGGTTTCCAGTCAAGCCTTATCCGTTATGAGGAAGCAGTCACAGAAGCGGAGCTTTTGGCCAAAATCCATGAAATGAATCAGGATCCGAAGGTGGATGGACTCATCGTTCAGTTACCCCTTCCCGCACATATTGATCCTGAGAAAGTGACTGAAGCCATTGATCACCGTAAAGACGTGGATGGCTTTCATCCGATTAACCTGGGGAGAATGATGCGTAACCTGCCTTGTTTTATTCCCGCTACTCCTTACGGAATTCTTTTGATGTTACAAGCCTATGGCTTATCCACCACCGGCAAACATTGTGTTGTGGTAGGTCGCAGCAATATTGTAGGTAGTCCCATGAGCATTCTCATGGCTCGAAATGCCGAACCGGGGAATTGTACGGTCACCCTTACCCATAGTCGTACCAAAAATCTGAAGGAAATAGTGCTTCAGGCTGATATCATTGTGGCTGCCATTGGCAAAAAAAATTTTATTACGGCCGACATGGTGAAAGAAGGAGCCATGGTAATCGATGTGGGAATTAACCGGGAAAGCTCTTCTGCTACTAAATCGGGGTATAAATTATACGGAGATGTGGACTTTGAAGCAGTTGCTCCGAAAAGCTCATGGATCACGCCTGTTCCCGGAGGTGTTGGCCTCATGACCATTGTGGGTCTCCTGAAAAATACGCTCGCTTCGGCAAAAAAAGAGATTTATCCTTCGTTTGACTCAGATAGGGACTAGATTCCTTCAATCCGAAAATGAAGGTCTTTTCTTTTCTCCGTTTTATTCATGGTGTGTCAGGCATTTTACCTTTCATTTTTTGAAGAAACCAATCGTTGGCTAAGAATACTTCGTAAAATCAGGGATAAATCCTACATTTATCCTGAATAGTTCGTAATTAAATTATATTTTGAGCAAGCAAAACCAACTTTTAGCATGCTTTGTCGCAGCTAAATTTTTCCTTCAGTTTAGCCTTACGTCTAGTTTTTACGAATTACACCGGGATGAATTTTTACACCTGGATCAGGCCAATCACCTGGCTTGGGGATATACCTCTGTCCCTCCGCTCACTTCCTGGATTTCACTGCTGATTAAACAATTGGGTAATTCGGAAATGGTGGTTCGCTTCTTCCCGGCTTTATTTGGAGCGGCCACCATGGTGATCGTATGGAAAACAGTCGAGAAATTAAGAGGATCGACCTTGGCCCTCATTCTTGCCGGAAGCTGCCTTCTTTTTTCCGTGTTGTTGCGTCTTAATATTCTTTATCAGCCAAACTCGCTCGATGTACTGCTTTGGACCACTTTTTACTACGTACTTATTGGTTACCTCCAAACTAAACACCCCCGTTGGCTTTATCTGGCCGCCTTGGTGTTTGCTGCAGGTATGCTGAATAAATACAATTTTGCCTTTCTGCTGCTGGGGCTGTTTCCTGCGCTTTTATTAAGTCGGCATCGCAAAGTTTTCGTCCATAAACACTTCTATGGTGCAGCAGCATTCGGGATCGTACTGCTTCTACCCAATGTATGGTGGCAATTTCAACACGGGTTTCCGGTAATTCACCACATGAAGGAATTAAGTGATACTCAGTTAAAGTATGTTGATCGATGGCATTTTCTCCGTGAGCAATTCCTTTTCTTCTTAGGAGGAATTCCGGTTTTAATCGCCGGTTTATATGGATTAAGGTGCTATCGTCCCTTTCGAGAGCTGCGCTTTTTTGTGTTCAGTTTCTTTTTTACACTGCTCATCTTTCTTCTTTTAAAGGGAAAATCCTATTATGCTATCGGGCTGTACCCTATTTATTTTGCTTTCGGAGCTGTTTTTATTGCCTATCGTATTCGGGAGAAACAAACCTTAGCCAAGCTTTTGTTACCGATACTCCCCCCTTTAAGTTTTATTCCCATGTTTCTCTATGCTTTTCCTAACAGGGATGCCGACTATATTAAAGTAAATAAAGCCCGCTACCTCAGTTTAGGTATGTTGCGTTGGGAAGATGGAAAAGACCATGAACTGCCCCAGGATTTTGCCGATATGCTTGGTTGGAAAGAGCTTGCTGCAAAAACAGACAGTCTTGTCCAAACACTTCCAGAAGAAGAGGCGGTATTAATTTTATGTGACAACTATGGACAGGCGGGAGCCATTAACTATTATGGGAAAAGTAAGCAAAAAGCGGTTTCTTTGAATGCTGATTACTTGTATTGGTTTGATTTCAGTAAAAAATATGTTCATTTCATTCGCATCAAACAAGCGTCGGAGGCTGCCACCGAAATGGAAAAAACAGCACCTTATTTTGAAGAAAGTCGCTTAGCAGGCACTATTAAAAACACCCATGCTCGTGAATTCGGCACCACCCTATTTCTCTTCCGACATAGCAAAATCAACCTTAATGAACGCTTACAACAAGAAGTTACTGCCGCACAAAAACGCACCCATTAGTTGGTCATTTTCACCTTTTGTTCGTATCCCCTTAAGATGAACCTCCATTTCAACGGAGGTGCTCCTTGCTAAAGAATCGTTTTCCTGGACTGAAATTTCGTAGCCGCATCTTTCGAAAAATTTCTTTTTACCTCTTTTAATTGTTCGTAACTCTCCATAAAATAATGGCGCGTGGGAACAGCCTGATCTTTAAAACTTATAAATGCCCCTTCAGTCTGTGGGAAGTTAAAGGCGCGTGATTCTTCAATCCAATCCAGGGCAAGATTGGCATATTTCAATGCTTCCGGATTGGGTTGAGAAACATCTGGCTCATCGTGTTGATCCCACCAAGCCTGGTATTGAATGGTATATGGGCGGTCTTTGTAAGGAAAGGCGCTACCATTGGGGTAACTTTCTCCCTGGTATTCTCTATAAAACTCGCCAGAAATAGCTCCCAAAGTTACGTAACAATGGACCCCTGCAGCAATGCCCTCGGACTGGATCAGAGAGGATTGCAAAGAACGCAATAAATTTTCCCTCCCATCCTCTTTCAAACCTTCGGATCTGACCATTTTAGAAGTGATTTTGTGAGGAGCGGGAGCATCCAAATCTGGTGGAATTACTTTTAAAACAAATGGCGCCCCTAACATTTCCTTTAAAGAAGGCCCAGTGGTGGTAAAACCAGACTGTTGCCGATCGAAAATATCCTGCTTACTTACACGATCCCAGGCATTAAAAGCGTGCAGCTCTCCCATTCCATCCGACTCTGACGGCAGAGAGATTCTGGTCGGTTCCAAAGCATTGAACCAACGATCCATCTCTTTTTTTAGTTGTTCCTGCGTACCGGCATAATACCCATAAAAAGTACAGGAATGAATGCTTTCTCGAATGGAATCTCCGGCTTCTGATGAAGGAATTCCCATGATCTTAAGATTCGTTCCTATCAATGCTGAATTTTGATCAGGAGCGATGAGTTGTTCCCATAAAGACAATACACTGTAAGCTGGGCTGTTCAACCATTCTACCTGAAATTTAATGGTATCTTTAGGCATAGGAAAAGTCCTGATCGTGAGTTGTGTCACAATTCCATAACTAAACCCACCCCCTCCTTTCAAAGCCCACAATAACCCATTCCCCTCTTTCACTTCCTCCATCGTTCCATCTCCCAGCACTACTTTTGCCGCCAAGACACCTTCACAGGCCATGCCCTGCTTGCGAGTCCAAGGTCCCCAACCACCTCCCATCATAAAACCTCCCAGACCAACGGTGGCGCAAGTGCCATGAGGAATGCAGACCCCTTCACTTGTTAACTGAGGAATTAATTCCCGAAAAACAATGCCCGGTTCCACATGTGCTACGGTATGTTCTCCCACTTTCTCTAAAGTCACTTTTTTCATCAGAGAAAAATCAATGACCACCACGTCGGTCGCAATACTTTCCGCCTCATGATCATGTCCTCCCGAACGAACCCGAATAGGAAAATCAAGTTCGAGCGACAGTTTTACCACCGATTGCACCTGTTCAGTATACTGACACAAGACAATCGCTAAGGGTTTAAACTGAAAACGGGTGTTGAACGCTTGACGTTTTATATCGTATTCAGACCTGACTGAATCATCGTTGTCGCTGAGTACTTTTAACCATATTCCCTGATGATTGATGGCTTTTAATCGAGTGATAATGGCTTGTGGACTTCGTGGGTTTTCAGTTTTCATAACGTTCATATAAGTGAATGGTATCTCTTTCCTGAGTAACATTGTTTTTCGTAATCAGGCTATTCGAAAAACAGAGCGAACAATCGGGATTAAATCAGAAAGAAAACAATAATTAAATATAAATTAAACAAATTAAAATTCAAATATTTATTTAAGCATTTTGACATTATTAATTACATATTAATTACAAGTCTACGGAACACCCCGCGGTGAGTACAGCTAATTTCAGAACTCTTCTCCCCCTACAAAACCTGCACTTGCTGCCTGCTATCGAAATTGCACTCCTTTTCTTCTTTCCTGAATTTTATCTTCGTTGACCTAAATTGAGCTCCAAATGAAGACGGTTTCTTTTACTCCCAAGCCTCACTTTCCCTTATTGGATGGATTAAGAGGCATTGCTGCCTTGATCGTCGTTGTTTTTCATTTGATGGAAGGACATGCGACGAGCCACTTGGATCAATGGGTAAATCATGGTTACCTGGCTGTGGATTTTTTTTTTCTATTGTCCGGTTTTGTCATCGGTTATGCCTACGACGACCGCTGGTCGCAAATGGACTTTAGTGAGTTTGCGCGGCGACGTGTATTTCGATTACAACCGCTGGTAGTATTTGGGTCGGCCCTGGGTTTTGCCTGTTATTATTTCCAGATTTCGCCAATATGGCCGGCCATTTCGGAAACTCCCGTGCTAACCGCCATCGGAATCTCGATCCTGGGCATGTTTCTCCTTCCGGTCCCACCTTCCATGGACATCCGCGGCTGGAATGAAATGTTTCCACTTAATGGCCCTGCCTGGTCTCTTTTCTTTGAATACCTGGTTAACCTCCTCTATGGCCTGATTTTCCGTAAATGTTCGCGTACTTTTTTAGGGCTGCTGGTCGTCTTATTTGGGTTTTCTACTTTTCATCATGTGCTTCATCCTCCATCCTATGATCTGGTAGGCGGATGGTCGCTGGAACCGGCACAGCTAAAAACAGGGTTCATACGGGTACTGTACCCTTTCTTTGCAGGGCTTTTACTTTTCCGCTTAGGATACTTAAGGCCCTTCAAACATGCCTTCTGGTGGAGTGCATTTCTGCTAGTCTGTATTCTGGCGATGCCGCGGATTGGTGGAACAGATCAACCCTGGCTCAATGGCTGGTACGAAGGCACGAGTGTGGTCTTTCTTTTTCCATTCATTGTTTTCCTAGCAGCAGGAAGCCAACAGGTTTCTCCCAGGCTGGAACATTTCTGCAAAAAATTAGGTGCGCTTTCTTATCCTCTTTACATTACACATTTCCCCTTGGTTTATATCTATACCGCCTGGATACACCGGCATCAAAAAAGCCTAACAGAATCGCTGCCGATGGCCTGCCTGGTATTGATCACTTCCGTGCTACTGGCTTACCTGGCTAACCGGTATTTCGATCACCCCATCCGACGCTGGTTGCAACAATCCAAACCAATCGAATCCTAAACAGGCAATGAAACATGAAAAACACTCCCTTTTCCCTGCTCACTTTCGTACCAAATGCGCCCCCCGTGTGCTTCTACTATTTGTCTTGAAATTGCCAAGCCCAAACCAAACGATTCCTCCCCTTCTGTTCCTTCCCGCTTCGCCTCAGTAAAAAGATCGAATATCTTCTCCCCTAGTTCGGGTGAAATCCCCATTCCTTCATCTTTTACACTAATGTGAACTTCGTTTTTGATAAGGCCGGTTTTTACACGAATGACACTTCCCCGCGGACTAAACTTAATCGCATTTGCCATGAGATTACTCAGCACACGCCACAATTTATCCCTACTGGCTTTGATATGGACTGGAGATACCGACAACAGAATTTGTTGTTCTTTTACTTCTGCCTTGGAAAGAAGTAGAGAACGACAATAATGAACCATTTCTGAAAGTTCCAGCAACTCTTTATTCATCAGCTCGGTTTTAAACTGCAGGTGGAGGAGATCATCTACCAGCTGTAAGGAGTGCTTTCCCGAAGTACGAATTAATTCCAGGATTTCTCTATCCTCTTCTGAGCGGCCCTGATCATCCAACATCATGCCTGATAAGGTATATATTCCGCCAATGGGATTTCGGAGATCGTGAGCGACTACCTTAATCATGCGTGTATTGTCGGCCTGACTTTCTTCAAGAGCTGTTAAAGCCGACTTTAGGTCTTCATTTTGTTGAAGCATCTTTTGATTAAAATGGCGACTGCGTCTTAAGTTTTTACGAATCATGAAGAGAATAACAATCATGAGCAGGAGCGCTGCAAATGTGAGCAGCAAGAGCTTTCGCTGATCACTGGCGTGTAGCTGAACCGACTTCAGTTCTTCATCTTTCAAAGCATAATCGATGTAATCGATGCTTGACTCGTTATTTAGCACATTTTGTTCTTCCTGGAGACGTATTAATTCTTGTGCATAATGGATCGCTTTCGTCTCATTATTATCCTTAAAAAACTCGAACAGCTGACGATTGATTATTTGACGATAAATCAGGTATCCATTGTTTTCTGCAACCTTCAGGGCTTTTTCAAAATAGCGAAAGGAACGTTCGGGGGAAGTTGCTTTTAAATGACCCCCCATCGCCAGCATCATATCCATGGACGCATAAAATAACTGGTATTGTAACGCCAGTTCAATCCCTTTCTCTAGTCGGGCCAGCCCGGCTTCCCGTCGTCCATGAACAATCATGTCGTCAGCAATTAACTGTTCAATCGCAATCAGTACGCGATAATCCTGGTACTTCCGGGCGATTTCCTGCGCTTTATGAATATAAAAATGCAGCGAATCAGCTGTATAATCCTCTCCATACATTAAGAGATTGTTATAAATAGCAAGCGACAGGATTGAATCTTTCTCTAATTTTTTCCCTTCTTCGAGGGTGGATTTGAAATATTGTCGGGACTTCGACTCGTTCCCCATTACCTGGTACACCATTGCGATGTTCATCAAAGCCTGCACCATGTTTCCTGAATCACGCAACTCCTGATACGCCAGGTAACCCATATTATAATACTTCAGCGCAAATTGAGGATTGCCTTTTATATCGAAAAAAACACCCAGGTTATTGAAAGCATCGGCTTTCCCCTTCAGATAGTGCTTTCTGTCTGCCACCGACCTCGCTTTTTTGGTATAGTTAAAAGCAGTATCCAAGTTAATTTCGTAATACAACATCGCCAATCGATTGAGTACATCCACGTAACGCAAACTATCTTGGATCAGAGGTAATTCCTTTTTTAACCGCAGTAGCTCCTGATTCTGCGCCTTTAGGTTTCCAGCAAAGAAACAAAGAAGGATCAACATTAAAAGCGTTTCTTTTTTCATAGGGAGATCCACTTATAAGTGAACCTAAAATACAAATAAGTTTCTTACTATGAAATCTTTGGAATTATAATCGTCCTAAGCTGCGCATGTGGTCATTGAATAAATCTCCCCTTGTTACACTTAAAACTTAAGCTCTTTCATTTAGCAGCGTATCTTCTTTAAGGGGTATTTCTATTGAAATAGAAATACCTGAATTTCTTCTATAGCCTTCCGAAGAGGGGGGATCATCGGTACAATTTTCTTTAAAAAGAATTGAAAATGTTTCGGTTTGAAACCGTTCGTTACTTTTTAACATCCCCTACAAGACTAGAAAACCCATCTCTACGGCGAAAAGCTCAATAGACTGTATTTATTTGTAACTAATTCACTACCAAAACAGCCCTATTCTCATTCAATTGTCAATACTAAAAATTTGAAATTCCAATTTTTCAATATTTTAGTAGTTTCGCAGCAGATGCTAAGCAGATTCTTACATTTTTTTGTTTTGTTCGCCTACATAAACGTAATCGTTTATGAATCGGGCTCTGCATCTGTCAATGGCAGCAGCCATCTTTTTGATGGGGATTCAATGATCGAGTTTATTCTGGTAGATTTAATGGATCTTCCCGACAATGAAAATGCATTGCATGTGGAAATTCCTAATGAGGAATACCGTCCATTTACACATTTCCATAACCTTATTCCGGCCATCCTTTTTCTTTTTCTCTTTCATTGTCTGAGACAGGTAATCAGGAATTTAAAGACGGATCATCCCTTCTATCAGGCAAAAAGTGTTTGTTTGCCGGTGTATTACCTGCATCTATTTAGGTATAAACCTTTCTGATACCTTCCTGAATCCGGGCGAATATGTTTTGTTTGTACCGGTCATTTAGCGATTCTAATCTCTGAAACCTTCGTTTGAAGGCAGTAAGGGGCATTGGTCATCTTCTGGCCTTTGTGTATTATCCTTTATTTTAATTCCCTTTCATAATTAACAAGGGACCATTGCGTCCAAAACAATTCACACCATGAAATTGAAACATTCATCCGTTTTCCTTTTTTTATTAGCCATTGCGGTAACGGGCTGTCAGTTACACAGCAAAGAAAACACCACTGATACAAAGCCCCGAATTGTACCGGTAAGTCCGGTTATTGAAATGGACACCATCATTTATAATGAGTATATTGCAGATATTCAGGCACAAAAAAACGTAGAAGTACGCTCCCGTCTTTCTGGCTTTTTAGAAAAATTATATGTCGAGGAAGGAGCAGTCGTAAAAGAAGGTCAGCTATTATTTAAAATCAACGATGAAGAATACCATTCGGACCTCAATAAGGCAGAAGCCATTCTGAACAATGCCCTTGCAGATGCCAAAACGGTCGAGTTGGAAAAAGAACGAACAGCCCTTCTGGTAAAAAACAACATTGTTTCCAAAACAGAGCTGGATGTGGCCATTGCAAAAGTGAATGCGGCTCATTCCCGTATTGCAGAAGCTCGTTCAGGGCTTCGTTACGCAAAATCACGTCTTTCTCACACCCTTATCAAAGCTCCTTTTAGCGGAGTAGTGGATCGCATTCCTTTAAAATCAGGAAGTTTATTGGAAGAGGGTTCTCTGCTAACCAGCATTTCTGATCTTTCGTCCATTAATGTTTATTTTTCTATTTCAGAGAAAGAGTATTTAAGTATGGCGCAAAGTGAGGGTTATTCCAATAAAGGGTTTAAAAAACCTGTCAAACTTACGCTGGCAGATGGTTCGGTGTATCCCCATGAAGGGATTGCCCGTTTTGCCGAGAGTGAATTTGCCGCCAATACAGGTTCTCTCTCTTTAAAGGCGGCCTTTCCAAATCCGAATGGATTATTGAAACACGGAGCTACCGGAAAGATCAGTGTGCCTGTAGAAACCGGAGAAATTTTGGTAGTGCATCAGAAATCTGTATTCGAAATCCAGGATAAAACCTACGTGTATCTAGTGGACGAAAACAACACCTTGAAGATGAGGCCTTTCACTGCCGGACAACGAGTGGGTCACTATTACATTGTCAACGCCGGGTTAAGCAAAGCGGATAAAATAGTCTTTGAGGGCACCCAAAGTTTGCGCGACGGGATGATCATTGAGCCCAAAGCAGTGGAGGCCGTCACCACAAGCACTTTAGCACAAAATTAATCTCTAACAATTTTCTACTCTTTCGAAGAGGGCGTTTATTCACTTCAAGGGAAGGGATCCTGAATCATTATGTTTGAACAATTTATAAAACGACCAGTACTTTCACTGATCATATCGTTATTTATTACACTTTTGGGCCTGTTAGCCCTATTTACACTACCTGTTACGCAATTTCCAGATATTGTCCCTCCTTCGGTGGTCGTTACAGCCAATTATACCGGAGCCAATGCGGAAGTAAGTACCAATGCCGTAGCCATTCCACTTGAAAGGGCCATTAATGGAGTAGCTGGGATGACCTACATGAGCTCTGTGTCTACCAACAATGGAACCACCCTTATTCAGGTGTTCTTTAAGGTGGGAACAGATCCCGACATTGCAGCGGTTAACGTCCAAAACAGGGTAACCACGGTCCTTGATGAGCTTCCTGAAGAGGTGATCAAAGCAGGAGTAACAACCGAGAAGGAAGTGAACAGTATGTTGATGTACCTCAACATTTACAGTGATGATGAAACAGCGGATGAACGCTTCATTTACAATTTCACTGACATTAATATCCTAAAAGAATTAAAACGTATTGAAGGTGTTGGTTTTGTCCAGATTATGGGACTGAGAGACTATGCCATGCGCGTATGGCTGAAACCAGACCGGCTAGCTGCTTATCAAATTTCCAGCGATGACGTCATTGCCGCCCTGCACCGACAAAATGTGGAGGCCGCGCCCGGACAAACAGGCATAGGTTCGGACAAATCCATCAACATGCAGCAATACGTTCTTCGTTACCCAGGGAAGTTCTCGGAAACAGAAGATTACAAAAACATTCCTATCCGGGCAAATGCTGACGGTTCCATTATCCGTATCAAAGACATCGCAGATGTCGAGTTTGGTTCACTCGATTATGAAATGGTTTCCAAAACCGATGGACGACCCTCTGCCTCCATTATGATGAAGCAGCTTCCCGGTTCAAATGCACAGGATGTCATTAAAAGCGTAAAAGACCGGATGGCCGAACTGAAAGAGAGCTCGTTTCCTCCGGGCATGAAATACACGATGGGTTACGATGTTTCCCGCTTTCTTGAGGCTTCTATTTCCAGTGTATTAATTACGCTATTGGAGGCCTTTATTCTTGTTTTTATTGTGGTGTATATTTTCTTACAGGATTTCCGATCCACCTTAATTCCTGCTTTAGCGGTTCCTGTTTGTTTGATTGGGGCTTTGTTTTTCATGCAAATGCTGGGTTTCTCCATCAACCTGCTCACGCTTTTTGCACTGGTACTGGCCATCGGTATTGTGGTGGATAATGCCATTGTCGTAGTGGAAGCGGTGTATGCTAAAATGGAAGAAACAGATATGCGCCCGATGGAGGCAACCATCGCGGCTATGAAAGAGGTAGGAAAACCCGTTGTAGCGATCACACTGGTCATGTCTGCGGTGTTTATCCCTGTAGCATTTTTATCCGGTCCGGTCGGAATTTTTTACCGGCAGTTCTCACTTACATTGGCCTCTGCGATTGTCATTTCAGGGATTAATGCATTGACTCTTACCCCTGCTTTGTGTGCAATTATTCTTCGTTCTCCACATGACGCTCCTCCTCCGAGAGGATGGATTGCCCGTTTTTTCAAAGCCTTTAACCGCCGCTATCAACAAATGTCCGACAGTTATGCCGGATTACTTGGAAAAACAGCGGGAAGAAAGCTCATCACTTATGCCCTCCTGATAGGCTTCTTCCTGGCAACATGGGGAATTAGCAGTATTCTTCCCTCAGGTTTTATCCCAACAGAAGATCAGGGCATGATTTACGTGAACGTTACTACCCCTCCAGGTGCCACAGTCGATCGGACAGAACAGGTGTTGAACGAAATTGACGCGCTCAGCCGACAGATGGGTTCGGTAGAAACGGTGTCTACGCTCGCTGGCTATAGCCTTGTAAATGAAGTGTCTGGCGCTTCTTACGGCATGGGAATGATTAACCTCGTGGCCTGGGATCAGCGGAAAGAAACCGTAGATGATGTGATCGAACAGCTCAAAAAGGAGACCGCACACATCATGGATGCGGACATCGAATTTTTCCCTCCTCCCACCGTTCCTGGTTTCGGAAACTCATCGGGATTTGAACTTCGTTTTCTTGATAAAACCGGCAATGATGACCTGAATAAAACTTCTGAAGTAGTAAAGAAATTTATTGAAGAACTAAAGGCCAGTCCCGAGGTTGGAAATGTTTTCACCACTTTTGATATTAGTTTCCCTCAGTACCTCATTAAGGTGGATTATGACCTGGCAGCTAAAAAAGGAATTAGCGTTGAAAATGCCATGAACACGTTGCAAACGCTGATGGGTAGTTTCTATGCCACCAATTTTATCCGCTATGGGCAGATGTATAAAGTGATGGTACAGGCGGGCCCCAACTACCGGGAAAAACCTGAGGACGTACTCAAATTATTTATAAAAAATGACAGCGGAGAGATGATGCCTTTCTCGTCTTTCATTACGATGGAAAAGGTGTACGGTCCGGAACAGATTACCCGCTATAACATGTATGCCTCGGCCATGCTGAACGGAGATGCAGAGGTGGGCTATAGCAGTGGGCAAGTGATTGACGCAGTGGAAAGAATTGCCAAAAATCTCCCCGCAGGTTATGAAATTGAATGGTCTGGAATGACCCGGGAGCAAATTTTATCAGGAAATCAGGCGCTTTACATTTTTATACTCTGTCTGATTTTCGTTTACATGATTCTTGCGGCTCAGTATGAAAGTTTCCTACTGCCTCTTCCGGTACTTCTTTCTCTTCCTGCCGGAATTTTCGGAGCCTTCCTTTTCCTAAAATTGGTTGGTCTGGAAAACAACATTTATGCCCAGGTAGCCCTTGTAATGCTCATCGGTTTGTTAGGAAAAAATGCCATTCTTATTGTAGAGTATGCCATTATTAAACAAAAAGAAGGGGCCAGCTTCCTTAAAGCAGCCATTGAGGGTTCGGTAGCCCGTCTACGTCCTATTCTCATGACTTCTTTCGCTTTTGCCGCAGGTTTAATCCCATTGACAATTGCGACAGGGGCCGGAGCGTTAGGTAACCGTTCCATTGGAACAGCCGCTGTAGGAGGCATGATTGTAGGAACCATTGTAGGAGTGATTGTGATCCCCGGTTTATATGTACTGTTCTCTACGATGGGTAAAAAAGTAAAGAAATCGACAACTAAAGGTGCACTTTCTCTCCTATTGGTGCTATTCGTCAGTAGCTGTGGAATAAAAAAAGAAGCTGGACTCCAGCAGCACCGGACCTTACCCGAAACTTACCATACTTCTACCGATACTTTAAGTATGGGTTCTACCCCCTGGAAAACCTTTTTTAAAGATGAACAGTTAATTTCACTCATCGAGACCGCTCTGGCGAACAATCCGGATATGACGGAAGCCATGCATCATATGGAGCTAGCCAAAGCCGGCCTTCGGCTCAGAAAAGGTGCTTTACTTCCTCAATTGGACTTGGCGGTGGAAGCTGGTTTGAGAAGATACGGTTTCTATACCATGGATGGAATTGGAAATTACGACACCAATTTTTCAGATAACCTAACAAACAATGAAAAGCTTCCTAATCCCGTACCCGATTTTTACATTGGCTTGCGCACTTCCTGGGAAATTGATCTTTGGGGCAAGCTGAAAAACAGGAAGCAGGCAGCTTTCCAACGTTTCCTTGCTACTTATGAAGGGCAGAAACTGGTACAGACGGAGTTAATCAGTATGGTGGCACATGCGTATCTGGAATTATTAATGCTTCACGAAGAACTAACCATCCTCGATCGAAACATCCTCCTGCAGCAAAGAAGTTTAGGTATCATTGAAATTCAGAAAGAAGCCGCTATGGCCACAGAGTTGGGCGTTCAGCAATTTAAAGCTGTATTGGCGAATTCCAATGCCCAAAAAGAGCTGGTATTGCAGCAAATGGCTGTGGTCCAGCATCACCTGAACTTTCTTTGTGGTCGATTTGAGGGAAATACACAGCCCACACCAGGGGGATTAACTAACTTCCTTTCCAATCAGGAGCTTTCGAAAGGCGTGCCTCTTGGACTAATTCATTTAAGACCAGACATTAAGCAAGCAGGTTTACAACTCTTAGCTTCTAAAAAAGAAATCAATGCGGCGAAAGCCGCGTTCCTTCCAGCCATTGTGTTAGCCCCACATGTTGGCTTGCAATCCTTTCACCTGGATCAGCTATTTACGCCCAAAACGGCACTTGCTTATGGATTGTTAGGGGGACTTGCCGCACCTATTCTGAGTCAAAATCGCCTGAAGGCAGATTACGATGCTTACGTAGCAGAATATGGAATTGCTTTTCAACAATATGAAAGAACAGTGCTGAAAGCTTATAATGAAGTGCAGGATACCTGGAAAGCGACTCAACACATTCAAAAGAGACAAAGTTATATTTCAGAAGAGGTCTCTGCTCTTAATCAGTCTGTGAAGGCCGCAAATGATTTATTTCTGGCCGGACGTGCTACCTACTTAGAGATCATCACCGCGCAAAGAACCGTCCTTGAAGCGGAAATTAAGCAAGTACAGGTTAAAAAAGACCAGGCTTCTAATCGGGTATTGCTTTACAAAGCCTTGGGGGGTGGCTGGAAATAACCCCTGACCCATTACACGCTCAACATGTTAATACCTTTCTCATCGTCCTTTCTGTTAGGGAAAGGACGATTTTTTTGCTCTCTTTTGTGTGTGAAGTAACTTAAGCCTCCCAAAACAGCCTCATTTCGACCTTGTTTTTCTATCAACTACACTGTGTTGGCTAGCGTTAATTCCATGAAGGAAATGGTCATTCCTACCCTGCTATTCCGTAAAAAAACGAATCCCCAGCATAAAATCAAATTCCCTGACTTTCGTTCACGGCAACAGCAGGCTCCCACCCTATCCCTTTCTTACATTTGACGGAGACACCCAGCTAATTGGCACAAAAATCAATAGCGGCAAAAATACCAAACACCTGAATCCCTAACAAACAACTATGATTGGCGCATCGTGCGCCAGAAGGCATTTAAGAATCTACTTCTCCGTCATTTTCATTTGCATTCACTTTTATAAGAGAAGGAATGGCTTTGATGTATATCAATTCAAACAATAACTCTACCATGGTTTGAGTAACAATGACCACTGCAAGTAAGTTATTTTCGGGGGCTGGCAATGCAAGAGCCAAAGGCAATACCACCAGGGAATTTCTGGTAGCGACCGAAAAAGAAACTGAACGGGAGGCGGCTACATCTACTTTAAACAGGCGGGCGGAGAGTTTTCCGATGAAAGGTGCAAGGATGGCATACACTATATAAAGGGGAATAATGCGTCCTATAGTTTCCCCATAGGCATGCAGAAGGGGGATTTGTGATGCGATGATGGTAAGCAATGTGAGTGACATAAAAGGTACCGGGAGCCAAGCGGATAAACCCATACCCACTTTCCCCATTTTTATGTTTGATTTAGCTGCGAACTGAGTGGCGATGGATAGTAGAAAAGGAAGAATCATTAAATAGAGAAATGATTGAATAAAAGGAGCTACTTCCATGCGAATGGAGAGATCCTTTCCTACCAAAGCCCAAAGATAGAAGGGCAATAACACCAGTTGAAAAATAAATAACAGCGGGGTGGCGGCCAAAAGTGATTTCGAATCGGCCTTCCCTAAATGGGAAAATACAATCACATAATCTACACAAGGAGTTAACAATACCAGTACTATTCCAAGACTTACCAGAGGCGCAGGTTGAAACACCAGTACTAATAGGGTCACTAATAATGGAATGAGTATAAAGTTTCCAACCAATAGAGCTGCGAAGAAGTTTTTGTTTTTAAATGCCTCCCTGATTTCAAGAAAGGGAATCTGACAAAACATACTGTAAAGTAAAACCGCAATCACCGGCTCAATAAGCCGCTCTAAATGCTGACTTTCTTCCCAATATAATCCGAGTAGGAAACTAATGAGAATGGTTATTAGGTAAATGAAAACCTGCTTTTTTTCCAGTGTTTTTTTTGATAGCATCTCTAATAAAGCCAAGCATTTCCGCCCAACAAATATAGCCAAACCCAGTCAATTCGTGAAAATTTGCTTCCTTAACGGGTGTTTCAATCCTGTATGGCAGAGAGCTATTGATGAAGCTGATCCGTAGCATTATTTCTGAGTAGCCGAATTCAATGCGGTGATGATAGTCGGTCATTGCTGATCATTCGTACTCTCTTCTATGCAGTTATGGCATCCACCGATCAATTCTACAGACACCAACCATCCGTCTCTTAAGCTCGGAGGTCAGTTTTCCCTCACAGGTTGCTTCATTTTTCCCTGTTATTCTGATTTGTGCGTGTCTCTCAAAATTGCTTAACCTGCCGTTCTTCCTCTCTGTTAAGAGGCCTAAACGGCCGCAATTCTTAGGTTAAAAGCCTCTAAAAAGAAATCAATGTTAGTTATTTATCGGTACAAGCGGACCGAAAGCATAAAAAATCCACTAGCTTTGGTAAACAAAAAGTAAATTTCATGAACAGCAATCATGCCCGTGTCTTTAAAATGTCTTTTGCAGGTGTCTACCCTCATTACATTGCCAAGGCTGAAAAAAAAGGTCGAACAAAAGAGGAAGTGGATCAAATTATTTTCTGGTTAACGGGTTACGACGAGTCTGCATTGCAAAAGCAACTAGATCTCAAAACCAACTTTGAGGATTTCTTTCACCATGCCCCCCAACTTCATCCGCATGCTTCTAAAATAACCGGTGTAATTTGTGGATACCGGGTAGAAGACATCGAAGATCCGCTGATGCAGAAAATACGTTACCTGGACAAACTGATCGATGAGCTGGCTAAAGGCAAGAGCATGGAAAAAATTTTAAGAAAGTAACCGTTTATTTTCTTCTCCTGTATGGCTACTTTACAGGTCCCTTCTTCAGTTCTCCTTCTTGACATGCCAGGGGTTGAAAATTTTATTTTAAGCATTTAAGCTACACCATTGGGAAGTGTTTTTGAGTATTTTTTAAACTTTAGCTCAGAAACACATGTCGCCAGAAAAATGATCCCCCCTCCTAACAAGAGTCGCCCGGAAAGTTCCTCTCCGAGGATGAAGAAAGCGGCGATGGCTCCAAATACCGGCTCAAAGAGATAGATTACCGCTACTCTTTCCGCACTAATGTACCGCTGAGCAATATTGGAAACGGAATACATATACGCTGTAGAAAACAGGGCACAAAACACCACACCCATCCAAAAATCGGTCACAAGCGGAAACCAGTCTGCATGTGCATCCAGCAGTGCCATCGCGAACGTCACCAGACTACAGGTGGCGAACATGGGAACAATAGTGGGTATAAGGTTTTTTAAAGTGGCTTCTTTTTCTACGCGGAGGAGGTAAATGGCAAAGCCGAACGCACCACTGAGGGTATAAAGATCACCGCTGCTAATGTGCCAGTCCTCATTAATAGAAATAATCAGCAGCCCCCCTAATGCCATAAATGCCGCACACCATACTTTAAAATGAACCGCTTTCCGATAACTTAGCCATTTCAACAGCGGGACCATCACCACACAAGTTCCGGCCAGAAACGCGCATTGAGAGGCGCTCGTGTATTTAATTCCAAGCGTTTGCAGGTAAATTCCTACCATTAGCGGCAGCGCCAGTAACGCGCCTGTTTTGATTGCAGGCAAATTAATTTCCCGCAGACGCTTTGAAAAGACAAGAGCTAATACCAGCGTAGCCGTCAAAAAACGATAGAAAAGAAAAGTGGAGGGAGAAAAATTTCCCATTGCCAATTTCGTTACCGAAAACGAGATCCCCCAAAAGGCAGTCCCCAGCACCAACAGTATCCATAAAATTTGTTTTTTACTCATCATACCTCCATTATTTATCAATCGTTTACTCTTTTCTTCATCAAAATATCTCGTTGCTGATCAGTCCCTAACACAAACACATGCTGATCAAATTCAGCAAAACCATTCTTTTGATAAAAGCGAATGGCGCGCAGGTTTTTCTCCCATACTCCCAACCATACATGATTAAATTTCTTTTCTTCTGCAACATCCAGGGCCTTTTGGTAAAGTAATTGACCTACTTTTTTTCCATGGTAATGTCGAAGCACATAAATCCGCTGAATTTCCAGGGCGGTTGCTCCCATGTCTTCTTTCTGCGCTTCTCCCCAGTTTATTTTTAAATAACCTGCAGCGATGCCCTCCACATATGCCAAGTAGAATTCTGAAGAAGGATGGTTCAATTCCATTTCCAATTGGTCCATTGAAAAACTGGAATCAAGGTATTGACGCATATTCTCCTGTGAATTGCTCTCTGAAAATGTCTCAAGAAAGGTTGTTCGGCAGATATTTTGGAGTTCCTGTTGTTGCTTCGAGGTTACCCGGATGATTTTGATGTGTTGCATGCCGCAAATCTACGCACACAATAAATGCAAAAAAATGCTATTTTTTCAATATTTAATGTATAAATTGCATTAATGCATTTACAACAAATTCATTCTTTTCTGGCATTATCCCGGGAGCTTCATTTCTGGAATACAGCGGCGAAAATGAACATCACCCAATCGGCACTTACCCGCCAGATACAGGCACTCGAACAGGAGCTGGGGGTTTTGCTATTTGAACGGAATAAAAGAAGGGTCAAACTCACAGATGCGGGAAATTTTCTTCGGGAAAAATGGGAAATTGAGTTAAGCAAAATTGACTTTATTCATCAGTTCGCACGTCAAATCCATTTAGGGGAAAGAGGCACTCTCAGAATTGCTCACCCTGATTCCATCTCTGCATCGATCATGCCCGACATTCTTGCTTCCATTTACAAGACTTTCCCTCATCTTCAGATCGAACTCATGCAGGTACTTT
Source organism: Pedobacter sp. (assembly GCA_037190785.1). GTDB lineage: Bacteria > Bacteroidota > Bacteroidia > Sphingobacteriales > Sphingobacteriaceae > Pedobacter. The sequence goes on along the minus strand of JBBCJN010000007.1, from coordinate 239,761 downwards.
ATGAGAATCAACAGGATTTTCTGAAAAACTACACCATTGATTTGGCAATTACACGGGATGTCAATCGCCTGCCTGGCATTCAATCAAAAAAGATACATACCGACCATCTTGCATTGGTGGTTCCGGAAGATCATCCCTATCGAAGTCTTGAAGATCTTGACCCGAAAAGCCTATCCCTTCAAAAATTCATTCTCCCAACCATTGATGAAGGAAGCAGCTATGGAGCCATTATCCAGCAGTTTTTTGTTTCCTTAGATTTTGTTCCAAACGTCTATTTATACTCAGAATTTGGTTCAACCATCATCGCGATGGTTCAGAAGCGTCTTGGAATTGCTATCCTCCCCGACTCTTTTCTTTACCATGAACGTCAGGGATTAAGATTCATTCCACTCCCTTTTCAAAGCGATCTATACCTCAATTGGCGTGCAGAAGAACATCATCCGGTACTTTCAAACGTGCTGAAAATTATCTTGCAATAAAATGAAATATAAAGAAAATTCCCTTTAGACGTCTTTCCATTGAAAAACACTAAAGGGAATTTATTCTTCACTTTTTGTTTGTATCAACTGTATTTGTGATCCGTTTCCATTCCAGTCAGTAAAATAGTTTAACTAAAAATTGGATTTTCACTTAATTTTTAGTATATTTCATATTAGACTCATTTTGCATGCTTATCACCGGAAGGAATATTAAAGGATCAAACCACCGCATCTGAAGATCAATGGCTGGCTTTATACACCTCTTTTCCTCCCAATACCGTACTCAATATTTTCACTGAAGGGATAGACACCGGATCAATTTTGGTAATATCCTTATCCAATACCACGAAATCGGCCAGTTTACCTTTTTTCAGGGAGCCTTTAATCTGATCTTCAAAAGTCGCGTAAGCGCCATCAATGGTATATGCTTTCAATGCTTCTTCCACGGTTATTTTTTGTTCGGGTACCCAACCTTCCGGATTCTTATCATCCAGGGTTCTTCTGGTGACAGCCGCATAGATACTGAGAATTGGATCGGCAGGGGCTACAAACCAATCACTACCAAAGGCCAATTTTGCTCCAACATCCAATAATGCCCTAAAAGCATAAGTGCTCTTTATACGCTCAGGCCCAATCACTTTCTCAGCCCATCTTCCATCGTCAATGGCATGGTAAGGTTGTACACTTGCGATAATATTTAACGTGTTAAATCTTTGGATATCGGATGGCAAAATGTGTTGCGCATGTTCTATTCTCATTCTTCTGTCCTTAGTTCCAGTTTCCTTTTCCAACTTTTCATAAAGATTTAGCAAGGTATTTATCGAGCGATCTCCAATGGCGTGTATCAACAGATGAAGACCGGCACTGTCTGCCGATTTCATTTGATGGTACAACACATCCTCAGGAATGACAAAGAAACCTGAATCGTGAGGTGTATCTGTAAATGGTTGAAGAAAAGCAGCAGTATGCGACCCTAACGAACCATCTACAAAACCTTTTAGTCCTCCAAAACGAAGCCATTTATCCCCGGTCCCTTCTTCCTTTACCTGCTTGGCCAGTTTTTCCCAATTCTTTAATTCTGCTGCAGCATAAATCCGCGTTTTAAAGTCGGCCTTTTTCGCTCTTTTATATACGTCAAAGTAATCACCGTAACCAGTTCCCGGCACGCTAATCACGGACGTTATCCCGCGTTCAGACAAATAATCCATCGCCTCCTTAAAAGCGACATCTTCCTGTTCCTTGGTAGGTGGGGGCACTACTTTACGCACATAATTCATGGCGTTGTCCTTAAATAGGCCGGTAATCTGTCCATTTTTTCGGATGACCTCTCCGCCTTTTACTTCTTTCACTTCATTGGTGACTCCTGCCAGATTTAAGGCGACCGAATTTGCCAGACTCATGTGCCCGTCTATCCGGTTTACCCATACAGGATGCTCTTTAGAGATGGAATCGATCCAAGAACGATCCGGCAATTCCCCTCCCCAGTTCTGATGATCCCAGTTTCCTCCGATAATCCAAGTACCTGGCTTCACGGTTTTGGCATAGTCCGCAATTCGCTGGATGAATTCCTTCGGTGTTTTAGCCTCGCGCAATTGGACGGAGGCCAGTTCAAAGCCACTTTCAACTACGTGCGCATGACTATCGATGAATCCTGGAACAATTAAATGATCTTCGCCAGCTTCTGTTCTGCGGGTATTTTTGCCGATTAAGGCCTCTATCTCCTCCTGTGTTCCTACCGCCATCAGGGTATCACCTGCCAGAGCCATCGCTTCTGCCCATGGATTTTCCGGATCACCTGTCCATATCTTTCCAAATACCACTTCATCGGCATAAGGCTGCTGCTGACAGGCGCTCATTCCAACCATGATTAATAAAGCCCATACGGCCGCAACGTATTGCTTTTTGTTAAAGAGTAAAAGTGATTTCATCATTCTATATTAGTTTAATTTTAATTGTGTTAATCCGATTTCCCAGTTTATTTCATCTAATTAATTACATAGATATTAAAGTCTGAAATAATTACCGAATTCGGATTAATATTGTTTAAACTTTAGACAAAATCCATTAAGTTACAGAAGTCCCATCCCAAGAAGAAACAAGGAATGAGAAAATGGGGATAAGACTTGTAAAATTTGGGTGCATTTCATGATTTCTTTTTACTGATAATTGCAACGTCTACAAGGTATTCTCTTTCAACAAAGTAAGCACTCTATGCATTCCCTTTCACTCTCCGCTTCACTGTCTTTCCTGCATTTAGACTTTTTACTGATAGATATACCTTCAAGGCATTATTACTGGAAAAACGGGCGGTAAAAGCAAATTGAAAATTATCCCCTTTTTAACCCTGAGTAAACTTTGGTTGATTTAACATCAAGGCGTTGGGCACCTCATATACAAACTATCGGTGAAGAGTATCCTTTGTATCTGTCAAAAAATTGATGTGACTTTACCAGAGCCCGTTAGATCACTTTCAGTTGACATCCAATCAATCCTTCCGATTAAATAGCCTTTAGGAGGGATACGTCCATTATAGCTTACAAAAATGCGACAGGTCTTGCGCTGTACCCGTTTTCTTGGGTGTAAGGGCTGTACTCTTCATTCCTTGCACATTCCCCGAAAAGGACTTATATCTGTTCCGAAACACGGCCTTTATTGGATTTTCTTGCGAAAGACAAGTTCTCATTTGACCCGGATACCCCTTAAAGGTATATTCAACAAACAGTGTAAACTTAATCTTCCTTGTAGCTTTTTTCAGTTAAAGACTAAAAGTCAGGCGTTTATTTAAGTGGTTGCAATGTGGACAACATCCGTTCTCTTTTTATTCATTTTGTTCCTTCTCGCTTCAAGGAGAATATAGCTTTATTCATGTTGTTCATCGCTTGTGAGCCAGCATTCATTCGAATATATTTATACATTCTTTGCATTATCCATTATTTAATTTTTTAAAAATTTAAAGCCTATGATTAAAGTTGGAATAATAGATAAAGATCCTATAGCAAGAAGAACTACGAAATTGGCGCTGACAAATTCAATGAAAAGAACCAACAGTGAATCAATAATCGCAATTGTGTTCGATATAGATTGTGTGGATCACTTACAGTCTCATCACTTAAAAACACAACCGGATATCCTAGTCTTAGATATCGCTGGGCAAAGTGTCAAAGTAATTGAAAGTATAAAAAAATTGCTTGTAAATAGTGAAATTATTGTTCTTAGCGATTCTATTCAATTGAAGACGGTACGTGACTGTTTTAGAAATGGTGGTGTAAGTTACCTCTTGAAAGAAAGTTCTTTTAACTACTTGTTTTTCGCAGTTACCACCACCTATAGCGGCGGCTCGTTTCTTAGTCCAAGCATTTGCAGAGCAATTACAAAACAGTATTCAGCTCATAAAATACACGAGGACTTATTGACTGTACGTGAGCTTCAAATTGCTTATGGATTAATAGATGGATTGAGTTATAAATTAATAGCCGATCGACATTCAATTTCTTTGGATACCGTAAGGGTGTACATCAAAAGAGTTTATCGAAAACTAAAAATCAATAGTAAGGGCGAATTATTTGCGCAGCTAACCGCTTAGGTAGTTTCTGATAAAAATAAATCTGCCTGGAGAGAACTCTCGGGGCTACATTTTTATAGTTCCATTAAATCATCACTTGAACGCCTCGCTATGATCACGAAAATTATAAGGGTTTTATTATTTACCTGGTTCTGTATCGTTTGCTCTCCTGTGTCCTCAGGAGCACAAAATACGCCCCATGTTACTTACAGGTTTGAACTGGACACCATACACATACAGGGAAATCAAACATTCGCTAACCGAATTATTATCGAGAATTTTTCTAACAGGCCAGTTCAATTATCTGCTTCCGCAAATCATACCCGTACCTTAAACGGACTGATCAGCCTCCCAAAAACAATCGTTCTGGAAGCTTCTGAAAAAAGAATTTTCCCATTAAAATACATTGCGGATAGAAGCACCATTGTCAGTAATTTACAAGCTTTTAGCCTTGCGTTTTTGTCCTCCGATTCTGCGGTTACTATGCAACCGGCAGTTTCGTTTTTTACAAAACTCAATGAGGAAAGCGCTTTTGACATTCGAACCGAGCAACATGAATATTATTTGGACCCGAATGGTACTCAAACGCAAATCTTGATCACTTGTTCCAATAGGGGTTTTGTTCCCATTACTTTCCGCTTAATTTTTACAGAAATTCCCAACGGCTTAGATTTTAGTGGAGATTTGTTGTCTGCAACCATACAACCAGGGTCACAACTGCTGTTACCTATGCAAGTCCGGAATAAATCCACCCAGAAATCTGTAGATTATAACGTGACGATACAAGCAATCAATGAAGAGGGAACTCCGCTGTCCACGAAAAAAATCCGTATCATCAGTGTCGGAAGTGTAAAACGCTATGGTTCGAATGATGACTTTTTCAATAACCAGCCTAACAATTCAATCACCTTGCGTTACTTAAGCATGAACCAACATTCTTCGACATATCAAATGCAGGGCAGAGGAAATTTGGAACTTGAAAAAAACAACATCCTGAAGTACAATTTGAATATGGAATATTATAAAAATCTCGAAACCATTAACTTATATGACACCTATATTGATTATCAAGAAAAAAAATGGGGGATAAAAGCAGGGAACATCTTCGAGAATTTAGATTACGCCATTGGGGGGAGAGGCATAAAGGCGACTTACAAACCAATGGACGATCACTCAGTGAGTATTTATGCTGTAGAAAACAATTATCTCCTGTACAGTTCTCTTCCCATCATTCCCAGCACAAGAATTATTGCAGCTAATTATGTATTTAAAAACCATACTAACAAAGAAAAAAATCTTTCCTATATATATAGTGATAATACGTACAGAAAAATAACGGGGCATCAATTGAATGGGAAAACCTTTTTTAATGTAGGCAACAATCAACAATTAACTATTGAGGGGGGATATAGTGTCGAATCAACTTATAGGAATACGCATAAAAATGCCATCTCTGCAGGAGTTTATTACAGTCTTTTATTTAACGATTACCAATTAAACACACAAAATTATTATGGTTCCTCCTACTATACCGGGCTGAAGAGGGGATTAACTCAAACAGAGACCCGTTTAATCAAAAAGTTAGCGGGTTCCCAAAGCATTTCTGCACGCATCAGTTTATTGATTAACCGCCCAAAATACCAGGAAATGGAAAATGGGTACATTTTTAATGACAACCATCAACTTCAAATCTATGAATTTGGCTATACTAAAACATGGAAAAAATTCTCGCTTGATGTTAGGCCTTATTTAATGCTCCAAAAACTTCAGAGTGAAGGAACCGCGTTACTCCTGAACAATAAAGTCAACTGGAAGTCACAGTCCGTGAGATCAATTGCTAATTATGCTTTTTTCATTCACCATCACCGACTTTCAATTAATACCGATTATGGGTATACCTTTCAAAACACCGCAAACAAACCTACCCCCCCGTTTCACTCTTTTCGAATAAATGGCAGTTACCACTATCAAAATTTAGGATTTACTTCTTACATACAAATTAATCCCTACTATCTGGGTGATATATATTCAGCGGCAGGTGAGATGAAGTACAACGTCTACTCATTTGGGCCTAATGCGAGGTTCCATGCATTCAATAACAAAATGGAAATTCAGTTGGCTAGTATGTATAGTCGTTATGAATCTTCCAATATGAACAATTTTTCCATCAATGGAAATATCAGGTGGAAATTACGGGGTCAGTGGGATTTAACTGCCGATGCATTTTATTCGAAAATCCAAAATAAAAACCTGATTGCCCACGAGCAAAATGCCCCCATTCTCAATACCGCATTTAACACTCGACAAATTAGAGTAGGGATAGAAAAGAAATTTAATCAGCTTAATAAATCCGGGAGAAATAAGCTAGAGTTAGTGTATTTCGAAGACCATAATAACAATGGAATCAGAGATTTAAATGAATCTGGAATAGAGGGAGTATTGATAAAAATAGATAAATACGTGGCTATTAGCAATGCGAAAGGGGTGGCAAAGTTTCAAAACATTCCCGACGGGGCATACACCATAGAAATTATCAATAACAATGGATGGAACACTACCGGTACACCAAATATCCTCTTAACTAAGAATTTAATGTTGGAAATACCGCTGGTGAAAACCAATATTTTAAAAGGTAAAATCAGGATAAAAATGAACAAGTACCTTGAATCTCAACCCTATCTTGCGGGTATACGTATAAATGCCGTTGATAGGAATGGAAAACAATACCATACATTAAGTGATGCTGAAGGCAACTATTCCTTTTACTTGCCACCAAGCACCTATAGTGTTTTTATCGATACCAAGGGAATGCTTTTCTCTATTGAAAATGCAAATAACGAAATTGAGATCAGGGGAATTAAAAAAACAACGTATCAGCTAGATTTTGAATACAAGGACGATCGGAGAAAAATCGAGGTTAAACGTTTTTAGAGAGAAACGAAACTGAATACAATATCCGTAGCATACAAACCACTGGGTTTGCCTAAAAATTTTGGTGTTTCTGTAGAAGGTATGCTATATTGAATATTTAGAAGTTTGTCAATCACCGGATTGCCTGCCTGAATAAGTGGTTGTGAAACGGTAGATAAAGTAATGGTATTCATTCCCGTTTCTCCTTCCACAGGACCTATCCGCATCACATTTAAAGGGATTTGATTGCCGCCAGAACTAAAGCTACTTGTAGAGGCCCGTACATAAAGATTGTAAGGACTGGTTTTACTTATTTTTAACTGTTGTGGCATTTCTATGTTCATCCCGCTTTGGTATTGGCTAGGGCTTGTAAACGCGAAATTAATGGAACTCTGATTGGCTGTCATTTCATACATATCGCTCACCACCACCTCTAACGTCCCATTTTTCTGAGTTTGTAAATTTCCTGTCGGATAGGCTGCACTCAATTTATTAAAGGAATAAACCAAAGGGATGCTATAGCTGCCCGCCTGTACAAAATTTGCTTTTAATTGGGCGCTATTAATAGAAAACTTGTTGTTAAGTAGATGTCTATTAGTGGTTGGGACTTCTAAACCTGTATTGCTTGTTAATCTCTGATCTACATTCGACAAATAAATAGGGATAGAATTTGAGAAATCCGTTAACTGTATAGCCAATGAATTAACCGGACTGGTTGGAATAGTATTGTAAGGGAATGATGTAGTAAAATTAAAAGTAGAGTTTCCAGCGGCAATACTCGGTAAAAAGGGGACAGTTGTATCAATAATCAATGTCTTAATTACATCTATACCCGTTTCATTTCTAAAATAGCTGAAATTATTCACATTAAAATCTACTTTATAGACACCCGCATCTGGCGTTATAAATGCAGGAACATGAATAAAAAAGTCTTGAATTCTTGGAGAAATCTGATTTTCATTTAATAAGGTGCCAGTTTTAAATTGCACAGGCGCACTATAAATTCCCGAAATCCAGGTATGTGTATTTGTCACTAATCTCACATCGATTGAAACTGCAGCGGTGACGCCAATCGTTGCAATAGCAACATATATAGCCTGATAGCTGGTAGATAAGGCCTGTTCGATATGTGTTCCTAACAAAATTACTTCCCCTATTTTATTCAGTTTAATATTTGCTAAGTTGAGGGGTACAGTTGAAGTCCCTCCAACTGTACTGTCAAAATTCGAGATATTTGCTTTTATTTCAATTCTGGGCACCAGTCCAAGGGCATAGTTATATGTACCCGCACTATTCACTGTTTTATACTCATCTCTATTACGGATGTTTATTTCTGGTAAATAGATATTGATCTGAGCATTTACCGAAGAAATCATATTCCAAAGGAGATACGTCAGAAACAAAATAAATTTAATATTGAATTTCTTTTTCAGCAACTTTTAAATCGTATTGACTACCTGCATCCAGAATTGCGACAATCAAATGACGTCCTTTTAATTTAGCAGGGAGATCTATGTAAATCCATTGTTTGGCCTCCGGCAACATGGCAATAGGAATTGATTTCACCGGAATTTCGGTACCATTTTCTATATCTGTTAATTCAAAACGCACGTAGGCATCTTTGTATATTTGTCCATTATTTTTAATCTTTACCCCCAGCATTCGTACACGATCCATTCCTTTCATCAGGAAGCCTTCGTCTTTAAAGGCTAGAAACTCTAAATCGCCAGGTGTTAAATTGGCCGGTTCGTGATACACTTGTATCCCCACTTCCAATAATACATTAATTCCTATTCCTAATTGCCCTTGTCGGCTAACTTGTTCTTTTACTTGTGTAAAAAACAACATACTGGTGGTTAGTTCCTTTGCGCTTTCAGAAGGAATCGTCATAGAAAGGGTGACCACTTTTGTTTCTCCGGCGGATATTTTAAAACTACTTTCAGATAAAGAAAGCCATTCTCCATTGGACCCTTCTAAAGATGCCGGTGGATAATATTTTTTTACTCCAAGCGAATCCCTATCCCAATCTTTTATAGTTGAAATAAAATTAAATTCACTGTTGGAATTATTTACAAGTGTTATTGGCTTAGTTACCGTCTGACCCGCCTGACCCTTGAAAAAAATTCGTGATGGTGATACTGAAATTCCCTGACTAAAAGCCAGGGAATTTGTACAGCCAACCAGTAAAACGATACTTAAACTAATGAAATAGCATTTGATCATGCATTCGAATTTTACCTTTCTTAAATATGAGTCGCTGTATAAGTTACAGTGGTGGTATATACTTCAGGAGCCAAACCCAAAAGCGGAGCAGCATCCGGAATGGTATAATTTACATTATAAACGGCGTTGATAGCAGCTGCAGCTCCTTCTACAATTTTAGCTGGTGTCAAGGCCAGGGAAGCCGTGGTCAAATTACCCCCATTGGAAGTGGCAGGATCTACTGCTACTTTGACAAGATTTAGAGGAAGATTATTGCTACTGGTGGACGCAAACTCAACTCCGGCTTTAACTGAAATATCATAGGGTAAATTGCTGACAACAGTTAAATGAGCGGTTTTACTTTCTGTTTTTACACCTACATAATCAGCTGGAAGACTGTAAATGAAGTTTACATCAGGAGATGCTCCAAGATTAATTGAAATTACAGCGGTCGTTAGATCAATACTCACATTGACAGAAGCTGTAGTTGCCGTGGATTGTGCGTTCGATTTTTCTGTAAAACTTAATAGCACTAACACGACCAGACCAAAGATAGATAGTTTTTTCATTTATTTAATTTTTAGATGTTTAAATGATATAACTAAATGTAAATAATTTTTAATCAAAATTTAATTATCACGAGTCACATATTGATGTGACTCGTGATAATTAAACAATAATTAAATTAATAACTACTAATATAATAATAGTTAAATTCTTAACGATGCTTTTTGATGCATTGGAATTAACTGACAAACGTCAAGGAATACCACCGGGAAACCACGTTTGACTGGTTGAGGAGGTCTTTCAGTGGTTTAGTTTAAATTCAAAAACCTATTGAAAAAAATATTGTATCTTCATGAAAGTTAACGTTTCAATAAATATTTATGTCCAACTCCCTTGATGTTCCCAACATAATAAATATCCTGAGCACCTAAGTATCAAGGATGATGAGTTTCGGTTTCGCTGTGTGCCTTTTTCTCTTCTTTAGCTTTCTCAAGAGCTACAAGCTAAGCTTCTGTTAAAACCAATGCCTTCTTGCGCAGACTTTACCTCTAACGTCTTTAATCTAAGCTTGAAAGTTTGCAAGTCATGACGCGTCCATATACTCCTAACTCCTCCAAGTGAGATCAATATGCCTTGCTTTTTCAGCTCATTAATAAGGGATTAGTTTGCTAAAACCAAATGCGGGATATGCTCCAATTTTCGAGGATCTTATCAAAAAGATTTACGACAAGTTATACCAACAAAAATCAATTAATGAAATTAATATCAACAGATCTTTACATAAGATGCTAAAACGAGTTGCTAATGCAAGAGAGCTTTTAATAAAAGGTACAATTGACGAAGAAGATTATTATTCCATAAAATCAGACTGCGAAAATAAAATTGATATTCTAGGCGCACAACTCAATGATGCTTATAAACTTGACGTACAACAGAAGCGAAGTTTTAAAAGCGCATCATCCCTTTTAAAACCTGCATTTCTCTTTCAAGAGACCGACAATTCCATCATATTAAAAGTGGCTTCTCTTTTTCTAAATGAGAATTTAATCTACAATGATACTAACATTACAAATTACCTCAAAGATGAGGTCAATATAGTCTATGGATTCCAACATCTGAATAGTAAAGAGAATTTTGAAAAAGCAACAACGTATAATTTTAGCGAGGAATAACAAGAATTAATCACAAACATTATCAAAATTGAATTAGCTAAAAGAAACAAAATATCAATTCAAAGAGCTGTCAAAATCTTATCTTTCCTAACAAGGCTGACGGAAATTTGCATTTCTATGAACATGAAATTGGATTGAATTCAAGCGGTTCGAAACCTGTCAACATATTTCCAAATTTTCATCTTTTAACTCAAAATAAACTAAAAGTATTAATCTGGTGACTCTTTAACTAAATAAAAATTATACAGAAAGCCTTGGTATAGTAATAAAAAAGAGATTAAAAAGCCAAATGGCACCACTTGTCTTTAAGTGGCGCCATTTGGCTTTTTTTAGTCGGGGTGGCAGGATTCGAACCTACGACCTCCACATCCCAAATGTGGCGCGATACCGGGCTACGCTACACCCCGAAAATAAAAACCCATCGATTTTTAAGGATGGCAAAGATATAAAAAAAGAAGTACAGTCCTAAAAAATATTTTTACAAAAAAATAAAACCACAGATGACAGTTCTTTGTCGGCAAGGATTACCGCTGTGATGAATAACCTTATGACATTACGCCCTTCGTTTCTTATTCTCCCTATCATTTCTTCTTCCAGGTTTGTCCATATATAATTTCAGGCGATTGACTGATCATCTAAAAACAATTAGCGCCAGTTTGCTTTACCCCACATCAAAAGCTAAAAATAATAGGAAGAAGGAAAATAAATGTTTCGTCCCTTATAGCATCCTTCAAACAGCAAAATAAAAGGAGATCAGCAACCCAATTGTTTCCTCAAAGTTCATTTGGATTTTTCCGCATTAAGTCTATTTTTGTGAAGGAACCATTATTTTAATCGTCTCTCCATAAAATCATTAAGCTGCAATCTCTATGTTACATCCCCAGGAAAGCCAACGCTTATCAGCTCTTTACGCACTCGATCTGGACTACACCGACTTAGATAATACTTTTAAAGACCTTACTCTTCTGGCAGCGAAAATATCCGGCACTGAAATATCGCTCGTTTCTTTCATCGATACTTATACTCAATGGGTGGTTTCTCGTTTTGGTCTGGAAACCTATCAAAACCCAATCGAAGGAACCGTTTGCCAGTATACCTTACTTGAAAAGGAGCATCTAGAAATACCGGATCTTTCTAAGGATATTCGCTTTGTTGATCAGCCATTTATTCATGACCCACTAAGTTTAAAATACTACCTCGGAATTCCATTAAAATCAGCAAATGGATACCCCATTGGTTCTCTATGTGTTTTAGATAAACAACAACACAAACTCTCAGACGAAAAGATTGAATTATTAAAGATCATTGCCAATGAAATTATTTTAAGAATTCAAGACCGCCATCGTTTACAGCAGCTACGTCAAGAACTACATCTTCAAACTGAATCGTGTCGGAAAGTGGCTCATGATATTCGTGGTCCTTTGGGAGGAATCATCGGATTGGCAAAACTGCTGACGGAGGAATCACCGGACTTGAAAAAAGAAGACTGGCAGGAGATGGTGGATATGATTGGGAAAAGCGGGCAATCGGTGATGGAACTTGCAGAAGAAATTCTAAAAAATGTGTCCCCACAAAAAGAACTAACTTCTGAGACATTTAATCTACGTTTATGGAAAGAAAAACTGGAAAAATTATATCATCCACAGGCACTACATAAACAAATTACGTTTAAAGTTGACATCAAGGGTTTAGGGGAAGAAACATCTATTCCTAAAAAAAACCTCTTGCAAATCAGCGGCAATCTTCTTTCCAACGCGATTAAATTTACTCCTTCAAAAGGCAGTGTCACTGTTCAAATGCAACTTCTAAAGGAAGGAAATCAACATTTATTGATGTTGGAAGTAGAAGATACGGGAAAAGGAATGAGTCTCGAAATGTTAGAGAACCTGCGACAAGGTCATCTGGAAAGTAGCTTGGGAAGTGATGGCGAAAAAGGCTATGGACTGGGACTCTCCAGTGTAAAAAAAATGATAGCAGAACTGGGTGGAACGTTTCATTTCTACCCTTCCCCTCAAAAAGGCATGGTTTTTCAGGCAGAAATCCCCATCCACTAAAAGAAAAAACCCTTTAATAATGTATGCCTTTTTAAAAATAAATATAGACCTTCGTTAGTCTTTAGAAAATATTAAACGCATAGATATGAACCACCTTTCGCCCATACTTCATGACGAAGCCCGCTTAGATTTACTGCAGACACTCAGAAGAAGATTTGAAAAAAATCCATTGCGTCATCAGCATATTGAATGGAGTGACGTGCAATCGAAACTTGAGCGTCATCCCGAAAAACTTTGGTCTTTAGCAGAGATGGAGAACAGTGGCGGAGAACCGGATGTCGTGAAATACGACAGTTTGAATGATGAATATCATTTTTACGATTGTTCTAAAGAAAGTCCGAAAGGTCGACGGAGTATCTGTTATGACCGTGAAGGCCTGGAATCTCGCAAGGATTATCCCCCTGGAAATACGGCTGTTGACATGGCCAATGACATGGGGATAGAACTTCTGGACGAAAATCAGTACCGTTATCTGCAAGAATTAGAGGATTTTGATCTCAAAACATCCAGTTGGATTGCCACCCCAAATGCGATACGTCAATTGGGCGGAGCACTTTTTGGTGATAAACGCTATAACCATGTGTTTTTTTACCATAATGGAGCGCAATCCTATTATGCGGCTCGCGGCTTCCGGGCCTGCGTGAAAGTATAAATCATTAGCAAAATTTACTCTTTTCATCATGTTTGGAAACAGCATTCGTCCAGTATTGGATTTTTTATCTATTCTAAATAATTGTTGATGATTTCCTGGCTTGAATGTTTAGTTAATCTAAAAAAGTCAACTGTTTTAGGCGCTACAAAACGGACCTTTTCCACACGCTATTGTACCCTTTCATCCTTTTTTATTTTTTATCAAAACTGATCATTTCCCTGTGCAACTCATCTAACAGCTGCTTTTCCGTTGGCACGTATAAGTGTTATTTACTGGCTATAATTTGTTTTTGATTTTCTGGCAGTGTGAGCTTAACAACTGCATCGCTTTTAGCAGTGCACAATAGAATGCCCATTGTTGGATTTTCATAATCTTTTTTCTCCATTCCATCGTAATAATTCACATACATTTGTAATTGGCCAATATCCTGATGTGTAAGCTGGCTCGTTTTAATCTCCATAATCACAAAACGCTGAAGCAAGCGATTATAAAGAATAAGATCGGCAAAAAACTCATCTCCTTCAATAGGTATTCTTTTCTGTCTTGCTACAAATGAAAAACCGTTTCCTAATTCCAACAAAAATTCTTGTAAATGCGTAATAATGACATTCTCTAAATCTTTTTCATCATAACAAGCTTCTCTCTTCAAGCCCAGGAATTCAAGGAAAATAGGATCTTTAATAATCTCTATCGCATCTAACGGTCGTTTTTGATTTCTAGCAACGGCTAATACACTTTCCTTATCATTACTCATGAGCAGGCGTTCATACAAATTGCTATTGATTTGACGTTCCAATTGTCTTGACGTCCAATTATTTCTAATGCTCTCGGCTAAATAAAACGCTATTTTTCCCTGTAAATCAATGCGCGATAAAAGTTTATACTGTGTCCAAGTCAATTGCGAACGTAGTGCGTTCGCAATTGGAATAAAATTTTTCCATTTCATTTTCCCCTCCTTCTTAAGTAGGAAAACAGCCTTCAACACCCTTCCGTTCATCAGTTCATTTAATCAATTATATCGAAAAAACAAAACCACCTATTTATTACGACGAATATTTTTTTTGACAATGGGATAAAATGATCATTTCAAACTGTATTTCTATACAATGAGACGAAACATTCATACATACGCAAACTACCGTCTTTTTGATTTCCTTTTAGATGCAGACTTTAAACGATGGGTTATTGAACCCGATGCACTTATGGACAAGCATTGGCAATCGGTATTAAGGGCCCACCCAGAACAAAATGATCGCATTCAAAAAGCAATCCATATAATTAAGCATTTACCTTCTCATCCTCTCACAGCATCTAACGATCGAAAAGAAAATCTTTGGAAAAAGATAGAAAAAAGCATCGATGAATCGCCTGTTTCTTCCAGAAGCTATCACCTATCGATATTCCATTATGCTGCAGCCATTTTACTGTTTCTCTCTGCATGTGTCGGGATTTGGATGATGGAAACAAGGCATTCTCTTATCCATATCTCTACAGGAAGCGGAGAACACAAATCTATTTTACTTACAGATGGATCAAAAGTGCTTTTAGCTCCAAACTCTTCTATCTCTTATCATCGGAACCTAAATCATCATGGGCGAAGAGAGGTCTGGGCAAAGGGAGATGTCAAATTTGATGTAGTACATATTAACCAAGACCCGCAGCAAGTTAAAAAAGGAGAAACATTTGTGGTGTACCTTGATAAGAAAGTTCAACTAGAAGTATTGGGGACCATTTTTAGTATATACAACCGTAGAGGCTTCTCGCACGTTAAACTTTTATCCGGTGCCGTTAGAGTTCGTCAGGATGAACAAAAAATACTAATGTCACCTGGAGAATGGGTCGGCACGGACAATAACAGTAAACTTCGCATTAAAAAAACGAATTCTTACCTATCCAGGGATTGGGAAAATCGTAAGGTAATTCTCAACAGAACACGTATTGAGGAAATCATAGAGCTTGTCAAAGACACTTATGGGATCGTCTTAAAAATAGAAAATGCATCTCTCCTTGAAAAGGAAATTGACGGCATTCTACCACTTGATCATCAGGAAAGAGCATTTCAGATCATCTCCAGTATCACAGGGACATCCATAGAGAAAAAAAATAACGCTTACTTATTAAAAGAGATAAAATAATGCGATTACTGCTTTTTTTATTCATTTTTTATTCAAGTTTAATGGCTTCTGCGCAGCAGCGCATGCCGCTGAAGAAGGCGCTAAACCTTATCTCTGAGGCAAAAGGCATCACTTTTACTTATGAACACCAGTTAGTGAATGATATAGAGGTTTATTTTGATGAGAATGAAATTAAATCCCATTCGATTTCAGTTTTATTAACCAAAGTCTTACAAGGAACCTCTCTGAATTGGAACGCGATAGATAAAAGCTATTATACCTTAACCAGATTGACTCAAAAAGAGACACTTCCATCCCCCCCATCTAAAGTCTCTGGCATTTCAAATACTTCTTCTGCTGAAAATGAACGGATAAAGATTACAAGAGAAACAACTACATCTTCCATAGTAATTGCCCAGAAAAACTTTTTACAAGGCTATGTAAAAGAGAAAAAAAATGATCGTCCATTGTCAATGGCGAGTGTACAAATCAAGGAGTTAGGTTTGAGTACCATGACCGATGAAAAAGGGCATTACATTTTCCGAAATCTGATTGGAGGTAAAATAACCGTTTCTGTTCATTTTCTAACGATGGTTGGAAAAGAGCAAACGATCATGCTTTCCTCGAATGGACAGTACCAGATGGACTTCGAACTGGAAGAAAGCATCTTGGCATTAAAAGAGGTCGAAGTTGTCGCTACTGAAAATAGAGCGGGCGGGGCTACGTCTTCCCTTATTTCCCAAAAAGCCATTGAACATTTACAAGCCACCAGTCTGGCTGATGTCCTGCAACTATTGCCCGGTGGATTAGCAGGCAATCCCGATTTCTCTAATGTGAATAAAGCAGCGATAAGACAAATTAATGCAACTAACATGGGAAGTCTTGGGACTGCAGTAGTAATTAATGGTGCGCCTTTGTCAAATAATGCCAATCTTCAGGTGATCAATCCAGGAAGTTCAGGGGCAAATGCTTCATTTTCCACCAGTACAGGAAGCGGGACAGATTTGAGACAGATTTCAGCGGACAACATCGAGTCCATTGAAATCATCAGAGGCGTACCTTCTGTAGAATATGGCGACTTGACAAATGGTGCTATCCTCGTAAAAACAAAAGCAGGACACAGTCCGTTCCAGCTGAAGGCCAGGGTAAATCCCGTCCTCAATCAGCTATGGCTCGGCAAAGGTTTTTCCCTTGGCAAGAAAGGTGGAAATCTAAACACAGATCTGGACTACACAAAGTCCTTTTCGGATCCCAGATTTGCTTACGATGCGTATAACAGATTAACGGGGAGTGTACTCTACTCCAATACTTTTTTCAAAGAAAGACCCTTTCATACATCTACCGGTTTTTCCTATGCCATGAATTTAGATGAACTCAAACAGGATCCGGACGATGCCAAGACACTTACACAAACCCGGGCCCGTGACAATGCCTATCGATTTCATAGCAATGGTCGATGGAATCTCAACAAAACTCTTGCCAGAGTCCTGCAATATACAATAAGCACGAATTACGCTGTTCAGAAAGGTTACCAGCAAAGTCTCATTAGCAATTACATCTACCCCCTCTCCACTGCAATGAATGATACAACCATGGTTGGCAGGTACGTACCCAGCGAGTACCTGAGTAAAGTCTGGGTGGAGGGAAAACCATTTAATCTTTTCGCTAAACTAACCAATAGCTTTTTTTTGAAAACAGGAAAGTTTAATCATCGTATTCTTTTAGGTGCAGAATGGAGAACGGATGCAAATAAAGGTGCTGGCAAAAGTTTCGACCAAAACCAACCTCCCAGGCTAACCGGAAGTAATGCAATCAGACCTTTTTCTTATGAGAACATTCCAGCTCTAAATCAATTGGCGTTATATATGGAAAACCGGATATCGGGCTATCTTTTTTATCGTCCTCTTACGGTTCAGATTGGCTTGAGATATGACAATATTCAACCTTCAAGTTTAGTAAAAAGTGATGTAGGCACAGTATTGGCGCCCAGGTTCAATATTGGCTATCAGCTAAGTCCAAGAATCAATTTAAGAGGAGGATTTGGCACTACTGCGAAAGCCCCCACACTGCTGTACCTTTACCCACAGGAAGCTTATTTTGATTTACTGAATTTCAATTATTTTGCAGGGAATCCGGAGGAACGCCTATTAATTGTCACTACCCGGAAGTTCAATACTTCCAATACCAACCTCACGATCGCCACGAATAAAAAAACTGAACTGGGTTTGGATTACAATCTGTTTGACCAACGACAACTTCGAATCACCCTTTTTAGAGAACACATCAGAAACGGTTATGATTTCAATCATACCTTTCAAAGTTCTGCCATTATCCCAGTTGTGAATTATGTAGTGGTTTCCACCCCCCCAAATCAGCCTCCGATAGTAGCCCCCGGCGCCATTCATCAGTTCTTTGCGGGTTATAACGAAGCGACAAATCAGGTTGACATCAAAAACAAAGGGATCGAGTTTGATTTGGATTTAGGGCGAGTAGAGGTACTAAAAACAGCATTCGTTTTTAATGGAGCCTGGTTAAATACTAAAAACACCAACACCGGATATTACATAGTTAAACGTCAAAATTCAGGAGGAGAACCATCCAAAGTACCTGTTTATGATCGGGGAAGAGGGATCGAATATGAGCGATTAAGTACCACACTGCGCCTCATTCACCATATACCGCAAGCCAGGCTTATTGTGACATTCGCAGCACAAACTATCTGGACTGATCAAAACCGTTACCTCAATTATCAATCCATCCCCGTCGCTTATTTCCAAAACAAAGATGGACATCTTGTATGGTTATCGGAAGAACAACGTCAAAGTTCCTTAATCACCGATGACAATGAGCTAAATCTCCGTATATCCGACGAATACTATACCGTCGAAAAATGGAATCCTTTATGGTTATTTAACCTACGATTAAGTAAAGAAATTGGCAGGTCTATTAGTTTCTCCTTCTTCGCTAACAATGTACTAATGGATAGACCTCTCGAAGAAAGTAATCGCTGGAAAGTTCAATTTTCCCGAAGAAATCCCAAACTGTTTTTCGGAACTGAATTAAGCATTAAATTTTAAATTCTCATACATCATGAAAAAAACAACCCTTTTCTTTTTATCAATGCTCTCCATACTTTTTCTTGGTTTACAATCTTGCAAGAAAACTACGACAGAAGCACCCACTGTTGATTACACCATTACTGTTTCTTACCCTGAGACCTATGCGCAAACGAAAGCGGCCAACGCAAAAGTTACCCTTACCAATGCTACCACCAATAATAAAATAAGCATACAGACGGATGTGAATGGGGTAGCCACTTTCTCGAAACTTTTACCCGGAAGCTATCAGATAAGTGTAGAAAAAACACTTACTCCCACAGAAGCCCTTCCATTGACAGGTATTGAATCAGAGGCATTCCTAAATGCGTCTGCGACCAACCATCTGGTCACAGCTTCTGGCAACTTGGATCTGAAATTAAGCGGCAGTGTGGTTGGCGGATTGGTATTTAAGCAAATCTATTATTCAGGGTCCCGCACCCCTTCCAATGGCACCTACTTAACCGATCAATTTTACGAAATCTACAACAACTCTACCGAGGTGATTTATGCCGATAGCCTTTACTTGGGCGAGAGTGGCGGAAATGCTAAAATATCTGCCAGTACAGCCGTTTTTGGTTTTGATCGAAATAGTGAACATGTTTATTTAGTAAACGTATGGATGATTCCCGGGACAGGAAAATCGCATCCGATCCAACCAGGCCAATCCATTATTATTTCGAGCAATGCCATTAATCACCAAACCGATGCAGCTGGAAATCCTAACTCTATCGATTTAGGGAAAGGCGTATCCGATTTTGAAGGCTATGTGGCCAGCACAGGGAGAGATACCGACAATCCCGATGTTCCGAACATGGAGCTTGTGCAATATGGCTTGTCTACTTTTACCTGGAACACGGCTGTTTTCGGACCAAGTATGGTATTGTTTAAAGCCAAAGATGTTTCCAAATTTCGTCAATTAGCTGAGCCCGGCAGCACCAATACCACCCGATTATACATGGAAGTTCCTTCTTCCTTCATTATTGATGCCGTTGAAACCAATGCCAATGCAGGAGCAATTACACATAAGCGTTTTCCTTCATCTTTGGATGCAGGTTTCCAGTATTGTTCTGGCACCTATGTAAGAGAAGCAATCGTTCGCAAAGTACGCACGACAGTGAACGGACGTCGCGTGCTGCAAGACACCAACAACACGACAGAAGACTTTACCGTAACTACCACTATCTTACCAAAAGGTTGGTTATAACTTGCGAATCATGACCTTGTTCCGCTCATCTTTTCTCCTCCTTTTGTTGCTTTCTCTAGGGCTAAAAGCCCAGGATGTAAAAGTGGATACCAACCGTTTGCTCCCCACCTATGCGAAGCTGCTTCCCTATACAGCTATATGGATAAAAAGTGAAAATGCTGCCGGGATAGCCAAAGATAGTCTATGGCATTTCGGTAAAGCTTCCGTGGGTTTTCAACTGACCCACGGACTCTATAAAATGGCGCAACAACCAATAAGGGACCAACAAGTGAATTTTGAAACAGAACGCTCCATGAAACTAGGAAAAGGACTGTTTTACGGACGTTTTCATTACACACAACAATGGGAAAAAGATGTTCAGTTCAGTAATGTGTTAAATACTTATAGGGGAAGCCCTTATCTATTAGCAGACTCCATCGGAGGCAACTGGAAAAAGCAATCTTATGATCTTGAGCTGAAGGCGGCAAGTGCTTCTTTTTTCAATGAGAAGTTACTCCTTGGCTTCACGGGTCGTTTACAAGTATCTTCAGGTGCAAGACAGAATGATCCACGTCCGCTTTCCACTAACAATCAGCTTCATCTCCTTCCTGCAATGATTTGGAGTTTTAACAATAAACATTCTTTAGGCATGAATGGCCTTTATGAACGTTACCGCGAAGATGTATCCTTGGAAACAAAAAATACCACGATCAACCACTATCTTTACCGCTTCCTAGGAATGGGACAATTAGAGTTACCCACTACCTTCACTACCAGTGCCTCAAGGGTGTACGAAGGTCATCGGTATGGGGGAAGCATCCAATATCAACTTAAAACGGATATCGCTCAATGGTTTAATCATTTATCTTACCAAAGTGGTATTGAAAAAGTGGCCGAAGGAAGCTCTATTCCCAGAAAATCGGGTACATGGAAACAGCAAAATTATTCATTTACATCCCAGTTAAGTTTCACAAAAAATCGTTTTGAGCATCACCTTGCGGCAAACCTGAATCGCTTTCAGGATACAGGAGTAGAGTTTCATGAAATCTATAATTCGGGCACAAAAACCTGGCAAACCTTACTCGAGGCAGCCTTCTATTTAGCCAATACAGACCGGGCTACCTTTACCTATAGTTTAATCGATAAAAATGATTCTTTTGATTTTTCGTGGATGAGTGAGACGGGAGTGAATTACCAGTCCATCGAAAAAAACTACCTGATTCCTGTTTCATTTCAAACAATCAGTCACGTGGAAATATGGACCAGGGGATTAAAAAAAATTTCTCTTGGCCTTCATTCCATGCACGTCGGTTTAAAGGCAGGCTATTTAAAAAACCTTTCTCAGGATTTGCATTATGTACCCATTACTGCTGACCGAACACTGGCAGCGGAACGGGTGCTTTATCCTGATCATGGATATTTGAGTTCAAATGCGCTCATCTCGCAAGCAGAAGTTCACTACTATTTGGGACATCGCAGCCTAGGAAATGCTCAGTATTTCATCAAAGCCGACTATACAAATCGACACAATACTCAAAAGCTCCTTTATGAGAATAGGAACAGTGGTCATCGCCATTATTTCAAGTTTAGCGTTGGTGCTTTTTATTAAAAAATAAAACAACATGAATAAACAACTAACAATCAGATGTACGCTCTCTCTCCTTTTTTCCATTGGTTTTGGCGCGTACGCTCAAAAAATTGAACACCCTCAGCGTTCGCAGACGGTCAGTACGTTTGCGATCATTGTCGATACCAAAACCTATTCAGAAACTAAGGCAGAAATCACTGCCTATAAAACCGCCGTCGAAAAACAGGGTGTAGGCACGTACATCGTTTCTCATGATTGGAAGAAACCCGAGGAGATCAAAGGAGTACTTCAACGACTATATCATCAAAAAATCCGGCTGGAAGGGGCAGTATTGATAGGTGACATTCCTGTTCCTATGATTATGAATGCACAACGGATCACTTCCGTTTATCGTCTGGATGAAGTTAAAAATGGTTATAAGGCCGCTGTTCCGTCAGATCGTTTTTACGATGATTTTTCAATGAAATTTGATTTCCTTGAACAAGACAGTATACGAACAGATCAGTTTTATTACAGTTTATCTCCTGAAGCTGTACCGGTTATCCGGATGAACATCTACTCGGCCCGCATCAAGCCCTCTTATGTGAAGGGAAAAACAAAGTATGAGGTAATAAAAAGTTACCTGAAAAAGGTAGTCGAAGAGAAAAATGAGCAAAATCAACTCAATCACCTGATGGTTTACAGTGGTTTAGGTTACGGATCCGAATCTCAGACCACCTGGGCAAGTGAACAGGTCACCTTAAAAGAGCAATTGCCATTGGCCTTCAAGCCGGGTGGGTCAGCAAAATTTATCAACTCCCGCATGCAAGGAAATCTCAAATCAGCACTGCTTGCAGAAATTCAACGACCCGATCTCGATTTAGCCATCTTTCACCAGCATGGCGATTCAGATATGCAATTGGTCAGCGGCTCCCCGAATGTTTCATTCCCCCAGCCTTCAATTGAAAATGTACGTCGCTACCTACGTAGTAAAATTCAACTGGCAAAACGTGACGGGCGTGATGTGGAGGAAACCAAGCAACGATTTCACACAAATATGGGTGTACCAATGTCTTGGATGGAGGATGCCTTGGTAGATTCGGTAATGAAAATAGACTCGCTTTTTGAAGTGAATGGCAGTATTTATATGGCCGACATCGATCAAATCACGCCCAATGCAAGAATGGTTATTCTGGATAACTGTTACAATGGTTCCTACCACAGAGATGATTACATGTCGGGACATTATATTTTTGGGAATGGAAAGACAATCCTGACAATGGCTAACTCCATCAATGTATTGCAAGATGTATGGACCACCAATATGATTGGTCTTTTGAACCATGGAGTGAGGGCCGGAAATTGGTTTAAACAGCAAGCCTATTTGGAAACCCACCTCATCGGAGACCCTACTTTCTCGTTTGGCTCGAGTAGTGCCAGAGACTATAATGAAGCCCTGGTAAACTACGACGGCAATCATGCTTTTTGGAATGAGTTATTAAAAGAGGCAAATGCCGACCTCCAGTCGATGGCCCTTTATAAGATCGCTGAAACAAGAGGGGTGAAAAGTAGTGACCTTCTTAAAAAAGTATATTACACGAGTGATTTTGCTGCTACCAGAGCTCAGGCTTTCACGCTACTTAGCCAGTTGAATACCCCTGATTTTGCGACTGTCATCCGGGATGCGGTATTTGATCCTTATGAATATATCCGGCGGAAGGCTGTCAACTTAATTGGAGACTTTGGTGGAGATGAATACGTTCCGATATTGGTTAAATCAGCAATTGAAGACTGGGCATCCAGACGTGTAGGTTATAACCTGAGTAACACCCTCTCGTTTATGAATAGTGAAACAGTAATCGATGTGTTTGAAAAAAGCCTAAATGAACCGATGTATAGCACCCGTCAGGAAGAGATTCAGAAGCTGATAGCCCGGCAAAAGTACACCTTGGAAAAGGTGAAAAAAGATGCGGCATTAATGGCTGATAAAACAGCAGAAATCAAGAGAAGAAGCTTTAATGTCGTCACTTTACGTACTTACAGCTACCATAAAGAAATTCCTGCAGCCATTGCCATTTTATTGGACGACACAGAGAATCCCTCCTTGCGTATAACTGCAGCAGAAGCTCTGGGATGGTACATTTACTCTTACGAGAAACCAGCTATCCTGACGGCATTGAATGCCGTGATTACGGACCATAAAACTCCGGAAAACTTAAAGAAAGAAGCTATTCGCTCAAAGGCTTATTTATTGGCCTACAGCCCTGAACATCCTTCTTCGGGTTCGGCCAGATAAGCGACTTAAGCAGGGGACGAATTGAACTATTTCATCCCCTGCCATTATTTAACCCAATACATTTCTATTTTCATCAAATAAGCC
This sequence comes from Pedobacter sp., assembly GCA_037190785.1. GTDB lineage: Bacteria > Bacteroidota > Bacteroidia > Sphingobacteriales > Sphingobacteriaceae > Pedobacter. The sequence goes on along the minus strand of JBBCJN010000007.1, from coordinate 215,881 downwards.
TTATAATTGTACTTTATTTATAACTAGTCTAAATAAATATAGTTTAATGTCCATATTTAATGAAAGAGAGTGCTGGACAAAGTTCACCGGTGGAGATAAAAAAGCATTTGAAGCTCTTTATCACGAGTATTACGATACACTCATCAGTTATGGCTTACGATTGAAGAACGACATCCATCTGGTGGAAGAAACTCTTCAGGATTTGTTCATTAAATTATGGCAAAACCGCCAAAACCTCAATCGGCCGTCAAGTCTTACGCATTATCTCTTGAAATCATTGAGAAACGCTCTGTACAATAAATCTAAAAGCCTTCCAAAAGAGCTCTACGTAGGTGATGAACAGGATATTTTACATTTTGAACTCCATTTACCAAAAGAAGGATCGGACTATCCTCAAAAGATATTAAAACAATTAATGGACGGTTTAACAGCCCGACAAAAAGAGGCCGTCTACCTTTTCTACCTCGAGGGGCTTTCCTACCAGGAAATAGCTGACCTGTTAAAAATCAACATTGGAGGAACTTATAAATTAATGTATCGCGCCCTTGAAAAGATGAAAACAGGTTTCAAAAAACAACAAGCAGAACATTTAACTAAAACACCTTATCACATCCACCCCAAGACCTCCTGATGTTCATGTTTCCTAAAAAAGGTTTATCGCAGATATCATGAAACATGATTGAATATCAAAGCCGGCACCAGTCCTATTTAAGTGTTTTATAAAAAATGAGCAGGAAATCAACGCTGTTTTAGCCGGGTATTACGCAGCCTTTAAGAGGAAGTACAAACATCAATGTACAAGGTAATCCTGAAATGTGGTGTAATGTCTGTTTCCATAAAAATCCACCATACAAAAACCTACCTGGTACTTACCGGCAGGCATTGGCAAAAGTTTAATTTCTAATAACTCCTGATTAACCACTGTTAACCTTCCCAATTCGACATTAAGTTCATGGTCGGACACATTTTGAGCAAGAAAAACCAATTCATCGGCCTGCTGCAACTCTTTAATTTTATCCGTTATGCCCTCTTCCGAAATTTCTCTGACACCTATTACTTTCGCCTGGACCTCATCTTTCACATTCATATATCGGATGAGTAACTCTGCGGATTTTTCATTCCATTGAACAGGCACGGTATACAAAGTACTGGTCTCATCCGAAAGTCCCATAAACACACATATGGGTACTTCATTCAGGGTAATCCACCGGCCATCCCAATTTTCATTTGTCCCGTACAATGTAATGTATCCATCCGCATCGACATTCACATCGTAGCCGTCTAGCCCAAAAGAGGTCATTGCCTTCCCCTCTTCCATTCTTCGGATATTTAAATAAATTTTGTTCGTATGAAGCAACATCTCCGCATTCAGTTTTCGGTTCAGGTCTTTCACAAAAACATCGTCAGCACGTCCGTTTATCAGTTCGAATACATATGCTTCCATAAACTTCTTAAACTCCGTGTTCAACTGCACACTGAAATAATCTTCTAAATTAGCAGCGGTCCTTTTATTGTAGTAAGGAAAATAGACAGATAAACCAGACACCTGATCATTTTGCAGACTACGAGAATACCCATTATACCGGACAGCAGTATGTAGCTGCTTTTCAAAATCCCTGAATAAGGAATCGGCATTTGAAAAAGCGGAAGCAAAAAAGCTTCTTAAATCGATCATGTCTTCGGCAGCATGTGAAAAAGAAGGAAGGCCAAAAGACTTGGATTTACTTCTGTAACTCGATTTTTCTTTGAATGATTCTTGGGGGGACAGTGTTGAATTTAATTTTGTTGACAGGTGGCCAATCAGCTTTCCAATACTTGCATTCAGCGAATCCATTTTATCTAATGCAATCACCGACAAGGTTGTCTGCATAAACTGCTGTTCCGCATAGGAATTGATATAAGAATTGACGATTCCTTTTAAAAGATCAGCTGTTTTTATTACCGGATTTTCGGACAGAGTCTGGATAATATACTCATAATTCCATCCGCCTCCAGGCTCTAGTTCCTGAGAAGCCACCAGGTAATTGGAATAAGGAGCTAAAGTGCTGGCAGTTTCAATAGTCGCCATCAGGCAGGCGTCAAATCCTATAAAGTCGAAAGGAAGATCATTTTGACTTTGCTTCAACACAGAAAAGGCCTCTCTCATTTCCTTTAAAGACAAAGATATATCGTCAGGAAAAAGTTCATCATAGCCAAATCCATGCACACTCCCTCTTCCATGATTCCAGAAAATCAATCCATACCTTTCTGCAGGAAAATATTTCTTATTAAAAGAAATAAACTCAGTCAAGGTAGTCGGGTTTCCAATGCTGCTATTTTCAATGGTCTGTATCTTTTCAAATCCTTGGCGGGTGATCTTACTGTACGTAATACTATCTGCAGGAATTGATGGAGAAAAATGCCATTTTTTTGTTCCCCCATGTAAAATGACAATCGCAAAATTATCTTCCTTGTTTTTGTAAGCGCCGATGATCTGCTTTATATTCTGAGAAGCCAGTTCATATTTACTTTCCAGGTCTGAACCATTCATATAAATTAATAGCACAAAATCCCGCTTTGCTTCGGTCAATTGCGCATAGGTCTTACTGGATAAAAAAAATGCCGTTACCAGCATTAAAAAAACAATCTGTTTCTTTTTAATAGAGACCATTATCTTCTTGGATTAACCTTTGGTGGGTTTCTAAATTGATAAATTGCAGCAGCAGCGGAAGTCTTAAATGCTTCGCCAAATTGGGTGGTCGTTTCTGAGAATGAATTTTTCAACAAATGTGACAGTCCGTCTGCATAGTTTTTATTCGCCTGTTCCATGCTAAATTCCTCACTAAACTTAAGAGACCTCTTCACTTCATTGCTGTTTTCCATGGTATTTTCTACGCGTGAAAATAAAGACTGCCTTTCTCTAAAAGCTTTCGAAGTCATCTTTTGACGATTGATCGCCTTCACCAGTGCGGAAAGGTTGTTCATTTGTTGATTTATTTCATCTGAAACGGCACTCCTTACCTGATTATCCTGTACCAATAAAATCACCTCGTCTAATGAGGTAATGAATTCATTGTCGAAAGCTTCAACGCACTGCGCCTGAATGACTTCATTTCTGAGCTTTACTTCTTCTATTTCACAAATATTTTCTTGCCAGTTTTGAGGTTCTTTTCCATATTCATTTAGGTAAATTTTAGTAGATTCACTAAAAAAATCCTCCATTTTTAATTGAAATTCCAGCAATTCATAATAGTCCTGTTTTGTTTGTTCGATGTTTCGAAATTTTGGCCCTAAACCTTCGTAATCCTCCTCTGAGGTCAAATTCCTGAATATCCCGTTATGGATATTGGATGTGAGTTCTTTCGTTTTTGCGGAAAGAGTATCTTTGACAAAATCGGTGATTAAAGAAGCGATATTGTGGATAGCTTTATCGACATCTATTGATCCATTAAAAACAATGTCATTTCCAAATACGGTTAATTCTAGTTTCGCGTTTATCTTCTTCACATTCGAGTTAAATTCCATCCCCAATTCAAAAGATTTAATCCATAACAATTTAGTAATGGCATTGAGAATATTCGCCACTGCTTCCAGTGCGCCAGAAACCACATGCCCACCAAGTTTTAACGCAGCCTTGGCCACTTCCAGGACACCATAGGCCACTCCAATAGCGACATTGACCCCCACTTTTAAAGTCTCGTAATAAACGATTTGTGCGGAATAATAAATTTTGTCATCTACCCGCCACCAGGAAGCATCGGCTCTTTTGGAAATAAACGCCCTGATATGATGATCATATTCATTGATCGTGTTATTCAGATTTAAAATCTGTTGTTGTGCTTCATTTAATTTCTTAGTCGCATTTTCGATGGAACTTTGGACACTTCTCGCAGCATCCTTTACGGCCTGCTGAGCTTCCTCTAGAATTTGGGAAAAGCCATTTGTATCGAATGCAAGCCGGGCTTTGAAACCGCTATCGGAGAAATGGTCATAAGCTCCTTCTAAATTAAATAGTATTTTAAACCCAACGTACTGCAATTCCAGGTGAATATAGACCCTTCGATCTTTCAGAAGTATCAAGGCATCTAGTTGGAAAATATTTAAAATATTCACATAAGCGCTCAAATAAAATTCAATTTTCTGGGTTGCCCGGTTGATATTGAGGTATAAAACGGGACCCTGGCTATCCGGCTTTACCAAAGCTCCCGCTAATCCTCCCTCTAACGGCTGCATTGGCAGCTCCTTTTTAGATCGGGTTAGTTCAAAAATCCCTTTAAGGTCAATCTTGGAAACCTCTATTAACGTGACGATGGAGTTTCCTGGCTCGATGAGAAAAAGGCCTCTTGCCCTGACATTGAAAATTTCAATAGTACCACACATGAAAAAACCGACCTGCATGTGATAAGCACCTATTTTGGTCGGCTGAGAGCATATAAATAGCTGGCAGTTCAACGAAATCATTCCGACTGAGTCAATCCGATAATGACGCATGGTGGAGGTATCTGTCAGGACTGACTGCTGGCTGGTCCCCAAAGCGGAAATCTGGAGATTTTCTACGTCAGGAATAGCCAGTTCGTTCGGCATAGTTGAATTGAATTCTTTAAAAATTTCAATTTTATCTGATTTATTTTGCCAATCCGGAATTTTTACTCCATTCATGTCAAAATCGGCCAATGCCACCACATCCAGCAATTCTATTCCGGGAAATTCCACCTCTGCAATATCTACAATAATGTCCTTCAGAGACATACGCCCTTTGGTCGATGTCAGGGCGGCGGTAATTAAACCTATGTTTGCCTGGCTGACAATGAATCCCCCGAAAATAGTCAATGTATTTGTCGTCACCCTCCCTGTCATTCCAAAAGTCACCCCCGTTGATCCGACCCCTACCATAAGTCCCAAATCGCCCAGACTGATTTTGGAATTTATCGGTATCTTATAGGTAGAGGACGCCGAAAGTGTAAATGAGCTAAGGGATAAACTGCCGGCAATGACAAATTCCAACACCTCCTTCTTCAAAGGGAAACTCAGCTTTCCACCTGCCTCCAATAGAAAACCATTTTCCCTCCTTATTCCAAAGAATAACTCGTTAATGAGGTAGTCTTGTTTCTGAATATTTTTACTGATCAACATCGCCTCAAAAGAAGAAGCATTCAATGTGGTTCCAATTATCAAATCAATGTGATCCAATCCGGTTAAACTGTAGAGTCCCTTTCCAAATGCACTCTCACTATTCTTTAAATCAAAAAGGGAATTAGCAATCAATGAATACTTTGCATAGCTATCGGATAAAATTACCCCTGGAAAATAGTCGGAGGATTCGCTTTTAAGGTACTGATTAATTGATGTGGAAGCTTTATTTCTTACGATAACAGCCACTTTTTGAATGCTAAAAAAAGTCATGGTATCATAAATAAACTGCTCAAAGGTATTCCCATCACTAAAAACGGCCACATCCATACTTAATGCCAACTGTTTGACCGTATCGAGGGATACCATGTTACAAAAGAGGGCTTGCTCCTTTCCGGAAACTTGATGAGCATACTTAATCACGAATGAGGTTAATCCGGAAGAGATCAGCACCTCGGCATAAAAATGTCCTTTTAATTTGTCAACGAAGGTGAATTGCTCTACCAACTCTGTGGCTTCCAATTCTTTATTCTCCAACAATTCCTTCATTTTCTTTCCATGGGTATCCAATGATCCATGGATCAGCTTTTTCCCATTAGCAGAGAGAATTGTTATCTTCGAATCGAATCCAAAAATTTTTCCGGTAGCGGAAAAAGCGAAATTTGTCGGCTTACTCATGGTACAAAAAGGAATCTTTCATTGGATGAGATTAACTAAAGAACACATCGACACACCCTCTGAATAAACAGAGAATGCGAAAGTCACTTCGCTTGATTAGTCTAATTTGGCCTGAGAGTTATCCCCCTTATCTAACTTTTTGAGAATGTTTTCAATGGTATCCAATTCGAGGTCCTTTAGTATTTTATTTTTCTCTGTATTCCAAATTTTGAAAGCCAGTTTTTCAATTTTTATAAAACCCAAGTCTGGAATAGCATCTCCACAGTCCACCTCAATGGCAAACGCATACTCTGTCGTATTTTCATTTTTATAGATATAAGCCGTTTTCAAAATAAATTTCAATTTTTGTAAATTGAAATTTGAATTCGTGTCGCCATTGGTCCCCTGATTTAGAGAATTGAGGCCATCCTTTATTTTATTTGTATTCACCTGATTACCGAATGCATTTGTAAAATCTGCTACCATATCTGCTAATGACACAGCATTCCGTTCTTTGATGTCGGTAGGGCTAAGAAGAAATGCAGATTTTGTACCATTTTTCTCATAGATAGCTACCAGGTCTGTTTTTAATAATTGGAATTGTACACCCAATTGAAGGTTCATTTCACTCATATTTTTGTTTGTTACAACGGCCTACTCATATGGCTTTTCGGAATGCGCCCCGTTGATTTAAGTGGTCTCTGGTCTCCACTTTACTATTTTTTACCCAAAGGAGGAGGAATACCCTACTTTATCGACGTTTAAGGCCTGTTGAGTTGCTCTTGTCTAACTGAAATTCTCTATTTGCCCAGATCTAAAAAACCCTCCCACACACTCTTTTTCTTTCTCCTAAAAAGATCAGGTAGGCTATACCCCCTTCAGCGGCGTTTGTAAAATTTTCTTATTAGTTAATATCGCAACGCTTTACCACTTCTTTCTTCTTCTTCTTAAAACCTCCAAAAAGAGGCAAGATGAGATCTTACATCAATTAAAACAATAGAATCTTCTCCTGAAACAGTAAAAAACGACTTATTTGTCAATTTATCATTTCCCTAAAACGAATAAAAAACTATTTATACGAAAATAACAAAACCAAAGTTTTCTTCAAAGTCTAAATAATTACTATTTCAAAATATTTTTAAACATAATACAGTAATTTTAATTTATCATATAGATAATTATTAAATTTAAATAAATTTTTATTTCTAATAATTTAAATTTAGGAAAGAAAAGTAGGTTTTTTCAAAAGGCATCTATCCATTCGACCTGCGTTGATAAAATTCAACCCAGTATACAGAGGTCCAACACAACATGCAGATGTTGTGCAAAAAACAAAAAGGGTGTCGAAAAAGTAAAATCAACCCTCTGAGAATTGGATATTTGAAAATGCTCCTGGGGGGATACGAATAAAATTAACAAAAAAGAGGGTAGTCCGACCTTGTCGGACACCCTCTTGAATTAGTCGGGATAGCAATAAAACACACCGACACTTCAAATATCTATTTTTCAACAACTTACCTTTAATTTTGCTGCCAGCTTTCTTCAGATTCGCAGTCGCCCACAACACCCTTGCTCTTGGATAGTACTCCCTACTTTAAAGGCGTATTCGGGATGTGTACCCTATGGTAAACATCCATGTCTGGAACACCAAAAACGAAGGCGCTATCCAGCTAACCTTCGTTTAATTATTAATTATTAACTAACTTTTTAGAGAAGCTTATTGATCCTTCCCTTTTTTGTTCTTAAGAAAACCGCAACCTTCGCTTACCAACCAATATATTTTTTTTAAGTACCCTTTCTTATCGGATATAGAAGGCAGATCAACAAGTGGTATCTTACCAACGATCATGAAAAATGCTGAAAAAGCTAATAACCAAACAATTCCTTCATTTTTTCATGCAACTGCAGACCATTCAAATCTTTGGCAATAATTTTTCCCTCTGGACTAATAAGGAAGTTGCGAGGTACCTCGCTTACATGATAAGCCAAAGCGGCCGTACTTTTACTACCCAAAAAATCGGCGGTCTGCGGCCATTCCAATTTCTCTCTTCTAATCAATTTGAGCAATTGATCACGATCTTTTTCCCTATCGAGACTGATCCCGATCATTTCAAAGTTCTGCTGTCGATATTTCTTGTAGATATCTTTGTAGAAATGTTCCATGACACGACATGGCGGACATTGAACGAGGTAAAACTCTAACAGGACATATTTCCCTTTATAATCACTCAAATGAACCATCTTTCCCTTCATATCGGGCTGGCTAAATTCTGGGGCTTTTGCCCCAATGGCAACCGATAGCAGCTCCAACTGCGAATTTCGAAAACTCTCGGCTTCTGGTAAAGCTTTCACACTGTCGCCTAAATCCTCTAGCATTGCTAATGCTATTTTTGGGTCTGTTCTAGCTTTCGTCATCTGTTTCACAAAATGCAGGCTCGGCAATAGGTCTGGATAGAGAGAAATAAACAATTTCTTGGAAATCATCAATGATTGTGTGGTCAGCTCTAATGCTTTTTGTAGACGGTCATGAGTTTCTGCCTTAGCCAATATGCCATCATTCCTTATTAAAAAATCAGAACGTAGCTTATAAAGTCTATTATTGGATTTCGCCATTTCTTTTGCTATTGCTGCGATTTCCAAAAACAACGAATTGAGTCTGGAAGCAGGAATCTTGGCGTTATCGATGTCAGCTATTTCACCGAAATCCAAAGTTACCGTATCAAAATAGAACTGTAATCTCTCTTTTGCATAAGTGGGATGTACAGGATGGGACTTATCGTTCCCGTTCCTTTCCAATACTAGAACAGGTTGCATTTCCGTATCAGAGGATAAATAGGTTCCTTTGAAGCTAAAATTTCCATGTGAATCTTGTAGATCGGTAGAATCTTGCAGTTCAAACTTTTCATGTTCAAAAAGGGACTGCTTAAAGAGATATATCCTGTCTCCCAATCCGTAGTTTTTAATCGTTCCTTTAATCTGATAAACCTCTTGTGAATGAGACTTTTCGAAGTAAAAAAGAAATATTATTAGATATGTTAAGGCTCTCATGTCTATCTTGGATTTTGGGGCATATTGGTCAATGAAATTATGTCTTCGGGTATTGCAAGCGCATATCTGAGGTCGTTTGGCGGTAAGGTGTAAACCATCCCATCCAAATTTCGTTCCAAGGTAATATTGGCCCCTTCTAAATTCAGCCTCCTAACATCCGTCCATCGGGCATTGCGCATTAACAGTTCCTTTCTGCGCTCAAGTAACGCAAGCTTTTTTGCCTCTTCAGACGTAGCTGCCACATAGGGTATAAAGGATACATTTTTATCCCATCTGGCCTTTTTAAGTTCATTCAGATCGGCAAGGCAGCCAACTATATCTCCATTTCTTGCCAAACTCTCTGCTCTTACCAACAACATTTCTCCTACCGTAATTCCCGTGAATGTGCCAGAATCATTGGTATGGCTACCATTGAATCGTAAAGTACCATCTGTGGCAACAAAGAAATAGATACGCTTACGAAGATCACCGTCTTCATACATTGCCTGTTGTGCGGGATATTGCTTGGCATTGGTAGAGGAGAACGAGATATTTTGATCTGAACCACCCAAAAAAAACACACATTCTATGTTTCTAGAAGGAATAGCATATCTGATACTTGAGTTTAAGGTATTAAAATCCAACAGCACAGACTGGAGCTGCAAACAGGAATCGGCGTATAATCCAGCTTCCTTGTATTTTCTCATAGAGAGATAAACTCTTGCCAACATGCCATAAGCAGCCTGTTTGGAAGGGCGATATTGAGCTGGGGTTCCTGCATCGAGCAAGTGAACGGCCATTTTCAAATCTGATATCACCTGGCCATACGTTTCAGCTAATGTACTCCTGTAGGAATTTTCGGCAAAATCAGTATTCAACTTTAAGGGCATCCCCAACATCGAAGAAGCTGTTGATTCCTCATAAGGCATACACCAAACTTGTGCTCCATGATAAATTAATTCGGCCCGTTTCAAAAGCGCAGTTCCTTTTATTGCATTCGCATTTATACCCTTCGTATCATTCATCTTGGGCAATTGTTCCAAAACAAAATTTGATTTATATACAGAGCTATAAAGAGTGTACCAAGCATTCGCATTTCCTAGCTGAAATACGTGGCTGGGTTTCCATACAAACAAATTCCTATGTTCATCCTGATAAAGCCCCTGATAATCCGTGGGTAAGATATAATATTCATCTGCTACGTCAGTCATTACGCCCAACCCATTCCCCATACCATCATCCATCAATGCCTGAAGATCGCGTAGTGTGGTAGCTATCACTAATTTTTTATCGGAAGGTTCGTCAAGGTATTTTTTACAGCCTGATGTTAATATTATACAGCTTAATAGTACAACGAGGCTCCATTTATTGATTTTTTTAAAATACATTTTTTTAAAAGTTAAAGTTTACACCAAAGGAGAATTGTACCGAAGGGCGGATATTAAAAAATGAAGTTTCATACTCTGGATCTAACTCTAGTTTAGTGCGTTTCCAGATTGTTCCCAGATTTGCCACGTTGGCATATAGCTGCATTTTCTCAAAGTATCTGCCAAAACTCCTCAACAGTGGCTGTAGCTCATAGTCCAGTCTTATATACTGTAACCTTAAATGATCACCACGGTCTACCAATGCGGCAGATCCGCTATAAAAACGTTCGCGTGCGGACGAAGCTGGATAAATCATAGAAGGAACGTTTGTCCAAAGTTCATCCCCTGGGTTCTGCCAGCGATTGGTGAAATCAGCATGACCAAGCCAACTAGAAAAAAGCGAACTATAATTAATGGAACTCCTACTAAAGTAATATCCTCCCTTAAAGGTAATGGCCAAAGACAAGCGCAATCTCTGATACGAGAAACTATTGTTCCAAGTGCCAAACCAGGTGGGCGTTGCTGAACCATGATATTGTAGGTCCTGAATTTTTATTGTACTACCAGTTAAAAGGGAATAGTTTTTTGAAACATCGCCATTGGCATATCCCTGTGGGTCTCCAGTTTGAGGATCGAGACCTGCCCAATAATAGGAAAAAATGGCGTGTACAGGCAGGCCTGACATCCCGGTAATGTTACCTGCGCTATTGACGTAATTACTGCCAATCACATTAGATTGGTAATAATCTTCGACTTCATTCCTGTTTAAACTGATGTTGAGGGTACTTTGCCATTTGAAACGATGGCCAAGCGGCTTTGTGCTTAGTGAAAAGTCCCAGCCGCTGCCTCGCATGGTGGCCACATTTTTTCTCAAACTCGTTCCAACCCCAACCGTATAATCTATGATTTCGTCGCCAAAAAGATCAGTACCTTTTTTATGGTAATACTCCAAGCTACCATGTATTTTGTTGTCTAATAGGGAAAAATCAGCTCCAATATTAATCATACGAGAAGTTTCCCATTTCAAGTCTCTATTCTCAAAATTCGAAAATCGAGCATAATTTTGTCCAGTTTCAGGAATAATATACGAGATATACCGCAATGTGGTTACAGCAGCCATAGATGGATCAACGTTTCCACTAAAACCATAAGTAGCGCGTAATTTTAAAGTATTCATCCAAGAGATTTGGTAAAATTTTTCGTCCGAGATTTTCCAGCTTATCCCGGTGGACCAAAATGGATTCCATTGTTCATTGGTACGTAGGCCGAACAGATTTGAAGCATCTGTTCTGGCACTGGCCGAAAGCGTATATTTCCCATCAAAAGTATAAGAGGCATTGGCAAAAGACGAAAGGTTATTCCTAGATGTGGAGTTGAGACCATCCTTATAATCAATTAGAGAGCTCGCTCCGTTGACCAAATTGGGATATAAGATGGTATAGTTCACTGACGATGTAGTTGATAATTGATCATTATATCCATAAAAACGATTGTAGGCTTCTTCATTTTTTCTGGTCCTGAGCTCGCCACCTACTATCATATTGACCTCGCTTCGTTTCCATTTTCTCTCGTAAGATAACTGCCCTCTTAGGTTGTGGATATTTGCCTCACTCCTATCGTCATCTAGGATCCCTCCTCGAGGGACATTATAAATTGCGGTTCCATCATTGGCCAACTGGGTAAATCGGTTAATCAAATTCCTTGAAAAATAGCTATATTGATCTGCCAATCTCTTCTTACTCCCATCCACCGACTGATAGAGATATTTAATATCCACGCCAAAACCATTGCCTATTGCGTAGTTTGCACCAAAGTTCAACATCATTTCCTTTCCCTTGCTTGAGGTCACCTCATGTTTGTAATCTTCTAAAGGATAATAGAGCCAATCCTGAAGGTTTGTATTTGTTGAATAGGACTTTACAAACCTTTCACTAATGTTCATAGAAAACCCTTTACTGCTGCCATCTTCATTCTGAAATTGCATATAGGGGATAAATCCAGTTCCTTTTGCGGGCGAGGCTGCGCCAAATCCAGGTCTGCCTGTTCTGGACGAAGTATTGGTCATCTGTAAGCCTGTGGTAATGCTGAGATGTTTTATCGGCTGATAAACCTGTTGGAAGCGGAGAGTAAGGCGGTCATTTGTTTCATAAAGATTGCCAGAGTTATTGTCATACCCTACCGAACTCGTCCAACCGTAGTGAGTTGTCCCACCACTCAAATTGAGTGCATATTGTTGTTGCAAGCCCGTTTTGTACATAAAATCGCGGTACTCGTTCCGTGCATCAACCTGTCCCATTTTTTCTATCTGCTGGTCAATCAGTAGTTTTTGTTGGTCGGTGGCGGTGGCTTTGTCTCTTAGCAATTCCACAACTGGTGACAGATAAGGTCTTGATGTAGAGCTAAAACTGGAATTGTAGTATCCTTTATCGAATAGCATTTTTTCAACTGATATAAAGTCGGCAGCACTGATGTACCCTTTGATTCGTTCCAGCTCTGGTATCGTCTTAACAGTCGCATTCACGTTCAGCGAAACTGTCAACTTTTGGTTCACCTTTCCTTTTTTAGTGGTGATGACAATGACGCCATTCCCAGCCCTAGCTCCCCATATGGAAGAGGCGGCGGCATCTCTCAGTATGGTTATATTTTCTACATCATTTGGATTTATATTGTTGATATCCCCATCATAAGGGAAATTGTCCACTACTACGAGCACCTCTTTCGGCCCACGAATAGTACTTAGTCCACGTATGGTAATGCGGCTTACTGTTGCATTACGTTCTACCATTAGTCCGCTTGTTACTGCTTCCAGCCTACTCAATATATCTGGGCTTACTTGCTGGTTCAGTGTGGCATTGTCAATCTGAACGAAACTACCAGTTGCCCTTTCTTTCGGCAAGGTTTGGTAGCCGGTATTTACTATTGACACCTCATCCAATTTTGCGGTTGCCAGTACCAGTTTAATTTCACCCATTGCTTTTTTAACAGCGACTTCCCTAGTTTGGTAGCCTACATAAGAAATCACCAAAATGGCCTTTTCGTCTATATTGGTAAATGAAAATTCACCTTTTTGATTGGTGGTGACTATTCGGTTAGTGCCCTTTACCGTTACCGAGGCACCAGCAAGGGCTTCGCCGTTTTCGCCTGTAATTTGTCCACTTACATCAATGCTTTGAAAGTAGTCGATAATTTTTTCGATAATGCCTTTTTCTTCTCTTCTCTTGATCATCACCGTTTTATCGGCCACTTGATAAACCAAAGGCTGGTTGATAAAGCAAAGCTCAAGGGCTTTTTCTAGGCTTACATTTTGTAGTTTTATACTAATGGGTTTGGCCAGATTAATGTCTTGGTCGGCATAGATAAAATCGTAACCACTTTGTTTGCTCAGGTTTTTTAAAGCCTTACGCATACTTTCGTTTTTTAGACTTAGCGTTATCTGTGCGTTGGTTGCAGCACTTACCTGTACAAAAAATACGAATAGCAAAAAAGTGGTGAGCTTCATGATACGGTAAATTTGTTTAGGAATGCCTTGTATATGGTCATCCCTAAAAATTCCATAAAATTTCATTAAGTTTGAGTGTTTGGTAAATAGTTGATGAATTCTCACAATTTGTTTAACAGCACCAAGCTTTAGCGGGAGTAGGTCAGAGCACTCCCGTTTTTTATACATTCCATTTGCCTATGAAGGGTACTGTTTTGTTATAAGTAAATATCTTATGGCATAATGGTTACCCTCCTTCCTTCAATTTTAAAATGTACGGCCTCTGTGTAGGTAATCTTGTCCAAGATCTTTGAAATATTATCGAAACGGCTAATGGAGCCTGTAAAAGTTTTGCCATCGAAACGGCCTTGGTACACTACCTCTATATTGTACCAACGAGCAAGCTTGCGCATTACGCTAGTAATGTCTTCCTGCTCGAAAACAAATTTTCCCTTGGTCCAGGCCACTATATCCTCTACATTCGCTTGTGCCACTGCCAAAGTACCATTTGGGGATAAGGTAGACTGCTCATTTGGCTGAAGCGTTCGAGATTGCTTTTCCGAAGGATCGGGGCTGGCTGTGCCTCGCAATGACGACACACGAACAGAACCCTCCAAAAGCGTTGTTTTAACCGCAGTCTCTTCAGCATAACTATTGACATTGAAATGTGTTCCCAAAACCTTTACCTCCTGCCCCTTAGAAATTACCTTGAAAGGCTTACTTGGATCATGAGCCACCTCAAAATACCCCTCTCCATGCAGCTCCACCTCCCTAGACTTTGAACTTAAAAAGTTCACCGCATATTTAAGGGAAGACTCCGCATTTAAAAACACGAGCGAACCATCAGGCAAACGCACCTTAGACTGTTGCCCACGTGCAGTGGTCAGTATATGAGCACCCGTTTGATCTTCCAGCGCATTACCGGTAACTTCATAAACCAAAGAGCCATCGGCAGTCTTGGAAACCCTCAACCCCTGCTGCTCGGCAATATTGCCTACCAGCGCATCATCAACAGAGATCTGCTGTCCATCAGCCAGAGTCAAAGTTGCAGCATTACGCCCGGGAGCCACATCGTTGACAAAAGTATTTTGTACCGTAATATCCGAAGTTCCGTTGAAATACCATATCGAGGCACCAACGACCAGCAAAACCATCGCCGCAGCAGCTACGATACGCGACCATAGCCGAACAGTTTTAACCGCATGGGTCTTTTTCAAAATCTCCTCCAGCATCCCCTGCTCCAAAACACCGAGGTTTTGGGCAAAATCCATAGGGATCTCCACCGGCAAATCCTGCCCCTGATTGTACCAATCGGCAAACTCTCTGGCTTCGTCCGGACTGATCGAACCATCCTTCCACTTAGTGGCAAGGATAAGATATCGTTGAGGTATAGTTTTCTGCTCCATATAAGGTCTTTATATAGAAGTCAGCTGAAAGGGAGCTATCCCTTGCCCAAAATGAAAATAAATTAAAGGAGGGTCAACAGGAAAGAATTCAGTCCCGACTTGATCGATTTGATGGCCTTGGTCATGTGTCCTTCGACCGTCTTTTCAGAAATCCCAAGTTCGGCAGCAATCTCCTTTTGGGAATAACCCTGCTCACGGCTCAAGGTAAAGACTAACCTACATTTCTCGGGCAGATCGGCGACCAGTTGGGCAAGCCTTTCCTTCAGCTCCATGAACTCCAACCACTGCTGGGTAGAATCATCCACCTCCGTCAGGTTAAGCCGTTCGATATATTGCTGCCTGCTATGCAGCCTATCCAGCCCATTGATCACCCTGTACTTCACCGACACGGCCAGATAGCTACCGAGCGAACCGGTCACCTCCAATACCTCCCTACGGTCCCAAAGGCTCACAAAGATATTCTGCACAATCTCACGTGCCTCCTCCAGGTCACCGATCTTATTGGCCGCCACCGTAAACAGTTTCTGCCAATAACGCACATAGATTTCCGTAAACGCCCCCTGCTCCCCCAACCTTAGTAGGTCAAGTAATTCAGAATCTATAAGTCGGGAATAACTATTCATCGGCTTTAGCTAAATTTAGAGAGACGCGAAAGATTTGGTGGTAAAAAATGGATATGTCCGCAATATTAAATAATTCAGGGCTAAATGTAAAATAGCGAGCTGAATTTTAACAGAAATAGGAATATTATTAAGTAATATGGAGTTCGGTTTAAGCGGACAATAAGACAATAATAAGTGATTTTCTTGGTTGTCAAAAACGATGTTAAGAGAAGGTTTCTTTGTGAAGAAAAGATATAAATTTAAAATATAATCAAATTTATATCTTTCTTATCCCGAACTCACGTTAGTTAAATTTATTCTGAAATAAACGGATATTATTTTAAAGCGTCGGAAAATGATACAAGATTAAAACAGGGTGTAGAATAGGGCATAAATTATATGTTATTTTATGCCCTCAACTGATCTGACTAAAAATACCCCCCTAAACACTAATATTTAGGGGGATTGTTAGATTTCGACATCTAATAAGTCGGGATGGCGGGATTCGAACCCACGACCTCCAGCACCCCATGCTGGCGCGATACCTGGCTACGCTACATCCCGAAAAGAATTAAGAATCATTGTTGAATGATTAAAGCGCCGGCAAAAATACCCTTTCCTTTCCAAAAAAGAAAACCAAACTTGCAAAAATTCATGCACATTCAACGAACATTCTCTAACGCACTGACGGACACAAAATTACTTTACAGTTATACTTAATGGTTTTCTGATTTGTTCATTTTGAAGACTTAAATACGCAAGCCACTGATCAAAATCCACAATTTCCCCGGCTTTATTCCATGCAGCTCCCGCATAATACACTACCGGAACACCCGATTGTACCGTCAGGGAACCTATCAATTGCTTTTCCTGCTGAATACGTTTCACCGGCTTTTTCAATAACAATGCTCCTACTCCCGTCATTCCATTTTCTCCGTGTACCGGTTCCCAATATGCCATTATCCCCTGCTCATCAGCATGGGTTTTCTTCACCGATTCCTGCCTGGTGGCCAAACCCACAGCTACAGGCAATTCACTTACTTTATTAAAAGTATACGTATATACATGTTTGTTTAACTGGGATCCTGCATCTATAGAAATGAGTTTAGATACCTTTATGCTTAATCCGTTCACTTCCCTTTCTTCATAATCCAGTCTAAAAGTAGAACGCAAAGGCCCGTTATCCAGTACAGTATACTGCGAATAATTCCCGAGATACCACACACTGTCTCTCATAAAAGGAGCCATATCCCCTGCACCCAGCGTATTGCCTACACTGTAATAATCCAACCCGTCTCCATGGTCTGTATGGTAATCATTCTTTTGATAACGGTCATTGATCACCATACGTGATGTGCGTTTCACCCAAACATCAATTCCGTGTGCATTTTCATTGGTTTGCTCAAGTGCTTTCCCATACATTCTGAATCCAATTTTATCGTTTTCCCAGGCAAAGTCCTCTTTACGCTCCGGCACATAGCGAGCATACGTTTTGATTTCAGTGGGAGGTGTTTTGCCCGAACGAAGAGTCATTGCTGTCTGACCATTGGCCTCTACATTTATTTGCACAAGCAAGTTCTGCACCTTTTGTTGTCCGAGATACTCCAGCTGATGGGGAAGAATCTTACCATCCGATCCTAAGACCTGTAAATTCTTCTCGTCGATCGCCGGATTTACTTTTAACACAGTCAACCAGAGAATACTCGCAATGATTGCTTTTCGGTCGATACTAGAAGGATTAGTGATGGTAACCTTTTGAGCGATGCTGCTTAGGGAACAGGTCACTAAAAAAACAAGGGCGCCTAAAAATCGGTTCATGATGAAAATAAATTTAATTTCCGTTATTGATCCTTAAAAATAGATAAATTATCTCGTTATTCTGCCACATTTCCTTTTGATCATCCCATACAAACTTTAACAAAAGAATGGAAGAAAACACCTGATTAACGGACTTAACCAATGCAAAAAATGGGTTCCATTTCATTTCAACACTCCCTATTAAAGGGATCATCAAAACTATCCTATCCCTCATTTTACTTCAGACTAGCTTTCCTATCCTCCAATCTGCGTGGGCCAGCCGGTGCTTATTCCCTAAAAAAAATTCCCGGTCTATATCAGGAAAGCTGCTATTTTCCAGATAACCTGCAGATTTTCTGCTTAGCCACCGGTGTCCTTTAACCGATCTACTTATGAAGATTATTTCTTTGAAGAATTTCCTGCCTTCTTATTTATCCTTATTTTTGAGGGAATCAGACCTTAAAAAAAACAACACATGAAAACAGTAGTGATCATTGGCGCCAGCAAAGGACTGGGAAACTCTCTGATCGATGGGCTGGGAGAAAAAGAAGATCAATTTTACCTCATTTCCCGTAGCAAGCCCCACTTCCTTCAGGAAGAAAGTGGGTTTGACAAATATTGGATACAGGCAGACTTAAGTGAGGAAAACGGCCTGTTGACAATTTTAGAAACCCTCCGTGATCGGACCATCGATGTACTAATTTTTAATGCAGGTATTTGGGAGAAAGAACCTTTTGAAAGTGTTTCTGCCAAAGAAATCAACACTATTCTTCAGGTCAATGTGGGCAGTAGCCTGCTTCTCAGTCAGCAACTCCTTCCTGCATTAAGAAAAGGGCATTTAAAGAAAATCATTTTTATCGGTTCCACCTGCGGACTTGAAAATGAAGGGGGTGACGCAGTAGTCTATCACACCACTAAGTTTGCATTGCGGGGGTTAACCCATGCTTTGCGTGCATATACCCGGAAAGATCTGATTGCGGTATCCTGCATTTCTCCGGGAAGTATCGCCTCTGAAATCCCTTTTAGGGACGGAATGGAAAGAGCGCTTGAAAAACATCAGGGCAAACGCTTGCCAGTTCACGATCTCGTTGCATTGATTCAGATGATCATCCGCTCTTCGTATGCTGCCTGCCTGAAAGAAGTTCATTTACCTTCGATACTTGACGAAGACGTTTAAAGCTTCCCTTCAACCATTGTCCTAAAGGTAAGGTTAATCCTCGGATGATGAATTTTCGCTGAAGGGGGTAAACGGTGTTGCCAGTAGGTTTGCGTTTTCCCTCTCATCAATAACAAACTCCCGTGTTCTAACATTAACCCTACACTATCGCCGCTTTGCTTATGCTTAAATAAGAAGCGCCTTTCTGCTCCCAAACTCATGGAGGCAATCGCTCCGTCTTTTTTGAGGTCCTTTTCTCCATCGCTATGCCAGGCCATGCCTTCTTTTCCATCATGGTATAAATTTAACAAACAAGAATTAAACGTTTCTCCAGTCAGTTGTTCTGTCAGTCGCTTTAATTGCTTTAATACTGAGGTCCATGGAAGGGCCCTTTTCGTGGTATTCGAGTAAGTATACGCATAAGGTTGATCACCATACCATGCTACCTTACGTTTGGTAAACACATGCTTTCCAAAAAACAAAGCCTCATCATGTTTCCATTCAATCTGCGACCAGAGAAGTTCATAAAAGTTCCAGGCGTCCCTTTCCGAAAGGCATTTCCCATAATAGAGCACCGTGCCATCAAAAGGAAGTAGGCTAAGAGGATTTTGAGGTGAAAAAGCAAATAAAGACATCGCACTTATTGTTAAAAAGAATTGGTAAGAGGAGGCTCTTGTGTCTGTACGGATTCGCGGGCTATCATCGCCGCTTTCCGGGTAAGTCCCCAGCGGTAGCCTCCGAAATGTCCGGAAGAACGGATGACCCGGTGACAGGGGATCAGATACGCAACAGGGTTTGCTCCAATGGCCGACCCGGTAGCCCTGGATGCCCCGGGAGAACCTATTCTGGCGGCAATCTTTCCATACACCGTTAAACTTCCGACTGGCACCTGAAGTAAAGCCTGCCACACCTTCAGTTGAAATGGGGTTCCCTTCAAATGCAATTTTACTTCCTCGAGGGAAGCATTCCTCCCCTCTAAATAAGCCATCGCACGGTCCTGCAAGGAATCCCTTTTTTCCTCAAAAGAAGCAGCAGGAAATTCTTGTTTCAACGCTTTTAATCCTTCTTCAGGATCCGCAATAAAGGATAGAAAACAAATTCCGACTCCTGTAGAAGCAATCAGCACCATGCCAAAAAGACTTTCTCTAAAGGAATAGGAAATGAGTAGTTCCTTTCCTCCATTCTTATAGGTAGCCGGACTCATCCCCTCTATCCGGATAAACAGTTCATGTAAACGGCTGGAACTTGAAAATCCGGTATGGAAACTGGTATCGAACAACGTTCGTTGCTGTTCTTTCAGTAAACGCTTTGCATGTGCCAGGCTAAGGTACTGGATAAATTTTTTCGGAGAGGTTCCTGCCCATGCACTAAATACTTTCTGAAAATGAAGTGGACTCAGATGCACTTCACGAGCCACTTCTTCCAGAGAAGGTTGCGCTGAAAAATGCGTTTGCATATAACGAATGGCTTTTGCTATTCGTTCATAATCGATCTTTTCCTGATGTTCCATCGTTTTAAATATAAACAAAGATCGTATGTTCCCTGCAAGTATAAAATCCGATTCCTGTGTTTTTCAAAAAAGAGTAGCGCTATTTTAATAGCTTCGTTTACTCGCCTATCCATTTTTCTTTCAAGAAATGGTTAAATAAAGCGGTTTTTCATTTAAAAGGTAATCGCTTTGCTGGCACCGCGAGTAACGAAAATGGATGTTCTGGGAAGGATGGCGGCAGCTTATGTCCTGCTATGAGACTGAAAGAATCATCGATCGAATTCCCGCAAAAGAAAAGCAGTGCCCTATTTGCCGTCTATTTTGATTAGGAAGGCAATCACACAATGCCCTTTTCCTATTATATTGGTACCAAGGGGGAGGGAAAACAGTCCGCTGCTCGCTGGATTATGCTGGCTTTCTATTCCAGCTCAAATTTATCAGTATATGCAACTAAGCGGACATATGCCGCATGGCGTTACTGATTTCTGGAGAACAGGGCGAAAATCCGATCAATCGCATAGCGATACATATGGGTTTGAAGTATACCGGACACAGGACTTTGACGGGAATAATGCAACGATAGATATTTACATCGCTGTTTCTAAAAAAGAATAAAGCTCTTTTTTAAATATAAGCAAAATAAATCAATTTTCCAATGCTAACAGGTCCATTTTAAATCTATTCCCTACTCCCAATTTATCGATAGGGATTGTCTGGTATGTGAACAAGTGCATACCCTTCGCTTCTCAACTGACTTTGCAAAGCCACGTCGGGCAATTGCTTAAATACCACCACTGACAACACCTGACCTGGAATAATTTTCCATCGAGTCAACTGATCAAGAATTCCTTTTTTAATTCGAATAGCCCGGAACTTAGCATGTTTTTCTTTCAACAAGATGTTTTCGCTTCCCTTAAAGTAAAAATGGGGATTAATCGTTTTGAAGGCGACCATCGGCAAATGGAGACCTGCGGCAAACTTTTCCATCTCCCTACGGGATATTTTATACACAAAATTTCCTACCGGCTCGTGCGAAAACCTGTTTTTCCAAATTCGACGCAACAATTTTGGAAAAGACAGGAGTATATTCTGTAACAACAGAAGCAGGGGCATCTGCAACACAGGATCTTGGGGTTCAATGATGACGATTCCCTTTTTGGCGACACGAATCATCTCGTACATAGCAGCATAAGGTCTTGGAAAATGATGATAGGATTCCTTACAAAGCACATAGTCAAATTCATTATCAGGATAAGACAGATTTTCCGCATTTTGAGCAGCATATGCCTCTACGACCCCTTCTTCTGTAGCAATGGCCAAAAAATCATCCCTTAGGTCTGTGGCCGTCGCTTTACTCCCTCTACTTGTAAGGTAACGGGCATCGAAACCATAAGCGTCCCCTACAGTTAACCAATTTCCTTTGTGTTGAAGCAGTGGATTGAGGCAGTTGAAGAATAATTGTTGCAGCCAACCGGCCACTGTTCCTTCCCAACCCATTGCCTTCCTTAAGTATTTTCTCTTTTCATCACTACCCGGAAACTGGAGTTCATACCAGTCCTGATGTCTTTCGTAACTCTCTTTATTGAATAGATGCATTTCATCTCTACTTACGCAATACGGAAATAAAATGCTGGGTAAAAAAATAGATTTCAGCAAAATATATTTTTTTACTTCGACCCAGCGTTTCCTAAAAAGTGAGCGTACTTGTTAATGATCGCCCCTTGAGTGGATGTCTCCTTTCGAATTGTTTTAAATGCCGTTATTAACGAATAAAGCGTCTTTAATAAAAGCCTGTATAGCGAACGAGCGAAGTGCTCAGGAGTACCTGTACCGGTATTATTTTAAGGAGATGTGGCAGTTATGCAATCGCTGTTTACCATCTGAAGCATTGGCACAGGAAGCGGTCAACAGCGGTTTTCTGAAAGTCTTTCAGCATTTGGACTCATTTAATGAACAAAAGGGAGAATTGGCGGCCTGGATAAAGGTCATCATGATACGTACCTGCATTGACCTTCGTCGTAAAGAATTTCATTTTCATTCGATGCAATCGCTCGATGAAGACGATCAACAAGCTTTTATTTCCCCGGATGTACTGGAAAAGTTGTATGCGGAAGATTTGCTTCTGGCCATTCGACAATTAGCCGCAGCTACCCAATTGGTATTTAATCTATCTGTCATCGACGGATATAGTCATAAAGAAATTGCGGAAAAACTTCAAATTACGGAAAGTACTTCGCGTTGGCACCTGGCAGAAGCCCGGAAACAGCTACGTTTATTAATTGGAGGAGAACACAATCGTCTACCTCAACCAACTGAAAATAAAAGAAAAAAATGAAAAATTCAGCGTGGTATACCCGACTTTGGCATCATAAAATGGAGCAGCAGAAAGTGTTACTCCCTGCAGACGAGGCATGGAAAAACATGAAACAATTACTGGATCAGCAACTTCCGGTGATCAACGCTCAAGAAAAGAGCTCGCAAGATCCCTCAACTACTCCCCGAAACTCTCTTTCCGGAAGCTGGGGCCAGTGGGTTTCTCTGTTCAGCCCTGCGGCGGCTTTACTTTTACTCTATATGATCACCGGAGTTCCTATGGAGCAATCCAATCCTCTACCTAATTCCGAGTCTGCCTCTCCCCTTTTCCCAACTGAACTTTCTTCCACTGATTCGATTTTACCTATTTCACCTTCACCTGATATTGTAAACGTAGAAAAGGGCCTGGATACAGCATCTTCCCCTCCTCGCCTTTGGACGACCATTCCCACTCAACCCCTCTCCACAAAAAAGGAGAATTTTCCTATTCGTCCTTTATGGGCTGTGCTTCAGGAAGAAACATTCGTCCCGGATTCGACAAAAAAAGAACAAGTCCTATCTCCTTCGAATTTCCAGGTCAGCCTTTCGGAGGCTTTTCAAGTGTTTTCATCCCCATCTGGCGCGCTGTCCGTCCATCATTTCCATCGGTTGGCTTCTAAAGATCTCCCTTCACCACTTTACGACTTAACATCCGAAGTTACCCAGTCCCAAGCAAAACGGTCAAAAAGAGACAAAACAGCAAGAAATGCTTATCCTGTTAAATCCAAGGGATTTTTCCGAAACCTGTTTGATCTATCCCTTGTCGAAAATGAAACGGTAAATCAATACGGTTTGAAGTTCGCTTATATAAGAAACGCAGATCCTTCCTCCCAGCTAGCTTTTGGAGGCTACTTTCACCGTCGTTTATCACCTCGCATTGGCCTTCAAACAGAATTATTAGTTCATTTCCAACGCCCTTTGGAAGGGAGCTACTGGCATGAAAGCTATTTTCGTCCTGATTCCATCGGTCCTTTTCGTCTCTACGACCGGCGTCGAATCACGGTACTGGAAATGCCTTTGCAGGTTCATTACTTCCCCACCAAGCACTTGGCGCTGAAAGGTGGTCCTCTACTAAGTTTTCCCCTTCAGCACCGGAAAGTCCAACAAGGCGTCGATCTCGTTCCGGATATTCGCGACACCTTGTTTCATAGTGTGCAAATTACAGAGGCCCTTCGTGGAAGCCGTCTCAGCCCGCCACTACAGATTGGAGCAAGTGTAGGCATGGATTTCCATTACAAACGGTGGCAATTAGGCGGGCAGTACATCCATTACCTGGAGCCCTACCGCGTTCGATCCTCACTAGGTACTTACCGTCAGTCATACCAGTCCCTGCAATTGGGGCTGAGTTATCGACTAAGTAAAACGAGAAAATAGACTAATAAAATAAGCCTTAAAAAACAAAGAAAGCGCTTCTACAATTACAGGTTCATCCTGAATTTTAGCCATTCTATATAACAAAACAAGGGGTCTATATAATATTTTTCAAGCTTAGTCGCTGAATACTTACTTTTAAACAACGGTTATTGAACGTTTCCGCTTAAAATTATAAGCTCTCGGAAACAAACACATCTTTTCATGTAAATGTAAAAGATATTCTGTTTAGGTTGTGGGCCCCACTTCTCAAGTGGGGGTGCGTTTCTAAACACTATGGCGGGTAGCTCGCCGGCAGCCATTTTCCCCGATATGAGGAGTTTTTGGCCAACGGCATAAACCATAGTGCAAAGAAAGCATCAACGGTCGGTCAGCAGACCGACCGTTAATTCTAATTTTCCGGATTTTAGCTATCTTTCCTTCTTCTGGACAGCTTCATTTTCAATTGCGTATCTTCGTTCATTTCGTAAACTTTTGATTGCAAACCAGATGACTGTAAGCACTGTATCTTCCAAAAAAAAAAGAACCCCTTTTTTAAAATGGGTATTTCTCATTTTACTGATAAGTGTTGGGGGGATCTTGACGGCCATGCAATTAAGCCCATGGCCTTCTTCCATGCTGATCCGCTACATTTTCAGATGGGGAGGAAAAGCAGCAAATGAACGAATCGCCGGATTAGTTCCCGACCAATTAAAGGCTGTAAAGGATCTCATTTATGATGGTAATCGGACAGATGGAAAACTAGATTTGTATTACCCCGAAGGCAAAGGGCCTTTTCCATTAATTGTATGGGTACACGGGGGTGGATTTATTGGAGGAGATAAGTCTGAGCTCGCCAACTATGGTCAGATTCTGGCTTCTCATGGGTTTGTAGTGGCAGTTCCTAACTATCCGCTGGCACCCGAGTTCCGCTATCCTCTTCCTCTCGTGCAGCTAAACAAAGCTGTTAACTTCTTAATTCGCCAAGGATCCTCTTACCCAATCGACAGCACTCGTATTGCGCTGGCTGGGGATTCGGGGGGTGCTCATATAGCAGCGCAATATGTCAATATCGTTACTCATCCCACATATGCCTCCCAATTCAATTTACCATCGGTCATCGCTCCTGAGGTATTAAAAGCGGTTGTTCTGTATTGCGGTCCTTATAACCTCGAACTGATCGCCACAGAGCACCCTTCATGGTTTATACAGACGGTTCTATGGGCCTATACAGGATCTCGTAAATTGGACCGGCAATCAATGATGGCCCGGTCCTTTTCCGTTGCACAATCCCTCTCTGCACAATTTCCTCCTACGTTCATTTCTGTTGGAAACAACGACCCACTCGCGCCTCATTCGTATGATCTTGCCAGAAAGTTAACCCAACTTGGAATACCTACAGACAGTCTTTTCTTCCCGAAAGATTACCTGCCTGCTCAGGGACATGAATATCAGTTTGACCTAACTTCAAAGCAAGGAAAAGAAGCCTTTGAACGGACTTTTATATTTCTCCAATTACACCTGTCTCCCCCTCCTTAGCAGCTTTAGAATGCTTTCTTTACCCCGATATATACCCGTTTTAAAAAAAACATAAACAAAAGAAAAGCGAAAATGCTTATGCTGATAGCCCCTCGGGCGCCTTGGATTTAATTTATTTACCTCTAAAACATTAAAAAATGGAAATCGATGTCGAACTACAAGAAGGCGAAGCAACAAAAGTGATTGAAAATGAAACGGCCAGAATCCCTTCACATACATTTTTAGTATGTTCACTGGCTTGTATGGGGGTGTCTATGGCACTAAAGTGCATGGGCCGAAAACACACCGCCCTGTTTGTCGGGCAATGGGTCGCCCCTTTTCTCTTATTTGGAATTTACAATAAACTTGTGAAGGTTGCAGGTCATGATCAGGTTAGCTGACCTGATCAATCATCTTGAGTTCAATGAATGTTCAGGCTCAAGATGATTCCTTTTCGTGTTTCAATCTTCAACGCCTAAAGAGGAATCTCCAAAAGCATCCCGATGCGTGATTTCAATTTCATCAGACTTATTGAGCTCCGACCGAATGGCTTTATCCTTCCCTTTGTGGTGATCGTCTGTGTCCTCCATGAGATCCTCGGATTCATCTATGGTTCCAGGATGTGTTGACTGATCGCTATTGACAATGGGTTCCGGATGAATTTCTGGATATACCCCTGGTCGGTCTGGAGAAACAGGACTGTCTTCGTTTTTTGCTTTTTTCTTCATCATCATGTACATTAATACTAAAAAATGGATTGATTCATTGGTTTTTCGGAAGCTTTGAAGGCTCCCATTTTTTCTCTTTACAATAGGGACATTTACACGTTTCATGATCCTGCGGGTAAAAACGGGTAAAACCACAATGCCTGCAGCTGTAATACCCCGGCGATAAAATGTGACCTTCTCCAGAGCATTTAAAAGCAGATTTTGCACTTTCCTCCGGAAGAATTCCTAATCCGGGCAACTGATCTTCTGGCTGTAGACACCAGACGGAAATGACCCCTGAAGTTTCAAAAAGTGCTTTGCGGACCTCCCCTAACTGTTCAATACCCTTATTCCGGAGCTGACGAAATAAATCCTCCTGACTAAGATTATTCTTATACAAAGAATGAATAAGCATAACTCCATTCTTCACCAGGCAATCAGGGCTGCCTTCCATGAACACCTCCAGCTTTTTATTTCTGTTAATCAGCCTCTCCGCAGCCGTCTGCAAAAAAGCGACGGTGGTTATCACCATAATTCCATGTAAGACAGGCACCTCTATGCCCATCATAGGATCACCAACCGCAGAACCAAAACAGATAATAATGGCCAGTTCGAGTGTAGAGAGCTGTCCCATACTTCGTTTCCCCAAAAAACGCAATAACAAAATGGTATAGATATACATCACTACCGTGCGGAAAATAATTTCCAGGAGAAAAACGGAAGGGTGTTCTCCCAGAAATATTCGTTGAAAATCAAAAACCTCGGGACCTTTCATTTTACCTCAGTTAAACTCTTGATCCCCCTCCCAGAGCAGTAATCAGTAAAGAAGCTGTAAACGTCGTTGCCTGCCGGATAATTTCATCAGAATCTCCCTGAAAAACGCTTGTTGTATTGAACAGCACGGTGGCTCCCTTTAATCCACAAAAAAACATACTTCCCACCGGTTTACGCTCAGTTTCACTCCCTCCAGATCGGGTAAGACCTGTGATGCCTACATGGATGTCGGCCGGCATCACCAACTGCATCCCCTTTGCAATGGCCAATGTTGCTTCAGAAGATTCGGGCGTAAAACGATCCAGTAAATTTTGAGGCACCTGTAGCAAGTCCTTCTTTACACAAGCACTGTAGCACACAACTCCTCCTTTTAAATAACTGCCAGCATCAGGATGAAGGCTAAGAGCCAGACAAAAGCTGCCAGCAGTCGCACTCTCTGCGATGGCGATCGTTTGAGACTTCAGAATAAGCAGTTCAGCGCATTGATCAATTAAATGGCTTTGCATCTTTATAAAAACTTTTACTCTGAGAACCTCGGTCAAAGCCATATTGTTTTGAAATCACCTTTCTTTCGTGTTGATTATCCGTTTTTTCCTTTCTTCCGTTTTTTCTTTTAAACAGGCTTTCTTTCTATGAGTTGATAGGTGGTCTCGGCCGGGAAGGACCGCAGTAACAGATCCAATGCTTCATTACGTTTAATACCTGTTTATCTACATTTCATAAACCATGCTTCTTCACATCTGTTCCTTTTACAACGATTTAATTAAATATCCGACCTATGAAAAAGCAACAGAAAGAAGACATGCCAAATGCACATTTACATGAATTATTCGTGGACGAGTTGAGAGATATCCTCGGTGCTGAAAAGCAATTAGTAAAGGGGCTGAAAAAAATGATTGAAAAAGCGAATTCAGACTCGTTGAAGGAAGCCTTTGAAACACATTATGAGGAAACAGAGGCCCAAATTGATCGATTAAAGCAGGTGTTTGAATTAATCGGACTAACCGCCCGCGCCAAGAAGTGCAAAGCGATGGAAGGGCTTCTAAAAGAAGCAGAGGAAATTATCGAAGATTTCGAAGACAACCCCGCCCTGGATGCCGCTCTCATTGCCGCAGCACAAAAAGTGGAACATTATGAAATAGCAAGCTACGGTTGTCTTGTCACCTATGCGTCCCTGATGGACCATGAAGAAGCTAGGCAATTACTTGAGCTTACGCTTGCGGAGGAAAAAGATGCCGATGTGAAACTTACCGAGATCGCCCTTTCTGAGGCAAATATCGCGGTCTAAGCAATAAGGCATGCGTAATTAATGGCTATTTCGGCTAGGAATAGCCATTTTAAAACGGCACTTTTGCGCCCAACTCTCTCTTCTTCATTCTCAGAAGAACTGTTTCACTCCCCTTTCAGTTTTCCTGTGTGCATGTGAAAAGGGACAAAAACCTGTTGATTTTTGTCCCTTTTATTCAAATTAATTACTTATTCAGCAGAATGGGAGTTCCAAATCCAAGTTCCGCTAAGCGGGGTAACTGCGTTCGGGCATCCCCTACAATTAACCAGCTCATTTTATCTGCATTGAGGTATTTAGCCGCCAGTTCCTGAATATGGGCAATACGCATGTTCTTCACAATTTCTTCTCTGTCTTTTACATAAGTAGGCTTCCATTGATATTTACTGATATTTTCCAGCATTCCTAACTTGGAACCGGCGGTCTCAAAAGCTCTTGCATTACTTTTGATCAAAAACCCTTTAGTTGTTTCTAAGTCCTTTTCACTGTAATTTTTCCCATAATTTTCCAAAATGACTTTGATCGCCTGCAGCGATTCGAGAGTCACATTCGCTCTTACATTACTCGCCACTGTAAATGTGCCCATGCTCTTGGATCCGGAGAAACCAGAGCTGATCCCATAGGTGTACCCCTTTCCTTCCCGCAATTCCTGCG
This sequence comes from Pedobacter sp., assembly GCA_037190785.1. Taxonomy (GTDB): domain Bacteria; phylum Bacteroidota; class Bacteroidia; order Sphingobacteriales; family Sphingobacteriaceae; genus Pedobacter. Next base: position 187,153 of record JBBCJN010000007.1, on the reverse strand, counting down.
TAAGCTGTGAAGCGAACCCGCCACCACCTAAAATATAATTCATTACCGTTGCAGGGTAAAAATCTTTATCTGTCGCTGCCAGTGCAGGATAACCGATACGGATAACCGATTGCTTGGCATCCGGAACATCGTAAAAATAAACCTGCGATTTACTAGGAATAACAGGAGTAGGGCTCACCGGAATATTCACCGTTTTACTTTTCCAGTCACTGGCCAGCTTAGTTAAAGAGCTGACAATCGCTGTCTTATTTAAGGAGCCAACCACATGCATTCGCGCTACTGATGGCGATATGCTTTTTGCAAAATACGCTTTTAAATCGTCCAATTGAATGGAATGGACACTCTCCAGTGAACCGAGAATATTTTTAGACCGGATATTGTCCTTTCCATAAATTAACTCATTGTAATTAATTTGGGCAATGGTTCCTGGATTTGCATCCTGTTGACGGATCGCACTTAAGGTACTTTGCTTCAATAGCTCAAATTCATTGGCATCCCAACGAGGCTCCAGCAATATTTCTTCTACAAGTGCCATTGTCGCGGCATAATTCCTTGCCAATGTAACTACACTTAATGTTATTTCTTCTACACCGGCAGAAACACCAATACTTGCTCCTAGCTGCTTCATGGCCTCCTCCAACTCTTCGGGTGTTTTATTTTTTGTTCCCTGGGTGAGCATTCTTGCCGTTAAATAAGCGACCCCCATTTTCGTGGGATCGTCTAATAACATACCTCCATCGATGGTGATGTTAAACTGAACCAGGGGAACTTCGTCATTTTCTATTCCATATAAACGCAAACCATTGGATAACTGGTCCGTCCACACCACTGGAATTTTAACCTCAGGCGCTTTTCCATAGGGAGGTTCAATGCTCCGATCAAACGTTGAAGGGGTTCGCGTATAAGTCGCATTGGCTGAAGCATCAATCGCTTCTTCAGCTCCCTGCACAATGGCCTCTTCCACGACCGCTGCTTTTTCAGATCCTTTTAAAGCCAGACTTACCTGTCCTTTTGGGACAAAACTAGTCGCAATGTAATTTTTATTCTTAATGTACTTCTGATACACACGCATTACATCAGCAGGACTAACGGCGAGAGTGTTGTTCAAATCTTTTTCTATAAATCCCGGATCACCTGCGAAAATACTGTATTGCGCCAGCTGACTGCTTTTTCCCAGCACGCTTGAAAGTGAGCTATAAAAGCGAGTTTCCTGTCCTGCCTTAATCCGATTTAAATCTTTTTCAGAAATCCCTTCTTTTTCAAATTTGGAAAATGCTTCTGCAATGCCCGCTGCCACTTCATTTAAATCTTTCCCCGGAAAAGCACGTACGGAAAGGTGAATTTGTCCTGCCACTTCGGCATTTCTGCTATACATGCTTACCCCTGAAGTTAACTTCTTATCTTCGACCAATACCGTATAAAAGGGAGCCTTTTTCCCAGAGGTAAGGTACTGGGATAATAACTGTAACGCGTAGGAATCTGTATGGTATTGTTCTACGGTAGGCCAGGCAAGGGTAAGTTCAGGAAGCCGGGCAAAGTTATCTTCATGATACAACCTTTTAATTTCCTTTACCACACCGGGACGTTTGGCAAGAGGCTGAATCGCTGGTCCTTTTTTAATTTCATTGAAATACTTCTCCACCCATTTACGCGCCTGTACTTTGTCAAAGTCTCCTGCAATTACCAAAGTTACATTGTTAGGTACATACCATTTATTAAAAAACTCTTTCACATCTGCTAAAGTCGCGTTCTGCAAATCTTCTAGAGAACCAATGACCTGCCAATTGTAAGGATGATCCGAAGGATATAAATGTTTATCAATGACATAAGAGGTGTGTCCATAGGGATTGTTATCCACGCTTTGCCGTTTTTCATTCTTCACAACTTGCTTTTCTTTAGCTAAAACGGCCTCCGTTACCGTATTGATAAACCAGCCCAGCTTGTCTGCCTCTGCCCATATCATTTTTTCCAACGCATCATTTGGCACCGTCTGTAAATAATTCGTCCGATCAGTGGAAGTAGAGCCATTTGCGCCAGATCCCCCAATACGGGCAGTCATCTTATCCAGCCCCCCCTTTCCCAGGTTTTCGGATTCCAGGAATAGAAGATGTTCAAACAAGTGAGCAAAGCCGGTGCGACCAGGTTTTTCTCTTGCAGAACCTACATGAGCAGTTAGGTTAACGGCCACCACAGGATCGGATCGATCAATGTGAAAAATCACATTCAGACCATTCGGAAGGGTGAATTTTTCGTAGGCTATTTTGAACGATTTTTTGTCAGATGTCTGAGCCATTCCCAACAAATGGATTCCAACGAAAAGGGCAATCAGCAGGTAAGATTTTTGCATGTGATATAATTTTTATTGAATTTGATTTCAAATCAAGGATAAATCTATTTTATTTTTACCAGATTACGAAATCACTGCTAAGCGCACCATTTCTTCCTTAGCCAAACTCTTTCTTAAAAGACCTTACCTTACTTACAAAAAAGCAGGGCAACCCTGAAGGATTGCCCTGCTCTCTTAACGCTGCTCCCGTTCTAAATCATCGGGACTTCTATTCGCACTGTTTTGCCACTCATCCTGGTCGGAACTAGTTCGCTGCTCAGCATCCCTTTCCTGGTGACGCTGCTGATCTCTTAGGTCTTCGTGATGAACTTCTCCACTTACACGCTCTGAATGCTGGCTATTTTCATTTTTTCCGCGATAAGATTCATCACGTTCGCGGTCAGCATGTTCCCGCTGGCCTGTTTGTACATGTTCACCACGGGCAGTTTGTTGATCAGTGCCGGGATTCATCCCGCCGGGCCGATTTTGTTCGTTTCTATGTGGATCATTCTGACCCGACACCTGACCTTGTAAACGTTCATTACTGTTTTCTTGCCGTGAAGAACCTTGTTCTTCTTTTCTAGGCTGGTTTTGATTTTGTAAATCCATAGGTAGATAGTTTTAGTTAAATGAGTTCCAATAAAATGGCTGCTCTTTACTAATAGAAGTCTTTATAGGCGGAAAAAGTTTACGTAAAAGAGAGAAAGCGTATTTATCCCCTTCTCCATAAAGGGTCCGTGGAATGCCGTCAAAAAACCTCTTTGAATAAGAGCCTCATAAATCATTATCCTACCATAACTGGTTCAAAAACAGCGTTTTTCACATGTGCCCACCAAGAGAAACAACCATGCAAACACCGTTTCTTATAAGTTAGAGATCCGAATCGTTCTAATTCAAGGTGATGAGGATTGCTCTCCTTTTAATGAGCCGAAACCACTTTCAAGCCAATAATAGACCCTATCAACGTTGTTAGAAAAAAAAGTCGCCAGAAAGTGGCAGGATCCTTAAAAATTAAAATACCCACTAAGGCGGTTCCTACCGCGCCAATTCCAGTCCATACCGCATAAGCGGTTCCTATCGGAAGTGTTTGAGTCGCTTTCACCAATAGTGACATACTGATAATCAGACACACTAAGAACCCCGCATACCATCCATAGGCCGCACTTCCTGTTGCCTCTTTAGCTTTTCCAAGACAGGAAGCGAAGGCAACTTCAAACATTCCTGCTATGATCAGAATAATCCAATTCATTGTTTTATTTTTTTGACAAATGTCCGTTTTTGAAATCGACTTTTACTTTACAAATGATAAAAAATTCCATGCGTCATTTATTCAGTTCTCTATTGAAATACCCGTTGCGCTAATCCTGACAATTCCTTCAAAGGAATAAGGATCCCCCCTCAGTTCGTAGCCTCTCCCCCAACCTTTTCGATTAAACGGAGAAATCCTCCTATGCATCACCCAAAGACCGTTCATCACATACTTGGCACCCTTTAAAGTATAAATCACGGCAACTCTCAGACGCTAAATCTCACTTTGAGTATCTCTATTGTTTCTCCTATTTCCCGCAGGGCCTTCCAAATTTTAGTACGGGGTTGTTTTTTATGAAAGACAAGGGTGACCTCATGACTTTTGTCAGCATGATTTGTTGAAAAAGCAAGGACATCAAAAGGAATTGCATGCTGGAGGAATAACTGTTCAATGATCCCTATCGTTGTTAATTCAGTTTTCTTTATTTTAAATTGCAGTGTTCCACATCTTTGCTGCGAAAAGAATTTCTTCTCAATCCATTTGATGCCTCCAAGAACGAACAGAATTAAAAATGTGGCAATAATCGCTGCCGCGTACATTCCACCTCCCACAGCCAGCCCCACCACTGCCAAGCTCCAGATAGATGCCGCAGTCGTGAGTCCTTTAATCACTTCTTGCTTGAGAAAAATAATGGTCCCTGCCCCCAAAAAGCCAACTCCACTTACAACTTGGGCCGCGACACGCGAAGGATCCACATCAAATCCCTTTTCCCCAAGAACATCCTCAAAGCCATGCGTAGACACCATCATTGCCAATGCTGCCCCTAAGGTTACCAAAATATGTGTCCTCAATCCGGCCACCCATTCCTTTTGTTCTCTTTCCAGCCCCACAATGGCTCCTAAAGCCGCTGCAACAAATAACCGGAGTGCCATCTCGGGCAAATCAATGTGTGTACTTCCTAAATGCTCCATATTTTTCCTAATCAGCACAAAGGAATTTTTGTTTTAAATACCTGCAATTAATGACCTTTCACCCTTTTCTTATGTATGGGTGGGTAAATACCTGTTTTAAAACTCGTCTAAACAAAAGGGGGGTATTGTTCCTTTATGCAAACAAAACATTTCACCCGATCAAGTGTCTTTTAATAAGAGAAAGACACACGGACAATTTTTACCTAAGCACATAACCCATAACAGATGATAAAAGTAGCGTATATCAGTACCTCCCTGCCCACCGAATGTGGCATTGCCACATTCAATGATAACCTTCTCAATGCCATTCGTCAACATATTTCTGTTTCCATCGAACCCATAGTTGTGGCCGTTAGCGATTCTGAAGAATTAGACACCTACAACTATCCTGAAACAGTGAAGTTCATTATTCGAAAAAATAACCAGAAAGATTATTTAAAGGCCGCAGACTACCTGAATACCAGTCGGGCTGAAGTGTGTATCATCGAGCATGAATTTGGAATTTATGGAGGCGAAAGCGGTTTGTATTTATTAACTCTTCTGGCCCGCATACATCAGCCAGTGTTCACCATTTTGCACACCGTACTAAAACAACCAACCCATATTCAGCATACGATTCTTCAACAGATTGCCAAGCATTCTGCAGGAATAGTCGTCATGAGTCAAAAAGCCATTGGATTTTTAACCAGCATTTATCACATACCTATTGAAAAAATCAACTACATTGAACATGGAGTTCCTGATTTAGAGCCGGTGATGGATAATCCGATAAAAAAGAGTTTTCCCTTTAAAGGGAAGAAAACGCTCCTGACCTTTGGGCTGATAAGCCGTGGAAAAGGCCTGGAGACAGTCGTTGAAGCACTTCCAGCCATCATTAAAGAAAATCCTGAAGTCATGTATGTCATTGTTGGAAACACGCATCCCGGAGTGGTAAGAAGCGGAGGAGAAGAATACCGGGAAAGTTTGAAACAGCTGGCCAAAAAACTTCATGTAGATGAGCAGCTTGTTTTTGTCAATAAATTTGTCAATGAGCAAGAATTACATCATTACCTTTCTGCTACAGATATCTACATTACTCCGTACTTAAATGAGGCGCAGATCACCAGCGGAACACTTTCCTATGCCGTTGGGGCAGGAGCGGCCATCCTCTCCACTCCCTATTGGCATGCCCAGGAACTATTGGCTCATAAAAGAGGCTTACTGTTCGAATTTCGGAATAGTGCGCAATTGGCTACCTTGGTCAATGAGTTATTGCATTCACCCGACAAACTAAATGAATTGAAATACAACGCCTATCAATACGGCCTTTCCCTCCGATGGCCTGCGATTGGCAAGCAGTATGTCGCCTTACTACAAAATGCGGTAGAAAAACATGCGATAGGAAAAAAAGGGGTTCCTCAGCTGGACCTTGACAGCTTTCCTGCCTTCAGTCTCCATCACGTACGTCGGCTCACCGACGATACCGGGATCATTCAGCATGCCAAATACGGCATTCCCAACCTAAAAGAAGGGTATTGCCTTGATGACAATGCCCGCGCATTGCTCATGACTCTTATGGCATTCGAACAATACAAAAGTAAAGAGGCTCTCGACTTACTCCCCATTTATTTAAGTTACATTCAATATATGCAGCGTGAAGATGGAAACTTTCGTAACTTTCTAAGCTTCAGTCGTCAGTATCTGGACGAAGTAGGTTCAGAAGATTCTTTCGGAAGAACTATTTGGGCGCTGGGCTACCTGGTGAACGCAGCCCCTAACAACTCGTATAAAGAATTTGCCGATGAATTATTCACAAAATCAGTCCCTCATTTTTCGAAACTACAACATCTCAGAGGGCTGGCAAATACCGTCATAGGCATTCGGCATTACCTTAAAGCTTACCCACAGGCCACTCATCTAATTAATGAATTGGATGATCTGGCTTTGCCACTTATCAAAGCCTACGAATCCAATAAAAGTGCAGGGTGGCACTGGTTTGAGGAAAAACTAACCTATGACAATGCCCTTCTGCCCCTGGCCCTGCTCTGTTACTACGAAGTAAGCAATCACGAGAAATCACGGACAATAGCTTTTGAAGCGTTGGACTTTCTTACTGCAAAAACACTCAATGGAGAGTACCTTCATCCCGTTGGAAATGACGGATGGCTGAAAAAAAATAGTCCAATGGCCTTATACGATCAGCAGGCCATCGAAACAATGGCCATGACCTTAGTTTATCTTAAAGCCTATGAAATAAGCGGAAAAAAGGGATATTTGCAATTGCTTTATCAAAGTTTTCATTGGTTTCTAGGGGAAAACAGTCTGCATATGCCCCTTTATGATCATGAAACACATGGCTGTGCTGACGGACTGCAACCAAATGGGGTGAACCGAAACCAGGGAGCAGAAAGTACTTTGGCTTATTTAATATCACATTTAGTGGTATTCAAAGCACTGGAGGTGGATTATCGTTCCATTGCTGAAAAGAACAAATTAGAAATAGTCCCGATGAGAAAGTAATTCCCAGCCCCGGGCAACCATTGCAAAAGGGATCGCCTGAGCAATGGTTTTGGCTTTTCCTCCACATTTTAGCCAAAACGGATACGATCCAATAAGTGTTTCAATTCAACGGTCGCAAAGGAAGAACAATAATCAGACAGACCATATGGCAAGAGCAATTCGTTATTATTGATAATCGCCCCACAGGAATACAGCACATTCGGCACATAACCTTCCCTTTCCTCTGGGTAAGGCACTAAAAGAGGTTCTCTTAACCTTCCAATCTCTATCGAGGGATCTTCCAAATCGAGGAGGCTGGCTCCTAAACAATACCGCCGCATAGGACCTACTCCATGGGTAATGACCAGCCACCCTTCTTCTGTCTCTATGGGGGATCCGCAATTTCCTATCTGAATGAACTCCCAGGGAAATAGGGGTTCCTGAAGCCGAATGGGCTGGTCCCAGACAGTTATCCGGTCAGAATACATCAGGTAATTGTTTCGCCCGTCTATTCGAGACATCATGGCATACTTCCCTTTGATTTTTTTTGGGAATAATGCGAGGTTCTTATTTTGAGCACCTTTGCCGTGTAAGGGACTTACTTTGAAATTGTAAAAATCATTGGTTTGAAGCAACTTAGGAATAATGAAAGTTCCGTCAAAGGCCGTATAGGTCGCATAGTACATGACACTACCATCCTCATTTTGAAACTTTACAAAGCGGGCATCTTCAATTCCTTTGCGTTCAAATTCCGAAATGGGAAAAATGACCCTATCGGAGATATCTGTATCTTTCGAAAAACAAATCTCGTGATACGTATCCGATAACCATAAAAGCTTTTCATATTCCAGCTGATCGACCGGTTCCAATTTTTCCTCGCGGATGTCCAGGACGATTTTACGTAATTCTGCATACTCAAATTTGTCCCCCAGTCTGGCATTGACATCTGCAATTACCTGCATTGAAATCAGGGCATCGGCGGCCTTTTTCAGAAATAAACGTTTATTATAAATCGCATTTTTAATGACATCCGCTTCATCGATGTAGTTTCCTGCCGGAAGTACATGTACCATGTTATTCCGGTCTAAAAGGGCACGTCTAAAGACGACTGAAGAAATATGTCCCTCTCCTACTGCGCGGAAGCTAAGAATGACTCTTTTTTCACCTTCCACCAGATTCGTCTGATCCGGATCTTCCACAATGGAAGGATTAAAAAAAGCTGCCGACTCAATCGAATATTCATGCGTAAAATAAGAACCAATGAGATACTTCCTAAAATCGCTAAGTGCTTTAAAATCTACCTCCAGTTGTTCCAGCATAAAACGCACCTTTTTTGAATGCTTCAACAAAATTTTGGTAATGTTTCGATGCCGTTTCGAAAACTCTTGCAATAAAGGAGAAACCATTTCATATACTTCTTTATCGTCCAGTTTCATGACATTTGAAATGACTTCCCGGGCACGTTCATCGCCCGTGTAAAAAAAACGGGCGATGACCCTCTTAGGATCCGGATACACTTTAGTTGGTTGCCTCTTGACCGTTATTCTCATGCTTTCCTTGTTAAAATTAAATAGGTATGAACTATCAGCATTAACAAATTTGGAATAACATGGGTTTTGACGATCTTAAAATCTTAACGATGTCACCTGCTTATGATCGCGACAGGCCATCGGATAATTCCTCTAATCCCTTAAAAGTGGATGGCAAGGAAGCAGGCTATTTGTTCGCATTTTTTATCTGCATTCAACCAATTATTTTGCCTGATCACCCTATTCTTCTCCAGCTGGCCGCAATCCTTACCTGTTTTCCTACCGGTGGCTATTCATGGTGATTGTATGGATAAAAACAGTAAGGGTTTCAGTGCATTGTGATTAAAATAAAGGGGATACGATAGGCCGCGTGACAGACCTTCATGAAACAGCTAAAACTATCGGAGGTTCTATTCGTTATTAGAACGATGAAGCTTATTCAATTTACAAAAAAAGGGATTTATTGTAAACAGGGAGGTTTTTATATTGATCCCTGGCAAGCGGTGGAGAAGGCTATCCTGACCCACGGACACGCCGATCATGCTCATTGGGGACATGCCCACTATCTATGCCACTTCCTTACAAAACCCATATTAAAAGAGCGTTACGGGATCGATCAGCAGATTGAAACATTGAACTATAATGAAAGTATCGTCATCAATGGAGTACGTGTGACATTATTCCCTGCCGGACATATCCTTGGATCAGCACAAGTCAGATTGGAATACAAAGGTGAAATTGTCGTGATCTCCGGAGACTACAAAACTGAATTTGATGGACTTTCGACGGCTTTTGAACCAATCCGTTGCCATACCTTCGTTTCTGAGAGCACATTTGGTTTACCTATTTATAAATGGGAACCTCAGGAACTGATCTTTGAACAGATCGTTCGTTGGGTGGAAGAAAATCAGTTGAGAAGAAAGACGAGTGTGCTGGTGGCCTACAGTCTGGGCAAAGCCCAACGATTAATGCAGCATCTTGCTGATACCTTCCCCATGTATGTACATTCAGCCATTGCCCATTTAAATCAGGCTTTTAAAGAAGCCGGCGTTTCCCTTCCGGAATCGATTAAAATTACTCCTGAGCTCCATAAAGAAGATTTACAAAAAGGCCTGGTCATTGTTCCCCCGGCAATTGCCGATGGTAAATGGATAAAATCTTTGATACACCCTGCGACAGGAATTTGTAGTGGCTGGATGGCAGTGAGAGCAAATCGGAGATGGAGGAGTGCAGATGCCGGCTTTGCGCTAAGTGATCATGCTGACTGGTCCGGTCTTTTATCGGCAGTTAAAGCCACCGGCGCGGACAACGTATTTGTTACACATGGAAGCACTGCTGTTTTTAGTCGATATTTAAATGAGATCGGCATTCATGCAGAAGAAGTAAAAACCCATTATGGAACGGAAGAAGAACCAATCATTCCAAAAGACGATGAGGAAGGGAGAAAAAGCGGATGAACGAGTTTGTCAAATTACTTCAGGCATTGGAATGGAGCAACAAAACCAATGATAAGATAGAAGCCCTTGTCAGTTACTTTAATGAAGCAGATGATCGAGATAAGCCCTATGTCATTGCGCTATTCACAGGAAAACGACCTAAGCGACCAATAAATACAAACCTGATGAAACAGTGGGCGATCGAACAAGCACAGCTTCCTGAATGGCTGTTCACAGAAAGTTATCACCAGGTGGGCGATTTAAGTGAAACCATATCGCTGCTATTACCCCCACCTTCCCAACGGGTTAAAAAAGCGCTTCATACATGGATGACTGAATTGCAAGAGCTTCGCCAACAAACAGAAGAAAGAAAAAAAGAGTACGTTCTCATTGCCTGGAAGAGTTTAGACAGGCAGGAACGTTTTGTGTTTAACAAATTGATTTCCGGAAACTTCCGGATAGGAGTTTCGCACAAGTTGTTGGTAAATGCCATTGCCAGGCAGAGCGGGCAAGACGGTTACAAAATCATGCACAGCATCATGGGAAAATGGGATCCTCAAGAAATCAGCTACCAACAGCTAACCGACGGGGACCATGTAAATTCAAGTAATTCCTGGCCTTATCCTTTTTGTCTGGCTTATGCAGTCGATCCCCCCCTCGAAAAATTAGGAGATGTTTCTAACTGGCAGGCAGAATGGAAATGGGATGGAATAAGAGGACAAATTGTAAAGAGAAAGGGAGAATTGCATATTTGGAGTCGCGGGGAGGAATTGGTCACTGAACAATTTCCGGAACTTCATTTTCTTCAGCATTTCCTGGAAGATGGCACCGTTCTTGACGGAGAAATTCTGGCCATTAAAGAAGGAGACATTCTTCCGTTTAGTTCGCTCCAACTACGCCTAAATCGAAAAAGCATTCACAAAAAACAACTTGAAAGTGCACCAATCGGCTTTTTCTGCTACGATCTGTTGGAACTGCAAGGAATGGATATCCGGAACGTTCCTTTGTCATCCCGGAGAGAAGAATTGGAAAAAATAATGGTGAATATTCCGTCCTCATCCCCTGTATTTCTTTCCCCTCTTGTTGCTTTCAATGATTGGGACGAATTGGCGTCCATTCGGGAAAAGGCCCGGGAAATAAATAGTGAAGGGCTGATGTTAAAACACCGTGAATCGACTTACCATGCGGGAAGAAAACGTGGAGAATGGTGGAAATGGAAAGTCAACCCCTATACCATAGATGCCGTGATGATTTATGCCCAGAAAGGTAGTGGTAGAAGGGCTAATTTTTATACAGATTATACTTTTGCAGTAAAAGATGGAGACCGCTTTATCACCATCGCCAAAGCATATTCAGGCCTTACAGATAAAGAAATTAAAGAGGTAAATCGTTTTATTAACCAACATTCCCTCGAAAAATTTGGACCCGTAAGAATGGTGAAGCCGGAATTGGTTTTTGAGATTGCGTTTGAAGGAATTGCGGAAAGTAAACGGCACAAAGCCGGAATTGCACTGCGTTTTCCCCGCATATCCCGGTGGAGAAAAGATAAAAAAATCGAAGAAATTAATACGCTGGAAGACCTCTGTGCCTTGCTTCCTGTGGTTCCTTAAACAGTCTGTTTCCCTTGATTGATGAATAAAATGCGACGAACAAAAGGCGATCAACAAATTACTTCCTGGCTCAAAGCTTATGATAAAAAACCATTTGATTTTCAAAGGGAAACATGGGACTATTATTTAAAAGGGTATAACGGGCTCGTAAATGCCCCTACCGGCTTTGGCAAAACTTTTTCCGTATTTCTAGGGGTCATCATAGAAGCACTCAATCATACCGATTCCAGAAATGGTTTGCGATTGATCTGGATCACCCCTTTACGTGCCTTGGCAAAAGACATTGCCAGAGCCATGAGAGAAGTGCTGGCTGAATTGGAAATTGATTGGGAAGTGGGGGTACGCAATGGAGATACCTCTTCAACGGTAAAGCTGCAGCAAAAGAAAAGTATGCCCCAGGTATTGCTCATTACACCCGAGAGCCTGCATCTCTTATTGGCTCAGAAAAACGCTTCGGCACTGTTCAACAATCTTCGGTGCCTTGTTGTTGACGAATGGCATGAATTAATGGGCAGTAAGCGGGGAGTAATGGTAGAATTGGCAATTTCCAGACTAAGGGGGCTTGAGAAGACAAAGTCAAACCTTCAGTTACGTGTGTGGGGAATTTCAGCAACTATCGGAAATCTCGAAGAAGCTTTGGAGGTCTTAATTCCGGGAAAAGAACTACCCAAAATCATTGTAAGAGCACGGGTGCGTAAAAAAATTGACATTCGTTCCATCCTACCCGACAAAATAGAAATACTTCCCTGGGCTGGACATTTAGGGTTAAAGTTAGCCAGCCGTTTGTTGCCTGTTATTCACCGCAGCAAGACAACCTTAATTTTTATCAATACCCGGGGACAGGCAGAAATCTGGTATCAGCATTTATTGCAACTGGATCCGGATTTGGCAGGGAGAATTGCCATCCACCACGGATCCATCGACGCTGTACTGAGAAACTGGATTGAGGACAGTCTGCAGAGTGGCCTGTTAAAAGCAGTAATCGCCACTTCATCCCTTGATCTTGGAGTAGATTTCAAACCGGTAGATACGGTTGTTCAGATAGGTTCACCTAAAGGAGTAGCCCGGTTTCTGCAAAGAGCAGGCAGATCCGGTCATTCGCCTAAGGAAATTTCCCGAATTTATTTTTTGCCTACTCACGCTCTCGAACTAGTGGAAGCAGCTGCCATTAAGGAAGCGGCTAAAGAACAAAATATTGAGCCAAGAACACCTTTTGTAATGGTCTTTGATACCCTTATCCAATACCTGGTTACGCTGGCCATAGGAGACGGGTTTGAAGAACAACGCATTTATGAGGAGGTTAGACAGACGCATGCTTTCAGCGACTTATTGCCTGAGGAATGGGAATGGATCATGCAATTCATTACCACTGGGGGGAAGAGTCTCACAGCCTATAATGAATTTAAGAAAGTGGTTAAAGCGGAAGATGGCTTATGGAAAGTAAAAAATCGCCAGATAGCCATGCGTCATCGTCTGCACATTGGTACAATTGTGAGCGATGCCATGCTACAGGTAAAGTTTCTAAGCGGGGGATATATTGGTGCGATTGAAGAAACGTTTATTTCTAGGTTAAAAGTGGGAGATCATTTTGTATTGGCGGGCCGGGTGCTGGAGTTCATACAACTTAAGGAGATGACGGTCATCGTCCGAAAAAGTAAGCAGAAGAAAGGAATTACGCCGAGCTGGCTGGGTGGCCGACTACCCCTTTCATCCAACCTAAGTGAAGTCCTTCGCAAAAAATACAATGAAGTATTGGAGAAGAATCATCTGGATGAGGAACTCCACACCGTATATCCTTTATTCTTAACACAGAAGGAACGCTCTCATGTACCTCAAAGTCATGAACTATTAATAGAAATGATCTCCAACAGAGAGGGTTTCCATCTGTTTGCTTACCCTTTCGAAGGAAGGTTGATCCATGAAATTATGGCAGCACTTGTCGCTTATCGTCTAAGTAAACTCCTGCCAATTACTTTTTCCATCGCTATGAATGATTATGGTTTTGAATTGCTCAGTGATGTCGAAATTCCAATGGACGATGCCATCGCCTACGCTATCTTTTCTCCGGAAAACCTAAATGAAGACATGCAGCGAAGCATCAATTCTACCGAAATGGCTCGAAGAAAATTTCGGGACATTGCCTGTATCTCAGGGCTGGTATTTCAGGGCTACCCCGGCAAATATGTAAGCAACAAACATTTACAAGCCAGCTCCGGACTATTTTTCGATGTGTTCCGTGATTTTGACGCTCACAACCTCCTCCTCCGGCAGGCGTATGAGGAAGTTTTTTACCAACAGCTGGATGAGCCCCGTCTGATAGCCGCATTACAGAGAATTCAGCACAGCAACATCATTCTTACCTATCCCAAAAGATTTACCCCCCTTTCCTTTCCCATCAAAGTGGACAGTTTAAGAGCCACCATGAGCTCTGAGGAGTTAGAAAAACGAATTGAGCGTATGAAGAAAGAACTATTCAAATAGCCGCGAGGCACATTCTCAATCCTGAAATCCTTATTTTTGTAAAGTGAAAATTTCCATCCGATCTGAGCAGCTTATTTTAGACGTTGAAAGAGCCCTCTATTTCCCGGAAAGACGGGTATTGGTGATTAGTGACCTTCACCTAGGAAAAGCAGCCCATTTTCGTAAAGCGGGAATCGCGATCCCCGACCAGGTAGCTCAAAAAGATCTTCAACGTTTATCCCATTTGCTTGACCACTACCAGCCCCATACCCTAGTGATCAACGGAGACATGTTCCATAGTGACTGGAACGAGGAAATCGCCGAGTTCGGCCGATGGAAAGAGAGCTGGAGAGAAATCCGCTTTATACTGGTGAAAGGCAACCACGACAGGCAACACGAAACTGTTTACAAAGACATGCGGATCGAGGTATTTGAACCTAGCTTTCAAATGGAACCATTCTGTTTTGTCCATGATGCAAAAAATAGTTTTTCAGATTTGTATCCCATTAGCGGTCACCTGCATCCTGGTGTCCTAATCTCCAACAAGGTAAAACAGCGCCTACGGTTACCCTGCTTCTATTTCGGTGAAAAATACGCCATTTTACCTGCTTTCAGTCATTTTACAGGTCTAAAATTAATTCAACCAACTGCCAGTGACCGGGTATTTGCCATTACTCCTCAGCAAATAATCAGCATTTAATATTGAACCGGATGGGGTCCATGGTTTTTGGATTATCCCCAAAAATACCGGAACAGGAATTAGCCGATCCGGTATTTTAAGACAGGTGTTTTTAAAAGTTCACTTTCATACGCCGAGATGTCACAAAGGCACGGCTTCTACCATCGCTTTAAGGGCTTTTTGTGTGTCATCCCAATGCCTGGTTTTAAGTTCACAATCCGGATTTACCCAAAGCTGATCTTCCGGAATAATGGCTTTTGCCCTTTGAAGAAGTTGTACCATTTCTTCCTTAGAAGGGATACGTGGTGAGTGATGGAATACGATGTTTCTCAGCAAATCTGACGTTCTCCTCCTTGCGAATTTCATACTCTTTTCTGGGATGGATATTAAGGTTATAAAAAAAGAGGGTAAATTCAATTTCAGCGGCGATGATAGCCTACCTGACCTCTCCTGAACAGGGAGCACACCAAGAATGCAACAATAAACGTTTCCCTCCCTCAGCAGAAGACAGTTTTTCTCTTCGGATATCCATTGATTTCCTTTTGTCCAGTTTTGCTTTTTTTGAAAAAACCGTTACCATTTCATCAGGGTACTCCCCCAATTAAAGCCTGCTCCAAACGCAGTCAACAACACATAATCCCCTTCTTTGAAGTCATTTTTAAAATCCCAGAGACACAATGGGAGAGTCGCTGCAGTGGTATTCCCATAGCGTTCGATATTTACCTTGAATTTCTCCATCGGAATGCCAATTTCTTCGCTTACACCTTTTATTATACGCAGATTTGCTTGGTGAGGCACAACCCAATTAATGTGTGTCGGGGAAATCCCTGCTTTGTCAAGTAATTCCTCACTGGTTGCACTCATGTTCCGAATGGCCTCCTTAAAAACCGTTCTACCATCCTGATGGATAAACTGTTTCTTTTCGTTAAGTACCTCCAGAGATAATGGCATCGCTGATCCGCCTGCAGGGACATACAGTGACGATGCTCCTTTTCCGTTTGTTCTGAAAAGGCTTTCTTGAATTCCATGTCCATCCGTACGTGCTTCCAATAAAACAGCTCCTGCCCCGTCACCAAACAGAATGCAACTATTTCGGTCCTCATAATTGACAATCGTACTCATCTGATCGGCCCCTACAACAAGCACTCGTTGATGTCTTTGGCTCTCGATCATACCTGCTGCGATGGATAAGGCATAGAGAAAGCCGCTACAGGCAGCATTCATATCAAAACCCCAAGCGTTTAATAAGCCTGCTTTCTCACAGGCAATGCCGGCCGTTGGACAGAGTATGTAATCGGGGGTTGAAGTGGCCAAAATCAAACATTCCACCGTTAAAGGATCCACACCGTAGTGAGTTAACAAATTCTGAATGGCCAGCGCAGCCATATCTGAAGTAGCCATGGAAGGATCTTTGAGAATATGTCTCTCTTTAATACCCGTTCTTGAAACAATCCACTCATTGGTGGTATCCAGTGTATTTTCCAATTGCTGATTAGTTAAAATCGCAGGAGGCACATATCCTCCAATGGCAGCTATACCCGCTGTAACCTTTAAATTCTCCACAAATCTGTTGATCCTTTTGAGGTGGAAAATCCCGGGACCTTCCACTTCTGTTTTTTAAATAGTCTATCTTTATATGTACATTTCAGGCTGATGAATGAACAGTGATTAGCCTGTTTTACCATTTAATTAACCATCCGCTATAGCATTTTGATCAATGAAACGGTTATTCCAGCATCGCCCGTTAGTGATTACAGCATGGTGTAACCGGCAAATGTTCCTTTTTGCTTCACAATGCCGACATGAAAAATAGAAACAGAGAAGAAAAAAGGATATGCACATCCTCTAAACTGGATTTAGCAAGAGAATGGCTCCTCTACAAAATCACCTCTACCTGACTCCAGCTTCAAATCGCGAAAGCATCGTCCACTCGAAAAAAGCAGGTATCTGACTTGTAACCGTATTTATGACCTTTCCCCTCCTCAACAGATAGTGAATGCTCTTAATAAATACCTTTCCTGTTACTTACAGTTGCGCGACAGCTCGTGATTTACACACGATTCCCTTTTAATACACGTTGCGGTGTAACCTCTTTCGGTTGATAAAGAAATAAAAAAGAACTTTACGGGCACGAAAGTAGTGGTTTTAATTTTATCCTCTAAATAATCCTTTATTATATGACAAAATGATGCAATGGATAACCGGAGTTTGTACGGTTGTAGGAGTAGTTTAGAGAGTTTCTTAGGCTCTCCTTCATAAAAAAACACCCTCCTGAAAAGCGGGCAGTGCGCATTATAAATGAAGAAAGCTTACTTTTTAACTTTAAAAAAAAACCGCTACTTTACCATTGCACCCTCTCTAAACTGTCCACCCTTCGGCTTCCTGCTGAAGAGTCCATAAATGATGATACACGCCCTTTTGCTGAAGGAGGAGTTCATGTGTTCCCCTTTCTACAATACTGCCTTTATTGAGTACAAGAATTTGATCGGCATGCTGAATGGTTGCCAGCTTATGGGCAATAACCAACACCGTTTTAGACTTTATCAGTTCCTGAATGGCCTGTTGGATGTAGACCTCATTTTCGGGATCCAGGCTGGCAGTGGCTTCATCCAGAAGAATGATCGGAGCATTTTTTAAAAGTGCACGTGCAATACTTATCCGTTGCTTTTGTCCTCCCGACAACTTGCTGCCGCCCTCACCAACCTGCGTATCCATACCTTCTGGCAATTCCCAGGCAAAACCAAGCACCTGCGCTTTATCGGCTGCATCAATAACCTCTTCGTGGGTCGCCTCAGGATTTCCCAGTTTGATATTATTGTAAATGCTGTCATTAAAGAGGTATACTTCCTGAAATACTTCACTGATGAGTTGATAAAAACGATTCTGATCAATATGACGAATGTCGACGGTTCCAATTCGAATACGACCTTCACTGACGTCCCAGAATCTGGCAATGAGTGAAGCAATGGTCGTTTTTCCCGAACCAGAAGGCCCCACCAATGCTACCATTGAATGCTGAGGAACACTGAAACTAACCGCTCTCAACACCAATTTTTCCTGATAGGCAAAGTTCACCTGTTCAAAATGAAGGTCAAATTGAAGGGGCCATTCATCGGCACTCACTTCCATAGTAGGCTCCTCCATGACTTCTAAAATTCTATGAAGACTTTCGTTCATATACCTCAATACCACGTAATCTACCATTAACACTTTTAAAGGCCCATATAAATGATATCCCAACCATAAGAATGTCAAAAAAACGGGTATACTTAACTGATTCCCATTGAGGTAGTAGAGACCCAAGGTCGTCATTAGGATAAAACCAATCTCGAAGACGATTCCTGCTACGAGCATAAACGGCCCGGGCAGCGCTTCCATTCGGATGCTCCGTTTTCGAAGCTCATCAAAGGAAGCATCTAATACTTCATGCTGTTGTCCGGTTAAACCATAGGCCTTCAGATGCCTTATTCCATGAAGGTACTCAAGAAATTTTGCGACCACCCGATTTCTGGCAGCAATCTGCTTTTTTCCCAGCCTGGAGATCAGTCGGTTGGCTATATATAGAAATGGAATCACACAAGGGATAGCCACCAATAGGCATAGAGCCAGTCGCCAGTCATACATTAGAAGAAATCCGGACAGAAAGACCGTTCCAAAAATTGCTGCCGCCATGTTCCCAATGCTATGGCCAAAAATTCCTTCAAAATTGGCCACATCCTGCAACACTACTGAGGCAATCTCACCAGGGTCTCGCTTTTTAAAAAATCCCAGTGAAAATTTTTGTATTCGGTTGCCTAATAACATCCTTAACTGGGTAGAAAGTCCGTATACCCACTGATTAGAGCGAAGCATGGCCTTGGTCGCTACCCAAAATTGCAGAAGTAACAAGGCTGCAATCGAACCTGTTAAGGCCCACAGTTTGGATGGATCAGGGTTTTCCGTAAACAATTCACGGACAATCGCGAGTACTATTCCCGAAGGAGCCACCACGAGGCAACTGTGCAGAATCTCCCATATCAGTGCTTTTTTCATCCCCGAACGATCCAGAGATGCGATGTATTTTAAATTTTTAATCATTTTTCCTTATTCGCTTGTTTCTGTTAGCTTTTGTTAATTTCCTTGCAGAGCAAAATCTTTAGCTCGTGTATGGGCATCCCACATACGCTGGTACACAGGGCTTTCTCTTAATAAATCCTTGTGTTTACCTTTCCCCACCAGCCATCCCTTTTCAAATACCAGGATTTGGTCAGCATTCACAATGGTACTTAAGCGATGGGCAATAATCAGCACCGTTTTCCCTTTCATTAAATGTCGAAATGCCTGCTGGATATGGTATTCGTTCTCCGGATCCGCAAAGGCAGTGGCCTCGTCCAAAATAAGAATGGGTGCATCTTTTAGAATGGCGCGAGCCAATTGAAACCTTTGCTGCTCTCCTCCACTCAAATGGGTTCTATCCTGCCCAAATAACGTATCGTATCCCTTGGGCATTTCCATAATCAACTCATGTAACTGAGCTGCTTTAGCTGCTTTTTCGATCTCCTCGCGACTCTTGTCCATTCCCATGCGTATATTTTCATACATGCTCTGTTGAAACATAAAACTATCCTGGAAAACGAAAGAAATTAACTGCATTAACTGCTTACCGGGATATTCACGCACATCTATCCCCCCAACGCGTATCGTTCCCTCACTGGGATCCCAAAAACGCGCCAATAACTGCCCCATTGTACTTTTACCTGCTCCAGATGGGCCTACCAGCGCCGTAATTTCATTCTGCTTCATCTCCACATCCACCTCATTCAAAGCCCATTGTGCATGCTCATAGGCAAACGATACCTTCTCAAAGCGAATGCGGAAATGTGCTGGGTGTTGCCATACTTTAGGCTCATTTAGTGGAGCAACACTCAGTAATTCGTCGATCTGCTCCATTCCACGATTAAGCACAGATAGTTGCATGGTCAGGTTACTCAAGGCAAATAAAGGCCGTATATAACCCGTTCCCAAAATGAGAAAAAGAATAAAAGTGGATAAAGCAAGTCCCTGGTGAAGGTATAAATATAAGCCTAAAGCCAATACCGGTAAGATGGCATTGCTGGTAAAACTAATGAAGACGGCAAAAGGTGGCGTGCTGCTTTTAATCCAGGCCATCAAAAAATGATGAAAATCTTTGACTTTCTTTCCATAGTGAGTGAATGTTTCTGCTGATTGGCCGAAAATTTTCATAACGGGCATGGCACGCAGGTATTCAATGATTCCTGCGTTCATTTCCTCTAAAGACCGGTGGTATTTTTTAATGAGTTCCTTGTTCCGTCCACTATACATGCGTGGCATCCAAATGGCTAAAATCAATAAAGGCACAAAACTAATCGCTGCCAACCGCCAGTCTCTACTAAACAGGTACATAATGGTAATAAGGGGTAGAGTCACCCCTTTTACAAAATCAGGAATCTGATGTGCAATGAAGTTCTCCATTCGCTCCACATCATCCGAAAGAATCTTTTGCAAACGACCTGAATGCTGATTGCTGAGGTAACCCATTGGCAATCTCCCCACTTTATCTGTAATGTAACGACGCAGCTCATACAAAATGTGAAAAGCCGCGACATGCGATAAAATTCCAGATAAAAAAAGAAAAAGCATTGCTAAAATAGCAGCACCCATTGCTCCATAGAGGTACGTTAACCCCTCCTGAAAAACAAGATTTTCTCGCGTAATTAAAGAAATGATGTAAAAAATTAGCAAGTAGGGAACCAGGCTAAGCAGGGCATGTATCAGCGCAAAAAACGCAGATAATGCGAGCAATAGCCTTCGCTTCCCGGCAACTTGTAATAGTCTGGCCACACCATTTTTTGATGTCGATCTTTCTTTCATAAGCTCTTTATTATTAAGAATAATTCTAAATAACTATCTTTGTACAAAAGTAAATGGACCCAGCTTCAGTTCGACTCCGATAAAAGGAATAAAAAGTCCGCCAAAAGGAATTTTAATAAACGTATTTACATGGCTGTTCGATTATACCGGCAAGATCTTTCCGAAATACTTCTTGAACGCAACTTCCCCATGGATTTCTTACATCAGGGAGAAGGCGTCAGTGAGCGGCATACCGAGCTGACGCATTGCTTCGGGGATGCTTCCTACCAGGAAATCTTTTTTGAAGGGGTACACATTGGTTTTGGACATGCCAGCTTGCGTGAGCAGGTACAGTTGGGTTTTGAAGCTGAGCTGGAAACTGTGGAAATGCATTTCTCATTAAAGGGACAAACCGCAGCCATTACTGATCAGTTTCAACAAGCAATTGGCTTTCAGGCACATCAACATAACATTCTTTATGCCAACAAATTAAAAGGAACCATGCACTGGAATTCTCATGAGTTTAAATTATGTGAGATTAACCTGCATCCGGGATTTTTTAAAAAATTTCTGCCTCAAACGGGGTTGCTTTTCGAGCATTTTCGCCGGTCAATGGAAGAAGGTCGCTCCGGAATTTTAAGTCCCAGGCATCCTCTTATTCAGGCTAACATGTACCCCCTTATCGAGGACATCATGCATTGCGATCGTCAGGGCGCTTTTAAAAGAATGTTTCTTGAAGCAAAAGTCATCGAACTGCTAATGCTTCAATTAGAGCAATTAAGTGACGTCCCTTTAACCACTTCTTCTCTTAAGAAAAATGATCTTGAAAAAGTCTATGCCGTGCGCGAACTTATCATCGCCAATCCCGATAAACCGGCTACGCTAGTCAACCTGGCACTTGGGGTGGGTACCAATGAATACACCTTAAAAAAGGGGTTCAAGGAGCTTTTTGGCACGACGGTTTTTGGTTTTTGGAATGACCTTAAATTGGAACAGGCCCGGTTAATGCTCTTGGACAGCGGAATGAATGTAGGCGAAGTCTCCGACAAGACTGGTTACAAAAATGCCCGCCACTTTTCGACCGCTTTTAAGAAAAAATTCGGGGTACTTCCTAGTCAACTGCACCGGCACCATTCCTTCCATTCTTGATGGAGCAGAAAAAGAGATAAAAGACCATTCAGTCATGGCTGCATGCTCCTTGGCATTGTTCAAAAGTTTTTACCTTTCTTCCTACCGCTCTAACACATCCTGTCTCTTATTTTTACATGGATCGCTTCACACCCTAATTCCTTAATTTCATTGCCCAAAAGACTGTCTGTCTGAGCGCTCCAGCTACAAAATACAGATCGATCTATTTAATCCTTCCCACTTCATTTTCGAGTGCAGAGCTACGGTTTCGCGGACCTTTTGACTGTCCTGTATGAAAACGGTAGCTAAAGTTCAGTTTTACCTGCCGCGTTTCGAAATAACCAAAATTACGAATATACAACGTTTCCAATTGCTGAACAGAGCTCGCCTTACTTCCTTTATATAAATCACTGTACACCAATCTCAAAGTAGCTTTATTCTGCATAAACTGACGCTGCAGGCCCACGTCAATCTGACTAATAGGATTTGAAAACTTATTGGCTCCATTTAGTCTTTTTGAATTATAAAAACCCGTGATCTCACCATTCAACCCATAAGGCAACTTAAAATTTTGTTGTACACTCACCCTCCCTGCGGTTTGCCGGGGGGATTGTGTTCTTCCTTCTCCAAAATCGATCTGATTAAACACACCAAACAACGTTCCGTTAAAGGTCATACTCCACCATGCCAGAGGACTGAAAGTCTGCGTCAAGGTGAGTGCAAGGTGTTGCTGTACTCCCAGATTTCGAGGAACCATCACAATCCGGGTAGAATCTACCCTGTCGGTAATTTCGACACTAAATTTATCGGTATGCGTATAGCTTAATCCCAGGATGGTGGCTCCTTTATAAATGTATTGAAAAAGCAAACGGTGGCTTAGCTGGGGTTCAAGAAAGGGGTTTCCCTGCCAGTAAGAAAGTTCATCGAGGAGGTAGATGAAAGGATTCAGATTTTGATACGCTGGGCGGTCAATTCGTCTGGAATAATGCAAGGAAAAACTATGCGGAGCCGCTGGTTTGATGGTGGCAGAAAAGGAAGGAAACCAATGGGTATAATTCCTTCTTGTTGCCCCTCCGGTTGCTTCGTTTTCAGGATGTTCCTCGAGTTTTCCTTCCGAAGTCGAATGCTCCACCCTCAAACCACCCTGAAACTGCCATTTCCTCCAAACCTTTTGATAACTAACGTATGCAGCTGAAATTACTTCGCGGTAGGCAAAACGATTGGTCCTCTCAGGATCGACGAATTCTCCATCGGGCTTTACTTCCAAAAAAATGGCATCATTATCCGACATGACGCGTGAAAATTTCATTCCTGTTTCCAACTTATCTTTTCCTATTTTTTTGGCATAATCTGCTTTCACCGCTCCCATATCAATGGCAATGGCATTCAGGGATCGGTAAAGACGATCACTCAGGATTTCCTGAGCCGAGGAGGTATAGGTATTGGATTGAAGATTCGCATTGTTCTTACTAAAATCTCCATAATCCGCGTCCACATTGAGGATGGTTCCCAAAGTATCTTCATACCGGTAATTCACATTCAGGTTATAGCGTTCGGTTTGTTGGTAATAGTAATCATTAATGGCCCTAAGTGTCTGATCAATCCTCGAATTCCCGGCTAGACCAGTATTGGTTCGTGTATCGGTGATTCCTCCGCCAAAGACAAAATTCCCATTGAGCAGTACACCGATCGTATGTCGATTGTTAATGGCAAAATCGGCACCCAGGCGCGTACCCATCTTTCGTCGTTTGTCAATATCATCGGTAAAACTATGATAAAAACGATCTTCCTGAATACGATCTGCTCCATACAAATAGGAAGAATGCCCTATAAAATGGGTGTAATTTCCAAAAACATTCAGCTTGTTTTTCCGATAATTCACCGCCAGGTCCTGATTATTTCTGAGATATACCCCATAGCTTAATCCCGTATTCATTGCTGCGCTGAACCCACTTATTGTTGATTTCTGTGTTCGTACATTGATAATTCCAGCCGTACCGGCCGCATCGTATTTTGCTCCCGGACTGGCAATGATCTCAATGGATTTAATTGCAGATGCAGACATGGTTTTAAGCAATTCGGCTATTTCGCCATTGGAAAGGTAAGTTTGTTTTCCGTCGATGAGCACCGCTGCACCGGCTTTCCCGTTTAAAGCGATGTGATGATCCGTCCCAACAGTCACTCCTGGAGCTCTGCTCAGTAACTCTAATGCGTTGGTTCCAGCAGTAGTCACGCTCCTTGAGACATGAAATACAATATTTCCTCCATCCATCTCAATGATTTTCTGGTTTCCACTCACCGCCACTTCCCTGAGTTTTTCTGCTTTTTCTTTCAGATAGATTGTCCCGAAGGAATAAGAATCACCGGAGAATGAGAGGGGGACAATGCTGCTTTCATACCCCATTGAAGATATCTTAAGTCGGAAATTCAGCTTCTTACGAAAAAAATGTGTCAATTGAAATTCGCCTTTTTCATTCGCAATCGTTCCGTTTACCTGCAAAGTATCTTCTAGAAGCAGCACGGTTGCAAAAGGAATTGGGGCTCCCTCCTTATCTTTCACTTCTCCTTTCAAGGGTACGTTCGTCAACGAGTGGGTGTTATTTTTAAAACGGTCCTCACGGCCGATAATGATCATGTTTCTGGATAAAAGCTGATAAAATAGTCCTTTGGACGGCAGAATCCTATGCAGCACCTGGGAGACAGGAGAACGATCTGCCGACACCTGCAACATCATCGTGTCTGAAACGAGTTCATCGCTATATACAAAAGTATAACCACTTTGTTCCTGAATTTTTTTCAAAAGCGAGATCAGTGGAATGGACGTTTCAGTTAAAGTAACTTTTCGGTCTTGCGCCCATATGGGCACACGCAGCAGACTACTAATAAATAGCAAAAAAGCAATTCTTCTCATTCCTGGTCTTTAATTATGACCAATCTTGGCCGGATACTGTAGGTAAGCGGATAAGAAAGTTTAAGAGCTTCCATTACTTCTTGAATGGTCTCATCAGTAAAAGTTCCACTGAAACGTTTCTCTTTTAGCTTTTCACTCTGTACGTCGATCTTTACATCGTATTTTTTTTCTAATTTCAGTACCAGATCACTCAGCTTTTCCTTTTGAAAAATCAATGTATCCGTGGTCCAACCGGTTTCTTTGAATAAAGCCTGTTCATTAATCTGCATCACATCCATTCGGGAAGAAAGGAGCCCCTGTGCCTGCGAAAAAATCACTTTATTCTGCGGCTTCAGCCACACCTTATTTTGTGGGTGGTCACGTTCACTAACGGTTATCACTCCCCTTACCAAAGCAATTTGCACCTGTTGATTTTCCTCATACGCATTGACATTAAAAGAGGTTCCTTTCACTTCAATATCCACCCCTCCCGCATGCACCCAGAGAGGAATGTCTGCTCGCTTAACCACATCAAAATAAGCCTCCCCCTGTAAAAAAATTTCTCTCTTCTTATCGCCGAAATCCTTTGTATAACGGAGAGTCGATTGTTTGTTTAACCATACATTGGTTCCATCATCCAGTATTTTAAATATTTTTTCCTCTTTCGCTACCAGGGTTTCCATACCGTTCAGGGAAGCTTCGACCAATGGGTAAGTCAAAAACCCTACTCCTGTCAGAAGGATCAACACAGCTGCCACCTTCCACCAGGTACTCCTTAGGAAGGAGAAACGGGGAGGGCTAAAATTGAATTTACTTTCCTGATTTTCATTTTCAGCCTGCTCAATGCAGGCCCATACATGGGCTAATTCAGACACATGAGTCTGCGGGCTCCCTTTCCCTTTGTAATATCGTTCCAATTGTCTTGCCAGCAAACGATAACTTTCATCGGTTTGAATAGCCAAATTCAGCAAAGCAAGTTCCTTGTTTGCAATTTCCCCTGAAAGTTTTCGAGACATCAGCGTGATGAATGTATCTTTTTCCATTTTCTAATTAGCAACTATTAATTAAGACACCTTCTCGCCCGAATTTACTCATCAGTTAATTAAAAAAAGAGCAATTGAAGAGAAGCGGGCAGTTTCTTTTGATCCTTTGGAGAAGAAAGTGGATACCCTAAATAGTGGCTGATGACTTCCGAAAGGGATTTGATTGCTCTGTAAAGCTGATTTTCGACTGTTCTCTTAGAGATACCCAGCAGTTCTGCCACCTCGGACGATTTAAACCCATCTTCTTTCATCAATTTAAAAATCAATTGCCGTTGAGCCGGCAAAGCGGCCACTGCCCGGTCAACGATTCTTTCCAGCTCCTTTTGTTCCGGTGTGTGCTGTAGAGGGGCAGCCAGCCTCTGTAACACAGATTGCTCTTCATCGTCCTGAAGCCGTACCGATCGACTTCTCGTCGAACGCAGAAAATTGAGACAGGCATTTTTTACTGAAACATACAAATAAACCTCCGGACGCATTACCTTCGACAAATGATCACGTTTCAACCATAGCCGGACAAACAGTTCAGAGATCATCTCTTCGGCACTTTCTCTTTGATTGGTGTATTGCTTTGCAAAAAGCAACAACTTATCGTAATAACAGTTAAAGAGTTCTTCAAAAGCGGCTTTATTTCCCCGTTCTATTTCATTAAACAGCAACCTTATCTTAACTTCCTTTTCAATCATGAAATTTCTAACTATACAAATCCTTTCAAAGGACACTCATTTCCGCCAATATACTCACTCAAAAGCAAACTTTTGCTCATTCCGCTCTACAAATAGCAATGCCCTTTGTTATTTCTTTACTCTGATGGGAGCCTAACCCAGTTTATTAAAATACCTTCTCGTTTTAACTTTCATTCTTTTAAGACGGCAGAAAGTCCTTTTCCAATAAGAATAAATTCGGTCAGTGGTCTTTCGAAGAGGTTCTGCAAATTGATTGAGCTGTTGGGCCTCTCCCCCTCTTCTAATTTTCGGAGGTAAACCTGACATTCCTCCTCCATATCGCATTGCTTCATGTAGCGATTTTTATTCCACCAACGTTCCACCTGTTAAATGAGACATTCTTTTTTTCTTCTCCCCCTCGTCGGCGGACTTCTTTTCACGGCATTGTTGAGCCTTGGTTCCTGCAAAAAAAAGTCCGTACCGGCCAATTGTATCACAGCCATTATACCTGATACATTGCGTTTCCATATTCTGGATATCGAAAGTGGTACAGATCTGTTTTTTTCCGCCAAGCCTTTTTATCGAGAGGATCAGATCTATTGCCAGATAGAAGGGGTAAATGTACCGGTATTGCCCAGGATAAGCACCTCGGTTCAGGGAAAACATTTTTACATTGCCATTGGCGCTGGTACGGCAACTGGAAATATTGATATTTACATCGATCAACAACGGGCGTTCGATCTACAGTACTCGATGCGAAGAGATCTCCAAAAATCATGTCCCCAATACCTGCTTGATCGATTACTGGTGAATCACACCCAGCTGGAAACCAATGTCCATGGAAGGATTATTCCATTAAAGAAATAAGGGATGTCGACCTTCTTCCGGCTTGCCCCCGTGGATGCCATGTATGTCCGCGCGAGCTTACCTGTCTTCGTAGGTACACAGCTCCAATTCCATGTGGATATCTACCCGTTTATAAGAGTTTGAAGGACTTTCCACCTTTTTAAATCCTAGCTTTTCGTACAGTTTAATCGCTGCTTTTAGAGCGGTATTGCTTTCCAAAATCACCCTGGTTGCACCGAGTTCAAGGGCTTCAGCCACGATTTTCTTTCCAAGTAACCACCCTATGTGCCGGCCTTGGGCTTCTGGAAGAACAGCCATCTTTGCCATTTCATAAGTGTGCTCATCAATTTTAAGTAAGGAACAAACCCCTACGACCTTCTCTTTATAAAGAGCCACAAAAAGTTTCCCTCCTTTATCTAGTATATATTTCCGGGGTTCATTCAGTAAGCGATAATCTCCTTCTTCCATCTCAAAATAGGTGGAAATCCATTGTTCATTAATCGATTTAAAGTCCGAAAGGTATTTGTCCTGATAGGGAATAATTTTTATCTGTTTGCTTTCTCTCCGCCTTTTCTCTTCTTTTACGCGGTCGAATAAAGACTTCTTCTCCAACAACATTTCCCATTCCTGAATGGCTTCCCAAAGATCATGATTTGCTTCTGCCATGAGCGTTTCTACAGCGGCATGTGTATCTTCGTATTGAGGAAGGATTTGCACCGAAAGTGCAATTCCCTTTGCTGTCAAACCCACGGTATTTTGTCGTTTATCGGATGATTTAAAATGCGCACAAAGTCCAGCCGTTGTCATTTCCTTTACTATTTTGGTCACCGAGGGCTGAGAATGTCCAATGTATGTCGCTATCTCTGTAATTTTCTGTTTTCCTTCTTCCGCTAATGCGAAGAAAACCGGGAACCATTTGGGAGAAAAATCAATTTCGTAGAGTTTATATATGTTGTTTACATCTTCCGCCAGTCGAGCAGTGAGCAATCTCATCCGGCTTCCAATAGCCATTTTACCGGTCTTTTCAAACAATTTCATAAAACATAATTGATTATATAACTAATTATGTAAATATACTCCTTTTTTTTATTTGGATGAATAAAAATTAAAAAGGCGAAGGCATCCCCGATGGTTTGCTTTCCTTTCAACGTTGCTGACGGTATTTTCTTTCAGATTTCAACAGCGAAGTGATTAGTCTACGATCAACCAGGCCAATCATACCGTACATCTGTCAATCAGTCTGTGTTTCCATGATCCCAGGTACTTTAAGCCCCACTTAGGACTACAACAGCCCATTTCATTGGAGACAAAAGCGAAGTATTCAATTGCTTCCACAAAAGAACCATGCCTTGCAGCATCCCTTCCTCGAAATGCTAGAGACCTGTAATGCCAAGAAACGTGTATCGTTTGGATTTTTCAAAGCGGATGATTGCTGTCTTTCCTTCCGAAACACTCGAAATAGGTCAACGAAAAGTCACAGCCGGTACTTCTTCCCAGGTGCCTTTCTTTCGGATATCCGCTATTTCAATTCAGGGGCTTTCTTTCTCATGGAAATCAGAGTCTGTAAGACAACGGAAGTCATCACAAACATCAGTCCTACATAAAAAGAAAAATTTACTTCTTTCCCTTCCTGAAAGAAAATAAAAGCCAATATGATGGCATAAATCGGTTCAAGATTGAAACTGAGGTTCACCGTAAAAGCTGAGATACGTTTAAGTACCTCTGCAAAAATCACATACAGGCCTACCGTACAGAACAGTGATAATATCACTAAGTAAAAGACATCCCTGAAGCCAGGTATCAGATGATCCGTCGGAAAGAAATACAAATATACTGGGAGTCCAAGTCCCAATCCGATGGTCCCTCCGCTCATCTGATAAAAATTAATGACTTTGCTATCGTATTTACGAACCAGCTGCGCGTTATAAATGGTGTAAAGTGCAGCGAAGGCAGATGAAACGACGCCCAATCCAATGCCCCATTGATACGAAACATCAAAATGAAATATCAGGCTAATTCCAAAGAGTGTGACGCAGCTCAGCAACAATTCGGAAAGTTTAAAGGGCTGCCGATGAATAAGAGGTTGAAAAATGGCGGTAAAAAAACTGGTGAGGCAATAGCACACTACGCCGATTGAAATATTAGAATATTTAATACTGGCATAAAAAAATACCCAATGTATGGTAATAAGCAGGCCAATACGGGCAATCGCTATCTTTTCCTTTCTGGTAATTCCTATGGGAATTTTAAGGATTTTCAAGACAACCCACAAAATTATGGACGAAAAAAGAACTCTATACCAAGTTAATAACCCTTCATTCAATGAAATAAGTTTTCCAAAAACTCCTGTAAATCCGGCCAGTAACACGGCAAAATGCAACCATACGTATGATTTTTTCATGTTTCTAATGTAATTTCAGGGGGTGATCATTCTTTGAGTTCATCGGTTCGGGTAAATTTGTAGACAGCGGATTAGCCAACAGGCATTTCTCTAGTAAAGTAGTTGATAATTGGCTAAAAAAACAGATCGTCTCCCCACGTTCAGTCACTACATGCTGTGGTCACGGCCTGCGAAGAAAAACTTAAGGAGCGGGTGGGGAAATACTGGGGTTTCTATTCATGACCTGGTGGCTTCAAACAAAGGTATGATAAAAGGGATATTTTTACTATTTTTTGATGAATGAATCCATTGCCATCCGATCTTTGTATTAACAGCGGCACATGTCTTCCTCCCCTCCCATGGCTAGCTTTGGAAGTATAAGGACAGTCATGCAAAAATAATTGACATCTTTTGTGATTTATTGATCACTTTTTACACTCATTATTCGAAGTTTGATGGAATGGATAAAAAAGAACGATTTACAGAAGTGATCCAAACGCATGCGGGTTTGATTTATAAAATATCTGCATTGTATGGTCACCAGGCAGACAGAGAAGATTTGTATCAGGAAATCGTGTTTCAGCTTTGGAAGTCTTTCGACACCTTCAAAAAGCAGTCGAAACTCAGTACCTGGATGTATCGGGTGGCGATGAATACCGCCATTTATCATTTAAAAAGTCATCAAAAACAAGTACATACGGTTCCGATAGACTTACAGGACGAAAGATTTACGGATATGATCGATCCATCGGAAGAGGAAAGAATACAGCTCCTGTATCAACATATTCAAACACTGAGCCTTTTGGAAAAAGGGATCATCCTTCTTTACCTGGAGGGTAAAAATCATGGGGAGATTGCAGAAATTATTGGGATAACCGTCAGCAATGTAGGTACACGTATTGCGAGAATTAAAGAAAAACTTAAATCACAAATTAATAAACAACCGTAAAAATGGAATTGGAAGAAATGAAAAATGTTTGGAAAGCAATAGACAAACGTTTCGAGAATCAGGAACTCGTGACTCAGCAACTTATCGAAAAAATGACCACAGAAAAATACCGGTCCAGATTAAGAAGTATTCACTCTTCGGAATACATCGGCGCAGTGATTTGTTTCCTCGGAGCGATCTACCTGATGCTGCATTTCACAAAACTAGCAGACACAACTCTGCAGCTCTTCGGACTTATTGCGATTGGTTTACTGTTTTTACTCCCTTTTATCTCCCTAAGCATGTTACGCACACTTAAAAATGTCCCTCTTTCGACGACTACTTACCTGCAATCCATAGAAGTATTCTTCAGAAGAAAAGCCCGTTTTCAGAAAATGCAAAAACTCAATGTTTCCTTAGGTCTGTTTCTTTTGTTGATCGGGACGCCGGTGTTCGCATCCATCCAGGGAAAAGACCTTCACCTCATTCCTCATTTCTGGACACGCCTTTTCCCCATTGCGATCGGTTTCTTTTTGCTTTTTGCCTTTTTCGTTCTCCGTTCTTATAATAAAAAACTAAATGAAGTGGAAAAGGCTCTGGCAGATTTACATCCTTAAGAACCTGTGAAAGGGGCTATTTCGTTCATTAGGACCTGGGTAAAACCTGAAAAAACTGTCGTTTGGAAAGATTCTTTTTAGAGGGGCTTCCGCAAAAAGAGAACCAGCCCCTTTGAAAGGCTTCCTTTCTCCTTATCGCTTCGATCAATCGGATTTATTCGCTTAGATTCTCGTCTTTAGTTGGGAATAAGTCCCCTAAGGGAAACCTCTGTCTGCGTTTCCATTGTTCCTTAATGCCGCTCGTTTAATTGATCAAACACGGTTATTCCTCCATTGGAAAAAGGATGGGTGATCATGACTAGCGGCTCTCACCTTCAGGATTTCCCACCTATTGATCCATGGGTTGGCCTAAATCAAAAAATACAGCATTCATTTTTAGAAAAATAAAAAAACCGCCTGAAAGGCGGTTGTCAAATTGAATGCGGAGAGGGCGGGATTCGAACCCGCGGTACCGTTACCAGTACGACAGTTTAGCAAACTGTTCCTTTCGGCCACTCAGGCACCTCTCCTCTTACGAAACGTCGCGTTTCGAGGTTGCAAATATAGCAATTCATTAATGTTTGCAAAAAAAAAATGCATTGTTTATACATAATCAATACGCACATGATACACACTCATAAGCATCGCCTTGAATATCAGCTTTATAGTTTCGATATCTTTTAAGGTCAAGTCGCAATTGTCCAATTGATCCTGTTCCAGTTTGTAATTAATGATGCGCTCGACGAGGTCATTGATACTTTGCGCATCCGGGTTTTTCAAACTTCGCGAAGCGGCTTCCACCGAATCAGCCATCATCAATACCCCGGTTTCTTTTGAAAAAGGAATAGGTCCCGGGTATCTGAAAATATTTTCATCCACGAATTTCTCCGGCGAATTCTTTAGAAATGACTGATAAAAATAATCCACACGCGTATTCCCATGATGGGTACGTATAAAGTCAATGACACTTTCGGGCAATTTGTGTTTCTTAGCAATTTCAATTCCTTTACTCACGTGCTGAATGATAATTTGGGCACTTTGCTCATAAGGTAACTTATCATGAGGACTTAATCCCACGTTCTGATTTTCAATGAAATATTGAGGATTTATCATCTTTCCAATATCGTGATAGAGCGCCCCCGCCCTTACCAGCAACGAATTCCCTCCAATCTTAAAAATAGCAGCTTCGGCCAAGTTTGCTACCTGAAGCGAATGCTGAAAGGTCCCGGGTGCCTTGAAAGCAAGCTCTCTCAAGAGCTTATTATTGGTATTGGTCAATTCAATCAATGCCACATCAGAAGTAATCCCGAACACCCTTTCAAAGGCATATATAAGCGGATAGGCGAGGAGTGATAAGACAACACTAAACACAAAGGGAAGGAAATTACTCCAGTCAATATGCTCGAAAGAACCCTCCCTTAACAATTCGATCCCTAAAAAGGACACCAGGTAGGCACTTAGAATAAAGGAGGCTGAGATAAGCAATTGCTCCCTTTTCACCAGGTTTTTAATGCTGTATATGGCTACCATTCCTGCAGTCACCTGAAAGAATACAAATTCAAAGCTATTGGGAACAAAAAAGCCGGCTATCAAAATGACCAGCAAATGCAGATTTAAGGCCAGCCGGGTATCAAACAAAATCCGGATAATGATAGGGACAATACAAAAAGGAATGTAATATAAGCTAGGAAGATTGATCTTAATCGCCCAAGTAAGCGCCAATAACATAGAAGTAATCACAAGTAAGATTAGTGAAAGCTGCCTTACATCTGCGAAAATATCCTTCCTGAAAAGAAAGAGAAAGACCATCAATAATGTAATGATAAAACCAGTCAGAAAAATCTGTCCCAAGTAAATGAGACGGTTATCGCCAACCGCTTTCGTCTGCACTTCGAATGTTTCTTTGTAAGAACGAAGCTTTTGAAAGGTGTCTTCATCCACCACCATGCCTTTAGAGATGATCAATTCTCCTTTTTGAACCATTCCTTTAGTGGTCGATAAACTATTGATGGCATTTTGTTGAACGGTATTCGTCAGGTTTTCATCAAAAATAATGTTCGGTTTCAAATGGCTTTCCGCCAGATCAATGACTAGGGTCTTTTCATTTTCATGCGGTGCCCTGAAATTGGTTTTAAAAAAATCAAGCGCTGATTCGGTGGTATAAACGTCCTGCGAATTACGTCGACTGGACACATTCTGGGTTAACTGGTTAAAATCGTAATGCGCTCCATGCTCCTGATGTTTGGCGGTTAATCCAATCATCCCTCTTTTATAAATGTCTTGCAACATTTTATGTGCGTCCTTTTTTACCCTTTCCTGGTCATTTTCCGGCAAAAAGGCTGCTTTCCACTTCAACTCAAACTCCGTCAAAAAGGCCTCTCCCTGCCCCTTCCATACTTCTTCATTGTACTGATAAATAGGCAATACCTGCTCCAGCACTTCTTTTTTATCTTGCGCCAATTGCGCGGGTGTCTTCAAAATCGCAAAACTGAAAGAAGACACCAAATCCTTATTCAGCCATGTTTTTCCCTTCTCAAATTCGTATCTGAAACGGGGTTGCTTTGGTAAATAAAGGGTAATGATGAATACACTCACCACCATCATCACATATTTCAGTTTACTGGAATACTTGCTGAATAAAAGATTTCTGGATTTTTTCTTTGTTTTTGCCAAAATCGAAAGAGTTTAACTAATCAAAAATAACATAAATTTCCGGCCATTTGCATAAAAAGAAGCAAACTTTATCAGGTCTTGTCTTTTCCCCCTCCACTTTCTTTGCTACGCATCGTATCCCTGACAGCATCCCGTATAAAGATCAAATAAATTTGTAATCTTCCTTTTTTTTAATTTCATTTGTGATATCAAAATAATATCATTTATGTATCAAGAAAAAATCATCAAACCATTAAATGGCTTTCTCATGGCAGGGGTGGTTCTCGCTGCTTTAATCGTTTCTACTTACTTGTTTACTTCCGAACATTACTGGGCAGGAAGCATCCTGAAATTCATTATCATTTTTGGAGTAGCTCCTGGCTTTATCATTGTTAACCCTAATGAATCAAAGGTGTTAACGCTCTTTGGAAAGTACCTTGGCACCGTAAAGATGGATGGTTTTTTCTGGGTAAATCCACTTACAACAAAGGCTAAACTATCCCTTCGCGCACGAAATTTGAATGGACAACAGTTAAAAGTGAATGACAAAATGGGGAATCCTATCGAAATCGCGGCGGTCATTGTTTGGAAAGTAAATGAAACGGCGAAGGCCTCTTTCGGCGTGGAAAATTACCTGCAATATGTGAATGTACAGAGTGAAGCTGCCGTGCGTCACCTGGCAAATAATTTTGCCTACGACAACCTGGAAGACGAAGATGCGGAAATCACACTGAAAGATGGCGCAGATAAGGTTAACTCTTTACTGGAAGAAGAGCTCAACGAACGCCTCTCCATGGCGGGGATTCAGGTAATTGAAGCGCGGATTTCGCACTTAGCCTATGCCCAGGAAATTGCCAGTGCGATGCTGCAACGACAACAAGCAAGTGCCGTCATCTCCGCACGAAAGCTGATCGTAGAAGGTGCGGTAAGCATGGTAGAAATGGCACTGGATCGCTTGTCTGAAAAAGACATTGTTCATCTGGATGAAGAACGAAAAGCAGCGATGGTGAGTAATTTATTAGTAGTGCTTTGTGGCGACCGCAATGCACAACCTGTGGTAAATACCGGAACTTTATATAACTAATGAATTTCGAAGAAAAACAATCCTTAAAGCTCTGGTGGCTATACCTTCTTCTGGGTATGGAAATCGTCATTGTTTCGGCTATTCTTTTTCTTGGAGAGCAGGCCATTTCCATGGAAGAGTTAAAAGAACTTTACTTTTTACCTGTCCTGGCAATCTTTTCTCCAGTGATCATTATTTACCTAATTGGAAAAATTCGTTTTCGTTTATTAATTGATCCGCAAGGCATAAGCTATAGCTACTTCCCTTTTACGAGAAGAAAGCTCATTTTATGGGAAGAACTGAGAGCAGTATTTCTTCGTAAATACGATGCCTTAGGAGAATACGGGGGATGGGGCGTTCGGCACCGGCTCTGGTTCAAATGGAAAGACAAGGCTTACCTGTTTAACGACCGATCCACAGGCCTACAGTTGTGGCTCTCCAACGGAAAAAAATTATTATTCAGTACCAATCAATTGGATGAACTTACTTTATTTCTAATCAACCTGAAACAAACCTATGAGATAGGAGTGATTGAAACCGATGTCAGAGAAAGAGAAAGATAAAAAAGCATTTGCGTTGCGCATTGCCCCTTCTCTCCTTAAAGAGATAGAAGCATGGGCGGCGCAGGAATTCCGAAGTACCAACGGACAAATAGAATATTTGCTCAGTCAGGCCATCAAATCCCGAAAAAAAAGTCAGGACAGGCAAAAAAAAGACTGAAAAATGTGTCTAAACTTAATTTATATTTAAATAAAATCTCAAAAACTAATTACCATGTCATTTAGAAAATTTACTTTTTTTATTCTTTTTACATGTTTCGCGCTTTCTTCCTGCAAGAAATCCAAAAACGAGCAGGATTTTTTAATCGGTACCTGGACTTCCACCGGTTCCACCTTAAGCTATTACAATGCACAGGATCAACTGGTCGATGCTTATTCAGACACAGAGCGGACTATTTGGGAATTTAGCAAGGACAGAGTGAAGTTAAAATACACTGATTCTGACGAAACAGTTTACTCTACCTACCAGGTCTCCGATAACATCCAAACGATCCAATTTACCAACACCAATCACCTTACTCACTTACTTTTTCCTTTTGAAATCCGTAATCGGAGCGAAAGATCAATGGAATGGATCTATGTTTTAGACCAAGGCCCTTACGAATATACCATGAATGGAACAGTTAAAAGTGCTGCCAAAATGGTTTTTAGTCTCACACTTACCAGACAATAGGCGACCTGAGCTGTAATTTACTAGTGCCGATGCATGTCCTGCATCGGCTTTTTTCAACAGCAGTGTTTACCAGTACAGCTAAAATCAGACACTCCCCCACTCATATAAACCACATTCATTCCATTGCTATGGGCAATACCCTCTTCATCTTCATAAGCTACTGAGTTCAGGCAACGGCTTTTATTTAAAACAAGCGCATTCGTTTTCAAAAAAAGAAATCTAGATGGCTTCCCGTAAGTGATCCCTGTTTTTAACTACTCCGGACAGAGTGATTCCCTTAAATGCCTTAGCCTGAAAAAGTCGCTGCATCGCTGACTCATTTAGGTCGATTAGCGGCTGATCCATTGCCCGAATCTTCTATGGAACTTTTGATTCAATAAGGATCATTTTTCTCGTTCCCATTCGTCAAAGCGAGAATGGATATTCCCTTCTTTACTTCCTGTTCATTTGTCAAAATACAACTTTTGTAGTATAAAACGTGGCAAAATCGCTAAATTGCGAGACCAAATCATAAATAGAACACATATGAAAGACGTAGTCATTGTATCGGCGGTCAGGACGCCTATCGGAAGTTTCGGAGGAAGTTTAGCTGGTTTTTCAGCTCCCCAGCTAGGTGGTTTTGCTATACAAGCCGCTGTAAAACGGGCAGGTATCCGTCCTGAACAGGTACAGGAAGTGTACATGGGGAATGTATTATCTGCAGGCATAGGACAAGCACCAGCCACACAGGCTGCGAAATTTGCCGGATTGCCAGACATTCCCGCCACGACCGTTAATAAAGTTTGTGCTTCAGGCACCAAAGCGTTGATGTTGGCCGCTCAAAGCATCGCCTCGGGTGATCAGGAAATTATTGTGGCCGGGGGTATGGAAAGCATGAGTAATGTACCTTACTACCTTGATAAAGCACGAAATGGCTACCGTTTGGGTCACGGACAGGTGACCGATGGATTGGTAAAAGACGGTTTATGGGATGTATACAATGACTATCACATGGGTTCGGCGGCTGAGCTATGCGCCCTCACATGCGAAATTACCCGTGAAGAACAGGATAAGTATGCCATTGAATCCTATCAACGTGCGCAAATGGCTCAATCCAAGGGACTGTTCAACGAAGAAATTGTTTCGATAGAGATCAAAAACAGAAAAGGGGAAATTAGCCTGGTAAGTGAGGATGAAGAGCCAGCCAGTGTAAAATTTGATAAAATTCCAGGACTTAAACCTGTTTTTAAGAAAGATGGGACCGTTACTGCGGCAAACGCCTCCACATTAAATGACGGAGCAGCTGCATTGGTGTTGATGAGTGCAGACAAAGCCCTTGAGTTGGGAATCCAGCCTTTAGCGAAGGTGCTGGCTTTTGCAGACGCGCAACAGGCACCTGAATGGTTTACAACCGCTCCCTCTAAGGCCATTCCCCTGGCCTTACAAAAAGCAGGAATTGAGAAAGAACAAGTTGACTTCTACGAAATCAATGAAGCTTTTTCAGTGGTGGCCCTGGCCAACAATCAGGAATTAAATCTCAACGCCGAAAAAGTAAATATCAACGGAGGAGCCGTGGCCATCGGGCATCCCCTCGGAGCCTCAGGAGCCAGAATTGTGGTCACCCTCTTACAGGTGCTTCAACAACAACAAGGAAAAATTGGAGTAGCCGGCATTTGCAATGGCGGTGGGGGTGCCAGCGCAATTGTGATCGAAAATCTTCGTTAAAACTGCATGTTCAGAAAATTAACATATCTTATCCTCCTGAGCGTTGTCTCCCTCACAGTACAAGGGAGACAACAACTCACGGAAGAAGGGAGAAAGGCATTTCACAAACAGCAGGACAGCCTGGTAAAATTGAGCGAGGCCATCTTTCAAACGGAAGACGACTTCGAAAAAATTGTGCGGAACACGGCCTTTGTTAAACAACTTACCCAGTGCCTCCAGTTGAAATTTTCTTTCAGGTACAGTTTCGATTCGTTAAAAAGAGTAAGCATTCTCCAACCTTCCGATCTTTCCTTTCGGATTTTTAGTTGGTTTGTACCTCTCAGCGATGGGACATTTCGTTATTACGGAGCAATCCAATTGCCCACTACTGATGGCAGTCTTCGCTTATTCCCTTTGAGTGACGCCACGGCACAAACAACGGACTTTAATGCAATAACCGGCCCTAAACAATGGATCGGTGCACGGTATTATGAAATTATTCCCATGATCTACAATGGGCGTCTTCCCTATTTCATCTTACTCGGTTGGAAAGGACACTCGGCCAAAAGCACTAAAAAAATCATCGATGTGCTCTCGTTTCAGGATGGAAATCCTGTATTCGGAAAAGCGGTTTTTGAAAATAGAAAAGAACAAGCCCTCCAAAACCGCGTTGTTTTCGAATATACCCGACAGCATACCATGACCTTAACCTATGACCGGAAGGTGCAGATGATCGTATTTGATCACCTGGTCCCCATCGACCCGGAAATGACAGGTCGATACGAATACTATGCTGGCGATTCCAGTTTTGACGCTTACAAAATCAACTATTCCAAACTCTCTTTGGTGGAAAATGTGCCTTTAAAAAACCCACCTTCAGCGCAGGACGAACAGTATATAGCTCCCATAAAAGCCTCAGAACGAATGCGAAACCGTCCTCAGTAGAGTCTGAATTTTACATTTGCGACTATGCCGCAGGCTCTTTATATTGCAGAGATTTAAACCAAACATGCATATGACACAAACGACTACTGCCAAACATCCGAAAGGACTCAAGTTTTTGTTCCTTTCAGAAATGTGGGAACGGTTCGGTTATTACCTGATGATTGGTATTTTCACCCTTTACCTGAAGGATGTGAAAGCTGGTTTCGCGATGACCGAAGCAGAATCTGCTGATCTTTACGGCACTTTCATCGCCCTTGTATTCCTCACTCCTTTTTTAGGGGGGCTCATTGCAGATCGCTATCTGGGCTATTCAAAGTCGATCATCATTGGGGGATTAATGATGGGAACGGGCTATTGTTTAATGGGTGTACACAGTCTTCCTGTTTTGTACCTTTCCATGACTCTCATCATTATCGGAAACGGATTTTTCAAACCCAACATTTCCACTTTGCTGGGGAATATTTATTCTACTCCCGAGTTTGAATCAAAAAAAGACGACGGGTATAATATCTTCTATATGGGGATCAATGTTGGTGCTTTCATCTGTAACTTCTTCGGAGCTGCCCTTTACATCATGTTGGGTTGGGAATATGCCTTCCTGGCTGCAGGTATTGGGATGTTTTTAGGCGTAATCATCTTCCTCACCGGAATGAAACATTACCGTGCTTACGACATAAAAAAGGGGGTCACAGAAAGTGACATGCCTTTTTCCAAAATCATTTTATTAATTCTTGTTCCTTCCTTAATTGCAGGAGTGATTGGTTGGATTTTACCCACCAAACTATTAGGTCATGCACTGGTAGGATCGGCCTCCACCGATGCGTTTATCTTTGCGTGTCTGCCGGTGATTTACTTCTACTCCAATCTTTATTTCAGAGCTGCAAAAGAAGAAAAAAGATCCATTGCCGCACTTCTTACCATCTTTGCGGTAGTCATCATGTTCTGGGCAGTATTTAAACAGAATGGTACGGCCCTAAATACCTGGGCAGATCGCTACACTGATCGGGAAGTGAGTAATCCCACTGCCAAAAGTGTTTTCTCCGGATTGAGTTTATCTCAGGAGGTAACCTATCAAAAAGACACTGTTGCGCTTTATGACGAGGCATTCCGCCTTCAAAAGGTAGACGGGGTGGTTCTAAAAGAATACAATTATCCCGTCTATTTTAAAAATGTGGCCCCCGAGAAACTTCCCACCGAAGGAAGCAAGGTCGAACTATGGGCCACCAACCTCAGTCAATCCATTAACCCCGCCTGGGTCATTTTCCTTACACCCCTTATTGTCGCTTTTTTTAGCTGGCTACGAAAAAAGGAAAAAGAACCAAGTACAGCTACCAAGATCATTTTTGGACTGTTTATATCGGCACTCTCGGTATTAGTAATGGTGGGGGCAGTATATGCGGGGAGCAATGGAAGCGAGAAAGTGTCGATAGGATGGCTCATGATTAGCTACGGAGTGATAACCATTGGCGAGCTATTTTTAAGTCCGATGGGTCTTTCGCTTGTTTCAAAACTAAGTCCAGTAAGAATTACTTCGCTGATGATGGGTGGCTGGTTTCTCGCTACTTCTATCGGAAATAAACTTTCAGGCGTTCTATCTACCCTGTGGGATACCTACAGTGATAAATCCAACTTCTTTTGGGTCAACTTTGCATTGCTGATGTTTGCCGCGATTGTTGGTTTTATCTTGTTGAAATGGCTAAATGGCATCATGAAAGAACGTGGAATTAAATAAATTCATCTCAATTAACTAACTAAATTACTAAACAAAAAACGATTATTCCTGAAACTATGGCAGCAGAAACCAGTAGTCTTTCCGCAGAAGATCAAGCAATTGATCTTCATCTGAAAAAAAACGGTGTAGAAACCCAGAAACTTATCAAACATCCAGTGGGTTTGTTTGTGCTCTTTTTTACAGAAATGTGGGAAAGATTCAGTTATTACGGCATGCGTGCCCTCCTCACATTATTTTTAGTCAGCGAACTCAGTAAGGGTGGCTGGGCCTGGACCCGTGCGGATGCCATGAACCTGTATGCCTGGTATACCTTCCTGGTTTATTTAACTCCCATCATTGGGGGATTTATCGCAGATCGCCTCACTGGCTACCGTAAAGCCGTTATTCTCGGTGCGTTAATCATGACCCTCGGTCATGCGGCCATGGCGATGGAAGGAGTTGACAAAAACTTCTTTTACCTTGGGCTATTTTTTATGATTGCAGGGAACGGCTTGTTCAAACCAAACATCTCTTCCATGGTGGGCCAGTTATACCCGGGCACAAGTGACAAAAAAGATGCGGCCTACACCATCTTCTATATGGGAATTAATAGCGGTGCCTTTTTAGGAGTTTTGATGTGTGGATATATAGGTGAAAAAATCGGATGGCACTGGGGCTTTGGTTTAGCCGGAATCTTCATGTTTTTCGGAATGCTTCAATTCTATTTCGGACAAAAAATCTTTGGCGTACTGGGAGAAACAGTCAAAAAGATCAAAAAAACGGAACCCGCAGCAGCCGAAAAAGAAGTTCCCAAAAATGTCGAACAACAACGTTTATGGGTAATCGGAGTTTTGTCGATCTTTACGATTTTCTTCTGGATGGTGTTCGAACAGGCTGGCGGATCCATGACCATCTTCGCTAAAGATTATACCCTCCGGAATCTTTCCGGCACCAGCAGCACCCTTTTCAAATGGACTGACTTCGTTTTAACCATCTTTCCACTCATTGCAGTTACCATTGTTTTGACGGGTTTGGCCTCTAAAATATACAAAAAATACCCCGCAACTATTCTATTTACTGGGCTGAGCTTTTTAATTATATGGGGCCTCGCTATCTGGAAAATTCAAAAAGAATTTACAGCAGCCAATACGGAAGTACCTGCATCCTGGTTTGGCATCCTGAACTCCTTTTTCATTGTTTCCCTCGCCCCCCTCTTCTCGAAACTGTGGGAAACGAAATTTAATCCTAGCGGCCCGGTGAAGTTCGGATTAGGGCTTGTGTTTGTGGGGCTTGGTTTTGCCGGACTGGCATATGGAGCTTCAGACATTCCACAGGGTGCTACCGTAGCTCAAGTGAGTATGTTCTGGCTCATATTCGCGTATTTCTTCCATACCATTGGTGAGTTGTGCGTATCTCCTGTGGGCCTTTCGTATGTAAGCAAGTTGGCACCTGCCAGATTAATCGGTCTGATGTTTGGTTTCTGGTTTACCTGTACCGCCATCGGCAACTGGCTCGCCGGTAAAACAGGTGGCTTGATTGACAAGATCAGCTCAGAATATTCCATCTCTACCTTCTTCCTTATTTTCACCCTCATTCCTATTGTGGCAGGTTTGATTTTATTTATGCTCAATCCTTTGCTGCGACGTTGGATGCATGGGGTGCATTAAACGATTTTAACTTTTTTTAACCAAAAGCCTGCAGATCCATAGCAGGCTTTTGCTATTTAATCGCTATTTTTGTCTATCAGCAATTACCAATTTTCGAATAAAGGATTCGTCTAAACTGCGTTACATGCCCCATCTTCCTGAAACACTTTGTGACAGCCTGGTCATTATTCCAACCTATAATGAAAAGGAAAATATCGAACGCATAATACGCAAAGTGTTCTCGCTGGAAACGCCTTTCCACATCCTGATTATTGATGATGGTTCTCCCGACGGAACTGCCCAAATTGTTCAACAATTGCAACAGCACTTCCCAGCACACTTATTTCTGGAACAGCGACAAGGAAAAATGGGACTGGGCACCGCCTATATTCATGGCTTTCATTGGGCACTGCAGCGCCATTATGCATACATTTTTGAAATGGATGCTGATTTTTCCCATAATCCGGAGGATTTGGTTCGACTAAGACAAGCTTGCGTAGAAGGAGCAGACCTGGCGATTGGTTCTCGTTATGTAAAAGGTGTAAATGTGGTAAACTGGCCTATGGGACGTGTATTAATGTCTTACTTTGCCTCGATGTATGTGCGGTGGATTACAGGAATTTCTATCATGGATGCTACGGCCGGTTTTAAATGTTATCGGCGTACCGTACTGGAAACCATTCCTATGGACAAAATTAAGTTTGTAGGGTATGCTTTTCAAATAGAAATGAAATTTACTTCCATTCAATACGGGTTTAGCGTCGTCGAAATTCCAATTATCTTTACAGACCGGACTGCCGGCGAATCAAAAATGAGCACACGCATTTTCAGAGAAGCGTTCTTTGGCGTTATCCAGATGAAGATCAATAGCTGGTTTCGCCAATACAGACGCTAAAAAATTAATTCTCTTTTTTCTTCTGATGATGACGAATCATCTGACTATAGTCAAGATGATTCTCCATGGCGTGCACAATCATCAACAGGCGCTTTGTCCGAGTTGCTTCCGTTTTTGCGGTATTGAGCCAAGTAATAAAATAATTTCTATGGGATTTGGAAAAGCGCATAAAGCGATCAAAGAGAGATTCTTCCATTTCCAAACAAGCCTGAAGATCCTCCGGAAGATCAATTTCGAAATCAGCATGCCATTCCAACGAAAGAATAACATCTGCTCCTTCTTCTTTTCTGAGCTTTTTCCGAAGAGAGGTATTCAAAGCGAGAATAAAGTCTCCCTCGCCCATAGGGAGCAGACTTAACCCTTCCACCGGCACTGAGTCAATCATACCTCTTACCCGCATGCTTCGGCGTTCACCTTCTTTCAATTGGTTGGCTATAGCTGCCGGGACCATCACGTAACGCCAGCCTGTTTTTTCTCCCTTATGATCAAAACGCGCTATCCTGGCTTTCCATTGTACCATACATACGAATGTATGAATTTTGAGATACAACACCAACTGTAACAACCGAAAGAAACATGCACAGACACACTTATACAAGTCCTTTCTTTCGGTCCTCAATTCCCAGACCAAACAAAGCGAAATCATATTTCACAGGATCATCCGGATCAAAAGTCCGAAGTTGTTCGGTTAATTCCATCGCAGTTTTCCAATCGGTCTGCGGACGTAAAATCAACCCAAGTCTTCTTCCTACCCGATCTACGTGCACATCGCAAGGACAAATCAGTGAGGAAGGGGGAATTCGATTCCATATGCCAAAATCCACACCGTTTGTATCCTGGCGAACCATCCAGCGAAGAAACATATTTAGCCGTTTACAGGTCGACTTTTGCAGTGGCGAAGACACGTGTTTTCTGGTACGGTGCGGAAGGTCTTCCAGACTAAAAAAATAACTCCTAAAGTGAATCAGCGCTGCTTCCATTTCAAACATCGCCATTGATGCCGCTGCAGCTAAGCATACCGGTGAAGAGTTTTCCAGAATATCTCTCTGCTCGCCTCCTTCGACATACCCGGGAGTATACCCTGGTTTATCAGGAATAAACGCACTTTCAAGACTTGTATACCGTTGGTAATGGTGTCTGAAAAAATGAATAAAGTAGAGGAGATCCGTGTCATTAAACGTCCGATGTTTAAACCCTAAGAGTCCTTTCAGATCTGTCTCTGAATGATGTAAAATAAAATCATAAGGCCGTTGATCCATCCGCTCCATTAATTCCAAACATTTATTAATGATCGTTTTGCGTTGCCCCCAAGCCAGGATAGCTGCAAAAAAGCCTGCAATTTCCCGGTCCTGTTTCAACGTGAAACGATGAGGAATAACAATGGGATCTGCTTCAATAAAAGCAGTCTGGTTATACTGTTGAACTTTCAGATCTAAAAACCCCTTTAAGTCTTCCCTGTTCATTCACTTTACACTTAATGAAGTGCTTGTTCCAGGTCGGCCAGCAGGTCTTCAATGTCTTCCACTCCCACACTAAATCTCAATAAATTATCCGTTACGCCTACCTTTTCCCGGGCTTCCTTCGGGATAGAACCATGAGTCATGGTGACGGGGTGATTCACCAACGATTCGACTCCTCCCAGTGATTCCGCCAGAGAGAAAATCTTAAACCGAGAGGCGATTCGAAAAGTCTCCTGAAGATCGGCGTCTTTCAATGTCACAGATACCATCCCGCCAAAATCCCTCATTTGTCGGCGGGCTACCTCATGATTAGGGTGGTCTTCAAAACCTGGCCAAAACACCTGATCAATTTTGGGGTGCTG
Source organism: Pedobacter sp. (assembly GCA_037190785.1). Taxonomy (GTDB): domain Bacteria; phylum Bacteroidota; class Bacteroidia; order Sphingobacteriales; family Sphingobacteriaceae; genus Pedobacter. Next base: position 142,442 of record JBBCJN010000007.1, on the reverse strand, counting down.
CCTTAAATAGTGCGCGACTTTTTCTCCATTTTCACAATGTGCTTTCATTCTTAAATGAAGTGTTTTAATTCCTCTCAGCACCAAAAAAGAATCTTGTGGACCTGGCGTGGCGCCACAGGCATTGTACACAAAAAACAGTTGTTTATACAAGTCTTCTCTATTGGTCATCAATGCCCCCATGACCACATCCGAATGTCCCCCTAAATACTTTGTTACCGAATGCATCACCAGGTCTGCTCCAAGATCAATGGGATTTTGTAAATAAGGAGAAGCAAACGTATTATCTACGGTTAACAATAGGTGATGCGCTTTAGTGATACGCGCTATTCCTTCAATATCAATGATTCGCATGGTGGGATTGGTCGGTGTCTCCAGCCAAACCAATTTGGTTTTCTCATTGATGTAAGGAAGGATATTCTCGGGACTTGAAAGATCTAGAAAATGGAATTTGATCCCATACTTTTCGTACACTTTGGTAAAAATGCGGTAAGAGCCGCCATATAAATCGTCTCCGGTAATTACTTCATCCCCTGGCTGAAGCAGTCTCAGCACAGCATCTGTGGCTCCCATTCCACTACTAAAGGCCAACCCATACTGACAATTTTCAAGTGCGGCGAGGCAATCTTCCAACGCTTTGCGAGTAGGATTGGTTCCGCGCGAATATTCATATCCTTTATGATCCCCTGGGGAGGCCTGCCAATAAGTGGAAGTCTGATAAATGGGAGTCATGACTGCTCCAGTGGTCGGATCAGGCTCCTGTCCTGCATGAATGGCTTTCGTAGCAAATTTCATAGCTATTGATTTTTTTGTATTTCGGAGTTAAATAAATACCCCAACCGCTTTCCGGTAGGGTATCCGCTAGCTGCAATGAGGGATTGTTTTTGATGAAGAGTGACGTCTTTCACCTGTGCAAATGGAGGAAGGTATAAATCAGTCTGAAGACACCACAAGATAGTCCTTTCCAGAATATCTGTCAGGTAAGTTTCAGAGATCACGTTGGCTGCAAAATCCTGATAGAGAAAACCCAGCGCTCCCTCTCCTTCCACAATGAAATGACGCTCTTTATTGATTAATATCCGGGCAATTAATGTCCCCTGATCCATTAGGCGGTTGTACTTTATGGAATCTGCCAGGAAATTATGGATATAAATCACTCCACAGTAACTTAGACTATCGTCATTTTTAACGTAGCCACTTTTCATAACCGCATGATTCTCTTCGAAGTTAAATATATTGCTGTGCATAGATACCAACAACATATCGCCTGAAAACTTCAACTGTGCTTCAAAGACATGGTTGTCTTTATAGCTAACCTCTACGGAGGGGTCTTTAAGGGTGTAATCCTGATGCAATCTGGCTGCCAGTTTAAAAAGTACCGTTTTTACCAACGTAAACACTTCCGCAGTACTTCTGTAGACAGCCTGCTTGAGGGAAGAACGACTTTCGAGCTTATAAAGGATTTCCTGATAATTATTTTCCTGCATTTGGTCTCTATTTAATAGGCACGGGCAAACAGCACTCGTTGTGCGGAAGGTTTACCTGAGATGATACAAACACCATTTTCCTGTACATTGTTTAAAGGAATGCAACGAATGGTGGCTTTGGTTTCTTCTTTTATTCTCTTTTCGGTTTCTGCAGTGCCATCCCAATGGGCGGCAATGAATCCTGTTTTTTCTTCCAATAACTGTTTAAACTCTTCGTACGAATTTGCCTCTGTAATATGTTCGTCACGGAAAGACAGGGCTTTTGAATAAATGGCTTCCTGAATCTCTTCCAATAAAAGATGAATATGCCCGGACAAACCTTCCTGCGAAATACTGCTTTTTTCGCGGGTGTCCCTTCTGGCAAGCTCTACCGTACCATTTTCCATGTCTCTTCCGCCAATGGCGACCCTTACAGGCACCCCTTTAAGTTCATATTCCGCGAATTTGAAGCCCGGACGCTGACTATCGCGGTCATCGTATTTCACTGAAATGCCCAGTGTTTTTAACTCTGCCATCAATTGATCCACGTATGCGCCGATCTTCTCCTTTTCTTCCTGACCTTTATAAATGGGAACAATCACTACCTGAATAGGGGCAAGTTTAGGAGGCAGCACTAGACCGCTATCGTCGCTATGTGACATGATAAGGGCGCCCATTAAGCGAGTAGAAACCCCCCACGAAGTGGCCCAAACATGTTCCAGTTTTCCTTCTTTATTGGCAAACTTCACATCAAAAGCTTTTGCAAAATTCTGCCCCAGAAAATGGGAAGTTCCCGCCTGAAGCGCTTTGCCATCCTGCATCAAGGCTTCAATACAATAGGTATCCAAAGCGCCCGCAAAACGTTCTGATTCGGTCTTTCTTCCCCGAACAACTGGCACAGCCATCCAGTTTTCTGCAAACGTAGCATATACCTCCAGCATCTTTTCTGTTTCTTCAACCGCCTCTTCTGCCGTTGCGTGAGCGGTATGCCCTTCCTGCCATAAAAACTCTGTAGTCCTTAAAAAAAGACGCGTTCTCATTTCCCATCTTACCACATTCGCCCATTGATTAATTAAGAGAGGTAAATCCCGGTGTGACTGAATCCATCCCCGATAAGTGTTCCAAATAATTGTTTCGGATGTAGGTCTTACAATCAGTTCTTCTTCTAATTTTGCTTCCTCATCTACAATAATTTGCCCATTTCCATCGTTTTTTAAACGATAGTGAGTAACTACTGCACATTCCGTAGCGAAACCTTCCACGTGTGCAGCTTCTTTGGAGAAGTAAGATTTCGGTATAAACAAAGGAAAATAAGCATTGCTGTGACCTGTATCTTTAAACATCTGATCTAGAACAGCCTGCATTTTTTCCCAGATGGCGTATCCATATGGCTTAATAACCATACAGCCCTTAACGGATGAATGCTCTGCCAAATCGGCTTTTATAACAATATCGTTATACCATTGGGAATAATCGTCTGTTTTGCTTGTAATGCCTTTACTCATAATAATTTGGAACGTTTTTTGCGTGATAATTCTTGTATATTTAAATACAAATTTATAAATTTATAGGTACATTTTACACCAAACTCATATACACACTATGAAATCGAGATATTTGTTCACCTTTGCTGCCGGGCTTTCAGCCCTGATGATCAGCTCCTGTTCGTCACCCCGACTGGCAGGTACTTCTATGCCTGACGATGTGTATCACTCACAGGTCCAAGCCAAAGAGTATCGGGTAGCTCCCCTTATTCAATCAGAAAGAGCTCCTGACAGTTTAGCTCAGTCTGACTATTATGGCGACAATGATGTTTATTATGACAGGGATTATACCTCGCGTATCGATCGCTTCTATTATGGAAACCCATGGAGAGGCTATTTCCATAGTTTCTACTCTCCTTACGGTTATTACGATGATTTCTTCTGGGGATCAGGCGGCGGATGGTATAATCCTTATTCCGTTTGGTCTACTTATCCTTATTATTATTCCTCCCTGTGGGGTCCTTATGTATTTAACCGTCCCTACTATGGAGTAGGTTACTGGGGAAGTCATTACGGAGCTTATTGGGGTGGTTACTGGGGTGGTTACTGGGGCGGCAATTATGGCTGGACTGGTACAGGCCGTGGCAGCAACCCTAATTATGGTGCCAGACCCGTAAGAGGCATTGAGAACGGAATCAATAATCGATCAAATGGCCGCTATTATGGCGGGACCTCTACTACCTCTCAACGCCCGGCAGGAATGCGTGGTGGAGATGGGTACACTAACAGTGGTTCGGGTCGTACTTCTACGGCTCCAAACGGGGGCTCAAATGGGATTTCTCGTCCAAGCTCCGATGGAAGACCTTCTCGTGGAAATACAAATGCAGGAAGTGGGAATGGCAGTGCGAGACCAGCACAGTCACCTCCTCCACGTCCAACGTACACCCCTCCTCCCACCCGGTCAAATACTCCTCCCCCTACGGTGGGTAGTGGGTCTCGTGGTGGTGAAAGTGGTGGTGGTGGAGGCGGCGGTGGTCGACCTACCCGTGGCGGCAGATAATTCTTTTAACACTGTAACACACTTCTTAAAATGAAAAAACGCATATTCACCCTGATCGCAACTTTTGCGATTACGCACTCGCTCTATGCCCAATACGGACATGATGGTTTGCGTTTCTCCCAAACCAATTATGGGAGTACTGCCCGTTTTAAAGCCCTAGGAAATGCCCAGATAGGGGTTGGGGGCGACATGAGTTCCTTAGGTGGAAACCCGGCAGGCTTAGGTCTTTTTACCAAGTCGGAATTCAGTTTTACCCCTGAATTTAATCGCACTGGCATGAAAGGAGCCTACTTAGATCAACAAAGCAAGACCGATAAAAGCCAGTTAAATATTCAACAAGCAGGAGTTGTTTTCTTTAATCCGGTCTATAAACAGGCCGGCCAGGACACTAAAACAGGGCTGATCAGTACGGTGTTTGGTCTCGGCTACAACCGCAACAATGACTTCGGTATGGAAACGACTTATTCAGGTCACAATCGAAGTACCTCCATTGCCGATTATTTTGCTCAAATTGCCGGATCAACTTCCGAAAATAACCTGGGAAATACCGATCACTTAGAAGGATGGGCCTATAACAACTACCTGATCAGCTACGATAACGTCGCCAATAATTATTACCCCGAGACCTTTGCAGATGCTCAAAACAGCAATTTCCAACATAAAAACGAGATCAGATCCGGCTCCGTATCCGAATTTAGTTTGTCTGCCGCAGCGAACATCTCCAATCAGGTATACATTGGGGTGAATATTGGATTAATCGATTTGCGTTACCAAAATGACGCTTCCTATATGGAAAGTGGAATAGCCCGAGAATACCTTGCTAACGGGAATCTTTCCGGAAATAACATCAATTACAAATTGCTTTTTAATCAAAATCAAAACACGACCGGTTCAGGAATCAACGGGAGATTAGGCGTTATTTTCAGAGCAGCGGAAGGCCTGCGTATTGGAGCTACCCTTCAGACACCTACCTGGTTTAACATTGAAGATAGCTATACCGAACAATTAGATAACCGGGAAACTGTTCGTGGAACTAGTAACAGTAGAACGTATGATTATTCCTATAATCTGAGAACCCCGCTAAAGGGATCCCTCGGAGGAAGCTATATCATAGGAGGCACTTCGATGTTGACCGCCGATCTTGATTTCATTGATTATTCGGCGATTCGTTTTACCAGTTCAGGAGGCAACAGTACTGCCCAGGAAATCGTTCAAAGCAATCAAACGGTTCAAAATAATTTCCAGTCGGCCATTAATTTTCGCATCGGGTATGAATTTAAAATCGACGCCTTGAGTTTACGTGCTGGTTATGCTGTGAATGGAAGCCCCTATAAAGATGACGAGGACAATACTTTTCAAAATCAGATTTATAGCGGAGGGTTAGGCTATCGCGCTAAGAACTACTTTGTAGATTTGACCTATCAGCGTTTTGAAAACACATTTACTTTCAGCCCCTATAGCCTTTCCAATGGAGCGAATGCAACCGCTACCATGCAACAAGGAAAAGACAATGTGTTTCTTACTTTCGGAGTGAGATTTTAAACCTGAATGAAAGGAGAAGTCCTCCTTAAAATACCAAAGGCTGTTTAAAAAGATGTCAAAACCCAAATGACCCGGATGACTACCTTCTTAAACAGCCTTTCCTTTTAGCCTGATTAACGGTGCTATACGCTGCGAAATCACTCCTCAGAAAAATCATCAGATCAGTCACGACCTTAGCTTGAGGCGCGTTTTTCCTTCACACCCCGCGATCCCCTTTTGTAAAAAGTTATCCTGAAATCCAGCGAAAAATTCACCAAAAACCTTTTAGAATCTCTTCGCCGATGCCATCGTCCCTATCTAAGACAAAACTAAGAACGGTGTTTTAACCGGTTTTAATTTTTATTAAAGGGGAGCATAACCAAAAATCATCCTTGCTATTTCAAATGAGCCAATGCCCCTCCTTTTTTCCAAAAACGATCTATCCGTTCTTCTACCTCCCCCTCTTTTACCAACGGTGGGGCGTGGTGATTTTTCGTCCGGGCATCAATGATTAAAGGGCCATCACAACCCCAATGCTTATGGAAATAATGGGATTTTACTCCATAGATATCACTTGCAGGATTACTTTTTGTAAAAGCCGTCCACACTAGGTTATCTACATTATGAGCAGCAAAAGAGGAATCATCACAAACGATGATCAATGCGATGCCTTCCAAATTCATCTCTCGCAGACAATGGTCTAATACATGCATTTCCTTTTCCTGAATTACCTCATCAGTATAAATAGGGGCACTAAGTGTCAGCACACCAGGTATCGCAATTATCGGATTAGAGAAATTTTCAGGAAGAGAAGAAAAAGAGGGCAATTGAGTGGTTAAGTTCCTTTTTGGCAGGCCAGCAGCTGCAAAAACAACTTTTGAGCCGGCATTTAAACCATGCCCTGTATAATCAAGCGTATCAATGGTGGTTTGTGTATGAAAATGAACATCTCGATTAAAGTCTATTCTTTCCAACATATGGATCAGGAAATCGGCAATCGTTTTCGTACTTAGCCGTTCATTGTCTTCTCGCGCAGCAATCCATAAGTATTTGGCCAAACTTAATTGGTTTTTCCCAAGAATGTGATTTGCAATGGTGAGAATTTCCTGCGGACGTTTGCTTTCCAAATAAGGAGTATACCGTTCGCTTCCAATGGCAAACAGCAATGGATGTACTCCCGCAGCATCTACCGCATTTACTTCCTTAAGTCCCGCAATTTCCTGGGGCATGGCAGCCCCAGTAATTTCATGAATAAGTGCGCCGAAGCTGGTGTCTTCCTGTGGAGGGCGTCCAACAACGGTGAAATTCCAAATGGCGTCTTTCCGATGGTACACCGAATGAACCTTCATCACCGGAAAGGGATGAATCAGACTATAATAGCCTAAATGGTCACCAAATGGACCTTCAGGCTTTGTCTCCTGAGGATAAACGGTCCCGGTAATGACGAAATCTGCATCTGCCGATAGACAAAAACCTTCGTCATCATAGAAATAGCGAAAGCGCCGGCTTCCGAGCACACCGGCAAAAGTCAATTCGGACAGCCCCTCGGGCAAAGGCATCACTGCAGACAAGGCATGCGAAGGAGGCCCTCCCACAAAAACAGATACTTTTAAAGGGATGCCTTTGGCATTGGCTTTGGTCTGATGAACCCCAATTCCCCGGTGAATTTGGTAGTGAAGACCTACCTCCTGATTAGGAAGGTAATCATTACCGGATAACTGAATCCGGTACATCCCCAGATTCGAATGCATGATCCCCGGCAAATCAACGTCTTCCGTATATACCTGGGGCATGGTGATAAACGCACCTCCATCCATGGGCCAGTTGACAATCTGTGGCAACTGATCGATGGTTGTCTTTTGAAAAGTATTCCTCCACAAAGATTGACGAAACGGCAGCGCGGATACAGCAGAAATCCCTGTTCCAACATACGCCCAAGGTTTCTTTAGGGCTTTCATGGGATCCCCACGAAGCTCCACCAAGCGTTTCACCTTGTCAAGGCTGTCTCGAAACATAAATTTTGAGCGATCCAGCGTTCCAAACAGATTGGAAACTGCTGGAAAAGGGCTTCCCTTTACCCGCTCAAAAAATAAAGCCGGACCTTGCTGTTCGTAGACACGAAGATGAATGGCAGCCATTTCCAGATAAGGATCCACCTCTTCTTTGATACGTATCAGGTGTCCATGACTCTCCAAATCGGCCACGCAAGCCGCTAAATGTTGATATCCCATAGGCCTCAAAGATAGAGATACATCTGTTTAAATGCCAAAAGGGATTTCACCTTTAGATATTGCTTAAAAAGAAATGGCTGATTCCTATTTCTTACCTGCAAAAGACCGAAGCATCCACGTGGTTTTCTCTTTAAACTGCATAAAACGGTTTACCATGTCATTAGATCCATCATCTCCCGCCTTATCCGTAGCTTCAAGCAATGCCCTTTCCATTTCAATCAGCTTTGACATGTCGTCCAAAATGGCTTCCACCATATGAATATCAGACATCCCAATGGTATCAATTTCTTTAATGGAAGATTCACGCACATAATCTTCAAAACGACTGTGCGGAGGTTTACCTAAGGTCAACACCCTTTCGGCAATTTCATCAATAGTCAATTGTGCATTGGTGTATAATTCCTCAAACTTTAAGTGTAAAGTAAAGAAATTCTGTCCTTTAATATTCCAGTGACAACCTCTCAATTTCTGGTAATGAACATGGTAGTTTGCAAGGTACTCATTAAGCATGTCTACCACTGGCTTGACATCTTTTTCATTTAAACTGATCTCTTTTACATTCATAATATTAGCGTTTAATGATTTCCTTCATAGAACAAAGGAAAGCGCAATTTGATTTCACAAATTTAACAAATGCGAACAATAGATGTGTCATGAGAACGTTTAACAAACATGATTGAGCGTGATAAATTATTCGTATACTTGTATTTCCTAATATTCTGACAGATTAATGTGTAAAAAATATAGCCTTCTTCTGGTTTTTCTATTGTCTCATTTTATGATAGCGAAGGCCGGAAATACGATCGATTCCATTGGCGTGGAAAATCACCAGGGTAAAAAGGTGATTTTATATAAAGTAGAAACCAAAGAGACCTATTTCTCTATTGCCAAAAAATACAATCTTCATTTCAGAGAGGTGATGGATTTCAATGAAAGCAAGCCATTGCAACCGGGCATTGTAATTAAAGTTCCTACAGGACAACCCTTCAATAATACGGCATCGAATACCGGTCGAATTACCTCCGAAAGCTCCTACACGGTGGTTGCGAAAGACAATCTCCACTTAATTGCTCAGAAATTTGGCACCAGTGTAGAAGAAATTAAACAACTTAACCAACTCAGCGGGAATAACCTTCGTATTGGACAGGTTTTGTTAATTCCCTCTTCAGGAAATCCTAGCCAGGTCCCGCCTGTACCCATCCAGAATCCGATTCCCGTTTCAGCTCCTGCGACAAGCAACCGTCCGCAAAGCCATACGGTAAAGGCGAGAGAAAACCTTCATTTAATTGCACAACGCTATCAATTGAGTGTAGATGATTTAAAGCGGATAAATCGTCTCACAAACAACCAGCTGCAAGTAGGTCAGGTCCTCTTACTTCAGGAAGACGAGACCCCTTCTGTTACCGGTGCGAACACTGTAACCAATCCTTCCACGACTTCTCCGGTTACCAATCCAGCTGCTAACGACATTATCCATACCGTGGCCTCTGGAGAAACCATCTACGCCATTGCCAGAAAGTACAGCACAACCACTTATCAAATTCAGCAGGCCAACAACCTAAATTCGAATAATTTAACTGTGGGCCAGCAGTTAACAATAAAAAACGTCTCAAAGGCGAACCCATCTGCTCCACTTCCTGCAGGCAACCTCGTTACCTCTACCTCGGAAAGCCACGAAGAAGGACAAGTAGAAACAATCAAAGATCCCTCCTTACGTTTACCAGCCAGTCGCTATGGATTGAGCCAGGTAGATGAAAAAGGGACAGCTGTATGGATCTCAGATCCTGATTTAGACCCTAATAAAATGTTAATTCTGCACCGGACTGCTCCTGTGGGAACCATCATGAAAATCACTAATCCTATGACCAATCGTTCTGCTTTTGCGAAAGTAGTTGGTAAATTCACTGAAAATGAATCAACAAAAGATGTGATCGTGGTAATGACAAAAGCGGTTGCCGATGCTGTAGGGGCGTTGGACAAGCGTTTTTTTTGTAACTTAAATTACGGCTCTGTAGAGAATGAACAATAATTCTGAAAAACCGCTCATTATAGGAATAGCCGGAGGCAGTGGCTCCGGGAAGACATTTTTTCTCAATACCTTTTTACACCACTTTAAACACGATGAAGTCACCCTTGTTTCGCAGGATGACTATTACATCCCGGCCGGAGAAATGACCCAAGAGGAGAACAAACTTTATAATTTTGATCTCCCTTCGACCATTGATGAAGAACAGTTTCTCATTGATATTAAAAAATTAATAAAGGGTGAGACCGTTTATAAGAAAGAATATAGTTTTAACAATCCATTAGCCGTTGTTAAAATTTTGGAAATTCATCCTGCACCCATCCTTATCGTAGAAGGTCTCTTTATTTTACACTTTAAACGCATTGCCGAATTATTGGACATCCGTATTTTCATTGATGCGGACGAACAGGTAGCGCTTCAACGACGCATAAAAAGAGACGGACTGGAACGTGGTTATCCTGAAGAAGACGTCCTCTATAAATGGCATAACCATGTAGTTCCAGCCTATAAGACCTACCTGCTTCCGCATAAAAACACCTGCGACAAAGTAGTCATCAATAATGTCGATGTACCCGAGGTTATCATAAACATTACCGCAGAGATTTCCACCGACATCAAAGAAAAATATCAGATTTAATTTCTTCCGAAAAGGCAGCGCATTTAATGAGGCGTTCCTTTTGTGTTTAATCATCCAGCCTCATCTCCGGAATTTCTCCTTCGATGATCAGTCTGCCGGCGGTAGCCTGACGGATATAGTCGGTACTAACCCCGGGTGCTCTTTCACGAAGATGAAATCCTCCTTCCGGAAGAATGTCCAGTACGGCCAGTTCAGTGACTACTTTTTTAATGCATTTCACTCCCGTTAAGGGTAAAGTGCAAGAAGGCAATAATTTACTTTCACCTGCCTTATTCACGTGCTGCATCGCCACAATAATCTGTTTCGCAGAAGCCACCAAATCCATCGCTCCACCCATGCCCTTTACCATTTTTCCTGGAATTTTCCAATTGGCAATGTCCCCATTTTCGGATACTTCCATGGCTCCCAAGATAGTCAAGTCTACCTTTTGAGCGCGTATCATACCAAAACTCATTGCCGAATCAAAAATAGATGATCCCGGAAGGGTAGTAATGGTTTGCTTACCTGCATTAATTAAATCTGCATCCTCTTCTCCTTCAAAGGGGAAAGGTCCCATCCCTAGCAGGCCATTTTCGGACTGCAGCACCACCTCAATGTCTGAGGGAATGTAATTAGCTACCAGTGTGGGAATTCCAATTCCCAGATTGACATAATAGCCGTTCTTTATTTCTTTTGCAATCCTTCTTGCAATTCCATTTTTATCTAACATGAAATTTCTTTATCAAATGAAAGGGCATTTAATTGTGTGCAAAAAACATCCTAAGAAACACCCGCTTGAAAATTATCTTTTAGTTCTGACAGTTCGCTGTTCGATCCTCTTCTCGTAGTCCTTCCCTTCAAAAATACGGTGGACATAAATCCCTGGTGTATGAATATGATCCGGATCGAGTTCACCAGCGGGCACCAATTCTTCGACTTCCGCAATAGTTACTTTTCCGGCCATGGCCATGACGGGATTGAAGTTCCTACTAGTGGAACGAAAAATAAGATTCCCCGCGGTGTCTCCTTTCCAGGCTTTCACCAGAGCAAAATCCGCGTCAAAAGCATATTCCATCAGGTAGTCTTTTCCATTAAAGTTCCTGACTTCTTTTCCTTCTGCTACTTCGGTACCTACACCTGCGGGTGTATAAATCACCGGCATTCCGTAACCAGCTGCCATGCAACGAGTGGCCAGCGTGCCTTGTGGGATCAGTTCCACCTCTAACTCACCACTTAACAACTGCCGTTCAAACTCGGCATTTTCCCCGACATAAGACGCAATCATCTTTTTCACCTGGCGTTTTTGTAATAGGAGTCCAATTCCAAAATCATCGACACCAGCATTGTTGGAAATACAGGTGAGTTCATCAATGCCCTTTTTCACCAGAGCAGTAATGCAATTCTCAGGGATTCCACATAAGCCAAAACCTCCCAACATGAGCGTTTGTCCACTCACAATATCTGAGATTGCTTCTTCCGCATCCTTCACTACTTTGTTAATCATATATTCGGTTTTAAGAGCTAAATTAAGAAGATATTCCGCTTCTGCCAAATCTGCAAGCATCCGAACATCCTGTAAAAGATACACTAAGTAATGAATTAGCTCATTGATTTACAAAAACTTAAACCAATCATCCCTTTACTGTAATCTTTATGTCAAAGCAACGACACGCTCACTTCAGAAATACATACGTAATGCCATCTCCGCCCCTATCTTCATGCTCATCTTCCATGGATTTAACTTCTTTATAAGCCTTGAGGGATTGTCTGACAAGCTTTCTAAGAATGCCGTCTCCTCTGCCATGAATCAGTTTTACGGAAGCGAAACCCATCATAATGGCCTTATCCATGTACTTCTCTACTTCCTGCAAGGCTTCCTCTGCACGCATTCCACGCAGGTCTAATTCGGGTTTAAAACTACTGATCGCCTCCGTAATCTGACTGGCATAAGAAGCTCCGCGAACTATTTTTTTAGCTTGTTTATGACTAATTTTCTGTACCCTTTTCCGTTTCACCACCGATCGGAGATCACCTAAAGAAAGGACCAGGTTATCGCGACTGATTTCCAGCACCTGCCCATTGGTTTCACTTCCAATTAGCTGAACCCAGTCTCCTACCTCAATTGCCGAGTTGTCTTTTTCAAACACCACGGGAATTTCTTTTTCTTCTTTTACCTCATTCTTCCGAAGGTGCTGCTGTAGGTTTTGTCTGAGCTGACGGGTTGTTTCTTGCTCGGCCTTTTTCTGTTTGATCTCTGCAATGGTATTCTCCACCAGTTTATTGGCATCCCTAATAATCTGTTGAGCTTCCAGTTTTGCTTCTTTTACCAGCGACTTTTTATGCGCATCAAGGTAAGACTTTAACTTCTCATTCTCCTCAATGAGTTGCTTTAAACGGTTCTGTTGTTGTGACAGCTGAATTTTGCCTTCATGCACTACCCTTTTCTCCCGTTCTAGCGAAATTAGCAATTGATCAAGATCATGTTGTGCCCCTCCACTCTTCTCCCTGGCTAACAACAAAACCTCTTTCTGCAAACCAATGTTCTGCGCAATTTCAAAAGCGTAGGAGCTTCCCGGTTTTCCTACATCCAGCACATATAAAGGGCGCATTTGCTGATGATCAAACAGCATTGAAGCATTTTCAATCCCCGATGTATGCCCGGCAAATTGCTTCAAATTGGAATAGTGTGTGGTAATTACGGCGCGCGATTTCTTTTGATTCAACACTTCCAGTACTGCCTCAGCCATGGGACCTCCAAACTGAGGATCAGTCCCGGTACCAAATTCATCGATAAGAATCAATGTCTTACGATCAGCATGAGAAACAAAATATTTCATTTTGGTCAAATGAGCACTATAGGTACTTAAGTCTGACTCGATCGACTGGTCATCGCCAATGTCGGCAAATAACTGATGAAATATTCCCATTTCACTTCTTTCATCCACCGGCACTAATAATCCTGCCTGTAACATCATTTGCAATAGACCTACCGTCTTCATACATACAGACTTTCCTCCGGCATTCGGCCCCGAAACCAAAATCATTCTTAATGAATCATCGATTTGAAGATTGAGTGGAACTACTGTTTTAGATTTGTCTTCCTGCACAAAAGACAACATCAACAAAGGATGTCGTGCATTCAGCAGCTTTATCCTTGGTTCTTTAACCACTATGGGCAATTGTGCGTCAATGTCTATGGCAAAAAGGGCTTTCGCCCGTACAAAATCCAACTTCGTCAGAAATCCATGATAGGACAACAACAATGAACTATAAGGGCGAATTTCATCGGTCAGAGCGATTAAAATGCGGATCACTTCCCTCCTGCGGTCAAATTCAAGGTCACGCAGGGAATTATTGAGACTAAACACTTCTTCGGGTTCTAAAAAGACCGTTTGCCCGCTTGCCGATTCATCGTGCACATAGCCTTTTATTTTCCGTTTGTGTTCAGCCAACACAGGAATACAAATCCTGCCATCTCTTACCGTGAGGCTCCCATCTGCCACCCATTTCTTACCTACCGCCATGCGGTAAATGGAATCCATTTTTTTTCTTACTTCCTGCTCACCCTGCGCAATGGAGGTGGTAATTTCCAATAGAGCTGAAGAAGCATTGCTCTTCATTTTTCCTTTCGCATCCAATACCCTTTCAATCTTTCGAAGAATATCCTTTTCAATGGTTAAATGCTCAAACAATGCTTCAAGATAAGGATACACCTCCTTCCGTTCATCAAAAAAACGGATCACTGAAAACACCGTGATTAAGGAAGTATACACCTTGTAAAGTTCTTCCTCACCGAGATAGGTGCCTTCTACCCTTACTTTGTCAACCAGTACCTTAATATCATAAAAAGTATTTATTTGTAAAGGTTCCTGATTTACGATTATCTGCTTAAATTCATTGGTTTGTCTTAAGAATTTAATGACCTGATCGGGCTTGTTCATCACCTGCATTTTCTGAACAAGTTGTTGCCCCATCGTACTCATGCAATGTTGATGTACCAGTTGCTTTATTTCTAAAAATCCTAATCTTTCCTGGCAATTTTCCGGATATAACATACTATCGTTGATTGAGTGAATCGACAGAAACTTCAACCGGAACGGGCTGAGGCACTGGCTCACTGTCTAAATTCTCTATTTTCTCGAGTTCCTTCTTTTTCTTTTCTCGGCGTTTATCTTCCCGAACGCTTTCCTTTTTCCGCTCTGTTTCTATTTCCTTTTCAAGAGCGTCGTAAATCTTTTTCAACAGATCGGGCCGGGTATAATAATAATTCATGCTTTTTTCATAGAGCGCTGAATCAATTCCATATTTTTTATATACACCTTTTAGATAAACACCCGCTATGACCCGTGCAGTGTCCCTGTTAGGCAAGGTAGAAACATATCCATCCACCACGTGAACATCAAATAAGACCTTACGCATCTGATCCGGTTGCATAATCTCTTTGGGAATTCCTGGTTTACACGCATACACACAGGACAACAACCCTATGATCACTACTAATTTCTTCATTTTTTAAAACCTTTTTAATTTCTTAGTCATTTTGGAAGAAGGTTTGTTAATTTTACCAAAAATACTGATAAATGGGAATTGCCGATAATTTAAAAAAATATAAAAACGAATTAGATGCGCGAGGAGTTCAGCTTGTTGCTGTTTCTAAAAATCATCCGGCCGCTGCTGTGGAAGAAGCCTATCAGGCGGGTCAAAGAATTTTTGGAGAAAACCTTGTTCAGGAAATGGTAGAAAAAGCTGCCACCCTGCCGACTGATATTGAATGGCATCTGATCGGTCATCTCCAAAGTAATAAGGTAAAATACATTGCCCCCTTTGTCGCTCTCATTGAATCAGTAGACAGTCTTAAACTTTTAAAAGAAATTAATAAACAGGCACTCAAACATGACCGGATCATTGATTGTTTACTTCAGGTAAATATTGCTGATGAAGACACCAAATTTGGACTTGATTTTGATGAAGTGATTGACTTATTACGGGACGAATCATTTGTCTCATTAAAAAATGTTCGGATCAGGGGCTTGATGGGAATTGCCACCAATGCGGCTTCGGATTTACAGATTCGTGCAGAATTTAACGAGTTAAAAGTCCTTTTCGACGGCATCAGGATCAGCTATTTCAGGAAAGAAGCAAGCTTTGACCGTTTATCTATGGGAATGTCTTCAGATTACCAACTGGCCATAGAACAGGGTAGTAACATGGTCAGGATTGGGAGTCATATTTTTGGGAAACGAATCATCAAACATTGGAAGAACAATTAACCGTCGATATCCGTTATGCTGTCAGGGAGGACTGCAAAGATCTCATGGCCTTAATCCGTGAATTAGCGGTGTATGAAAAAGCGGAACATGAAGTAACCGTCAGTCTGGAAGCCTTCGAAGAAGCAGGCTTTGGTGTCTCTCCGGTCTGGAAATCTTTTGTTGCCCTTCATGAAGGAAAAGTTATTGGGATGGCCTTGTATTATACCAGATACTCCACCTGGAAAGGATGCCGGCTTTACCTGGAAGACTTTCTCGTCACTGAGCCTTACCGTGGCAAAGGGGTGGGAAAATTGCTATTTGAAAAAGTGATCGGGGAAGCCTCTCAAGCCCCTTATCAGGGAATGAGTTGGCAGGTCCTTGACTGGAATGAGCCCGCCATCCGGTTTTATCAGCGATATAAGGCCGATTTTGATGGGGGTTGGCTCAATGCCTCCATTAGTGAGGATAAATTAAAAAAATAAGCGAAGCATTGCTTGCAGGTCTATCGCTCACACAGACTTAATTAATAAAGGAAAGCAATGAAGCTAAAAAACGAACAACTATGAAAAAAACATGGATTCTCTTTATCGGAATGGCTTCATTTATTGCCTGTCGTAACTCCTCGCAATCTGGAGGTGAAAAAACCGGCACTGATTCGACGTTTATGGTGAACCACTATCAACTTGACTCGGTGGTAATGAAAAGCAGTCACGTTGTCAAACTGGAAGGGATGTCTGACACGACGGTTGCCCGGGTAATTTACCCGGTTTTTAGCCAGCCTGACATTAATGATTTTTTACGGAAGCAGGTTTTAAGTTACTACAGTAAAGAGGATTCCATTTACAGCTATAAAAACATTGTTGAAAGCTTCATTCAAGGGTATGACGAATTTTCAACAGAACAAAAAGACCGTGTGCAATCCTGGTATTTATACGTGGATATTGAAGTCCTTAGCGCTCAACCCGGCTATCTGGCTTTTAAATATACCCATGCAGATTATGCAGGAGGAGCGCATGGAAACGAGGTCATGCTTTACCTCAACTATGACCCTGTTCAAAAGAAATCGCTTCAGTTAAAAGACCTTCTATTACCCGGAAAAATGGACGAGTTGACGCGTTTGGCTGAGCAGATCTTCCGAAAAAATGAGCAATTAAGTCCGCAGCAATCACTGACGGATCAATATTTTTTTGAAAACGGTCAATTTTCGCTTCCTGAAAATTTTTATCTGCGCGAGGATGGGATTGTTTTTTTATACAATGCGTATGAGATCAAACCGTACGTGGCCGGAACCACTACACTCGTCCTTCCTTTCGACAAAGTAAAACCCCTGATTCAACCCTCTACTATCAAAATCATTCAACAACTTCATGCAGGTATATAAATTTGGAGGCGCTTCTGTCAAAGACGCGGATGGCATCCGCAATATTGCACAAATCATAAAAAACCATTCCGTTGAGGAGCTTCTTATTGTCGTATCTGCCATCGGACAGACCACTAATCAGTTGGAACGTATCTGGAAAGCGTATATAGAAGGTGACCCACAAGCACATGCATTACTGAACGAGGTAAAGAAAAACCATGAAGAGATCATGAAAAATCTCTTTACAGATGTTCAAAATCCTGTTTTCAACGAAGTCGCAAATGCTTTTGTCGAGATCGAATGGATTCTCGAAGAAGAGTTTAGCGACACCGCTGATTATGTATATGATCAGATCGTGGCAGTTGGCGAACTACTTTCTACCAAGATCGTAGCTGCTTATCTGAATGTGACAGGCGTATTTACCATCTGGTTGGATGCCCGTAATTATATTCATACGGATAATACCTATCGCGAAGCCGTCATTCATTGGGAGAAAACCCAGCAGGAAATCAATAAACATCTTCCAGGCTATTTGTCTAAAGGCATGGTAGTAACTCAAGGTTTCATCGGAAGTACCAGTGAAAACTTTAGCAGTACCTTAGGGAGAGACGGTTCTGATTATTCGGCTGCCATTTTTAGTTCAGCACTTAATGCCTCTTCTCTTACCATTTGGAAAGATGTTCCTGGTGTCTTAAACGCTGACCCTAAGTGGTTTGACGAAACGCGAAAAATCCCTCAATTGTCTTATCATGATGCCATAGAACTCACCTATTATGGAGCCAATGTCATTCATCCCAAAACCATTAAACCACTTCAAAACAAAAAGATTCCTCTATACGTTAAATCATTTCTCGAACCCGGGCAAAGTGGCACACTGATTACGGATATTGATTCTCCCCTCCCTGTGCCCTCGTTCATTTTCAAGGTCAACCAGGTACTCATTTCCATCTTCCCAAGAGATTTTTCTTTTATTATAGAGGAAAACCTAAGTACTATTTTTACTCTTCTTCACCACCATAAAGTAAAAGTGAACACCATGCTGAATTCAGCAATCAGTTTTTCCATTAGCGTCGACGATTCCCCTAAAATTATGCCTCTTTTAGAAGATCTTTCCATTTCCTTTCGCGTAAAATATAACAAAGGTCTGGAATTAGCCACTATTCGTCACTATAACACGGAAACCATCTCGCGGGTGGCCTTGCATAAAAAGGTGCTTTTAGAAGTAAAAAGCCGGCATACCTGTCAACTGGTACTGAAAGATTTGTCGGCAGAAGGTCTACATACCCCGCTCAAATCGTAAGTACATGAATCCACATTTGCTTGAGAAAGAGGTACAAGACTTTATCTTGGCGCACTTGGATAAAGAAGCGCATCGCATAGCACTCTCGGTGAGTCCTTTTCCTGAAGTCACCTCGACGGAACTCGCTGGTCAGATTCTTTCCAAAAAAAAAGCTTCTTCAAAGCTCCCATCCTGGTTCTCTAACACTGAAATCTACTATCCCAAATCTCTTTCCATTGAGCAAAGCTCATCAGAGATAACAGCGGCCTATAAAGCTTCCCTAATCAAAGGGGAACTGGCCATTGATCTCACCGCCGGGTTTGGGGTGGATAGTTATTATTTTTCGAGGTCATTTAAACGGGTTATTAGTTGTGAGGTCAATGAAGATCTGAGTGAAATAGCTGCCTGGAATGCCAAAAAAATGGGGATAAACTCCATCCAATCGCTAGCTACAGACGGGATTTCCTTTTTAAGAGAAAGCGACCTTCTTTTTGACCTTATTTATCTGGATCCTGCCAGACGGCAGGAGGGCAATAAAGTCTTCCGCTTAAAAGACTGTCATCCTGATGTCACTCAGCACCTTACTTTACTTTTGGAGAGAGGAAAACGAGTGATGATCAAAACTTCTCCGCTACTGGATCTTTCGGCAGGTATGCAGGAACTTTCCTGCGTTCATGAAATTCACATCGTAAGCACTAAAAATGAATGCAAGGAGCTGTTATGGATTTTAGGAGAAGACGCTTCTCCATCCCCGCTTATTTATGCTGTAACGCTCAATGAACAACAAAAAACTTTTACGTATTCCTGGGGATGCGAAACGGAAAAAGCAACAACAGCAATGCATTTATCCTATCCCTATCTTTATGAGCCCGACGCTGCTTTGCTAAAAAGCGGGGCTTTTGATCTGATTGCTCATCGCTATCGGCTTCTGAAACTACACACGCAAACCCAACTTTACGTGAGTGACCAGCTTAACGAAGCTTTTCCGGGGCGCATTTTCAGGGTGAATGAAGTCTGGAACATGTCTACATTTAAAAAGAAAAAAGAACTTTCCGGAAATGTGATATGCAGACAGTTCCCAGAAAAACCGGAGACACTTCAAAAGCGCTACCGCATTCAACCGAGCGAAAAAGACTTTCTCATTTTCACGCGCGCTTCCTCGGGGCTTACTGTCATCAGCGCCCGTATTGTTCAGTATTATTGATATTTCATGGTCTATAATTTTTGCTGTCCTGAAATTTAACCTTTTTTAACATCTTTTAACAGCTATGAGACGAGATTTGACCTAGTTTTGGTTAATAAATTTTCGTTATGCAGAATTACCGACAAATTAATCTACTTCTTGGAGGAGTAGTTTTTCTGATTTCTCTACTGGTGTATTGGTCATGCATGGAACCCACGCTTAGTTTCTGGGATTGTGGTGAATTTATTGCGGCCGCTTATAAGTTGGAGGTGGGACATCAACCTGGCGCGCCCCTTTTCTTAATGTTAGGGAAAATTTTTTCCTTATTTGCAGGTTCCAACGCTGGAAAAATTGCTTATTGGGTGAACTTCCAATCAGTAGTTGTCAGTGCGGCTACCATCACTTTTCTTTTCTGGTCGATTAACCTCATCGCCTTAAAATTAATAAAAAAAGAAGAGAAAGAGCTCAGTCAGGTAGACGGATGGAGTGTACTTGCTGCCGGACTGGTAGGCGCGTTTTGTTACGCTTTTTCCGATACTTTTTGGTTTTCGGCGGTGGAAGCAGAAGTTTACGCTTTGTCCAGTCTCGTTACTGCCCTCGTCTTTTGGTGTATTTTGAAGTGGGAAAAAGAGCTTAATGACCGCTGGTTATTAGTCATTTCCTTTCTGGTCGGCCTATCCATTGGAGTTCATTTGCTAAGTCTTTTAATCATTCCTCCCATCGCGCTCGTTTATTATTTCAGAAAGAGTAAGCGTCCAACCTGGTTTGGGGCTTTCAAAGCCTTTCTCGCTGGGGGGATGATTCTCGGATTAATTCAGTTTGGCATCATTCAATACTTTGTCCTTTTTGCAGCGAAAACGGATGTCATGGCAGTAAATCAATGGGGACTTCCATTTGGAAGCGGTGCACTTATTTTTTTACTATTTAGCGCTCTCCTACTTGCCTATGGAATTCGATACAGTATTCGGAAAAGTAATTATCGCCTCCACCTCGGATTGCTCTGTCTCACTTTTGTCCTGTTTGGTTTTAGCTCCTATTTCATGATAATTATACGTGCCAATGCCAAGCCCAACATCAATCTTTCCAATCCAGATACCCCCCTTTCTTTATTCGATTACCTAAGTCGTACCCAATATGAGGATAAACCTATTCTTTATGGAAAAGTGTTTGATTCGAAAGCAATTGACATAAAAGAAGGTCGGGAAAATTATCGTCGTGGAGAAAGTCGTTACGAAGTGATCGGCAAAAGTTACCAGACAGTTTATGATAAAAACATGCTCTTTCCAAGGACATACAGCAACCGACCCCAGCATGTTCAGTTCTATAAAAACTGGATGAATCTCGGTGAAAATGAAAGTCCCGGTTTTTGGCAGAACATGCGTTTTTTTATGGAATATCAATTAGGTTTTATGTATGGTCGCTATTTTGCCTGGAATTTCATTGGTCGCCAAAACGATGTACAAGGACATGGCAGTTTACAGGAAGGCAATTGGCTAACGGGGATCAAAGCTCTGGACGCGCTTCGCTTAGATAATCAGCAAAATTTGCCTCCCAGCATGCTTGAAAACGCGGGGCGCAATTTGTTTTATGGGTTGCCTTTCTTATTAGGAATGGCGGGTTTAATTTATCTTTCTCGTCGAAGTAAAAGTGACCTGCTGGTCATTGGTTCTCTGTT
Organism: Pedobacter sp.; assembly: GCA_037190785.1. Lineage (GTDB taxonomy): Bacteria > Bacteroidota > Bacteroidia > Sphingobacteriales > Sphingobacteriaceae > Pedobacter. The sequence continues at coordinate 121,295 of JBBCJN010000007.1, read as the reverse complement.
TTTTTGTACGGGATTGGCCATCATTATTTACATTAATCAGGACCCTATGCAGGTGAGAGAAAGAGATTACGCCTACGTAGGTTCCTTTTATGCATTCGCTATCTTTATAGGATTGGGTATGCTTGCCATCCAGTCTTTCTTATCTAAAAAACTCTCCAAAAAGCACAGTTTATTACTTAGCTTTGGTATCTGCCTATTCGCTGTGCCTGGTTGGATGGCCTTTCAGGGCTGGGACGATCACGATCGCAGCGGAAAAACGACTGCCCTAGACATGGCAAAGAATTACCTCAACAGCTGTGAACCCAATGCCATTCTATTTACCAATGCCGATAACGATACTTATCCACTTTGGTATGCTCAGGAAGTGGAAGGAATACGTACAGATGTCAGGGTGGTTAATCTTCAGTTTCTTTCCTCAGAGTCGTATATCGATCAGATGAAAAAACAACAGGACCTTTCCGCGCCACTTCCCATCCGCATGAACAAGGAGACGTATAAAGAGGGAAGCCGGAATTACCTGCCCTATTACGATTACGGCATCCAGGATAGCGTGGAATTAAGCGATCTTTTAGCTGTCCTTACTTCCGACAGTAAAGAGGACAAAATAGCCATGAGCGATGGCAGTCTCGAAAACTTTCTCCCGACCCAGCGTTTCAAAATGAAGGTTGATCCTGAAAAGGTCCTTCGAACAGGAACGGTTCAGGAGGCTGACAGCCACCGGATTACTTCTCAATTAGAGTGGAATTTCAACAAAAATTTCGCCCTCAAATCTGACCTGGCTATTTTTGACATTCTTGTTCATAACCAATGGGAAAGACCTGTTTACTTTGCGGCATCCCTTTCAGAAGACACCTACATCGGCTTGGATAAATATCTTTATTTAGAAGGCTTTGCTTATCGATTATTGCCATTTCGACCTTCAGAAGGTGAAAACTTTACGAAAACAGCCCAAACCAACGACTTGTTAGCGCACGATCATTATGTGAATCGCTTCGAACTAAAAGGATTTAAAACGGCCCGTTATCTTGATCCTGAAAGCAAAAGGATACTGCATAGTACGTTCAATTTTTCAAATACACTTGCTCAAAACCTTCTTCGAAACGGACGTACTGAAGCGGCCAGGCAAGTAGTTCACAAAAGTCTGAATGATCTGCCACTTCGTAACACTTCTATCTCAGATACCGTCAATAAGATTGGACTAGTTAACAATCTATTGCAGTTAAAGGAAAATGAAAAGGCTAATGCCATCGCCAATGACGCGATGAACTACCTGGCCAAGGAATTTAATTACATCCTCTCTCTAAAGTCCGGGAATCAGCATGCACTCATTCAGGAAATCAGGACAGGATTCTTTGTTTTTCAGGAGTTAAAAGAAGCAGCAAGGTTCCAAAAACACGAAGCATTATGGAAAAAGGCGGAAGCACACCTTCAACATTATGAAAAAGCGTTCATGAAAAGTTTCGGGTAGTTTCACCATTCGTAAAAATTTTCCCTATAAGGGGTGTTCAACTGGTTTCCTAAATACCGGACAAACAGCTGAACACCCACTTTTGTAAACAATAATATTCCTGAAGGTCTATTTATTGGGCTGAGGCGTAGTTCTGAGGTAAGGTTTTACCTCGGTATATCCCTTTGGAAATCTGGAAGGGATATCTTCCGTTTTGATACTGTTCACGACAATCACATCTTCGCCATCAATCCAGTCTGCCGGGGTGGCCACACTAAAATCAGCTGTCAGCTGCAACGAGTCAATGACTCTCAAAACTTCAGTAAAATTTCTTCCAGTGGAAGCTGGATAGGTGATGATTAATTTGACTTTCTTATCCGGAGAAATCACAAATAGCGAGCGAACCGTCAGCGTTTCGGAAGCATTGGGATGGATCATATCGTAAGCATGGGCGATTTGTCTATCTTCATCGGCGATGATTGGAAATTCTACCTTCGTACGTTGTGTTTCGTCAATGTCTTTGATCCACTCTATATGAGATGCTGCAGAATCGACACTCAATGCTAAAACTTTGACATTTCGCTGATCAAAGTCCGCTTTTAGGGAAGCGGTCCTTCCTAATTCTGTGGTACAAACCGGGGTAAAATCAGCAGGATGTGAAAATAAAACACCCCAGCTATCTCCAAGGTAGTCGTAAAAGTCTATCTTTCCTATAGAAGTTATCGCATTAAAATTCGGCGCAATGTCTCCAATTCTTAAACTCATGGCATTTTTTAATTAAATCGTGAAAAAATAAATGAAATCTAATATACGAAATTGCCTTTAAAAAGAAAGTTGCTGTCCCTGAATGAAACGGATTCTGGGGAGCTGGCTATGAAGTGTTTCGTTAAACCTTCGGATGGTGTAATCGGCAATCACCGGTGTGTCTTTTTCATCGTGTTGATGAAGAAAGAAATACACTTTTTCCAAGCCATTTTCCAACCACTGCTTGATTCTTAATGTCCATTCGTCAATGCGCTGCTGATCTGATTTCAGTAAATTTCCCCCATTTCCGACAAAACGGATAAATGCTTCCGGAATAGGCAATTCCATATGCAAACAATCTCTTCGGCCACTTGCATCTGTAATTACAGCTCCTTTTTTTGTGTCTTTCAATAACTGAAACAATTGATAGCGACTTTCTCGATCCTGAAACCATTGAGGGTGCCTGACTTCTACAAAGACGGAGAAATCTTCAGGCAATTTTTTCAGGTAGCTTTCTAAGACGGGGTATTGTGAAGGCCCAAACTGATCATTCAGCTGCAAGAAACAAGGACCGAGATACGGTTTTAGCTCCACAATGGCGGATAGGTAATCGTCTGTCAGTTTTTCTGCGTTTTTTAAGCGGTGGATATGCGAAATGGTACGGGAAATTTTTGGGCAAAAGAGGAATTCGCCGGGAGCGTATACATCAGCAATTGTCTTCCATTTCTGCATTTGTTCTGCCCGGGGTTGCTGATAGAAGATTGCATTCAGCTCTATGGAGTTAAACTGGCGAACATAGGCCGCCAGAAAATCTGCTTCTTTGGTTTTCGGAGGATATATTAATCCTTTCCATTCCTTACGTCCCCATTTCGCACAGCCTACGTAAAAAGCAGCCCGATGACTCTTAGGCCCATTTAACACTGCTTTTGTGAAGGCGCCATCACTCGGCAAACTAAAATCTACCTGCTCAATGGCTGAAGGGGGTAATTTTCCGAATTCCATTCTTACTATTGCAAAAAAAACCGCGAACTTTCACAAATCCACGGTTCTATCTTTAATGACAAAATCTTATTTATATACCTTGATCATAAATACATAACTCTGTATTTTTTCGACCTGTTTATTTCTTTTTAGTCCCTGAAGCTGACTTCGTTTTCCATAAGGAACTTTCCGTTGGAGAGAATCCTGAGGAATGGCATTCAGCGCTTCGATGATGTATTTAGATTTAATGGCGAATGCGGCCCCATCGGTTTTATTTTCCTTTCCATTAATCACCCCGACAATATTTCCATGGTTGTCTAACAAAGGTCCTCCGCTATTGCCCGGGTTAACGGGAATAGCTACCTGATAAGCGAGGCTATCGCCATTCATTCCCGTTTTAGAGCTAACATATCCATCTCCTAGCACCACGTCGTCTTTCGGATAACCGAGGGTATAAACCTGCTCTCCAATGCCGGTCCCTGTTTTACGGATGCTGTAAGGTAACGAGCCAAGATTGCTAAAAGACAGGTCATTAATTTTCAAAATCGCAATGTCATTAATGGGATCTGTGTAAAATGCTTTTACCCGGAAAGACTCACCTTTACTATTTTGAATATAAACGGAGTCGGCGCCTTTAATTACATGGTAATTTGTGAGAATATATCCGTTGCTAGCGATGGCAAAACCACTGCCACTGAATCGTGCAGCGGGGCTATTCTCCGAAAAATTCTTCGCGGTATTGTCTACTTTTCGGATGAGCGTGCTTTGTGAGTGTTTGATCTTGGAAACTTCTCCGCTCAGCAACTTTAACGTTCCCTCCTGTTTGGTTTGGCTGCGATGTGAATAAAACACAATCAGAGAAAAAAACAAAAAGGATGCGACAATGGCGATGGCAGAGCGATTGCTTTGCCATAACCTCACTATTTTAGAGCGGTGAGGGCGCAAACGAGTGCTGAGGGTCTCGACATCCAGTTGTTGATGGGCTGCATCCATCTGCTCTTTTAACTGGAGTACTTCCGCATATTGCTTCATAGATTCCAGAAAAACCATGTGGGTGACTACGCGGTGATCCACGCTAGGATCACTGGCTCTCAACTGTTCAAAAGCGTGGGTTTCCTCCGGGCTTAGTTTGCCTTTCAGGTAATCTTCAATAATAGATTCTAAAGCGATCTCATTCCTCATGACGATGATTGAAAAAATAACCGTTTAAGCCTTTGCAGGCATTTATACTTTTGCGTTTTAGCATTGTCTGTATTCGTATAACCGAACTTTTCGCAGATATCCTGCATAGATAAATTGTGGATATAAAAATCCTTTATAATTGTGTGACAGGGTTCTCCCAAACTTTCCATCGCACGCTTCATCTTATGAAACTGAAGATCCTTTTGTTCATGCTGCTCCATATCCTCCTCCACTAAAAGTACATCTTCAAAATCTGCAATATTATCCGACTTCCGATGCTGCTGCGCTAACTTTTTTAACCATATCCTCCGGCTTACCGAATACAAATAGGTTTTTAACTTGCTACTCAGTTCAAAATCTCCAGCACGCACTTTGTCATACAAGACAATGATGGCCTCTTGAAAAACATCCTTCGCATCCTCTTCATCTCCGTTATTATGGAGAATAAATTGTAAAATCATCGGAAAATAACCCGTATACAATCTATTCAACACTTCGTTCGAATGATTCAGGATACCCAACACCACCTCTCTATCGCTTGGGACTGAACTGCTTAACTTGTTGCTCACTTATTAATACCTTTATGATGGAATAGTAACCCAATGATAACCAAAAAAAAAATTCTATACGAATATTTCTACGCTACTTACTACGAAAACCAAGCCTTTCGAAAAGAGTCTTTCCAGGCACTTTGTAGAAAAACATTCCCTTCTGTAACGGATCCGTATTGCACTTATTTTGTCTATGGAATAAAAAGGAAAAATTCATTGGCTTCAGACAGAGATCAAAAATATTTTAACTTTTTTTCGATTATGAGGGTTACCTTTTTACCTTTGCAGTATTAACATGTAAAATTAATTAATTATTTAAACAGAAAATTAGAATGAAAAACTTTTTCAAACTTGGCTTTTTAGCGTTAGCTTTATCTTTATCAGTAGTTGCTTGTAACTCAGAAAACAAATCTGAAGGTACTGATACTGTAGCTGTGGATACTGTAGCTGTTGACACTGTAGCTGTGGATACTACTGCTGCTGATACTGCTGCTCACTAGTCTGATCGCAAATAGCACATTATAAAAAAGGAGATCCCGGGATCTCCTTTTTTAGTTTACATCCTTTTTCCTAAAAAATTTACTTTCTTTTCCAGTAATTAGCAACGAGTTCATTTCACCCATGTCTTTAAAAATGGGAGATTAATAGTAACTTTGCGAAAAACAAAATTTTCATGAATTTATCTCCTCTAAAAGCCATTTCACCAGTCGACGGGCGTTACCGAAAAAACACTGAATCTCTTGCTGATTTTTTTTCTGAATATGCCCTTATCAGGTACCGGGTCTTTATTGAGATCGAATATTTCATTGAGCTTTGTGAAATTAAGCTCCCAGGACTCGAGAATTTTGACAAGACACACTATCCGACACTTCGGGCCATTTATGAAAACTTCAATGAATCGCATGCGGAAGAGGTAAAAGCTACTGAACGGATTACCAATCACGACGTAAAAGCTGTAGAATACTTCGTGAAGGCCCGTTTTGATGAACTACACCTGAGTACCTTTAAGGAATTTATCCACTTCGGACTTACCTCCCAAGACATTAATAATACCGCTATCCCTTATTCATTTAAAGAAGGTTTAAACCAGATTTACCAACCCGCCCTCAACGAATTAATCGAAAAAATCCATTCCCTTGCTGAAGAGTGGAAAGAAATACCTTTGTTGGCTTATACCCACGGTCAACCTGCCTCTCCTACTAAATTAGGAAAGGAGTTCCTCATCTTTGCAGACCGTTTACAGATTCAGACGAAACAACTTTTTAGCATTCCCAACAGTGCCAAATTTGGAGGGGCAACAGGCAATTTCAATGCTCATCACCTTGCCTACCCGGCCATTAACTGGCCTTCTTTTGCCAATCATTTTGTCAATGACCGCTTGGGATTGAACCGTGCTCAACATACAACCCAAATTGAACACTACGATCAGTTTGCTGCGCAATGTGATGCCCTTAAACGAATAAACAATATTCTGATCGATCTGGATAGAGATGTATGGGCTTATATTTCCAAAAACTATTTTAAACAAAAAATAAAAGCAGGGGAAGTCGGTTCTTCTGCCATGCCCCATAAAGTCAATCCGATCGATTTCGAAAATGCAGAGGGAAATGCCGGAGTAGCTAACGCTCTTTTTGAGTTCTTTGCTGCAAAACTCCCTATATCCCGTCTTCAGAGAGACCTCACTGATTCGACTGTTTTAAGAAATGTAGGCGTTCCTTTAGCGCATAGCCTGCTCGCTATTCAATCAACCCTCAGAGGGCTGAACAAACTTCTTTTAAATCAAGATGCCATTCGTTCCGATCTGGAACAAAATTGGGCTGTTGTTGCGGAAGCCATCCAGACAGTGTTGCGACGGGAAGCTTATCCAAACCCCTACGAGGCGCTTAAAGAACTGACGCGAACCAATGAAAAAATTACCAGTGAGACCATGGCTCAATTCATCGATGGACTGAATATTTCAGAGGAACTTAAGACAGAATTGAAAAACATTAGCCCTTTTAACTATACCGGTATCTTTTAACAACTACGCAATCAGGCCTTTAAAAGCATATACAAGGGCTTTTATCATAAATGACTAAAATTAGACAAGAGATCGCTGCATCTCCTGTTTCTATTTTTTACTTTTGTATATCAATTCATTCAGACAATGACCATTAACGTATATACAGAACAAACGCCTAATCCTTCAACCATGAAATTCATGGTTAATAAACTGTTGATCAACGGCAGCGAGGACTTTGCCACAAAAGAAAGTGCGGAAAGTTCTCCATTTGCAAAAGAGCTTTTCAAATTCAACTTTGTAAACGGTGTCTTTTTTGCCAGCAATTTCGTCACGATTACAAAGACGGAAGGGGTTGATTGGAATGACATCGAGCCTATTCTAAAAGAGTTTGTAAAAGGCGCTGTGGAATCTGAGTTAAAGATTAAAGACCTTAATGAGCTCGAAAACCCTCAGTTTGAAGGCACTGAGATTGAAGTGAAAATTCAGCAAATCCTCCATGATTATGTTCGTCCGGCAGTGGAACAGGACGGCGGTGCAATCAGTTATAAATCTTTTGATGAAGGAGTAGTGACGGTCGAACTGAGAGGCTCCTGCAGCGGCTGCCCCTCTTCTACCATTACACTTAAATCTGGAATACAAAACCTGTTGCAGAGAATGGTTCCCGAGGTTAAAGAAGTGGTCTCTGAAGCCCTGTAAGTTTGAAACTACCTGTTAAAATCTTTTCTCTTTTTCCAATAAAAGTGGAACGAAGCATTTAAAATCTTTCAAAACCCGGGATGATACGTTTTGTATCTTTCAGAAGAGTTTTTAATACACGTCGTTCTGCTTTTAAGAATCCACTTAAACATGCGTTTGTTGCGGAAATACCGAATGTCATTTCTAGCCCGGTAAAAGGAAGTGAATCCTTTGCTCCCTCCTATCCGTTAGCAAAAATTAGGCACGTCTCTCTAAATAAAGTGTTTGATGGTCTGTATAGACAGGAAGGAGACCGCGATCATTGGAATATGACAACGCTCGCAACGAGAGGATCGCCTGTAATCTGTCTGAACACCGAACAGGAAAGCTTCATTCGCGTTCACATTGGTCCCTACACGCCGGTGATTAAGAATAGAAGGCCATAGGGGACAAATCTAGAGAGGGATTCTGTCGGGACAGGTTCACCCTTTGCCTATTGTTAAGCTGAAAAGTGCTTTTGTATTAGGCGAAGAAGTGCTTCGGACAATTTTCCATTCGTGGCAATGACCTCTCGGGGAGTCAATATATCCGTCCCTCCGTCAAAATTCAAAATATCTCCCCCCGCCTGTTGCACCAGGTAAGCCCCTGCTGCCATGTCGTAGGCTTGAAGGTTATATTCGAAATACGCATCAAAACGTCCGCATGCCACATAAGCCAGGTCAACAGCGGCAGACCCTATCCGGCGAATTCCATGGCATTGCTGCATTAACTCCCTTAGTAAATTCATGTACGCCTGTTGCTGTTCGAACTGGTAATAAGGGAAACCGGTAGCGAGCAGGCTTTGGTCAAAAGTAGGAGCCGAAGAGACCCTGATTTCCTTTTGATTAAGATAAGCAGGACCTCCCTTGTAACTGTAAAACATCTCTCCCCGATTAATTTCGTAAACCACCCCAAGCACGGGCTGGTTTTCCTCATACAAAGCAATACTGACCGAATAGGTAGGGATTCCGTGAATAAAATTAGTGGTACCATCCAATGGATCAATGATCCATGTAAAAGACTTATCACTCACATTACGTGTATTTTCTTCTGTGATAAATCCCGCATCGGGGAGCAACTTATTCAGATTCCTAACCAACTGTTTTTCGGCATGCTTATCCACATAAGAAACAAGATCATTCAGCCCCTTGTACTCCACCTGTTTTTGATCAAAACCGATGGACTCTTTGCGGATAAAATTACCTGCAAGTCTGGCAATTGCCACTACTTTCGTACACAGCAGTTCGTAATTCATAGGTTAATAATGCGCATGCTTTTCCTTATTCCGAAGGGCAGAGACCACCAAGAATAATCCACCGAGAAACATACAAACTGAAATAAGTTCGGCCTGGGTAAAAGAAATCCCGGCAACGGTGTATTTACTGTTAACGCGAATCAATTCAATGAAGAAACGCTCCACTCCGTTAAACATTAGATAAATCCCAAACATCATTCCAGGGAGCTTAATGCGGTGCCGGAGATTCCATAGAATGAGGAAAAGAAGGAAGGCCACGATGACCTCATAAATAGGGGTTGGGTAAACCGGTTCAGGAAGCACCTGACAGAAACGTCCTACACAATCAGGAATAGGAACCCCCTCATTGGCAACATTATTGGGGTATGTATATGCCCATAACCAATCAGGCAACCAGCTAAAAGGCTTGGCCTGTAGGTTCACAATGCCCCAGTCTCCATCTCCCGAAAGATGGCAACCAATTCGTCCTACGCTGTAGGCCAACATCATTCCAGGACCGCCTACATCAAGCATATGCAAGGGTTTAATGCCATTTTTACGCGCAATATACAGCACTGCTATCCCTCCAAAGATCAATCCTCCATAAAAGGTAAGCCCGCTAAATGAAAGCAGACTTCCAATCGGATCCTGCACAAAAGTATCCCAATGCTCAAGATTATCAAAAATCTTGGCTCCCAGAAATCCCCAGATCGCAGCCCACACAATCAGCGTTCCCATTAACTCATGTGGGCGAACCACTACTTCAACCGTTTTGGGTTGAGGAAGTTTATTCTTCTCTTTCTCTTTATATTCCCAATAAATAAATAATGCCGCGAGTGCCAACCCTCCAAGAAAACTTCCCTCTCCGGAAAGAAGAATGGTTTGCGAATCATTGACAAACTGCTGATAGTTCAACAGTGCATAAATCAATTTATACCCTACAATGAAGCCGAAAATACCATTGGTAAACAAGGAGAAAAAATTGGCCGGTTCTCCTGTCACCACTTTCTTTTTGATCGGCTTTAGGATTCCTAATTCTTCCTTTCGTTTCAACTCTTGTGAAAATGCCCAATAACCCGCCACAAAAGCGAGCGCCACAAAGACACCAAATGTATTGAAAGGAAGAGGCAGATGAATACCAAATAAATATTCTAGAAAATGAGAAACCGTAGGGAACATAACTTATTTTTTAAAGCGAAGATAGCAAAGAAAGACCAAAGCTAAAATATCCGGGGGATAATCTACATCGCTTTACATTAAAATGAGCAAATAAACTTAGGAATGTGCGTACACCCGTTCAGGTTCGGCCACTTCGACCTCTCCATCTGCGGTAAAAGCCATTAGCTTCACTTCTTTTAATTCATTTACCATCACCGGATCGTATTTTGCCTGTACTTTCACGTAGTTTTGGGTAAAACCATGCATGTATCCATTTTTCTGATCATCTTCAAACAAGACCACGGCAGTACGTCCCAGTTGGCTTTCATAGAAAGCCCTTCTTTTTTTATCGGAGAGAATATGCAACATCTTATTCCGATCAAAACGTGTCGCCCCGACCACTTTTCCTTTCATCGTTGCAGCCGGTGTTTGTTCCCTTTCTGAATAGGTAAATACGTGGAGATAAGAAACTTCCAATTCATTCAGGAACTGATAAGTATCAAGGAAATCCTCCTGAGTTTCGCCCGGAAATCCAACAATTACATCCACCCCTATGCAGCAATCGGGCATTACCTCTTTGATTTTTTGTACGCGCTCCGCATATAATTCCCTGCGATAACGACGCTTCATCAATCCTAGAATTTTGTTTGAACCTGACTGAAGCGGGATATGAAAATGAGGAACAAAACGTTTTGAGCGGGCTACAAACTCAATGATTTCATTACTCAACAAATTAGGTTCAATCGAAGAAATACGAATGCGTTCAATGCCCTCTACCTCATCCAGTGCCTTTACCAAATCATAAAAACGATCTTCTCGCTGCCCGTTGCGAATTCCGAAATCCCCTAAATTAACACCGGTAAGCACGATCTCCTTCACCCCACTCTCGGCAATTTGTTTTGCCCGCAGGAGGACGTTCTGAATGGTGTCGCTGCGACTTCCCCCCCGCGCTAGAGGAATGGTACAATACGTACATGGATAATCACAGCCATCCTGAACCTTCAGAAAAGTACGGGTTCGATCGCCAATGGAATAGGCTGCAATAAAATGGTGATTCACCTGTTCAATGGATTGCTGATGCACCCGTGCTTTAGGTGTTTTCGTGAGATCAGTAATGAATTCTACAATCCGGAACTTCTCCGCTGCTCCTAATACCATATCGACGCCCTCGATTTCCGCAATTTCCGCAGGTTTTAACTGGGCGTAACATCCCACGATCACGACATAAGCGTTCGGAGAATATTTCAATGCTTCTTTCACCACTTTCCGACACTTTTTGTCCGCATGATCCGTTACCGAGCAAGTATTGATCACATACACATCAGCTTTGTCCGTAAACGTGGCTACGGTATAGCCTGCTTCTGTAAACAGTCGGCCAATGGTCGATGTTTCGGAAAAATTGAGTTTACAACCCAATGTGTAAAAGGCAACTTTTTTCATGAGCCTGCAAAGATACTAAATTTCAAATTCAATTTTGAACCTGGGTACGCCCCTTCAAGGCTTTTACCTTAAAACAACAATTCGTTTCTTACGTCAGATTCCTTTCCAGCGATAGCTTTCCTTTTCCAAACCCGCCAAATCGATGACACGGTCCACCACGGTCAACACCACCTCTTCAAGGCTTCTGGGTAAACTATAAAAAGAGGGGGTAGCCGGGCACACAATTCCGCCGGCTTCAGTCAGGGTTTGCATGTTTCTTAAATGAATAAGGTTCAAAGGCGTATCCCTCGTCACGGCAATTAAGCGACGCCTTTCTTTCAGGATGACATCTGCCGCCCGACTAATCAGATCGTTAGAGATTCCCTGCGCAATTCTTCCCAAGGTCCCCATGGAACATGGCATAATGATCATGGTTTCATATTTAGCCGAACCGGATGCAAAAGGGGCATTGAAGTCCATCTTATGATAAAAATCAAAAGGGTAATGTTCATAACTGGTATCCGACAATTCATATCGCCAGACGTCTTTCGCATTATCCGACATTACCACCCCCACACGTTCAACCTGATCGGTTAATTTCTCAAGTTGATCCAATAAACATTTTGCATAAATAGAGCCGCTGGAACCAGTAATCGCTACAATGATTTTCTTTTTAGAAGCCATAGGAAACAAAGGTAAAACCTTTTTCATAAAAAAGGGCCAGAAACTTGTTTCTGACCCTACATCTACCTATGAAAAACATACCCCCGAAAGGGTAAGTCCAAATATAATTAATAAATCTGAAAAAAGAAAGTTTAAACATTCTTTTTTTTTACTTGGTGTAAAAGTGACACAAAAAGCGCCGTGAAACAGCCCAAATATTCAACAAAAGCTAGAATAAATATTTTGTACTTAAAAAATTGGAACGGTGACTATCCACAATTTCATTCAACAAATGCTTGTTATTCTCATTTAATTTGGCTGCCACCAATGAGCGGATTGAGAAAGAACGTAACGCATCTACCACCGACAAGGTGCCTTCCGCACTATCTTTTCTTCCCGTAAACGGAAATACATCCGGACCCCGCTGACACTGGCAATTGATATTCACGCGACTTACCTGATTTACCAAGGGATCAATCAGACTGGCTACTTCCCTGTCATCATTTGAAAAAATGCTCACCTGCTGTCCATGAGTGGACTCTATAAGGTATTGAATAGGTTCTTCAATGTCTTCGAAAGGAACGACCGGTATTACGGGCCCGAATTGTTCCTCTGTGTACAATTTCATTTTCGAATTTACAGGATAAACGATGGCCGGGTACACAAATGATTCATGAACCGTTCCTCCATGCGCATTGATGACCTCAGCCCCTTTCTCCAGGGCATCTGTGATGCATTCCTGCAAATAATCGGGCTTATGCGGCTCGGGTAATGGGGTAAGCGATACACCCTCTTCCCATGGCATCCCGAATTTTAACCGGGAAACCGCTTCCTTTAACTGTTCCAGAAAATCATTTACAAGCTGCTGATGAACAAAAATGATCTTTAAGGCGGTACAACGTTGACCATTAAAAGACAATGCTCCTAATACGGTTTCCTGCACCGCCAGAGAAAGGTCTGCATGTTGGGTAATGATTGCCGCATTTTTGGCGTCTAATCCCAAAATGGCACGCAAACGATTCACTTTTGGATGCATTTTCTTTAATTCATTGGCCACCTTACTGGATCCGATAAGGGTAAGTACATTGATTTTACCCGATTGCATCAGACCCGGGATGATTCTATTTCCGCGGCCATAAATCGTGTTCACTACTCCTTTGGGGAAACAATCACGAAAGGCTTCCAATAAGGGATAGAATAACAAAGTACCGTGCTTGGGTGGCTTGAATAACAGCGTATTTCCCATTATTAATGCGGGAATAAGTGTGGTAAAAGTTTCGTTTAAAGGATAATTAAAAGGCCCCATACACAAAACTACTCCTAAAGGGGAACGTCTGATTTGTGCGACAATCCCCTGTTCCATGGTAAAACCTGAAGACTGACGATCCAGGTCCTTTAAAGCGTCAATCGTGGCTTGTATATATTCAATTGTCCGATCAAATTCTTTCACGGAATCCTGATAAGGTTTGCCAATTTCCCATACGATCAATTTGACCACCTGTTCCTTTTTCTCAATGATCCGGTGTGTAAATTTTTCAATGCATTCAATTCGCTGAGCCACGCTCATGGTGGGCCACTCTCCCCTTCCATTGGCATAGGCCCCGACTGCCGCATTCAGTGCCTCCTCTGCTTCCTTTTCTCCACATAAGGGGTAGGTGCCAATGCGCTTTCGCTTCAATCCATCTGCTGTCTTTATACATATAGGCGATAATACGGTATGTACTTCACCTTGCCAGATACGCATTTCACCGTTCGAAAGATAGCTTTGCTGATGGATTTCATCCGGAAGATGAAAGGCAGGAGGAATTTGCTCTTCGGCCGGGAAGAGCAAATTCAGTCGTTCTTGAAAATTCATTTCTCGTTATAAATCTTTTATCAGTTGGTATTTAGGTACCAGACTCTTCATCAGCGACCAGGCTACCAGATAGGCCAGCGCACAGAAGGTAAACATGATCGTATAGCCTGTCTGAATCTGGCCCAATGCCTTGTAATGATCGAACAAGGCTCCTCCGGTTTTGGAAACCAGCACCCCACCCAATCCGCCAGCCATTCCTCCAATTCCAATCACAGAAGCGACTGCTTTTTTGGGGAACATGTCTGATACGGTCGAGAAAATATTCGCAGACCAGGCCTGATGAGCGGATGCCCCTATGCCAATCAGCACTACTGGAACCCAATAACTGATATGCCCCAAGGGTTGTGCCAGTAACACTACTAATGGAAATAAGGCAATAATTAGCATGGCTTTCATCCGTCCGTCGTACACGGCATACCCTTTATTAATGAAATATACCGGAAACCATCCCCCCCAAATGCTTCCTACCATCGTCATGGTATAAAGAATAGTGAGTGGCAGAACAATTTCAGTTCCTGTTAAACCGTATTGAACTTTCAGATACGAAGGCAGCCAGAAAAGGAAAAACCACCACACTCCGTCTGTCAGAAACTTCCCGAATGTAAAGGCCCAAGTTTGCCTATATTTTAAAAGACTGAACCATTTCACTTTTTCTTCTTTTTCTGGAGCCAGGACTTGTTCACTAGCCACTTGTCCTTCTTCCGTATGAATGTAGTCTAACTCTGCCTTTGAAAGACGTTTTTGTTGGGAAGGAATGTCGTAATAAGCAAACCAGAAAAACAACCATATAAATCCGACCGCTCCAATGACTAAAAAGGTGGTTTCCCAACCCCATACTTCGGCAATATAAGGAACAGAAAGAGGGGCTAAGATGGCCCCGATGTTCGAACCTGAATTGAAAATACCTGTTGCCAGGGAACGCTCTTTTTTAGGAAAATATTCTGCCGTCGCTTTAATGGCAGCAGGGAAGTTTCCAGATTCTCCAAAACCCAGCACCGCCCTCGCCACAATGAATCCAAGAACCGATACAGGAACCGCTGTGATTCCAAAGATCGATAGAAAAGAGGAAGTCGCTTCTCCTACCTGAATGGCATATGCATGCAAAATCGCTCCCAAAGACCATACAATTAACGCAATCGCAAAACCCCATTTAGTTCCCAGTTTATCAATGAAGCGTCCAGCAAACAGCATGGAAATAGCGTAAACAAGTTGAAAAGCGGCTGTAATGTTTGCATAATCACTGTTGGTCCAGTTGAACTCCTTTTCCAGCATGGGATGGAGTAAACTAAGGACCTGCCGGTCCAGGTAATTAATGGTCGTGGCAAAGAACAGAAGGGCACAAATGGTCCATCTGTAATTTCCGATTTTGGCTTGGTTCATAATTTAAAGTTTATATTGGTTGATTTTTATTTTTTTTAAGGTCGAAGAAAGGGATTTGTTTTTTGAACAATCTCAAACAGTTGCCTGGTCAGAGCCTGTAATTGAGAATAATCGGCGTGTTGAAGTATCGTTTTACGAATGAGTTTACTTCCCAATCCGACTGCACAAACTCCCGCACTAAACCATTCCGCAATGCTGGCTTCGGTGAGGTCTACTCCCCCCGTTGGCACAAAAAGCTGCCCCGGAAAAAGTTCCTTAATACTTGCCAGATAGGATGGTCCAATGAAGTTAGCAGGAAAGAGTTTAATAATTCCCGCATCTGCCTGATGAGCCAAATTGATCTCGGTAGGGGTCATTGCGCCAGGAATCCAAAGACGACCATGGGCATGCGTCAACCTGCCCACAGCAGTATCCGTTACCGGACATACCACAAAGTCAGCCCCCACATTTAAAAAGTCCTTACATTCACTCAGATTTTTAATGGTTCCCACCCCTAATTGCAATTCGGGCATGTTTTCTTTCTTTGCTTCCGTGAGGATTTTAAAATTCTCCAAAGCCGCTGGACCCCGGTTTGTATATTCCAGAACACGTACACCCGACTCATACAATGCCCGTACAACTTCCAAACTTAACAGCGGACTGTCTTCATAAAAAAGAGGAAGAAATCCTTGTTTTCTGATGGCTTCTATGGTACTCTCTTTTAAATTCATTTCTTTTTATGCTAAATGTATTAATCAGATTGTGAAAAATGATCTTCATCCGAAAGATGTTTGATCCTCATTGTTTCTTCAATTTCCTTTATGCCATCCGTAGTGGCATCGCTGGTAATAAACAGTTTTCGATAAGCTGCCGCCGTTGCGAAATGCAGGAGTTCTGCGGCCGGTAGTTTTTTGTAAAAACCATAAATGAGCCCTGCCATAAAACAATCTCCGCTCCCTACTTTATCACTAATTTCGGCACTACGGTATTCAGGAGAAACCACCCATTGATTCTTTATTTTTAAGGTCGTATAATAACGAATACCGGCACCCTCATCAAATCGGAAAGTAAGGGCAACTTTGGTGCAATTTTCGTAGGTGTCTAGAAGCTCCTCGGAGGTGATTTTCGCCTGCTGAAGTAAACTTTCTTTATCAGTATGCTCGTTGATGGACGCTGCAAACGGCGAGCCCAGCATTTTCTCGGCCGCCCATATATTGCCCATGATCAAATCTGCATAGGCAGCCAGTTCGGGCATTACCTCCCCGGGTTCTTTCCCATATTTCCATAATTTGGCCCGATAGTTCAAATCCAGGGAAATGGGAATGCTTCGCCGTTTTGCTTCCTGAACAGCCCGAAGACATACTTTTGCAGCATCAGGAGTTAAAGCCGGACAGATCGCACTAAAATGAAACCAGCTAACTCCATTAAAAATGACTTCCCAGTCTAGATCTTCCGCTTGTAATTCAGCGAATGAGGAATGAGAACGATCGTAAATTACCCCCGCATTTTTCAGATCCTTTCCTTTGGGAAGAAAATAAAGACCTATTCGATTTCCGCCACGAAAAATGGAAGACGTGTCTATCCCTTGGTTCTGAAGATAATCAGTCATCGAATCGCCGAGAAAATTTTGCGGAAGAGCCGTAAAATAAGCGACTGGAATTTCCCAGCGTGCGAGTGCTGTTGCTACATTTAATTCAGCACCACCCACATAAAAAGGAAGGCGATTTTTCTTCAGCCATGCTCCCTCCCCATCCGGACAAATCCGCAGCAACAACTCACCAAAACTCAGTACCTTACCCATCCTTAAAAGTTAAAATAGACTTTCGCATTTCCATAACAGATTTGCTGGATCAGGTTCCCTATCCATTCTTTGTCGTCCGGAAGTTCTCCATTTTCGATGTCTGCTCCGAACAGGTCGCACAGTATCCTCCTGAAGTATTCATGTCTTGGATAAGACAGGAAGCTCCTTGAATCAGTAAGCATCCCTACAAAACGGCTTAATAAGCCCATATTGGAAAGCGTATTGAGTTGCTTCGTCATCCCGTCTTTCTGATCCAGAAACCACCAGGCCGATCCCCATTGAATTTTTCCCGCCACAGTTCCGTCATTGTAATTACCAATCATTGTGGCCATCAATTCATTATCTGCCGGATTAAGGTTGTATAAAATTGTTTTGGCCAGCGTATTGCCCTGATCTAAACGATTGAGAAAAGTCGAAAGAGCTTTTCCCTGCTCAAAATCACCTATGGAATCAAATCCTGTGTCAGGGCCCAGACTTCCCAGCAAACGGTCATTGTTATTTCTCAAAGCACCAAGATGGAATTGTTGAACCCATCCCTTGTCATGATCCCATAAGGCAAACTGGTACAGCATGGCCGATTTAAACTGCAGGCGTTCCTTCTGATTAAGTTCCCCTCTCTTTCTTATTTTTTGAAAGATGCCCGCGACCGTTTCTGGAGTTGATGGCTCCGCATAAATTTGCTCTAATCCATGATCGGAGACACTGGCTCCATTTTCAGCAAAAAAATCATGACGTGCCTTCAATGCCGCATAATATTGATCCATCTCGTTAATCTCTTTTCCTGTCAATGCCGACAACCGATCGATGTATTGATTCAAAGCACCTAGATCGTCCACATTCATTGCCTTATCCGGTCTGAAGGCAGGCAATACCCGAACAGGGCAGTCACTCTGACGTATTTTCTGATGGTATTCTAGGGTATCCAAAGGATCATCGGTAGTGCATAAAACTTCCACATTCATCTTTTTTAACAATCCTTGCACGCTGTAAGCCTTGGTTTGCAATTTAGCATTGCATTCGTCCCAAATCTTTCTGGCGGTGACGGGCGATAACAAATCGTGTATATCAAAATAACGCTGCAATTCAAGATGCGTCCAATGATACAAAGGATTTCTCATGGTATATGGAACAGTTTCCGCCCACTTTTCAAATTTTTCATAATCTGAAGCTGCCCCAGTAATGTAATATTCATCTATTCCATTTGCCCGCATGGCCCGCCATTTATAGTGATCTCCATAAAGCCATACTTGTGTAAGGTTATCAAACTGTTTGTCTTCAGCAATTTGATCGGGCAACAAATGATTGTGATAATCAATGATAGGCATTTGTTTTGCATATTCATGGTATAGAATTTTTGCCGTTTCCGTTTGCAACAAAAAATCCTCATCTAAAAACTTTTTCACGCTTATTCCTTCCTATTGGTTAAAATTGAATTGATAAATTAGATCGTCAAGGTTTATTTTCTTTTTAATATGAGTTACAAAGTGGTTACTATTCACTCTCTGGCAGTCTTTATACTCCGCTAAAAATCGAAAAACCGCCATCCACACAAATCATGGCCCCAGTTACGAAACGGGAAGCATCACTTAACAACCATACCAGTGCGCCTTTCAATTCATCGGGTTCTCCGAAACGTCTAAAAGGAGTTTGTTGAATAACGGCTTGTCCTCTAGGAGTAAACCCTCCATCCGGGGTGGTCAGCAAATTTCTATTCTGTTCGGTAAGAAAAAAGCCTGGAGCCAATGCGTTCATTCTGATTTTATCTCCATACCGGTTGGCCAGTTCTACGGCAAACCATTGGGTATAACAGTCTACCGCTGCTTTCCCCATGTTATAGCCCAATACTTTAGTAACGGCCTTTTTAGAATTCATTGAGGAGATATTCACGATACTTCCACTGCCAGAAGCAGCAATGGCCTGTCCAAACACTTGGGTAGGGATTAAGGTTCCCCAGAGATTTAGATCCATCACCTTCTTCATTCCATCCAGTTGCAGGTTGAAAATACTTTCTTCCGGCTGCAATACCCCCTCAGGCATATTGCCACCTGCGGCATTTACTAACCCATCGATCCTTCCATAAGCGCTTAATACTTTTTCTCTTGCCGCGATCAGCTGTCCTTCATCCATTGCGTCAGCTATCAGCGCAATGGCTTTCCCCCCCTTACGATTGATTTCCTCGGCCCGTTGTTCAGCGATCGCTGCATTTCTCCCAAGAATTCCGACAGTGCCACCGGATTCTACAATGGCATTCACAAATGAAAGCCCTAAAATTCCTGTCCCCCCTGTCACTACAATGACCTTATCTTTTAACGAAAATGATTGTTCCATTACCTGAGTTCCTTTACTGCTATCGTATCCATATCCGCATAATCCAGGTTTTCACCTGCCATGCCCCAAATAAAACTATAATTCTTGGTGCCACTACCCGCATGAATGCTCCATGCAGGAGATAAAATCGCTTCATGATTCGCTACCACAATGTGACGCGTTTCCTGAGGCTCACCCATGTAATGAAAAACGCGCTGTTCTTCATCTACATCAAAATAAAAATAGACTTCCATTCTCCTCTCGTGTGTATGTGGTGGAATCGTGTTCCATACGCTACCCACAGATAACAAGGTTAAGCCCATGACCAGCTGACAGCTTTGGATGCCATCTTTATGAATGTAACGGCAAATACGACGTTCATTAGAAGTCTCCAGGCTCCCCAATTGTGCGGAAAATGCCTCCTGATGTTTTAGTAACCGAGTTGGAAAGGGCTGGTGAGCTGGCGCGGAAAGTGCATAAAAAATAGCCGGATCTGTAATTTCATTGCTTTGAAAACTAACTTCTTTCACGCCTTTTCCGAGATACAAACAATCCAATTTATCCAACTCGTAGACCACTCCATCGGCCGTTATCTTTCCAGTTCCCCCTACATTGATCACTCCGAGTTCCCGACGTTCGAGAAAATAATCCGCTCTGAGAATAGCTGCATTTTCGAGGGTTAAAGTCTGTTCAACCGGAGTAACCAGCCCGATAATCATTCGATCGTAGTGAGCATACACAAAGTTGGCTTTGTCTGCCTCTTTCAGTCCGTCTAATAAAAACCTTTCCCGTATCGTATCGGTCTGATAGGTTTTAAAATCAGCTGCGTGTACAGCCTGTATACTTTTCATCAGCTATAGTGTTAAATATAATTAATCATTCTGCAAGATAAGTTTCTATATGAGAAACTTATCAAATGCTGTTGTCTTCTTTTTGTTTCGTTTCATTACAAGGATACCCCTCGTTTCCAAGGGATAAAATCATCTTGTTGCAATAAAACGGCCTTGGGAATCACCTCTCCGCTTGCTGCTTTAATGCAATAGGTGAAGATATCTTCCCCCATTTCTTCAATGGTTTTCTCTCCCTGGATCACTGGTCCCGTATTGATATCAATGATATCAGCCATTCGATGAGCCAGCGTATGATTGGTAGCGACCTTAATGACCGGACAAATGGGGTTCCCAGTTGGTGTACCCAGCCCAGTGGTAAACAATATCAACGTTGCTCCACTAGCCGCTTTTCCTGTGGTAGCTTCCACATCATTGCCTGGGGTACAAACCAGGTTTAAACCCTGTTTAACGGCGGCTTCGGTGTAGTCCAATACATCCACAATGGGGGCTGTACCTCCTTTTTTTGCAGCGCCATTGCTTTTAATGGCATCCGTAATCAGCCCATCTTTAATATTCCCTGGAGAAGGATTCATATGAAAACCAGACCCTGCGGCTTCAGCAGCATTGCCATAGGCTTCCATTAGCCCCATAAATTTATACGCTGCCGCTTCATCAACGATCCGGTCAATGATCATTTGTTCTGCTCCACACAACTCCGGAAACTCGGCTAAAAGCACCGTTCCCCCCATGGCTACCAGTAAATCAGCACAATAGCCTACTGCCGGATTGGCTGAAATTCCACTAAAGCCATCGCTCCCGCCACATTTCACTCCAATGCTTAATTTACTTAACGGAGCCGGCTTTCTTGTTTGTGAATTCACCACTATCAACCCTTCAAATGTTCTCCGAATGGCCTCAGCAATAAATTGCTCTTCACTTTGTGACTGCTGCTGTTCAAATAAATAGAGAGGTTTATCAAAGTCCGGATTCCGCTCCTTCAGATCGCTTAAAAAATCATTCATCTGTAAATTCTGACAACCCAAGCTTAGCACCGTTACCCCACAAACATTCGGATGATCCGCATAGGCGGCCAACAGCTTGCTTAACACTGCAGCATCCTGACGGATGCCACCGCAACCACCCTGGTGATTGAGAAACTTAATCCCATCGACATTTTCAAATACCTGCTCTTTACGGCTTCCACCTGTAGGGTGAAGCGAAATTTCCTCCAACAAACTCCCCTCTTTATAGGCTGCGATCAGCTGTTCGGTATAAGACTTGTATTTTCCCGTTACCGCATACCCCAACTCCTGCTGCAACGTCTCCTTTATTACGTCGAGATTTCTGTTCTCACAAAACACGGTTGGAATGAAAAGCCAATAATTAGCGGTCCCTACTTTACCGTCACTGCGGTGATACCCCATGAACGTCTTTCCTTCAAATCTGGATGTATCGGGTGCTTCCCATTGGTAATGAAAAGGACGATAGCCGTAAGGGGCGGCAGCATGTTTAAGATTATCGGTATTCATTCGCATCCCTTTCCGCACATCAAACTGAATTTTACCCACTAACGTTCCATACATAAGCACTTCTTCCCCCTCTTTCATATCTTTCATATAGAACTTATGCTTGGCATTCACATCTTCCAACAGCACATATTCCTCTCCCTGAAAGCTGACGGTATCTCCTTCTTTCAAATCAGACAAGGCAACCAATACATTGTCTTGTGGATGCACTTTTAACACCTTTAAATTCATCTCTTTCTTATACTTCGTTCAATTCTTTTTCACGATTTTTTTTGAGTACAGCCACCATCCCATAGGTATCAATTTCCTTTCCAAGCTCGACAACCTTATCAACAAAGCCAGGGAAGGCGTTCAGAGATTCTCCCCAAAAAGCTTCGTCCTCCATGACTATTTTTGAAAAATTATCCCCGTGTTGCTGATAATTCTCATAAAAATAAGTCGCATGGTCATCCGTCACTATGTAAGGGGTCTCATTCCACTCGCCGAAAAACTGTGTTCCTTCTTTTCGCTGAATTCGCATAAACTTTAGAAAGGCTGCAAAACCAAGTGCCATGTGAAAGGGGACTTTGCCATAACGCTGAAAATAAGTACGTAGCAAAGGCAATACGCGGATCTTCATTTTCATGCTGTACTGAAAAGCAATGTTGGTCCACAGATGAGCAATGAACGGATTTGCGAAACGATCTTTCACATGATTCGCAAAAACACGCCAATGGGTGGCGTCTACAGGATAAGGAATGGAGGGACCTATTTCTTTCTGCATCATATCCTCTACAAAATCTTTCAGAAATTCCTGTTTCATCCCCTCACTTACCGTACTGATTCCTGAAAAAAAAGCGATTGCTGTAGTTAATGTATGTGTTCCATTTAGCAATCTCACTTTTAACTCCCTGTATATCTCAATATCCTCAGCAATAATCACTCCCGGATCGACCTGGGCAAAACTCAACACCTTCTTTACCTCTTCACCGCCCTCAATGGCCCATAAGCGATAAGGTTCAGCCATTAACATCAATTGATCATCATACCCCAACTCCTTTGAAATGATGTCCCAGGCTTCGCCCGAAGGCTTCCCTGGAACAATCCGATCTACCAATGAATTGCAAAAAACATTCGCTTCAGCCAACCAGTTAAAAAAAGCGGGCGAGAGTTCATTAAAAGTTGCCAGCTGCCTAACAATGGCCTCCAGTTTTTTTCCATTATCGGGGATCAGCTCGGTCGCAATGACGACCAATCCTTTTGACAAATCGCCCGAAAAGGTGTCAAACCGATGATGCAACAGGGACAATAACTTCGCTGGAAATGAAAGAGGTGATTCCGGTCCAATTCTTTCTTCCATGTAAACAATACCTACTTCTGTGGTATTGGAAACCACCAGCTCAAGGGTTTCTGAAGCCGCCACCTCCAACAACAACTTCCAATCTCTTTCAGCCGCTAAGACCCGGCTAATTGCCGACGACACCCTATTTTCATGCACCTCCCTTCCTTCTTCCAGACCACGGACACAAAGGGTATACAGGGAATCTTGTTCATCAAAATCAGCCGTTGAGTTCCCCGTCGATTTAACCACCACCACTCTCCCGTTGAATACTCCCTGTTGATTGGCGTTTTGAATAAAATCGTCCGGTAATCCCCGGAGTAAAACCCCTGTTCCAAACTGGAGCACTTTCTCTGGGAGGGCAAAAGAAGAGAGCAAAGGAAGTGTCACCGATCCGGAGGCAATGCCGGACAGGTTTTTTTTTGATAAGATCATACGGTTCTACAAAATTACATCGCTGTCAAAACCTTCCTAAAAGAGGCGGTATCGACATTGGTTCAAACAATTCTACATAATTTAATGCAGTAAAAACCCGATTTTCCCGCAAATATTTGCGCAATCGTTCCCGAAATATTCCCCTGAAGACCTCCTTTATCTAAAGGAAAGAACCAATGGATTAGAAACATTAAAATCACTTTTTCAAAAAGACCTTCTTATGGAATATTCCGTTTTTCTGCATCCTATCTATAGGGGTAGATTCTTCCCAGTTTTACTTTTGAAACAAGGAGGAAATAGGTTGCTTTTTCTTCCATTCGGGATATTCTTTCCGGATAAGAGAAAGCGCCCATGAACCGTACCAGGCATAGCCATTGCGACGTTCCTCACTAATTTCCATCACGTCATAGTAAATGCGATGATCCCTGTCTCCAAAAAGAGGGCGGTTGGTTTCAAGGTCATAAAACCGGGACCAACTAATTGCAGTACTGTCAGGTACCAAGCCCTTCCCGTTTCCCGCTGGCAGCTGGTCAAATCTTACTCCTTTGATCTGGTGCTGTTCTAACCAAGTCACCGCTGCCTGAATGGCCATTTTCACTTCTTCAGAAGGCGATTTAATTCGCATAAGAAAACGTACAATACCTACTGATTCAGACACACTTAAAGCAGCAGGCTCAAAACTACGTGCTTTCGCTGGGCTAAGCTGTTGCGCATCGTATTGAGCCGCCCAGATGGTTCGTTTGCCTGATTGGATCACCTGAGTTTTTAGGACACAGGAAATCCCTCTTTCCAACGCCTGTCTCGCCCTGGGTTTCAAAGAGGTCTCCATGGCATCGAAACCAGCTGAACCTTCTACAATCGCCCACATAATTTCCAGAGCATTGATCATCGCATGGTCGTTGTAGGTAATTTCGGAACGATAATTACTGGTATCCGGATAAAACTGAGGCCATCCGCCATTTCGATATTGGGCATCCAATAAATAGATCACCCCACGCTCTGCAGCCTTGAGATAAGTGCGTTTGCCGGTATTTTTAAACGCATTCACTAAAAGACGAATTTCTCTTGAAGTAGCATGGTTATCAATAGTCGCATACATCGGTCCGGTTAAGCGAATTCTTTCCTTTAGATTTTCATCCAAGGGCTGTTGATAATCCACCACCGATTTATCTGCCAGTTGTTTAGGCCATCCCCCATTACTGAGCTGATAAACCAATACTCGATCGGCAATGGAATCGGTCGTGTGGGGCGTGCTTACGCGCTGTTGTGTCCAGCCGCATGCACTCTGTAAAAAAACCGCCAAACAAAAAATTAAGCGGACCATCCTTTTTCTCATTCGCTACCTCCTATCAGGTTCCCGTTTTACCGCAGCTGCCTAACCATCCAGTTGATCAGGAGCTTTCCTGCTTCCCAATTTTCATAATCAGCAGGTAACTTCCGGCCATCCACATATTCATTGTAAAGCCAGGGATCACCGATACAAAACACCAATCCTCTCCCATACCGACTGATAGCCATTACCACATCCCCATCTTTGTCTTTTAATGCGGCTAAAGCGGGTTCCTTTAGTTCAAGGGTACTGTATTCCTTGATAAACAGGGACATTCCATCTCTAAAAAGCAGATTCCCTTTGGGTACCACTACTTTTGCCGTTTCGAATCGACCAGCTACCGGTACAGTTCCTTTGTTATCTCCTTTAAAATACACCCCAAACTCTTTTGCGAGTTTATTAAACTGTTTCAACTCTACATTGGCCGAATCATTCGCCATCAATAAAAGAATACCGCCTTTTCTGACCCAGTTTTTCAACACCTTAACGGAATTCGCCTCTATCAGATTGGGCTGAGGGCTATCTTTCTCGTGATCGGGATCCACAATAATGTATATCTGCGATTTCTTAAGGCTGGCTACCGTCGGAGCCTGATACAATGTCGAAAGTTGAAATCCAGCTTCCTGAAACTGATCAGCCAGGAAAGAAAAGCCACCATTTGCTCTTTCCTCCCACTTGTAATGCCAAGACATGTCCTTCCCAGCCACATCTTTCTTCAGTTCATGATTGAAATACGAATCCAATGTCACTCTTTTCCCTTTTGCCGGTTTAGGCTGATAAGCCCATTCCATTTCATTGGCAGCAAGTAAAAATGCGCCCACCCCCTTAGGGTCGTTCGTCATTACACGCTCACTCATATAATAAGCGTAACTTCCATCCCTATACGGTTTTCCGCCAAGTCCCGAAACCGTTACGGTACCTTTCAAATCCACTTTGCCGGGACCTCGTTGGGCTATAAATGTCTTTTCAATTCCTGCATATCCTTTTTGAGCAATCACCAAGGAGGCTGGCGGCAGAAAACCTAAACGTACCCCTTTGGCAATGGTATACACGAACATGGCTGCAGCAGACGCTTCAAAATAATTACCTTCCCCATCTGGTTTATCCAAAATATCGTACCATAATCCCGAAGAAGGATCCTGCACCTTTTCAATAGCATTCACCAGCCGGTTCAAGATAGCGACGATTTCTGCTTGTCTGGGATGGTCCTTAGGAAAATTCTCCAACACATCAACTAAAGCCATCCCATACCAACCCATTGCCCTCCCCCAGAAGTTTGGAGATCTGCCGGTAACCTTATGCGCCCATTGCTCCTGACGTGATTCATCCCATCCGTGGTATAGCAATCCTGTTTTGGTGTCGCGGGCATGATTTTCCATCCAACTCAGCTGATTCACAATGTCCTCAAACGCTTCCTTCTCTTTCATCATTACGGCATATTCTGTATAGAAAGGTTGCGCCATGTACAAACCATCTAACCACATCTGATAAGGATATATTTTTTTATGCCAAAATCCTCCTTGCTTTGTTCGGGGATGGGTTTTTAATTGTTCTCTCAACAAAGTGGCAGCTTTGAAATACTTCTGCTGTCCGGTCACTTTATATAAGGTCAATAGTGTCCTGCCATTTTTTACATGATCAATGTTATAGTCGCTCGCCTTGTAGCGGCTAATCTGTCCCTCCTTTGTAACAAAAAAATCCATGCTTTTCTGCATGTATCGAAAGTATTCGCCATTGCCTGTTCGACGCCACAAACCATCTATTCCTTCCAATACAACTCCCTGATCATACGCCCATTTAACTGCCTTAGGTTTTTCAGGATCAAGGTTCAGTGAATCCTTCCATATTTCCATCACTGTAGCTGCCATTTGCTGAGACAGAGGTAAATTTTGAGCCCGGAGATCTGCTGCCATAAAGAAGAATCCAACCGCTATGACATAATTCATTAAACGCATTTTCATCCTATTTTATTTGTAAAGATTTTTCGTTCGCCCCACCTACAAATTCGGTTTTCACAGTCGCTCTGCTCCCATCTATACCGGAAGCCTGAATACGGTCATTCTTATCTCCTGAGATTCTGAAAAGCAGTTCCGCCTGATTGTAATCCACTTTATTAAAACGAATATCCTGGCCGTTTTGCACATGTATCAATGGCTGAGCATGATGAATGGTCAAATGCACATTATCGAGGCTGATCCGTTTGGCCTCCTGAATATCGATTCCCTGTTTCGCTTTGATATAGATATTTTCCAGTCGAATGTCTGAAATATTCATTTCCGGAAGTCCACGAATAAAAATGGCCTTTTCCGCTCCGTCACAAACCACATGCTGAATAGAAAAATTTTTGAATACCGGTGTTTCTTCGGTCACTGGAAGAAGCTCTACTTTAGGGGCTTCTCTTTTTTCTCCGGTAAGTGGTACGGGATCAATTGCTGCATAATACATATCAAACAAAATCGCTTCTCCCGGAATATCCATCATTTGGATATTTTTAATGAAAATATTTTCCACTACTCCTCCACGTCCACGAGTGGTTTTAAAACGCAAGCCAATATCAGTGCCAATGAAAGTGCAGTCATAAACAAAAATATTCCGTGCCCCGCCACTCATTTCACTGCCAATCACAAAGCCCCCATGTGCTTGGTACACCGTACTGTTCCGGATAATTACATTTTCAGTCGGCATGGCCCTTGCCCTTCCCCAGGCATCTCTACCAGATTTAATGCAAATCCCATCGTCACCCACATCAAAAGTACTGTTCTCAATTAATACATTTTTACAGGATTCAATATCGATTCCATCGCCATTCTGCGCATACCAAGGATTCTTTGCATACACATTTTTAACCACGATATCTTCAGACATCAATGGATGAATATTCCAGGCCGCTGAATTCTGAAAAGTCACTCCTTCCAACAGCACCCGCTTACATGAAGTGAGTACAACCAAATTTGGTCTTAAAAAATCCTTAATTGATTCATAATAATCTTTCCCTCGTCCTACTTTTATTTCTCCGGGATGCCCTTTCATCAGGGATGCTTTGAGGCTTTGTTCACTGGGATACCATACCTTTTTATCTTCCGTTAATGCTCCTCCAGATGCCACCAGGGCTTTCCACTGGCTTTCTGTTAATTTACTTTTTTTGACCATTCGCCAGGCATCTCCACCCCCATCGACAATTCCTTGACCTGTAATGCCAATATTTTCCTGGTTTTTGGCCCAGATAGGAGATTGATTGCGCATCTGAGGGAGTCCTTCCCAGTTTCCCTCGACCAATGGATATTGACTGAAATCACGGGTAAACTGCAAAATGGCATTTTTTTGTAAATGCAAGTTGACATTGCTCTTTAGCTCAATAGGGCCGCTGATCCATAGTCCCTGAGGGATTAAGACCACCCCACCACCTCGTTGGTGAATATAAACAATAGCTTCGTTGATGCTTTTGGTATTTAATGTCACTCCATCATTTTTAGCGCCAAATTGTAAAACATTCACCGTATCCCTTTTAAAAGAGGTTTCACGAACAACAGGCAGGTTTTCGAAAGAGTAAGGAGTGGTTGAATTTCCTTGACTAAAAGCCTGGCTCACACTGAGCAATAAAAAAACTACCACCGGATAGAAAAAAGTTTTCTGGTTCATAAGTTCATCAATATCTGGTCTTCAAAAATGGGCTGACAGTTGCCCTTAAATAGCTTCTGTCTGAACGATCTTTAACAATTCTACAGAGTTTTGAGCAGGAAATAAACTAAATCAGGGAAAATAACTGTGCAATCGTTGCCGATTTAACCATTCTTGGAATGCATTTCAAACTGCTGCAACTAATCATTGTTCGAAACGAAACCAGTCTATATCTGCATACCCACTGTCATTTGTCGTAGCACTTCGCAAATGAAAAAGACCGACTTTTGCCCCCACCCATTTCCCCTGTCGGGCCTTAAAAACACCTGGCACCTCAGAAAACACCTTTCCATCAAGACTGTAGCTAAATATGCAGTATCCTCCCTTTTCTACCTTTACCCTTAGATACACAGGTGCTTTCGTAGGGACGGAAGTCAGAAGACTCACCTTCTCGGCATTTCCTTTATCTGCATTTTCACATTGTACATAAAAGAGTTGAGTGCCCCCATTGCCCTTTTTAATACCGACATACGCATAATCTAAGCCGAAAATAGTGAGCCCTGCGATTTCATCTTCCAACATTGAATGCGGATAAAACTGCAGTTTGGTAGTGACCGTGAATTTTTCAGCGGGAAATTTCTGCAGTAACAAAGCCGGATGATCCCATAAATTGACTGCAGCATCCATCTGCTTCACTGAATATAAACGAAGGAAGCCCGAGCTCTTATTCAGGAAAGCCCAGGTTGCCTGCGGATTTGCCTGCCATTGCCATTGCAAACCCAGTGACAGGCGATCAAATTCATCCGAATCCGGAGGAGCGTTTCTTTTTCTTTCCGAAGAGCGCACTGCAGGTTTAAGATACTTTGTCACTGGTATTCCAATACCGTTTTTTTGCTCATCCACCCCGATGAGGGGCCAATCATTGAGCCATTTTAGCGGCTGTAAATGTACCACACGTCCATAAGGCCCTTTATCCTGAAAATGGAGGAACCAATCCTCCCCAGACGTAGTGGTTACCCAGGCCCCCTGATGAGGTCCGTTGATAGAGCTACTCCCCTGATGCATAACGACCTTACGCTCATAAGGTCCATACACTTCTCTGGATCGTAAGACTATCTGCCAACCAGTAGCAACCCCACCGGCAGGAGCAAAAATATAATAGTACCCATTTCTCTTATAGAATTTAGGGCCTTCTACCGTCGGGTCCAACTCATGCCCATCGTACACAATCTGCCCTTCATCCAGTACACGTTCTCCGGAGGGATCCATCTGTTTCACTACCAGAATACTTTTGATACCTGCCCGGCTTCCTGCATATGCATGCACCAAATAAGCCTTTCCATCTTCATCCCACAAAGGACAGGGATCAATGAGCCCCTTTCCGGCTACTACCAATAAAGGGCTGGACCAGGGACCACGGATATCCTGCGCTTTCATCAGATAAATCCCGGCATCAGGATCCGGATAATAAAGATAAAATTCATCCCGATGATGCCTCAGCGCCGGAGCCCAAACTCCCCCTCCGTGCTGCACACTGGAAAAGCGTTCCTCCGGGACCTGTCTGGGAAGCGCATGTCCAATTAACTCCCAATTTACCAAATCCACTGACTGTAAAATAGGCAGGCCGGGACTAACATGAAAACTTGAGGCAATCATATAAAAAGTATTTCCCACACGAATGACATCAGGATCCGAATAATCTGCCGCAAGCACAGGATTTTCATAAGTTCCGTCTCCCAAATCTGCCACCCGGATTCCCATCCGAATTTGGGCATTCACAAAAAGAGGAAAAGCGGTGAGCAGCCACATACTTAACACAACGGTTGTTTTTCTCCCCCTCCTCATTTATTTAAATTGAGCATCTGTAATGTGCTTTACCAGACTGTGAATATATACTTCGATATTATCGTATACACGGCTAAGTGCTCTTCCATTGGCATCTGCTTTAAGAGGGTCTAAACCCATGATCAGTTCCCATTCATCGGGCATTCCATCTCCGTCTGTATCTTTCAAAGCAGGCAATTGGTGAAGAACAGGCCAACCTCCTACGTCCTGTTGAGAATCAACAATTCCAGGGAAACCTGTCTTAGAACCGTTGAATGTCGCTGTTCCGTTTTTCACTTCGGTGACTATCCGCCGATCTACAGCATCTCTTTTAAAACTCGCCCCTGCGTACAACAACACTGATTCGAAGGCCTGTGTGGCGGTATGAAAAGGAATAGAAACCGCATTGAACGGATGTTGTAACTGAGCCAATTGGTAATGAATTCCGGTTAATCCGCTCACTTTGTCCACTCCTGCCCAATTATCCGCATTGAGTGCAGCATTGCCTTCCATCACGTTTCCCGATAAATAAAATCCACCATAACCGGGAGCATACTTACTTACATCGGCCTCCATGTATATTTCTAAGAACCGGTTCCGTTTAGAACTTGGTGTAGCAGGTCCGGCTTTATAATAATTATTGACCAGGTTGTAAGTTCCATTCTCTCCTCCATATGCACTGTTGGAACCCCAGTTATAAATGACATTGTTGCGGTAATCCACCTTGTCTGTGCCATACAGGCTTGTTCCCGTCCCACTTCGGTGTCCTCCATCAAAACGTGGATTTCGGCTTTGATGATGGGCCAGCAGGTTATGATGAAAAGTAGCGTTAACTCCTCCCCAGATAGCCCCGTATCCATGATCCGATTTCTCATGAAACGATTTATTAAGGCTTTCGGACAGAATGCACCATTGCATCGTAAAGTTTTTATTTGCATAAAAAGAGGCACACTCATCGATGGACCAACTCATGGAACAGTGATCAATGAGGATATTCTCTCTATTTCTCCCCCAAAGGGCATCTTGTTCGTTCTTCGTCAGGTCCCCCATTCGAAAACGCAGGTAACGGATAATTATATTATTTGCATTTAGAAACATTTCGTAATTCTGTATACAAATTCCTTCTCCCGGAGCGGTTTGTCCGGCAATGGTGACATCCCCTTTATCGATCTGAAGCCGACTTTGTAACACAATGTTTCCTGAAACTTCAAATACAATTATCCGTGCCCCATTGGCATTCAAGGCCTCTCGTAAACTTCCCGGCCCTGAGTCATGGAGATTAGTGACTTTTATTACTTTTCCCCCCCGACCGCCTGTTGTATGCTTCCCAAAGCCTTCTGCTCCCGGAAAGGCCAACACTGCTTCCGGTACTTCAGGAATTACTGGTCTTTCCTGCTCTCCAGAGACAATGGTTGTTTTTTTTGCACAACTAAAGGCAATAAACACCAATGCTAAAAAAAGAAGAAGTCTATTTTTCATTTTGCCTCCTTTTGTGGAAACCACGGATTGCGCGGATGTTGAAAAATCCGGTTTATTGTATATTTTCTAACCTGGGCAGGCGTAAGTTGTTTAGACCAAGCCACCCGTTTTTCACTATTGGCCCCGGGGCCTTTTGATCCATATTCGGCATAGAATGTATCAAGGTGATTGTTGTTATCATTCCAGGGACTCCACCCCGCCGGAACAATATGTACACCCATGTGGGTATGAATAAAAACAGTTTTGGCAAATGGACGCCATGGTCTTCCCAGGAATACTTTATTTAGGTGGGCATCCGCCGTTAGGAGGCAATTTAAAAACACAAAACCATAGGTTTGTGCTTTGCTGGTGGAGGCGGCCGTGATAAAGGAGTTTTTCTTGCTATGAATATGACACCGTTCAAAAACAGCGGTAGCTGCTCCAAAAATAAAATCGGTGGTTCCTTCAATGTAGCAATCTGTGTAATATTGTCTGCTGGAAGCCTCAGCGGGGAATAATGTATCCTGATACCCCCGGATGCTACAATGACGTATCCATACTTTGTCTGCCTTAACATGAAGTGCAACGGCCTGACCAACAGGGCCGCTGACATTTTCTATACTTAAATTTTCCGCTTCAAAACCATTCCCTTCCACCAGCAAAGTATATGAGTTATAAGTCAGAATGTCTCCCTTCCCCACATGATCATCAAACACAATACGGGTCTCCTGAGGAGATTCCCCTTTCAGGGTAATGTTCGTCTTCTGCGAAGGAATTACCAGTTTTTCCCTGTAAATACCATTCTTAATAGAGATGACTACGCGGATGGGAGAGAAATCGCGAACGGACATAACGGCCTCCTGAATAGTCAAAAAATGTCCTGAACCATCCTTCGCCACTCTGATTTCCAGTTCATTCTCCTGGGCAAGTGAGGAAAGAGGGAATAAAAAAAAGCCAAATACACAAATTAGAAAATAGTTCATTTTCCCGTTAATATGAGTTGTTCCTTAGGTTTCCAGCCCCTTAAAATAACTTCTGGCCGATACTTTTCTTCGACCTCTTCTTTGCTCAATTGATAAGACCAGGCTACACGCGGGACAGACGATGCACCCTCCCCTCTACTGGCATACTCAGCATAGAAGGCTGTTTTTTCATTACTTTCCTTCCCCCAGTTGTGCCATCCTTCTCCTTTAATTACATTGCTCATTTCACATTGAAGAAAAACGGTCTTGGCATAAGGGCGCCATGGTCTTCCCAGATAAAACGACGCAGCGGGTGCCTCCCCTTTGATAATACAGTTAAGAAAAACATACCCGTATTGCGTACTATCGGGTGTGGAAGCTGCCGTCAGATACCCTGCCTTTTTCCCTACAATTGTACACTCTTCGAATAAAGCAGTGGCCGAACCAAAAATAAAATCAACCGTTCCCTCGATAGTGCACTGGTAATAATATTGTCGGCTTCCGTAACCATAGGTATACAGGGTGTCCTGAAAGCCGACCATCCGGCAATTCACAAAGCTTGCCTGATCGCCTGCGACAAATAAGGCAACGGCCTGTCCAACAGGCCCCGCAGTATTTTCAAAAGTAATGTTTTCAGCGGTAAAACGGGCACCGTATACATACACACTGGCTGAACCTGACGTACCTGTCTCCTCCCCAAAACGATTTACACGCTGAGCCCAGTCATCATACGTCAGGACTGTTCCGCTAAGCTCTTCGCCAATTATTTTCACCCCATTTTTAGAAGCTCCCACATACAGTTTTTCTTTGTACACCCCTTTCTTGATAAAAATTAAGGTCTCCTTTTTCCTGAAATCAGGAACAGCGTTCAATGCTTCCTGCACTGTTCTGAAATCGCCGGAACCATCCTGGGCAACGACAAAATCGTACGCCTGCGCAAAAGTCATCTGACTAATCAGACTGAGAATAATTAGACAAACAAGGGATCGTTTCATTTAAATGCTTCATAAACCAGGCGAGCCACCACCTCGGCGCCTTCTTTTTGAAAATGGGTATTGTCCTTTAGACCTTTCGGATAAGCTTCGAAAGTTCCTTCAGCTAAGTTCATAAAATAGTTCGATGTCACATACGCTTTTCCTTTTAACGTAAACGCTTCTCCAGACAGGCGGGTCAGATCAATGCATTTCACCTTTTGTTCTGTGGCGACCTCTTTAACAGCTCCCGGGTAAGCCCCATGCGCATTTGATAATTGTTGCTCAATCCATGGATAATTCCGACTAACGGGTGTAAGGAGCACCGGCGTCGCCCCCTTTTCTCTACTTTGTTGAACAAACAAGGTTAAAAATGCTTTGTATGCAGCTAAAGAAGTGTAGCGATCCGGTTTATTTTCTGCACTGTCGTTATGCCCAAACTGAATAAGTACCCAATCTCCTGGCTTCAAAAGTGACAAAACCTCTGCCCACCGACCCTCTTCAACAAACGTTCGGGTACTTCTTCCTCCTTTGGCGCGATTATCTACCCTGACCTCTGTAGCATTCCACCTAGCTCGTAGCTGAGTCTTTTCCTCCTGATTAAATAAGGATTGAAAACATTGGCCCCATCCGTGCAAAGGATACCGACGATGCTCATAATCAGCTTCAAGGTCGTAACTAGCCATCGTTGAGTCTCCAATCAAAAAGAGGGTTATTGCCCTCTCATTTCGTTGAAAAGACACGAGAAAAACCGCTAAAAAACTCAATAACAGTCCTGGCCCCACTCTTCTCATTGTTTCCTAATTAAATGAGCGACCGCTTGCGAATGAATAGCCTGTAGGCCCTTTATCACCAATTGAGCAATCTGTTTTGCTCCCTCGGGACTGAGGTGTGTATCGTCCTGCTTCCCCTTTGGATAATTCACGTGCCCAGAATCTACATGATTAAATAATTGTTTGGAAGAACTTTCTCCTAAATTCGTGAATAATTGAGCAGTTTCAAGATGTAAATCAATCAATGGAACCTGTAGCGAATCGGCCACCAGTTTCATTACTTCCGGATAACCCTGGTGGGTATCGATCATTCGGCCGTCTTTAAAACTTCTGCGCATAATCGGGGTTAAAAGTACCGGAAGGGCTTTGTGCCTCCGGGTATCTTCCACATACCGAACCAAGTACTGTCTGTATTCCTCTTTCGAGGTTCCAATCCCGGGCTTATCTACTTTCTGGTCATTATGCCCAAATTGAATGAGAACGACATCATTTTCACGAAGATCGATACACACGGCACTCCATCTTCCTTCATTGATAAATGATCGCGTACTCCGTCCATTCATCGCCCGATTATCCACCTTCACCTGGTCGGTAAAAAAGGAAGATAACTCCATGCCCCATCCTGTTTCCGGAAAGACAGCTGTTGACTTTTGAGAGGCAGTTGAATCACCTACAATAAATACATGAAGTGGTCTTTTTTGCAATTCTCCCATACTGCAAAGAAGCAGAAGGGAACCAATGATCACGGTGTTAAACAGTTTGTTTTTCATGTATTTTTGGTTAATTTAACAAAGATGGGGTTTTTCAACCCCATCTTTTAACCTAACAACCGATTATCTCCATTTGGGAGCTCCTATTCCTTTGGCCTTCAACTCATCGTTGGTCACGGTAAAATTCCCGGTTGATACCGAGACAAATCCCGGATCCAATGTCGTAAAAGTACCGGTATCATACTTCGGAGTACTTGCCGTACTGCCGGCCATGTAAGTGGGCGCATTGTGGTAATTATTTTCCTTAAAGTTGGCTGCAACAATAATCGTGGTAGCCTGGTTGGCAATAATTCCTGCTGAGTTCGCTACTATATTTTTTGAAAAATACAATTCTTGTTTCGCCACACGGACATAAAAAATACGTGCTGAGGCACTGTTACATACCGCATTAAATGTGTTACTGGCGACTGTAAATACAGCAGTAACCGAAGGAAAATTGGTAGATCCTCCAGCGTCCATCCGGAAGAAATCACGCGCCAACGCCGTGTTGTAAACCGTATTGTTGACAAAATCAACGGTCTTAGCGATTCCTTGTCTAAAGTCGATAAAGTCACCTCCATTACATTCTACATTAGAAATGGTATTTCCCTTAAAACTGAAGGATTCGATGAGCGTTTTTACATTCACATATACCAT
The DNA here is from genome assembly GCA_037190785.1 of Pedobacter sp. Taxonomy (GTDB): domain Bacteria; phylum Bacteroidota; class Bacteroidia; order Sphingobacteriales; family Sphingobacteriaceae; genus Pedobacter. Next base: position 85,427 of record JBBCJN010000007.1, on the reverse strand, counting down.
TCCCTTCACATAGTTTTTGATCTCACTGTCTTCTACCAGAAACGCGCCGTAGGCATTATCCGAAGCCTCATCAAATATAAACGTTTGATTATTGTTCAATGCACCTGTTCCATCCAACACTACGTCTTTAATGGTTAAACCGGCATTGCCCTTTATACGAAATACCGTTCCTTTTAATACGGGTTTATCAGCGGGTTTAGCTCCCTTCAATGAAATGGTTTTAGAAATGGTGATATCTGCATTAATGACATAGTTCCCGGGCATTAAAGCGAAAACATCTCCCGCTTTGGCATTTGCAATCAATTCTGCAAGGTTATCGTCCGTAGACACGGCAATGGCTCCTCCCAAGTCTAATGGTGTACTAAAGGTGGTTAACCCGCGAACCTTGGTTTGATTTAGTAATTGAGCCGTATACGTGGTTTCGCTGGAAAGGCCATTTACCTGCGCTTTTCCGGCGGCCACTTCTGCAGGGGTTACCTGATGAGTAATGTTTCCAGGAGACAATTGAATACTGGTCGCAATCTCTCCTGCAGGCCAAGTTAAAATCACCGAATTCGAAGTGATATTCGCCAAGTCAACCTGATGAAAAATTTGTTCCGGATCGGTCTTTACCGTGGTGGTGATCCATTTTGAATCCGTTATTCCTCCCCCTACGGCTTTGACACGAATACTGTACTCCGTATCTCCACTCAGATTACTCACAGTGTAAGGCAATTGTACATACGCTACATCCGCTACCGTTCGTGCAGGAGTACCTGAAAAATCTTTATTCTCAAAAAATTCAATAACGTAAGAACTTGCGTTAGGTACTTCTTTCCAGGTAAGCCTTACACCGGTTTTGTTAATAACAATGGCGGAAAGACCCGTGGGAGAAAACATCCGGTCGGTTTCCATTTTGGTGATCTCCTGTAGGGTATCGTCTTTACATCCTGTGATGCCAATGGCCAGAAGCAAGAAAAGGATATATTTTGTGAAATTATGCTTGTTCATGACTTTTCTTTTATTGGTTTAAACTTTTGTTATCCAATGTTCCGTTCGAAGAATCAAGGAATACCTGCCAGATTGGCCAATGTTGTTGTTTATTAGGGTCCTTTACAAAGAGGGCATCCCAATAATTCACCGCATCCGAAGAAGAACTCATCGTCCAGGTCTTATTGGAAGGATAGCCCAAAGCGGCACCCTGCGCATCTGTGTCTCCAAAATTTAATCCATAAATTTCTACCGTTTCTCCATTTGCCGCAGTGCGGTAATAGATTCTTGCAGGAAGATTAGCGTATCTACCCTGTCTGGCATCCAACTGTCTGAGCTTCTCTCTGGATTCAGCCAGCTTAGTGGCTAACAGATTCCATCGAATTAAATCTGCCTTCCTTAGCATTTCTCCTGTAAATTCCAATGCACGTTCATCGACAATTGCATTGAAAAAAGCGGCTTTAGAAGCCGTTGCTCCGGCCATAAAGGTGGCTACCTTGGCACCCTGATTTGGGAATGCACGGTCTCTCACCTGCTTAAGGTAAGGGGCAGCGGCTCCCGGGCCATCCAATTCATTGATCGCCTCAGCGGCCATCAGCAAGACATCTGCATAGCGCATATACATCCAATTTAAGCCATCATCGTTCGTCGACGTAACTCTTCTTTTCATCCATTCATAACGGTATTTTCCGAAATATAAACGCCCCAATGTAGAAGGAACCTGATATCCTCCTTTATCTCCGGTGCCTCCGTCCCATTCGTAGGGGACTACTGTCACTTCTCTTCGTACATCCCCTTCCTCATATTCATACAACATCACTGGACTGGGCCCATTGGTACCGCCCTTATTTTGTCCGGTATATTGATTGGTTTTAAGGTGACGCACCCCTAAATCAAAAATTACCCTACCTCGTCCTTCACTAAAAGGAATTTCCCATATCGATTCCAATCCCGCAGCCCCTCCCTCTTCATTTAATTTCCGGAAGACTTCTTCAAACCCCAATAGACGTAACTTATTACTTCCGATGATATCGAGACATTCCTTTTTCGCAATCGCATACATTTTTTCTTTGCTCAATTCAGGATCAGTACTTAAACGAACCGTTCCATCCAATCGCTGGGCGTATCCACCTGCTGAAAGGGCCAGCCGCGCTCTCAATCCCTTAGAAAATGCTTTACTTACCCGCTCTACACTACTTGTTTTGTTATTTTCATTGGGCCAGGGCAAATAGCTAGATGCCTCCTCTAAATCAGCCAGTAACTGTTTATAAATTTCATCTCGGTCGCTGCGAGGGACATACGTAGTTGTCGAAGTAATGGGTTCAAAGCGGGCAGGCACATCTCCCCAACCACGAATAAGGTCATTATAAAGCACTGCCCTCAGTGTCAGTATCTCACCTAATAACTGCGCCATTTGCGCATTGCTTTCAATTTTACCATACTTCCTGATCCCGCTGATCGCCAGATTAGCCCGTTCAATTCCTTCATAGAATTTCGCCCAGGCGTTATTATCGGTATTCATCTGACCATTGTTTACATTGGTATTGTAGTTGGATAATCTCGATTTGTCATCATCCACCGCCTTAAGTCCATTGTTCACCTCCGTATCGGTGTTAATTCCATAAAAAACCAGAAATCGGCCCCGGTAAGAGTTGGTCTCTCCAAACGATTGAATAATGCCTGCCACCGTACCCTCTGCTAATCCGGGATTAGAAAAAATAACCGACTCATCCAAAGCAGACTTAGTAGGTGCTTCCAACACCTTCTGACAAGCATTCATCACCATTACCAATGTAATGAGTGAGCCTGCGTAAATTAACTTTTTCATTATATGCTTCATAAAAAGTAATTTTAAAAATTGACATTTAACCCGAAAACGAACGATTTACTTCTGGGATAAGCAGAATAATCTACCCCCGGTGTCAGATTGGTTCTTCTTCTAGTGGATACTTCCGGATCAAAACCTGTATAATTGGTTAATAACCAAAGATTATAACCGGAGGCATATACTCTTAATTTCTTCATTTTTAGCTTTTCCGACACGCTTGCCGGTAAAGTATATCCTAGAGTAACCGTAGAAAGACGAAGGAAAGATCCATCTTCCACTGCCCAGTCACTTAACACAAAGGTTTTCATAAAAGGAGACCACATCGTCGTCGTCGCGTTCATGGCTTCCAGTTCTGCCGGATCATTACTGATAGTTCCGTCTGCACGAAGATTGGTCCATCTGTTTCCTGTGGCCATCTCCGAAATCATATTCCGGGAACTATATTTACTTGTGGAGGTATATTCAATTTTATTTGCGTTATAGACATCGTTTCCATAACTCCAGTTAAAATAGGCGGCAAGATCAAAACCGTATATTCTTGAGTTCACCGAAAACCCACCGGTATTTAATGGATTTGCATTCCCAATCACCGTCCGATCGGAAAGATCAATTTTTCCATCTCCGGAAAGATCTTGGATCTTCATGCTTCCAGGTCTGAGGGTGCCAATAAACGCGGTTGCGTCCACTACACCGGGCTTCAGAATCCAGGTATTGGTGGCTGCATTGTATCCCTGAAAGTCTGAGACTTCATATCGACCTGCACTCTTATATCCATAAATTCGGCCAATTGGTGCCCCTTCCTGTACGAGGTAATCTACGTTAATTTCGGTAGAGGCCCAACCAGAGGTACCGTTGATGTTCTTAATCGATCCAAGAGATAACACCTTGTTACGATTAAAATTAATATTGGCACTAAAAGAAAGACCCACATTTTTTTTCTGAATGGCATTCCAATTAAGGGTGAATTCCAACCCCCTGTTTTCTGTCTGACCCAAATTGCGGTATTGAAAGTCATAGCCTGTCCCGGATACGGGGAATTCAATGAGCAGATCTTTTGTCCGGTTCATATAGGCATCGACAGTTCCACTCAGTTTAGACTTCCATAAGGAAAAATCCAAACCAACATTGGTGGTAATCATGGTTTCCCACTTTAGCTCCGGATTAGCCATGGTTTTCGAAGCAGCCCAGAAATTCGTAAATCCATTTACCCAAGTGGTCACTGAATTCTGAAAAGTTTGCGCCATTTGACCAACCGGAATTCGATCATTTCCACCGGTTCCATAGCCACCCCTTAATTTCAGATCAGACAACCATGATTTTGCGTCCTCCATAAAGCCCTCTTCTCCCACTCTCCAGGCTCCAGATACGGAGGGAAAATATCCCCAACGATTGCCTTCGGCAAATTTGGAAGAACCGTCCGCTCTGAAAGTAGCTGTTAAAAAATACTTTCCTTTAAAGTCATAGGTAAGCCTGCTGAAATAAGACAATAACTTATAATCTGGTGAAAAATAATTGTCCACTGCATTTGCTGCCCCTTGGGTAGAGAGCATTCGCGCATTCTCAAAAGTGAATGTCCGAGGAAATCCATGGACCACGTTTGTCAATATGGTTTCTTCATTTTTAAGGAATTCATGTCCCAACAGAATGGAAAGATTGTGATCCTTTTTTAGCAACTGACTAAAATTATAATTCAGGGTGTTGGTATTCCGGTAATTATTCCGGTTCGTATTCGCAAGAATCAACGCAGGTAAATTTTGATTTAAAACCGAGGGGATATTTCTCACGTAATAGGTGGTGTTCCCGTAAAAGCGAGCCTGGTCGTTGCGAAAACTCTCAAAACCTACATCAGAACGCAGTTTCAGATTCTTTAAAATTTCATAGGTTACTGCCCCCGTCACATTGAAACTTTTTCGCTTTATCAACTGATCGTTATCTGATATTGAAATGAGGGGATTGTACAGATTAAACTCATCGTCTGTCTCGGTAGTGGTGGTTAAACCCTGAACAGGAAAAGGGGGGTACAGCATGGCATGCTTTAAACGTGAATCGGCCGAAGAGATCTCTCTTACTTCATTCGCTCCTCCTCCTTTGGTTTGGGTATCGGAATAACGCATCCCCACATCCAGGCTAAGACGTTCATACAACTTATGGTTAAGTTTAAAATTTATATTCTGTCTTTCATAATTCGACAATTGCATGATTGCTTTGTCCTTGACCAGACTATGGCTTAGGGTGTACTTGGTTTTGTCACTTCCTCCGGAGACGTTGAGATTTTGATTATAGGTGGTTCCTGTTCGACCAAAAATAATGTCCTGCCAATTGTTGGCCGGAACATTGGCATAGAGATCAATATCCTGAAAATTGCCAAAATACTGAGTATAATCGTTTAGCGAACGATCCAGTAAAGCCCGTTCATATTGCCAGCTTACATAATCATAGGGGGTAAGGACATCGAGCTGTTTGGCCAGTGTTCGTGTACCGGTAAACGCGTTCAGACTAATGGCTGTACGACCGTCTTTAGCGCTCTTTGTCGTAATTAACACCACACCATTGGCGCCTCTTGATCCATAAATGGCGGTCGAGGAACCGTCTTTAAGAATATCGATACTTTCAATGTCCTGGGGAGCAATGTCGGAAATGGAGTTTACCGGAAAGCCATCCACCACATACAGCGGTGTATTATCACCCGTAATGGAACCGCCACCTCTCACTCTCACAATCATCTCTGCTTCCGGTGATCCTTCAGCAGCACTAATGGTAATCCCGGCCACTCTTCCCTGAATGGCTTCAAGTGCTGAGGAAACGGGGGCAGCTGAGATCACGTTGGCTCCTACTGAGGAAACCGCCCCTGTGAGCGCTTCCTTACGAACCGTCCCATAACCAATATTTACGACGACAACCTCATTCAACGCAGTCGCATTTTCTTCTAACTCTACATTGATCTGGGAACGATTACCGACTTCCACCTCTTTATCGGCAAAGCCTACATATTTAAAGACTAGGGTGACCGTACCAGAACTAGGTACCGGAAGAGTAAACATCCCTTTGTCATTCGTACTCACCCCTGTTCTGGTTCCCTTGATGGTTACATCCACTCCTGGAAGAACAGCCCCGTTCGACTTTTCGGTCACTTTACCCGTCACTTGTCTGGTTTGTGCTTTGACCTGCTGTATGGCCATAGCAAGCACACAAAAGAACAGTAAAATTTTTTTCATACAATAAGGTTATATTTTGGTTTTGAAGAGGGTCTTTGAGGGCCTTCTCTAAACAAGTCTACATTGTTTTTTTTATAAAAGAGCCGCTTTTCAGGGGATAAATTTGTGCAATCGTTCCCGACAACGTTGCCAAAATCCTTTTAGAATGATATCTTTAATAAATGTTTCTCGTTTTGATAAAATTTTAGTATTTTCCATTTAAATTGTCCCCTGTCTACTTGAGCTGCATCACATGTTTGAGCCCGTTACTATAAAAGATATTGCCAAAGCTTTAGGATTGTCTACCTCTACTGTGTCCAGAGCATTAAGAGACACCCACGAAATTAGTGAGGCAACGAAAAAAAGCGTCCTTGAATATGCTAAAGCCATTGGCTATCAACCCAATCCTATTGCGCTTAGTTTAAAAGAACGAAGAAGTAAATCGATCGGTGTGGTGGTTAGTGAAGTAGCAAACAGCTATTTTTCGCAAGCCATTAATGGCATTGAGTCAATTGCTTATGACAAGGGTTACCACGTGATCATTTCTCAAACGCACGAGTCGTTTGAACGGGAAGTAGTGAATGTGCAACACTTGGCTTCGCGTTCAGTAGACGGATTATTGGTTTCGGTGTCTTCCGAAACTACCGATATCACTCATCTCAGTACCCTTCATCAAAAAGGCCTACCCATTGTATTTTTTGATCGGGTAGCTAATGAAATTAATACCCACAAAGTCATAGCTAACAACGAGAAGGGGGCCTTTGAAGCTACCGATCATTTGATCCGGAACGGAGCAAAACGGGTGGCACACCTGACCAGTTCAAGTCATTTATCCATCAGTAAGGAGCGTCTGGCCGGTTATAAAGAGGCGCTCGATGTGCATGGAATTGCAATCAGAGAGGAATACATTCAATATTGCCCGCACGGCGGTATGCTTTATGAAGAGACAGAAAGAGCCATCAAAGCTTTACTCTCTTTACCTGAAAAACCAGATGCAATATTCGTGGCGGGAGATCGGTTGAGTACCGGCTGTCTGGGGGTGTTTAAAAACCTGAAAATCAGGGTACCGGAGGATATGCGCATCGCAGGGTTTAGCAATTCGGATGTGTTGGATTTATTCAATCCTTCCCTTACATCAATCCGACAACCTGCATTTGAAATCGGACAAAAAGCAACACAAATGCTTCTTCAACTCATTGAAGCAAAATATCCGGTCGAAGAATTCGAAAAAATTGTGCTCGAAACTGATCTATTTGTCCGCAACCATTAATTTACAAAATCGCCTGAATACGGGTCTCCCACTTTTCCTCCAGATGAACTGGGAAATCATCACTACTTTCAAAGTGCCTTCGTTTTCTATCTAATCATCTGCGCTGACGTTAGGTTAACCATTCCTTTGATTTTAATTCCGGAGGACCTAATTTAATTAGGCACCGAAACCAAGATAGCGAAAGCAGGTGGTTAAAAATAGCTGCCAATCGATTGCAGGCCATATTCCCTCAACATATCGATTGAATACACATTTTTATCTTACATCCACTAAAAAAATCAGAGGCAAAGGGAATGACGATGAAGAGGTTTGGGAATTAATCTGGTTACGAGCGGGTTTTTACGCATTGTTTCTACATCCTCAGAAATATCGGAAGCTGTAATCACAATGATCTGGCAATTATTTTTGATCCCTTCCGCACATTTTTTGAAATGATCCAGAAAAGTCATTCCGTTCATTCCTGGCATATCCAAATCTAGAAAAATAAGAAAAGGAAGATTCTGAGGTTCACTTTCATGAAAATCCAGATAAGAAAGTGCTTCAGGGGCGCCCGGCATGATGATGATATCCTCTTTAGGATAGTTAAATTTTAGAATGTAAGTGGTAATTAACTGATCAATCGGATTGTCATCCACAATCATTACCTTTTTTTTAGCTATCATCGCCGGAATAATTAAAACTTCCGGAGCTGTGTCAAATTCGACGCCAATTCATGAAGAGAAAAAATATGCGAACTGTAAATCTACCATTAACGGAAGCTGTAGGGCCAATCCATCCCTTTGAAGCAATTGAAATTATTTTATCCTGAACACTTAAATACAAAAAACCTCCAATCATGTAAAAAAGAGATGGGGATTTTTTTGCGCATAAAAAGACATTGATTCCTCAAAATGAGGAAAAAAATTCTCTATACAATAAAAGTTGAGGAGTGATAAGATAGAATTGTCTTTCAAAGATATAAAATTAATTTAAAAATTCATTGAAATAACAAAAAAATGGACCTCTTTTATATGTTTCAAATACAAATAACACATCCTAACGACTAATCCAAAGAAATTAATATCTTTGTAGATAAGGAGACATCCTTAAAAATAGCATCTATGACTTCTGATGAGATATTAAATAAATTACCCTATACTTTTCCCTTTTTATTTGTTGATGAAATAGACATGGTGGATGAGCAATCACTCACGGGACATTACACCTTTGACCCCGGACATTCATTTTATCAGGGGCATTTTAAAGATCGCCCCGTCACTCCGGGGGTTATTCTCTCAGAAACCATGGCACAAATCGGCTTAGCCTGCTTTGGCATTTATCTGACCAGGAATGAAAATTTACCTCCCCAGGCTTCCATTGCCATGACTTCCATGGCCATCGATTTTCTGATTCCTGTTTTTCCAGGAGAAAAGGTTAAAGTTGTCTCAGAAAAAATCTATTTTCGTTTCAACAAATTAAAATGTGCTGTTAAAATGTGGAATGAGGCGGATCAGGAGGTGTGCAACGGCACTATTGCAGGCTATTTAATTCATAAATAAATGCAGGATCGAGTTGTTATTACAGGTCTGGGGGTAGTTGCCCCGAACGGCACGAGTCTCTCTTCATTTGAACAGTCGCTCAGGCAGGGCATATCCGGCATCAGGTTTAACCCTCAATTAGAAGCACTTAATTTCTCTTGTCAATTGGCTGGACAACCCTCCCTGGAAGAAGAACGCATTCACGAATATTTTAGTCCGCTTGAACTTCGGAATTTCAATAGTTCAGGGATTCTATATGGAGTGATTGCCGGCATGGATGCCTGGAGGGATGCGGGATTAGAACCAGCCCCAAAAGATTGTCCATTCTGGGATTACGGAACCATTTTTGGCGCTGGTACTTCCGGAATTGAAAAACTACGGGAATCGGTCGATAAGCTTGATTCCGGACAGGTAAGAAAACTGGGCAGTTCGGCAGTCATCCAAACAATGAACAGCGGTGTCAGCGCTTATTTATCCGGAAAATTAGGTTTTGGAAATATCGTTACGACCAATTCTTCTGCCTGCAGCACCGGAACGGAAAGCATCTTACTCGCTTATGATCGCATCAAGAGTGGTCAGGCGAAAGTGATCTTAGCCGGTTCTACCAGCGACAGTGGGCCGTATATATGGGGTGGTTTTGATGCCATGAAGGTCTGTACTTACAAAAACAACGACCGACCGGAAGAAGGTTCAAGGCCGATGAGCGCCAGCGCCAGTGGCTTTGTACCGGGGAGTGGCGCAGGAGCCTTAGTGTTGGAATCCTATGCGCATGCGAAAGCGAGAAATGCTCCTATCTATGCAGAGGTTGCCGGTGGTTGTCTCAATTCGGGTGGTCAACGCGGTTCCGGAACCATGACGGCTCCCAACAGCATCGCTGTACAGCAATGCATCCGCCAGGCTTTACACTTTTCGGGGATCAGGGCAGCGGACGTAGACACCATTAACGGTCACCTTACGGCCACCATGATGGATTCTACAGAAATTGCCAACTGGGCAACCGCACTGAACAGAGAAGGCCTTGATTTCCCCTATATTAATTCACTCAAGAGCCTTGTAGGGCATTGCCTGAGTGCTTCAGGAAGCATTGAAAGTGTGGCATCCGTCCTTCAGGTAAAAAATGACTTCATTTTTGGAAACAAAAATGCCGAAGACCTACATCCTGCCATTGAACAACTCATTTCTCCCGAGAAAGTGCCCCAGAAAACCATTCAGCACCCGGTTAACGTACTTATGAAAGCCAGTTTCGGTTTCGGGGATGTAAACGCTTGTGTTATCTTTAAAAAATTTAATTCTTACTAATGGAAAGATCAGAAATTATCGAAAAACTAAAACCCATCATTGCCACTTATGTACCTGAACCTGCCAAGGATAAAATAAATGATCTTTCTGAGAGTTCCGACTTTATCACCGATTTATACATTAATTCCGCGAATCTAGTGGATGTTATTCTGGACGTGGAAGAGGTTTTCGAAATCACCATCGACAATGATTCCATGGAAAAAATGCTGACTGTAGGCGCTTCTATTGATGTTATCCTGGAAAAGATCAATCAAAAATGATAGGCAATGATGTGGTCGACCTACAACAGGCATCCATTGAAAGCAACTGGAAACGGAAAGGCTATTTATCAAAACTATTTACAAGGGAGGAGCAAGACTTGATTTTGCATGCAAAGGAGCCTTCCCTGGTGGTATGGCGCTTATGGTCCATGAAAGAAGCCGCTTACAAGATTCATTCCCGAATAAGTAAAAAACGTGTTTTCGCTCCGGCCCGTATTGTGTGTAATATTTCTGCGCACCCCGAACTATCCGCTGACGGATATGTTTGTATTGAAGACATGTGTTTTTTGACGCGAACTGATTTTTACACGGATCATCTACATAGCATTGCCGCACTGAGCAAGGAATCATTAGCTGAAGTTCATTACCAGATTCACCCTTACCCCTGTCCGGAATTTAATTACCGGAATACCCATCCTGATTGCGTAAGTCATCATGGGAAATACCTGGCTTTAGCTTACCAAGAAGCTCCGGAAGGTCATTAAAAAAGAGAGCCTCCATCCGGAGCACTCTCTCTTAACTATTATTAACTATTTAACCCAAAAAACAGGAACCGGTACCGAACCGGTCCCTGTCGTACCTAAAATTATGCTGAAATAAATCGCTGAACATTTTCAATATTCGGTTATTTAATCCTGCAAAAATCAATCGTACGAGGCATCGCAGTGATTTTCAGAAGCAAAAATGGGGAGATTGACAGACTTCCACGAATGAATGCTTCACTTTGGTCAAAAAAACTATTTTTCCTTTTTAGCTTTACCAAAAATTTGGCAATCAACTTTAAACGGACAAACTGCCGATAGATAATTTTTCCAAGAGTAAAGGATTTATTTTTATCGTTTGGGCAAAACCATATTTCTACTATATTTGCACCGTCGTTATTACCTGAAGCAAACTAAAAACACACGCATTTTGGTAATTACTATGGATTCGTATAAACCCGACCCAATCGACCTTCAAATTCTTAACCTTCTCCAAAAAGATGGGCTGATGACCAACAAGGAAGTGGCCCATCACCTGAATAAATCCATTACTCCCATTGTAGAACGCATCAAAAAACTACGTGTCAATGGATACATTCAAAAAGTAGTCGCTATTGTTGACGTTCACAAAATCAGGAATCTGTTTATTGCTTTTCCACATGTTCAGCTCACCAAACATACCGACGATGTATTGAAAGAGTTTCAACAGGCGATGCTGAAACATCCGCAGGTACTCGAATGTTACCACATTACCGGACAATACGATTTCATGGTAAAAGTTGCTTTACCGGACATGACCACCTATGCAGATTTCATCCGTACACACATTGCCTCACTTCCTTATGTGGGGAACATCCAGTCGTTCCTGGCATTGTCTGAAATAAAAAGAGAAACGGCTTACGAATTGTAATTACCTGCATTCAGCAACATTGGCTGAGTGGCTGTGCATGTGCTTTGGGGATACGAAAGGGAGGCCTAATTCTGCTGTCCGCAGCATAAAAAGCCCCCCCATAAGTAACATGACCCAGGGAAGGTATTTTTGACTGTTAAAGCGAAAATATTGCTTCAGATAAATTCCTCCGAGCGAAACGGTGAGCATTAAAGGAATGGTTCCCGCGCCAAACCAAAACATAAATGTTGCCGCCCTGAGTGGGTCAGCACTATGTACAGCAGAACCAAGTGCCAGATAGACCATTCCGCAAGGAATCAGTCCATTCAGCATCCCGGCATATAGACTCCAAAAACGGGTTTTCAGCACCTTAGCCAAAAGCAGGCTAACAGGGCGGGCGACAGCAGATTGCGAGTTATCTATAAATTTAAGTTTTTTTCCTGACAAATGCACCAATGCGATCAAAACGAATAAAGCCCCTATCCCGTAATTCCATGCCTTCTGATGAATGACGAGGCTCAGCACACTGCCCAACAATCCGGCCAGCAAACCCATGAATGTGTAAGTCAATGTTCTTCCCCCCTGATAAAAGAGAGTTTCGACCGCCATCAGCCACAAACGTTTTTTCCGGAAGGGCATTCCGAGAACCAAGGGACCACACATCACTGCACAGTGTAAACTGCCCAGACTGCCCAACATCAGTGCCAATACCCATTCTTCTTTCACAGAGTGAGACTTTTTTTATAGAAATACTCTTTTTGATGACTTTTCCACTTCAATTCCATCTGCCATAATCCACGATCCATGCGGTGACGGTCAATAATAATGAGGTGATTTTCTCCCAAAGACTGACCTTTTTCTAAAATATCATCCTTTGCAGAGGAAGCTCTCAAGAGTCTTAACTCATAAATAGCACTATCTTTTAGCTTGATAATGAGTTGTGCAGGTGTGATTTTCACTTCTGGTTCCATTCCTTCAGCAAGGGCTTGTTGTGTGGCTTTGTATTCCTGATCGTAGTGTATTCCCTTTTCATAATAATCGTCATCCACCAGCGAGTCGTTTCCATGCACTTTAAACATATAGACTACCATGCCGATAATAAACAGCATAAAGGCAATCATTCCCAGTATAATTTTCGTTCCCCAGTTCATATAAGTTCTTTTATTGACGTGTTTTAAATTATGGTATTGGAGAGAAAAAAGTACTTTTCGCAGTACTGATTACCTGTTGATCGGCCTGTATTTCAAATACCACTTTCGTTTTATGCGCTTTTAATTTCTCTCGTTTCTTAATGAGGAAAAAAGTCAATTGAATCGTTTTTTCGGCAGGAAGCTCCCCTGGTACCTGAATAAATTGAATTTCATCTCCAGGATCATTGGACCTTAGGGTAAATTTATAAGGCTTGTTTGTCTTATTAATTAACTCTGCATTGTACAAATTACTGATACGACCGTCCTCCCTTGCTTGATAAAGTGTTCCACTGGCGCGTAACACAGTTGTCTGAACGTCCTCCCTTCGATAGATCAATCCACTGAAAAGGAGCATAATGGCCAGGAGAATGGCGGCATATCCATAGGCTTTCAATCCAATTTTAAAAGGTTTTCCCTTCTCTACATACTCATTATTGTAGAACCCTATCAGATTCAACGGCTTGTTTATTTTTTCCATGACCGCATTGCAGCTATCAATACATGCCGTACAATTGACACATTCGAGTTGTGTCCCTTGACGAATATCAATGCCTGTGGGACATACCTGCACACACAAGTTACAATCAATGCAATCTCCTTTTGGTGAGTGATTCTCTCCCCGTCGAAGGTGTCCTCTTGGCTCTCCTCTTCGATGATCATAGGCTACGACCAAACTCTTTTGGTCTAACAATACGCCCTGAAGACGGCCATATGGACAAATCACCGTACACACCACCTCTCTGATATAGGCAAACACAAAATAAAACAACAGAGTGAATGCCCAGATGGAAATGAACCCTACCAGATGAGAGCCGATAGACCCTTTCATAATGTTCATCAATTCATCGGACCCGATCATATAGGCCAGAAAAATATTGGCAATAAAGAAAGAAATCAGTACAAAAAGGACGTGTTTCACCGTTTTCTTAACGATCTTCTCGGTCGTCCAGCCCTGTTGATCGAGTTTGAGTTGTTGTGAGGCATCTCCCTCAATCCAGTATTCAATGCGCCGAAAGATCATCTCCATAAAAATTGTTTGAGGACATGCCCAGCCACACCATAGCCTTCCTAATACCACCGTAAAACTGATAATAAAAAGTATAAATACCAGCATCGCCAGCGCAAACAAATAAAAATCCTGGGGTGTAAAGATCAAGCCAAAAAAAACAAACTTTCGTTCGAGGAAATTCAGTAGAACCAACTGTTCTCCGTTCAATTTCAGAAAGGGCGAAGAAAAAAGCAACAGCAATAACCCATAACTGACCCACTTGCGCTGTTCGTACAGTTTTCCCGAAGGCTTCTTAGGGTAGATAAACTGACGGCCAGCTATTTTCTCACGCTTTACTGCTGTCGTTTTCATTTAGTTATTGTTTACTCAACGTATCCACACCCATGGTATACAGTTCTCCTTGAGGCGCTTTTGCATTGGCCGGTTTGGTATCCTTTAAAGACAGAATATAATTGGTCACGGCACTGATATTCGAAGAACTCATGTTCTTTTCCCAACTCACCATTCCCTTTTCGGGTACGCCGTATTTAATCACCTTGAAAATATCACTGACACTTCCTCCATGCAGCCAATATTCATCTGTCAAATTGGGTCCCACCAGTCCTTCTCCATGTTCTCCGTGACAAGCTGTACAATTGGCATCATAAATAGATTTCCCCACCACAATCTGCGAAGGATCGATTTTGACACTGTTTTCATCCACACTTACAGCAAATTTAGCGAGGTATGCCTTTTTCTCAAGTTCAGCTTTGTTCATCTCGGTAAGGTATTCATCGTCCTGTCTTTCTCCATGCTCTCCTATATGATAGTAATACATATAACCGGCGGCAAAAATCAACGTTCCGTAAAACAAGACATTGAACCAGGTAGGAACCGGATTGTTCAATTCGTGAATCCCATCATAAGCATGTGGAATCACCATGTCTTTTTCCTGCTCAATTGGCTTAAGACTCAATAATTTAGTCCATATTCCAGTGTTACTTTTCTTTTTCTGAAGCCAAGCTTCGTAATCGAGCGGTTCACTGGTTCGAGGGGATTGAGCCGGAGAAGGATGATCCTTTTCCCTATACATGATTTTAAATGCATTAAAGAGAGTTACGGATGCCAACAGCAAAACAACCGCAAACAGGAGTAAAGCCAGCACCAATAATTCAGTCGTACTCAAGCCTATACTTGGCTCCGGGATGACCAATGCAGCAGCGTCATCGGCTTTTGCATAAAGGGTGGCCAGTGGCACGAATGTTCCGGTTAAGATCCATTTAATCTTCTTCATAAGGCGTAGAGTTATCTTCTTCAATGGGTAAATTACTCATGTTGGTAACATGTGTCTTATTGAGCTTAATGAGGTACACCCCTACCAATAGGAAGAATACCATGAATATAAGCAGTGAGGTAATCAGATAGAATTCGCCTCCTGCAAGATTTGTGATTTGTTTAAACATGCCAGTTACTGATTTGAAGGTATAGGTGTTTTATTTGCTTTTATATCTATCCCCAGACGTTGCAGGTAAGCGATCAGAGCGATGATCTCCCGATCACTTTTCACTTCAATGTTATTTTGTTTCAGATCCAGCGCAATTTCTTCTGCCTGAATTGTCAACTTCTCATTGGCTTCCTGATCATAACCTGCGCGGTAAGGGACGCCCAATGTCTGCATCGCTCTGATTTTAGCCGGTGTGGTGGATATATCCAACGGTTGTGTAATCAACCACGGATAGGCAGGCATGATACTTCCGGGCGACATAGAGGTTGGGTCGAGCATGTGGTTATAATGCCATGCATTGGAATACTTTCCTCCCTGTCGATGCAAATCGGGACCCGTACGCTTACTACCCCATAAGAAAGGATGATCATAGACGAACTCTCCTGCTTTACTATACTCCCCATAGCGTTCTGTTTCGGAACGGAATGGACGAACCGTCTGACTATGACAATTCACACAACCTTCTCTGATATACAGGTCTCGGCCCTGTAGTTCCAATGGAGAATAGGGTTTCACACTGGCGATGGTCGGTACATTCGATTCAATTGTAAAAGTGGGCATCATTTCCACCATTCCACCGATCAGGATGACAATCATGGACAACACCATAAATTTCATTGGCTTACGTTCCAACACCCTATGCCATTTTTTGTCCTCAGGGTCCAGATTGGTTTCCAAACTAAGTGGAACCAGGGGCATCGCTTCTGCAGCTTCATTGGCCTGTAATTTAGCCCGGAGCATTGTTTTTGCCAGATTATAAGTCATCACAATGACCCCTGCCAGGTATAAAGCTCCCCCAATGGCTCTTAACGCATGCATCGGGATGATCTGTAACGTAGTTGTCAAAAAGTTAGGGTATTTTAATAAACCCTCTTGTGTAAATTCCTTCCACATCAGCCCCTGCGTAAATCCAGCCCAATACATTGGAATCGCATAGAATAAAATTCCCAATGTACCGATCCAAAAATGGAAAGAAGCCATTTTCTTAGAGTAAAGAGAGGTATTGTACAACTTAGGCACCAACCAATAAAGAATACCAAAAGTCAAAAATCCATTCCAGCCCAATGCGCCTACGTGTACGTGAGCAACGATCCAATCGGTAAAGTGGGCAATTCCATTGATTTGTTTCAACGAAAGCATTGGTCCTTCAAAGGTGGCCATGCCATAGGCGGTTAAAGCCACTACCATGAACTTCAGGGTCACATCATCTCTTACTTTATCCCAGGCTCCTCGTAATGTCAGTAACCCATTGATCATTCCTCCCCAGCTTGGGGCAATCAACATAATAGAGAAAGCGACCCCTAAAGATTGAGCCCATCCCGGTAAAGAAGTATACAATAAATGGTGAGGACCGGCCCAGATGTAAATAAAGATGAGGGACCAAAAATGCAGAATACTTAATTTATAGGAGTACACCGGTCTGTTTGCCATCTTCGGAAGAAAATAATACATCATTCCGAGATACGGAGTAGTCAGGAAAAAAGCCACGGCATTGTGCCCGTACCACCATTGTACCAGGGCATCCTGTACACCTGCAAAGACATAATAACTCTTTAAAAAAGAAATTGGTAATTGAAAAGAATTGACAATGTGAAGTACAGCGATGGTGACGAACGTAGCAATATAAAACCAGATCGCAACATATAGATGACGTTCTCTCCGTTTAATAATTGTCCCGAACATATTAATGCCGAACACTACCCAGATCAAGGTGATCGCAATATCGATGGGCCATTCCAGTTCGGCATACTCGTGTGACGAGGTGAAACCCAAAGGAAGCGTAATCACTGCAGAGACAATGATCAATTGCCAGCCCCAGAAATGGATTTTACTAAGCAGATCGCTATACATGCGCGCTTTCAGCAAACGTTGAAGGGAATAATACACCCCCATAAAAATGGCGTTTCCTACAAAGGCGAAAATCACCGCATTGGTGTGTAAAGGTCTTACCCGGCCAAAAGTGGTGTATTGATTTCCAAAGTTGAAAACAGGATAAATCAACTGTATGGCTACGAGTAGCCCCACGGTCATGCCGATGATTCCCCACACCATGGTGGCCAACCCAAAATCGCGAACGATCTTGTTATCATACGTAAATTTTTCTAACTGCATATTATTGGTTTTGTTTAATAGGACAAATTTATTTAGGCCTGCGTCCCCTACGCATGACCGGTATTAGCTTGAAAAGTGATACTGCTCAGTTTTTAAAAAAGCAATGGCTCAAGTGGAAAAAAGCAAGGATCATGGAAACATCGTTAGCGGATATCTTCCTCCTCTGAAGGCAACTCTTCATTTCCTTCATCCTCAAACAACATTCGGATGCCGGGGGTATGCATGTCATCGTGCTGCCCATTTCTTAATGCCCAGAAAAAAGCTGCTAAAAAGACCATAGCCATTAGCAGACTACACCCAATAAGAAAATATAAAATGTTCATAACAACTGGTTTTTACGTGCGAAATAGCGAGTCGCAAGGGTGGTAAAACTGATAATTGTAATCGTACTGATGGGCATGAGAATAGCCGCTAATAAAGGATAAAGCGTTCCCTGAACCGCATAGAATAATCCCACAGTGTTGTAAAAAACCGCAATCAGAAAACTAATTCGGATAACACTCAGTCCGTCTTTGCTTAATTGATGAAAACGAGGCAGCTCTTTCAACGAACTGCCTTTCAGAATGGCGTCACAGCCCGGCGTGAAGTTATTGACATGATCAGTGACTGCAATTCCAAAGTCGCTTTGTTTCAAGGCTCCGGCATCATTCAATCCATCTCCAAGCATCATTACGATTTCTCCTTCTTCCTGTTTGTTTTTAATGTACGCCAATTTTTGATGCGGGCTTTGTTCAAACAAAACGGGGGTATGGGCTGGAAAAACATCCTGCACTAGATTCTTATCTTTAGCCGTATCGCCCGACAAAACATAAAGGCGGAAAGATTCGTTCAGCTTCCTCATCAATTCCATCAATCCCGATCTCCAGGACTGAGTGACACTAAATGTACCGGCATAGTGTCCAGCGATGAGCACATGTACACCGTTCGACGGGGCCTCTAGCCCCTCAGGCAGCAGCCATTTATTTCCCAAGGCCACGTCCACTCCGTTTACTTTTCCTTCAATGCCTACACCGGGGGTTTCCTTAAACGATTCGATCACCTGCGATCCTTCTATCTGGAAAAAATGCAGGATTTGGCGACTGAGGGGATGTGAAGATTGTCTTAGCAAAGAAGCCAGGTAATCGGTTTCCGAGGGATGCAATTTCCTTCCTGTATAGTGAACAGCAGCCTGATCTGTACTGGTAAGTGTGCCTGTTTTATCGAAAATAATGGAATTGCAGGCTGCCAACTGTTCCACTGCATCCGTATTTTTTACATAGAATCCTTTCTTATCAAAAATCGCCAGAATGGCCGATAGTGTAAATGGGGTACTCAGAGCCAAGACACAGGGGCAAGCAACGATGATCACCGCTGTAAAAGCTGCCCAAGCCTTCCCCGACTGGTCTTGATAGAGCCAGTACCCGGCAGAACTAAAGGCAATTAAAAATACCATGATGCTGAAATACTTCGCAATCCGGTCATTAAAGCCTTGTTTAAAACGCGCTGTATAGTGCTCTTTGTTCCACAAACTAGTCAGATAGCTTTGGGATGCCGGTTTTATTACTTCCACTTCAATCCCCTCTCCTACCTGTTTACCTCCTGCGTAGATCAGCGCACCCGGTAATTTGTGTTGAGCCGTGGTCTCTCCCGTTACAAAACTCATGTCTAACCAGCCTGTTCCCTTAATCAGTACCGAATCAGCAGGAATCAACTCTCCATTTCTGATCCATAACCGGTCGCCCACCGCTAGATCATTAATTGCAACTGGTTTTTCTTTCCCTTCTTTCAACGTAGTGATCGCAATTGGAAAATAAGAACGATAATCGCGGTCGAAAGAAATATGGTAAAAAGTACGTTGTTTAATCCATTTCCCCATCAGCAATAGAAACACCAGTCCGGTGAGGGTATCGGCAAAGCCGGGACCAGTCTGGAAAACAATTTCAAATGCAGTTCTCAAAAACAATACAGCAATAATAAGTGCCAGTGGGGTATCCAGGTTTACATGTCCGTGTTTTAAACTGGTATAGGCAGAAATAAAATAGTCTCTCGCACAATAAAGCGTCACAGGAATGGAAAAAGCCAGATTTAACCAGCCAAACAACTGTTGAAACTGGATTTCAAGGGAAGACAGCCCAAAATATTCAGGGAAGCTGAACAACATGACATTTCCCATGCTAAAACCGGCAATGGCGATTTTCAGGATGAGCGATTTATTGACTGCTTTCCCTTTTTCTTTTACCACATCCTGCAGGTTAATGGCTGGTTCATAACCAATCTGACTTAACACCTCTACCAATTGGCGCAATGTAATGAGCGCATGATGAAAGTGGATGGTCACCTGTTTCTTTACAAAATCAATACGCGAATAAAAAATGTTGGCGTCCATCTTATAAAGATGCTCGAGCAACCAAATACAAGAACTGCAATGAATGGAAGGAATGTAAAAAGTGACAATGCTTATTTTTTCATCCTTGTAATCAATCATTTGCTGGACAATGCTTTCTTCATCCAGGTACTCATAATGTGTTTGTAGATTGGCTCTTGTCCCAGGAGCCTGGTGATAATTGTAATAATTACAAAGCTTATTTTCGTTTAAAAGCTGATAAACACTTTGGCAACCGGCACAACAAAATGCCCGGTTATCCATTACCAACTGACTGCTGGCCAGATCATCACCGCAATGGTAACAAACTTCTTCCTGCATCACTACCTGTTCATTTTTCATCCCTAAAGCGTTTGACTAAACAAAGCGGTTTCCGGTTGTCTTTCCCACAACCTTTCATCAAGTGCCATGCATATATTTCTCAGGAAAGAACGTCCGGTTTCATGCACAGAAATCCTGCCCTGATCCATATCCACCAATCCATCTTCAGCCAATGGTGCCAATCGTCGAGTGATGCTTTCAGGAATGTAATTATTTAGAAAATCTGTTCGGTTCTTACACATCAAGTTGAGAATGTGCCTACGGATTTCCAGATCTTCTTCATTTAAGAGGTGTCCTTTTTCAAGGGCGAATTCTCCCTGTTGAATTTTTTGAAGGTATTGTTCAACGGTTTTTACATTCTGTGCAAAAGCATAACTACAATCACTGATAGACGAGACACCCAACCCTAAGAGAAGCGCAGTTCGCTGATGAGTGTATCCCATGAAATTGCGATGAAGCTCCTCCTTTTTTACCGCAAGCGCTAAGGGATCACTGGGCAGTGCAAAATGATCCATCCCGATTTCCTGATACCCCGCTTCACTCAGGGTCTCTCTACCTAAGCGATACAATTCAAATTTCTCATTTCCCTGGGGGAGATCTTTTTCAGTAAAGTGGCGTTGTCCGGGTTTCATCCACGGAACATGAGCGTAGCTATAAAAAGCCACTCTGTCCGGCTTCATGGCAACCACCTCCTGCAACGTTTGTTGCAAACCGGCAAAGGTTTGTCCCGGCAGACCATAGATCAGATCAAAATTAACAGAGTGATACCCTTTTTTTCGTGCCAATTCCGTAATTTCAGCTACCTGAAGAGGAGTTTGATAACGGTTGATCATTTTTTGAACGCTTTTATCAAAATCCTGTATGCCAAGACTTAGCCTTCTGAAACCTGCGTCATACAGCACTTCTAAATGTGCAGGTGTGGTATTATCGGGGTGTCCTTCAAAAGAACATTCCATTTCTTCCTGTGAATGCGTTGTAAATGCGTCCATTAAACGAGCCAGATTTTCCGGACTGAAGAACGTCGGAGTTCCTCCTCCGAGATGTATTTCTTTTATCTTCGGCTGCTCTCCTAACAAGGTGGTATACATTTCCCATTCACGGATCAATGCATCGATGTAAGGTTTCTCCACCCCGTGATTTTTGGTGATACGGGTATTACATCCGCAATAAGTACACAGACTCTCGCAAAAAGGAAGATGAATATAGATACTCATTCCCTCCTTTCCATGAAGCATATACGCCTGTTTTAAAGCTAAAAACCACGTGTCCTGATCAAAATTAGTGGTATCCCAATAAGGGACCGTTGGGTAACTGGTATACCTGGGTGCAGCCACATTGTATTTCTTTAATAAATCAGCATTCATTGCTTTTCCTCCTTTACAGCTTTAATGGCGCAATTGTTGGCACATCTGCACGCTTTCCCTACACATTTCCCTGCAGCCCAGTTATCCAGGTTTCGGATTACCTGATGCATGTAGGCCAGTCCATCTCCTTCTGTAAAAGGAACATTCGCGATTTTGAGTCCCGCCAAAGCCGCAGCCTGACGGTCAATATGCCCAACTTCATAAGAAGAGGTAGCGAGGTATTTGATACCGAGGGCTTCGAGGCCACGTATTAGAAAAGCATCCAATGGATCCTCATTAAAAAGGATGAGTACCTCTTTTCCCTGCGCGAAAGCCAATGTTTCCGCACTCAGACTATTAGAAATAATCGTGATGTCATGCTTCTTATGGTTCGCCATAATCAGCCATTCTTTTTCTTCGGGAGTAATGTTGTATGCGATCGCTTTCATCCAAATCATCTTTGTTTAGACAAAACTACTGAGCTCCCTCTCCATGGCGCATGAGTACAGTTAGGCTAAAAAATGATTTTCATCAGAAACTAAAAAAGCCCGTTACAGGACGGGCAATACAAAAGTTAACATAGACAGGGGGGCGAGAAATACGCTTCTATTGCTTGATTTGTTTTAACTTCTGAATAGAAAGCACGTGAATGGCGTTCCCACTTTTTTCGATTAGTTTTTCATCTTTAAAATCTGCCAGCATGCGGCTAACCGTTTCGCTGGCTGTTCCTACCAAAGCAGCAAGGTCATCTCTGGAAATTTTCAGCGTACAGCTATCGGAGCCATCTCCAAATTTAGAGGCAACCTGCACCAGGGCTTCCGCCACTCGTTTACGAACCGAAAAATAAGCCAGTTTCAACATTTGTTCCTCTTTCTCCATCACACTGCCAGAAAGAAGCTGCATAAAAGCTGAAGCCACTTCCTGATGGTTCGACAGGTAATCCATGAAATCGGCTTTTGAAATTAAAATGAGTTCAGAATCAGCCAGTGTGGCAGCATTATCGGCATACGCCACTTGCTGACAAAGACTCTCATATCCAAAAAAATCACCCGATTTGTATAAAGTAGAAGACAATTCTCGGCCATCTTTAGCGCGTTTATACGTTTTTACCTGTCCTGAACGAATAAAGTACACATAGGAAGGATCATCATTTTCCACGTAAATTACCTGTTTTGGGGGGAAAGCCCTTACTTTTCCTTTTTCTTTCAATGAGCTCAGCAATTGCTCGATTCCCACCGATCCACCCTTGTAAATATTTCCTTTTTTCACCTTACGAAGACGGCTTTCAATGGCATTGAACAATTCAATTTCGTCAAAAGGTTTAGTAAGGTAATCATCAGCGCCCAACTCCATTCCCTTCCGGATATCTGCACGCTCTGCTTTGGCAGTCATAAAAATAAAAGGAATGCCAGCCGTAGCAGGGTTTTTCTGTAAAAGATAAAGTACTCCGTAGCCATCCAACTCGGGCATCATAATGTCGCATAGAATAATGTCGGGAGTATGCCGAATTGCCAACTCTACCCCTATCTTTCCATTTTTAGCGGCCATCGCCTCATAACCTGCCAATTCAAGGATTTCTACAATGCCTTCTCTGATATCGTCACTGTCCTCTATGACTAAAGTACGTTTCATTTACTTTAATTTGTTTTTGTCCTTTATTTTATCTATATTACAGATAGCGTACTTGCTTTTCGCTTACACTTACCAAAAGAAAAGAAATTTCATGGAATATAAAAAATATTTTAGCAGTTAATTTAAAAAGTAAAGCGAAGGGTAAAGGTTGTTCCTACATGCTGACTGCTCTGGCAAGAAACATGGCCATTCATGAGTCCCACGTAACGTTTCACAATATTCAGCCCTAAACCTGTTCCAGGAATGTCTCCTGTATTGTGCGCCCTGAAAAATGGTTCGAATAGGTTTTGCTGGTCACTTTCAGGAATACCAATGCCATTATCCTTTATCTCCAGGGTCAATTCATCCGAATGAATAATGCTGTTAAATTGAATTAAGGTGTCCTCCCCTGAATATTTAATTGCGTTCGAAATAAGGTTAATAATGCAGTTCTTTAATAAATTCTGATCCAGGCGTACCTGTGCAGTGGTGCCCTTATGCTCATAAACGATCAGCTGATTTTGCTTGGTGATCAGCTGCATCTCTTCGGCGATCTCCTCTCCTAAAGCCACAAAATTAAACCAGTGTAGATTGGCTTCCACTTTTCCGGCTTCCAGTTTTTCGAGTGAAAGAAAATCATTCAAAATGGTGGTCAGATTATTAATGGCATTTTTTATCTTGCTGGTATGCTTTTCTACACTTGCTGAATCCTGTTTGGAGGTATATTTATCGATCAGGGTTGCAGACAGCTGAATAGCGCTCAGCGGAGTTCTGAATTCATGGGAAGCCATGGACACAAAACGTGTTTTCAACTGATTCAATTCTTTCTCTTTCTCAAACAGGGCGCTCACATGTTCCTTCGCTGTTTCCAATTCATTGATAGACCTGACCAGCTCATAGGTACGTTCTTTTATCTTTAATTCCAACTCTTCCGTGTAGCTTTTGATCCTTGCTTCATCGTCTTTCTGTCGACTTAAATCATGAATAAAACCAGTGAAAATTTTACGATCACTGAATTTCACTTCACTTACCCCTAAGCGAAAAGGAAAGATAGTTCCATCTTTTCGCTGCCCTTGAACTTCACGACCAATACCAATAATATGGCGTTCCCCTGTGTGATTATAATTCCGGATATAGGTATCGTGGCGAGAGCGATCAGGTTCGGGCATTAATGCAGAGACATTTTTACCGATCAGCTCTTCTTTGGCATAGCCAAATAAGGTAATAGCCGCCGGGTTGATGTGCTCAATTATCCCAAACTCATCAATCGTGATGATCCCATCAATGGCATTCTCAATAATGGCATTTAACAATTGTGCTCTTTCCATACGGTTTTCCCCCCTCAAAGATAATGAGTTTATCATAATTCGGCTCTTCTGATCTTCAAATCATTTCCTCCTCCCCATAAAAGGACTACCAGCGAAGGGCTTTTAGCTTTAATTCAGAAGAGGAAAGTTCTTCTTGGACAAAGTCAGGGAAGGATAATTCCTCGAAAAGCGTTTTGTAATACGCAATCCCCTCAAAGAGTTGCTGACGAAAACGGGCTAATTGCTTTTCTTTCTTTTCATTGATTTGTTTAACATAAAGTTGCAGCTCTTTCTGGAAGTAATCAATGTATAAGTTAAGTTCTTTTATCAGAAAATGAGGTCTTTTAACCTGTTCAAGGAGGTTTGTCCGCCCGTAAATGTGGTTAACCATTTGTTCCAGTGAGTAGCGTTCTTTAAAGTAAGCCAAGTTAGGGCCCGGACAAATGGCCACCGCCTTACTCTCCTTTGGCTTTAAGATACCCGTTTTGAGGTAAGCAGATGCGCACAATCCCTCACAAAGACAAGTCTTCTCTGTCACCGTAGCTATTTCTGCCGACAAGGCTTCTTTGCTGAGCTCCATTGTTTCGAGCTGTTTAATTTTTAAATGTTGATATTCTCTGGAAGCCGTACAAATGGGCTGTTCTGTAAACTCTGTATTGGAGCAGAGATATTTCTTCACACAGGGACTCCCTGGTCGGCCTTTGGCAATTCGTTCCTCTCGCTGATGATCAATAGAACTTCCTCTAAAATTATTAAACAGAATTCCCAGGGGAGAGGCATTGCTAAGATAAAAATCAGATTCCCTGGATGTTGTGAGTAAGGTTAAGGTTTCCTCGTCTACGTTGGTGACTTCCGGGACAAGCAGAAAAGGACTTCCCCAGCCAGTTGCGTCTACATCGTAATGACGGATTAAGAAATCTTTCTCTTCAGAAGTGCCAATGCCTCCCTGCACGGTGATCCGCTGTTCCGGGACTTTAGACACCGACCTTGATTTCGTCCTTAGCGCTTTCTCATAACTTTCAAATAGCAAGGCCTTCAGGTCGCCTCTATGTTGTTTAAACTCTTCCAGAATGGGGCCCATTAAAAGGCCTTCCGTGGCAAAAGCATGTCCTCCGCAATTCAATCCTGACTCGATGCGAAATTCGGATACCCATAGCCCTTTCTTTGCCAGAAATCGCGCCTGTATATAGGCAGAGCGGTAGTCACTAACCTTCAATACGATTTTCTTTTTAAAATGACCCTGTTCGTCCGGAAAGAAATCAGGAAACTCTTCGAGATAACTGTACAAACGTGGGTTCATTCCGGCAGATAAAGTCAGCGAGGAAGAGAGACGGCTTTGGGCATACCCACGCAAAGCAGCCAATGCATCTGTTTCCAGCTCGCCCAACGGGTCGCCTTCTTTCGTAAAATTGACCTTATCCACCTTCGCCATGATATTGACATCGATGGAACCGGGCATCATCAATGCTTTCAATCGTTTTTTAAAAATTGTCCGGCTTTCCCCCTCGGGGTATTGCATCATCAGTTCATATCCCTGTTTTAATTGAAGGTAATCCGGCAGCAACTGAAAGTACCGGGTAAGATCCGTATCTGGTTCAAACTGCTGCATTTTTAGTTCCTGCATCTGTTTTTCAATCAGTCCATGAAGTAAATCCAAGTAAGCGGTAATTCTCCTTGCCCTGAAATCAGGTTCATTTTTCGAAATGGGAACATAAGGCTGTCCTGCTTGCTGAGAATGATAAGCACGCATTCGCTCAATCAGTTCATCATCAACAATGGAAACAACGGATGAAATCCCATAGCGGGCAACTTTTAGCGGCGTATCAATGGAAAAGCCAAGACCCAAAACGGGAATGTGGAATTGGTGTGTCATCTTTGTATAAAGCTATGAAATGGATGGAAATCCAAAATTATCGGAAATCCTTTCATCCACGGCTTTACTCGGATCACAATAAAAAGTGATCTTGATCATTTTTCTTCCTGACTGTCTATCTAAAGAGGATAAAATTCCCATTGCGCCTGGTAATCCGGCCGAAGTTTTTGGGTCGTTAAAATAGCTCGTATCATCTCTATGGGAATGAGATTTTCTTTGAGTACGGCCTGGTGAAACTCATTAAAGGACATTTTTCCGCTTTCCACCAGTTCGGTTTTTAAAGCATACAGCTGAAGTCCTCCAATCATGTAAGCAACCTGATACAAGGGGCTGTAATTTCCTTCAAAAGATCTCCTCACTTCTCCTTCCGCATTGGCCCGTTCATGGCCGACCCGATTTACCAGGAAATCGACACATTGTTGGGGGTCCCATTTCCCGAGGTGGTATTGAAGAGAAAACAATATTCGGGCGCAACGATGCATCCGCCAGAAAAGCATGCCAATTCTTTCTTCCGGTGTCTTGGCAAAACCTTTTTCATACAATAATAATTCCCAGTACAATGGCCACCCCTCCACGCTAAAGGGGGTGGAAAAAAAATTGCGATAGCTCTTATAACGGCTATTCATGTAGTATTGTAAATGGTGACCAGGGAGCAACTCATGTTGCACCGTCCCGCGCGAAAAATAGGGATTATTGCCTCGCATGCTCATTAATCGATCATCGTAACTCATTTCTTGCGTTGGATAAGAAATGCTGATTTCTTTTCCTCCTGTAAAAAAGGGATTTACTAATTGTCTCTGCGCCGTCATCATGATCATCCCCCAGGTTTCTTCTGCCAAAGCGGGCAGCTCCATCAATTCGTGCTGACGAATAAACTGTGTGGCCTCTTCCTGCAGACGAACAATTAATTCAGGCTGGCGTCCCAAATCCACATAGCTGTTTTTCACTTTTTCCTGTGCTTGTTTCCAGTCGTCGCCGAAACCCATTTCAGCCGAGGCTTTCACTAGCTCCTGATCGCAAAAAGCAAATTCTTTCTCTGCGATGGCAATCAGTTCTTCGGGACTATAGCGGATCATTTCGGCTTTTAATTGTTTTACCAGCGCTGCTTTTCCAATAGGCTTTCCCTTTATTTCACTACCCTTTGTCGGGCTTTCCTTAGATATAAATAGTGAGGCATATTGATCCAGGGATGCAGACAACGCTTCTGCAGGTTGTGGAACCCACCAGGTAAACAAAGGATCATAATTGGTATAAAATTCGGTATAACTTTTTAACCGTGCTTTTAATCCCTTCAGTGCGTTATTCACCAAATCCGTCTGGGCCTCATTTAAGGAAGATGGACGACCTTTAATATATAGGGAGTCGACTTGTTTCTTCCATCGATGAACCTGTGCCGCTACTTGCTCAGCCGCAGGATAAGTTCCTCTTCTTCTGCTTTTCTCAAGCGCATATAGTCCCTCCGCAAAAGGCAGATATGCCTTTATCTGCTGGTACGCACTGGCTTCCCCTTCCAGGCGCACTAACTGATCACGAACTTTTTGTTGAAGTAATAAATAATCTACCTGACCGTAAATACTCATCTCGGTGAATGAAATAGCGGTCAGTCTTTCAAGATACTCCTTGTTCAGAGCAATGAGGCGATTCCGCTGTTCAGGGCTATAGAGAACCGAAGCTTTATATGCATAGCCATTCACGGCATTCATAACATATGGACTGTAAAAATCTACAATTGCCGCCTGATCGCGTTGATAGCTCACGATCATTGTTCCCATTTCACTGGTTTGTTCATACAATAAAGCCGATTGTTGGGCCCCTGATTTCAAAGATGACATCATTAAAAAGCAGGCGATGAACAAGCCTGTTGCACGGGTAAAAATAGTGGCGTTTAATCCTTCTTGGTTCATAGAATGAGCTTAGCTGGGTGTTCCTGAATTTATTTCTTACGAATATGAAAATTATCTTATTAACTAGTAAAGATCAGTAGCTTATTGGTTAAAATCGGAACAGCTTTCGTCAAGATATGTCAAAAAATCCTATTCATTTTACAGATATTTAAGTGGGTTATTTTTCTCGCTAATTCCCTAAATCAGAGGAATAAATCCAACCATTTTTCAATTCATTTAGTGGGTATTTTCTTATGAAAAGAAGAGGTTTAATTTTCTTGGCAGTTGGTCTTCTCAGCATGTTTGAAGGGTACAGTCAAAATTATGTTCCGGTACGCAACGACTCCAGAATGAAAGTTCAGCCATCCATTCCTATCAAAGCTTTTTCCTTTGATTTAAGTCAGGTGACCTTGTTAGAAAGTACTTTTCAAAAGGCAATGTTGGCTGATGAAGAATACCTGCTTAAGCTCAGCCCAGATCGGCTACTGTCTCAATTTCGGAAACACTCAGGCCTCCCATCAAAGGGGGAAGTGTATGGGGGATGGGAATCAGAAGGACTGGCTGGTCATAGCCTAGGGCATTATTTATCTGCTTTATCCATGCATTATGCCAGCACCCAAAATCCGGCTCTATTGGTGCGCATTCAGTACATAGTTGACGAGCTCGGCGCCTGTCAATCTGCTCGAAAAACCGGTTACATTGGGGCTATTCCGAACGAAGATAAGGTGTGGACAGAAGTCGCAGCAGGACAGATCCGTACAGGAGGATTCGATCTCAATGGGGCTTGGGCACCCTGGTATACTGTCCATAAGATAATGGCCGGATTAGTCGATGCCCATCTTTATTCAAGAAATCAAAAAGCATTGCAAATTGCACGTAACATGGCTCACTGGGCGGAAGGTACCATTGCTCACCTCAGTGAAGAGCTGATTCAAAAAATGTTGATTTGTGAATATGGAGGAATGGCCGAAGTCCTTACAAATCTTTATGCCATTACCGGCGAGGAACGTTACCTGCGTCTGTCTTACCTTTTTTATGACAAAAAGGTATTGGATGAATTGGCAAAGCATCAGGATGTTTTGCCAGGGAAACATGCCAACACCCAAATCCCTAAAATAATTGCCGGCATTCGCAGACACCAATTAAACGGCGACGTCAAAGATAAATCCATTGCCGATTTTTTCTGGCAAACCGTAGTGCAACAACATACCTACGTTACGGGGGGAAACAGCAACTATGAGTATTTTTTTGAAGGCGGAAAATTAAATAATCAGCTGACGGATAATACGACTGAAACGTGTAACACTTACAACATGCTAAAGCTTACCAGGCATTTATTTGCTATAGATCCTCAGGCTATGTATTTTGATTTTTATGAAAAAGGGCTCTACAATCACATTCTGGCTTCCCAAAATCATGAAAATGGGATGACCTGCTATTACGTCCCCCTACGAATGGGAGGAAAAAAAGAATACAGTGATGAATTTCATTCTTTCACGTGTTGTGTAGGAACTGGTATGGAGAACCATGTGAAATACAATGAAAGCATTTATTTTGAAGGCACAGATGGCAGTCTCTACGTGAATTTATTTCTTCCTTCTACGCTGCAATGGAAAAAGCATGGGGTGAAATTGTCTCAAAACAGCCAATTACCCGCAGGCGATCGGGTTAATTTTACACTGGATCTTCAGGCACCCCGTACTTTTACATTGAGACTGAGGAAACCCCACTGGACAAAAGAAGTTGAAATCCATATAAATGGCGTAAAACAAGAGATAAAATTGGATGAACATGGCTATTTTCAATTAGAAAGAACATGGAAAAAGGGAGACCAGGTAAGCTACCGGATGCCAATGCAATTATACACCCAAGCCATGCCGGACAATCCTGATCGAAGAGCCATTTTTCACGGTCCCATTTTATTGGCAGGTGTATTTGGGGAGACGGAACCCGATCCTGTAAAGGGTCTTCCGGTCTTTGTTACGGAAGAGACAGATCCTCAAAAATGGCTCAAGCCCACTGATTCGGAGAAAATACATTTTGAAAGTCAGCACCTTGCCCAACCCGCGGAAGTAAAACTTCTTCCTTTCTATGCTACCGGAAACCAATATTACACCGTTTACTGGGATATTTTTAGTCCGCAACAATGGCAAATTCAACAGCAAAAATACGAGGAGAAAAAAAAGGCTTTAAGTGCTCTTGAACAACGTACCACAGACTATTTTCGTCTGGGGGAAATGCAGCCCGAACGTGACCATTCCTTCGAAGGGGAAAAAAGTCAGACAGGAGAGGATCATGGCAGTAAATGGCGAATGGCGAATCCGGAAGGCTATTTACAGTTTGAGCTCAGGGTAGATCCAGAAAGCCCCACCACCCTTATCGCCACGTATTGGGGCATGGATAACCGGAACCGTCGTTTCGATATCCTTGTAAATCAACAATTGATCGCAAGTGAAGATCTGAATAGGTATAAAGAGAGTCGTTTCTATGAAGTTTCGTATGCCATTCCCATGGCACTTACCAATGGGAAGAACCGCATTCAGGTCAGGCTGGTACCTAAAGAACGAAACAGTGCCGGTCCCATTTACCAGATCAGGGCAATCAGGGAAGAAAAATAATCCCACACTTCATTTTTTATGCTCGAAAAAAGAAGATGCTGTTAAAAATTAAACGGACATTTGAATTTAAAAATTCTATGATTTAAATTGCGGACCCAATACTTCACCGCATATCCATGGAATTATACTATTCGTTCTCTGTACTGATCGTTCTGGCTTCTTTTTTTTCTTACCTTAATTTAAGGTACCTTAAACTTCCTTCCACTATCGGAATCATGATTATCGCTATGATTTCCTCGATTCTGATGGTGTTGACCGGGCATCTGTTTCCGGATACGTTTAGTCATTTTTCAGGATTACTCCAAGATGTGGATTTTACCGAGGTTCTGATGGGTGCCATGCTCAATTTTTTACTTTTTGCAGGCGCCATTCATATCAACCTAAAAGACCTGAAGGAGCAAAGAGGTCCCATCATTATATTCTCTACCGTAAGTGTCATCATCTCTACATTTGCGGTGGGTTTCCTTCTTTTCTATATAGCTCCTTTATTTGGCATGGCCGTTCCATTTATTTATTGTCTTCTATTTGGGGCGCTCATCTCTCCTACAGATCCAATTGCCGTGATGGGTGTTCTGAAACAAGCGAAAGTAAAGAAATCGTTAGAGACCAAAGTGGCGGGAGAATCCTTATTTAATGATGGCGTAGCCGTGGTGATATTTGCCGTTATACTCCAGTTAACAAGAAATGAGCAAATGGATATTTCTTTCGGACAGATTTCCTGGCTTTTGGTTAAAGAGGCAATAGGGGGCTTTCTTTTGGGGGCACTCTTAGGGCTGGGTGCTTCGGATGCGATGCGTCGGATTGATGATTATAAAGTTTCCGTACTCATTACCTTATCGGTAGTTATGGGCGGTTACCTGATTGCTCATGCCATGCACATTTCCGGTCCTTTAACGATGGTTGCGGCCGGGATTGTTATTGGGAATTATGGGCAGCGGACTTCCATGTCTGCAACGACCAAAGACTACCTGAATAAATTTTGGGAGCTGATTGATGAAATTCTGAATGCTGTTCTCTTTCTGTTTATCGGCTTTGAGCTTCTTATCCTGCAAAACATCACCTCCTATTGGCAAATTGGTTTAATTTCTGTATTTATTGTCTTGCTTGCCCGTTTCTTATCGATCTACATCCCGGTATTGCTCATTCCGTTCAAGAATAAATTCAGTACGGGAACGATTAAAGTCCTCGTTTGGGGAGGTTTGCGTGGGGGTGTTTCCATTGCCCTGGCACTTTCGGTAGATGAGGGTCCTCATAAATCAGCCTTAATTGCCATTACTTATTTTGTAGTGGTCTTCTCTATCATTGTTCAGGGTTTAAGTGTCGGGAAGGTTGCCGCAAAAGCACTTTCGAAAGAAGAAGAATAAGAGAAAAATGCGCGGAAGAAAGTGAAGAAGCGATCAAATTAAATTCCTTGTAATTTTACCTTTGATAATGTACATGGAAGTGATGTGCTTCTTTTCCAGGACAGTATCTCCTTTAAAATTGGGATTGGAGGATCTCAAAATTAACTTCGTCGGGTCCGCATGTTCATGGACCATCTTGATGCTCCTGATGTGATTGGTGGTTTCATCCCCAAAAATCACGTAGGCTTCTCCCCACTGTAAGACCTCTAAATTGCTGATCTCTTTAACAGCAACAATTTCACCCGAAGCGTATCTTGGGTACATACTGTCCCCAAACACAGGCAAATAGGCAGAACAATCGTTAAAAGGTTTGTAATTCACTAGGTACTCGATCTCTGCCTCCATCGTTGATAAACTAGTGGCTGTACTTTCAGAAAGACTGATATTGTAGAAAGGAACCCCTTCCTTTGCCAGGATCACCCCGGGCGCCTTCTTCAAAAAAGGTTCACCGGTACCCTTTTCCAACCACTCACGGTTGACATGAAAAAGAAATTCCAATTTATCTTTCAACGCATTGGAAATGCCCATCCCCCCCTTTTCCCTAAAGATATCCGATAATGAACCCGGTTGGATATTCAGTTTTTTTGCAAATGCCGTCTGGGTTTTGAAATGAAGCTTCTCCATTAACAATTTTAAACGTTGATTTTCAGTCATCTAACTAATTTAATTAAGAATATCTAAAAAATATTAGAAAATCTAAAATAATAAAGGTAAATTTGTTTAGACGCAAGATATTAAAATTCATCTATAAAAAACACCTCTATCGCTATGGAAAGCATTCAAACCATTCAAACCGAGGAAGCTGCTTGGGCACTTTTCTCTGAGGAACTTCGTCGTTTCTTCGATTACCAAACCCCCGAAAAACACCTCCAGTTCCTGGCCCATTCCTTATTGATTAGCAAAGAAGAGCCCCTCTCCTTTGCTTCCTCTATCGGAGAAGATCGTCTCTATTTTAAAAAACAACTGTTCTCTCTTATTCATACGGCCATCCATTACCGGTCTCTTGTTCAATCACCCCCTGAACTCTCTGTATTGGACCGCTATTTTTTTGTGGAAGAAGCACAGAAACTACGTTTCTATCCTTATTTCCTTCCCGAGGAAGAATTGGCTTTTCCCTTTAGTATGCTCCATCCGGCAGAAGCTTTTGGCACCTCCTTTCCTCTATCTGCTTCAGAAGAAAGTTTTGAGCATCATTTTTCGGAAAGCATGCTCCACCTTAATGACACCTCGTTTCCTTTGTATTTTCACCTGCAACAGTTCATTGGTGCCTGTTGGCTTATCCACGAACGTTACGTTAGTGGGCGCAGTTTTCAACGAGCTACCTATCAGGAACCTCAGCTACAATATGCGCTCAGCTGCCCACACTTACTACAAAACGAGGAACTGGAGTACCCTTTCCTACTGATCGAGCAGTTTTTTAGTTTTGCGTCCCTACAGGATTATCAGAACGATATTCAACAGTGGTTTAAGCTGGCGCTCATTGAAGAAGAGATGAGTAGTCGCCCCGCGGATCTACTTTTTATCTACCACCAGCTAGAATTGCTTTTACAGGCAGGTTACCTGATCGTAAAGCATCAGATTCCTTATCTCTTTTCCCATCCTCATTCGACGAGGCAAAAACCATTGGTAGAATGGCTCATCCAACTCAAAAAATACCACCCTGAAGAGGCCCTGAACTCTTTTTTTTCAGAAATCCACTTTCTGGAAAACAATTATAGACAGGATCCCATGGCGTATTGCCGTCTATTTTTTACAGAAAAGGAATTGCCTTCCTTTCGCAATGGCCTCAATGAATGGCTTATTGCTGCCATGAGTAACTCCACCAGCATCAGTTCATTGCCTCCTGCTTTTCTCTTCGAACAGTTTGAAAAAATGCAAAAGATGATAGAAGCCTTATATCTCCTACTGGTGGTCTCTCATTTAAAACACCATCCTGCTACTTCGCCAAAAATGTCTAATTCCATTCTTTAATCGTCTACTTATGAATTGTCCGCTTTTACCCTATTATCCCCTCGAATTAATGGAACAAACATTAGACGATTTGTTTCGTCCTCACCTGGCCTCGAAAAACACGGATGTCCATGAATTAAGCAACCATCACCTGCTAATGGAACAATTATTCGTTTCGCTAAAACGATGTCTGATTAATCCATTCGCTCCCTCTCTCCTCTTTTCGGAGGGAAGGAGCGAAATCAACACATCCGTTATTGATCTATTCACGAAACTCATTCCCTGCAGTTACCTTTTCCTCCTATCAGAAGAAAAAAACAGTCAGCAGCTCCTGCTGGTAACCCATCCTCGTCAATACCTCCCCTCTGCACAAATACAAGAACTTCTCCACTTTCTCCTTTCCACACAGGAAAATCTCCGTTGCATTCATCTTGATTTTACACATCTTTACCAATTACTTGTGCAAGGACATTTCTTTTATAGTGGGGTGTGCCAGCCCTCCCGTCTTCTCTACAAACATGAAAATGCGCCCGCATTGCCCATGACCGGTTCCCAAAAAATCCATGAGCTGATAAGCAAGGCTTCTGAAGATTACCAACACTATCAGGGAAAAGCATTCCGGTTTCTTAGCGGAGCTACGTATTATCAGCAAATCAATGAACTTCCTCTTACTGCCTTTATGCTCCAGCAGGCCTGCGAATTTAGTCTCCGAAGTCTGTTTATTGTCTTAAATGGCAAAGATCAGAAAGGCCATGACCTTTCCTTGCTGATACAAAAGATTCGTTTTTACACCTCAGGTCTGGAAGGTTTTTTTGATCGCCCACGAAAAGAAAAAAAACTATTGTCGGAACTTCAGAGCGCTTATACGGAAACCAGATATAACCGGTCATTTCACATTTCTCTCCCAACGGTGAAGGAATTACTCTCTTTTACTCATTGTTTAATAGAAAAGATAAATGCACTGTTTCTTATCCACAGAATGAAGCTCCTAGAAGCCTGCACTTCTTAAAGACCTATTCCAAATTTACCTCCCTTATCATCAACCATTTTCTAAATTCGCAGGCACGACCCTTACTCACGGTAACTATCGGATGTATATCTGAATGAAAACGCAATTCGATCTTTCCGAAAGTCCCCTGTGAATAACATTGAATGGCATGACGATTCACAATGCATCTTCGATTTACCTGAAAAAAAGTCCTTTTATCTAGACATTCATACAATGCAGACAAAGATAGGTCACTGATATGCTTTTCCTCCTTAAAAGTCATCAGCCAGTTGACAGCCGTTAATTGAAAAATCAATGCGACTTCCTTGACGGGCAAAAAGCCATATCCTCCTTTTTGATGGATTACCAGTTTTTGTTGCTTCAGATCCATCTGTCTCTTCTGCAAGCTATACTTCATAACACTCTTGGAAAGATGAGTGCTTAACCAAAGCGAACAAGCCAAATGAGGTAGCTGACTGATGAGGGGAATTTCTTTGATTAAACGATGCATTTTCCCGGGACCATTTGCCTGGCTTTCATTTTGAGATATAAACACAAGCAGGCAAAAAACAATTGTTCCTAACAAAGCAAAAGGGCTCCTGAAAATCTTCTTCCAAAAGGCGGGCTTTCTTTTCATTTTACTTTTCTGCTCTGTTGACAGTAGAACACTCCTGAATAAAACAATTGTCAAAATATACATCAGCATCAATGTCATGGTATAGCTCATCCAATACTTGACATGGCGTTCATCCACTAGCGTATAACCATATTCATTGACATGAATTAAAAACAAGAGGTATGCCGGCAAAACGGCGCACAGAAAAAAACAGTTAAAACTCTTAAAAAGAGAGTGATAAAAATTGTTCATACACATAATTTAGTAGGTTTAAATTTCAAATAAGGGGAATTTATTCGAATGATGCACAGGTGTTTTTACCCTAATTTTTGGAAAGATTGTACTCTTATTCTTGCCATTAAACGCTACCAATTGTATCGTTCTTCCAGCTCAGGGCATTATTCGTCCACTTCATAAAAATAGGCTCATTGTTGTTAAGGATGCCAATTAATCAGATTCTATTTTCATGCTTTTTAACTCCAAAACGCTCCATGAAAAAATTTCCACTAACCAAACAAGGCATTCGTGAATTACACCAGGAACTACATCAGTTGAATGACACTGAGTTACTCCAAGAGATCATTGCTATGCGTCGCCATTTTGCCGGATGGCTGCATACCAAATTTCATTTATCCCCGGAACAAATGCTTCATATTCGCCGACTTAGTTCGAGTTTTCTTCATTTCGCATGCACAAAATTTACGAGTGATCTCGCTCACCGCCGCTGCATTGATTTCACCATTTTTGCGCAAAAAAGAGGCTTGAGGGAATTGAGGAGAATACTTAAAAAAGAGAAAAGAATCGCTTCATGACAAATGCTCAGCAACATTTACTCGATCACCTCAATCAGGTGCTGTCGAAAGAGGAGTCATTCATGAACTTCCTGCTGGCTCAATCTTCTCTTGAGCGGTCCTACAAAAAGGGAGAAGCTCTATACAAAGGTGGCTGCATTCCTGACCAGCTCATTTTTCTGGTGAGTGGTACAGCGGTCACTTACCTGCAAGTCCCACCTAAACGGCAACTTTTGCGCTGTTGGGGAAGCAATGATTTCCTTTGTCCGAGTAACTTTTTTCATCACCAGGCCCTCGCCCAACCGATTTGGGCTCTAGAACACACCACGACGGCTAGCATTCCTTTCGATGTGCTGTTAGAGTTTCTTTCCAATTATCCCAGAGGATACAAAATACTCAACACGCTCATCCGTTTAGAGATCGCCTGTATCGAACGGCTCATTCAAAATCGCCTGAAAGACCCCTTCAGCTCTTTAGAAGCTTTCGTAGAGGTCTTGATGAAGGGGGAAGATTAACAGTGCAACAAAAAAACCCCGGGAGTTCTCCCGGGGTTTCATTATAAATGATTGATCGACCCTTAGTTAAAAGTATATCTAAAGCCGAATTGCATGTAATAAGTCGAGCTAATCGAAGTTAAATCTCTAAACGTTGTAGTGATAGGTAAATTTCTATCAGTTGCCAACCAGAACAATGGCTTGGTAGTTCCACCCGGTGTTAGGGCCGCAGCATTTCTTGGATTTAAGATAGCGCGTTGGTTTGTGATTTTCACTAATCCCCAGTTTTTGTTAAGGAAGTTACCTACGTTGAAGATATCCCAGGTAAACTGAAGTGAATTTTTCTTACCGCCAACATTTACGAAAAGATCTTGCATGATTTTAACATCCACCTGATTTCTCCAAGGGAACTGTGCACCATTCCGCTCAGCATACTGTCCTTTACGAGATCTCAAATAATCATCCTGCTCGATGTATCTGAAGAACAGATCTTTTTGAGCTTGGTTAGAATAAAGAATTCCACCAATTGTTTGAGGTTCGAAATCAATTTCTGAGGCATCTTTAGGAATGTAAATCAGGTCAGAGTTTGCTCCATCACGATTGATATCTCCTGTCATACCGCCGGAACTACTTCCGTACACATAGGAGAATCTGCCATCAATTGACCCTTGATAGAATAAAGAGAAGGTTGTTTTAGCGTGTTTGAAGAACTCTTTTCCATAAGAAATCGAAGCTACCACTCTGTTTGGAACTACATAGCTGGCATAACTTAGCTCTTGGCTATTGGATCCGTTCACTGTTGGTGTTCCCTGCCAAGCACTTCCTGCCTGATCTCCACTGCCATCATATAAGTT
The DNA here is from genome assembly GCA_037190785.1 of Pedobacter sp. Lineage (GTDB taxonomy): Bacteria > Bacteroidota > Bacteroidia > Sphingobacteriales > Sphingobacteriaceae > Pedobacter. The sequence goes on along the minus strand of JBBCJN010000007.1, from coordinate 47,511 downwards.
CTTTGCACCAGACTTAGTATAAGATAAGGTAGCTGCCAGTCCATTAGAGAATTGCTTTTCTAATCTTGCGGTTACCGAGTAATAATGACCTTTGGTCCCGTTCTCTAAACGATACGCATTAAATGCACCTGTACCCGTAGTTGTTGGCTGACCATTGGCTAATTTCACGTAATACTTAGCTGCATTTGCATTTGGATAGATCATTCTATTGTCTGCATAACCGGAAACGTTTAGCGCTGAAGGAGCTTGTAAATTTACGTTATTCCAGTAAGCTGTATTGAGGTCCGCATTATAAATCCCCTCTAATGTACCGATCAGTCCTCCTGGAAGTTTCGCATCAAGAGCTAAACTCGTTTTCCAGGTCTGAGGCATTTTCAAATCAGGAGAAATGATTGTTAAAGCACTTGGCAAGATGGTTCCTGCTTGTGGCTGGGTAGCCGGACGATAGGCGTTTGGATCAGGATTGAACACTCCTGGAACTGTTGGATAAGAAGTATTCCCAGCACCCCAGGTCTCCGTTACCTGTAAAAGACCGGCATCACCTGCCTGATTTACGATCCATACAAAAGGAAACTTACCCGTGAAAATACCCGAACCACCTCTCAATTGCAATGTTCTGTCGCCTTTTACATCCCAGTTAAAAGAGGCTCTTGGCGAGAACATCACACTCGTTTTAGGCAAAGCTGCTGTACTTAAAGAGACTCCATTTGCGAAAGTCAGGTTATTTAACAGCGGGTGTTCTTCCAGTGCTTTCGGATAAGTAGGCAGGTCTAAACGTAAACCAACAGCAAATTTGAAACGGTCGCTAAGCTGGATCTCATCCTGCGCATATACGGAATATTGTGCTGACTTAAAGTTCGGAAAAGCCTGTGCATAACCTGGAGCTAAAGAATAGGTCAGGGCATAGTTTGCCGGCAGTTTGTTCGTTAAGAAATCATCTAGTGAGTTATATCTGTAATAACTGGTTCCATAACGTTGGAAACCATTGGTTGTAGAGTTGAAATCCAATTGGAAACCAGCCGTAAAATTGTGTTTACCGGAAGACCATTTTAAGTTATCGATAATGGAAGTAGTTTTTACGTCACGTAAGTTTCCATATGTAAACAATTCATATCCAAATGAAGTATAAGGGGAACCCGCTTCCAGAATATCCACAAAAGGGAAAGGATCGCTATCAGAACTTCTTGGATCGTTCTGGTTCGTGTAAGAAGCTCTCAAGGTGTTGGTAAAATTACCAAATTGTGAGTTTAGCTCCCCGGCTAATGAGTAGAAGTTCGCTTCCTGATAGTAGTTGGCCGATGCGAATTGCAAACTATTTACGTTTGTTCTTCCAGATCCGGTGCTAAAGCTTGAAGGAGCTGCTGATGTTCCATTTACCATGGATGGGTCTTTACTTTCCACCTGGCTGTAACGGATATTCAATTTATGTTTATCACTGATATTCCAGTCGATACGACCTAACAGATTTAAACGTTCTGCAGCAAAACTATATCCTTGATATTCGCCAGGATTGTATCCATAATTGCTGATCAAGAAATCTCTTAACTGATTTAATTTGGCTGCCGTTGGTCTGGAAACGTTATTTCCGAAAGTACCTTCGGTAGCAGCGGCCACCTGTTGTTGTCCAGGTCTGGTTGTTTTTTGCTGCTCCACATTAACGAACACAAACAATTTATTTTTAATGATTGGTCCGCCAAAACGAGCACCATAGGTTTTATCATCCAATTCTCCTCTGGTCAAATCAAAAGAACCCACGTGTCTACCTTGTTGGTTTTGATTTCTGAAGTAAGTATAAACGGAGCCTGAAAATTCATTTGTTCCGGAACGCGTAACCGCATTTAGGGAACTACCGATAAAATTTCCTTGAGTAACGTCGTAAGGGGTCACGTTGATGGAGATCTGCTCCAAGGCGTCTAAAGAAATGGGAGAGCCATTTGCTGGCAAGTTTCCACCAATTCCGAAATTGTTATTGAACTCAGATCCGTCTACGGTAAAATTATTTTGTCTGTAGTTACCACCCCCAATGGAAGTTCCGTTGGCCTGAGGGGTTAAGCGGGTTAAATCGTTCAAGCTTCTGGTGATTGAAGGGAGTACTTGAATTTCACGGTTACTGATATTCGTGGTTGCTCCGTTTCTATTGGAATTCATGATAGAATTGGAAGCGGCGCCCACGATATTTACCTCCGCTAAGGTCGAGCTACTCTCTTGTAACGTCACATTCAGAACAAAAGGTTCTGCTAATTTTAAAAACACATCATCAAATTTTTGAGTTTTAAAGCCGACGAAGCTTATCTCAACAACATATGGGCCACCCACACGCATGTTACCCAGATTATAGCGGCCTTCGCTATTGGTAACGATGGTGTAAGTAGTACCTGTAGGAGTGTGCGTTGCTTTTAAGCTCGCACCTGGAAGGGTCTCTTTCGAATCCCTCACCGTACCGGTCATTGATGATGTAGTTACCTGAGCCATTGCGGCACCAGTTACACCTACAAAAGCAATTACCATTACCAGAACTTTTAATAGTAAAGTTTTTTTCATACTCTTTTGTAAATTAATTTTTGTTTTGTTGATATCTAATTAACAATATCGTTGCAAAGGTAAAGATTAATTTACAAGACATTTCCTATTTCAATGTTAAATAATTATTAAGAAGCAGAATATTTATCAACAATTAACACCATTACTTTTTTAATTAAAATCTGGCCTTATATCTTATTATTGTTTGTTTATTATTTAATTCATTTAAAATTATAGCCCTTTTTCCTGTTAAATTAACGTTTTTCTGACCAAGAAAAATCCATCTGCTTCTTTGAAGGCTTATTTTAACCAACATTTTTTTTAATTTTGACCCCATTATTTAGTTAATTTCCTAATAAAAGATATGAACTACGATTTAATTGTTATAGGCAGCGGTCCTGGTGGATATGTAACTGCAATCAGAGCTTCTCAACTCGGCATGAAAACAGCCATTGTAGAAAGGGAATCTTTAGGGGGCATCTGTCTGAATTGGGGCTGCATTCCTACCAAAGCATTATTGAAAAGTGCCCAGGTTTTTGAATATATTAATCATGCTGCAGATTATGGCATTAAAACAGCCGAAGCAAATGCAGATTTTGGTGCGGTCATTAAGCGGAGCCGTGATGTTGCCGAAGGAATGAGCAAAGGGGTTCAGTTCTTGATGAAAAAGAATAAAATCGACGTGATCATGGGGACCGGAAAAGTAAAACCTGGTTCCAAAGTGGAAGTTAAAGCGGCAGATGGCTCCACTAAAGAGCTGACCGCCAAAAACATCGTGATCGCAACGGGCGCACGTTCAAGGGAATTACCAAATCTTCCACAGGATGGAAAAAAAGTGATCGGATACCGTCAGGCAATGGTATTGCCGCAACAACCCGCCTCCATGGTAGTGGTAGGTTCAGGAGCTATCGGCGTGGAATTTGCCTATTTTTATGCTACCCTGGGCACAAAAGTGACCATTGTAGAGTACTTAGATCACATTGTCCCCGTGGAAGATGAAGACGTTTCTAAACAATTATTAAGAAGTCTGAAAAAAACCGGCATCGAGATTCTCACTTCTTCCAGTGTCGAATCAGTAGATACCTCAGGCACAGGATGTAAAGTACAGGTAAAAACAGCTTCAGGCATGCAGACAATTGAATGCGACATCGTTTTATCTGCAGCAGGGGTGGTTGCCAACATTGAAAACATTGGCTTAGAGGAAACCGGTATCCGGACCGACAAAGGAAAGGTCATTGTTGATGAGTACTACCAAACCTCCGCAAAAGGATATTATGCCATTGGAGATATTGTGGCCGGGCAGGCACTTGCCCACGTGGCTTCTGCGGAAGGAATCATTTGTGTAGAGAAGATTGCCGGGCAACATGTGGAACCTTTGGATTACAATAATATTCCGGGCTGTACCTATTGCAGTCCTGAAATTGCTTCGGTGGGTTATACCGAAAAAGCAGCAAAAGCCGCCGGTTATGAATTAAAAATAGGCAAATTCCCTTTCTCAGCTTCTGGAAAAGCCAGTGCATCGGGTGCGAAAGACGGTTTTGTCAAACTAATTTTTGATGCAAAATATGGTGAATTACTTGGCGCACATATGATCGGTGCGAATGTCACTGAGATGATTGCTGAAATCGTAGTGGCTCGTAAACTTGAAACAACCGGACATGAAATGATCAAAGCCGTTCACCCACATCCTACTATGAGCGAGGCCATTATGGAGGCTGCGGCAGACGCTTATGGAGAAGTGATCCATCTTTAACAAAAAACCTAACGACATTGTCATTTATGACATGTACTTAAGAAAACCCTTCCTTAAAAACGGAAGGGTTTTCTTATTTTTGGACAGGCTAACTTTGAAAGATTACATCATGAAACTCTATACCATTGATACCGGCTACTTCAAATTGGATGGCGGAGCCATGTTTGGGGTAGTGCCCAAAAAAATATGGCAAAAATCAAATCCGGCAGACGAAAACAACTTGTGTAGCTGGGCGATGAGAAGCTTATTGATTGAAGACGGAAAGCGTCTGCTACTGGTCGACAACGGAATTGGCAACAAGCAGGACGATAAATTTTTTAGTCATTACGACCTGCATGGGAATGCCGATCTGGATCGATCGCTCGCCACCCATGGTTTCCATAGGGACGACATCACGGATGTTTTCTTAACGCATTTGCATTTTGATCATTGTGGAGGTTCCATCAAGAGAAACGGGGACCAATTAGTACCTGCCTTTAAAAACGCTACTTACTGGAGCAATGAACAGCATTGGAACTGGGCAGTACAGCCTAATGAAAGGGAGAAAGCTTCTTTTTTAAAAGAAAACATTCTGCCCATTCAGGAAAGTGGCCAATTGAAATGGATCCAGGAAGATCGCTTGCAGGATTTTCATCCAGAGATACACATTCGTTTCGCCTATGGGCATACGGAAGCCATGATGCTCCCTCAGTTAACCTACAAAGAGAAGACAATCGTATTTATGTCCGATTTATTGCCTTCAGTGGGACATATTCCTTTGCCTTACGTCATGGCTTATGACATGTTCCCTCTGCAAACCTTAAAGGAAAAGAAAAGCTTTTTAGAAGAGGCGACAGCAAAAGAATACGTCCTCTTCTTCCAGCACGATCCGGTAAATGAATGTGGACAGCTCAAAATGACAGAGAAGGGAATCCGCATTGACCACACTTTTCGTCTGGATGAAATTTAATGGAATGAACTTTTCTTCCGGAAAAATGTTTGTATAAGGAGACTGGAAGTGAGGCCATACAAAGACCTTTCACTCCTAGCTCCTAAATTTGACTCTTCAGATTTACCTGAAATTATACAGGATCGTCCAGTTTATCCACCTCCATTTAATTGTAGCATGCATGAAAGTTTATCACCTCCCGTTTTTTATTTCATTCCTTTTATTCTGGGGGTGTAACTCAGATGAATATAGCCCCAACCAACGCTTTAACAGGCGGACAGTGGTTCATTCCAACCACCTGCAATTGCAAAAACTTTCGACAAAGAAACCCGGAGAAAGAATACGTATTGCCTTGTCAGGAGACACCCAGCGAAGCTATGCGGAATCAAAAAAGTTTGTACAGCATATCAATGCCAGAGACGACATTGATTTTGTCATTTTAAACGGCGATATTTCTGATTTCGGGTTGCTGTTAGAGTTTGATGGTATTTACAGGATTTATGCTGAGTTAAAAGTGCCCTTTATAGCCGTGATCGGAAACCACGATCTCGTCGCCAATGGTCAACAGATTTATGAACGAATGTTTGGTCCTCTTAACTTTACCTTTACCTATGGTACTGTAAAGTTTGTTTGCCACGACACGAATGGAAGAGAATACGATTTTGATGGAAGCACTCCCTCTCTGGCCTGGCTCAATAAGGAGCTAACCCTTTCTTCAGACATCAGTCATCTGGTTGCTATCTCCCATGTCGCTCCAACGGATGATGATTTTGACCCAGCTCTTGCTAAACCTTATAGGCAATTATTAAACAAAAAAACAGGAGTGATCGCATCCATCCATTCCCACAATCATCAACCCTTAAAAATTCATTATGAGGAGGAGAAAGGGATACCTTTTATCATTACCAATGCAATTGTCAACCATGCCTATGCGCTCATAGACATTCAAAATGGCGAAGTTTATGCAACAGAAGTTATTTTTTAAATTCCTATTCCTCTTCTTATTTTTCCCGTCTTTAGTACCGGCTCAAAAAAAATGGCTTCGTGCCATTCGACCAGATGAAGCCCAGTTGCAGTATGCAGGAAGTATTGGTTTCGTAAGTGTCGGAGCCGGTTATCATTTTTTTAAAGAACGTACCACTCTGAGTGCCCATTATGGTTTTGTTCCACAATCGCTGGGGGGCGATCTAAGCATCGTGGCTCTCAAATTTCAGTATCGCCCCTGGTCTATCCGTTTAGGAGAACAGATCGAGCTTCTTCCTTTAAACCCCGTCTTTTTCCCCTCTTATACTTTAGGCGAAAATTTTGATTTCAAATTCGAAGGAAGTACTTACCGGAAAGGTTATTATTTCTGGTCTTCTGCCTTAAGACTTCACCTGGGAGCAAGTGCGGAAATCCGTATAAAACAACCCTCCACTTCGAGTATTAAGGCCTACGGAATTTATACTGAATGGAACACTAATGATTTGTATGCGATCAGCTGGTTTCAAAACCGGACGTCCACCCCTTTTTATAAAATGTTCAAAGTGGGTTATGGACTAAAAGCGTATTTCTGAAGAACATTCCTTCCGGAATTCCAATAAATCGCCTGGCTGACAGTCAAGTACCCGGCAGATTGTCTCCAACGTTTCAATCCGAATAGCCTTCGCCTTTCCGGTCTTTAGAATTGATAAATTAGACAAAGTAATTCCTACCCGTTCACTGAGCTCAGTGAGCGACATTTTACGTTTAGCCATCATGACATCCAGGTTGATTATAATCGGCATATGAGGGTACTTAATTCAATTTCGTTTTTAATATAGTCAATTGCTGCACTTCCCGTAGCTTTTCCCTTGTCCTACCACGCTTTTTAAAACCATTCCTATGATGAAAACAAAAACAGAAGTAAATAGAAAATAATTATCCCCCCTATAGAGGTAGCGGGTTACCTGTAAATCTCTTCCATCCGATGCTTGAGGGAATGCTCCTGAATTCCCGAACACAAAAAGCCGGTAACAGCCATCAAATGTAAGGAATCAATCTGCCTATACAAGGCTTTTGTAAATCTTTTCTCTTGCCAGCGCAGATAAATCCCCCCTGTACAATCGCTATCGATGCAAAAAACACGAAAAACCATTCGTGCGTAACACTTCATTCACAAATACCTGATCTTCCCAGTTTCCTTTTTCCATGTAAAAATCACCATAAGTCTGGCGGTTAAGAAATTGATCACCTGCTTTCGATTGGGACAAAAGCTGAAGAGACTTCTCTGCCACACCGATCTAGAATCCAGATTTTCTTAAGCCCTGTAGCTACTCCCCAGCCAGATGGAGAAAGCAGTACAGAAACACGATCAGTGATCGAGTTGGCGGAGGAATGAATTTATTTAAACGATGATTTTTGACACCTGTCATTAAAAAAGGACAAACTGTCTGTTTGAGATCAACTAAAAGAGGGCATAAAACAAGACGAGGTCTTGTTTTATGCCCTTTCAAGCATCTCCCTTGGCTGACATATGTAATTCTCTTGTCAACAAAGATATCTTTACAAAGAAAGGTTTTTATTATTAATTATCAAAATAATATCACTGTATATCAATAAAAATTATATGTAAATCAATATTAACATAAAATTAATTCACCGAATATTGGAATGATTTTTGCTATGCTATGATCAGCAAAAAATACTTGTAAAAGCAGGACATTTTGAGTAATTTACCCTTTCGTTGTGTTTAAAAATTAGTAATTTTGCAGTTAAAATAAAGAGGACCAAATTCATAAATGAGACAACTCAAAATAACCCAATCCATTACCAACCGGGAAAGTCAATCCTTAGATAAATACTTGCATGAGATTGGAAAAGTAGATTTAATTACCGCCGAAGAAGAAGTCATATTAGCTCGTAAAATTCGTGAAGGAGATCAGGCAGCTTTAGAACGTTTAACGAAAACTAACTTGCGTTTTGTTGTTTCGGTGGCTAAACAATATCAAAATCAGGGCTTGACTCTCGGCGACCTGATTAACGAAGGAAACCTTGGCTTAATCAAAGCCGCTAAACGTTTCGATGAGACAAAAGGTTTTAAGTTCATCTCCTATGCGGTATGGTGGATCAGACAATCCATCCTTCAGGCCATTGCTGAACAAAGCCGCATTGTTCGTCTGCCTTTGAATCAGGTGGGTTCTTTAAGCAAAATTAGCAAAGCTTTCTCCAAACTGGAGCAGGAATACGAGCGGGAACCTTCTCCAGAAGAACTGGCTGACATTCTGGAAACCACGGTTGACAAAATTTCAGATACCTTGAGTAATTCAGGACGTCACGTATCCATGGATGCCCCTTTTGTTCAGGGAGAAGAGAATACCCTCTTGGATGTATTGGAAAATCATGAACCCAACACGGACAGCAACCTGATCAATGAATCCCTCTCTGAAGAAATTAAGCGATCCCTTTCCACGCTCACAGAACGAGAGAGAGAAATCATTGTTTTATTTTTTGGATTGAGCACCAATCATCCCCTATCGCTAGAAGAAATTGGAGAAAAGTTCAATTTAACAAGAGAACGGGTTAGACAAATTAAAGATAAAGCGCTACAACGACTGCGTCATACTTCAAGAAGTAAAATTCTGAAGTCCTATTTAGGTTAATTGCACAAAAATCAAGTAATATTATTGAAAAAGATTGGGTACTCACCCGATCTTTTTTACTTTTGTGGCATTTCTAACCAAATTACTTTTTTGTATGTTAACCAAGTACCAATCGGAGTTTCAAAATTGGATTGAAAAAGAGAAAAAAGCACTCGAACTCATCCGCTGTGTGGGTCAATTATGGTATGACCGTTCCATTGAACTCGTTCTTTTCCGTAAACCTCTTTTTGATGTAGGCAGTAGTGAAATCCTCGCTTATCATCAATACGCAAAAGAGGTAAGTGGCAAGGATATTTCTATTTATGAAACTTATGAATTGGCGAACACCATTGCCAGTTGCAACCTTGCTCCTTCCCGGATTGACATTGGTCGTTTAGCATCCGAATGGCTCGATGATCAGAATACCCATTCTTCCATGCACGATTTTATCATCAGTAAACTGAATCGTCACATTGGTAAAGATAAAATCTCTCTTAGACCAAAAGATGTTGTGCTGTATGGTTTTGGACGGATTGGAAGAATTGCGGCCCGCGAGCTGATTATACAGGCGGGGAAAGGAGAGCAACTGAGGTTAAGAGCCATAGTGACCCGCAGTTACAGTGACGAGGAGCTAATTAAACGGGCCGAATTGCTAAGAACCGACTCCATACACGGACCTTTCCATGGCACCATTATTGAAGACTTTGAAAATAAGGCATTGATTATTAATGGGCAGACCGTTTACCTGATTACCGCTAAAAACCCGGAGGATGTGGATTATACGGCCTACGATATCCATGATGCCCTATTGATCGATAATACAGGCGTTTTCAGAGACCGCGATGGGCTAGGCAGACACCTTAAAGCAAAAGGAATTGCGAAAGTACTTCTTACTGCTCCCGCTAAAGGGGACATCCCTAATATCGTGACCGGCATTAATGATATTGATTTTGAGATGGAACAAGAACAAGTATTCTCGAATGCCTCTTGTACCACAAACGCCATTGTTCCGGTGTTAAAAGTAATGGATGATTCATTTGGCATTGAGAAAGGCCATATTGAAACCGTTCATTCATATACCAATGACCAAAATCTCTTAGACAACTATCATAAAAAATACCGAAGAGGCCGTTCCGCGGCCCTCAACCTGGTAATTACGGAGACAGGAGCAGATAAAGCCGTGGCCAAGGTGATCCCTCATTTGGGAGGAAAACTGACCGGAAATGCCGTTCGTGTACCTACCCCAAATGTCTCTCTTGCGATCTTAAACCTGTCATTGAGCAAGGTCACTTCTAAAGAAGAGATCGAAGAGGTACTCAAACAGGCTTCCCTATTTGGCGATTTATCCGAACAGCTGGAGTACTCTATCTCCAATGAGTTAGTAAGTACCGATTTGATTGGCAACAGCCACGCATCTATAGTAGACGGACCGGCCACCATTCTTTCAAAGGACCAAAAATCGGTTGTTCTCTATGCCTGGTACGATAATGAATACGGCTATACCCGTCAGGTAATTCGTTTAGCCAAAAAGATAGCAGGGGTGGTGCGTCTAACGTATTATTAATCCAACTTTTCTTTTGCCTAATAAAAGCCGCTAATGCGCCTTTTATTAGGCAAATTATTTCCCTTTAGAAAGGGGGCAACACCGGCTTGCTTTCAACCACCTGCTCTATTTTTTCCATTACCTCCGACGTAAGTAAAGGCAGAACCTCCAGCACTTTCAGGTTTTCTAGCAGCTGAGCCGACCTGGAAGCTCCCAAAATTACCGTACTCACATTCGGGTTCTTTAAGCACCAGGCAATGGACATTAGCGCCAGGGGCACGCTCAGGTCATCCGCAATCTGTTGAAGCCCCTGAACTTTCTTCAGGCGATCTTCGGCAAGTGTTCGGTCTTTCAACCATTCCATTCCCTGCATATCCAAACGAGTGTTTTTAACTGCTCCCGGAGCACTGTATTTTCCTGAAAGCAACCCTGAAGCCAATGGAGACCAGATAGTAGTCCCTAATCCATGGTACTTAAACAGGTGCAGGTATTCATTTTCCAGTTTTTGTCTTTCCAACAGATTATACTGTGGTTGTTCCATGACTGGACCAATCAGGTGGTTTTCTTTAGCCACCAGGATGGCCTCCATAATCTCTGATGCGGACCATTCAGAAGTGCCCCAATACAGAATTTTACCTTGTTGCACTAACGTATTCATTGCCCACACGGTTTCTTCCACCGGCGTTTGTTTATCCGGTCTGTGACAAAAATACAGATCCAGGTACTCTACCTGCAACCGTTGAAGTGCAGCATGACAGGCCTCCATGACGTGCTTACGAGAAAGCCCTGTTTGATTAGGTCCTTTGCGGGCTGCGCCAAAAAACACCTTACTCGACACCACATACGAATCACGAGGCCAGTTTTTCGCTTTTAGAATCTGCCCCATCACTTCTTCCGACCTTCCCTCCGCATAGCCTTCTGCATTGTCAAAGAAATTAACTCCTGCATCATAAGCAATCCCCATAAGTTCATCGGCCATTTTATCACTGATCTGCTGACCAAATGTAAGCCAGCTACCAAACGAAAGTGCACTCAACTGCAATCCCGATTTTCCTAATCTTCTATATTCCATGTGTTTTTTTTTTAATTGAATAGTCCAATTTACTGAGTTTTTCATCAACTAAAACAGCGCCGTTACAACTTTTACATTCCTCCAACGATTGGATATCGGTCAATATCGCTACCTTTATCGAACGATTAAATAAATATTCTCATGAAATTATTATTTCTGATTCCGCTGGGGCTAATGCTGAGCTGCGGAACTGTAAAAAACAAGGCACAATCAGGTGTCGATGAGCAATTACTCAAAGATGTGGAGATTCTTTCTTCTGATGCCTACGAAGGTCGTAAAACAGGCACCAAAGGAGCAGAAATGGCCCGCACTTACCTCAAAGGCAGGTTAAAAGAAATCGGCATCCAGTCTTATCCGGGCCTGACTAATTTCGAGCAACCGTTTGAGTTTAAACAGCGAAATGGCACTACCGTAAAAGGCATCAACCTGATTGCGTTTGTTCCTGGAAAAAGCGAAAGTACCATCGTCATATCGGCCCATTACGACCACATAGGAATCATTAACAACGAAATTTTTAATGGTGCAGACGACAACGCTTCCGGAACCGCAGCACTCCTTAAGTTCGCTTCCTATTACACCAAAAATCGCCCTAATCACAGCCTTATTTTTGCTTTTTTCGACGCAGAAGAAATGGGCTTGCAGGGAGCCAAAGCCTTTGTAGCCAACCCTCCCCTTCCCCTCGGGCAAATTACGTTAAATATCAACATGGATATGATCAGTCACAATGACAAGCAGGAATTATACGCTGCCGGCACTTTTAAATACCCTCAGTTAAAACCATTTTTAGTGACGACCAATCCAAACATCCGCTTGCTGTTGGGGCACGACGATCCGAAATTAGGTTCGGATGACTGGACCAACCAAAGTGATCAAGGGGCCTTTAATGCAAAAAACATTCCTTTCATCTATTTCGGCGTAGAGGATCATAAGGATTACCATAAAGCGACTGACGAATTTAAAAACATCAACAAAGCTTTTTTTAACGATGCTGCCTCAGTGATCCTCGAAGTGATCCAAAACATTGATAAGAAGAGGGACATTCAAAGTATTTTTAGGGAAAATCTCCAAATGAAAAAACAATAAACGGAAAACATCCTATAAAAAAGCCGAAATTCTATTAAGAATTCCGGCTTTTTTATTAAAACTCAATATCAACCACCGATTTTATGGGAATATGAATATTATTCTTTAGCTGTAGATAATGTTCCGTAACCGACCAAACCGTTGTACTTACCCGTTTAACCCCTTCTGTAGTATTAAAACTAATGGATGCCTTTCCTTTAAATTCATTCCCCAAACGCTGGGCGGAATCAATTCTAGCAAGTTGTTCTTCCGAAAGACTTTTTTCAGCCGGAATCAACTTGGAAACATCTATTTCTTCTTTTTCAATTAATTCTCCTGTCATTTTCTTCTAAAATTATACGGAATTGTCCCATTTTATAAAGGTTAAATTAATAGGACAAGCAGAGAAAGATCCCAAAGGTGATCATTCCCTATTTACCGAAGGCCTGAAATTACTTTTTAAGGGTATGGCGGGTTTCAATCATTCCGACAAATTCCTGTTCCCGGTTTACCGGAACCATCGCCGACAAATTTCTCACAGGGATACTGCTCGAACCAAGTGCCATGATTTTGGTGGCCGAAGAGGTCACATTCACTCCGGGAGCCAAAAGGTTAAGTGCCTGTGCAGTATAATTTTCTCCTGCTTCTCCAAAATTATAAAGTGGGTCATCGTAACTATCCACAATATCCGGTGTCATTCCATCAAAATAATCCCCATATCCGGCCGAATTCTTTGTCGTAAACATTGAATAATACACTTCATATTTATTTTCAATGGTGATCGGGAAAAACCCGACCGGTTTTCCATAAGTTTTCGTTCCAATCACCTTCACGTTCACGTATGGTTTTAAACTGTTGATGACTAACTCGCTTGCTGATGCCGTACTTCCTGAAACAATAAACACGACATTCTGTACACCATTGAGTGAACCCTGGGCAGCGAAATGAACGGTATTTGCACTAATTCCATAATCGACATCTGCATAGGTGATCAGTCGTCCGTTTTGATATTGCGGTTTGCCGCTTGCATCCAATAAAGGCTGATTGGTCAGAATTTTCGATTGTCCTGTCTGCATCAACCCATTGTAATGTTCTGAAAACATGACTTTCCCATTTAACGAGGGAGAAGCAATCAAATTCAAAAGGAATTGAGCCGTGCTCACATAGCCACCGGTATTGTAACGAAGGTCAATGATCAAATCGGTCACACTTTCATTTGCGAACTGCGTAAAAGCAGCTTCCAAATCTGTCCGTGCATTGCTCAGCGTAGAAAAACGGGCAAAATTAAAATACCCTATTTTTTTAGATCCGGCTGTAAACACTTTGCGTCCGATAACAGGGCTGCTCCGGTAAACTGACTTTGTCAGATTCACGCTATAGGTCCCATTATTCTGCCCATTAAGGTATTTTGTTCCTTCAATCTGCATGGTAGTTCCCGAGCCGCTCAAGGCATCGTTGATGAAATCCACCTGATTGGCAAGATTAGCTCCAATATCTCTCCCGTTCAGTTTCGTAATTCGGTTACTACGTGTCATACCTGCCTGATCTGCCGGAGATCCGGGATAGACAGCCGTTGCGAACAACGCAAAAGTAGTCCTGCTCTCATCCAGGTAATAGGCTCCTAATTTAATACCGAAATCATTTCCATTCCCATCTAAGTCCACCGCGCTTCTTTTACCGGGAATAACTGCCGCCGGATTTTTATCCGATTTATCACTAATGTAGGAGAACTTGGTATCTGTGCCATTTGCAAAATACTCATAATAACGTCCTGTACTTGAATTGACAGCGGTTTTTGCAATGGCAATCAATTCGTTTTCATAATTGGTCATCGGTGTACCCGAAGTATTAAATTTTCGGGGGTTAAAGGCCTCATAAGTGGGTAACAGATTGTACCATAAATACACTTCTTTAGCATATAGAAAGATCGAATCACGTGTTAAATCTTCCCGGCTGGTTTCATCTATAACAGGTTTCTTTTTCTTTTTACAAGCGGTAAGGCTCAATGCAAACAAAAGAATAAAAGCATATAGAGGTCTTATTTTCATGTGTTTTAAATAGCAATAGATCATGATCTAATTTACAAATAACGAAAAAAATTAGAAGAATATATCTGATGTGACTGCAGATATATTATTTTTTTTTATTTCTTCCTGATACACCTTAGAGGATGTGATGAACAATACTTCTTCTTTCCTCAAATTTTCTTTTTCCAAAAGTCTTTCCAAAGCCAATTCTTCCCAATTATCTTCTTCATCCTCTTCGAAATAAATGCGCACATGGTGTTGTAACCCATTCCATTCCAACTGATTAAGTTTATTAAGAGCTATCCCCCTATTTCCTCTTACCCATAAGAGAACAGATTTTCCTTCATAAAGCATTTCTTTCAAAAATTGTTGCACTTTTTGAAACATCAACAATTTTAAAGGCAGACGTGCAGTATAAAATAGTCGTTCGAAATGGACAGCGTATGTTGGATTTATTCCAAAGTGTGCGGCGGTTTTCTCGTACATGGCATCTCCTCCATTTTTTTCATATTCCTCTTGCATCCATTTCACCAATTCCTCTGCATCCATTTGTTCGGTATAGGAAAGAAAAGAAGCAAAAAGGTAATATACCTGAAGGACATAATCCTTTTCAGGATAAATGACCTGATCGAACTCCAAAATGATTGCCTTACGTCCGGCTATTAATTCGCTTATTCCTTGAGACATCTTATTTATTAACATTAAAAAGCGGCACTTCCATTAATCTGAAGAAAGCTTTTCCCTCCTGATGACACAGATAAAATGCTCCATTTTGCGGCCAATCAAGTTCAGGTAAAAATTCATCTAAACCCTCCTGGTAATGGAGTTTTCCATGCATACGGATGAGCCAGGTATTTGAAGTCCTATTCGAAGTAGAAGGAAAAGAATACGCTTCTATTTCGGGCAAAAGCAATGTGATGCCAAATTCTTCAAACAGCAAGCGGGCCTGTAGCAACATTTCAATTTCCTGCTGATAAAGAGGAATCAGACAGTCCACCTGTTGGTCTAAACATTTCGCTAACAATACATGTATCAATGCGTCTTTTTGGTATTTTCCCAGGCTAAGCCAAATAGTGTCTTGCAACGGAACACCCGGCATATCTCCATAATCCGCAAGAAAAAGCGTATCTCCATGAAATGCCTTCTTTAGCTTATACGCCAGCGCAGATTTACCTGCGGTAATTAAAACTCTCATCTTCTATACAATCAATCCGTCTTTCATTGTGACCACCCGATCACTAATTTCAGCCAGATTTTCATTGTGCGTAACAATGATAAATGTCTGCTGAAGTTCGTCTCTCAACTGTACGAAGAGATGATGTAACAAGTTGGCGTTCACCGAATCGAGGTTACCAGAGGGTTCGTCTGCTAATAAGACAGCAGGTTGATTGATCAGTGCTCTGGCTACAGCTACCCGTTGCTGTTCTCCTCCTGAAAGTTCATTGGGTTTGTGATGGGCCCGGTCTTTTAACTGAAAAAGGTCCAACAATTCCATGGCTCTTTTGGTCGTCTCACTTCGGCCTTTTTGTGCAATAAAGCCAGGGATACAAATATTTTCCAGGGCACTGAATTCGGGCAGCAGGTGATGGAACTGGAAAACAAAACCAATATGGAAATTTCTGAAACTACTCAGTTGTTTGGAGGAAAGTTTGCGCACATCCACGCCATTAATGTGTACCATCCCCTCATCGGGCTGTTCGAGGGTACCCAAAATATGTAGGAGGGTACTTTTCCCTGCTCCGGAAGCTCCGATGATACTCACTATCTCTCCCTTTTGGACTTCAATATCGACGCCTTTGAGGATGGGAAGCTGGTCATACGCTTTTTTTATACCACTGGCCTTTAACATATATGCTACAAAGGTACAAAAACAACAGTAATATTTCTGTACATCCGTCCGGGAGATCTTCAGATAAACTGGTCTTCTACGATCCTTTTTAGATGAAGCCCCTGTCCACAGGACACTGAATGCAACAATTGTATGACCATGGGCAACAGGGGCTTTCTAGCAAGAAAAATAAATAAGAAAATCTGCGTTTCATTTGCTTTATCCCTCAAAAGCTAAAAAAAAATTGTAGATTTGGGCAAATTTTTTGAGCAAGATGAATATCCACGAATACCAAGGTAAACAGATTTTAAAAAGTTTCGGTGTTGCGATCCAAGAGGGCGTTTTAGCTGAAACAGTAGATCAGGCTGTTGAAGCCGCCAAAAAAATGAAAACCGATTACAACTCTGACTGGGTAGTGATTAAAGCACAAATCCATGCGGGTGGAAGAGGAAAAGGTGGTGGTGTAAAACTGGCTAAAAACCTGGACGAAGTTAAGCAGAAAGCAGGTGAAATCATCGGCATGCAATTGGTCACTCCACAAACGGGAGCCGAAGGAAAAAAAGTACACAAAGTACTTGTTGCGCAGGATGTGTACTACCCCGGAGCAAGTGAAACCAAAGAGTTTTACATGAGCGTTCTTCTAAACCGTAGCAAAGGAAATAACCTGATTATGTATAGCACGGAAGGTGGAATGGACATTGAGGAAGTCGCTGAGAAAACACCGCATCTGATTTTCAAAGAGGAAATTGATCCAAAAGTAGGCCTTCAGGGATTTCAAGCGCGCAAAATTGCCTTTAATTTAGGATTAAGTGGCGCGGCACATAAAGAGATGGTGAAATTCGTTTCTGCTTTGTATAAAGCCTACGACCAAACCGACTCTTCAATGTTCGAAATTAATCCGGTTTTGAAAACCAGCGATGACCGTATCATTGCCGTGGATGCGAAGGTTAACTTAGATGAAAATGCCCTTTACCGTCATCCGGATTATGCCGCCATGAGAGATATCACCGAGGAAGATCCAACCGAAGTAGAGGCCAGTGAGAGCAATCTTAATTACGTAAAACTTGACGGAAACGTAGGATGTATGGTCAATGGAGCAGGACTAGCAATGGCCACAATGGACATCATCAAATTAGCCGGTGGTGAGCCCGCTAACTTCTTGGATGTGGGCGGAACGGCGAATGCTCAAACGGTGAAAGCAGCCTTCAACATTATTTTGAAAGACCCCAATGTAAAAGCCATTCTTATCAATATTTTCGGGGGAATTGTACGTTGCGATCGTGTAGCACAGGGAGTGATTGATGCTTACAATGAAATTGGAAATGTTCCCGTACCCATCATCTGCCGTTTACAGGGAACCAACGCACAAGAAGCGAAAGAGCTGATTGATCAATCAGGCTTGAAAGTGTATTCAGCCATCGCCTTAAAAGAAGCGGCTGATTTAGTAAGTAAAGTACTCGCCTAAATTCAAACAGGTGAACCTATATTACAAAGGGTAGTCAATATATAACTGATTACCCTTTTTTAATGTCCTCTCCTCTCCTTCTATTCACAAAAAACCCGCTGATTTTAGAAACAGCGGGCTCAAATTATCTTTTTTCTTCTTAAAATTCTGCACTTTTAGGAAAACGCGGAAAAGCAATGACATCGCGGATATTGGTCATGCCGGTCACAAATAACACCAGGCGTTCAAATCCAAGTCCGAAGCCTGCATGTGGAACTGTCCCAAAACGGCGGGTATCTAAAAACCACCACAGTTCTTCTTTAGGAATATTCATCTCTTCCATCCGTTGCAAAAGAACGTCTAAACGCTCCTCCCGTTGAGATCCGCCAATCATTTCTCCAATCCCAGGGAACAAGATATCCATTGCAGCAACGGTCTTTCCATCATCATTTAAACGCATATAGAAAGACTTAATTTCCTTCGGATAATCCGTAAGCACCACTGGTTTTTTAAAGTGCTTCTCTACCAGATAACGTTCATGTTCACTTTGCAGGTCTGCACCCCACTCTTCTATCAGGTATTTAAATTGTTTTTTCTGATTGGGCTTGGAAGCTTTTAAAATAGCAATGGCTTCGGTATAACTCAAATGAACAAATTCATTATTCACACAGAAATCCAATTTTTCCAATAAGCTCATTTCGCTTCTTTCCTGTTGGGGTTTTTGTTTCTCCTCCTCCAGCAAACGGTTATTTAAAAAGGCTAATTCTTCCGCACAATGAGTTTTCGCATAATTGATCACGTACTTCATCATTTCCTCTGCCAGGTGCCTGTTATCTTCCAGGTCCGCAAAAGCCACTTCCGGCTCAATCATCCAGAACTCAGCAAGGTGACGGGTGGTGTTCGAATTTTCAGCCCTGAAAGTAGGTCCGAACGTATAGATCTGTCCAAAAGCAGTTGCGGCCAATTCCCCTTCCAGCTGACCTGAAACGGTTAGATTGGTGGATCTGCCGAAAAAATCCTGTGTAAAATCCACCGAACCATCATCGGTTTTAGGCACCTGAGTAAGATCGAGGGTGGTTACCCGAAACATCTCACCGGCCCCTTCCGCATCACTGGCGGTGATGATAGGCGTATGCATGTATACGAATCCGCGCTCATTATAAAATTGATGAATGGCGAAAGCAAGTGCATGACGCACTTTAAACACGGCATTAAATGTATTGGTTCGGAAGCGCAGGTGGGCTTTTTCTCTGAGAAACTCCAAACTGTGTTTCTTTGGCTGAAGAGGGTATTCTTCGGCATTGCTGTCGCCGAGAATTTCCACCTGACTGGCTTTTACTTCCACCGTCTGTCCTTTCCCGAGCGATTCGATCAGGGTTCCATTGATTGCCAAAGCCGCTCCGGTGGTAATTCTTTTCAGAAGTGCCTCGGAGGTCTGATTAAAATCCACCACGACCTGAATATTCCCCATACAGGAACCATCATTCAATGCGATAAACTGGTTATTGCGAAAGGTTCGCACCCAACCCATCACCGTTACTTCTCTGTTAAATACAGTACTCTGTAGTAGATCTTTAATTTTTTCTCTCTTAATCATTGCGATTACTTTTCTAAGGGCGTCAAAAATAAGGATTTATCCCCTAAATACGCAGGAAACATCCTAAAATTATACGGGGTATTTTTAAGTTCTAAGGAATATCCTTATGTTTGTTAACGATATAATCTCTTAATAGTGCAACTTTTCGGCAAACAACTCAGCAGTAAGGAGCTGATTGGCAATCCAGTCGATTTCTCTCTTGAGGAGCGCATTTTCAATACAGTATGTATCATTGCGATGGCAGCGATGATTTTTGAAATTCCTTTCAATTTCGCCATCGGTTTACCTGTCCCAGCCATGCTTTGTGTGGCCGGACTTATTTTCGCTATATTAATTTATTACTTATCGCGGATAAAACGAAAACCTGCCTTGGCCATCGACATTTTTTGCCTGATGTGCGTCACCTTATTTACCCTCAATTACTTTTACAATTCGGGGATATCCGGCCCTAACCTAATTTTATTTTCCGTTGTATTTCTGATTGTAGTATCCATTATCCCAAAGGAAAAATACAAATATTGGCTACCTATCAATGCCATTTCTGTCTTTTTAGCCATCATTTTTGAATACCTTGACCCTTCCTTGGCTCCTTATGCTTACACCAGTGATTTGAGCCGCGCCACCGATTTTGCTGTCACCTATTTTGTAGTGATTATTCTCACTTTTGTCACCATCAGCTATATCCGGAAGAATTACGACCGAGAACATCAGTCGGTAATCGAAAACAATCTAGCCATTGCTGCACAAAATGCGCATATTATCCATCAAAAAGAAGAGTTGGAACATCTCAACGCGGAAAAAGATAAACTTTTCTCCATCGTTTCTCATGACATCCGGCTCCCTTTAAATTCCATCCAAAGTTACCTCGAAATTCTAGCAGAGGTTGAGCTGGAAGAACAGGAAAAACAGGAAGTGGAACGAAACCTCCTTCAAATTACCCGTGATACTTCGGAGATGCTCACCAATATCTTGTGGTGGTCCAAATCTCAGTTAAATGGGGAGAACATTGAACTCCGACAGTTAAATCTTTACGATTCCATTGTGAAAGGACTAAATGTTGAAAAAAGCATCGCAGCCAAGAAGGGCATTGTCCTTCATACGTCAGTTGAACCGGAATGGAGCATCGTGGCTGACCCTCATATGTTTGGACTTGTTTTACGTAACCTGGTGAGCAATGCCATCAAATTTACGCCTAAAGGGGGCGAAATCTCCATTTCGGTCACTCCCTCCGACGATCATTTCCAGATTGAAGTGAAAGACAATGGAATCGGCATTTCTGAAGAACAGCAAAAAGCGCTCTTTCAACTTAAAGCCAAATCCACCTATGGAACCAATCACGAGAAAGGCATTGGTTTAGGCCTAAGATTATGTAAAGATTTCACGCTAATGCAAAAAGGCAACATTTGGTTTAGCAGCGAACAACAAAAAGGCTCTACTTTTTTCATTTCTTTCAAAAAATTCATTTAAAACGCTTAGTTTTTTTAATGAAAAATTACAAATCATAAAAAAACACAACAAAAAACTAAAAAAACACAACAAAAAACGAACAAAAAAAATATTTAATCAATTTTTTAACACAAAAAAAAATAAAAAATTATCTTTTTTAAAGAAAATGCTTTTTTATAATAAATCATATCTTTATATTTGTAGTGTTCGTACAAGAAGTACATTTATATTTGGTTTGATTAAGCTCTGATTGGATGGTCAGAGCTTTTTCATTACAACCTTTGCCTATCAGCGTAATAAACCAACCACTATACTAAACCGAAAGAGCCTGCCATGCGAATGCATGCAGGCTCTTATTTTATAATAAATGGGGAAATTCCTATTCGCTAAAAGGATTAGCGGTTTGGTATTCCACCTCCGACACTTTATAATCAGTAGGGAGGAAAGTATCTGCCGTACTTAATGCCATTCCCAATTCAAAGCGGGAAGGATAAGGGGTTTGCAGCAAGGATCCGGCAGGAATATATGGATATGTTTCCTGATAATTCTGCATCACATTCGGGCTCACCCTTCGATTGATGTACGCACGTGTAAGCTGGGCCGGAGCTTTTAATCCTGCCGCTCCCAAAAGCTCCACAGCACTAGCTACTGTCAAATTATGAAAATTACGCACACGTACCTTTTTATCTTCTACCACCAATCCTTTCATCAAACCCGCATCTTGCGTGGCTACCCCTGTTGGACAGGTATTGCTGTTGCATTCCAGTGCCTGAATGCAACCTAGTGCAAACATCATTCCTCTCGCAGCATTGCACATATCTGCTCCCAAAGCAATGTTTTTCACCAGGTCGAAGCCGGTTGCCACTTTTCCTGAGGCAATGATCCGAATGTGCTTTTTCAAATCGAAGCCCGTCAGTACATCATACACAAAGGCTACAGCATCTCTCAAAGGCATTCCAACAGAATTAGAAAACTCCTGAGGGGCGGCTCCCGTCCCCCCTTCTCCTCCGTCCACGGTAATAAAATCAGGCAAAATACCCGTTTTAATCATGGCTTTACAAATCGCATAAAATTCTGTTCTTCGTCCAATACACAACTTAAAACCAACCGGTTTCCCTCCTGAATGGTCTCTCAACTTCTTCACAAACTGCAATAATTCAATCGGCGTTGAAAACGCAGAATGCGCAGGAGGTGACAGCACATCTTTGCCTTCGGGCACCAAACGTATCCGAGCTACCTCAGCGGTCACTTTTTTAGCGGGCAACATCCCTCCATGGCCGGGCTTTGCTCCTTGAGAAAGCTTGATTTCAATCATTTTCACCTGTTCAGTCACAGCCCTGTCGGCAAATGCTTCAAAATTGAATGTTCCATCATCGTGACGACATCCAAAGTAACCGGTCCCTATTTGCCAGATGAGGTCTCCTCCGGGTTGCCGGTGGTAATCACTAATCCCTCCTTCTCCCGTATTATGGGCAAAATTACCCAGTTTTGCTCCTCCGTTCAATGCCAGAATGGCATTCTGACTAAGAGACCCGAAACTCATGGCAGAAATATTATAAATACTCGCGGAATAGGGTTTCTTACAGTCAGGCCCACCCACCAGCACCCTGGGATCACCGTTTAAGTCGTGATGAGAAATGGCAGCAATGCTATGGCTTAACCATTCATACCCATTCTCATACACATTGAGCTGGGTTCCAAAAGGAATAGTGTCATTCTCTTTTTTTGCACGCTGATAGATCAAAGAGCGATTTAAACGGTTATAAGGTGTTCCATTCGTATCACTTTCCACAAAATACTGGTATACTTTAGGCCGGAGCTCTTCCATGAAATAGCGCAACCGGCCAAAGACAGGATAGTTTCTTACAATACTGTGCTTAGGCTGATACAAATCATATATCCCAAGCAAGACAAAAGGACCCGTAAATATAAAAGTCCACCATAAAAAAGGTTGGTAAATGCCCAACATCACCGTGAGTGCAACCAAAAAAGCGGCAATTGCCACAAAAGCTTTTCTCATATCTCTTCCATTTATAGATTTCCTCCTAAATTAGCAATTAAAACACATGTAAGTAAACAAGCGCCGTCTGATTTTGTTAATTTTACATATGATCCTCAAAATATATCCTGAAAACCCTCAACCCAGAGCCATTGCTCAGGTTACCGACATCCTTCGGAAAGGCGGAATCATCATTTATCCTACCGATACGGTATATGGACTGGGCTGTGACATTACTAACCCGAAAGCCATTGAAAGAATTTGCCGTCTTCGCGGTATCAAACCGGAAAAAGCAAATTTCTCCTTTATTTGTGCCGATTTAAGACACATTTCTGATTTCATTAAACCTATTGACACTACTGTATTCAGATTACTCAAAAAGACCTTACCCGGTCCTTTTACATTCATTTTCAATGCCAACAACCAGGTCCCTAAACTATTAAGCAGTAGCAAAAAGACAGTGGGAATTCGTGTCCCTGACAATCCGATTGCCCGAGCAATTGTCAGTGAATTGGGCAACCCCATTATTTCCACTTCTATCCGGGACGACGATGAAATCATTGAATATTCTACAGATCCGGAGCTTATCCATGAAAAATACGAAGACCTGGTAGACCTGGTAATTGACGGGGGGTATGGAGGAAATGAGGCCTCTACCGTAGTTGACTGCACCTCGGGCGGTTTTGAAGTATTGAGAGAAGGAAAAGGGCGTATCGAAGACTTTCTTTGAGCTTATTTCTTTACCTTTACTGCGAGGTAGCTCCACATGACTCTTATCAGAAATTTTTTAAAAGCTGGCAACACGGGAAGCCTTCTTTTATTGATCGCCGTACTATTTTCCCTCTTTATTGCGAATAGTCCATGGGGACTTCACTTTGAACAGATTCTCAGTCTGCCTTTTGGCTGGTCTGGCAGTGTTGTGGACCTAAAATATCCCCTGCTTGCCTGGATCAACGACGGCTTGATGGCCATTTTTTTTCTGCTAGTGGGGCTGGAAATCAAAAGAGAGCTGCTTAAAGGCGAGCTCTCTTCTACTCAGAAGGCTATTTTGCCGGTTTTTGCAGCCTTAGGCGGGATGCTAATTCCGGCACTCTTTTACTTTCTCTTCAATCAGAAAACCGAGACAGCAGCTGGCTGGGGCATTCCGATGGCCACAGACATCGCTTTTGCATTGGCGGTGATCTCACTTTTATCTAAACGTGTTCCAGCTTCCCTCAAAATATTTCTTGCCGCACTGGCCATTGTGGACGACCTGGGGGCCATCCTTGTCATTGCGGCGTTTTACAGCGGCGCTATTCATTGGCTTTCGCTGCTTTATGCCGGAATAGTCCTGGCACTATTGATTTTATTTAATCGGATGGGCCTTCGCTCATTGGCCTGGTACCTTGTCCCTGGCCTTTTCTTATGGTATTTTATTCATCATTCGGGCATACACGCGACCATTGCCGGTGTATTGCTGGCCCTCAGCATTCCTTTAACAACGAAGAAAGGGCCTTCACCGCTCGAAAAACTTGAACATGCACTGATTAATCCGGTTCATCTATTAATCATGCCTATTTTTGCCTTGGCCAATACCAATATCCGTTTTGAAAACAGCATGCTTGAACAATTAGGTTCCCCCCTCAGTCTGGGAATTATCTCGGGTCTGTTTCTCGGAAAAACGGTAGGAGTTAGCCTATTTTCGTACCTGGCCGTCCGCCTAGGTTTGGCCAGTTTACCCGGTGGTAGCCGGTGGTCACATATTTTTGGCCTTGGGATGCTTGCCGGAATTGGTTTTACCATGTCTATTTTCATAGCAATGCTTTCTTTTGACCAGCCATTGACTATTTCTACTGCAAAATTTGCCGTTCTGATCGCGTCGCTTCTGTCTGGGCTTTCGGGTTATTTATACCTGAAAAGCATTGGAAAGAGGGCATCCTAAACAGCTTTACACTCGCCCTCCGGCACTTATTTCCGGAGGGAGGTGACGAGACTCTGTATGCTTTCTTTAAGACGTAGCGGATCCAGATTCTTTACAAACGCACTTCCTACAATGGCTCCGCTGGCATAAGCCGCAGCTGCTTCAAAAGAAGAGCGGTCAGAAATACCAAAACCAATCATCACCGGATGCCGCAAGTGCATATCCGAAATACGTTTAAAATAAGCTTCCGACTGTGGGGAGAGCGGACCCTGATTACCAGTGGTGGAGGAAGAAGACACCAGATAGATAAATGCGTTGCTCAATGAGTCAATTTTTAAAATCCGTTGTTCAGAGGTTTGGGGTGTCACCAAGAAGATATTGCTTAAGCCATTTGCTTCAAAAATGGACTGATATTTATGCTCGTATTCATCCATGGGTAAGTCCGGAATAATACACCCATCAATCCCACATTCGTTACAAGAACGGCAGAAGTTTTCTACACCGTATTGCAGGACCACATTGACATACCCCATTAATAGCACAGGAATTTGAACCTTTTTTCGTAACTCCTTTAACTCCTCAAAAAGAAACGCGAGGGTCATGCCCTGATCCAATGCCTGCTTACTACTTGCCTGAATCACTGGACCATCGGCCACAGGATCGGAATAAGGGAATCCTATTTCCAGGAAATCTACCCCTTCCTTTTCCAATGTTTCGGCAATGGTTAACGTGTCATGTAGGCCTGGATAGCCGGCGGTATAATAGATAGAAAGTAGGTGTTTACGGTTTTCGGCAAACAGTTTTTGAAGTCGATTCATAACCATGTGTTAACGCTTGTTCAATTATTCTTGATTAATTACAGGTTGAAATGGGTCATGTAGGTTTCCATGTCTTTATCCCCTCTTCCTGACAGGCAAAGCACCACCCGATCAGTGGCTTTGAAGGTCATTTTTTCCAGGTAAGCCAATGCATGAGCACTCTCGATGGCAGGGATAATGCCTTCGTATTGGGTTAAGCGAAGGCCGGCATCCAATGCTTCTTCATCTGTAATAGAGACATACTTCGCTCTTTGTGTTTTAAACAGGTGGGCATGTTGCGGCCCTATCCCTGGATAATCCAGCCCTGCGGATACCGAATGAGGTTCAATCACCTGTCCATCGGGACTTTGCATAAGGATACTTCTGCTTCCATGCAAAACACCTTCTTTACCCAACGCGGTAGTAGCTGCCGAAAAACCGCTATTCACGCCTTTTCCTGCCGCTTCGATGGCAATCAGTTGGACCTGTGTCTCATCAATGAAATGATAAAACATTCCCATGGCGTTGCTTCCGCCCCCAACACAAGCCATCACATAGTCGGGCAGTTCCGTTCCTGTCTGACTGAATAGTTGGATCCGTGTTTCTTGAGAAATGACTGACTGAAACTTTGCCACCATATCAGGATAAGGATGTGGACCAACCACCGACCCAATGATGTAATGTGTATCTTCCGGGTGGTTGATCCAATCACGCATTGCTTCATTTGTCGCATCTTTCAATGTTTTACTCCCCGAAGTAGCCGGAATGACCGTGGCTCCCAGCATTTTCATCCGCGCCACATTCGGTGCCTGGCGACGAATATCCGTTTCTCCCATGTACACCACACATTCCAACCCCCGAAGGGCGCACACCGTGGCCGTAGCTACTCCGTGTTGTCCCGCGCCTGTTTCTGCGATAATACGCTTCTTCCCAAGGTGCTCAGCCAACAAAATCTGTCCGATTGTATTATTGATTTTATGGGCTCCGGTGTGATTCAAATCTTCCCTTTTCAAAAAAATTTGGGCACCGTACTTTTGAGATAATCGTTGAGCCAGATACAGAGGAGAAGGCCTGCCGACATAGTCTTTCAGCAAGCTATCAAACGTGTGGAGAAAAGCCTCATTTTGCAGGATATCCAGGTATTTCCGTCTGAGTTCCTCTACATTTGGATACAACATTTCAGGGATAAAAGCCCCTCCAAAGTCGCCGTAATAGCCTTTTTCATCTACAAAAAAATTCATCTGCTTCCTATTTCAAGTTTAAAAATTGTTTGATTTTTTCAATGTCTTTTATTCCTGGAGAACGTTCAAAACGGCTGTTAATGTCGATCGCATATAACCGTGAATCCTCCCAAGCATTCAGTAATTCCAGATGCTGAAGATCGATTCCTCCACTTAGAAAATAAGGTATCGTTCCTTCATATCCCTGTAGCAACTGCCAGTTAAAGGTCTTGCCCGACCCTCCGTAGCCGGCTGTCCGCGTATCAAATAAAAAATAATCTACAGCCGCTTCATAGGCTTTCAGCTTGGAAAAGTCGAACGTATCTTCTATTCCAAATGCTTTGATCACTTCCACACCGGTCTGACGAATTTCATCGGCATATACCGGGCTTTCATTGCCGTGTAACTGCACCGCTTTTAACTGGTGTCGACGGATTCGTTCTTTTACTTCTTCTATCGTTTCATTCACAAAAACTCCGGTACTCCGTATTTCGGCAGGAATATACTGAATAAGCTCTGCGGAGATTTCACTGATTCGTCGCGGAGATTTTTCGTAAAAAATAAAACCCATGTAATCGGGTAAGAGGGCGGCTACTGAAGAAATATTTTCAGCAGATTTCAGGCCGCAAATTTTGATTTTTGCTGGAAATTTCGTATCTTTTATCATGAGAGGTTAATTAATTTATTGAAGGCATGAAGGGCTTTTTTCTGATAAAGCGACTCCTCTGCCAGGTAATAAGCGTCGGCGAAGCTTAAGGTCTCTTCTATGGTCCGGATAGCCATAGCCGCATTACACAAAACCACATTCATCTGCGCACTGCTGGCTTTGGATTCCAACACTTCTTTAAAAATGAGCGCTGACGACTCAATCGTATCTCCCCCCTGAATATCCGTTTCTTTCAGGAGAGAAAAACCCAAATCAGCGACCGTGTGCAGACTTTCTCCTTTTTTATTAAACGTCTTAAAATCGCAAGTCAATGAAAGTTCATCGAAACCATCTACCGCATGTACAATGGTGTAATTCCCTTCCAATTGCTGATAAAGGTAGGCATAGAGGCGTGCCAATTCCAGACTAAACACACCTATCAACTGATTTTTAGGTCGGGCGGGGTTGACCATCGGCCCCAACATATTGAAAAAAGTTTTGACCCCGAGCTCTTTCCGGATGGGCGCAATGGTTTTCATGGCCGGATGGAATAAGGGGGCATGCAAAAAACAGATTCCGGCCTGATCCAGACTTTGCTTCAATTTCTCTTCATCATTCGTAAAGCGATAACCCAGATATTCCATCACATTGCTCGACCCACATCCTGAGGAAACCCCATAATTGCCGTGCTTTGCTACTTTATAGCCAGCCCCAGCCACCACAAAAGAGGCCAGGGTGGAAATATTAAACGTATCTTTCCCGTCTCCGCCGGTTCCACAGAGATCAATCAGCTCAAAATCAGCCAGATTAACCGACAAACACAGGTCCAACATGGCATCTCGAAATCCCTGTAACTCTTCCACGGTCATGTTACGCATGGCATAAGCGGTAATGAATGCGGCCATCTGCGAATTATTGAATTCACCCTGTGCAATGGCGATCAAAATGCGATGCGCCTCTTCCCGGCTAAACGTTTTATTTTCAAAAAGGTGATTTAAAATTTTCTTCATAGGTACAAAACAAAAAAGGTTGCTTAAAAGCAACCTTCATTCATAATTTATGTAAAAAATAAACGTACTACAAGGTCACCTCACGCAATTGCGTAGTGCCACCAATAGTTATTTACGTTTACTTGTCTCATGCTGGAAGCAAATATGGAATTGTTTTTAATGAAATGCAAATGCTTTTTACTTTTTTTCTGTAAAGAAGTCAAATTTTCCCTCATTCACTCTTAAAATCAAAAAAATCTACTAAAAACTCTTTAAGATAAATCATTCACCCCCGGAAACCATGGCCTGATCTTTCTTAGACTTCCTGCATGTCTTTGAGTTGCCCTGCGAGAGTTACGCTGAAGGAAGTTCCTGAACCAGGCTCACTTTCCACTTCGATACTTCCCCCATTCGCTTCTACAAATTCTTTACAAATGGCCAGTCCCAAACTGGTCCCTTCTTCCGAAGAGGTGCCTTTTGTTCCTGCAGCGAAAAGTTCAAAAATAGTAGAAAGCCGGTGTTGACTAATTCCAACCCCATTGTCTTTAACTTCAAAACAAACTTTTCCTTTTCCTGAAACACCGGCTCTTATTTCTACCTTGCCACCCTGATCGGTAAATTTAATGGCATTTGCCAACAGGTTGCGGATCACAAACTCGAAATGATCCTGATCTGCCTGCACTTCCATGGAAGAAGGCAGTTGCACATCCAAGGTAATCCCTTTCCCATTGGCCGTTTCTTTTAATAAACGGACATTACGGGCTACCAAGGAGGAAGGATTAAAACGTGTTTTATTTAGACGAACGCCCTTGATCTGCATTTGCCCCCATTTTAGCAGTTTATCCAGTATTTCCAAACTATTTTCGCTGTGTTGTACCAGTTTCCCTACCATTTTTTCCCGATCCGGATCACTGATATCCTTGTCCTTGATCAACTTCAAAATCCCAATGGTCGACACCATAGGCGAACGAATATCGTGTGCAATAATGGAGAAAAATTTGTCTTTTGTCTCATTGCTTTCCTCCAGTTTTCTATTTACTACTTGCAAACTTTGATTCCAGTCTTTCATTTTTCGATAAAACACATAGGTAATCAAAAACAAAAAGAACACTGCAATGGAGACCAATAGCCAAATATTTTTAGCCAACTTTTCATGATCATTTTTAAGCCTCAATTCACTTAGCTGAGCATTGGATTTTTCCTGGTCATACGCCGTCTCCAGGCTGGTAATTTGCCGCATCATATCTTTGTAGTAAAACTCGTGGGCAAGCTCATGGCTCTTTTCGCGTAACGATAACGCTTTCAGCAGATTTCCACGGGCTTTATACACGGCACTCATTTCATTTAAAATGGAGATTTCCTGGCGAAAAAGGCGCTGTTGGCCGGCTATTTTCAGGGCTTCGTCGTAATAGTCCAGCGCCCTTGTCGGCTCTTTGCTTGCATACATATGCGCTAGGTCTAGCAAACAGGTCAACTCACGGATCACATTCTTTATCTCACGCGAGAAAGCCAGCGCTTCTCTCAAAATCACCACAGCGCGCTGAAACTCCCCTTTTTCCTGGTACACTTTTGCTTTAAGCGTGAGCAGGCTGATATGCAGCCCATTAAACTCTACCCGCCCACTATTTTTAAGCCCTTCATCGATGTAATGGATGGCTTTTTCATACGCACGGAAACGCAAGTACAGCTTTCCCAGATCGATGTACATATTGAGGGTAAAATTGGACAGGGGAATCTGTTCATTAATCTGCAGGGCCAGGGTCAGATTTTCTTGTGCATGCTCCAGCTCATCGATTCCCATATACGTTTCAGAAAGAGCTATTCTTGCTTCCAGCATTCCCAGGAGATGCTGATTTTTTTCGCTGATTTTTAGTGCCTTAAAAAAATAATCGAGGGATTTATCAAAATTACCTTTGCGTTGTTCCACCACCCCAAGACGGATTAGAATAGAGGCCAGTCCGGTTTCATTCTGATCCTTCCGGTAAATTATCTCTGCCTGTAGGTATTTATTTCTGGCTTCTTTATATCGTCCGGCATTGTCATCAATCATCCCGTACTGGGCAAGCAATGCCGCCATGCTAACCGAATCTCCTTCCTTTCTGGCTTTTTCCATTGCTTCTTTTACATAGAAAATGGCAGAATCGGGCTGCAAATAGCGGTAATAGCGAATTTTATTCAGGTATGTTTCCTGGGATCTCTCCACACGCTGTTGACGGGCACTTCCTTCCAGACCGGAAATACTCAAGGCTCCAGCCAAGAAAAGAAACCGTATTTGCCTGAACAGAGAAAACATCAGAATTATTTAATGAGGGGATTTTTCTCACGAGCAAAAAGCGCGTATACCTTTTTATCAGCAAACGCAGGAAACAATTTATTGATCCATACGGCAAGCTTTCCCTGACGGGTCATCACCAGCGTTCGTTTACGAGTCCTTATCCCCTCGCAAATACGTATGGCTACCTCTTCGGAGCTCATCATGCGCGCTTCTTCCATACTCGTTTCGCCATGCGAGGCCCCGTCTTTCGCCAGAGCGGTTACACGGATATTGGAAGCAGTGAAGCCGGGACAAGCCACCATCACGTGCACGCCAGTCTTCAAAAGCTCGGTACGCAACGATTCCATGAAGCCGTTCATGGCAAATTTAGAAGAGGAATAACCGGTTCGTCCGGGTAAGCCACGGTAGCCTGCAATCGAGGATACCGAGACAATGCTCCCCGATGAACGCTGAATTTCTGCCAAGGCATATTTAGTACAATACACCATCCCCCAGAAATTAACATCCATTAACTTCCTCAACACACTCAGGTCGAGATCCGCAAATAAAGCGCGCATAGATAATCCTGCATTGTTAATAAGAATATCTATTTTACCAAAGGTAACCAGGGATTGCTCCATCAGCAGACGACAGTCTTCTTCCACACTTACATCTGTTTGCACAGCGACGGCCTTTATACCGTATTTTTTCTCCAGATCAGCACCGATTTCGCAAAGAGTAACATACTGACGGGCAGCCAGTACCACATTTGCTCCACGGGCGGCCAATGCTTCGGCCAGTGCTTTCCCAATACCGGAGGAAGCACCTGTAACTATTGCGACTTTATCTTTAAAAAACATGCGAATAATTATTTAATCAGTGAACCTTCATAAGGCACTCTGGTAATGATTGATCTTCCGAGGGTAATTTCATCTGCATATTCCAGCTCCCCCCCAAAAGCAATCCCCCGCGCGATGATACTTAATGGAATGGAAAAATCCTTTAATCGTTTATGCAGGTAGAACAAAGTAGTGTCTCCCTCCATGGTGGCGCTCAAAGCCAGAATAATTTCTTTTACCGGTTGGGCCGCTACCCTCTCTACCAGACTATCGATAAACAAATCGGCGGGCCCAATACCATCCATTGGCGATATCAGCCCGCCAAGCACATGGTACACCCCAAAATACTGATGGGTATTTTCAATCGCCATGACGTCCCGGGTATCTTCCACGACGCATATCAGTTGCTGATCCCTTTTAGACGACTCACAAATCGTACATACCGGGGTATCTGAAATATTGTGACAATGAGAGCAATATTGAATTTCCTGCTTCAGTTTATCCAGCGTTCCGGTGAAAAGTCGAACGTCTTCCTGAGGGCGCTCCAACAAATGGAGAGCAAAACGAAGGGCTGTTTTTTGACCTACCCCCGGCAGTTTTGCCAGTTCATTCACCGCCTCTTCAAGTAACTTAGAAGAAAAATTCATTACACAAATGTATGACAATTAAACGAAATCATCCTCACTTAAAAGCCCTTGTCGGAAAAAACGGATTATTTATGAATGTGATTTGATTTTTAACTGAGTAAATTCCTACATTTAACGGATAAATCAAAACTATGACCCCAGGAATACTTTTAACCTTTCTACTTGGTTATTTCGCCCTTTTGGTAGTGGTGGCTTACCTTACTTCCAGAAATAACTCCGATAACGCTTCTTTTTTTATTGCCAACCGTAACTCCAAATGGTACCTTGTTGCCTTTGGAATGATTGGAACCGCTTTGTCGGGAGTAACGTTTATTTCAGTACCGGGAGCCGTTGGCCGGAGTGAATTTGGCTACTTTCAGTTTATTCTGGGAAATGCCGTTGGCTTTATTATCATTGCTACGGTACTTCTCCCGCTCTATTACCGTTTAAACATTATTTCCATTTATACTTACCTGGAGCGCAGGTTAGGCTTTTGGAGTTATAAAACCGGCGCAATGATCTTCCTGGTGTCCCGCACCATTGGATCATCATTCCGTTTATACCTCGTGGCCATCGTTTTACAGAAATTCATATTCGATGCCTGGAATGTCCCATTTTGGACCACCATCGTGATCTGTCTGGTCCTTATCTGGCTGTATACGCATAAAGGAGGGCTTAAAACCATCATTATTACCGATACCCTCCAAACGGTGTTTTTGCTGCTTTCCGTCATATTGTCCATTTATTTCATTTCTAAATCACTCAACCTGGACGTAGTGGGCACCATTGAAGCAGTAAAAAACAGCAGCTATTCAAAAATTTTCTTCTGGGAAGATTTCTTAGGCAGTAAATCGCATTTCTTGAAACAGTTCTTAGGTGGTATTTTCGTTACCATTGCCATGACCGGATTGGATCAGGACCTAATGCAAAAGAATCTCAGCATGAAGACCATTGGAGAGGCGCAGAAAAACATGTTCACATTTACCGGAATTTTTGTGGTCATGAATATTTTCTTTCTGAGTGTTGGGGCTTTATTGTACCTGTTCGCTGCAACTAACGGCATTGATCCAACTGCCTTGGCTACGCCCGATCACCTCTATCCCGAAATTGCCCTCAATCACCTCAATATCATCCCAGGCATTATCTTTATGTTGGGTTTAACCGCCGCTACTTTTGCGACGACCGACTCTGCACTGACCGCTTTAACCACCTCCTTTTGTGTAGATTTTCTTCATTTTGATAAGAAAACTGACCAGAATGACCCCAGCCTGGTACGTAAAAGACATTATGTGCATATCGGTTTCTCTGCCCTGATGATGGTGGTAATTATGATTTTTAAATTGATTAATGATGATTCGGTGGTCAACGCCATCTTTAAAGCTGCGGGGTATACATATGGACCTTTGGTAGGTTTATTCGCGCTGGGAATGTTTACCAAACGCGCAGTGAACGATCGTTTGGTTCCTTATTTGTGCCTGTTAGCACCGATACTGTGTTACCTCATTGATCTCAATTCCCTCCACTGGTTTGGTTATGCCATCGGTTTTGAACTGATTATCCTCAACGGACTGATTACTTTTTGTTTGTTATGGATCACAGGAAAAAATACGACTCTCCAAACCAAATTTTAATTTTTGACATATTATGAATAGTGAAGAGAAGATTAGAAGTGCCTTTGCCAATAAAGACTGGCAGGAAATTAAAGTGACTGACAGCTGGCAAATTTTCAAAATCATGGCCGAATTTGTGGATGGTTTTGAAAAGCTGGCTAAAATAGGTCCCTGTGTCAGTATCTTTGGATCAGCGAGAACGGCAGAAAGCAACCCTTATTACGGAGTGGCAGTCGAATGTGCCCGTCTGCTGACCGAGAGGGGATATGGAGTCATTACCGGGGGTGGTCCCGGAATTATGGAGGCGGCTAATAAAGGAGCTCATCAAAATGGCGGTAAATCGGTCGGTCTCAATATCGATTTGCCTTTTGAACAATTCCATAACAAGTATATTGATCACAACAAACTCCTTGAATTTGATTATTTCTTTGTAAGAAAAGTCATGTTCATGAAGTATTCGCAGGGCTTTGTGGTACTTCCCGGAGGAATGGGTACCATGGACGAATTGTTTGAAGCCATTACCCTTATACAGACGGGTAAAATTGCCCGCTTCCCGATTGTACTCGTGGGTATTTCATACTGGAAGGGTCTGATTGACTGGATCAAAAATGTAATGCTTGAAAAAGAGCACAACATTCACGCAGAAGACCTTAATTTGTTCCGATTAGTGGATACCGCTGAAGAAGCTGCTGAACATATCTTCCGCTTCTATGACAAGTATGTATTAAAACCAAACTTCTAATTCGTTCTTTTAAAGGAAGGAAAAGACAAGGTTGTGATGACCTCTTATCCACTCCTTTTTGGAGTAAAAAACATCGACAAATTTAATTATGACAATCGGCTGATGTAACATGGCCTGATTTTCATGGTCTTAAAGCTATGGGACAACTACTGATTTGGACTAAGAATTTTTTTGACGCGAACTACCAGGTGTTCAAAGGGGCAGATATTCAGGGGAGTATCATCTTTGACAGTTGGAAGAATAACGCCAACGTAATTACCAAAGAGCATACGTATTTGTTCCAAACAAGTGACCTTTTCCATCCGGTGACGCGCATCATTGAAACGGGAGGAAAACAGATCGGCTCTATCCGTTTCAACAGTTGGCAAATGAAGGCCACTTTGTATTTCGGCGGATCCGTTTACTACTGGAAATATACCAGTTTCATGATGAGTTCCTGGGAGCTTGTCGATCAGGAAGGTAAACGGGCAACCTACACATCTCATACCGGTAGCGGTACTATTCTTTCAGAAAGCGAAGATGAAATCCCTTTGCTTGCCGGGCTCTTCATCCAGGGTTTTTTTAACCGTGTGTTACTTCTCTCCATAGCCGTTGTGCTATTCATGCTATTTATCCGGAGTTGTTAAAGCTGACTAACCCCCCCGCTTACAACTAACTTCATTGCATCTGCAGCACTCATTTGCAAGGGCTTGATTTTATCTTTGTGTACAACATATACCTGGCCCGCAAAAGAATAAGAAAAAGGAAAATAAACGATCACCTCATTCTCAAGTCCCAGTTTGCCAAGTTCGCTTTGTGTAAGGAAACCAATCCGTTTAAGTCCTCCTTCAGCCTCCACCAATACCGGATGGTTAAATTTTTTTTCATCGCCAACAAAAGCTTCTGTAAGATCCTTAATAGAGGTGAAAATAAAATTTATCAGGGGCAACTTGTTCAGCAGACGCGTAAACCAGTGATACATGGGCTCCGTGACAAAGTTGGTCACAAAAATCCCTGCGACAAGAATAAAGGCCAATACCAATACCAGTCCTAAGCCAGGCACATTGATTGATTCACCACTGGCGGGGTCTATTCCCAAAAGATGATTCAGATTTAACCAGCTGTCGACAGTTGTTACGGACCACACAACAATGAAGATACTTAAGGTAATAGGCACTACCACCAACAGGCCTTTGATAAAATAATTTAAAATTGCTCTTCCTAGTTTATTCATGGATCAAAATTAGCTAAAATAACCTGAAAATGGCATGGTTGAAAAAAGCTGTCCAGGTTCACTTTGCGGCTACCCACCTAATTTACAACCATTGGTCGAGAAGTATCCATTCTCCTCCTCCCTATCCGGGACTTCTTTCCCCTCCTTCTTTGCAACAGCCGGGGATTATTCGTAAAAGTATACCCTTTTAACCCGTTGGGAAATACCGGTTAACAGCTCATAAGGAATTGTTTCTATCTGATCCGCAAGCGTTTCAATTCGAAGCACTTCGTTGAACACCACGACTTCATCTCCCGGCTCCACCTGAATGCCTGTGACGTCCAACATGGTCATGTCCATACAGATCGTGCCGATCGTAGGGACCAGTTTCCCTCCAATCAGCATCTTTCCGACGCCATTGCCAAAGCGCCTGTTGTACCCATCGGCATAGCCAATTTTTACGGTGGCAATTTGCCCATCTCGGGGCATTATTCCCTTTCTTCCATAGCCGACACTTTCTCCTTTTGTTAACTTTTTCACCTGTGTAACCGTGGTTTTCAAGACGGCTACTGGTTGAAGAACCTTCGCTGAAACCAAGGCCTCGTCATAACCATACATGCCGATACCCAGCCGTACCATGTCTAGCTGCGCCTCGCGCCAGCGGCTAATGCCTGAAGTATTGAGCACATGCTGCCAGGGTCGGTAGGAAAGCACCTCCACTATGGTTTCGTACATTCGATGGTAACGGCTGAACTGTTCCCTGGTAAACGGATCGTGGTTCGAATCTCCACTTGCCACTAAATGAGTAAAAACCGACTTTACCCGAACAGACGGCCGTTGTTGCAGCAACTCTTTCAATGCGGGTAGTTCTTCCTCCATAAATCCCAGACGATGCATCCCCGTATCCAGCTTGAGGTGTACCGGGTAGGCGGCATGGAGGGTGCCGAGTTGATCCATAAAGGTCTTTAACATGTCCAATTCGTATATTTCGGGCTCCAGCCCGGCACGAATCATGCTTTCAAAAACAGCCGGCGTCGGACTCATTACCATAATAGGCAAAGTGATGCCTGCTTCGCGAAGTGCCACCCCTTCATCGGCATATGCCACCGTAAGGTAATCTACTTTTTGATACTGTAATAAATTGGCGATCTCAAAACTTCCGCTCCCATAGGAAAATGCTTTCACCATGGCCATGGTGCGTACACCAGGAGAAAGTTGATGGCGGTAAAACTGCAGATTGGCCTGCAAAGCATTGAGGTTAATTTCTAAAACGGTTTCATGGATTTTTTGCGCCATCGCCTGAATGATCCGTTCAAAACCGAATCGACGTGCCCCCTTCACCAATACCGTTTCTTTATGAAAAAGATGAATTCCCCCTTCATTTAGAAAATCTTCCGTAGTGGTGAAAAAAGCCCGTCCCATTGGGAATAAATGTTGATAACGAACCATGGCTGGTCCGATGCCCACCAGATGCGCTACCTGCTTTTGCTTTAAAAGAGCAGCAATTTCTACATAGAGAGACTCTTCGTCTTTTCCACTTTGTAAAATATCGGACAGGAGCACACTTCTTTCAGCATGCTGGTTTTGCAACTGGAGAAAATCCAAGGCAATCCCGAGCGACGAAAGATCCGCAATGTAAGAATCGTCAATGATGGAACAGTGGTGAATCCCGGCAATCAGCCCCAGTCGCATTTCAATTGCTGTCAGTTTCTCTATTCTTGTTAAAATCACTTTCAACGGGTAATTCAATACCAACAGGGTGCATACACAAAGGGCTATGTTTTCCATTGAAGCCTGATCGGTAAAACCTACTTCGCAAGAGGCTTCCTGGTCCCGGAACCGAAAGGTTAAACGTGAAGCCTGATTCAGCCGCTCTACTTCTTTTAACTGCAGGTCGGCCGGACCGGTTTTGCTCCAGGTAAATAAGGGGGGCAGCCATTCAGGAATAGAGTCCAAATAGCGGAATGAGTCGAGGTGGCAAATTAGCAGAGCAGCCCTTTCAAAGAGCCGTAATTTTTCAAGTGTTTTTTGTGTGGGGCTTTCAAACCCTTCCGCATGGGCTTCTCCGATCGTCGTCAGTATCCCTAGATGAGGGTGAATCATCGCCTCCAAAGCGCACATCTCCCCCACTGTAGAAATTCCTGCTTCGAGAATGGCAATGTCCTGATTAGATTCCATCTGCCAAACAGAAAGGGGAACACCGATTTGAGAATTATAACTTTTCGGGCTTTTCATCACCTGATGGTCCGGAGACAATAGCTGGTAGAGCCACTCTTTGACGATTGTTTTCCCATTACTACCGGTGATTCCCAACACACGGGTTGCAAAACGGGAGCGATGATGAATGGCCAATGCCTGCAAAGCAGCCTGTACATCCGCAACGATCAGTAGATTGGCATCCAGCCATAGCGGGTAATCGCCCTTCCCTGTACATACAAAATTCCGTATTCCCTGCGCGTACGCATGGCCCATAAATTCGTGACCATCCCGTTGTCCGCTTAATGCAAAAAACAACGACTCTGACGGTTGGATAACCGAACGACTATCCGTTACCAGGTAAGCAATGGATGCATCTGACCGTTTCCAGTCAACTTCAGCTTTCAACACCTCTGCAATGTGCCGAATAGAATAAGGCTTTACTAAATCCATAAAAAATGACCCGTTTAACGACCCTGTTTTACGAATTTGAGGATTTATTCACACAATCCCTTTAAATAAATGATTATTTATGGATAAATAGGACAAAAACAATGATTTCTTCTTTTCATCTCGCTCAAGAATGCATCCGGTCTTTTTTACCTGCTTTCTTTTTGCCCAACTATTTTTCGCGCATTTTCATTCGCCGGATTGAGCTTCAGGGACTTTCTATAAGCCCTCAATGCCTCTTTTTTCCTGTCCAAAAGCAACAAACATTCTCCATAACTGTCCCAGGTATTGAATGCCTGCGGGTATAATTCTGTATTGAGCTTGAAGATTTGCAAAGCGGATTCTCGTTTCTGTTGATGGAGTAGTTCGTATCCAAACTTATTGACTTCTTCTTCTAAACTATAGGCTGACAAACGCCCCTTTTCATGTTGAGACCTGATAGAGGCGATGGTTTTTTCAATCGAATTATTTTCCTTGTACTCCTGTGCAATAGGCTTTAGATTCATCCGCCACTCTTTTTCCCTTTGGCCAGCGAGGGTTTCTACCCGATAATAGATTCTTTCTTCATCTGTCACCTTGGTACTGTCTATTTCATAGCGTTTCAGTTTCCCTGTTGCTGTCTCCTGGATAAACTGGGTACCATAGATTTGGGGCTGCTTTCTGCGCATCAGGTCACGGTCCACCGCCGCCGCATACCACCACCGATTGAGTGTGCTATCCAATTCCAATGCCTTCCTGAAATATTTCACAGCCATGGCCGAAGCGACCGTATCCGTTCCGTGCTGAAAAACAATGCCCGCATTCAGGTAATCCTTGCCCGTATGTACCTTATTTTCTTTGATCAGTTCAAAAATGCGCACTCTCCTCAAACTGTCCTCTTTTGTTAATTTTTGCCAGTCAATAGGGCCACTCATCCGGGCCTTCTGATCTTCATCGGCCAGTGATTGCAGTTCAGTATTGTTTTGCTGAGCAAATCCGATCATCGGCAGGCAGCCAAAAAACAGGTAACACACTGTCGCCACGAGATTTTTTTTTACTTCTTCTTTCATTATTGTTGTTTAAGGTAGTGTTTCTAAAAGGGGTGACCAAGATCACCCATCCGAACTGGCCGAACATACATAGGCGGAAAATCCTTAGAAAGGAAAAATGACTCTCCCTCTTCTCTCCGATCCCTTAGTCGGAACGGTTGTTTTTGTCCCCCTTTCCCTATGTATTGACCCGAGGAGGGTGACATCAAGTTCGTTTCGGACAGGTTTACAAACATACACAAAATCATCAAATAGCAGCTATTTTTTGGGGCGCATTTGTGCGCCACCATGCAATTCATCCGAGATATAAAAAGACACAAATGCACTCGGAAAGGATAAAATCAGGAAGTTTTTTTTTAGACATCTCAGGAAAAATACGAAAGGGGAAGACTATCAGACTTTAAACGCAAATGGTAGTACGAAAGTGCCGGACGGGACAAAAAGCTTACTTAAAAACTATTGTGAAGGAATAGGCTGTTTGACCACTATTTTCATGCTTCATGCACATGACATCTGAACGGATGTACACACAGGAAACAAATTTTATCCTGACAGACCCCGAACAAAGTACTACGTAAAGAAAAACCATTGGGTTTTGCATCTGTTACCTCCAAGTTTTTCCTTTCTTCCGCTTCCTTTCTGCACAGTGAGGCTATTGTCCTTTTAGCAGTCAACCTGTCTCCGATTAGAAAACGGCTAGTTACTCTTCTCCGGCAGGTATTTCCAGTAGCGCTTGGGAACATGTTGAAGATGTAACTTCAAATTTTTCCTCGATTCGATGTTCGTACTTCGAAAATAAGTCTTCCAGCACTGTTCAAATACAGCCTCCTTTTCATCCAATGTGATCCGATTAGCGGACAAGGTATTTTCTTCTTTATCTGAGAAAAGGAGGCTCAGCTCCCGTACACTTTTCTGGTCGTAATGCAATCCATATTTTCGTTTCACGTCATAGATGCACCAGTGTTGATCTGCATACCGTTTGCAAAAAAAATCACCTAATAAAGGCAACACATCAAAATCAGGCTCGATGCTGGCGACATACAAACCATCACTGCTTTTCTTAAAACGCACAAAGGCCTGCATCCGGTGTCGTTCACGTCTTACCTGATGCAACATTTGCGCAAAATAAAGCACCTCCGCATCGCCATAATTGGTGAAGTCGGCTGTTCCCTCGCGAAAAACTTTCCGAATCAAGCGAAATGTGATCCCCCTAGCACGGGCATCTTCGGAGAGAAAAACCCGGTAAAAATCCATGGCAGCTTTTCCGCATCTATCTGTCAACCCCTTCATTACCCGTTTCGCTTTGTGTTCACATGAAACAATCGTCCGTTGCTCTTCAAACATCCCCGATTGAAAATGGGCTGCAGATACGGGAATTGCTTCCCACTCCTTCCGCTCGAAACTTTCGAAAATTGCCGTCAGGAATCCTGTAAACGTATCATCAAAGAGGTAGTGCATCTTAAAAAAAGCTTAACTGATTTCCCGCTTTGAGGACTGTTGCTTTCTGAAGAATTAGGTTTTTCACATGAGCCATTGACAGCTCCCCCAATTGAACAGGGCTATCGACGCACAGGGCAAAATGCCGGGCTCTGTTCCAGGCAACTCCCATACGTCTGATCTGATATTCATGCAATTTCCCAAATTTTCGGGCCTGAATAATTTTCATGGCAGACTGCCTGCCTATACCAGGTACGCGAATCAACCTGTTAAAATCTGCGCGATTGATATCTACCGGAAAATCGGCCGGATGGCGGAGGGCCCAGCTAAGCTTGGGATCAACTTCTAAATCAAGATTTTTAAATTCAGGGTTTACTATTTCTTCGAGTTCAAAACCATAAAAACGCAGCAACCAATCTGTCTGGTAGAGGCGATTTTCCCGAACAAGTGGTGGGGTACTTCCCATGGACGGAAGTTGCTGATGATCCTTATTCACCGGCACATAGGCACTGTAATATACCCTTTTCAAGTCGTAACGCTGGTAAAATTCTTTCGCCACATGCATGATTTCATAATCCGTTTCAGGAGTGGCACCAATCACCATCTGGGTACTCTGTCCGGCAGGAACAAAAGCAGGCACATGCCTGATGAGACCACGTTCAGACCGGTAGGCCTGCAACTGTTGATTAATAAAATCCAAGGGCTTCCTCACCGCATCGTGACTTTTTTCTGGAGCGACCATTTTTAAACCGGCCTCTGTAGGTAGTTCAAGGTTGATACTCATCCGGTCAACATACCTTCCTGCTTCTTTGATTAGCGCCTCACTGGCTCCAGGAATGGTTTTCAAATGAATGTACCCGTGATAACGTTCTTCCGTTCTTAATTTCTTTACGATGCGCAATAAACGCTCCATCGTGAAATCTGCATTTTTAAAGATTCCCGAACTTAGAAACAATCCCTCAATGTAATTCCGGCGATAGAAATTCATCGTCAGCTCCACCACCTCCTCCACCGTAAACGCTGCACGCTTCACATCGTTGCTTTTTCGACTAACACAAAAAGCACAATCGTAAATGCAATGATTGGTTAATAATATTTTTAGCAGGGACACACAACGGCCATCCTCCGTATACGTGTGACAAATGCCCGATGGAGAGGCATTGCCTAGCCCTCCCTTATTACTACGTTTACTTCCACTGGAACTGCAACTCACGTCGTATTTGGCCGCATCTGCGAGAATTTCTAATTTTTCTTCTAGTCTCAGCATCTAACAAAACTTACATTTCTATTCCTCATTCAGCTATTCACAGCCGAAATACGAAGTAAATTTACTAATTTTTTTAGTAAAACAAATGTTTATTTTTAATGGGGATATCACCGACATCTTCCGAGGTAAGCACCAGAACTATGCATTGCCAGATCGTTGATCACTTTCTTCTTCTTTTCCTTCTTCGATCAACTCATTCACCTCCTGCATTTCCCCCTCTTCGAGCTCATCCACACGTGCTTCCTGCACCTCATTTTTTCTGTCAATATGAAAGGTACAGCCGATCGGAAAATGATCTGAACCTATCGAAGGGTAAATGAATAAACGATCGATAAATATCTCCGGACTATGAAACAATAAGTCGAGCGGCACTCTGAAAAACCAATATTTTGCATGAAAAGTAGACAGCACTCCACGCCCAATTCGCGCATCTATTAGCCGGCTGGTTTTGCGGAACAAAATAGAAGATTTTGCCCATGCGACATTATTAAAATCACCGGTTACCACCACAGGAAGTTCATAATCCCTTACCCGTTTAGCCACACTCAGCAGGTCACCGTCCCTTTCTTTTGCGGTCTCCTCCTCTGTCGGACTGGGTGGCGGGGGATGAACGCCGAAAAAAACAAAGCGGTGTCCGTCCCTGGTTTCCAGTTCTGCCTCGATGCTTGGCAAATCATCCGCCACGAAATAATGAGTTTCAATCCGATTTATTTTCAATTTGGTATAAAAATGCATTCCATAGGTATTTTCAAGCGTCACCTTTTCGTACTGTGGATAGTCTTTCTCTAAGGGCCGCATCGCCTTTTCCCAATTCGAATTGCTCTCCATGGTCAGAAAAACATCGGGCTGTTCCTTTTGGATAAGGGTTATAAAACGTTCATAATCCGTGTTAAATTGATAGATATTGCAGGAAATCAGTTTGATTTTGTCGGAAGCATTTTCCGTTTTCCGGAACCTCTCAGCCTTCCAGAATCGCGTATAACGTAACAGAATGTAGCTGTGGTAGAGAATCAACGCCCCTTGCACGCCTTGCAGATAGGGTAACACTGCGTGATGGTTCATAAAAAAGAACGTAGCGATAAATACTCCAGTTTGTACCACCAAAATCTGTAATTTAAGAAATTCCGGAACACGAAATAACCAGTGTTGATTCTGAATAAAAGGCAATACACTAAGAATAATCAATAAAGAAGAGAAAATGATCAGTGTCCAACTCATAGCCATTGTCTTTTGTACAGGATCCAAATTACTATTTTCAACGACAATAAAAAAGGGTATTTATATACAAAGCTAACCAATAATTAAATCCTTTCAAACCTCTGTTATTTCATGTATTTTTACTATTATAAACATTTATCCCGATGCCGAAAGATATTCAATTTAAAACCATATTAGATTTGATGAAAGTATTTCCCACAGAGAAAGATTGCCATCAATATTTGGCCTATCAGAGATGGGAGGACTTAATGACCTGTCCCTACAAAGATTGTGAGGGCGATAATGCCTACA
Source organism: Pedobacter sp. (assembly GCA_037190785.1). Lineage (GTDB taxonomy): Bacteria > Bacteroidota > Bacteroidia > Sphingobacteriales > Sphingobacteriaceae > Pedobacter. The sequence goes on along the minus strand of JBBCJN010000007.1, from coordinate 3,991 downwards.
TTTTCTCTGATGGGATCAGAAGAAAGTGCAAGTGTTGCAAGCGCATATATACCGCAAAGACTGGTTCGTTTATGGAGGGAAGCAAACTAGCAACAATTAAATGGATAATGGCCGTTTATCTCGTTCTGCACAAAAAGGGTATTAGTTCGGTTCAGTTGGCAAATGACATTGGTACGTGCCAAAAAACAGCGTGGTTTGTTCTTCATAGAATACGAGAAGGATTTGGAAATGAAAAACCGGAGCAATTAGTGGGAGATGTTGTTTCAGATGAAACCTTTGTTGGTGGAAAAAACAAGAATAGGCACAGGGATAAAAGAGTAGAAAGGTCACAGGGCCGCAGCTTTAAGGATAAAACACCAGTGCTGGGGATTATGCGGACAAACGAACACGGATACAATGAACATGGCAAACTGGAGATTGTTAGGCATTCCAAGGTTAAGTGTTTCGTAATACCTGACACAAGCTCCAAAAGTATTCAGCCATTGGTGTATGCCAATGTAAAACCCGGTAGTTCCCTTACATCAGACGAATGGTTAGCCTATAGTGGGTTGAACAAAGATTTTGAACACCATATTGTTGACCATTCCAAGGGTAACTACATGGACAAAGAAGGATATACATCTAATGCTATAGAAGGATTTTGGGGCCAATGCAAAAGGTCGATTAACGGAGTTTACGTAAAACCGACCCGCAAGCATCTACAAAAGTACTTCTATGAATTTGCATTTAGGCACAATTACCGTAACTTAGGCTTTCAATCACAACTAAACGTTATCATTAGCAACATGGAGTGTAGACTTAAATACAAAGATTTAGTAGCATGAAAACGATAAGCAAGCCCAAACCCTCACATGTAAAGAAAAAGGCAGGTAAGAAAAAAAAAACTAAGAAAATATCCAGCGGTAATAAATCGCTAGACGATGCAATAAAATCATTATTTAAGAATAAGTAAAGGTTATCAATTAAGGTAAGGTATCCAACCTTTCAAAACAGCAATTATTATGGCTACAGCAACACCTATGGCTATTGATATAGCTGTTTTTTTAGTAAACAAACCATCTTTTATACTTGGCGTGTCATTAGGTGTTGTTTTAGGTGCACTTTGTGTATTTTGGTTATGGGAAAATTCTAAACGCTGATTTCCGTCACCAATTATTATATCGTTAGATCCTTGAATATTAAATGTTGCTTCTTTTGGTTTTTTATCAGACAAGTATTTTTCTCCTTTAACGGTTATCCTTGCATTTATAACGGGAGGGATTTTCGATGGTAGTCCCCCATGAAAAGTAACAGTAAGCAAATCATATTGGGATTTATTACATATTATAAGTCCATCCTCCACCATGGAGTCTAGCGTAAAAGAAACTTCATTTTTATGTTTTTGTTCATGTAGTTTATCAGAGATAACAGGGAGTATGTTTATTCCAACATCAGTTGCGTTATTTTGTTCAAGATATTGTAATATCTCTAACCTTATTGATTTGTTCATATAGTTTTTATTTTAACGACGAAAAATATAGAATCCGTTGCCCGCTGAAAGCTTATAGTCACCTTTTAACTCGTTGTTTATAAAAACTTTAAGAGTCATTCCTGCTCTAGTAGTATATCCTACACTTATGTCTTCACTTTCAAGAGGAGTAAATGAGTAAACTGTATTGCCAGATAATCCAATTTTATCAAGAAAGGATTTAGTGGGAGAACCATTAGACTTTACAGTTAAATCATAGCTCGTACCTGTAGATTCTAGTCTGACATCGTAAGTTGTAGTCTTGTCTTTTTTACACGAACAGGCTAATATACCTATAAGCATAAAACAAATTGTTAATTGTTTTTTCATGTTTGTCGTAATTTGAGTTAAAAAATATGGCGTGGACTATAAAATCCTCAGCTACTCAGGGTTACGACGCCCTCCACGCATAAAGATAAAGCCACGCCATTGCTAGCGTACTTGAATCAATATATTGCGTGGTGCTTAAGGTCGTAATTTGAGCAGCAATACGGATTAGTACAGTTTTTTATTGTTTAATCAGCTTTCTATAAAATCTTAATATGGATAGGTTTCTAATTGTGGTAAACTATCCAGTTACTAAGTTATATCTTTTAACATTAAAACAATCAATTTATCATGACAATTATTTACATCATGCTATCCATAGTGATAGCCTTAATACTATTAATAATTTGGTTATTGCTCAAGTATGTTAAGACCAATCGCAGGAGCATCGAATTAACCAAGCCTCGTTTTATCGAACGAGGAAAGACTTTCTTAAAAAGGAACGAAGGAGAATACGAGAGCGAATGCTAATTATACAGATCCTTTATAATTTGTCTAGAAGAATCACTAATCATTTCCGACATATTTTTAAAATTAAATGCTCCGATTTTGGGGTTGTCTTGAAAATGCATTTGTACGTTTAAATATATGTTCAATAGAAATTCAACCATATCTTCTGTGTCTTTTTCAATGGTAGTATTCTCATAGATTGCCCTCTTTTCGCAAAGATACCCTATAATTTCTATTCCATTTTCCGTTGCTGTAACATACCACCTTATGAGCAAATACTTTTCTCCAGTTGGAGATACCGTACCATCTTCCCATCTAATTTTTGTTTTTGCAGAAGATGTTGCCCCCTTGTTAACATCAAATCTAATTATCCTTATTGGGTTTGCTTTTAATATCATAAACCTTAAATTAAGTGAACACTAAATATACTCAACAAAACTTATGAATTGGCAGAGCTTTGGTTAGCTTTGTATATAAATACCTAAAAAAGAACGGCACACTGAAATTGAATTAGTTACCTCCTCTACAGAAACTCCTTCCAGGGTAAAAACAAACGAAAATTACGCCTGTACGAAAAGAAAAAGGCATCTATATTAAATCAATGTTGGAAAAGTTCTCCTTTTTTTGTATCTTATATAAATGTCCTTTTAAGAAGGAAAACACAGAGTTCTTCTTACTTTTGTTTATGAATGAAGCACAAAGTTCTTTTTCTCCCCTTGCAAAGGAAGCCCTTTCTAAAATACAGTCCTGGTGTGCCCTCCAGGAACGCGCGGAAGAGGAAACTTTCCGAAAGCTTCTTTCCTGGGAGCTGGAAAGGCCATTGATCGATAGGCTGTTAAAATCCCTTCGTGAAGATCGCTTTTTAGATGAACAGCGGTTTGCCATCCAATACACCCTGGGGAAATTCAGGCAAAAAAAATGGGGAAGATTAAAAATCCGCCAGGGACTTCGCCTCAAAAAGGTAGATGAAAAGTTGATCCGCATTGCCATGGCCGAACTGGATGAGGAAATCTACCTGCAAACCCTCGCCGAGCTGGCCAACAAAAAGAACCTCACTTTGAGAGAACCAGATGTCTTTAAAAGGAAAAATAAACTATTGACATACCTCCTTTCAAAAGGCTATGAGAAGGAGCTGATCTTTGATTTCCTGAATTCCAACCACTTAAGCTGAATGCTTAATTTTTGTGAAAAAATTTCTTGACGGGAACATAAATCTGTTTATATTTGCATTCCCAAACGGAGAGATCTACAGGGGAAAAGACATCGGAGGATGTTTTAAATTTGCGAAAGTAGCTCAGTTGGTAGAGCACGACCTTGCCAAGGTCGGGGTCGCGAGTTCGAATCTCGTCTTTCGCTCTAAATGCCTTCCTACCAGGAGGCATTTAATGTTAAAAAGCTTTTAACAGCTTGCTCAGATGGTGGAACTGGTAGACACGCAGGACTTAAAATCCTGTGCCCTTTAAAGGCGTGCGGGTTCGATTCCCGCTCTGAGTACAAACCCTTTTTACGGAAAGTAGAGAGGGTTTTTCATTTTTAAGTCTTTTTAGCTTTGTGTTGTCTGTACGTGGATCAAGCTTAAAAGTTGGGGATGGGAAAAGATTGTTTAGCTTTGCTTGAAACAAACTATTTTGGATTCGGCACTACTTTCATTGATCCTTCCCGAAGGACTTAGCCATTACTTTGATTTTGACAAGGTTGAGCTTATTA
>JBBCJN010000006.1:0-1187 GCA_037190785.1 Pedobacter sp. | reverse complement strand
AAGAAATAGAAACTAATTTCAATAATATGAAGCAAATGTATGAACTTAGATTAACAGAACAAAGCCAATTATTTAAATAACCAAGAACATAGATTAACAGAACAAAATCAATTATTAAGTAAACAAGAACAAGAGATTCGTGAATTACAAAACGAAATAAATAAACAAGCATCTCCATTTTATAAAATAAAACAATTATTTAAACCAGGTATACAAGAAGAAATCAAACTTGATGAAATCAATCCTAAAATTAAATCTGAAGAAAAATATAGAGTAAGAGAAGAAACAGAAGACAAACCTCATACTAAATCACAAGGACCTCCTATTATGCAAAAAGAAATTCTCAATTTATCACATGATGAAAAGGGTAACATTATCTATAATGGTAGAACTATTGAACTAAGTGGAAAACAATATAATTTACTAGATTATGTAACTAACTTAGCGAAGTATAATACAGGAGAAGTTAAGGATTTTAAACTTGCTTATAATAATGTATTCTCTAAAAAGACACATACCAATAAAGATTATGCTGAACAAGCTGTTGAAATTCTTTATAATGAGCTTCAAGATGAACAAAAAGTAGCAATAGTGATGGATTATATCATAAAAAATAATGATAAAAAAATCTTAGCAGACTTTAAAAAAATATATGATACATCTTATAAACAATATTTATCTAAAGACATAGAAAAAGGAATATTCAAGTCCAAATATAAACCTAAAGGTCCAAGTATATATGATATGAACAGATAAGTTGTTTGTTTTATTTTTTTTATTTCAATATCTGTATTTGTTTAGGTGGTTCAGTTCGACCATTAGCTAATTTAAAATTATAGCCTTCCATATCTACAACTTTTGTTTCTTTACCTAATTTGAATTTGTCTCCTTTATCAAATACATTCTTCTTAGATAATACTCCAACTTTCTTTCCTTGAACATCATCAAAAAACTTAGCCATCACTTCATTATTATGTTTTCGCTTTTCTAGAGCAAGCTTTTCCACATCTTCTTTAGTCATTTCATTTGGAGCTTTACCTATCATCCGATGAAAAGCATTATTATAACCTTCAACAATTTCTTTAATAACCATTATAGCTTTGCTTTCATTCAACTTCTGATATCTTTCAAGTTTTTCTTTTATAGTACGAATGAATCTATCAACAATCGCTGTGGCATATGTTTGT
>JBBCJN010000005.1:0-313911 GCA_037190785.1 Pedobacter sp. | reverse complement strand
AGCCGATGGTACTGCAGTAACATGTGGGAGAGTAGGTCGGTGCCAAATTTTATAGAAACCCTGTAACATTATGTTGCAGGGTTTTCTTGTTTTAGCGCTACAAACAAATTCAACTAAAATAAAAAACACAAATGCTGTAGCTCTGTTCTTCAGATGCTCCCTCTGGCTTTTCTTCTAACACCGCTCTTCCTGATCCCCTTCACGCCGGATGCAACACTCTCTCCTTTGAAAGTGAATCAAATGAAAATAAATCATAGCTGCTCCGGCAATGGTTCACCATACGTTATTCCTGCTTTCTTTATACTTTACACTACCAGTCTTGTTTTTACTTTATTGCAAGTGCTGTTAAATTTTGTTAAATCCGTGGCACTTACTTACGCCAGGCATTATTTGCGATGCTTTTTTTGTAAATTCGTCTTGATTAACACACCTTAACATGAATTTTCGTTTAAATAGCTTCTTGTTGTTCTTCTGCTTGTTCAGTATCACTTTACAAGTAAATGCACAGGATAAAAAAGTCGCACTTCCTCCCAACTGGTATAATCTGGATCTGTTGGCCGATGGGTATTTTGGAATTAGTACAGAAAAGGCCTATCGCGAATTATTAAATAATAAGCAACCCAAAAAAAGGATCGTAGTCGCTGTTATTGATGGTGGTACGGATATCCGTCATGAAGATCTGAAGAATGTGTTATGGAAAAATACAAAGGAAATTCCTGACAACGGGATTGATGACGATGGGAATGGATATGTGGATGATGTGTATGGATGGAACTTTATAGGTTCGAAAGCAGGTAATCTGCACCATGATAATCTCGAATTGGTTCGTTTGCTACGATTGTATAAACCTAAATACGCTTCCACACTTATGACGACCGTGTTGGATAGCACTGAAAGGGAAGAATTTCGTGTTTATAAGAAGGCAGAAGCCGATTTTGGAAAACGATATGACGAGGCAAGTCAGGCTTTCCCTATTTACATTCTTATTAAGAAGGTCATGGATTCTGTAGCGACTGTCAACCAAAAGAAAATTCCTTCATTGGAGGATATTCAGCGCTATAAAGCAGATGATGAAATGGAAGAGTATGTGAAAAAGATCATTGCTAAAGGGTCGAGGGAAGATGGAAGTATTGAAAAATTCTATAAGAACATCGAGAAGGGAAATAAGGAATTGGAATTTATGTTGAAGTATAATCTGAACGAGCAGTACGATGAGCGTGCTTTATTGGTAGGAGATAATTACGATGATTCTTATGAAAAGCGCTATGGGAATTCTGATGTTATCGGACCAGATGCCGATCATGGTACGCATGTATCGGGAATTATTGGTGCTGATCGAAACAATGGAATCGGGATCAATGGGGTAGCCAATTCGGTTCAACTCATGACTATCCGTGTGGTGCCACAAGGAGATGAACGGGATAAAGATGTGGCAAATGGCATTCGCTATGCTGTGGATAATGGAGCTCAGATCATTAATATGAGTTTTGGAAAGGGGTATAAGTGGGATAAGAAAGTCGTTGATGAGGCGGTTAAATACGCTGAAGAAAGAGGAGTACTACTGGTCCATGCGGCAGGGAATGACAATCTCAATTTGGACGAGGAGGATAATTTCCCAAATAAATATTATGAAAGTCCGGAAGCAGAAGCCTATTGGAAGGCCAATCGTAAACCGGAAGCACCGCGCATGCTTCTCCCCCCGGCAGGCCAGTCGCCGAATACGGGCGGGCATATAGCAGGCAGAAGAATGCCGGCACCCTTAAAACCGAAAATCGACACCATCCGGTATCAATTGCCACATGCTAAAAACTGGATCACTGTGGGAGCGAGCGCTTACAAAGATGGAAGTGAGTTGAAAGCATCGTTCTCCAATTATGGGAAAAATAATGTGGACGTTTTTGCTCCCGGATTTATGATTAACTCAACCATTCCGGATCAGAAGTATGAAGAATTTGATGGAACAAGTATGGCTGCTCCTGTAGTTTCCGGATTAGCTGCATTGATCTGGAGCTATTATCCGGACTTAACCGCTCTTCAAATAAAGGATATCATCTTAAAGTCCGTCACCAAAGTGTCTACGAAAGTCAAAGTACAAAATAAACAAGGGGAGACTTCGCGCCTGCCATTTAGTGAATTGTCAGTGACAGGAGGTATTGTAAATGCATATAAGGCACTCTTGTTAGCCGAAACTTATCAGTAAATTTAATTCCTGAAAAAAGAGTAAGATAGATTAAGCTATTTTTATTTTCCTCAGTCAAAGGAATGACCACCAAATGAACTATCTAAATTGAGGAAAATGAAGAATTTATTATTACTCTTATGTTTGAGCAGTTTTCTATCCCTAAGTGCACAGAAACTTCCTGATATACAGAACACAGGCTTACGCGCTCCATCGGGTGTACGTGTAGATGGAAAAGTTGCCGAATGGAAGGATACTTATGAGGCTTTTAACAAACGCACTTCACTTAGCTATTCCATTGCTAACGATGATAAGTATATATACCTGCTGGTGAAAGCAGAGGAAATGTCAGCTATCAACAAAATAATGGCCGGAGGTATTACGTTTTCAATCAATACGAAAGGGAAAAGAAATGAGAAGGAGGCTTATTCCATCACCTATCCATTCATTCCCCGTAATTCCCCCAGCGGGACTCGTGCAGGCGGAGGAATGAACCGTGGAGGGGTTAATGTAGGTGGTGCTTCCCAAATGTCCAGGCCTACAGGCCCTTCTCCTCAAAGAGATTCATTGCAGCAGGTACAACACCGTACGCGATTAGCCTCTGTAAAAGAAATTCCTTTAAAAGGGTTCAGTCAGATTCCTGATTCGCTGATTTCTATCTATAATGAATATGGGATAAAGGTAGCAGGAAGTATTCAAGAGGGAGTGTTTTTTTGTGAAATGGCCATTCCTTTAAGTATAATGGAGTTATCGCCCGGGGATACGAGCGAGCTGATGTATCAGTTGAAACTGAATGGATTATCGATGGGGAGTGGGAATGGGGGGCAAATAATCGTATTAGGAGGACAGGGAAGATTGGGTGGAGGGAACATTGATTTTCAGGACCTGTCAAGTCCAACAGATTTCTGGGGGAAATATCCATTCATTAAACCATAAACCTGCTTCCATGATTTCTTCATTCAATAAAGCCACTTTGAGAGCGAGGCTTTTATGGTGGCTTGTTGCCGCATCTTTCGGATTTTTTATCACCGAATTAAAAGCCCAAAATCCCAGATCTAACCGTCCGGTCCCAGAGCAGTTGGCTCAAAGGGAGATATCTGGCATTGTTAAAGACAGTCTCGACTTTGGACTTGCCGCCACCACCGTTAAACTTGTTTCGGATAAGGATACGCTATCGGTCCGTACCAATGACGATGGAATTTTTGTTTTCAGAAATGTGAAATCCGCCACCTATACGATCACTATTCACAGTCTGGGCTACCGACCTTTTGTGGCTAGATTTAAGCAGAATGATGCTATCCCTCGCATCGTAATGGATCCGATTATTATGAATATGGTGACCAATGAATTGAACGAGGTAGTTATCAGTGGAAACCCGTCAATTACTTATAAAACGGATACCGTAGAGTACCGCGCAAGTGATTATATTGTAAGGGAAAATGCCACGGTCGATGAGTTACTTAAGAAAATGGAAGGCATGGAAGTTGGGAATGATGGAAGTCTGGTGCACCAGGGAAAGGAGGTTAGCAAGGCGAAAATCAATGGGAAAACATACCTGTCAGGGGAGGTGGCTACGGCCATTCAGAATTTGCCTGCCGAAATAGTGGATAAGATTCAAATGGTTGATGATTATGGGGATCAGGCAGCCAGAACCGGGATCAAAGATGGGGAACCCGAAAAAATCCTGAATATTGTGACACGTGCGGATCGTTCGGTAGGGAACACGGCAAATTTGAATGGTGGTGCTGGCAATAATGAACGCTATGAGGGGGGCTTGTTTGCTACGCGACTAAATCAGAATCAAAATCTCGGGATCAATTCTTCTCTCAATAACACCGTTAATGGAGTAGCCGGAGGTGGAGGAAATTCGGGAGGCTTTTCCGGGGTTACTTTTTCGGGAGGAAGTATTTCAGCTGGTGGTCGTGGCATGGGAAGTGGAGGCAGCAATCGTGGAGGTGCGAATATGGGAGGAACGAATTCTTCCGGTGGAAGTGGAGGAACCAACCGTACAGGCAATAACTCCTTCTCCTATCGCGATCAATGGGGGAGAAAAGTAAGGGTAAACGCAAATTACGGGTACAATTTTACCAATAACCATGTAATGAACAACAGTGTTTCTCAGGAGTTTTCTTCTCTGGGAACGACTTTTGTTACGAATGATAGCGAGCGGAAAAGTAACAGTGGGGACCATCAGTTCAATTTTGAACTGGAGGCAGATCTCGATAGCAACAATTTTATTAGGGTTAATCCTACATTCACTTATTCAGGGAATTCAACAAACGGGGAATCTTCCGTCCTGAATAGCGGATTGATTCACCAGGATCAGATAGGGAAGAATTTTAGTAAAAATACCCGCCCTAATATTGGTGCCACTGTGTTTTATCAGCATATTTTTAATAAACCGAGGAGAAATTTTTCTGCCCAATTCAGTTTTAACCAGGCCGACCAGGACCAGAATCAGGAGCAAAATAACAACATTATTTATTACCAGGATGAAAGTGATCTGGTGGCCAGAGACTCTCTCATCCACCGGATGATTCTTCGAAAAAATCTAACCCATACTTATCGGGGCAGTATGACCTATGTAGAGCCTTTAAGCGCGAATACGCAGTTGGAGTTGAATACGCAGATGAATTACAATGGGTATGACAATACGGCTACCACCAGTAATGTAAATCCGGGAGGAGGGCTGCAACAGGTGGATTCGCTCAGTAATATCTATGATTATTCCTTTACACAGGCAAGGATTGCGGTCAACTATCGTTATGGCTTATCAAACACCTCGAAAGTAAGATTTTCTGTTGGTGTGACCGCTGTTCCCGGCTTGTTAACGGGCACCAAAGTAAGTCTGGGAACATCCACCCGACGTACCAGTTTAAACATTATCCCGATTGCCCGCTTTCAATATTTATGGTCCAGACAGCACAGCATTCAGGTAAATTATTCCGGCAATGCGGCTGAACCTACTTTCGATCAAATCCAGCCGGTGAGGGATGTGTCTAACCCTCAAAATCCTGTGGTAGGTAACCCTGATTTGAAAGTGACGTTTAATCACAATTTAACAACCAGTTACAATAATTATATAGCGAATTCAAAATTGAATTATTCGGTGAATATCACCACGGCATATACCGAAAATGCCGTTGTAAGAAATGTAGTTCAAATTAGCGACGCTTATAATAGCTTAAAAAATGAGACACGCTACCTTAACATGAGTGGTGCTTACCGACTTAATGGTTTTTACAGCATTAATAAGCAGTTGAATAACCGAAAGTACAATCTCTCGTTCAGTGGCAATATCGGCTATAATTATGGTCTTGGAATGAGTAATGACGTAAGAAATATAACCAGAACATGGAATATTAGTGAGCGTTTTGGTCCCAGAATTAATCCCAATGAATGGTTAGAAGTGAACCCGTATGTGGCTTATAGCAGGGTACGCTCAGAAAACTCGCTCCCTTCCTCACAGGACAGTCGGACAAATACGCTCTCTTTAGCAATTGATGGACGTTTTTATATCTTTAAGACATTTCAGGTAGGGTACAGTGCCAGTAAAAATTTTGTCAGTGGAATAAATGCGAATCTTACCAATAATCCTTTTGTGGTGAATAGTTATGTGCAAAAAGAATTCTGGAAAAGGAGAGCGACTTTCACTTTTCAAGCCTTTGATCTCTTAAATCAAAACAATTTTATCAATCGTACGATCACCGATAATGGTTTTACAGATACACGATCCAATGCTTTGAGTCGTTATTTTATGCTGAGAATGAGCATGCGTCTTCAAAAGTGGACCGGAGTGCCTCAGAGAGGAGGACGCCCCATGATGCGTAGGGGCGATGGTAGCTTTATTAACTAATACACAGGACTCTCTTTTTCGTAGGAGTTCGGAAGAGGAGGATTAATGAACAAGTTGTTCTGGATACGGAATGAAATGAATAAAGGACCGGAACTTATCTTTGTATTTAGTAACATCCAACGTGTAATAATAAGCCCCTCTTTTGGAACCTGCTCTGTCTTTTTCATCGAGCTTTATCAACAATCCTGTGGCGTTTACTTTTCGAATGAAATTGCGGTTGTCCATCGAGATGCCATACACCTGTTCGTATAAGTTTTGTAGTTGAGGGATGGTAAATTTAGGCGGAAGAAGCTCGAATAGAATTGGATGAAAGGCGGCTTGGTATCGAAGGCGGTTCTTTGCCTTGTGTACCATCACATTGTGATCAAAGATGAGTGAAGGGGCCTTTCGAAGTTCAAACCACTCGGCATGATACAGGTCGCTGATCTGGGTTTTGTATTTGTTGATGTCGATTAACGCAAAATAAGCAACGGAAACCGTGCGTTCCAACGGATCTCGTTCCGGATCTCCATAGGTTTCGAGCTGTTCGAGGTAAACATTTTTTAAACCGGTGAGGGTATGTAATATTCTGGAGGCTGCCTCCTGTAGGTTTTCATTTTTTCCAATGAATCCACCCATCAGACTCCACTGATCTTTTTGTGGTTCGATTGCACGCTTTACCAGAAGAATTTTCAGGTGCTCTCCATCATACCCAAAAACAATGCAGTCCACTGCAACAAGCACTCTGTTAGAATGTCGATATTTTAACTCTCGCATCATAAGTGTCTGGCCATAACGCTCTCTAAATTGCTGCTAATGTATTAAAAAAGATGGTCTAACAGGAATTCTTTGGAGGGTTTAGTCAGAAATGAATTTCTGGATGAATGTATTAATCGTCTGTTTGACGCTTAATTTTTTTTTTAGTAGATTCGACCAAACTCTATAACCGGATATGAATTTAATGAAAAAAATCTTCGCATGGGCACTTTTGTTCTTGATTGGGGTATCGTCTGCCTGCCAGCAGACGTATTCGGACAAGGCGTTAGCGGAAAGTAAAGTGGTGGTGCTGGACAGCTCGGCCTTTGAGGGTGTAACCGATGGAAAATCCACTCATCTATATCGGCTGAAAAACAAGAAAGGTATGGAAGTTACTTTGACTAACTATGGTGCCAGAATTGTAGCGGTAGTGGTTCCTGATAAAGAGGGCAGACCCACGGATGTGGTGTTGGGCTACGATCACCTGTCGGCTTATCAGAAAGAGGGAGAAGCCTTTTTTGGAGCTATAATTGGCCGATATGGAAACCGAATTGCAAAAGGTAAAATGACTATTCAGGGTCAGAATTACCAGCTTCAATTAAACAACGGTCCCAATAGCCTTCATGGTGGATATGATGGCTTTCATGCAAAAGTATGGGAAGCGGAACAACTTAGCGAGAAGGAAATTGCCTTTACCTATGTGTCTCCGGATGGGGAGGCAGGTTATCCTGGAAAGTTAACGGTTAAAGTGGTCTATGCCCTTGGGACTTCAAACGAATTAAAAATTGAATATACCGCCACAACGGATCAGGAAACGGTCGTTAATTTAACCAATCATGCTTATTTTAATCTCAGTGGGGAAGGACAGCAAACCATTGCCGATCATGAGCTGTATATCGATGCTGATTTTTATACTCCGGTAGATAGCACTCTTATTCCGAATGGAAAGCTGCAGGCGGTAAAGAACAGCCCGTTTGATTTTAAGCAGGCAAAGGCAATTGGAAAGGATTTGGAAGCGAAAGATGAACAGCTTCGTTTTGGTAAAGGATACGATCATAACTTTGTATTGAGTAATAATCCTGATAATCATGCAATTGCTCGTGTTACAAGTCCTGTGACGGGTATTACCATGGAAGTATATACCACAGAGCCTGGCTTGCAGTTTTATAGTGGAAATTTTTTAACGGGTGAAGAAAAGGACGGTAAAGGTGGGAAAGCATACATGCATCGTTCGGCTTTTTGCCTGGAAACACAGCATTTTCCTGATTCTCCCAATCGCGATAATTTTCCTTCCACGCTGCTAAAACCAGGGTCAACTTATCGATCTTCGACCACCTATAAATTTCTAAAATAAGGGTCTATTCCTCCTGAGCAGAGGTCTAAAAAACGAAAAATGGTCAATATTTCATTCATGCATGATCGTTTTACAGCTCTTTATGGTGGGCGAGCGGTCATTTATCAATCTCCCGGAAGAATTAACCTAATTGGAGAACATACGGATTATAACGAAGGTTTTGTGCTGCCTGCTGCCATTGATATGGCGATCTATGTGGCTATATCGGTCAGAGAGGATCAGGAAATTCATCTTTTTTCTGAGAAGTACCAGCAGTCTTACCGGGAAACGATTCTTGGTCTGAAACCAGCTAATTTACAGTGGCCAAATTACATTTTGGGAGTGGTGGATGAACTGATAAAGCGCTCATTGGGGGTGGGTGGTTTTAATTTGGTAGTGGATGGAGATATCCCTGAAGGAGCGGGATTATCTTCCTCAGCAGCCTTGGAATGTGCAGTGGCTTATGCGCTTAATGAAACGTTTCGGTTGGGGCTTGGAAAAATGGAACTGGTCCAGATAGCCCAGAAGGCAGAACACCAGTATGCCGGGGTCATGTGTGGAATTATGGATCAATTTGCTTCGGTGTTTGGAAAAAAGGATCAGGCCATGAAGTTGGATTGTAAAACCCTCGAATATCGCTATGTCCCGGTACAGTTAAGGGGCTATGAGCTCTTATTAGTGAATAGTCATGTGAAACATGAATTGGCTTCGTCCGCCTATAATGAACGCAGGGAAGCCTGTTTTCAAGGGCTTGCCTGGGTAAGGGAAAAGTATCCACAGGTTGAAAGCCTTCGCGATGTCAGTCAGCAGATGCTTGATCAGTCAGTTAGAAAGAGGAGTGAAGGAGTTTATCAGAAATGCCTCTATGTGATCCAGGAAAATAGCCGGCTGCAGATGGCCTGTAAGGCACTTGAGCAACAGGAGTTGCATCTGCTGGGTCAATGTATGTTTGAAACACATGATGGCTTAAGTCGCCAGTACGAGGTAAGTTGCGAGGAACTTGATTTTCTGGTAGCCCGGGCTAAAGAGTCGACACACGTGATTGGTGCACGGATGATGGGCGGGGGCTTTGGAGGCTGTACCATCAATCTCCTGAAACAAGGCACTGTCACCAATTTTCTTTCGGCCCTGAAACCTCTTTATTGTGATCGTTTTGGAATTGAACTGACTGCTTATCAGGTCAGGATTGAAGAAGGGAGCCATTGTTTGTCGGATTAGTACAAATGCGGATAGCCTAAAAAATAAAAGCCCGCTCAGCGGCGGACTCTTATCATTCGGTGTGTTTGGTTTATGGATTTTTAGCTTCTCGTACATAAATATTTCCAAAGGAAGATTGTAAATCGACGAGGGGACCTCTTCCTGGCTGGGCGGTGATAGATGTAAAAAATAGCTTCTGTGTTTGATCGGTAGGTTTCAGATCGATATCGGTATAGATTTTTCCATAACGGTTAACCAGTTTAATCTCTCCGACTTTACTTCCATTTATTGAGGCATCCACCCCACCGTATTTTGCATTTACGGTCACGGGACTAGTGAGTTGATTTAGTTCTACCATCCCATACACTGCATTTAACTCCGTGGAGACGTGGGATGGCACTTTAATATGGATGGTAATCTGAAAGTCTTTTTGTTGATAGACAGAAGTCACACCGCTGTTGCCCACTTCTTTGCGATAAGCTTCCAAATCGGCTTTAGAAGTGAACTTTGTTTTTATTCCATCCTTCATCAGGTAATACACTTCATTTACTTTCTCCATGTCTACTTTATTGCTGATGGTCAGCTCGCCGTTCGCTGTTTGTTCCAACAAACTAAATACTTCCTTATCGTCTCCATCATTGACCTGAACAATGGCTTCTACTGAGACCTCGTTCTTATCCCAGTTGCTCACTGTAATTAGTTTGGGGTAGTCAAACTTAAACACGACTTTCTGCCCTTTTTGAACGGGATAAGAACGTTCAATTGTGTGTTGAGAAAAGGCAAAGCAAGGCACAACGGCCATACAAAGCCATAAAAAGAGTGATTTCATATCAGGAAATTTAGAGATTGTGAAGCCCCTCTCGGGGAAAGGAGCAGAAGGGATTTATTTATCTCTCAGATAAACGTTTTTATAGTTTGATTTGAGGATCAGGTCAAAGCCACCCCCATTTAGTTTACCTTTCAGTACATTTCTGTTGGTACGACTATTAAAAGGCGGAGGAGGGGCAATCATTAAACCACTTTCAGCTGCCCTGGCTGGGGACCCTGTTCCATTGATACTGGCTGCTTTCGTTTCTGAAGACGTACTTTCATTTTTGTCAATTGAAATCTTGAAACTGTCAGCCGCATAAATGCTGCCGTAAGAAGAACCGAGTTCAATATTGGCTTTGGTTTGAGCTGGTATTGTCGCATCCACATGTCCGTAGACAGATACAATAGAAATCGGTCCTTTTACTTCATCCCCAAATGTAACATCAATTGCGCCATACAGAGATTTTACATTCATCGGTCCGGTATTGTTGTCTAATTTGATGGCATTGTAGCTCGTCGAAACTTCGATTTCATTTTTGAGATTTTTTAAAATGATCTCATCATGATACGTGTTGTTTTTATTTTCGAAATATACCTTCATCTGGTAGGGAACTTTGATTCGGATGATGCCATTTGATCTACTGGCAACCGGATGGACATTTACCTCAGTGCCATTTTCAGAAACATCTAGTCCTATGCCGGTGTTATCACGGAAGCCGGACCCGTTAATGACACGAAGGCCTTTTGCTCTTCTGTCTTCTTCCTCGTCGTCTCCTTTGGGGGCAGTGAAGACAATTTCATTGCCTGAATAACCCTCTACGACAGCGCCGTTGATGTATAGATTTAATTTGCCACTATTTTTGGCAATTTTGTACTCTTTTTGGGCAGAGGCACCGAGCCCGATGGCTAAAAGAGTGAGCATCATTGTTAGTTGCTTTTTCATGTGCGTGTGATTGATTTATTAAATGTTATAATTTTTCTTCTTTTAATAGAAGCTGGTAGGCTTCATCTTTGACCGCTGCAAAAGTAGCGGGATCGTTTGCCAAGGCATAAAGCCGGTCATGAATGTCTATTTTCTCCATTTTCCCCAAAACAGCAATCAATTCCAGTAATACCAGGGGGTCTTTTTGTTGATCTAATGACTGTACCAACAGCTGGCTGACGTATGAATCTTCGCGGTATTGACTCATCAGGTTAAGTGCGGCCAGACGAACATTACTGTTGCCATCATCGCTGATGGTTCGTGCCAGTTGTGCTAGCAGTCGATTGTCCATGATTCCACTTTTCCCCAGCTCCAGGATGGCGGAGAGACGCTGACTCGAAGAGGTGCTGTCTGAAAGCTGTTCATAAAAATCTGCGTTCAATGAATTGACGACAGATAGCGAACGGCTTTTTACGTTTGTTTGTTTGGTTGCGACTACCTTTACAGCAGTTGTAGTAGGCGGGGCAATGGTTTTTTGAACGTCCGGGTTTGGTTGAAGTGTTTGAACCAGAGATGGTGCAAAATCTTCTTTTGCCGGTTGCACTAGCCACCATCCCCCCAGTGCGATCACAAAAAGCGCCGCAGCCATCCAGGGACTCCACCGGGCAAAAACTGAAATGATCGTCGGCCTTTCCACTTTTTCTGCTTCACTGATCCTTTTCTTCAAGTCTTGCAGATTCAGAGGTGGGGGCGTGAGGTCATCGAAAGCTTCCCGATGGCTGTTTACAAAATCTTTCAATTGATCATTCATAATAAACATCCGCTTTTAGTGATGAAATAATTTTCTTCTTAGCCCGGTGATATTGTGTACGGACGGTACTGTGTGAAAGCCCTAATAACTGAGCGATCTCTTCTTGTGGAAGCTGCTCAAACAGATACAAATTCACAATGGTCTTATAACCCGGAGCTAAACGCTCTATACTTTTTTTAATGTCTTCTATTTTACAATCCCATACTTCATCTTCTTCGGGATCGTAGCTCTCTTCTACGAGAGGAATCTGTTCATCCCACTCTGTAAATGAAAGCTTCCTTTTTCGTAAGTGCGAAATCGAACGATTGATGCCCATTCGCCGAATCCATGCTTCTATATTGGCGACCTCTTGCAAACGGTTCAGATCAGTAAAAGCGGCAAAGAAAGTCTCCTGAAGGAGGTCTTCCGCTTCCCCGGTGTGGGATACGATCCGATGGATGGAATTGTATACACTTCGTGCGTATCGACGGTACAACTCCGTAAAACCGGTATCGTTTCCTTCACGGCACTTATTGATCAATTCCTGATCCGTCATTTTAGCTAATTGATGCAAAATTTAATCGTCAATAAAAGGTTTCTATAAGGAAGTCGCAGGATGTCAAATAATGTTGCATGAGTCTCTTCATTATTTTAGTAAAGAGGGTCAGAAGATGTACGAATGTAAGTTTTTTTGTGGCTTTTACAATGTATTAAAAATTAATTGTGTCTGTAAATCAATATTTTATGGTTTGTCAAGAACAATAGTCTGATTTAACTGGTGAGAGTAGAGATAGCTGCTTAATCGCTTCGAAACGAGGGGGTAGTTGCAGATTTTGTCTGTTGATTTATCAAAAGGGAGAGGGGCCTAAATGACATCAAAGAAATAGTAAACACACCTTGTTGCAGGGCTTTCTTTTCGATTGGGATAAGCGAATTTGTGTGGGAGGTACCATGCTTCGTTTAAATAGAAACAATAAATCTTGGACGACTAAATCAGGGAGAGGAGCGATGGAATGTGTGGTGGCTTTGCCAGTGGATGTCAGTTAACCAGACTGGTCTTTAAAGGAGCCATGTGTCAGGACTTTTTCATAAGCTCTTCTGGCACTTCCTCGAAAATACACTTCGCCACAATACACGTAACCCCGTTTTTCAAAAAGATGAATCATGGCCTGATTATCAAAATTAGTATCTGCCTTCAGACTCCATATGCCTTTAGAAATGGTAGTCGATTCCATTTCTTGCAGGAGTTGTTTGGCAAGACCTTTACCCAGGTACTCTTCAGCGACGGCCACCCGATGGATGGCAATGAAATCCCCCTCGGTGAGCCATTTCCCCTGGATATCTGCATAGGCGGGTTCATAATTGATATAGGCGGCAAGATAAGCGACAATTTTTCCATTCTCAGATAACACAAAGCCTGCTTCTTCGGAAATATCTTTTTCTACAATTGCGAGATTAGGATAGCCGTCCTGCCACTGAAGACTTCCATCCAGTTTTCGGCGTTCAATGGCCTGCTTTAATATCTTCCAAATTTCCTGAGCATCGCTTAAAACGGCTTTTCTAAAAGTATAATCCATGATGAAAGAAATCTTTTCATACGAATATATGATTTTTAAAAGACCGATGTCGATCAAAGAGTTTAAAATAGGTGAGACAGGAAATGGCGCATTCAAAACAGAACTGCCCGGGAAATGTACTTTTCCAGCTGTCAGATGAGATCAGCGGGAAAGCATCATCCCTTTTCGCTGAGAGTAAATGGACCCGTTATGTAAAATCAACAGGCTTGTATCTATTGGTGAACTGGTTTCTTGCTTTCCTATTTTAGTTACTTTTTAAACGGGATAATAAATGTTTCAACTCATTTAATGTCATCGTAAATCCTTCTTGAAAACCCATTTCAATCATTTGCTCCATTCGTTCAAGTGATTCGTTGTAAATGGAAATAGACACATTTGTTATCCCGTTTTCTTCAATGAAATTCAAATTCCAATGGGAGCCGGGTAGTTGAGGATGGGCATCTTTGTCCGCAAAAGCATTCAGGAATTGGAAATTCGTTTTTGGATCAATCGAGGTGTATTGCTGAATAGACCAGTGCTCATTTCCTTCAGGACTCACCATGGCATAAAAGCGATGTCCGCCAATTTTAAAATCCATTACCTTTGTTCGGGATTCCCATGGTTTCGGGGCCCACCATTGATCAAGTAGTTCTTGACGGGTAAATGCGTCCCATACCAAATCAATTTCAGCATCGAATTGTCTGCTTACGAATACTGTCTTAGTGGATTTGTCCACTTTAAAATCAACTAATAAATTTTTCATTTTCTTTGTTTTTTGAGGGTGGATAAGACGTGATCCAGTTGGTCGAATTTTATTTCCCAGCTCTTTTTAAATGGCGCGAGCCATGTGTCGATCTCTTTCATTTTAGCGATATCAAGAGAGTAATAAATTTCTCTGCCCTGTTGTTCTTGTTTTAAAAGAGCGCATTCTGTTAAAATGCGCAGATGTTTAGATACGGCTTGTCGCGTGGTATGGAAGTTGTCGGCAATGGCATTTGGTGTCATTGCCTGAAATGCGATGAGGGTAATGATTGCCCTTCTTGTGGGATCGGCAATGGCTTGAAAAACGTCTCGCCTCATTTTTCTTCGTTTAATTAATTGTGAAACCAATCGGTTGCTAATATACCCGCAATTATTCGGTTTCGCAAATGTTTGTCCATTGATTATTCTTTTTTTTCACAACTTTCTGAAGGACCCGAATGCATAAATTCCCTATCAATGAACAGGATGCTACAGCTTACAGAGGGAAGTAAACGTGATTTTGGATTTAATTCATTGCCTGTTCGATTCTTGATGCCTATGTTATTAAAAAAAGAATGAGAGTCAAAAATGGAAACATTCTTATGGAAAATTTTTTCGGTATTTTGATGGATAATCAGCGATGAAAAGTCTTGGAGTGTTTATTTATGAAGGGTAAAAATCATTAATAAGCTGACTATTAACGGCTTTTTACTAGTTCGAGCAGAGCTATTTCGACCTTCTATACTCACTGCGAAGCCGTGGTAAATCTTGAAAAAGTCTTAGGATATAAAGAGGGTCTGTATGGGAAAAAGAAGGATCATACAAAGAAAAGATGCGTTCACAATAACAACTGCTTTTACCTATTTTTTCTATGCTGCCTAAATGGATAACTCCCATTATGAAGGGTAAAGTAGGGGTGATATAAAGTGTTCTCCAAGAACTGATGAAATGTACTTTGGCTAACTGGTAATTCTATACCATCCCATAGCGGGTTTGTTTCAAATAATGCCGGGTTTACTTGTCGATTTCCGGAAGGGTTACGATTTAAGTACTATAATTAATAATATGATGTATAGCTATAGAACTTAGTCAAACTATGGATACTTTATCACTCCTAAAGCAACTAACTCCCTAAAAGAGTGTTCTAATACATCAAACTGGTCTTGTTTTTCGAATGGGAGCTTGTTAGAACTGATTTTAACAGCAGTCCCTGCCATGCAAACCATAAGCATTCCCTTACCTCCACCGACTTCTGAATAGTCTATATCAGTAGCTATAATTGCATTGCCTCCCAATAGAGCACACTGATAACGTAATTTGCTTTTGCAGATGTTTTCACCCGATGATAATTTGCTTGCCATTGAGCTAGACTGTCCGCCAGTAATATCTGTCCATGAACTTGTTATTTCAGTTAAAAATCCCGTGCCTGATACAGATTGCGCACTTACCATACCTAGTATCTCGTACTGCCAGTTTAAAGGGGAATGGGTTGTGACTATTGGAATAACGTGCAAAGCTTTTTTAAGGTCTTCAAGTAGCGTTTGTTTTTTGTTATCGTTGGCTTCTTGGTAGTTACGGATTAATTTTTCAGCGCAATCATTGCAATAAGCTTGTGCTTGTGGCTCATGAAAAGAATTTATGAAGTCGGTGGTAGTTTGTTTAACAATATACTTTGGCACCATTAGACTATTCAGTTTCTTGGTACAGTTTGGACAGTTGGTATATTCCATAACATGAGAGTTGATTAAGCTTTTGAAAGATACATTACATTCATCATTTATGCAAACATGTTTACTTACGATACATCAGACGATTGATTGAAATACTCCCCAGAATTGGCGCATGAATTTGATTAAAGTTGAGGTGTAAAATCAAGCTACACAATTCTTTTTGAAAAACACCTGTTTAGGGGCTGGGTAGTCCAGATTTTGATGGGTCCGCTGATCATTGTAGAAGTCGATATACCTGTTGAGCTTTCTGTAAAGCTAGAACCCACTGTTTGCCGGATTCAGATACACGTGTTCATATTTTACGCTTCTCCGGAACGGCTCAATAAAGACATTATCAATAGCCATTTCCTTGCCATCCATGGATATGCGGATGTTGTTGCTTAGTGTTCAAATTACCAAAAAAGCCTCAAGAATTTAATCTTAAGGCTTTCTTTCAAGTAGCGGGGAGCAGAATCGAACTGCCGACCTTAGGGTTATGAATCCTACGCTCTAACCATCTGAGCTACCCCGCCCTGTCTCTTTTTTCTAAAGAGTTGCAAATATAGAATAAATTACCTTTCTTTAGAAAACAAATGATAAAAAATAGTCCAAAATTTAGATTAGCGGTGTTCAAGGATGTCAGAAAAGAAAAAATTTACGTTAGAATATGAGCTAAGGTCTTCTCCAAGGATTCTTTTTAGCTTTATTAGTGAAGCCAATGGCCTGGCTCAATGGTTTGCTGATGATGTTACAATAAAGGATCAGGTGTATGTGTTTACTTGGGACGATGAGGTGCAAAAGGCAAAATTGTTGAGTATGAAAGAAAATAAGCTCGTTAAATTTAAATGGGTGGATGATGAGCCGCATTGCTATTTCGAAATGGAAATTATCCAGGATGAACTTACAAATGATGTGGCTTTGGCCATTACGGATTTCGCCACGGAAGAAACCAAAGCAGAACGAATTAAAATCTGGGATAATCAGATCGGCTATCTCGTGAGTGTCATTGGGGGCTAAAATTAATCAGCTTTTCGTTATCTTTGCATCTTGAAAAAGATCCATTTACTGCTGATCAGGGCATTTATCAGGCCATTCATTGTCACATTTTTTGTGGTGATGTTTATTCTGTTAATGTTCTTTCTTTTTAAATATGTAGACGAGTTAATTGGGAAGGGCTTCGAATGGTATACCATTGCAGAGCTAATGATGTATGCTTCTGCTACGAATGTCGCTATGGCACTTCCCCTCTCCATCCTGCTCTCTTCCATCATGACCTTTGGCACGTTGGGTGAGAACTACGAATTGGTCGCCATTAAATCTGCCGGGATTTCTCTTCAGAAGGCCATGCGGCCTCTTTTCGTTCTTGTGATCGTTCTTTCTGTCAGTTCTTTCTACTTTTCCGACTATATGCTGCCTAAAGCCAATGCCAAATATTACTCTTTGCTATTTGACATGCGCCTTAAAAAGCTTTCTTTCCTTATCAAACCAGGGGTTTTTAATACCAGCATTAACAATTATGCCCTAAAGGTAGATCGAAAAGGTAAAGAGGCCATCGATTCATTGTATGGAATTACCATTTACGATCATACCTCAGTAACCGGGATGCCAAAAATCATCCTGGCCAAAAGAGGTCAGATGACCAAAACGGATGACGGAAATTACATGATTTTGAAGTTGCAGGATGGGGTACGTTACGAGGAAGGAACGGGAAATGGAGGCTACATGTACGATCCGCGCCGCACTCTTACCCGCATGCGGTTTAAAGAAACGGAAGTAAAACTCGATTTTTCCAGCTTTAGCGATTTGAAGAGAACCAGTTCGGATAAGTTTGGAGAAAATGCACCTATGCTCAACTTAAAAGGACTCAATAAAAGAGTAGATTCGTTAAGTCGTAGTTTAGATACCGTGAGTAAAAGTACAAAGTTGAATGCAGGAAGCTTTTATAAACAGGAAAATTACGTAAAAGGGTATACCAAAGTAAAAGAACCTGTCAAAATCATTGAAGGCAATATCATCAATGCACTGCCAGTGAAAGATCGCCTGCAATCATTGCAATCAGCAGTTGACCTTACCCATAGTCTTCAGCAGGTTATCAATAATAAATTGATGGAGTATGACCTGAAGAACAAAGAAGTCTTAAGGTCCAAGATTGAATACCAGCGGAAATTTACGCTGGCAGCTTCCTGCCTGTTATTATTTTTTATAGGAGCACCTTTGGGAGCCATTATCCGTAAAGGAGGGCTGGGTTTGCCTGTTGTGATTGCGGTAGTGTTTTTCATGATTTACCACATCATCTCCACCGTATCAGAAAAGTCGGCGAAGGAAGGTTCGCTTGACCATGTTGCGGGAATGTGGATGGCGATTATTGTACTGACCCCGCTCGGTATATTTCTCACTTATAAGGCCACGGTTGACTCGGCAATTTTCGACGTGAATTACTACAAAGAAATGGTTTTAAAGCTTTTTAGACGGAAGAAAAAAGAAATGAATACGGGGACCGGCGTTTAATCCTTACTTATTCATGATATTTTAGACTGAAAGTTGAACTTAAAGATCGTAACTTTGCACTGAATTAAGCTGTTTTTGACAGCTTTCCATGCATTTTAAACAGATGGATATCAAACTGAATACCATAGAAGAGGCAATTGAAGACATCAAGGCCGGAAAAATAATTATCGTGGTGGATGATGAAGACCGTGAAAACGAAGGAGACTTTATTACTGCTGCCAGAAATGTCACCCCTGAGGTCATCAACTTTATGTCTAAATACGGACGGGGATTGATCTGCGCACCCCTGGTGGAGGATTTGTGCGATCATTTAAAGCTTGATCTGATGGTGCAACATAATACCGTTTTGCATCAAACCCCTTTTACAGTGTCTGTAGATTTGATCGGGCAGGGTTGTACCACCGGGATTTCGGCACACGATCGTGCAAAAACAGTACAGGCGTTGATCGATCCTAAAACCACGCCTGAGGATTTGGGCCGTCCGGGACATATTTTCCCATTAAGAGCTAAACGAGAAGGGGTGTTGAGACGCACAGGCCATACAGAGGCAACCATTGACCTGTCCCGTCTGGCTGGATTTGAGCCGGCTGGTGTTTTGGTCGAAATCATGAACGAAGACGGAACAATGGCCCGCCTGCCAGACCTGATGGTAATTGCAGCTCAGCATGGATTAAAGATCATTTCTATTCAGGATTTGATTGCCTACCGACTGGCAGCGGAAAGCCTGATTCGGGAAGAGGTAACCGTGAATTTACCTACCGAATGGGGGGATTTTAAAATGACCGCCTATACGCAGTTAAGCAACAATGCAACACACCTGGCCTTAAGTAAGGGAACCTGGGAAAAAGACGAGCCTATTCTGACGCGTATTCATAGCTCCTGTGTGACAGGCGACATTTTCGGCTCCTGCCGTTGTGATTGTGGACCACAGTTACATAAGGCACTACAAATGATTGAAAGTGCAGGAAAGGGACTTATTGTTTATATGAATCAGGAAGGACGTGGCATTGGGTTGATTAATAAATTAAGATCTTATAATCTTCAGGATGAAGGCCTCGATACGGTTGAGGCAAACATCAAATTGGGGTTCAAGGGCGATGAGAGAGATTATGGAGTAGGAGCTCAAATTCTAAGGGCCCAGGGGGTAACAAAAATGAGATTGATGTCTAATAATCCTACGAAGAGAGCCGGCTTAATCGGTTATGGTCTTGAGATTGTTGAAAACATTGCGATTGAAGTTGAAAGTAACCAGCATAACCTGTCTTACCTCACTACCAAACGAGATAAGATGGGCCATCACATCCTGAAAGGGTAAAAATAAGAGGGGCTTCTAAAAGCCCCTCTTATTTTTTAGGGATTTTTTTATCCTGTTTTTCGGGAGGAAGCACTGCTTCTTTCTGCTTGTTTTGAAGCTGACGAGCAGTAGAATCTTTTTCCCTTTGATCTTTTCGGTATCTGCCACTGATTTTATTCAGGAACTCTTTAAAGCTATCAAACTGCTGACTGTAAATAAGTCCGATAGAAGTCACATTCATATTCTGATCTACCCCAGGATTGTTGAAAATACTCTGCAGTGTAGGAGGTTTGTTAGCCAGTTTCCCTACCAATGTCCCGTCTTTCTTGATGAGACCCATGATTTCCACCTCACGTCCCACATTGTCTTTCGTAAACGCAATGGGCGACCAGGCATTGAGACTTTCTTTGTCTACGATACCCGCATTCACGATGATCCGGTCATTGAAAAACTTAAAAGAGGCGCTTGCTTCATTGATAGAGCGGATATTGACATCTACAAAATTGAGATTAAGTGACGAAAAAACGTTATTCACCTGGTTGAAAAATAATTCGGTGGCCGTGCTGGTACCGGCCGATCCCAATTGTTGAACAAAATTTTCACGTCCGGAACCGGGCGCAAAGTTCCGTTGAATAATTAAACTAAGGGCCTGCGACCAAAGGTTATTTCGGTCATTAAAGTAAGCCTGTAGTTCTTCTTTCACCGAAGGATTTGCAGGGAAGAAAATGTCGAGATTGATCTCTGGTTGTAAAAGGAGCCCTGTTAAGCCCATTTCAACCTCTACCTGTGTTCGTTGTGTAGAGTTAGGGTTAAGGTCTCTGTTTGCGGCAGTGTAAAGATCTTTCAGTCCCGTGCGTAGTGCATAAATCGCTTTTAAGTTAATCTGCGCTGAAACCGGATTCCCCGTCCAACGGATCGTTCCCCCCTGACGGATGTCAAATCGTTTATTTACGACTTCTTGCGCCGTGAAATCAAAATTTCCGCTTTCAATAATGTAATCCCCCTTCATCTCAAAATCACCAAAACTCTTGATGTTAAGTTCGAGTTCTGCATTTCCTCGTCCACTGAGCTTTCCCAGAACAGTATAAATATTGGCCACACTGTTCGGGTCTACTTTCAATCGGAAATTCATCGTTAGGCCGTCAAAACCATTTTTCTTTTTCACAACTTCACTGGTGTCTTTACTCACAAAAGTGATGAAATCCTTCTCTGACACCATTTCCGAGCTGTTCAGGGGTAAATTAAAAATGGTTCCTTTTTCCGTCTTTGCATCTATGTCAATATTCATCTTATGGGTGGGACCTGTAAATGCGAAGTTTCCGGAAGCATAGGCTCTTCCATAATAGAGCGGATTGTCTTTGGCGGTGGTGTTAAGTGCCATAAGGTTTTGCGCCCGAAGAGAAACCCGGATATCCGGAGTGGCTAGCTGGCTTAAATTCACTGTTCCATTGGCGATACCTTCATTGGATTCAAGATCTTTCAGCTTTAGGTCACGAAGGCGAATAAGGCTGTTGTCGATTGAAATCTGGTCATTCAGGACATAAATGGTCTTAAGATAATTCACCATCAGTTGAGCCTGGTGGAAAGAGATATTTCCATTAATTTCAGGTTTTTCAAATGAACCTGCAATCGAAACATCCGCTGATATCTTTCCTTTAAGATTTGAAACCAGTTCGTTCACAAAAGGTTCCAGAATGACCAAGTTGCTTTCGTTCATGCGAATACTCACATCCATTAGCTTCTCGCGAAGGTCCATTCCTCCATCGATTTTAAGGGTTTCTGAACCGTTGGTATGAATGCGGGTGTAAATGAATGCGGCTTTTTTAGATTGATCAAAAGAACTGGTGTCTGTAAGACGGCCAATGAAAACCTCGTTCAGCCGCAGAGAGTCGATGCTTAGACTATCCTTGATACGGGGTTGTTTTAATAATTCGTAAAGCCTCGTTTTTCCATTGGCAATACCGCCCAGCTGGATACCAAAGGATTTCACAAAGGGGTTGATGGTTCGCAGATCAAAATTTTCAAAGCCGATTAAGAGTTCGTCGAGCGGATCATCGGAAATGATTCCATCGGCAGTAATGAGCTGCCGGCCATTGCTTAAATCGAAATTTTCGATTTGTGTTTTCCCATTGTTAAGGTTGATGCTGACTTTTTCCTGAATAGACCAATCTTCATTATTGATGCGAAGATTGGAAGGAAGTACGCTCATTTTTGCATTGTTTTTTGAGAACTCAACAAGCCCGTTTAAATCCAGCTGGTTATCGTCATCCGCATTTGATAGCTTTATGTTAAGTGAAAGGCTATCGTTGCGCAGGACATTCACAATGTTTACATTCTTAATGAAAACACTATCACTTAGATCCACCCGATCGGAGGTGATGATCGCTTGTAATTGACGATTGGTTGTGTTTTCGTCAATGATAATATTGTTCGCAACTATCCCATTGTAGGTAAGTTTTCTTATGCTTCCATTGAGTGTCGCAATGTTATTGCGGGAATCAAAATTTCCTACTAAAAAGGCTTGGTCATCAATGGCAAGACCCGGGGCAATCAGTTCGGCAATCGGCTCCAATCTTTTTACACGAAGTATAAAATTGAAGATTTGGGGCTGATAACTGATCATGTCTGTCTCTAAAGACGGAATGTAGGTCTTGGCAATGGCTTTGTAATAAGCACCCATCGTCTTCAGATCATATTGACCCTTTACAGTAGCGTCAAGGATGTCCGAATGCACTGTAAGACTTCGCTCAATACCTCTGCCACTTGCTTTTAGCTGAATCGAGTCAACGTGATAGTTTCCTCGAAGGTTGGTTAATTTGATTTGTTGAACAAGTAGATTCCCCTCGATGTTACTCAGGTTATTCCCTGAGAAATTCGTGCTTAATACCGCATCGAGCATCAGTGAATCACCATACAAATTCAAGGTTTTTAAGCGAGCCCCCTTAATGGCAGCTTTAAAATTAAAAACGGGAAGCTCAGGGTTAAGGTTCACGCCACCATCAAATTGAAGCTGGACATTTTTGTCGTTAATGGATAAACTTCCATTAAAGTTTTTCTTTTCAAACAGGCCGTCAATCTTAATGTCCCGGTAACGGTATTGGTTAAAGTCTATGAAAGCGACATGTCCGTTTAACTGCTCTGTCAGATCCTTTACTTCGACTCCGCGCCCTTTTACGTTGAGGGTAGAAGTGATTTTGCCAAGCGTTTTTTCATCCAATAAATCGCCCAGATCAAAGTCATGTGTTTTGATGCTGCCAGTATAGGAGGGGATACCGGAAGGGTCAATTTTCATATTGACATCCGAAATAATACGACCAATCTTGGTTTTAAATTCCCCGTACGCAATAAAGTCATTTTGAAAACCGGTAAAAGAACCATTGAAATGAATGTTGCCAAATTTATTGACAATCTGGGGGATATCTTTCATCGGTTTTCCGGTAATATCTGTCAGGACTTCATCGAGGTCTTTTTTATTAGTTCCCGCCAGTTCAATCTTCATATCCATAAAGGTTTGATTCCACTCGGGGAGACCACGCATACTGAAATCCCCTTTGATATAAGTCGCTTTTCCGGTTTTGACAGTAAGTTTTTTAGCCCTCAGGTTGTTTACATAGCCTGCAATTTCACCATCAATTGAAAGATCCAACTTCATGGAGTTCAGTTCGGGTGCGAAGAAAGCGACATCTTTGGAAGAAATATGACTGTTAATGAAATTAGCCCTCATACGCACTTTATTCACGTAGTCATTGAAGTCACGAAAGCGATCAAATTTCATCTGGTAGTAATTGGTAAGACGGGTCCTGTCAGTCAGCAATAGTAACTCCGTCAACTCGATCATGTTCGTGTCGATAGTCGCCACTGCTGACAAATTCTTTAGGTAGAAGCCACTTTTTTCTTTTAATGTGAGATCTTTAATCCTTGCCTGTAATAGATGATCACGGGTATTTAGCCCCTCAAAAATTCCACTCAATTGTTTCACCTCAATGTCTTCAAAATTAACCGCGTTCTGTAAGACCGTATCGCTGCGGTAATCTTTATACCTGAAATGGATATTATTCAGGATGATGCGCTGAAAACCAACATCAAATTTCTTTTTTGGTTTATCGGAAGGGGGACCATCGAAATAATCAATAATGAAATCCAGATTAGAGCGCTTATCTTTATAATCTTTGAGAAAAAATGCACCATTGTTAATCTGTACCGTGTTGACATCCAGCACACGATCCTGGATAGACAAGCGATTAATGTCGACCATCAATTTAGGAAGACTCGCCAAAGTGTCCTTTTCTAAATCGAGCACATAAAAATTGGTCAACACTATTGATTTAAAAGGCTTTATATAGAGCCCGCCTATTTCAATTGTTGTTTGAAGTTCTTTGGAGAGATAGTGGGCTATTTTCTTGGCCGCATAAGTCTGCACAGGTTTAAATTGCAATGAAAAAATCAGTATTGCCAGAAATGTGACAATAGAGAGAACAACCCAAAGCAGTATTTTTAATAGTTTTTTAATAATTTTGTGGCTTAAAAAGTAAATATCGTGTCTATCATTCTTGCCATTGAATCTTCTTGTGACGAAACTTCGGTAGCTGTCTGTAATAACGGCAAAATTACGGCCAATGTTATTGCAAACCAAACAATTCATGAAAAATATGGAGGGGTTATTCCGGAGTTGGCGTCGCGTGTGCATCAGCAACACATTGTGCCAGCGGTACATGAAGCATTGCGGATTTCCGGCGTGCAAAAAGAGCTTATTGATGCAGTGGCATTTACCCGGGGGCCAGGTCTGCTGGGCTCACTTTTAGTGGGTGTTTCGTTTGCAAAGGCTTTTGCATTGGCCAGAAAGCTTCCGATGATTGCTGTGAATCATATGAAAGCACATATTCTCGCGCATTTCATCGAAGAGCCAAGACCTGTTTTCCCCTTTTTATGCTTAACCGTATCGGGCGGGCATACTCAGATTGTATTGGTAAAAAGTTATTCTGAAATGGAGATCATTGGGGAGACACTTGACGATGCGGCGGGAGAAGCCTTTGACAAAACCGCTAAGATCTTAGATTTGCCCTATCCTGGAGGACCTTTAATTGATAAGCATGCGCAAAAGGGTAATCCGGGTGCATTTCGCTTACCCCATCCGCAAATTGCCGGTCTGAATTACAGTTTTAGTGGATTTAAGACAGCCGTATTGTATCTGGTAAAAGAGGCTATGAAGAAAGATCCGCTTTTTATTTCCACGCATTTAGAAGATATTTGTGCTTCTGTACAATTTAATATTATTGAAATTCTTTTGAACAAGTTAAAAAAAGCAGCAAAGCAATACGGCATTCGTGAGATCGCCATTGCGGGTGGAGTTTCTGCCAATTCAGGATTAAGGGCTGCACTTTTCAATTTGAAAGAAGAGTTGGGATGGAAGGTATATATTCCGGCTTTTCAGTATTGTACGGATAATGCAGCGATGGTGGCCATGGCTGCACATTACCAATACCTGGCTGGTGATTTTGTAGGACAGGAGGTGGCACCTTTAGCCAGAATGAACTTTTAAATAATGCAGTTATGGGAGTAATGAGTTATGTTTTCTTTGGTCTTTTGGTGCTTCCTCTGGCCCTTTTTATCGGATGGATGATTAAACAGGATCGTAGGAGGAATTTATTGGGGATTGTTTTATTGATCATCGGTATTTTGATCGCGAGTTACACGATTGTTCGCCTCGACAAAAGTTTTGTGCAGAATAATAAGCAGATAGCTCCTAAGGCCTCTAGTTTTCGTTAGGACTTCTCCTTGTGTTTTTCTAAAGCGATTGTAAAAAGGCGAGGTACATTTTGCGGATGGTCTGTAAATAGAAAAACCACGAATACAACCATTGTATTCGTGGTTTAATTATGAAATGGAAGTGGATTATTCCCGTTCTTCCAATAACTCTCCTGTGACCTCAGCGCGAATTTTATTTTCAATTTCTTCCGCTAATTCAGGGTTGTCAAGTAATAATTGCTTCACGGCATCTCTCCCCTGACCTAGTTTAGTTTCTCCATAAGAAAACCAGGAGCCTGCTTTTTTGATGATGTTAAAATCTACTCCCAAATCAATGATCTCACCTGTTTTAGATATTCCTTCTCCAAACATGATGTCAAATTCGGCCAAACGGAAAGGGGGAGCTACTTTATTTTTAACAATTTTTACTTTCACGCGGTTTCCTGACACTTCATCTGAATCTTTGATCTGGGAAGTGCGTCGAATATCCAGACGTACGGAAGCATAGAATTTCAACGCATTTCCACCGGTAGTTGTCTCCGGATTACCGAACATGACCCCAATTTTTTCTCTTAACTGGTTAATGAAGATACAGCAACAGCCGGTTTTGGAAATGGTTCCTGTGAGTTTACGCAATGCCTGACTCATTAAACGTGCTTGCAAGCCCATTTTACTATCACCCATTTCGCCTTCAATTTCTGCTTTCGGAACAAGAGCTGCTACCGAGTCAATGACAATGACGTCAATGGCTCCTGATCGGATAAGATTATCGGCAATTTCCAGCGCTTGTTCTCCATTATCGGGTTGTGAGATCAACAGGTTGTCCGTGTCTACTCCGAGTTTCTTGGCGTAAAATTTGTCAAAGGCGTGTTCTGCGTCAATAATGGCCGCAATCCCTCCCTTTTTCTGAGCCTCGGCGATGATGTGCGTGGCCAATGTCGTTTTTCCGGAGGATTCCGGGCCATAGATTTCTATAATACGTCCTTTAGGAACCCCACCTATACCGAGCGCAATGTCGAGACTAATGGAGCCCGTGGAGATGGAATCCATGGTTTCAACAGCCTGATCGCCCAATTTCATGATAGAGCCTTTGCCGTAAGATTTTTCTAATTTATCTAAGGTAAGCTGAAGTGCTTTTAATTTTTCGTTGTTTGGATTCATCTCTTTCCGTGTTTGATGGATGCGTATATAGAATTAAAGCTAATAATATTAGCAAATGTAATGAAAATGAATTAATAAATGCAAGAAAATAATGCAATATTTTTTAAACAGTTTATAGTTAAGCTAATTTCTTTAGTTTTAATTGTCTTTCATAATATTGGCAGAAATGCGTTAGCTCACAAACCTCACATTTCGGCCTACGTGCCAGACAAACATAACGGCCATGTAAAATGAGCCAGTGATGTGCTATTGCGATGGTGTGCTGTGGTAAATGTTTAACAAGATCTCTTTCAACAGCCAACGGAGTTTTTCCTTTGGTGAGTCCAAGGCGATTCGCTACTCTGAAAACGTGCGTGTCCACCGCCATGGCAGGCGCGTCGTATACCACCGAGGCGATCACATTCGCCGTCTTGCGACCTACCCCGGGCATTTTCTGAAGAAGATTGACATCGGATGGCACTTCATTGTGAAAGTCGTTTACCAGCATATGTGCCATTCCTACCAAATGCTTTGATTTATTGTTGGGATAACTTACTGTTTTAATGTAATCAAAGACAATGTCCGGGGTGGTGTCTGCCAGTGCCTGGGCATTCGGGAATCGCTCAAAAAGAGCGGGTGTTACCTGATTAATTCGCTTATCGGTGCATTGAGCCGATAGAATCACGGCGACCAATAATTGATAAGGGTTATTGTAATGCAATTCCGTTTCCGCATGTGGCTGCCGGGAGGTAAAATGTTCTACAAAAAGCCGGTATCGTTCTTTTTTTAACATTCACAAATATAAGGCATCAGACCTTCACTTTAAAGTTCATTCCGTCCTCTGCGCAGACTTTTGTGACAGTTCTGGCTGTCTAAGTTGTTGGCGGACCAAAAGGAGCGCAAACAGCGCGCCGATAAAAGCCATGAAAGCGCCTACCAGCGAAGGGGCCGTAAACTGGTAACCCCACGTAAGTGGTAAGCCTCCAAGATATGCTCCTAGGGCATTTCCAATATTGAAACAAGCCTGACTTACCGAAGCAGCAAGCATTTCCGTCCCCGTAGCGATCTGGATCATGAGCATTTGGATAGGCGCAACGAGCGAAAAGGAAACGGCCCCTGTAATAAACGTCATCACAAGTGCAAGGAAGGATGAGCTGGAAACACTGTAAACGACAAGAAGAGTAACAGACATTAATAGAAGCAATGTCAACGCAGCTTTAGCCGGGGAAAAACGATCCGCCAGATAGCCTCCCATGAAGTTTCCTGTCATCATTCCAAGCCCTGCCAGCATGAGAATATAGGTCACATTCTCCGGAGCAAAGCCGGCAACATCCGTCATTAGGGGAGCAATGTAACTGTACCATGTAAATAAGCCCCCTGTGCCAATGGAGATCATGAGCATTACTATCCAGGAAGTGTATTTCCCAAAAAAAGCCAGCTCTTTTGCTGCCGATTGCCTTTCGCCTGCACGAATGGTTGGCAACCACACCTTTAAAGAGAGCAGAGTAATTAGCCCTACAAGCACCACAATGGCAAAGGAAAAACGCCAGGAGAAATGATGGCCAATAAATGTGCCCAGCGGAACCCCTGCGATGTTAGCTATCGTGAGACCGGCAAACATCATGGAAACAGCTTGCGCTTCTTTTCCTTTTGCTGCAATGCGGCTGGCTACTACCGATCCCACCCCAAAAAAAGCACCATGCGGAAGACCGGATAGCAGCCGTGCAATAAAAAGCGTTTCAAAGTTTGGAGCAAAAGCAGAGAAAGCATTGAAAAGTGTAAATAAAACCATCAAAATCAATAACAATCTTTTGGGGGGGTAGGCTCCCGCTAGTAATACAAGAACGGGGGCTCCGATCACCACGCCCAAGGCATAGGCAGAAATTAGGTAGCCGGCCTGCGGAATGGAAATGGCGAGATCGTGGGCAATGTCAGGTAAAAGACCCATCATGACAAATTCAGTAATGCCAATGCCAAGCCCGCCTAAAGTTAAAGGTAAAAGCTGCTTATTAATCATAGGTTAGTGTTGTGTTTACACTAAGCAAAGATAATACATTTAAATACAGCGAAATGTCAAAAAATACATTGATGACGGATCTTTAAAGAAACACATAAGGATTTTCTCCGTTGGAAAATAACCCAACAGCGCTTTCTAAGCTCCCATGGAGGGGCTGACCCCTTAAAAGGAATATTTACATAGATTTTAGGCCGGAACTCTCTTTCGAATAACGAAGAATTTTTTCAATCGTTTCCGTAGAGGGGTCCTTTTTAAGCTGATCCAGCTTAGGTTTCAGGCTTTTGTAAAATGTTTGCTCATCAAAATCTTCCATAGGAGAAACTTCTTTACGGGAGGGATTGGATAAGGGAGTGGGAGTAGAGGTTTTAGTCATACGCAATTACACTTATAAGCAGTTAAATCATTTCATTTTAAAAATAAACGCAATTAATGAATTTTTATTTTAGAGGATATTGAAATAAATACGAAGGTGCAAAATTTTGTTTGGTCAGGCTTTAAAATATTCACTTAAAGCTAATAATAGTTATTAAATATACATTTATTAGAATTAAATTTTGAATAATTAGAAGATAATTCGTTAAAATAAAATTACGCGAGGAATATTCATCCCTGCATCCGCAGGAATCGGTTTTTGGATAAAGGGACAGCTGAATCTGTATACGTATAAAGGGGCTCAGGAATTGCGCGAAGAGAATTCCTTCACATTCATCATTTTTCTTAAATTGCTAAGTGCGTAGCGCATTCTGCCCAGAGCGGTATTGATGCTAACGTCAGTGAGCTCTGCAATCTCTTTAAAGCTTAGGTCGGCATAATGGCGCATGATCAATACTTCTTTTTGTTCATCAGGTAACATTCGGATCAGGTGCCTCAAATCGGTATGTGTTTGCTCTCTTAACATCCGTTCTTCCGCGCTTTCTTCGTGCGACTGTATCAGATTAAGCACATCTGTCCCATCGGCACTCGTAATGGTAGGCGTACGTTTTTCTTTTCTGAAATAGTCAATGACGAGGTTGTGAGCAATCCGCATCACCCAAGGTAAGAACTTGCCTTCCTCGTTATAGCGGCCGCTACGTAAGGTATTGATCACCTTGATAAAGGTATCCTGAAAAATGTCTTCGGCAAGGTACTGGTCTTTTACCAATAGGTAGATAGAAGTGTATATTTTGGATTTATGACGACGGAGCAATTCTTCAATGACCAACTCTTCCCCGCCAAGATATAACCTAATTAAATCCTGATCACTATACTGTTGTAAATTCATAGGAGTGCGTACACTAAAATTCGTATAAAATAAATAATAGTAGCTGTTTTACTCTATAGTGAATCTCCTTTTAGATAATGTGGTTAACAATTTGTGTGTGTTGCTATTTTCAAATGACGGATTTTTTTTTCATAATCCCATAAAAAATATGTTAAAAAATGTAAAATTTTGTAAAAGAGCCACTGAGAGTGGTGACTTAAAGGCTAAAATTGTAATTTTGTAAGATTCTACAAAAGGGTTCATGAGTAAGGAAACGGAGAAAAATCCACACGAACATATTATTATAAAGGGTGCGCGGGTTCATAATCTAAAGAACATCGACGTGGCTATTCCTAAAAACAAACTGGTCGTCATTACCGGGATGTCGGGTTCAGGAAAATCATCCCTGGCTTTCGACACCCTGTATGCCGAAGGGCAAAGGCGTTATGTGGAAAGTCTTTCGTCGTATGCCCGTCAGTTTATGGGACGGATGAACAAACCCGATGTAGACTATATTAAAGGAATTGCGCCGGCCATTGCGATCGAGCAAAAGGTGATTACCTCCAATCCCAGGTCGACCGTTGGAACTTCGACCGAGATTTATGATTACCTCAAGCTGTTGTATTCCAGAATAGGAAAAACATTTTCTCCCGTTTCAGGACAGCAGGTAAAACGGGACTCTGTCAGTAGCGTGATTGATGAATTGAATCGACTCCCTGCCGGGACGATGCTGACTATTTATTGCCCCTTACATCCGCACAATCAGCGGACAATTAAGGAAGAATTGGCAGTGCTTTTGCAGAAAGGATTTACACGTGTCACTTTTTTCGGGAAGTTGCAGAAAATTGAGCAATTGCTCGAAAGCACAGAACTCAGAGACGAGACCTTGAAAGATAGTGCGCTGATAAAAATCCTGATAGACCGGGTAGAACGGACGGATGATGAAGAAACCCAGAGCCGGATGGCCGATTCCATTCAAACAGCATTTTTTGAAGGAAAAGGCGATGTTTCCATTACTTACGACGATAAAGAATTGTTCTTCTGTGATCGTTTTGAATTGGATGGAATACGGTTTGAAGAGCCCACTCCTCATTTTTTTAGCTTTAATAACCCCTATGGCGCCTGTAAAAATTGTGAGGGATACGGTAGCGTAATTGGCATTGATGAAGATCTTGTAATCCCAGATAAGAGTCGAAGTGTCTTTGACAATGCCATTGCTCCATGGAGAGGAGAGAAGATGGGAGAATGGTTAAAACAATTGATAAAAACTGCCGGCCGCTTTGATTTTCCAATCCATCGTCCCTATTATGAATTGACCCGGCAACAGCAGCAATTGCTATGGACTGGAAATGCCCATTTTTCCGGCCTTCATCAATTCTTTAGAGAGCTGGAAGAACAAACGTATAAAATTCAATACCGGGTAATGTTATCCCGTTACCGGGGCAAGACTACCTGCCCGGAATGTAGAGGCTCCCGTTTGAGAAAGGATGCTTCTTATGTGAAAATTGGAGAATATTCCATTCTGGAACTGGTGTTAACACCCATTGCCAGCTTATTGGGATTCTTTTCTGACCTTGCCTTGTCCAAAACAGATGAAAAAATTGCCCGAAGATTACTGACGGAAATTAAAAACAGGTTGACTTACCTCAATGAGGTGGGGTTAGGGTATTTAACCCTTAACCGGTTATCAAATACGCTATCCGGAGGTGAAAGTCAGCGGATTAACCTGGCAACCTCTTTAGGAAGCAGTCTTGTAGGGTCGGTATACGTGCTGGATGAACCAAGTATTGGCCTCCATCCAAGGGACACTCACCGGCTCATCGAAGTGTTAAAATCCCTTCGTAATGTGGGGAATACGGTATTGGTGGTGGAACATGAAGAGGAGATGATGAAGGCGGCCGATCACATTATCGATATTGGTCCGGAAGCGGGTACGCATGGTGGGCAGTTGGTTTTTAGTGGCGATTACAAAGCCATTCTGAAAACGAGTAAGTCATTGACCGGAAAATACCTGTCCGGAGAAGAAAGTATTCCTTTGCCGCTCAAGCGCAGGAACTGGAAGGATCATGTCCTCATAAAGGGAGCCCGTGAAAATAATCTCAAAAATGTGGAAGTCAAATTTCCATTGGGTATTTTTACCTGTGTCACTGGGGTCTCGGGTTCAGGGAAGACCAGTCTTGTCAAGAAAATTCTCTTTCCGGCATTGCAAAAAGCGATTGGCCATTATGCCGGAGAGCAGACAGGAGCGCACGACGGGATATTTGGACATATGGAGCTCGTAAGTCAGGTGGAAATGATCGATCAAAATCCGATCGGACGTTCTTCCAGATCTAATCCGGTCACCTATGTGAAGGCCTGGGATGATATTCGTAATTTATTTGCGAGCCAGGCTCCCGCACGTGCAGGAGGGCTCAAACCGGCTGCTTTTTCTTTCAACGTGGAGGGAGGGCGATGCGATGTGTGTCAAGGAGAAGGGGAAGTGAAAATAGAAATGCAGTTTATGGCAGATATTTATCTTCCTTGCGAAGCCTGCGAAGGTAAAAGATTTAAGCAGCAGGTGCTAGACATCACTTATCAGGAAAAAAATGTGGCGGATATCCTGGCACTGACGATCGAAGAAGCGGTGGACTTCTTTAAAAATGAACCGAAAATTCTCCATAAACTTCAACCCCTGGTCGATGTGGGCCTCGGGTATGTACAGTTGGGACAGTCCTCCAACACCCTTTCAGGGGGCGAAGCTCAGCGGATCAAGTTAGCCTCATTTTTAATCAGAGGGCACTTGGCGCAAAAAACATTTTTTATTTTTGACGAACCCACTACCGGTTTGCACTTTCATGATATTAAAAAATTGTTGAAAGCATTGCACACGCTTATAGATCAGGGGAATACGGTATTGGTGATTGAGCACAATATGGATATGATTAAATGTGCCGACTGGCTTATTGATATCGGTCCTGAAGGAGGAGATAAGGGTGGAAACGTAGTTTTTGAAGGAGTACCGGAAGATTTGGTAAAGGTCAAAGATTCTTATACCGGACAATTTTTAAAAGCTCACCTGAAATAGTAACTTCGCAGCTATGCTCCTTCAGACCTTCGTCATCGGTGTTCTCCTGAATGCCATGGGATATGTCCCGCCGGGGAATATTAACCTTACAGTTGCGCGCCTGACCATTAATAAGGGAATGCGGCAAGCCTGGTATTTTATTCTTTCTTTTTCTGTTGTCGAAGTATTTTTCACTTTCGGAATGATGCGTTTTGCCCGCTGGATTATGAGCGATGTAGACCTCAATGATAATGTAAATGAAGTACGGCTGGGTACCTATGTCGATTCATTCATGATTTCGCTTTTTCTTGTGATGGCTACCATTACCTGGGTGAACAGAAAAAAGCTGCCCAAAACAAAACCGGAAGATAACCGAAGTAGAAAAGGAAGTGTCTTTTATGGGATGTTGTTAGGCGTACTCAATCCTGTTCAAATACCATTCTGGTTATTCTTCGGAAACTATGTCATTCTACATGAATGGGTGCAAACCGACTATCTTTCATTGGTTATTTTCAGTGTGGGTTCAGGGTTGGGATCTGCATTGGCTCTGTATGGCTACGCACATTTTTCTCGCTATATTCAAGAGAAATTTGCTTTAAGCAGTCAATTAATCAATAAATCCATCGCAATTTTTCTATATGTTCTTGCCTTTTACCTTATTTTGAAACAGCTGGCAATTTTGTGCAAAATTGTTTAAGTCACCTTTTCCCCTCTCAGCGGATGGCTGTTTAGACCTATGAATACAGCATTAGAAAAGTAACGCTGACCCGGGCTGCATGGAGAGACGGTCATTTGAGCACTTCTGCGATTTTCTTATTATTCCCAACAATCCACACAATGTCTTCGTTTTCGAAAACAAGGTCCGAATCAGGGTTCAACATGCGTTGACCGTTACGTTCAATTCCTACTACCAGCCCTTGTGTTTTCTCACGGATGCCTGAGCTGCGGATGCTCTGTCCAAATACAGGAGACTTGCTGTTCACAATCACTTTTTGAAGAGACATGTCCTGTTTAGGGAAAGTACTTTCGTCGACTTCCGTCGCCCCTTCAAACATCGGTTTAATGGAAGCCAGTTGGTCATCGGTACCGATAACGAGCACCTTGTCGTGTGGATATAGTTTCTCATCCCTGCCGGGTGTCGGGATCATGATTTTCCCTCTTTCAATCAGGGCTATGTTAATGCCGTATTTTTCTCTCACCGCCAGCTTAATGAGACTTTGACCTACCAAGCTGGATTCCGGAGCTACTGTCAGTTCAAGTAAATGCGTATCCCAAGGAAGTATTTCTGGTTGTTTTTTTGCTTCTTCCCGTGCATTGAGGTTACCCAGGAAACGGTTTTCCATCCGTTCGTAAAAGCCCTGAAGCCTTCTGGAAAAGATGATCATTCCTGCAATAATCAACACCAGGGCTGTTGAGAAGGCGATGAAGGTATCGTAATACTGAACAACGAGGAAACCAACAAAGAAAATGGCCATGGCAATACGCAGCATTTCAAGAGCTACCAAAGGACCCCGCGTATACTTTTTATTGAGCCATAAATGTGCATACGCCTTGCGTTCAATTCTTCGGATGGCCAATGCCCACAAAAATGGGATCATGACTATAAGGGTAATCACCAGACTTAGCACAATTCCCTGGTTGCCATTCATAATGCTTTGGTTCACGAATGGATAAAGATACCTGGACGAAAGCAGAATGATGCCAGTAAGAACAACCGAGTGGATAATCAAGTTAATGATATAGGCCCGTAATAATAATTTCCAGTCGCTCGTGGTAGTAATCCCCGCGGTACTTGAGCTGTAGCGATCAATGGCTTCGATCCATCGTTTAGGTAAAATCCGGTTGAGCTGGTGATAAAAACCTTCCGAATATTTGATCAGATACGGGGTGGTAAAAGTGGTAATCGCAGAAACTGCAACGGTAATGGGGTACAGGAATTCGCTGGTCACTTTCAAACTCATCCCGAGGGTCGCAATGATAAATGAAAATTCGCCGATCTGGGTTAAGCTCATTCCTGTCTGCACAGAAGTTTTCAATGGCTGCCCCGATATAAGTGCTCCTCCACCGGTGGTAATTAACTTTCCTACAATGGTAATGGCGGTGATGATAAGCACGGGCTTCCAATATTCGATTAAAATATTTGGATCGATGAGCATCCCCACCGAGACAAAAAAGATGGCTCCGAAAAGGTCTTTAACAGATTTAGTGAGGTGTTCGATTTTCTCTGCTTGGGTCGTCTCCGCAAGAATGGATCCCATAATGAATGCGCCAAGGGCCGGAGAGAAACCTACCTTTACGGCCAGAAGGACCATCGTTAAACACAGGGCTAATGAAACTACCAAAAGCGTTTCGTCATTCATTAGTTTTTTGGTTAGTTTCAGGAAAGTAGGAATAATGAAAATACCTCCTAAAAACCAAAGCACAAGAAAAAAGCTTAACTTGAGGATGGAAGTTAACATTTCCGCTCCCGCGAACTGCTGACTTACAGCCAGGGTAGTTAATAGGACCATGATTAAAATGGCAGCCAAATCTTCCACAATCAGGGCGCCAAAAACAAGATTGGCGAATTTTTTATGTTTTACACCCAGCTCCTCAAAGGCCCGTATGATAATGGTGGTGGAAGAAACGGAAAGTACGGCTCCAAGGAAAATGCTATCCATGGTATTCCATCCCATCAGATGACCTGCAAAAAAACCAATGACCCCCATTCCAATAATTTCGACCAGTGCAGTAATAGAGGAAGAACCGCCTACTTTGACCAGTTTTTTAAAACTGAACTCCAGCCCCAAACTAAATAGAAGAAAGATAACCCCAATTTCAGCCCAGATGGTAATGTTTTCATTGTCAGAAACAGTCGGCACAAACTTAAAATGCGGCCCCACCAGAAGTCCGGCCAGAATGTAACCCAATACCAAGGGTTGTTTAATTTTTTTAAAAATAATGGTGGTAATTCCTCCTGCTGCGAGGATAAGGCCTAAATCTGCTATTAAGACGGGTAAATGAGTCATGAAAATGGGTGTTGGGAGTGAATGAAAGGGAAAGCGTGTGCAGGAAAGAAATTATTACCAAAAGGCATGCTTCGGATACATCCCAACGAAACAAACAGCTGCTTCTTTCACTCCGTTCTTTGAAAAGGAACTTTGGCACTCTATAGGGAAACCCATGCGTGGAAAAAAAGAAGAGGAGACGAGCGGGAAATCCACTTGAACCCGCTGAACGGAATGAGAAACGGCCAGACTTAGTGGCGAAGCATACGGATCCTGCTTAACAATACGCAAGAAATTTTTAATTGCCACTTTTCCCGGCACATGTAAAACCGTCCCCCGATTGGTTCCCCATGATGGGAAAGGAGCGGATGCGGCCATCCCATGCTTTGCGAGTGCCGCTGAAATGCACGTACCTAGTAAAAAAGCAATCAAATACCTCATTGCTTTAAATATAAGAAAAAAAATTAAGGTTTAAGCGCTGTAAGAAGTAAAATTATTAGTCTATATGCTCGAAAAAAGACAAACTGTCGGCTTTATCCTGCCTTAGCTGTTGTGTCAGACTTTCCAGTCCT
Organism: Pedobacter sp.; assembly: GCA_037190785.1. Taxonomy (GTDB): domain Bacteria; phylum Bacteroidota; class Bacteroidia; order Sphingobacteriales; family Sphingobacteriaceae; genus Pedobacter. The sequence continues at coordinate 277,537 of JBBCJN010000005.1, read as the reverse complement.
GAAAATTTGACATCCGGGCGCAGGAATTTAAGGAAATTCATCCTGATCTCCTGGCCATAAATTTCACGGTTAAAATCAAAGATGTTCACCTCTATATTCCTGGTCATTCCATTGATTGTAGGACGTTGGCCTATATACGCCATCCCCCGATAAACTTCTCGATCGCCTTCTGCTTGTTCCGCATCCATCGCTACGGTCACCACATAAATGCCATCGCCGGGGATTAGTTTATAGGTTTCCTCGACAAAAATATTGGCAGTGGGGAAACCAATGGTTCGCCCAATTTTGTCGCCCTTAATCACCGGACCCTGAATGGAAAAATAATAACCTAAATAATCGGCGGCAAGATCTACCTGACCGGAAAGGAGGGCATTCCGAATTTTCGTTGAGCTGACAGCAACATCGTGAATATCCTGTTCCGGAATTTCTTCTACTTCATAAGGATAGGTGTGCGAAAGCGCGATGAGTTCTTGCATGCCGCCTTTGCGATCCTTTCCGAATCGATGGTCGTAACCGATTATAATGTCTTTGGCACCAATGCGTTCTACGAGGATTTCACGAATGTATGCCTCTGCACTAAGATTGGAAAAATCGCGTGTGAAAGGGGTGATGATTAGGTGATCCACCCCTAGTTTTTCCAGGATTTCGGCCTTTTCTTTTATGGTGTTAATGAGTTTAAGTTCTTGGTTCTCAGGGTCAATGATCATTCTTGGGTGAGGAAAGAAGGTAAGGATGACACTTTCCCCTCCCTGAGCTTTCGCAAGTTCACAAAGGCGTTTAATGATTTTCTGATGGCCAAGATGGATGCCGTCGAATGTCCCGATGGTGACTACCGCATGGGGAAGTTTTTTAAATTCGGAAAGCTGATGATATATTTTCAAGATAATGTCAGTTAATGTAAAGACTTGCGTTTGATCACTCCCCCCTGAATGTCGGAGACTTGTTGCTGAACCACAAAGGCATCACTGTCAATTTGTGCAATTGCAGTTTGTAATTTGTTGATCTCCAGTTTAGTTACCACGGTATATAAAATATCTATGTGCGTCTTCTCATGATAGCCTCCCTCTCCTTTATAAATGGTCACGCCTCTTTTCATTTCATGGATAATGTAACTTTTGATGTCTTCACTCTTTGAAGAAATGATCGTGACACCTGTATACGCTTCCAGCCCGTTTACGATGAAGTCAATCGTGTAGGTCGCTGCAAGATAGGTTAGGATAGCATACAAGGCAGTGTCTATATGGATAAAGTACGCAGCAATAGTAAAGAGGATAATGTTTAAAATAAAAATGATGTTACCTACGGTTAGACTGCTTTTTCGACTAAGAAAAAGAGCTAGTACTTCCGTTCCATCAATCACACAGCCTCCTCTCATGGCAAGTCCGATTCCTCCGCCCAGGAAAAATCCCCCAAAAAAGGCGATTAGGATCTTTTCATGAGTAATGGCAGGAAAAGGAATGACCACCAAGGCAACCGAAAGGGCAAAGATGGCGAGTGCTGTTTTAAGGGCAAATAGTTTGCCAATTTGTTTAAAACCTAACACCACAAAGGGAATGTTAATGAGGATAATCAGGTAACTAAGGTCCCATTTGGTGAGCATACGTACCAATAGCGAAATTCCTGTAACGCCTCCATCAATAAAATCATTGGGGATTAAAAAACTCTTAAGGCCAAAGCAGGCGGAAAGTACGCCGCAGCTTATTAAAGCGATTTCTTTAAAAAGGGTAATCGTTTTATTTCTGCGGAGGGGTGCTTTCATGGGCAGAAGGGGAAGTTGTTCCGCTGGCTGTTTTCTTCTCACGAAGATACTCAACCAAATCGGATAGTTCAAATGCCTGGGATAAATCAAAGTGGCCACTGGCCACCCTTGTTAATTTAGATAAGTAGGCCCCATTGTTCAATGTCTTGCCAAAATCGGATACCAACGAACGAATGTAAGTGCCTTTGCTGCATTCCACGTAAAAATCGACCTCCGGAAGGCGGATGTCTGTAATGTTAAAAGATTGGATGGTCACGGTTCTTTTCTTCAATTCCACCTGTTCACCTAACCGGGCTTTGACATAGAGTCTTTCGCCATTTACTTTTACTGCTGAATGAGCCGGTGGATATTGCTCAATAGTTCCTAAGAAAGGGAGTGTGGCTTCATGAATGGCCTTTTCTGTCAGTAAATCGGTAGGAAAGGTAGCGTCGATGGTGGTTTCGAGATCGTAGGAAGGGGTCGTTGCCCCCAACACCAGGGTGCCTGTATAGGTTTTGGCTTCTGCCTGATAGGTGTCGATCTGTTTGGTCAATTTCCCTGTACAGATAATCAACAAGCCTGTAGCCAGAGGATCTAGCGTTCCAGCGTGTCCGACCTTGATTTTTTTCGGTTTCAAGCTGTTTCGTATCTTTCCCACCACATCGAAAGAGGTCCATCCATAAGGCTTATTAATCAGTAATAATTCACCCTCCTCAAAATTAAAATTACGAAATTCCTGCTTCACTAACTTGATGAATACTATAAAATTGAACTAATTTAAATAATGCTAAGGCTCTGACCCGATAAAAGGAAGGCAATAATGATGCCCCCAACAATGATCCGGTACCAGCCAAAAATACGAAAACCGTGCTGATTGAGGTAACCAATAAAGCTTTTGATCGCAAGTAGGGCGACAATAAAGGCGGCAACATTTCCAAACGCAAGAATTTTCCATTGTTCAGTACTGATCTGGTGACCTTCCTGGTAAAAGTCCAGCAATTTTTTGGAAGTTGCCGCAAACATGGTTGGAACAGCGAGGAAAAAAGAAAATTCGGCCGCTGCTTTCCGACTTAGCTTCTGACTCATCCCGCCTACGATGGTGGCGCCCGATCTTGAGACCCCTGGAATCATCGCTAAGCATTGCATGAAGCCAATTTTAAATGCGGTGGCGTAATTGATGTCCTCTTCATCGTTGATCTCATTTTTGTTGAACCAGCGATCCACATATAACAGGATAATGCCCCCCAAGACGAGCGATATGGCTACTACGAGCGGACTTTCTAACATTTCATCTACCTTGTCGCTAAACAGAAAACCAAAAACGGCAGCAGGAATAAAAGCCACGAATAGCTTTAGGTAGAAGTGCATGGAACGGAAAAAACGTTTAAAATAGAGGACCAATACGGATAGAATGGCGCCTAATTGGATGCAAATGGTGAATAGCTTGACAAAAGGATCCGATTGGATACCCATGATGGAGGATCCAATGATCATATGTCCTGTGGAAGAAACAGGAAGAAATTCTGTTAAGCCTTCAATAATCGCCAGAATCAGCGCTTCTACATAATTCATGCTTATTTTTTTAAGATCGCATAAAACCCACATCCAAATCCCGCCAATACCACCATCGGGGCTAATAATGTTCTCCTAAAATCATAAATATCACCTTCCTTCCCAATCATTAATAAGAATCCGATGAAAACGATGGCGATACTCAGCAAAAGCAGCTGATAATTCTTTTTGGAAAAAACCATTTCAACTTTTTCCGTTTGTTTTTCAGGGGTTGATTTCTTTTCTGTCATTACCTGTATAAGTCGTAAATTTTTAACCTTAGATATTTACTCACCGCAAATAGTGTACTGATCGCTGTAATGAAAATGCCTATGGCCACCATGCTGATCAGGACAATAATGAATTCGGTATAGTTTCTTAAAATGATGATTTCGGGAATTTCTTTTTGCGCATAATAAAGAATTGCCAACAGGATGATAATCGCAATGAAAGAGGCAATTAATCCGTGCAAAGCGGCTACAAGAATGAATGGTTTCCGGATAAAGTTTTTAGTGGCCCCTACCAGCTGCATACTCTTGATCAGGAAACGCTGGGAAAAGATCGCCAGACGGATGGTGTTATTGATCAGAGCAATGGCAATCACTAATAAGATGACGGCAAAACCAAGAACAATAATTCCAATGGTGCGGATATTTTTATTGACCATGTCTATCAATGAACTTTGATAGATCACTTCTTTGACGATACCGTTTGATTCAAGGTTTTTCTTTAAAGAATCGATGCTTTGGTTGTTCGCATAATCCGCTTTTAGGTAAACATCAATGGTCGATAGTAAGGGGTTATAACCGAGGAAGTTAACGAAATCTTCTCCCAAATCTTTTGTCAGATTGTGCTGGGCTACCTCTTTATTCACGTATTGGGTTTGTTTCACAGCGGTATGGCCATTGAGTTCCTTCTGAAATGCAAGTACGTCAGTTTCCTTGGCACTTTCGTCGACAATGATATTCAGTACAATGTTTTCCTTCACGTAATTGGAAAGATTTTTGGCATGAACCACAATCAAACCAAGCATTCCCAACATCAACAATACCAAAGCGATACTGAAAATAGTCGACACATAGATGGTTTTTGTTTTCTTGGCGGCTTCACTTACTTCGTATTCTTCCATAGCACTAAAGGGTTGTTTTTGCGAAAATAAAGAAACATCGTCAAAATGCCTATAAATATTCGTATTTATTGTTGTGCAGGAACGAAGATAGGCAACGGAGGCTTTCGTTGTGCGGATTTAACGAATTTTAACATCCTAAGCCTCGAATTTACCTGCGAACTGCTTACAGGAGAAAAGGAGTCACTCCTGAAGCGAAATCAATTTAATTCGGAAGGCGGTGGCTGAAAACTTTAATAAAAGGCTTAATTTCATTAGTTTTGCCTCATTATTATAGCAAGCAATTTCATGGATTATCAATTTAAAGCGATCGAGCAAAAATGGCAGCGGTATTGGGCTGAGAATAAAACGTTTAAAGTCGAGCCGAATGCGGCACTACCAAAGTATTACGTACTGGACATGTTTCCTTATCCTTCGGGAGCAGGACTTCATGTAGGCCATCCGCTGGGTTACATCGCTTCTGATATTTTTGCAAGATACAAACGGTTAAAGGGATTCAATGTGTTGCATCCAATGGGGTATGATTCGTTTGGACTACCTGCCGAGCAATATGCCATTCAGACGGGGCAGCATCCTGCGGTAACTACAGAAGCGAATATTGCCACCTATCGTCGTCAACTTGATCAGATAGGCTTCTCGTTCGACTGGTCGAAGGAGGTCAGAACAAGTGACCCGAACTACTATAAATGGACTCAATGGATCTTCATGAAGCTGTTTAATTCCTGGTACAATAAGGAAACGGACAGTGCCGAATCCATTCAAACTTTAATAGACAAACTAAATAACACCGGAACAGCCGGCATTCAGGCGGCTAGCGACGAAGATACACGTACGCTTCTTCCAAGTGACTGGGCTATTTTATCAGAAGAAGAGCGACAGAAGGAACTTTTAAAGTACCGCTTAACCTATTTGAGGGAGAGTACAGTGAACTGGTGCCCGGCTTTAGGAACCGTCTTGGCAAATGATGAAGTAAAGGATGGTTTCTCTGAAAGAGGAGGACACCCGGTTGAGCAGAAAAAGATGATGCAATGGAGCATGAGGATAGCTGCTTATGCCGATCGGTTGCTTCAGGGCCTGAATACCATTGACTGGCCGGAGCCGGTAAAGGAAATGCAACGCAACTGGATTGGTAAAAGTGTAGGCGCATCGGTTCGTTTTCCGGTAGAAAATGGAGTGCGTCAAATTGAGGTTTTTACTACCCGTGTGGACACAATTTTTGGGGTTTCTTACCTCGTACTTGCTCCTGAGCATGAATGGGTGGAAGAATTGACCACTGCCGATCAAAAAGAAGAAGTGGAACGTTACATAGCGCAGACCAAGAAGAAGTCAGAACTGGACCGGATGGCAGATACAAAGACGGTGTCAGGAGCCTTTACAGGGACTTATGTTATTAATCCCGTAAATGGAGATCGAATTCAATTATGGATTGCCGATTATGTATTGGCAGGTTATGGGACTGGTGCAGTAATGGGAGTTCCCAGCGGAGATCAACGGGATTGGCTTTTTGCGACGTATTTTGGTTTGCCCGTCACGCAGATTTTAGATTCCCAGAAGGAACTAGAACAACAGGCAGATCCTACCAAGGAGGGACGTTATGTCAACTCCGGGTTTATTAATGGAATGACCTATCAGGAGGCGGTATCTTACCTCAATACATGGCTTGAAGAACGGGGAATAGGAAAAGCAAAAGTTAATTTTCGGATGCGGGATGCGATCTTTGGTAGACAACGCTATTGGGGGGAACCTATTCCTGTCTATTTTAGAGAAGGACTGCCTTACCTGATTGGAGAAGAAGAGTTGCCTCTTTTATTGCCAGAAATCGATAAATATCTCCCTACCGAAAGTGGAGAGCCGCCATTGGGGCGTGCGATGGGTTGGAATTATGGGGAGAAGTATGCCTATGAATTATCGACCATGCCTGGCTGGGCCGGAAGTAGCTGGTACTGGTACCGCTATATGGACTCGGAAAATTCGGCTGCATTTGCTTCTGAGGAGGCCATTGCTTACTGGAAAGATGTGGATCTCTATATAGGAGGGGCTGAACACGCAACAGGCCACTTGTTATATAGTCGCTTCTGGAATAAATTTTTGAAAGACCTGGGGTATGTACCTGAAGAAGAGCCTTTCAAAAAGCTGATTAATCAGGGAATGATTCAAGGGAGAAGTAACTTTGTTTACCGAGTCATTGACGAAGAGGGAAGAGGAACTCAAACTTTTGTATCTGCGGGGCTGAAGGATCAATACAAAACGGCTTCACTGCATGTGGATGTCAATATTGTAGAAAACGATGTCCTTCACCTTGACAAATTTCGCCAATTCCGGCCTGAGTTTGAAACGGCCGAATTTATTCTCGAAAACGGCCGCTATGTGTGCGGTGTGGAAGTAGAGAAAATGTCTAAGTCTAAGTTTAATGTGGTGAATCCGGACGTACTGATTGATCAGTATGGGGCAGACACACTCCGGATGTATGAAATGTTTCTTGGGCCGCTTGAGCAGAGCAAGCCCTGGAATACGAATGGAATTGAAGGGGTGTTCAAATTTCTTCGCAAGTTCTGGCGTTTATTTCACAACGAAGCCTGGGAGTTCTTTGTGAGCGATGCGGCTCCATCAAAAGCAGAATTAAAAGCCGTACATAAGCTGATCAAAAAAGTGCAGGAGGATATTGAGCGTTTCTCTTTCAATACGTCCGTATCCAGCTTCATGATCGCTGTCAATGAATTAACAGAGCTGAAATGCAAAAGCCGTGAAGTTTTACAGAATCTGGTAGTGGTTCTTTCGCCCTATGCCCCTCACATTTGTGAGGAGTTATGGTCATTGTTAGGAAATGAAGGTCTTTCCAATGCAACTTATCCTGAATTCAACCCTGAATACCTCGTAGAGAATGAATTTGCCTATCCCATTTCAATTAATGGAAAAATGAAAATGAATCTTTCCATGGCACTTGATCTCGACGAGAAATCCGTCCAGGAATACGTTCTCGCAAATCATCAGGTACAAGGTTACCTGGAAGGGAAGCCCGTAAAGAAAGTGATATATGTTAAAGGAAAGATTGTGAATATTGTCATCTGATTTTTTCTTTGATAAGTCCATCCTATTAAAACCGGTTTCTTTCTGATGAGGAGAACCGGTTTTTCCGTTTCAATGATGCCAAGTCAGAGAGGGACCTTCCTACGGGATTCCGGAGGAATCTGCACTATTTTTCATTTTTTTTACCGATGAATAGTAGGTATTTACCGGTAAAACGAGGGCTAAAGGCGTTAGGCTCTGTCGAACGATGTAACAAATGCGATTTTTGCGAGACTAATTAATACTTCGCTTGTGAAGACTAAAAATAAACAAAACAAATAAAATGAAATCTATGAGAAAGTTGTTACTAATTACTTTTACTTTATTGCTAACCATTGGAGCAAAAGCCCAGATTCCAGGTTTTGGAACTGGAGCGGCAAAACCGGTTATCACTGGACGGGTATCCTTGATAGTACTCGATTCTGCCAGTAAAAAACCGGTAGATTATGCCAGTGTTTCCCTTGTAAGAGTAAAGGATAATAAGTCAGTGAATGGAGGATTAACAGATGACAAAGGGCGTCTTACCTTACAGCAGGTAGCTCCTGATGAATATAAGCTGGTGATAGGTTTTATGGGGTATGAAACGAAAAGTATTTCCCTGAAAACTACCCCGGAGAAACCTGACCAGAATGTGGGGAATATCTTCTTGGTAGCTCAGCCGAACACATTGGCAGAAGTGGTGGTACAAGGACAAAAAAGTGTGATTGAAAATAAAATTGACCGTCTAGTTTATAACGCAGAAGCCGATGCAACAAATGCGGGGGGAGATGCCACGGATGTCATGCGAAAGGTACCCATGCTATCGGTGGATGTGAATGGAAATGTTCAATTAAGAGGAAGCGCAGTGCGTGTATTGATCAATGGGAAACCGTCGGGAACCATGGCAAATAGCGTAGCGGATGCCTTAAAAATGCTTCCCGCAGACCAGATTAAAAGCGTAGAAGTGATCACCAGTCCGTCCGCAAAATACGATGCGGAAGGTTCCGGAGGGATCATTAATATTATTACTAAAAAATCGAATGCACAAGGCGTGAGCGGGAGTGTGAATGCATCTGCCGGGACACGTCAAAATACAGGTTCATTTAACCTGACCGCAAAAACAGGAAGGTTAAGTGTCAATACAGCCCTTGGAGGAATGTTGGCCTACCCGCAAAGTTCCAGGGTCATCTTTCTTAATCAGACGAAAGCTGCCGATGGTACTTTAAGTACCGTACATCAGGATGGATATTCTGATTGGAGTAGGGAAATGTTCAACGGAAGCCTGGGAATGGATTACGACTTCAATGCCTATAATAATATCAGCTCTAACGCTAAATATAACCGCTTTTTCAATGGCGGACCCGGCTCCTCAAAATACACCATTAATCAACTGCCTGCGTTTAATGTAGGACAATCGGATATGGCAAATGGAAACCTGGATTGGAATGTCGATTATAAAAGAACCTCTAAAAAGGCAGGTGAAGAGTTCTCCATCGCCGGACAAATAACTTCTGGCAGAAATACCAATGATTTTAGTAATACACTATCAATGAGTGGGTTGCCCGATGTAACGACGGCCAGTTCGAACATTGGAAAGAACAGGGAATACACTCTTCAGTCAGATTATGTCTATCCTTTTTCGAAAAGCGTCATTTTTGAAACCGGAGCGAAGGGTATTTTCCGTAACATCATTAGTCAGTATGGAAATGGATCCGCTCAGGATTTTGATTACGATCAGAACATTGCTGCGTTGTACAGTGTGATCAGTTTCAATGTGACCAATAAAATCAAGTTTAAAGGAGGATTAAGGGCTGAATATACCCATATTAATTTCCTTTCAGCAACCAACAACGATAATAAGAATACCTATTTCAACCTGTTTCCCAGCGCTATTTTATCCCAAAACCTGGCGAAAGGAGCTTCCGTAAAATTGAGCTATAACCGTCGGGTGCAACGTCCAAGCTTAAGCTATCTGAACCCTTTCAGAAATGAGACAAATCAATTCAGTATTTTCCAGGGAAATCCCCAGTTGAGTCCTGAGATCAGCGAGAATTTTGAGCTGGGTTATTCCACCTTTATCAAAGGATCTGTCATTAATGCTTCCGTTTTTTACCGCAGAATAAATAATGTCATTGAAAATGCCAACCTGGTAGATCAGGTAGATGGAGAGAAGATCATGACGACCTTCCTGAATGTAGGAGGTTCTAATTCTTATGGGATGAATGTGTTTGCTTCCTATAATCCCAAACCAAAATGGACGTTGATGACCAACATCGGTTTGAATACCTATGAAGTGAACAACAAAGTACTGCAAATTAACACAGGAACATATCTAAATTATAATTTCTTCCTTAGATCTGCTTATTCTTTTGGAAAAGGATGGAACACGGAATTATTTGGAGTCGTGAATTCACCCCGCCGCACCTTCCAGGGAAAAACGGATGCGATGTTCTTTTATGGGGGGGCGGTGAAGAAAGATATCCTGAATAAAAAAGGATCCATTGGTCTGAATGTGCTGAACCCCTTCAACCGAGACCTGAACATTAAAACCACCACCGAGTCCGCGAATACTTTCCAAAGTCAGGATATTTATTACCCTTTACGTTCATTTGGACTTAATTTTAGCTATAATTTCGGAAAACTGAAGTTTACAGAGAAGAAAAAAATCAAAAATGACGACATTAAAATGGATCAACAGCAAGGGGGTGGACAGATGGGAGGATTAGGTAAGTAATCTGCCCTAGCAGCACATAAAAAATAATTTTATTTGTTGTTTTATAAATAACTTTATTTTATCTTTGGTAGAGTGGTTCTTATAGATGTATTTGTGCGGTTAGGATTCATAAAATCAGAATTAAACAACCAAATATAAATTTCTAACCCCCGTAGCATTGCTACGGGGGTTTTTCATTTTTAACTACATGTGAGACAACTTATTGAGGCTGAAGTTTCCCAGGGTTTCTCTTAACTTAATTCTGGTCGAACAGCTACAGCTTCAATAATTCAATAGATGAAATCAGTTCGTTTTTCGGATGTCTCCATGAGGATGGGAAGGGCCATCGATTCTACAATGACGGGGGTGTTTTAGTCTTTGGACGGTGTTTTTTTGACATACTTCAGAATCATCAAACTTAATGCATTGATGGGATAACCGCTGATGTTGTTTTGTAACATCACCACACTTTGATCGTAGAGAATGGGGACTACGGAGGCATGCTCCATCACCATGTTATCCATTTGGTAATACAATTCATACCGTTTTTGATCATCGACTTCGTGGTAACTCTGCTCGAATAAACGGTCGAACGCTTCGTTGAAGTAGCCGGTATAATTAGGACCAAAAGGCACCTTGTTCTTGGAGTAAAACAGGGATAGATAGTTTTCTCCATCAGGATAATCGGCAATCCAGGAACCCCGGAAAAAGTTCACTTCATTTTTGGACATGAGGTCTCTCAGGCTTGCGCTGGGGCTCACATCGACTTTCACTTTCATGCCAAGTTTGCTGAGTTCTCCCTGGATAAACTCGATCAGGTCTTTATAGGTGGTAGACGTGCTGAGTGTGACCACTGGCATGCCCTTCCCTTGTGGAAAACCGGCTTCGGTAAGTAGCTGGGCAGCTTTTAGGGGGTCATAGACGTAACCTTTCACGCGGGTGCTATCAAAGCCAGGCATTCCTTTGGGAATGAAACCATTCACTGCGGGACTTCCCACACTATTCCTAAGGTATTTGATTAATTTTGGTTTATCGATGCCATAATTAATGGCCTGTCTGACTTTCTTGAGACGCAAAGGGGAGTTTTTAACTAAGCTTTTACTGGTGTCTACCAGAATGCCGACGTATTCAGTGCATAGATAAGGTCCCTTAATGAGTTGAAAGGTTCCTTCGTATTTGGAAGTCATTTTTCCGCTTTTGGTGAGGATGTCATCGCGGTAGCTGCCATCCACGCTGTTAAAGAAATCAAGCTCCTTTTTTAGGAAATTCATGAAAGCACTTTGTTTATCACTGATAAACGTCACCTTTACCGCGTCCAGGTAAGGAAGGCGCTGATCCCCGTCCTTTTCCCAGTAATGCTCGTTTTTGAGTAACACCAGAATTTCATCCTCTTTCCAATATTTAAAACGAAAAGGCCCGGTGCCGACCGGGTTGTTTCGAAAATCTTTCCCGTAATGTTCCACTATTTCGTGAGGAACCACCGAACAATATTGCGCTGTGAGTAATTTCATAAAAGCCGGGAATGGCTTGGTTAACTGAATTTGGAAAGTGCTGTCGTTCATAGCCAGGAAACTGTTCCGATCATTTACCTTATCACTGAATATCCATCCTCCTGAAGACGCCACTTTAGGATCAATAAGGCGATAAAAGCTGTATGCAAAATCTGCCGCCTTGACCTGGCGTCCTTTTCCCCCCTCAAATAGCTCGTGGTCATGGAAGTACACATCGTTCCGCAGGTGAAAGGTGTAGCTGAGCTGGTCGGGGCTGATCTCCCAGGATTTAGCTATGCTGGGAACCACATTCAGGGCCTCATCAACTTGCACTAATCCATTGAAGACCTGATTGATCATCCAGATGGCATTCTGATTTCGGGCGAAGGCAGGGTCCATCGAAGTTAGGTTCTGATCCAGATTAATGGTGAAAACCTGTCGCCGGTCCGTGTTCTTTTCAGAATTACAGCCAAAAAGTACCAGAAAAGTACAAAACCAAAATAGATTGGTAAACGTTACACGCATCTGCATAGAAATCCTATTTTTGCACAAATTAATAAATATTTCGGATGTCTTTTTTAATCGAACTGATAAATCGTGTAGACGATGCGGATTGGAAGGAGGAATTACATGAACGGGTGGCGATTGTGCTTCATAAATTAAAATTTACAGAGCGGGTGTCGGTATGTTTTGGATGGCAGGGACAGCCGATGGATGATCGATGGAAGACGATGCTGGAAATGGCAGGAGGCACATGGAAGGCAGATCCTGAAGAAGCGAAGGTACTGGTGGTGTATGCTGAAAAAAGTTCGTTGCCTGAATTGATGGGAGATGCCTTGACGAAATTGAACAAAGAATGGCCTTCGGTCGTATATAACCGGGTATATTTATTCGCGCCGACCGCGGATGCTTTGGGGGAGGCCGAAAAATGGGTGGTCTGGCTGGAAGATATTGCCGAAATGATTCATCCAGGTTATTTTGTATTCGGAAATGAAGGTCGGAATTGGCTGCTTTTTAGTGTATGAACCTATTCTAATTCATTTAGAATCGAATAAATTTTTCTATTTGTTGATTGACAAATTGAAGGGTCTCCTCTTGGGTAAACTCTCCAGCTTCGTTTAGCTCCTTCCGGATGGAAGGGATATGAATGCGTAAGGGCATTACATGCAAATGGAGGTAGGCACAAACACCGTTAAAGTGTTCGATCCCCCGAATATTTCCATATTTTCCGGAAGAAATCCCCGTTAAGCAGGCTTTTTTGTCATAAAAGCTCTCTGGGAAGGAACAGGCATCAATAAATGTTTTTAAAACACCAGGAAAACTACCATTGTATTCAGGGATAATGAAAAGGAATTTTTCCGTGCGGGTGATCAGTTCCTGAATGAGTTCAAATGTGGAACTTCGTTTTCCATAGAGATCCGAATGGATCAGGTTTTCGGGTAATTCCTGTAGGTCTAATAGCTGAGTTTTCAGGCCCTTTTTAGCCAATTCACGTTGGTAATAGCTGGCAACTTTCAATGTGTTGCTCTGGGGGCGGTTGGTGCCTGAAACGATGGTAACCATATCAAAATTGTTAATAAGATGTTCAAAACACTTCTTTCTTTGCTGCAAAATCTGGGATTTAGTTTGTATCTTAGCAAATTGAGTAAAAGTGCTTAAAACAAGGCAAAAATAGCATTTTTAAACGAAAAAACAGTAAAAATAGAACCTATTCAATTCAGGGAAACAGATGAGTAAAATAATTGCTTTAGCTAATCAGAAGGGGGGTGTAGGAAAAACCACCTCTTCCATCAATCTGGCCGCCAGTCTTGCCGTTTTGGAATTTAAAACATTACTGGTAGATGCTGATCCGCAGGCGAACTCGACTTCCGGGATTGGTTTTGATCCACGAAATATTAAGAATAGCATTTATGAATGCATTATTAATGACATCGAACCTTCAGAAGCCATTGTTAAAACGGATACTCCTAATTTAGATCTGCTTCCTGCACACATCGATTTGGTAGGTGCCGAAATCGAAATGATTAATCTGAATAGTCGTGAATATAAAATGAAAGCCGTACTGGACAAAGTGCGGGATCAATACGATTTCATTATTATTGACTGCTCCCCTTCTCTCGGATTGATTACGATCAACTCGCTTACAGCGGCTGATTCAGTGATAATTCCGGTTCAGTGTGAATATTTCGCATTGGAAGGTTTAGGGAAACTCCTTAACACAATTAAAATCGTTCAAAATCGTTTAAATCCTCAGTTACAGATTGAAGGAATTTTACTGACCATGTATGATGTCAGGTTACGTTTGTCAAATCAGGTGGTAGAAGAAGTGAAAACCCATTTTCAGGAATTGGTTTTTGAAACGATTATTCAGCGGAACACCCGCCTGAGTGAAGCTCCAAGTTATGGGGTGTCGGTCATTATGCATGATGCCAACTGTAAAGGAGCAATAAATTATTTAAATTTGGCGCGGGAAATTGTTCGCAAAAACGGCTTGTTAACCGAAGAACAAAGCTTAAGTGCCGCAACCATATAACTTAATTAAATGACGTCTTTTCAGCGAAAAACAGGATTAGGGAAGGGCTTAAGTGCGCTTTTAGATGACAATGAAACCGTAAACACCACCAAACCTGCGGTGGCGGCCGCGAATGATGGCCCGGCAGTGGGAAGTATCAGTCATATTTCCATTGATGAAATCGAAACAAATCCTTATCAACCCCGTACTGAATTTGATCAGGTAGCGCTGAATGAACTGGCTGATTCGATACGTATACAAGGCTTAATCCAGCCCATTACCGTTCGAAAAGAAGAAGGAAAAAAAGGGTATCAGCTGATTTCGGGGGAACGTCGTTTAAGAGCGTCAAAACTGGCCGGTCTCACTGAAATTCCCGCATATATCCGGATGGCTGATCAACAGCAAATGCTGGAAATGGCCCTGATTGAAAATATTCAGCGCGAAAATCTGAACGCCATTGAAGTGGCATTGAGTTTTCAGATGATGATTGACGAGTGTCAGCTTAAACCCGAACAATTGGGAGAACGTGTAGGCAAAAACAGAACTACCGTCAGTAATTACCTTCGGTTACTTAAACTTCCTCCGGCTATTCAGGCATCTATCCGAGATGGAAAAATATCCATGGGCCATGCGCGTGCCCTTATCAATGTAGAGGAAGAGGCAAAACAACTTTACATCCATCAGGAAATTCTGGATAAAGGACTTTCCGTGAGAAAGGTGGAAGAGCTGGTGAGGGGGATTCATCAAATGCAACTGAAATCCCGGTCCAAAAAGACAGGGATCTCGTTTGAATACCAAAAGTTGGAAAAGGATCTTTCCGATAAATTTGCCAGTAAAGTAAAGCTTAAAGTAAATGAACAGGGAAAGGGAGCAATTGAAATCCCCTTTGGCTCCGGAGAAGATCTTCATCGTATTCTGGAACTTTTAGATTGGTAATGCGCAATTTTCTGACAGGCTTAGTTTTGGCATTGGGCATCTTCACTACGGTGAAGGCGCAGGATCCTGTCATTTTACCGCGAACGGATAGTCTTGCAAAACACTCGCTGGACACACTGCCTGCTGCTCCCTACATCAATGAGGGCAAGATCGCAGGGAAAAAAGCCATTAGTCGTTCGCTTATCTTTCCCGGATTAGGACAATTGTATAATTATGGTTTGGTAGTAAAAGACATACGGTCAGGGCGTTACGAGGGCAAAAGAATCGGAGATAAGCTTTTTATCATTGGTAAAATAGGTGCCATCTATGCCGGAGGAACCATGCTGGTGAAATCTTATATCGAAAATAACGACGCATATAACAAATACCTGAAGGAGCTGCAATACCGCAGTCTTAATAAAGATGAACCCCTGCCTGGAAATGGCCTGGAGAGGGTGAATACACAATCATTATATACGGCAAAAAGCATTGCCAAAAATAACCGGGAAGTTGTTTTGATATCCATTGCTGGTTTGTACGGGATTAATGTGCTGGATGCCTATGTTTCTGCCCGATTAAGGTATGTAAATGTAGATGACCAGTTGGCGATTAAGTTTTCACCGACATTGATTCCTTCAAGTTCAATGTACGGATATCAAATGTTTACTCCTGCACTAAAACTAACACTCAGATTATGAAAATAGCATTACTCGGCTATGGAAAAATGGGGCAGATCATTGAACGATTTGCTCTCGAAAGAGGCCACGAAATTGTGCTGAAAATCAGTATTGAAAACCCTGAAGAGCTGAGCCGTGAAAACCTTCAAAAGGCAGATGTGGCCATCGACTTTAGTGCTCCCGATGCAGCAGTTGACCACATTTATCACTGCTTTGACGCGGGGCTTCCCGTTGTCGTGGGAACCACTGGCTGGTATGGTAAACTCCAGGAAGTCAAGAATCACTGTGCCCAAGGTAACAATACACTTCTTTATGGGTCTAATTTTAGTATCGGAGTCAATCTTTTCTTTCATCTGAATAAATTGCTGGCGAAATTGATGAATGATTATCCGGCTTATGAAGTACAGGTAGAAGAAATCCATCATACACAGAAATTGGACTCGCCAAGTGGGACGGCCATGACCCTTGCGGAAGGCATTATTGAAGAAATTGAGCGGAAAAAGGAGTGGGTTAATGAGCTGGTGGGAAGTGACGTGACCGAGACATATACGTCATCGCAATTATTGATTGAGTCCCACCGCATTGAGAATGTTCCCGGGACCCATACCGTGGTATATAGTTCGGAAGTGGATGAGATCGAGATCAAACATACAGCGCATAACCGTTCCGGTTTTGCCCTGGGTGCAGTAGTGGCTGCCGAATGGTTGCAAGATAAAGTGGGTTTCTATAATATAGCTGATATTTTTAATTTTAAAGCGTGATCAATGAATTGGAAATTCTGGAAAAATAATAAAAGTGCCTCTAAACCGGCAAAGAAAAAAAGTAAATTCAGGGAATGGGCGGATGCCATTGTGTTTGCCGTAGTGGCAGCAACCATTATCAGGGTCTTCTTCATCGAAGCCTATACCATTCCTTCAGGATCAATGGAGCGCTCTCTTCTCGTGGGTGATTTCCTTTTTGTAAGCAAGGTAAATTATGGTGCAAGGGTGCCGATGACGCCCGTGGCTTTCCCCTTTGCCCATCATACCATGCCCCTTACAGGAACAAAAGCCTATTGGGAAGGAGTGCAATGGAAATACCGGCGTCTGCCTGGTTTTCAATCCATCAAGAGAAACGATGTTGTGGTGTTCAACTTTCCGGAAGGCGATACCGTCGCCTTACAGGCTCAGGATGATAACTACTACCAGATGATCATGCGTGATCCCGGCGGCAGGGCTTCCGTAAATGCCAACTATACCATAGTAAGCAGACCGGTAGATAAACGAGAAAACTTTATTAAACGATGCATTGCCATTCCAGGCGATACCATCCGCATGCGCAATGGACTGGCAGTGGTCAATGGAAAAGCTTCTCCACTGGTAGGTACTGGCTGGTTTTCTTATCAGGTCACATTTAATACTTCAGATGTCAATATTCGCTTGTTCGAAGAGATGGGATTTAGCGTTTTTCAGACAGATAATTATACATATCAGTTTGACGGAACACCAGATATGGTAAAGGAACTGGAGAAGTCCACTTATGTAAAATCGGTTAAAGCATTGCTTTCTCAGCCGGATACTTACGATCAGGCTATTTTCCCCCATGATCCTAATCGAAAATGGAACCTGGATAACTATGGCCCTTTTGTCGTTCCTAAAAAGGGACTAACCATTCAACTCGACTCGTTGAGCATGCCCCTTTACGAACGCTGCATCCGGATTTATGAAGGAAATCAATTAGAAAAATCCGGAGACCATTGGCTGATTAACGGCACTAAGGCAGATACATATACTTTCAAAATGGATTATTACTGGATGATGGGAGACAATCGTCATCAGTCAGCCGACTCCAGGATATGGGGCTTTGTGCCGGAAGATCACATTGTAGGGAAAGCCCTTTTTATATGGATGAGTTTTGATGGGAATGGCTCCTTCTTCAATAAAATCAGATGGAACAGGTTATTTAAGGGAATTCATTAACGAATTGATTAGGGTATTAAATACAAAAAGCTGTACAGAGAATTTGCAGCTTTTTGTGTTTTATGAAGAGGGGGTCCCCCATTCAGGAGGCGTTACTTTCAGTTGCGTTGCGAGTTCCTGAAGATCCTTCATGACACTTTCTATCAAGGGAATCCCTTGAATATTTCTTTGTGCCTCCGATTGGTATTCGGGTTCACCGGGGATAATGACTGACCTTCCTTCGCGGATAGGGGAGGCTTCTTTGAAACGGGTGATCCACTGATCCATGTGCTTTTTGAAATCGTTTGCCGGACGAAATCCATCCACTCTCAGGGCACCAAAAAAGTGTCCGATTCCTTCTCCTACAGGATTGTCTGAGGGTTCTAGGAAAGCGACAAAAGGAGGAACCCAAGGACCGTAATTAGCGCCTGAAAGGACGGCCGATAAAATATCAACCGTCGCTCCGAGCCCATAGCCTTTGTGGCTTCCGTGTTGAACATCACTTCCTAAAGGGAGCAAAGAACCTCCCTTTTTAAGGGCATTCGCATCGGTCGTTGGAAGTCCATCAGAATCCTGTACCCAACCTTCTGGAAGAGGCTTCCCTGATCGTTGGGCAATTTCAAGTTTTCCATTCGCAGCCGCCGACGTGGCCATATCCACGACTACCGGAGGGTATTTGCCTGCCGGGAAAGCATAACACATAGGATTCGTGCCGAGCAAACGCTCGTTTGCATAGGTAGGTGCTACCAGAGGGCTTGCATTGGTCATGCTGATGCCAATCATATCCCGCTCTACGGCCAACAGAGAATGGTAGCCTGCAATGCCAAAATGGTTTGAGTTTTTTACAGAAACCCAGCCACTTCCATATAAATCGGCCTTTTCCATCGCTATTTTCATCGCATAAGGAGCAACGATCAGGCCCAGTCCCCCATCTCCGTCGATGGTAGCTGTAGTGGCTGTTTCGTGCACTATCTGAATTTGCGGCTGTGGATTGATCCGTTTTTTTTCCCATAGTCGTATATATCCACTTAAACGCGCCACACCATGAGAATCTACGCCGCGTAAATCGGCACGGATCAACACATCCGTTGCGAGGGCCGCATCCGTCTCGCTACAACCCATTTGTTTAAAAACCTGCTGGGTAAAGGAACGAAGCACAGTGGCATCTACCGTATAATAATTCATTTTTTATAGTTTTAGGGAATGAGGAGGGTAAAATCGCCTCCTAAAGGGTCAAAATTTTCAATCAAAGAAGAAATAAAATCATCTCCATAAGCCACATACATGGGAGCAATATTGACTACTCTCTCCTGTAGCGTCTGCTGCGGGAATAGACGTTTCTTAACATTCTCAATTTGCTGCAAAGAGGTCTGATGTCTTCTTTTTTCCGCTTTAAATAATTTCTTTTCCAGCCGTTCAAGTAAGCGTGTTGCTCTTATTTTTGTCGATTCGGTGGAATTTTCCAAGGTTTTGTCAATTTTGAAGGCATTGAGTTTAATTTGATCAAACACAGCCTGGACGGTTCGTATTTCATTCGAAAGGCTTAGTACTTCCTCACTGTTACGGCGAATCCAAAGACCTTGTAATTCCTCTGTCGGTAAAAAGATATCTTCGTAATGGAAACCGAGCTTATGGAGGTTCTCTGCACTTCGTTTATCGATGACCAGTGCAGAATTTCTTAAGAGTAATGTCGGGAAATCGATCCCATAGTGATCAAAGATGCCTTTTAGCTGCATCCAATAAGATACTTCCGCACCACCGCCAATGTATGCGATATTCGGTAAAATGGTCTCCTGGTAAAGGGGACGCATGATCACATTCGGACTGAAACGCTCAGGATGAGCTGTTATTTCGGAAAGTAATTCTTCTTCTGTGAAATGAATGTCGGTCTGATGAACCAGGTATTTTCCATTTTTAAAGACAATTCGCTCTCTGATATTTTCCTTGAGGTAGAAAAAATTAATGTCGCGTCCACTTACCTGCGTTTTATAACCGGCTTTTTCCAAAGCTTCACTGGTACTGTTCAGGCACTTGGCACTGTGTTGACCAATGATATCCTCTTGGATCACTTGAGCAAATTGCTTTTTTAAAGAAGGATGATCTGCGTCGATGATCACCAGTCCATAATTCTCGAACAGACCGTTAACCAGTGCCCGGGTAGCGTCAGAAAGGCATTCGTGTTGGGCATAAGCCTCATCCACCATTCGCGCCATCTTTTGTCCGTTAGGTGAAATCCCCAGGTAGCCCTTATAAGCCATCAATGCAGCCGCAACGGTCTTGGTAGGCAGGCGCCCTGTAGCTCCGTTGGTTTGCTGAATCCAGCTGATATGTTTTTCTTCCACATGCACATGATTGATCTCTTCGAAATCGTGGTCTTCAGTGGCCATCCAATAAACGGGAACGAAATTTTTGTCAGGATAGGCAATCTTAAGTTCGATAGCCAGGTTAATGGTGGAGACAATTTTGTAAATAAAATACAAGGGCCCCGTAAACAAATTGAGCTGATGCCCCGTTGTGACCGTAAAAGTTTGCTCATTTGCTAACAGATCGATGTGTTGCAAAACAGCCTTATTCGGTTCAAGCGATTGGTATTGCTCTTTTAAAACTTGAACGAGAGTCTCACGACTACCGGTCATCTGTCGGTTTTGAAAGGCTTGTTCCAAACCTTTTAAATCTGGCCGGTAACTATAAAATGGACGTAGAAACGCATGGTCCTGCACATAATCCAAAACAAGTTTTGAAAATGCCTGTGTCTCCTCGTAGGAAATGTATTTCGCCTTCATGATAGGCTAAATTAAATAAAACCGATAAATTTCTTTAAGAAGGCTGGTTATTTTACAATTGTTCCATACAGATCAAAATCTTCGGCACGATCAATCTTTACCTGCACAAAAGTTCCGGGGCTTACATATGTCTGTTGCGCTTCTAGCAAAACCTCATTGTCTACTTCCGGAGAATCAAATTCCGTTCGTCCAATGAAGTAATCTCCTTCTTTACGGTCGATCAGTACTTTGTAAGTTTGCCCTACCTTTTCCTGGTTAATTTCAAAGGAAATTCCTTGCTGCAACTCCATAATTTCATCCACACGAGCCTGTTTGATATCTTCCTCTATGGTGTCATCCAGTTGAAAGGCATGTGTTTTTTCCTCGTGCGAGTAAGTAAAACAACCTAATCGATCAAAGCGTGTATCTGCCACCCACTGATACATTTCCTCAAAATCGCGCTCTGTTTCACCTGGGTAACCGCAGATCAAGGTGGTACGGAGGGCTATGCCCGGTACGGTATCCCTGATTTGCTGAACGGTATCGATGGTTTTTTGTTTGGTGATGCCTCTTCTCATGGATTTTAACATAGGGTCAGAGATATGCTGAAGGGGCATGTCCAGGTATTTACAGATGTTTTCTCTTTCGTTCATGACGGAAAGAATTTCCATCGGGAAGCCGGAGGGGTAAGCATATTGAAGTCGTATCCATTCAATGCCGGGTACATCTGATAGGCGGCGCATCAGATCGGCCAGATGACGCTTTCCGTATAGGTCAATGCCATAATAGGTGAGGTCCTGTGCAATGAGAATCAGTTCTTTAGTGCCGTTGGTCGCGAGAATGCGGGCTTCATTTACCAGTTCTTCGACCGGGCGAGAAACATGTTTTCCACGCATTAAAGGAATCGCGCAAAAAGAACAGGGGCGATTACATCCTTCGGCAATTTTGAAATAAGCAAAGTGGGAGGGAGTGGTTAATAATCGTTCTCCAATCAATTCATGCTTGTAATTTGCTCCCAGGCTGTGCAGAATGTTGGGTAAATCATTTGTTCCAAAATAAGCATCTACATTGGTGATCTCGGATTCTAATTCGGGCTTGTAGCGTTCAGAAAGGCAGCCGGTAACAATGACTTTGCCAATTTTCCCTTCTTCTTTTAATTGGCTGTATTGCAGGATGGTATCGATCGATTCCTGTTTGGCGTTATCAATGAAACCACAGGTGTTGATCACGACAATGTCATTTGAGTCCAGTTGATTGGATTCATGTGTTACTTGCAACTGATTTCCCCGAAGCTGGCCCATTAACACTTCCGAATCGTAGGTGTTTTTGGAACACCCTAGGGTGATCACATTGATTTTTGGCTTTGAGACCTGTTTTCCTTGCTTTACTTTTGTAATCATATTATTTGAATAACGAATTCACAAAATTTCTTTTGTCGAAAAGTTGTAAATCGTCCATTTTTTCTCCTACCCCTATGTATTTTACCGGAATTTTGAACTGATCAGAAATTCCAATTACTACCCCACCTTTGGCAGTTCCGTCAAGTTTGGTAATGGCTAATGCGTTCACATCCGTTGCCTCTGTAAATTGCCTGCATTGTTCAAATGCATTCTGGCCAGTAGAACCGTCCAATACCAGTAAAATTTCGTGAGGGGAATGAGGAACTACCTTTTGCATTACGTTTTTGATCTTGCCTAGTTCGTTCATGAGGCCCACTTTATTATGCAGACGACCAGCAGTGTCGATAATGACCACATCTTCTTTATTAGCCACTGCCGACTGGAGGGTGTCGAAAGCTACAGAAGCCGGATCAGAGCCCATTGGCTGCGCTACCACCCGAACGCCTACCCGTTCAGCCCAGAGTTTGATTTGATCTACCGCCGCAGCCCGGAATGTGTCTGCAGCTCCCAGTACGACCTTTAATCCTTCTTTTTTCAATTGATGAGCAAGTTTGCCGATGGTGGTGGTTTTGCCAACCCCGTTTACCCCGACGACCATAATGACATATGGTTTGTGATCACCGTATTCAAAACTCCTGAAGTCATTGCTGTTGTTTTCGGCTAAAAGAAGCTGAATCTCCTCCCGAAGAAGATTATTTAATTCAGCGGTAGATACATATTTATCTCTGGCTACCCGTTCCTGAATGCGCTCAATAATTTTAAGAGTGGTGCTTACCCCTACATCGGAGGTTACAAGCACTTCCTCCAGATTATCCAGTACATCGTCATCAACGGTAGATTTCCCTGCAACAGCTTTTGTTATCTTGCTAAAGAAGCCTTCTTTGGTTTTTTCAAGCCCTTTATCTAATGCTTCCTGCGCCTCGGGGGCGGTTTCTTTTTTTTTGAAAAAATCGAATAAACCCATGGTATGTCCTCAAATAAAAAAAGCCCTTCCAGTTTTTCCCGGAACGGCTTAAATACTATTCATATATAGAACTATTTGCTGTTTGAACCAGCAATAGCATCTTTAACATGATCGTTGTGTACAATAAGTTCTTTGAATGAATAAGCACCAGTTTTTGGTGATTTTACCATTGTAATTACTTTTGAATACTCTTTACCTGTTCCCGTTTTAAGGGTTGCAACTACTTTCTTTGCCATGTTTTTTAAAATTAATGATTGAGTAGATAAAAGAGAGAATGAACCATTAAATCCAAACCTTCAATCAATCTGTCTTTCAATTATTTGATTTCTTTGTGAACGGTTACTTTTTTCAAGATAGGGTTGAATTTTTTCAACTCCAAACGCTCAGTAGTGTTTTTACGGTTCTTTGTAGAAATGTATCTTGACATACCTGGCATTCCGCTGGTTTTGTGCTCTGTACACTCTAAAATCACTTGTACTCTATTCCCTTTTTTTGCCATTTCTATTATAATTAGAACTGAAATTAATCAGTATGCTTTTTACAAATATCCTTTTTTCATGAAACGATTGATCGCTTCAGAGATACCAATTTTATTGATGGTTTTGATGGCTGAAGTAGACACTTTTAGTGTTATCCAACGATCTTCTTCAGGGATATAAAATTTCTGAAGCTGTAGGTTTGGGTAAAATTTACGCTTAGTTTTAACGTTCGAGTGAGAAACATTAAACCCAGACATCGCCGCTTTTCCCGTTAAATCACAAACTCTTGACATGACTTTAATTATTATGTTGATTATTCGCTGCTTAATTTTTTAAGAGTTTGCAAATATCTGAATTAATTTTGTAAAGATCAAGCAGGTTGGCATTTATTTTTCAAATAATAACCAAAGTCCTCGTCTGGCCCGGTTAATCCCCTGTGAATACCAAAGGATGACCTCTCTTTCAGTGATTTAAAAAGAGAATTTAGGCCTGCGTTTGTAAATTTATTGCGAGTTATGAACGCTGCTGCTTCTTTCGAAGTGTATCCATGTTTTTTAACGATTTATGAACCAAATGTGCTACTCATTCGCTTAAAGTTTGAGTATATTTGACAGAATATTATGTTGAACAAAACCGAATATAAACTAAAATAACATGCAGATCACATCATTTAAGCAATATGAAGAGGCTTATAAGAAAAGTGTGGACAATCCTGAGCAATTTTGGGGAGAAGTAGCACAAAATTTTCAATGGCGTAAACCCTGGTATAAAGTTCTTTCATGGAATTTTTCCGATCCCGATATCAAATGGTTTGAAGGGGCGAAGTTGAATATTACAGAAAACTGTCTTGACAGACATTTAGCTCAGCATGCGGATAAGCCCGCAATTATTTGGGAACCCAACGATCCGGAACAGGAAGCGGTTGTGCTGACGTATAAGATGCTGCATGAACGCGTTTGTCGTTTTGCCAATGTGTTAAAGAGAAATGGAGCTCGTAAAGGAGACCGGATCTGTATTTATATGCCCATGGTGCCTGAATTGGCAATTGCTGTATTGGCCTGTGCCCGAATTGGAGCGGTACATTCGGTTGTCTTTGGCGGGTTCTCGGCAAAATCCATTGCCGACAGGATTAATGACGCCAGCTGTAAGCTGGTGATTACAGCTGACGGGGCCTATCGTGGAAGTAAACAAATCCCGCTGAAAGATGTGATTGATGATGCGCTGATTGCCTGCCCAACAGTCGATAAATGCATTGTGCTTACTCATATACGCACACCCGTCTCTATGATTAAAGGAAGGGACGTCTGGTGGGAAGATGAAGTAAAGCATGTAGATGCCGTTTGTGAAGCCGAAGAAATGGATGCGGAAGATATGCTTTTCATTTTGTATACTTCCGGGTCTACGGGAAAGCCAAAAGGTGTGGTGCACACCTGTGGAGGGTATATGGTATATGCAGGGTATACCTTTACCAACGTGTTTAATTATCAGCCAGACGAGGTTTATTTCTGTACGGCAGACATCGGATGGATTACCGGACACTCTTATATTGTGTATGGTCCACTTTCACAGGGAGCCACTTCCCTGATTTTTGAGGGGGTTCCCACGTATCCAGGGCCTTCCCGTTTTTGGGACATTGTTGAAAAACATCAGGTAAATATTCTTTATACCGCCCCTACTGCCATTCGCTCATTAATGGGCTTTGGAGATGAACCAGTGCAGGGGAAAGATCTTAGCTCCATTCGTGTGCTTGGCTCAGTGGGTGAGCCTATTAATGAAGAGGCCTGGCATTGGTTTGATGAGAAAATTGGAAAGGGACAGGCACCCATCGTCGATACCTGGTGGCAGACTGAAACCGGTGGTGTGATGATTTCGCCGATTGCCAATGTAACCCCGACCAAACCAAGTTTTGCTACACTGCCTTTACCTGGAATTCAGCCTGTTCTGGTGGATGAAAATGGCAATGAAATTACCGGTAATAGGGTAAGTGGCAATTTATGCGTCAAATTCCCCTGGCCGGGAATGCTGCGGACAACTTATGGGGATCATGAGCGCTGTCGTCAGACGTATTTTTCCACCTATGAAAATCTGTATTTTACAGGAGACGGTTGCTTGCGCGATGAGGATGGGTATTACCGCATTACCGGTCGGGTGGATGATGTATTAAACGTATCGGGACATCGTATCGGGACAGCCGAAGTAGAAAATGCCATCAATATGCATGCGGGTGTCATTGAGAGTGCGGTAGTGGGCTATCCGCATGATGTAAAAGGACAAGGCATTTATGCCTTTATCATCTATCCAGAGATGCATGGCGATGTGGAACTGACTAAGAAAGACATTCTGCAAACCGTTACCCGGGTCATTGGTGCAATCGCAAAACCAGATAAAGTTTTGTTTGTGTCTGGCTTACCCAAGACCAGATCAGGGAAAATTATGCGCCGCATTCTGAGGAAAATCGCAGAGGGGGAGATCTCTAATTTAGGAGATACCAGTACCCTTCTAGATCCCGGAGTAGTCGATGAGATCATAGATAAGTCCCGTCTTCGATAAAGAGCGTTTATGCAGAATCCTGATGCTTTTCTGGAGTCGAAACAAACAATCCACCCGTTCTGTTGTTGTTTAGTAAATCAACAGATGGTTACACTAAAAAATTAAAAGCATGGACAAATTAGAGTGGAAAGGCAGATGGAATGAGCTGAAAGGAAAAGTAAAACAGGCATATGCTGATTTAACGGAAGATGACCTCAAGTATGAAGAAGGGCAAGAAGATGAGCTGTTGGGGAAACTGCAACAGAAAACAGGAAAGGCAAGAGAGGATCTGGTCAAATGGATCAATTCATTATAAAACAGCTGCCCCTACATCTTCCATTTGAAAACGAAAAAGCACCCTAGCAGGGTGCTTTTTCGTTTTAGAGAGATGTTATCGTTTTATAAAGAACAAAAGTAAGAGAAATGTAACTAGAGTTACTTATTATTACATTTCCAAAAAGGAATTTTGTGAGACATTAAAACAGGTAAATCAATGGATTGGCTTTTATCACCCTGGCCCTGGTACGTTAGCGGCCCGCTTATCGCTCTCACGATGTTCTCCCTTTTGTATGTAGGCAAAAGCTTTGGAATGTCGTCTAATTTAAGAACCTTGTGTACCATATGTGGTGCCGGGAAAACCTCAGACTTCTTTTGTTTTGACTGGAAATCGCAACGATGGAACCTGTTGGTGTTGGTAGGGGCAATGGTAGGAGGTTTTGCAGGAGCACATTTTCTCTCTGCTCAAGAGGGCCCGGACTTAAATCCCCAAACGGTAGCGGAGTTACATGCGAAGGGCTTTGCCAGTGCCGGGCAAGCTTATGCCCCTCTGGAATTATTTGGGGAAGGCGCCTTTCAGGATCCAAAGGCTATGGCACTTTTATTAATTGGTGGTTTATTGGTAGGCTTTGGAGCACGTTACGCTGGCGGATGTACTTCTGGACATGCCATCTCTGGACTGAGTAATCTGCAACTGCCCTCATTGATCGCCACCATCGGCTTTTTTGCTGGTGGACTTTTCATGGTACATTTTCTCTTCCCTTTTCTCTTTCCATAATGGCAAACTCGTTTATATCTCCACGCGCATTCAACAAAATGAAAAATAGTAGTTATCTCTTCATCGGTGTTTTTTTTGGAGTAGTGATGTATAAATCTGAAGCTGCTTCCTGGTTCCGTATTTATGAAATGTTTCAGTTCCAGTCCTTCCATATGTATGGGCTTATTGGCTCGGCGTTAGCTCTTGGGCTATTATTGGTTCAATGGACTAAACAGATGAAACTTAATGATGTGAATGGAGCACCTATTGTGATCAGCCCAAAAGAAAAGGGCTGGAGGAGATATGCTTTTGGAGGAACCCTCTTTGGCCTCGGCTGGGCACTTGCCGGAGCTTGCCCTGGTCCGATGTTTGTTCTTGCCGGAGCAGGTTATTTTCCTGTTCTTGTCGTTATTGCCGGAGCGGTCGCCGGCACCTGGATTTATGGTCTTATCAGACATCATCTGCCACATTAATTATGGAACTTAAGTTACTTAGGCTGATAGAAGAAACCTATGAGGGAATCTTTGAAAAAGCATTGATGGAGGAAATTGCAGAAAGGGGCCAGTTAGTTGGCTTTGAAGAGGGGGAGATTCTCATGGATATTGGACACTACATTAAAAGTATGCCCTTGTTGATCCATGGAGCCATCCGGATTATGCGTGAAGATTTTGACTCTGGAGAATTGTTGCTCTACTCTCTTGAAAAAGGAGATACTTGTGCCATGACCCTCGCTTGCTGTATGGGGCATCAGAAAAGCGAAATACGTGCAATTGCGGAAAATAAGGGGATGGCAGTAATGATTCCGATGGGAAAAATGGAAGAATGGCTTATAAAGTACAAAAGCTGGCGTGCTTTTGTGTTTGAAAGCTACCATCATCGTTTTAATGAAATATTGTCTTCCATTGATCAGATTGCCTTTATGCAGATGGATGAACGTCTTCTTCATTACCTTCAGGATAAAAGAAAGGTAACGCAGTCCGATGTTATTCAAAAAACACATCAGGAGATTGCACGTGAGTTGAACAGTTCTCGAGTGGTTATTTCGAGATTACTTAAGGCCCTTGAGAGGGCGGGTAAAATCCGGCTCCATAGAAATAGCATTGAATGGCTGTCTTAAAGGGGAGGACAGCTTTATTTAACGTATCAGGGCAGGACCTTCAGGGTTCTGCCCTTTTTTACATTTGCTCTCTATGCTGATTTTTTCGAATGTAACACGGGTTACCAAGTCGGGGAGACTGATTCTGTAATTTTGTGTTAAAAATAACAGAATGGATATTTATCAGCTAACCGGTTATGTATTTGCCCTTTTAGTCGGTGTTTCTCTTGGTTTGGTAGGAAGCGGCGGTTCCATTCTTACCCTCCCCGTATTAGTGTATGTAATGGGGATATCCCCCCTTACAGCTACGGCTTATTCTCTTTTTATTGTGGGGTTTACCTCCCTCATCGGTGGGTTGCAAAGTACGTTTCGTGGAGAGGTCGATTTTAGGGTGCTTCTGGGATTTGGTATTCCATCTGTGCTGTCGGTGTATGTTACGCGGGCTTACCTGCTGCCCCTCATTCCCGACCCATTGGGGACTATAGGGGCCCTTAAGATAAGCAAGGAGGCAGGCCTCATGCTCTTATTTGCACTGGTCATGTTGGCTGCTTCCGTGTCAATGATCCGGGATTTTCCTATCGTTTCTGGAGGAAAGGAGAAAAAAGGGCTCCCTTCTGGGTGGATATGGATTGAAGGAACTGTGGTAGGAATGCTCACCGGCCTAGTAGGTGCGGGGGGTGGTTTTCTGATCATTCCGGCATTGGTATTACTGGGGAAAATCCCTATGAAGAGAGCCGTTGGAACTTCTCTTGTCATGATTGCCGCGAAGTCCTTGTTGGGGTTTTTAGGGGATGTACAGGGGAACAATTCCATTGACTGGACGCTTTTAATCGTTTTTTCTTTACTAGCCGCTGCGGGTATTCTTTTGGGAAATAGGTGGCGCGCAAAAGTGGCTGCCGAAAAGTTAAAAGTAGGGTTTGGATGGATGGTGCTATTCATGGGAATGTACATCCTGATTGCAGAATTGCTACGGTAACTCAGGTGACTGTGGCCGGTCGACGTGTTCGTTAATTTTGTGAAAATTAATTTGTAAATGATGAAAATTGAACAGATTTATACCGGGTGCCTGGCTCAGGGAGCCTACTACATCCAAAGCAAAGGAGAAGCTGTCGTGATTGATCCGCTTCGTGAAGTAACGCCTTACCTGAAGAAAGCGGCGAATGACGGGGCAAAAATTACCTATGTCCTGGAGACTCATTTTCATGCCGATTTTGTTAGCGGTCATATCGATCTCGCAGAAAAGTCGGGAGCACAGATTGTTTACGGCCCTACGGCACAACCGGGGTTTGAAGCCAGCGTACTTGCAGATGGAACCATTATTGAGGTGGGAGACTTAAAAATACAGGTTATTCATACGCCTGGACATACGATGGAAAGCACCTGTTATTTACTGTTCAATGAAAAAGGGAAGGCCGTGGCATTATTTACAGGAGACACGTTATTTATTGGAGATGTTGGCCGACCTGATTTGGCACAAAAAGTGGTGCCTGATTTGACGATGGAAAAGTTAGCAGGTCACTTATACGATTCCCTGACAGAAAAGATCCTTCCTTTACCGGACGATCTTCTTATTTATCCTGCGCATGGAGCAGGATCAGCTTGTGGAAAGAATATGCGTAAGGAAACGACAGACACCCTCGGAAATCAGAAAAGAACGAATTACGCTTTACAACCGATGAGCAAATCATTGTTCATACAACGTGTAACAGAAGGGCTTGTGCCACCCCCGGCTTATTTTCCGGAGAACGTTCTTATGAATATTCGCGGTTATCAGCCTTTTGATACGGTATTGGGTAGGGGATTAAGGCCTTTGACACCGGAAGCATTCGAAAAAATAGCCAATGAAGAATCGGCACTGATGCTGGATACGCGTGCTGCTGAAGATTTTGCCCGGAGTTTTATTCCCAATGCCATTCATATGGGCATCGACGGAAACTTTGCGCCATGGGCCGGAGCGCTTATTCCCGACATACAACAAAAAATTCTTTTAATCACAGATGAAGGCCGTGAGGAAGAGGCAGTAACCCGACTTGCAAGGGTAGGCTACGATTATGCCATTGGTTTTCTGAAGGGCGGGATGAAGGCTTGGGAAGAAGCCGGAAAGGAGATCGATCGCATTGAAATCATTACCGCGACCGAGCTCGCATACAGAATGAAAACGGATACGAAATTAAAGCTGATCGATGTACGTAAAAAAAGCGAATTCGACTCAGAGCATGTGCTGATGGCCGACAACAAACCCTTGGATACCATCAATGAACACCTCACAACGCTTCATCCGGATGAGACGTATTACCTGCATTGTGCGGGGGGCTATCGCTCTATGATTTTCAATTCAATCGCCAGGGCGAGAGGATACCATCACCTGGTCGATGTACAGGGGGGGATGAAAGCAATCAAAGAAACCAATGCATTTGCAATCAGTGAATACCATTGTCCAAGCACGATGTTATAAATAATTAAACTAAGGAAACGGATGAATGTCCGTAAAAATTTTTTGGGCATTCATCATTTTCTGGATCATAGCCACTGCTTTTTCAGGGTTTAACTATATTTGGCTTCATTCTCTTAATTTATGCCTTTACAAGACGTGTATAACCGTACTTTTAGCCGAACGGATGTTGCCCAAGCCCCCCTTCTAAAAGGGACTTATGAAGCTTGTGTGTTTGATCAGATTGATTTTTCCAATGCCGACTTTTCGGGCTTCCTTTTGATCAATTGTGAATTTAACTATTGTAACCTCAGCCTAGCTAAGTTGCACAAGACCTCTTTTCAACAGGTTTGCTTCAACGAATGTAAAATGATGGGACTTCGCTTTGACAGTTGTCTGCCCCTGGGGCTCTCTGTTTCATTTAAACACTGCCAACTTCATCACAGCTCTTTTTACAAACTTTCGCTAAAGAAGACTTCATTTATAAATTGTCAGCTTTCTGATGTTGATTTTAGTGAAAGTAATTTCTCGGAATCCATTTTCTCAGCCTGCCAACTTAACGGGGCGATATTTGACAGGGCGGTTCTGGAGAAGGCTGATTTCCGAACTTCCTATGGCTATGCGATAGATCCTGAAACCACACGCATCAGAGGTGCTGTTTTCTCAAGGTCGGATATCGAAGGTTTGCTGTATAAATACGATGTTAGATTGGAAGACTGAGGTATTAGGGAGACTTTAGGACAGTAAAGCTAACTTCTTTATACAATAGCTCATTGGCGCTTACTCCTTGGAGGATGATCTTAAATCTACCGGTAATATCACCCGTGTAGAATTCAATAGTTAGGGGTTCCTTACCTTTTAAAAATAGCCCGTGATTCCAATATAAAGTGGACACGAAAGCCGGCTCTGTAGGATCGGGATAATGATTGACATAGAACTCCTTTGCTTCGTAAATGCCGTCTAATAGCTGAAAAGAGGGAGGTGGTGTGCTGCACCCTTGATACATCAGTTCATATCCTCCGCCAGTGCTTAAGTACGACCTTCCTTTGACCGGTATACTATTTCTGGGGTCGGCTTGGTGATTGACACAGTTTAAAATGTTGTACGTGCAGACATAATCCCCGCATTCATTCACTCCTTTCAGGAAGTGCATGGAATTGTCAGCCCGGTATTGAATCACTACTTCTTTGAGCCGAATGGCCTTCTCATCGTCTTTCAATTGCAAGGCCATAGTGTTTTGGAGATCGCTGGGCAAAGAGGAGCCGGGGATGTCGAGTTTGCGACTGAGCAGCCTGCTAAATAATTGATAATGGTTTTTAATTTGAAGTTGAAATGCGTCCTTCTTTTTTTCGGTAAGTAACACATACCAGGGGCGTTCATTGGTTGAGAATAGGGCGGGTAGATCGATGAGAATAAAGCCGGTGGAATCTGTCGTCAAAATTTTTGCTTCTTTGTTGTTCAACAGCGTAAAGGAGGAAGGGAAAAGAAATTTATGTTGATTTTTTTTGACAACTTGTGCCTCAATTTGCAGACGGGATAAAGTCTGTGCAGTGTCGGCCGGTGTAGATTCCAGGAGATCTGTCCACCTGTATTTTCTCCATCCCCTGATCAATAGCAACTGATCTACGTAGAGGCTGTCGGAGATGACTCTCCCCTGAAATCCAGGATCAAAGTCCTGAAGTTCGTTTTGCAAGTAATGATACGTCTCGATGTCATTTGTGTGAAGTGGGTGAAGTCGGTTTTCCTGTACCACGGCGATGGAAGCGATCCCATTTAGGTCTTGTCTGTCCAGAGTAAGTTCCATGCTTATCTTCTTCCGTTGTGTAAATTCCGTTGTAGGCAGTTCGATTTTAAGCTCGTCGTTGCTTGTCTTCGGATAATGAGCAAAGAACAGGCGCTCCATCAGTGGTCGTTCAAGGCTATCGGTGATAAGGAGCGTATGCAGCCCACGGTCCAGCGCTTTCAATGGGATTTTAATCTGATTAATTGCAGATCTTAAAACCAAGGGGTAATAGACGATCGGGGCGGCGTATCGATGCACTCGGATGTATACCTTTCTGCCGGGATGGTTGCTTCGAATTTGAAAAGAAAGTGTGTCTCTCACAAGGGTCTGAGGCAAATGAAGACTAATGCCAATCGGGAGGGCTTTGGGCAGTAGATACAAGCTGTCTTTTAAAGAAGAATGGATAGGTTTCAGCTGATAAATGGCTTGAGAACGATGTCTTAAATGAAAGTGTCCTATGCCGTTACTGCCTGTTTCGAGTGTATCAATCACCTGTCCATCCTCCAGCAGCTGGGCATGTACAGAAAGGGGCCGGTGAAACTCATCTCTGATTTCCCAGCCTATTTTTTGCCTCATCCCTTCAGATAGAGGGCCTCCTTCAGGGAAAAAATGGACCTGAGCCTGGTGCATCTTCCGGGGTACATTGACAAAAAGATAGCCTGTATCCTTCTGGTAAGTATAGTTGATTTTTAGTTCTTTCTGCCCGGTCTGGTTTTCAAATGGGAGTTTTACCAGTAATTGGCCGAGAGCATCGGTCCATTTTTCGTGTGTCCGTTCGGCATAATTATAAGTTATTTTGACGGGTTTAGGGAGAAAAGTACCGTCTTTAGCGGTAGTGCTAATGAGTAATTGACTTTCGTCCCCTTTTTTGAGTGCAGTATGGAGTACTTTTACTTCAGCTTTTACGAGAGGGTCGATGTTCGATTTGATCAGGATCGTTTGTTTGAAAAGAACCTCTGGGGAGTTGTTCTTAAGAATATCCGTGTGTGCCAGAAGCAGGTAATTTCCGGCAATGAGCGAGTCGGGCAATGTAAACTGTCCAAAGGATAAGCCCCTGTCTATCAGGAATTTTTTTTGCAGGATGAGCGAACGATCATCGAGATGAATCAAATTCACCAGCAGTACCTGGTGCAAGGGCGTTTCTTCCTCATTTCCTTGTAGCAGATAGCCGGTAAACCAGACCACCTCTTTATTAGTGTATATATTCTTGTCGAAATGGACAAATAGCCGGGGAGAGTTATTCTTTTTCTCGTACCATTCAAACTTGTTAGCGAGCGGATCCTCCTGTGCGTACACGAAAGTCACCGACAGAAGTAGAAAGAGAAGTAGGAGTGGCCTCATTTTTCGAACTTGTTGAAAGGTACAAAAAAATGCTGAAAAAGCACCGATGTCCTAAGTTGTAAAAAACGCCTTACCGGAGGGTAAGGCGTTTTAACGAATAGGGAATGAGGTTTAATAACCAAATAGCTCTTTCAAGCTAAGTGTTTTAACGGCGCCAAATTTTGCCATATCGGCGGCTGTTACTTTCTTGTCGGAAGCAACTATCAGATAAGTATAGGGCTGACGTGCTATTTTTTGCTGATGGAATTGGTGAATGGTATCAAAAGTTACTGGTTTAACATCCCTGTAGAGATCTATACGGGAGTCTTCCTCGTATCCTAATTTTTTATCGGCAAAATAAGCAGCAAAAACGTCGTCTTTGGTAATTCTGGATGTTTCCAGGTTGTTAATCACATTTGATTTGGCATTTTCAAAAGATTTCTCGCTTCTTGGTAGTTCGTTAAGTAGTTCATTCATGCCATTTACTGCATCCGTCATTTTATCTGCCTGACTTCCTACATAAGCCACCATGCTGTATTGTTTATTGGCACGATCCGGAGAGGCGTAAGTGGCGAAAGTGGAGTAGGCCAATGCTTTGGATTCACGGATGGTCTGGAAAACAATGGAACCCATTCCTCCGCCAAAATAGTTGTTGAATACCTGGATTTTTGCGGCGTCAGCCTTGTGAAAGACACCTGTATTTCTCAACCATCTGATTTCCGATTGCACCATGTCATAATTGGCAAAGAACACCTGATTTGAATCCTGTCGACTATAGGTGTACTGTTTAGCCGGAGCTGCCGGCGTAAATTCTTTCGGAAGGCGGTGTAATCGGGCAATATCTGCTACAAATGCAGTGCTTTCTTTCGGGCCATAATAGGTAATAACATGCTCATAATTGGTCAGATTATTGATCAGGTAAATCAGCTCCGAGGATTTGATTTGCTGAACCGCCTCATTGCTCAGTACTGTATTGAAAGGATTGACACTTCCGTATTGCGCATAAGAAGTTAAGGCATTCATGATTTGCGCTTTATTAAGCTTGTTATTCTCCCGATTTTTAAGAATGCTGTTTTTTAGTTCGTTCAGGGCTTTTTCATCTGCTTTGACGTTGGTCAGTACATGCTCTACCAACCGAACCGCTTTTTCAAAATTTTCCTGCAAGCCGCTGATGTGTAAAGTCACGCTTTCATTCCCTACATTCAGACTATAAGAACAGGCAATGTCATAAAATGCCTTGCTAAGCTCTTCGGCACTATATTGATCCGTTCCGAGGTAGGGTAGGTATCCGGCTGCATAAGACAGAAGCGGATAGTTATTATTGCCCAGATCAAAACGATAAGACATGCGAAAAATACTGTTATCTCCATTTTTGATGGTCATTACGTCGGCAATGCCTGCTTTTCCTCTCTCGAGATCCTTTTTGTAATCCAGAAACTTCGGACTGATGGCTTTCACAGGAGCTTCGACGATTTGCCGGGTAAATGGCGACGTAAGATCCGCATTGGGGTTGATAGGGGTGATTTCCGGTTTTTCAACTTTCACACTCTCTTTATCTTCGCCTTTGTGTTTAAAGCCAATCACATAATTGTCTTTAAAAAACTCTTTGGCAAAGGCAACGACTTGTTCTTTAGTGATTTTTGCCGTTTCATCTATCTCGGCGAGACTATGATCCCAACGGGTCCCTTTATTCAGAATGAATTCATCCGACAGGTATTCGGCCCGGCTGCGGTTACTGTCAAAGGCTTGTAGGAAACTTAGCTTCTGGTTGGCCACAATGGCTTTCAGTAAACTTTCGTCAAATTGTCCTTTTTTCAATAGATCAATCTGTTCCAAGAGTAAAGCGGAGGCCTGCTCCAGAGTCTGACCCTGCTTTGGTTGAGCACTGAGTACAAAGACTCCGTAATCTTTCATCTGTTGGTAATACACACTGGAACGCAATGTTTTTTGTTGCTTATTAAGGTTGATGTCAATTAACCCTGCTTTTCCATTGCTCAGGATGCTACGGATTAATTTTAGCAAAAGACTTTCTTTTGTTTCTTCTGCATAACCACGATAATAAATGGCGACATTTTCGGCAGATGGACCATATACCTCCACTTTTTGGATGCTTGTAAGTGGTTTCTCAGCGGCCGGTTGATACAACTGGAGCGGTTTAGCCACCATGTAACTGAAGGTTTTGTCCACTTTTTGAATAAGTTCATCCGGATTAAAATCGCCTGTCAGGATGACGGCCATGTTATTAGGGACATAATATTTGTGGTAATAGTTACGGATTTCTACCAATGAAGGATTTTTAAGATGTTCAATGGTACCGATGGTCGTTTGTTGCCCGTAGTTATGGACAGGGAAAAGTTTAGCCATCATGACCTCATCGAGTTTATTAGGGTCGCTGTCCAGACTCCTGTTTTTTTCTTCATAAACGGCCTCCAGCTCGGTGTGAAAAATCCTGAAAATCGGATTTCTAAAACGTTCTCCCTGCAACGCGAGAAATTTATCTACCGCATTGGAGGGGAAATCCTCGTTATAGACTGTTTCCTCATACCAGGTATGTGCGTTTGAAGAATTTCCTCCAATGGCCGCTATCATTTTGTCGTATTCATTGGCTATCGAAAAATTAGACGCTTCTCCGGAAAGTTGATCGATTTCTTTATAGATGTTTTTCCTGGTCTCGGGATCGGTGGTTTTATTGTACTTCTCATACAGCGCATCGATTTTATCGAGCAGGGGTTTCTCTTTTTCCCAATTGGCGGTACCGAACTTATCTGTTCCTTTAAACAGAAGGTGCTCTAGGTAATGCGCCAATCCGGTGGCATTTTTAGGATCCGTATTGCTCCCGGCTCGAATACTCATGCGGAACTCAATGTTGGGTTCTTTAGGGTTGGGAGAAAGGATGACCGTGAGCCCATTTTTAAGTGTGTAAAACCTGGACTTAGAGGGGTCATTCGTGACATATTTATAGGTGTATGCCCCTGATTTTGCCGTTTTCCACTGGTAGGTTGATTGTGCCAGCAGACTTGTTCCCGTGAGGAGGAAACAAACGAAGAATAGCAGTTTTTTCATGTTGTTAGTTGTTGATAGCCGATGAATTTTGGGTCGGACAAAGATGTTTCGAACCATTTGATTCAAAGATAAGTGGGCTTGTTACATTTTTCCTAACATTTGCTAAATTATATTCCACCAGCTTGCTGCCGCTTTGGATGAAAACCTGTATTTTTACCGTTATGAAGACAAATTCAAGAAAACCGGTTATTCTGGTGGTAAATGATGATGGCGTTACCGCATTGGGGATTAAAAACCTGATTGATGTGATGGTGGAAGTGGGAGACGTAGTGGTAGTGGCGCCGGATGGTCCGCAGTCGGGTATGGGACATGCCATCACGATCGGAAAGCCCTTGCGTTTTGATAAGGTGGATCTTTACCCCGGAGTAGAGATGTATAAATGTTCGGGTACACCGGTCGACTGTGTGAAACTGGCAGTGAACAAGGTGTTTAAAGGTAAGAAGCCAGATTTATGTGTTTCAGGGATCAATCACGGGTTAAATAATTCGATCAATGTGATTTACTCCGGAACCATGTCGGCCGCGGTCGAGGGGGCGATAGAGAAAATTCCTTCCATCGGTTTTTCATTGGATGACTTTGCGCAGGATGCTGATTTCAGTCATTGTAAAAAATACATTCGTCAGATTGTGGACCAAGTGTTAGCGCACGGACTGCCGGAAGCCACCTTATTGAATGTTAATTTTCCCAAAGGTGAGCATATTAAAGGGATAAAGATTTGCCGTCAGGCGAATGCGAAATGGGCTGAAGATTTCGAGGAACGTAAAGACCCTTATCGCCGTCCGTATTATTGGCTTACCGGGGTATTTGAAAATTACGATCGGGGAGAGGATACGGATGTCTGGGCGCTGGAACATGGATATGCTTCTGTCGTTCCGGTACAATTTGATCTGACTGCTCATCATGCCATCCCCATTTTAAATAGCTGGGATTTTGGACAGACGGAAGAAACGGGTGTCTTGAAGAAGAAAGGCCTCCAGCCGGATGGAACAAGTTTAGGATAGGATGTTCAAAGAGAAATTAACTGCTATACGGGACCATGTGCTCTACGGTCTTTTCATCGGAATTTTAGTGCCTTTATTGCCTGGTGTGCCGGTATGGATAGCGATGCAAAAAATAGAGGCCCTGCGAGAGGCAGATCTGCTGTTGATTGGATGTGTGGCGCTAAATGCCTGGTTGATGAATCTCTTTTTTAAATGGCAGAAGGACCGTTTGGCCAGGGGAATTTTAAGTGCCACTTTTTTGTGGGCTTTTTTGTTCCTTTTTTATAAAGAGTTTAAACATCTTTTGTTGAAATGAAATACTATTTAGTTGCCGGCGAAGCCTCCGGTGATTTGCATGGAGCGAATCTGATGAAAGCGCTCAAATCGGAGGACCCGGATGCCTCATTTCGATATTTCGGAGGAGATAAAATGCAGGCCGAAGGAGGTACTCTTGTAAAGCATTATGCGGACATGGCCTTTATGGGCTTTACGGAGGTACTCCTCAATTTGCGGACGATTTTGAAAAATATGCGTCATTGCAAGGAAGATTTATCCGTCTACCAACCCGATGCATTGATCCTGATTGATTTTCCGGGGTTCAATATGAAAATCGCTGACTATGCTAAAAAGGAAGGCATGAGGGTGATCTATTACATCTCTCCAAAAGTATGGGCCTGGAATCAAAAACGCGTATTAAAAATTAAACGGGTAGTGGATCTGATGCTATGTATTTTACCTTTTGAGGTAGAATTCTACGCTTCCTGGGGGATGAAAGTGTCTTATGTGGGCAACCCTTTGTTGGATGAAATGACGCATTATCAACCGGATCTGCAGTTTAGAGAAAAGTACCAGCTGGACGCCCGTCCCATCGTCGCATTGTTGCCAGGAAGCAGGGTTCAGGAAATTAGTCGCTTGCTCCCAGTGATGCTGCAGGTGTCAGATCAGTTCCCTGAGATGCAGTTTGTCATTGCGGGTGCTCCGCACTTTGATAAGGCTTTCTATGCAAGCTATTTGAAGGGGAAGCCGGTGCCTTTGGTGTTTGGACAAACGTACGATTTGCTGCATCGGGCGCAGGCCGCATTGGTAGCATCCGGAACGGCTACCCTGGAAACAGCCCTATTCCATGTACCGCAGGTGGTACTTTATAAAGGAGGAACACTATCCATCGCCATTGCCCGTTTGCTGGTGAAAATAAAATTCATCTCCCTGGTGAATCTCATTTTAGACCGTCCTGCCGTCCCTGAACTTATTCAGGAGGACTGCGAGGCCCAGCGTATCACAAAGGAACTTGCGGGATTGCTCGAGGGAGAAGCCAGAGAGCGAATGCTACATAACTACACCTTACTCCATCAACGTATGGGACAGGCAGGTGCTTCTGAACGAAGTGCGAAACTTATATTAAATTTTCTAACTTTACCGGGATCAATCCAAACAACGTGATATGAAGACTGTCTCCATAAAAGATATTGCAATGAAAGCCAATGTGTCCATCACTACGGTCTCTTTCATCATTAATGGCAAGGCCAAAGAAAAATCCATTAGCAGTGCGGTCATCAAGAAGGTGGAGAAAATTATTCGCGAAAGCGGATACATGCCCAATCAGATTGCTCGGAGCCTTCGTACAGGGCATTCGAACATCATAGCGTTAATTGTGGAGGATATTTCCAACTCTTTCTTTTCGACAATTGCACGATTGATAGAAGATAAAGCCTATCAACACGGCTATAAAATTATCTATTCCAGTACGGAAAATAAGGTGGAGAGAGCACAAGAGCTGATTAATCTGTTCAAATCGCGTAGAGTGGATGCGTACATTGTAGCGCCAATTAAAGGCCTGGAAGAGGAAATCCAGCAGCTTATCAATGAAAATAAACCCGTCATCCTGTTTGACCGGAATTTGCCTGAGTTGAATACCAATTATGTAGGGGTGAATCATTTCGCTGCTTCTTATCAGGCGACCGAGACTTTTATCAAAAAGGGCAGATCCAGAATAGCGCTGGTGAATACAGACATTGATGTGCAGCAGATCCAGGAGCGGAGTGAAGGCTATAAGAAAGCATTGACAGATCACGGCATTGAAGTAGAAAAGGACATGATTCTTCGGGTGCCGTTTAACCAGTCGGAAGCGGACACCATCAAACAATTAAAACAATTGCTGAAAACAAAGCAGGTGGATTCCATCTTATTTGCTACCAACTACTTGGCGTTAAGTGGTTTGAAGGCTTTGAAGCAGTTGGATATGAAAATTGGCTCGGAGGTAGACGTCATTGCGTACGACGGCCATGAAGCTTTCGAGTTACACACACCAGGCATCTCTACCGTGCAACAACCTTTGGAAGAGATCGCGGATAACATCATCCGGATGATCTTGGGCAAATTGACCAAAAAAGGCGTGGCTACCACTCAACAAATGATTATTCCTGCAAAGCTGGTCATTCGTTGCTAGGCAATCCGTGTATTGTAACTCTTTTTTTACAAAAAGCCATTGTGTTTTCGCTTTTTATTGCTTAATATAGCTTTACTAAAACGTTTTACTATAACGTTGCTTTTAAGGACTTATAGCTTGATTTTCTTAAATGTGGGTGATGGGTTGATGAACTGGACTCGGTTTAATAAAATCATTTTTTTTGCCGATGCTACTAAAACGTTTTACTAAGTCGTTTGTGACAGATTACTGTTCGTAACGGCTTCATTAACGAATGATCCTTCTCTCAAAGTTCAATGGATGTATAGGCGGTGCTTACTTTTGAGGAAGCGATAAGTAGAATGAAACACTAAAACGTTTTAGTGATGGTTCCGTGCTGAATGAGGTTCGTGAAAAGCTAAATGCTCCTTAAAGAATGGCTAAAGGGCCGTCGGTGATGTCTTGACGAATGAAGGGAAATGATCCCGCTGTTCGCTCTTCGGGAAAAGTCGATATGCCTCCTGGATGTCTGCCGATACTGCCTTCTTTTTCGGATGAACCAGTGTGATTGAACCGTGTCGAATGCGGGCCTGAGAGCTAATTGCTTTTCCATGTTTCGGACAGCTGTTTTTGGAAGCTCCCTTATTGTTAACCAAATTATAAAATGAAAATGAATGAAATGATTGCACCAATTCACCTTCCCCCTCCGGATTTTTGCCAATAGGAAGCGTTTTCCTCTTTTTTGACTAATCAACTAAAACGTTTTAGTTGCGATGAAACCAACTTATTGGCCGTTGGAGGGGCGTGCCATGTCTGTTTCTGACGGGCTGGAACGGAGCTCCCTGCTTATAAACCACCAGAATAAAATTAAAAATGAATGAAAATGAGTGTACCGCTGTCTTCTCTGCCGGATCCCTTTGACTAGGAAACGTGTTTGGCTTTTTTGGACTAACTAACTAAAACGTTTTAGTTTCGCTTGAACCAACTTATTTCTCGTTGGAAGGGACTTTTTTGTCCTCAATTTTTGGTCGCTTCTTCACGATTCTAATGGAATGTAAACGCAAACAATTAACTAAAATAAATCACTAATGAAAATTAATTTACTAAAAATCTCAGGGATTACAGCATTCGTATTATGCCAGAATCCAGCCTTTTCGGAGGAAATGAAGGGAGGCTGGTACGTCCCTCATCCGGGCGAAGCTTCGTATTGGCAACAGGGAACGACACAGAGCACTGTCTCCGGGACGGTACTTGATGAAAATGGGCAGGCGGTGATCGGAGCGGTGGTGCGTAACCTGACCTCCGGTGGGTCCACCCAGACGAACGAAAATGGTCAATTTTCCATCACTGCCAACAATGGCGATCAGCTTCGCATCTCCTACATTGGTTACCTCACTCAAACCATCCGTCTGGCAGGGCAGAGAAGCCTCGAAGTAAAGATGGAATTGGCCCAGGACATGAAACTGAACGAGGTGGTCGTGGTAGGTTACGGAACACAGAACATCAAAGAGGTCACCACTTCGATTACAAAAGTGGATAGCTCGCAGTTTCGTCAAAGCGGCTCTCGAAATGCATTGGATCTGCTAATAGGGAAAGTCGCCGGACTCCAGGTAACCCGGTCCAGCTCCAACCCCAATTCAGGCGTTGGAGTGCAGCTCCGCGGAGTAACTTCATTGGCAGGTACGCAAAGTCCACTTATCATCATTGATGGAATCCCTGGGGGAAATCTGGATCTTCTCCAGCAGGACGACGTGGAGTCCTTTTCAGTGTTAAAGGATGGTTCGGCGGCATCCATTTACGGTACCAGAGCCAATGCGGGCGTGATCCTTATTACCACTAAAAAAGGGAAAAGTGGTCCGTCCAAATTTGATTACAATGCCTATCTGCGAACCGAAAAGCTGATCAAAAGACCCGATTTTATGACGGCCACACAATTGCGTCAGCGGATTGCTTCTGGCGAATATGTCGTGCAAGACTATGGAGGAGATTTTGACTATTTCCACGACCTGATTAATAAAGATAATTTGTCGATGAATCATAACTTCGCTGCTTCCGGAGGCACAGGCACCTCATTTTATCGTGTGTCCCTGAACTTTCGTGATTTGGAGGGCTTTGCCAAGGAAAATGGCCGCCGGGAATACGGTATTCGTTTAAGCGTGACTCAAAAAGGCTTAAAAGATAAATTAACTACTCAGTTTAATGTAGCTACGAACTTTAATCGGGCAAATCTTTTGGGCGGCGGCGGCTGGGAAAATGTCCTTACCCGGAATCCTACCGAGTCGTATTACAATCCGGATGGAAGTTTTCTTTTTACCCGGAACATCACCAACGAACTGGCCCGTTTAGAACAGGAGAAAAACAAACTGCATCAGCAAACGAGTTCAGTAGACGGAAAAATAGACCTTGAGCTGATCAAAGGCTTAAAAGCTTCTATTTTCGGGGCCGCTCAGCGCAATACGACACTAAGTAGTGAGTATCGCTGGAGAAGTAGTCAGAACTCAGTAGAGAATGATGTTGCACCCAATGGAGGTTATGCAGCGAAATCTACCAACCTCAATCAGAATTTCAACGTAGAGCCCACCCTTGAGTATGTCCGTACATTTAAAAATAGGCATAAAGTGTCGGTGCTTGCCGGTTATTTTTTCCGTTATGAGGTCAATGAGGGCTTTAACGCAAATAACCGGGGCTACTTAAACGACGTTTTTGAGGACAATAACATGGGAAGCGTTCCTGTAGTGGTGAATCGAATCGGGATTGGCAGTTACAAAAACGACAATACGCTGATAGCTACGTTTGGACGATTCCACTATGGCTATGACGATAAGTATTTTATTCAGGCAAGTATCCGGAGAGAAGGTTCTTCCCGTTTCGGTGCCAATAATAAATGGGCAAATTTCCCTTCTGTATCAGGTGCCTGGACGGTTACTCAAGAGGATTTTATGAAAGAGGTGAGATTCCTGAATTATTTGAAAATTAGATTGGGGTACGGGGAAACCGGAAACTCCGGATTTGGGAATTATGCATCGCTGGTGACTCTGGGAGGAGGTGGAATTTACCTTTTTCCGACCGGCGAGTACCTGCAAACGTATGGACCTAACCGTAATCCTAATCCCAACTTACGCTGGGAAATCAAGAAGGAAACCAATCTGGGGATCGACTTTACAATTTTTAACCGCAGGTTGACGGGTGCGATTGATATCTACAAACGCATCACAAAAGATCTGTTGGATACCTATACCTCTCCACAGCCCCCTTTTATTCAATCCACGATTTATACCAATGTGGGATCCATTTCTGCGAAAGGAATTGAGCTTAGTTTAAGCTATCAGGCGGTGAAGAGCAAGAATTTTGGGTGGGAGATTGATTTTGTAGGAAGCACTACCGATAACCGCTTGGACAGCTATTCGAACGATGAGTATAAACGGGATATGCGCACTTTTGGAGGTATTGGAGGTTTTGGAGCTTTGGGAGATGCTATTCGTACTTACGAGGGGCGTAAGTTGGGAGAGTTCTGGGGTAAACGTTTTGCAGGTTTCACCCCAGATGGAAAATGGTTGTTCTTAAATAAAAATGGAGAAGCCGTGCCGAATGCTCAAATTAATACGTCCGTTTTCAGAGACCAGACGGATTTTGCAATCATTGGAAACGCCATTCCAAAGTACTACCTGTCATTAACCAATTCATTTACTTATAAGGGGTTTGATCTTACATTTTTCTTAAGAAGTAAATTGGATTACGATATCCTAAATACTACAGCCATTTCCTATGGAAACAAAAATGGCACCCAAAGCAATCTTTTAAACAGTGCCTTCACGAAATATGCAGAAATCAAAGACACTTACATGTATTCAGACTACTATATCGAGAGAGGGAGTTTTGTGAAACTTGATGAATTGACTCTTGGCTACACGTTTAAATTGAAATCAGACGTATTCAAGAGAGCCCGACTGTATGTTACCGGTCAAAATCTGGCACTGATTACCGGCTATACGGGAAATGATCCTGATTTCATATCAGACATTGGCTTAGGCCCAGGAATAGACAGCAGAGGTCCATACCCTGCTACCAGACAGTTTTTAATGGGGCTTAGTTTTGGATTTTAATTTTAGGAAAACATGAGAAATTTTAGAAAAAATATCAAATGGGTATGTTTAACAAGCTTAGTATGGCTTGCTGCCGGCTGCACGAAACTGGACGAAAATGTATATGATCAGTTAGTGACCGATAATTTTTACAATAATAAGAACGAAGTGCTGTCTGCGGTATTGCGTCCTTATACGCATGCCAATGC
The DNA here is from genome assembly GCA_037190785.1 of Pedobacter sp. Lineage (GTDB taxonomy): Bacteria > Bacteroidota > Bacteroidia > Sphingobacteriales > Sphingobacteriaceae > Pedobacter. Next base: position 233,298 of record JBBCJN010000005.1, on the reverse strand, counting down.
ATGGGCTACTCCTTCAGGTCAGGATGGCTGGTGGCGACCTTCCGAATTGTCTGCAGATCAGCTGGCTTGGCCTACAAAAGGAAGGCATGGAGAAGATGGCGGGAAATGGAAAAGATTGCATTACCATACCTGGCTGGCAGATGACGGGCCTTTAAATAATGCCTGGTCGCTGATGTATTGGGGAATGGGACTGTGTAATGATCCTATCGAAAACCTCGAAAAAAGAACCCTCGCACAAATGGGAATTACCCAGGTCGAGAAGGACGCTTACATTGCCGAGTTAAAGTTGTTGAGGGCATTTCATTACCTGAAATTAATGGATCTTTTTGGCAATATTCCGGTGGTAACTCAAGTAGGGGTGCCTGCCAGACCGGAGACACTCCCCAGAGCGGAAGTATTTGCATTTATAGAGAAAGAAATCAAAGACAATGTTGAAAAAGCACCGAAACTGTCGCGTAATATGATCGGAAGGATGACGCAGGCAGGCGCTTACGCAATGTTGGTAGAATTATACCTGAACGCAGAATCCTGGATTGGTACTCCCCGTTGGGACGATTGCATTGCCGCTGCCAATAAATTGATAAACAATGAAGCCGGAGGACAAAATGGAGCCATGGCTTTGGATCCCAACATTACCGATCAGTTTAAATCAACCAATGACCTGTCGAAAGAGGTGATTTTTTCCATTGCTTACGAGTTTCGTTTAGCCAGTTTTCAGCCTTCCTGGACCGGAGAATTTTACCACTTTCAGCAAGGTCTCATTTATGGGGGTAGCCGCAATGGGAATGATGGTGTAGTGCTCATCCCCGGCGTGTTTGCTAAATACGATAATGCCGATCTTCGTAAAAGAACCTGGCTACTGGAAGGACCCATGGTTCGTTTTGATAATGGACAACCGGCACTGGCCTCCGGAGGAAATGAATACAGCGGCCAGCAAATTGTATTTGTAGATAATATTCGCAAAAACAAAACGGCGGCACAGAATGGCACAGATCCAAATTTACTTCCTTCCACGATGAGTGAGGGAGAAGAAAATAGTGGGGTGAGGTTCAATAAATATAAATTAGGTAATAACGTGGCCGGTATTGTGAATGGATCTCCGGTGGCCGCTGATCCAAACTATAATTGTACCGACTGGAACATTTATCGCTTAACCTGGATTTATTTTGCAAAAGCGGAAGCGATTATGCGTAAAAATGGAGGGGTTGCCAACGCGGAAGCAGTGCAATTGATCAACGATACGAAGAAAAGAGCTTTCAGTGCTGCGGATTGGCCCTCGAAAGCGTATACCACTGCCACTTTGACCCTGAATGAGTTGTTGGATGAGCGCGGAAGAGAATTTATTTTTGAAGGCTTCAGAAGAAATGACCTGCTGCGTCATGGCCGTTTCCATACAGCCAGCTGGTGGGATCATGAACCTTCGGCCGAATTCAGAAAGTTATTCCCTATCCCACAGGTGCAAAGAACACTGAATGGAAACCTGAAACAAAATCCAGGATACAATTAATCACTTGCCTGCCCGGCATCGCCGGGCAGGCAAGTCTTTCCTCGCTATCAAGGGATTTATGATGCAGGCGGAAGGCACTCTTTCCAATCCTGACGGAAAGAAAGCACGGTAATTTTTGGATGAAATGCAGGAAGAAAGTCGTGTTGATCAACTGCTTTTTGAAAACCTAAAGCATTTGTAATGCGGGTATTACAATTTACTAAAACGTTTTATTAAAAATTAATGTATTTTAGGCCGCACAAATCAAATTTCAATGTTTTTGTATTTTGTGTCCTCATCTATGTGAGCGAAATCTAAACCTTGATAAACGACATTCAACTCATTCATGAAAGAAGAATATTTTTTAAACTTAAATTATAGGGAACATGCAGGAGCCTCAGGTTTTAGGGATTGATATAGGGGGCTCACACATCACGGTAGCGGGAGTAGATTTGGTAACAGGCAGGTTGATCCCCGAAAGCTTGCAACGAAAGACAGTCGACTCTACGCAAGAAAAGGAAAGGATAATAAGGGAATGGACAGGAGTGATCAAAAAAGCAATTGCCCAGCTCGGATGGAGCGAGGCCAAGATAGGAATGGCGATGCCGGGACCTTTCGACTATGAAGAAGGCGTGGCCTGGATAAAAGATCAGGATAAATACCGTAGCCTGTATGGGGTCAATGTAAAAAACGTATTGGCAGAAGCATTGAACATGGATCCTTCTCACATCCGCTTCATTAACGATGCTGCTGCGTTCATGCAGGGAGAAATAATCAGCGGAGCGGCCAAAGGAGCTTCCCAGGGAATGGGACTTACCCTCGGCACGGGCTTAGGGTCTGCTTTTTTTGAGGCACTGAAGTGTCGGGATGCCTCTCTTTGGAATGTCCCTTTTAAAGAGGGTATTGCGGAAGATTATCTTTCTACGCGATGGTTCATTGACCGATATAGACAATTAACCGGTATGGAAGTGTCGGGAGTGAAAGAATTAACCCGGAAAGAACATCTCCATCCGGAAGCGTTACAGGTGTTTGAAGAGTTTGGTTTCAACCTGGGTACTTTTTTACAGCAATACGTTCGAAGCTCGGCAGCAGAGATCGTTATTCTGGGAGGAAATATTGCTAAAGCGTATCGATGGTTCTCTGCGGCAATGCTGAAAGTGCTTGAAGCAGAACAAATCCATGTCAAAGTGAGCCTCTCTGAACTAAATGAACATGCTTCCCTGATCGGAGCAGCCGGTTGCTGGAGCAAGAAAATCCACCAGGAACACTACGCAGTTAAATCCACTCAGGAAGGCCCTCATTTTTAACCAATGATTTAACAAATACAATGAAACGGAGAACATTTATTCAACATAGCGGAATTTTGAGTGCAGGAATGCTGTTGCCCGGTCTGAATTATGCAGCAGGGAATGATTTCCCCATTGTTCGAATGGCAAAGGAAAAAAGACATTTCGAAAGTATGGCTGTAGAAAAGGCCATCCGGACTTTTAAAACGAATGTAGCCGATAAAGAATTGGGCTGGTTATTTGAAAACTGTTTTCCGAATACCCTGGATACCACGGTGACCTACCGCCAAAAGGAGGGCCGTCCCGATACCTATGTGATTACTGGCGATATTGACGCCATGTGGCTAAGAGACAGCTCAGCTCAGGTATGGCCCTACCTGCAATTTGTGAAAGAAGACCAGCCCCTGAAGAACCTGATTGCGGGAGTCATTAATCGACAGACTTTTTACATCCTAAAGGATCCCTACGCCAATGCGTTTTACGATGATCCTCAGAAACAGGGCGAATGGAAAAATGACCGGACAGAGATGAAACCAGGTGTCCATGAAAGAAAATGGGAAATCGATTCATTATGTTATCCTATTCGTTTGGCCTTTCATTATTGGAAGACAACCGGCGACAAATCCCCTTTTGACTCCTCCTGGAAGAAGGCCATCGAATTGATTGGCCGGACATTCCAAGAGCAACAGCGGAAAATAGATAAAGGTCCTTACCGCTTTCAGAGACAGACTTCACAACCGACAGACAGTCTGCCTATGGCGGGTTATGGTTTTCCGGTCAAACCAATTGGCTTAATATGTTCCGCTTTCCGGCCAAGCGACGATGCCACCGTCTACCCTTTTCTCATTCCTTCGAATTTCTTTGCGGTCACCAGTTTGCGTCAGGCTGCAGAGATGGTAGATGCCTTGCAACCCGATAAGTTGTTGAGCGATCAGTTGCGTCAACTGGCTGAGGAAGTAGAGCAAGCCTTAAAAAGGTACGCCATTAAAGATCACCCGGTCCATGGAAAAATCTACGCTTTTGAAGTGGACGGCTTTGGGAGTGCCTATTTGATGGATGATAGCAATGTTCCAAGTCTCCTTTCCTTGCCCTATCTGGGTGCCATGAATCCTACAGCGTCTCTTTATCAACAAACACGAAAGTTTGTTCTTTCTACAGATAATCCTTTTTTCTTTAAAGGGAAAGCAGCTGAAGGGATCGGAGGACCCCACGTGGGAGCGGATATGATCTGGCCCATGGCCATTGTGATGCAGGGACTAACTTCAAACGATGAAGATGAAATAAAAAATTGTATTCGCATGCTGAAACATACGCACGGCGGAACCGGTTTCATGCACGAAAGTTTTCACAAAGATAACCCCGAAAAGTTCACCAGAAGCTGGTTTGCCTGGGCAAATACACTTTTTGGCGAATTTCTATGGAAAATCTATAACGAGAAACCTCATTTGTTAAAATAAGCTCCTTATGAAACGGAAACTTCAGTCTTCACTATGGCTTGTTTTCTGCCTCATTCTTGTGCAGAACAGCTGGGCGAGACAGGAAAAGAAAGAACCTGTTGACTTGGTGGACCCGACCATTGGTGGGGTGGGTCTCATTTTACAGCCAACAAGACCGGCCGTTCACCTCCCCAATAGCATGATTCGCGTTTTTCCGGCAAGAACAGATCAGCTGGATGATCAGATTCAGCATTTTCCATTAACCATTTCTTCCCATCGTCAGAACTGGTTGTTTGGCTTGATGCCTTATCAGGGACCGCTGGATGAGAAAGCATGGACCAGGAAATTCACCTCAGATCAGGAGAAAATTTCGCCCGACTTTTACGAGGTCCTATTGGAAGAAACCGGAACTAAAATTGCCTTTTCTCCTCAGGAACGCTCCGGTTTTTTTCGCTTCTATTATGAAAAGCCCGCTCAGCAATTTCTGCGGATGAGCATTCTCAATCAGGGAGAGATCTCCCTGGAAAATGCGCATGCATTTAGCGGAGTTGAAAATTTCAGAGGAATGAAGGCTTATTTTTATGCCGAGGTGAGTCAGCCTTTGGAAAAAATCCATTACCAGCCTGGAAAGGAGAAAAAGGTAGCCCTGTTGGAACTGAGAGGGAACGCTCAGACACTTTACCTTCGTTATGGCATTTCTTTTATCAGCATTGAACAGGCCAAAAATAATTTGAAACAGGAAATTCAAAGCTGGGATTTGGAGGGAGTAAGAGAAAATGCACGTCAAAAATGGAATACAGCATTGTCCAGATTACAGATCAAGGGAGGAACAGAGGCGCAGCAACGGGTATTTTATACCTCCCTCTATCGTTCCTATGAACGAATGATCAATATTAACGAGTATGGCCGCTATTACAGTGCTTACGATCAGCAAGTGCATGCTTCCGACCGCCCTTTTTATGTAGATAACTGGTTATGGGATACCTATATTGCCCTTGAACCATTGCATGCAATTATCAATCCAGGCATGCAGTCAGATAAACTGCATTCGTACGTGCAAATGTATGAACAGAGTGGTTGGATGCCCTCATTTGCATTGACCTTTGGCGACGACCCCTGTATGACAGGCAATCATGCCGCCGCGTGGTTCCTGGATTCACATGTAAAAGGCATCGCCGGATTTGATATGAAAAAAGCGTATGCTGGTATCCGCAAAAACTCTCTCGAGGCCACCTTATTGCCCTGGCGAAATGGGCCAGCCACTTCGTTGGATAGCTTTTACCATGAAAAGGGATACCTGCCTGCCTTGAAGCCAGGGGAAAAAGAAACGGTAAAGGAAGTGCATGCTTTTGAAAAACGACAGAGTGTGGCGGTTACCTTGGAAAACAGTTATGATGACTGGTGCTTAGCGCAACTGGCGCGCTACAGCGGAGAGGAACAGGATCGTCCGTTATTTATGCAAAAAGCGGCTAATTATAAGAATGTTTTTCGTGCTGATAAAGGATTTGTATGGCCTAAAGATGCCGAAGGTAACTGGATTGAACCTTTTGACCCTAAATTTTCAGGGGGTCAGGGAGGCCGGGAATATTTTACAGAGAACAATGCCTATACGTATAATTGGAATGTGAAGCACGATTTAGAGGGCCTTTTTGAGTTAATGGGAGGCCAACAGGCAGCTGAAGAAAAGCTGGATGATTTATTCCGTGCAAGCCTTGGACGGAGTAAGTATCAGCTATGGGCAACTTTCCCGGATGCGACCGGACTCGTGGGGCAATTTGTAATGGGCAATGAACCTGCTTTTCATATCCCTTACCTCTATAACTATCTCGGGGCTCCTTATAAAACCCAGAAGCGAATCAGAATGTTGATGGATACTTGGTTTACCGATCATCTTTTTGGTATCCCTGGTGATGAAGACGGTGGAGGAATGACCGCCTTTGTGGTCTTTTCCATGATGGGATTCTTTCCAGTGACACCGGGCATTCCCGTATACAGCATTGGTAGCCCGGTATTTGAAGAAACTCAAATTCAACTTCCTGACGGGAAAATCTTTCGGGTAAAAGCAATAAATAATAGCCATGTAAACAAGTACATTCAGGCTGCAGAGCTAAATGGTAAGCGTCTGGAACGCTCCTGGTTTACGCATGAAGAATTGTTGCAGGGAGGAGAATTGCGCTTAACGATGGGCGAAAGCCCTCAAAAAGAATGGGGGAAAAGCGAATTGCCTCCCTCTTCGTTGAATTATAAACCTTAAGTAATGAATAAACGAATTTATGGAATTTTATTGCTTTGTGCGTCCGTTCATTGGGCTTATGCACAAGAGCCACAAGTGATCCAACGGGATGGACTTGTCCTTCGGTTCCTCAATAATGACCCTTCTTTTAGTGCGGTACTGAAGGAACGAATGATCAAAACTTTTTTCGAAGTATATCCAGTACTGCGTCAAACCTATAATAAAAATGCAGCAACTGAAGTGACTTTTAGCGTGGACACCGCCTATAAAGGGGTAGCGGCAGCAGGCGGCGGACGTATCGTTTACAATCCTCAATGGTTCCAGAAGCAACCTGGCGACATCGATGTGGTAACGCATGAAGTCATGCATATTGTTCAGAATTACGGGCGCGGAGGAGGACCCGGATGGCTCACGGAAGGCATCGCTGATTATGTCCGTTTTAAGTTTGGGGTAGACAATCAGGGAGCAGGATGGGCCTTGCCTGCCTTTAAGCCAGAACATCATTATAAAAATGCCTACCGCGTTACCGCAAGGTTTTTGCACTGGCTGGAAATAAACGGGCATGCAGGAATCGTAATCCGGCTCGATGAAGCCATGCGCGCACATACCTACCAGGAAGAGTTGTGGAAAACCATTACCGGGAAAAGCCTGGACGACTTATGGCTCACTTATAGCCAGAACCCAACCATCTAACATCTAAAGACCTAATACTTCACACATGATAAAGCAATTTTTAACGACGACATTGGTGTTTGCCGCTTTGACGGTTTCTGCACAACGTGTAGACAAAGTCACGGATCCGGTATCCTGGGTTAACACATTAATGGGCACTCAGTCGAAGCCTGAGCTTTCCAATGGAAATACCTATCCGGCAGTAGCTGTTCCCTGGGGGATGAACTTCTGGACCGCCCAAACTGGAAAAATGGGACATGGATGGGCCTATCAGTACGATGCTGATAAAATCCGTGGCTTTAAGCAAACCCATCAGCCTTCTCCCTGGATGAATGATTATGGCCAATTTGCCATTATGCCGGTGACAGGAAAGCTGCGAGTGCATGAAGACGAAAGAGCAAGTTGGTTTTCGCACAAAGCAGAAGTGGCCCGTCCTTATTATTACAGTGTGTATCTCGCCGATGCCGATGTGACCACAGAGATCACACCTACCGAGCGTGCGGCACAATTCCGCTTTACATTTCCACAAACCGACAGTGCTTTTGTGGTAGTTGATGCGCTCAATAAGGGCTCATACATTAAAATTATTCCTTCTGAAAGAAAAATTATCGGATACACGAAGAGGTATGCCCGCGGTCCTCTTCCAGAGAATTTTAAAAATTATTTCGTGTTGATTTTTGATAAAGACTTCACCCTGGCACATACCTGGAAAGACGGGAAAACATTGGTTAAAGACAGCTTGGAGTTAACCAGTGATCACACAGGAGCGGTGATTGGTTTTAAGACCAAAAGGGGAGAGAAGGTGCATGCGCGTGTGGCCTCTTCTTTTATCAGTTTTGAACAGGCAGAATTGAATCTCTCAAGAGAGCTGGCTGCCGACTCCTTTGATGCGACCAAGGCAAAAGCCAGAGCCAGCTGGAACAAAACACTAAGTAGAATCGCTGTGGAAGGAGGAACGGTAGATCAAACCCGGACTTTCTATTCGGCATTTTACCGAATGGTAATGTTCCCGAACAAGTTGTATGAAATCAATGCCAAAAATGAAATTATCCATTGGAGTCCATATAATGGCAAGATACTGCCAGGCTACATGTTTGCTGGAACTGGTTTTTGGGATACCTTTCGGGCGCTCTATCCCTTCCTAAACCTGGCTTATCCGGAAATAAATAAGGAAATGCAGGAAGGGCTTATTAACGATTTTAAAGAAGGAGGTTTCCTGCCTGAATGGAGCAGTCCTGGTTTTGCCAATATCATGATCGGAAACAACTCTGCTTCGGTCGTGGCAGACGCGTACATCAAGGGAATTAGGGGATACGATATCGAAAAACTTTGGGAAGCATTGAAACATGGGGCCAATAACGAAGGACCGATGGAAGCCGTAGGACGGTTTGGAGTGAACTATTATAATGAACTCGGCTATGTACCTTACGACGTGAAAATCAAAGAAAATGCTGCCAGAACTCTCGAATACGCATACAATGATTTCTGTATTTACCAGCTAGGAAAGGCATTGGGAAAACCTGAAAGTGAAATTGGAATCTATGCCAAACGAGCCATGAATTATAAAAACCTCTTTGATCCTTCCAGTGGCCTGATGCGCGGAAAAAATAAAGATGGATCCTTCCAGTCCCCATTCAGCCCTTTTAAATGGGGCGATGCATTTACAGAGGGAAATAGTTGGCATTATACCTGGTCCGTATTTCAAGACATTGCAGGTTTAGTTAAGTTAATGGGAGGAAATGAAAAATTTGTCAATAAGCTGGACTCGGTGTTCATTATGCCTCCTGTTTTTGATGAAAGCTATTACCGGGGGGTCATTCATGAAATCCGGGAAATGCAAATTGCTAATATGGGTCAATATGCACATGGAAATCAACCCATTCAACACATGATTTACCTTTACAATTATGCCGGTGCTCCCTGGAAAGCACAGTATTGGGCTAGAGAGGTGATGGACAGAATGTATTTTGCAACACCGGATGGCTATTGCGGAGATGAAGATAATGGACAAACCTCCGCATGGTATGTATTCTCTGCCCTAGGCTTTTACCCGGTAACACCTGCCACGGATCAGTACGTTCTGGGTGCACCTTTGTTTAAAAAGGCAACGATTCACCTGCCCAATGGAAAGCAAATTGTGATCAATGCTCCACAGAATAGTGCGACCCATAAGTATGTGCATGAATTGAAAGTGAATGGCCAGTCTTATGATAAGAACTGGTTGAACCATCAGGCGCTTATGAAAGGAGCGGTATTGGACTTCACTATGTCGGAAACACCAAATAAGAAGCGCGGAATTGCCGAGTCGGCCTTCCCGTATTCTTTTTCGACAGCGAAATAGCTTGTTTTAAGTTGTTATATTTGTTGATACAAGGGTGGGGATTTCCTCATCCTTGTTTTTTTTGGCTGATTTCCAGCCATACCTTCTCCAGTTTACTCCTTAATTCTTTGGTGTTGAAAGGTTTCGGAACGAAATCATCTATTCCGGCAGAAAGCACTTTCTCTTTGGCATCCATGGCCACAGAAGCGGTAAGCGCAATGATTTTTACACCTGCTTTATCAGGGTCAGTGAGGGTGCGAATCTTAATGGAAGCATCGTATCCATCCATCACCGGCATATGAATATCCATCAGGATCAGGTCAAAAGTATGCTCCTCATGTGCTTTCACAGCTTCTAATCCATTTTTAACAATCGACGGCTGAAGGTGCCAGGTAGCCAGTAATTTACGCATCAGTAAAATGTTCATTTCATTATCTTCAGCGATGAGAATGCGGAGAGAACTAATGTCGATTTCTTCGGGGAGCGCTGTATTCTCGGCATAATAAGAAACATCCAAGCGATAGGCCATCTCAAAAGAAAAGGTAGTGCCTTTATACACCTCGCTTTTCATGCTAATTTCACTTCCAAGAAGCTTCAGCAGGCTTCTGACAATGGATAAGCCAAGGCCAGTACCACCAAATTTGCGTGTAGTGCTACTGGCAGACTGCGTAAATGAGTGAAATACCAGCTCCTGCTTGTCTGTCGGAATACCAATACCACTGTCGGCCACATGAAAGCGAAGACGTACATTCTCCTGATCAAGTTCCAGCAATTCTACAGAGATATTTACGAAACCGGTGGTGGTAAATTTAATGGCATTTTCAACCAGGTTAGCCAGAATTTGAGTCAGCCGTGTAGGGTCCCCTATCACATTTAATTTCCGAATTTCTTCGTCCATTAAAATGTTGAGTGACAGGTCTTTTTGTTGGGCTTTATTCCGGAAACCATTGTGGATATTCTTTAACAATTCATCCACCGGAAAGGGAATTTGTTCAATTTCTATTTTGCCCGATTCGATTTTGTTGAAATCCAATACATTATTGATCAGATCAAGCAAATTATTGGCGGAAAATTTAAGGATATTCAGGTTTTCCACCTGATCTTCACGAGGCTTGTCGATCAGGAGAATGTCGCTCATACCAATTACGGCATTTAAAGGCGTACGAAGCTCATGGGAAATAGTGGATAAGAAATTACTTTTTGCTTTAGAAGAAGCTTCTGCTGCGATAATGGCAATTTTTAACTTTTCATTGAGCTCTTTTTCCTCAGCCTGTTTAAAGTTTAGTTCTTTTATCGTCTTGTCAAAGGCATTGAAAAAGTGATATTGCAGGTAAATAATGGATAGGAAATTAAATATGAACACCACGGTGAAAGAGAGATTGTCGGCTTCCGTAGGGGTGATTTTTAGGTAAATGTAGTTTTGTCCTCCAAATGTAAAGTACAAAATCATAGGAATCACGGTAATGGCCGAGTAAATAATGCCGTAGCGCGATCCCAGAATGTAATGACTAACCAGGACAAGAAGCAAGGTAAATTGAATAGAGAGTACATTTACCGCCTGAATAAAAATAAAAATATTTGTCCAGATAAAGATCGTCATGAAGATACACACGATGTGTGCAATAAGCTTCCACCGGGAGGTGTAGACCATGAATGCAAGAAAAACAGTCAGGAAGCACAGAGCGATCAAAGATCTGCCGCCCAGCAACTGCAGGTCATTGTAATAGAAAACCGGAGCTGTAAAAGCCGCCAAGGCCATATAAGCTAACAAAGCCCTGGCCAAAAACTTGACTCTTAATTTGTTAATAGGATCGGGGTCAGCGGAAAACATGGCCTCGATTCGTTTTTCCATAGTGTTGAACTGAAACATAGGGATGAATTATCAGTTTTTCGAAGGTATGTTTTATTATCGTTAAATGAAATAAATTTTTTCAATACGGGAGGTGCTATAACGAAAGAAAAAAATAGCAATAAAATTTGGCGACAATAAAGATTTCATTATTTTTGCAATCCTAAATCGCTATGGGGGTTTAGCTCATTTGGCTAGAGCGCTTGCCTGGCAGGCAAGAGGTGACCGGTTCGAATCCGGTAATCTCCACTTAACGAAACACTGTATGAACGGTGTTTCGTTTTTTTATATAAGCGACATTCCAATGGGAGCTTGTTCTTTTTCTTATGGTGGGTTCCAAGTTAGTAATGGATTTTGCCGACTATTTGTTTAAAAAAAGATAATCTTGCTTAAAGTTATATGGAAGGTGCTTGTGGTGCTCCCAAATCTACGTAAGGATTTCTTCATTTTCCGATGTAAAAGTTTTCCCTATAGGGTAAAGAAAGTATAATATGACGGCAACTTCATTTTCAATTACCTGTATTTTTTATGGCATAATGCCTTAACAGCACATTGAACCGAAAGGATTCTTTTCTAAAATTTGAAGCTTTATAAATAAATTTTTCCATAGTCAAAATCTTTAGCATTCAGTTGGTAGACCTTGGTTTTAATTCGGAGAATTTTGGAAATTATTTCGTCTGGCTGTAACGAGACAAGCCTATTTCAATGGTTGAATTTTCGGGCTAAATTCTGTTGATGATCTCTCCCGTGTCTGCAGTATGCATTTGTTGAGGTTAGCGGTGTTCATACATATGGGGATTCGGTGCTTGAGCTCAAGGACTTGTATGGCTATCTCCATTACATCTCTATTTTTATGACGAACAGGAGTTTTAGGAAAAGCAATTTCATGTCAAAAATGAACGGTTATATTTTGATGTCGATCTGGGCTACCTGCCATCAGCTGTCCGATGTGTATAGGCGGTATACAACAGCGTTCGAACTTTACCTAAACGAAGGACGAGAAAATCAACGGGATGTGTCTTCACTAAATCCTACGATCAGGTTTATTTTCGATGCTATTGCTGGGTTTTCATCCCCTTTGAGACACCACAAATGGGGAAAATCGTTCTTATAGTGTGTTTGCTATCGAAAATATAGTTATCATTGGTTTTTCAAACTCGTTAAAAATAGTTGTTAAAACTTTATGGCATCACGTCCCCTTTATAATGAGCAGGAATTGCTTGCTGAAATAGCAAAGGGCGACCAACGTGCATTCACCACTCTTTTCAATCATTACCAGAGAGACTTATTTCTTTTTAGTAAAAGTCTTGTTAAATCCGATGATGCGGCTATAGAAGCAGTGCAGGATGTCTTCTTAAAAATATGGACCCGACGCGCGGAGCTGTTAACAATAGAAAATTTTGCTGCTTATTTAAATCGGATTGTCCGGAATCATTCGCTGAATTTGCTTCGCAAAATGTCCCGGGAATTAACTACCGGATCCTGGAGGAAAGTCGAAGCGGAGGAAGATCATTTCCCATTGGTGGATCAGGCAACTCACCAGCAACTGGACTATAATGATGCCATCCGGGTATTGGAAATGGCTTTAGCAGAATTGCCTGCTCAACAGCGCAAGGTATATGAGCTTTGTCACAAGCAGGGACTAAGATATGAAGAAGCTGCAAAGGTCCTCGGCATTTCTATTGAAACTGTGCGTGTCCATATGAAAAGGGCGCTGCAAAGAATAAGGTGGCATTTTCGCAAGCACGCCATTCTCTACCCGCTATTGATTATTGCGCTTTCCAGATAAAATTATTTAATTGATTTTTAGTTTGTTGCATTTTTTTTATGTCGTGAGTAACCCTTACGCTCAAAATAAGTGTCAATGTAATTAAAGGACTCATTTTATGCACAATACGAAGGATACCTCTTATGGAAAATGAAAACTTAAGGCTTCAAGAGTTATTAAATCGATATCTGACGAACCAGGCGACTCAGGAGGAAGAAGTGGAGTTTTGGGATTATGTAGAGAATCCTTTGTATGCAGCTTCATTGGAGCAACTCCTTTCTGAAGCATATCAATCGGAATGGAAAGGGGAAGGGCTTCATAAAAGGCAGCAATCGCAGATTTTGGACCGGATATTTTCGGCGGATGAAAAAGAGTACGGTATTTGGGAAGGAAAACCGATGGTGTACTGGCAAAGGGTCTTGGTGGCAGCAGCGGTCCTCGTTCTTCTTTTTGGTGCAATACTTTTCCTATATCCCAATCTGTTTCAAAGAGAAGAAGCCTTATGGGTTCAGGATGTTTCACCAGGCAAACAGGGAGCGACCCTTACGCTTGCCAATGGTCATCAAATCCGTTTGACGGAAGTATCCAATGAAGAATTGGCCAGAGAAACAGGGATAACCGTGCGTAAAACGGCAGATGGACAGTTGGAGTACGAGATCAGTGATTCCTTTGCTGAAAATAATCAATTCAATACCATTACCACAGCAAACGGAGAACGCTACCGGGTACGCCTTCCGGACGGATCAGTTGTCTGGCTTAATGCAGCGTCGAGCATTACCTATGCCACGAATTTGATTCAAAAAGGGAAACGATTGGTCAAATTAGAAGGTGAGGCTTATTTTGAAATAGCAAAGATCCCTGGTGTTCTGGAAAAGGGAAAAACGAGTCAGGCAATGCCATTTGTTGTGCAGACAGGTACACAGGAAGTGGAAGTGTTGGGTACACACTTTAACATCAATAGTTACAGGGAAGAGAAACAGGTCACCACCACCTTACTGGAAGGTTCGGTCAGGGTGCACTCAGCAGGACTTACAAAGGTCTTAAAGCCAGGGGAACATTTGTTGAATGATGGCGTTTCTCTGGAGCTGAAAAGGGCAAATACCGAAGAGGTTATGGATTGGAAAAATGGAGATTTTTACCTGGATAATGTAGATTTTAAGGTAGCGATGCGCAAGATAGCGAGGTGGTACGACGTGGAAATCATTTATGACTCTTCTGTGCCTGAAGGGTTAGAGACGGGAGGATTGATCTCCCGTAATCGTCAATTGTCTGCCGTATTAAATTTGATAGAATCTTCCGGAATGGTGCATTTTAAGGTAGAGGGGAAAAAAGTATATGTAAGCCGATAGAACTTCTCTTTCTGCATACAATTAATTCACAGAAATAGGTATTAAAACAAAGGAGGGTAAACCAGCAGACAACCAAACAACTAAAAGAAACAAAAACCAGAAGTGCTTGCGACACTCCTGGCTGAAGTTTGAACCAATTAACTAAATCAACTAATTAGGACAACAGGGCCCTTACCGTGGAAAGTTCCGGGACCTGTTTCAACAAACCATGCTACAAATGTATAAAATTAATATGGCTAATCTCGGCGTGCCTATTGCTTTACGCCGTCAATTATTGCTGACTATGCGATTAACTACCGTATTCTTGATTGTCTCTTTCTTACAGGTCAGTGCAGCGACCTTTGGCCAGCGAATAACGATTAACAAACAAGAGGTGTCTCTTAAATCTGTCTTGAGAGAAATCAGAAACCAAAGTGGTTATGATCTTTTCTATGACGGGAAAATCATCAACGATCAGCAAAGGGTTTCCGTGAAAGTGAAGGAAGTCTCTTTACAGGAAGCACTGAGTGCGACATTGAGAACGCTGCCCTTTACTTTTGAAATCAATGAAAAAGATATCATTATTAAAAGAAAAGAAAGTTCCTTAATGGATCAGGTCCTCGAACGATTTCGGCGTATGGAGGTAAATGGCCGGGTGTTGGGAGAAAATGAAATTCCTTTGATGGGAGCCTCAGTGAACGTGAAAGGGGCGCTGACCAAAGGAACCAAAACAGCCATTGATGGTCGATTTACTTTAAATGAGGTGGATGAAAAAGCGTCCATTGTCATTTCTTTTATTGGCTACCGCACCATGGAACTCCCTGCTAAACCTCTATTGGGAGATATACATATGCAAATCCTCCCGGCAGAACTCGAGCAGGTAGAGGTAGTGGTCAATACCGGATACCAGCAACTTTCCAAAGAGCGATTGACGGGTGCAGCCACCACTCTGGATGAGGGCTTGCTGGGGAGTATGGTGACGACTTCGGTGATAGATCGGCTGGCAAATAATGTTCCCGGGCTGGTATTTAATAAGGCCAATCAGCAACAGAATACGCAGACTCAAATCAGTATCCGTGGGCAGAGTACCCTCTTTTCCAGACCTGATCCACTAATTGTTCTAGATAACTTTCCTTACGATGGCGATTTGTCCAGCATCAATCCGGACGATATAGAAAGCATCAGCGTACTGAAGGATGCCGGTGCGGCTTCTGTATGGGGGGCACGGGCTGCAAATGGAGTGATCGTCTTAACCACGAAGAAAGCAACAAAAACAGATGGCTTTTCCATTGACTTCAATGGGCAGACCACCATTGGAGGAAGACCCGATGTATTTTATTCGCCAAAAATTTCCTCTTCAGACTACATTGATCTTGAGCGCCGTCTCTTTGCCCGGGGATTTTATACTGCTCAGGAAAGTAATTCCAATAGACCTGTGCTGACCCCTGTCATTGAGCTTTTAATCGCGAACAGGGAAGGTGTTTTGTCGTCTGCTGAACTTGAACTCCAACTCAATCAGCTACGAAACAAGGATGTGCGGAACGATCTGCGCGCGTATTATTTTCAACCCAGCTTAAACCAACACTATTCCATAGGCCTCAACCATAAAACGGCCCAAAATCAATGGAGGTGGCGAATGGGCTATGACGATAACCGGGACAACCTGGTGAGTAATGGTCTCCAACGTTTAACCACCAGATTGTTTTTAGAACAAAAGCTTCTGCGAGATCAGCTGACATTCACCGCTGACCTAAATTATAACTGGATGGATCAATTTCAACCCAACAACGGACAAGTGATGATGTCTACTTCCTCGTTCCGGGAAGTGTATCCGTATGCACACCTGAAAGAAGCAGACGGAACGAATGCCATTGTTTACAAGGATTATCGATACACTTACCTGCAATCGCTGGAAAATACCTATCCTGATTTATTGAACTGGTATTACAAACCCCTGGATGAATTGAATCTGATGAATAATCATCGGAAAACCAGAGAAGCCAGAATGGATGCTGGTCTGAGGTACAAACTGACAGATTGGATGGAACTTTCTGGTCTTTATCAATATGTATATATGAGTCAAGAGAATCGGAACAATAAAAGCATAGAAACTTACGAAGTCCGTGATCTGATCAATAGTTTTAGTGCGGTGATGGCAGATGGGAAAATGAACCGCCCTATTCCTTTGGGAGGCATCTTGGATGTGTCAAACCAGGCAACGCAGACCCACCGGGGCCGGATACAGTTATCCGCGACCAAACAACTCTTGCCAGACCTTCATATTCAGTCCATTGCCGGGGCAGAAATCAGTAATTCCATCACTAATGGAGTTTCCAATCGTTTTTATGGCTATAACGAAGAGAGGGCAGGGGTCTCCCTGGTGGATTATCAGAATATCTTTCCTCAATTTATCAATCCGCTGGCTGGCAGCAGAATTTCTTTCAGAGATGATATATCTAAACTGACGGACCGTTTTGTTTCCTATTACCAAAATACCAGCGTTTCCTTTCGGTCAAGATACCTGTTAACGGGAAGTACGCGGTTGGATCAGAGCAATATTTTTGGCGTCAGTGCGAATCAAAAAGGAGTTCCCCTCTGGTCGATAGGTGCTGCCTGGACGATATCGGGAGAAGATTTTGCCCGTAATTGGCTTTTTGAAAATCTCAAATTACGGTTGACGTATGGTTCAAACGGAAATCTGAATCGTAGTTTAAGTGCTTACACAACGGCTTCTTATTTTTCCACTGCCGCATTTTCTACACTGCCTTTTGCGACCATTATCAATCCTCCCAATAGCATGCTTCGCTGGGAGAGGACCAAAGTGCTCAATACGGGGATAGATTTTACTTTACTAAAGAATCGTCTTTCGGGAAGTTTCGACATGTATCACCGGAAAGGGGTAGACCTGATCGGCGACACCGAATATCCGGCTTCCGCCGGGATCACCCGGTTCAGGGGGAACGTGGCTTCTACCAGAGGAAGGGGTTTAGAGGTGCTTTTACGATCACAAAACCTGACGGGTGCATTTTCCTGGCAAACAGTGGCCATGTTAAGTAATGCGGTAGATAAGGTGACAGATTACATGGACTTAACTTTGTCCACCCTGTCTGTGATTCAGACCACGTCCCTTAGTCCGATAAAAGGCCGGTCGGTGTATAGTGTATATAGTTTTCCTTATCGGGGTTTGGATCCGTCAACAGGAAATCCAGTAGGGGTGCTTAACGGAGAAGAAAGTATGGATTGGAATGCCATTGTGCAGCGTACCAATGTGGAGAACCTGGTGTATCACGGAACTTCCCGGCCTCAATGGGTGGGAGCTCTCAGAAACACTTTCTCCTGGAAAGGCTTAACCCTGTCGGCGAATTTCAGTTACCGTGGAGCCTATCATTACAGGCTCAGTTCCATTCGATACGTGAATAATGGCGTATTGGATGATGGGTTGCTCTCAGCGCATGCGGATTACATTCTTCGTTGGCAAAAAGCGGGCGATGAGCAATTGACTTCTGTGCCAGGAATACCAACTGTAGTAAATGCCAATAGAGATAATGTATACCTCTACGGGGAATCGCTGGTGAAAAGAGGAGATCATGTTCGCTGGGAGGATATATCCGTCATTTACCGTTTGCCAAATTCCTTGTTTGGATGGAAATTTAAGTCGATGGAGTTAAATGCGTATGTAAATAATGTGGGCATTTTGTGGAAGAAAACACCGAACGAAATAGATCCGGATTATGCGGTAACCGGACAATTCCGGCCTGTGAGAACGTATTCATTCGGCTTAAAAATGGGTATCTAATTAAGATTTTAAAGATGAAAACAAAAATAGTACTATTCATAAGTGCCTGTCTGTTTCTGAGCAGTTGTGCCAAAGATTTTCTGGAAGAAAAAAGCAATCAAAAATTATTAGTCCCCAATACACTGGAAGACTTTCAGTTATTGCTGGACAATTATGGGGTGATGAATAAAACACCGGGCTTGGGATTGATTGCCAGCGATGATTTTTATATCTCTGCCACCGGTTTTAACAATCTGATAGAGGTAGAAAGAAATGCCCATACGTGGAAAATGAACAATACAGGTCTTTCCCGACTTACGGAATGGACGGCTCCCTACGAACAGATATTTTACAGCAATGTAGTGCTGGAAGGTTTGGAAGGATTTTCCAACAGCAATGACGTCTCCTACAAAAAGATCAAAGGACAAGCTCTATTTTTCCGTTCATATGCCATGTTTGGCCTATTGCAGGTGTTTACGCAGCCCTATAGAGAAGAAACAGCTCATGAGTCGAGGTCTGTTCCGATGGCGTTGAGCGCAGATATCAATGCAAAAAGACCCATCGTGAGTTTGAAGGAAGCCTACGATCGAATTACCACTGATCTGAAAGAAGCTGTTTCCATGCTTCCCGAGACACAAAATTATAAAACCAGGCCTTCGGCGCTGGCCGCGTTATCTTTGCTCGGAAGAATTTACCTGATCACTGGCAATTATCCTGAAGCAGAAATCTACTTAGAGGCCGCATATAAAAAGTATCATCAACTGATCGATTACAATACCCTTTCTGTGAGCTCTACCAGGCCATTCCCTACCGATTATCCGCTAGGCCCCGGAAATGAGGAAATCATCTTTTACAGTCCGTTCATTAGTTACGGATATCTCAATTACAATAATGCAGAAGTGAGGGTTACTAAAACGATTTACGACTCCTATGAGACCAATGATTTAAGGAAGCATCTCTATTTCAGGGACCGGGGAAACGAGGTGTATACCTTCAAAGGGTCTTATGGGGGATCAAAACGATCCGATGCCTTTGCAGGCCTTTCCACCGATGAGAATTATTTCAATTACATGGAGGTGCTCATCAGAAATGGACAGGTTAAAAAGGGAATAGACTTACTGAATGAAATCTTAATGACAAGGTATAAGCCCCAAACCTATTCTCCTTTTACCACTACATCGCAGGCGGAGGCTCTTTCCATCGTGTTGGATGAACGAAGCAAAAGCCTGATAGGAAAAGGGACGCGCTGGTTTGATATCCGCCGCTTTAATCACGACCCTCAATTTTTAATCAAAGCACAAAAGAGCCTGGAAGGTACTCATTACGAACTACAACTAAACGACCCGCGACTCGCATTCGACTTTCCGGTAAATGAAAATGAGTAGTTCAATTAACAATTAAAAACATGTATAGATTTAATAAATTTCTTAGAGCGATTCTTATCGCATTACTCATCAGTTCCATATTTTTTGGAGAAAAGACCGCTTACGGGCAGCAGACTGCTTCTAAAAACAGTGTCATGCTTCCTGCACAGGTATGGGATTTACCCTTAAAAGTATTGAATCATCCATCGGATCAAAGCACCATGACATTGAAGGATTTTAGTCATAAAAAGTTAATCATCCTGGATTTTTGGGCTACCTGGTGCGGAGCCTGTATTTCCATGTTTGACAAGACTCACCAATTGCAGGCGCAATATGAAAAGGAAATGGTATTTATTCCGGTGACGTACGAAAGCATGGATCTGGTAAACGCGTTTTTTCAGCGACGTAAATCAAGAGATAAAAAAGCAGAAGACCTATTTACTGTTTATGACAATCGAATTTTACAAAAAATCTTTCCTCACCGAATGATGCCTCACTATGTGTGGATTACAGGAGATGGAAAGGTTTTGGGCAGTTCCAATGGCGATCAAATCACGGAGGCCAATATTCAAGCCGCATTGAATGGGCAGGTCACTTTTTCTCAAAAAACGGATGTCCGGATTCCTTATGAAGCAACGACCTCCATTCTTAAAGCAATGAATGGACTGGATGATACAGACCTAAACAGTTACTCCTTCTTTGGGAAGTATAAGCCTGGACTAAGTGCCGGCATGAGAACAGGAAAACTGACGGATGATTTTAATCGCATTACCTGCTTAAATGTAAGTCTTTCAGCCATGATTACAACTGCCTATTCCAGAGCAGACCGGTTATATGTAAGAAATCAAATTAAATTTCTTGCAAGTGACTCGACACTAATAAACGCACCGAAAGACCCTGTCGAATATATAGAATGGAAAAAGGAGAATGCGTATTGTTACGAAATTGTAGGGAAACAGCATGTGTCGGAACTAAGAAAGTTCATGCAAGAAGACCTTAAGAGAAATTTTCCTCAGCTCACTATCGAAACACAATTCATCACTCAACCCTGCTGGGTGATGAAAGGATCTACACAAAATCCAAAACTGAAGAGCTCGGGAGGAAAGCGGGTAAGTGTAATTGACATCAATGGCTGTACATTGAAGAACAGCTCTCTGTTTGACCTGTTTTTTCAGATGAAATTGTTTTTATTTCAAAACTCGCAGATTCCCCTTGAATATGAACTTACGGATGATTTCCCTGTAGATCTGGAATTTTTTGCCGATATGACTAACATGGAGGAGATCAATAAGGCATTAAGCAAGTATGGCATTCAGTTCGTACTGGAAGAACGCGCAGTTGAAACGGTGGTGGTGACCGATCGTTTGGTCTCTAAAACAGCGAAATAAGTTCAGCCGATAGTCAGTGAATAACGATAGCATGCGCCGAATGGATATTCGGGCATGCTTTTTTATGAATAACGATAGGGAAATCCTGAAACGCGCAAAAAAATGTTGGTGATATCCATACACAAAAATGACTGCTCTGCAGAGCTATTTCGCCAGAGCAGTCATTGAAGGGTTATTTACCAATACAAGGTATAAAGAGCGACTAAAATTCCGATGACCAGTAAGGCTCCCACCGTGAATTTCGCATCGGTTTTGAACATTTTCGTGTCGACTTCCAGGGCGTTGGGTACAATGCCTTTTTTATTTTCAATCATGCTGATCAGGTACATGCCGATGAGGGCAAAGATGAAAACAAAGCCCATCCTGTCCAAAAACGGAATTTCGTAGAGGAGACTATTGTCTTTTTGTAAGACCTGTTTGGAGAAACCCATTGGACTTAAAAATTCTAAGTTTACCCATCTCGGCATTATCTTGAAGATAATGGAAAGAATGAAGCCTCCAATCGTGGCAAACAAGGCCGCATTGCTGGTCGTTTTCTTCCAGAAGAATCCTAAGATAAACATGGCGAAAATACCAGGCGATACAAAACCGGTATATTCCTGAATGTATTCAAAGCCTCCTTTTTTGTCAATGCCCAGAAATGGAGCAATGAGTACGGCAATCAGCATTGAAATAATGATGGCTGCTCTTCCTACCCAGACTTGTTTTTTCTCATTTGCTTCAGGATTTATTTTCTTTTTGTAAATATCCAAAGTGAAGATGGTGGCAATACTGTTAGCTTTCCCTGCCAAAGAAGCCACTACAGCGGCGGTCAGTGCGGCAAAAGAGAGCCCTTTCAGACCAGCAGGCAGCAGGTTGAGCAATACCGGATAAGCCTTATCCTGAACAAGTTCTCCATTTACCATCATCTCTTTTTGGAAATACCCATTTTGGAAGAGCACAAAGGCTGCAATACCGGGTAAAACCACAATTACAGGCATCAGTATCTTTAAAAATGCGGCAAAAAGTATTCCTCTCCTTGCCGTTTTTAAGTCGGCCCCTAAAGCTCGCTGAGTGATGTATTGATTGCAGCCCCAATAATTCAAATTGACAATCCACATCCCGCCAATAAGTACAGTTAATCCAGGCAGGCTGATGTAATGCGCATTGTCCTGTTTCAGGATCATGTGGAAATGACTGTCGGCTTGTTGGGTAATGTATTTGAAGCCTTGAATAGCTCCTTCCGAACCAAAGTGTTTAGCAACGAGATCTAGCGCGAGGTAGGTCGTAGCCAGTCCCCCTAAAATGAGGAAAAAGACCTGAATAACGTCCGTGTAACCGATCACTTTCATGCCTCCCAGTGTAATGATCACGGCAAAAATGGCCAGGAAAATCATGCAGGCAGTTAAGCTGATGTCGGATATGCTGCTGATAGCCAAAGCCCCCAAAAACAAAATGGAAGTAAGGTTAACGATGACATACAACAGCAGCCAGAATACCGCCATGATCATCGCGACCGTTCCATTGTAGCGCTGATGGAGAAATTGGGGCATCGTATAGATCTTGTTCTTTAGATACACCGGAATAAAAAATACCGCAACGACAATGAGTGTTGCTGCTGCCATCCATTCGTAAGTAGCAATGGCAAGGCCCATCGTGAAGCCATTTCCACTCATTCCTATAAACTGTTCGGCGGAAATATTAGAGGCAATGAGGGAAGCCCCAATGGCCCACCAGGTAAGAGAACCCTCTGCCAGAAAGTAATCTTTTGAGTCTGATACCCGGGATTTTTTTCTGTAATAGATATAAAGCCCGTAGCCCGCCACTATTACGAAGTAAATAAGGAACACGATGTGATCCTTAAAATCCAGTACATTATTGTTCATTTATTTTAGGTTGGTTTGGTTTAGCTGGCAAATTAGAATTATAAGTTAAAAATACACCCAGATTTTTGATTTCCAGGTGTATTTAGTAAATTAAATGTATTTATTGATTAAATTCTCTAGGTATTCTTGTTTTCCGCTTCTCATTGATGGTTCTCCATTCTCGGCGGCAAAGTTGCGCAGGTTCTCCAGGGTCAGGCCTCCATTCTCAAATTCTGCCCCTTTTCCCTGATCGAAAGAAGCGTATCTTTCAGCCCTTATTTTTTTATAATCGGAACTTTCAAGAATACGGTCGGCGTTGATTAGAGCTCTTGCGAAAATATCCATGCCACCGATGTGGGCATAAAACAAATCTTCCGGATCTGTTGAATTTCTACGAATCTTTGCGTCAAAATTTACGCCGCCGCCCTGCAAACCACCGCCTTCAAGGAGGATAAGCATGGCCTCGGTGAGCTCATTGATGTCATTCGGAAACTGATCTGTATCCCATCCGTTTTGGTAATCACCACGGTTTGCGTCAATGGAACCTAATAAGTTGTTATCGACCGCCACCTGCAATTCGTGTTGAAAGGTATGTCCGGCCAAGGTTGCATGATTCACCTCCAAATTCAATTTAAAATCGTCCAGGAGGTCATATTGCTGCAGGAATGATTTCACTGTAGCCGCGTCGTAGTCGTATTGGTGTTTAGAAGGTTCACAGGGTTTTGGTTCGATAAAGAAAGTGCCTTTAAATCCATTTTTACGTGCGTAATCTTTAGCCATGTGGAGAAATTTGGCCAGATGCTCCTGCTCCCGCTTCATGTGGGTGTTTAACAGGCTCATGTAGCCTTCTCTGCCGCCCCAAAAGACATAGTTTTCCCCGCCCAAAGCGATGGTCGCGTCTAGTGCCGCCTTTACCTGTGCTCCAGCGTGAGCCAATACATGGAAATCAGGGTTGGTAGCCGCTCCGTTCATGTAACGATGATGGCTGAATAGATTGGCCGTTCCCCAGAGGAGTTTAACGCCACTTTCCGCCTGTTTTAGAGCAGCATAATCAACGATTGCTTGTAAACGGCGTTCATTTTCGGTGATACTATCGGTATAATCTACCAAATCCACATCGTGGAAACAGTAGTAGGGCAATTGCATTTTTGTTATAAATTCAAAGGCGGCATCCATCTTGTCTTTTGCCCGTTCTATGGGCTCTGTTTTCGCATCCCATGGAAAAAAATGGGTCGCCCCGCCAAAAGGATCTGAACCATTTCCGTTGAACGAATGCCAGTAGGCACAGGCAAATTTGAAATGTTCATTCATTGTTTTGCCAGCAACCACTTTATTGGCATCATACCATCTGAACGCAAGAGGGTTATTGCTCTCTAGTCCCTCGTAATTGATTTGTTGAATGCCTCTAAAAAATTCTATTTCTCCTTTAACTACTTTTGTCATTATATTATTTTTAGTTGATGTTTTAGTGAATAATCTGTGCTTTATAAGGGCTTGTTCAGGCGGATTAAATAACTTTTTCCTGGAGTTGGTGGGGAAGGGTTTTCATATCATTCAATCGTCGTGTGACTATTTCTTTCCATTCTTGATAAATGGCTTCATAGGTGGCCGGATCTTTGGGGTAGATCAGTTTCAGTGGCTGATGTTTGGTAATGGCTTCGGCGGTGCTGTTGAAAATTCCGGCACCTACCCCCGCCCCTAATGCGGCTCCGACACTGCCGTCGTTGTCATACAATTCGACGGGCACTTGGGTGACATCTACAAAGGTCTGAGTGAATAGATCGCTCAGGAATAGATTGGCTTTTCCGGCTCTAATGACTTTTGGCTCTATGGCATTTTCGCGCATGATGTCTAGTCCATACCTGAATGCAAAAGCGATTCCCTCTTGAACAGCCCTGAAAATATGGGATTGTTGGTGAATGTTCAAGTCTATCCCCACGAATTGTGCTCCCGTATATTGGTTGTTGAGCATTCGTTCTGCTCCATTGCCGAAGGGGAGCGCCCTCAAGGAATTACTGCCCATTGGCGCCTGCGCAGCAATGTAGTTAAGCTCATTGTAGGTGAGATAAGGAGCAAAAGTGTGTTTGGCCCATCGATACATAGAGCCTGTTCCATTAATGCATAAGAGTACGCCTGTTCGGGGGGTTTCAGGACGATAATTCACATGCGCAAAGGTATTTACGCGCGACTGGGTGTCATAGGTCAGTTCATCACTCACTCCATAAATGACTCCGGAGGTACCCGCAGTAGCTGCTACCTCGCCGGGTTGCATGACGTTTAATGATAAGGCGTTGTTAAGTTGATCTCCGGCTTTATAGGCAACTGGGATGCCGGCTGTCAAATTCAATAGATTGGCCACTCCTTCCCTTACGTATCCGTGAGCAGAAAACAGCGGCTTGACGGCTGGAATCAGATCCCGACTCAATCCATAATATTGAAGGATGTCTTCGGATAGTTGGTTGTTGAGGAAATCCCAAAACACTCCCTCAGACAGGGCAGAGATACTGGTCGTTATTTCACCAGTAAGTTTCATGGCAATAAAATCACCTGGAAGCATGATCTTATCAATGCGACTGAAAAGGTGCGGTTCGTTGTTTTTTACCCACGCTAATTTGGAGGCAGTAAAATTGCCTGGAGAATTCAGTAGGTGAGATAAGCATTTTTCATATCCGATGTGCTCAAAAGCCTCATTACCTATGTCGACTGCCCTGCTGTCGCACCAAATAATGGAATCTCTTAGTAATTCCTGGTCTTTATCTACCACTACAAGTCCATGCATTTGATACCCAATTCCAATGGCTTTTATCTCTTTAGGATTGAATAACTGAAGCGCATTTAATTTTAAAATTGCCTGTTGTGTGTTGTGCCACCAGTCCATAGGCGATTGCTCGGCCCAGCCGGGCGCCAGAGATTTAATGGCGGTTTCTTCTTCCGGGTATTGGGTGGCAGCGATACTCTTTTGGGTTGCGGCATCTACTACGGCTACTTTTACGGAAGAAGTGCCTATATCAATCCCTAATAAATACATACCTGGTCTATAATTTATATTTGATTTTATGCAAACGGTTGCATAAAGATAAATCTTAAATCAGTAATGTCAAATATTTTTGTAAAAAGTTTTGAAATTGATGGATAGTAAAAAAAAATAGGTCTGCCCCGGGTGTTTAAATCGTTCGTCAAAATGACTTGTTTCATCAGGGGAAGGGGCTAGGAGACTGGGCTTCTACGGTTTTGAGGTTAGTGTGGTTTGCGCGAATTTAAATTGCTGCCGTGTAACAGAAAATGAATGAACACGAATGAGACGGAAGAAAATAGTCTGTTATAAAATGAGAAGGAGCAGGGAGCCAGGATAGTGTAGAATGGAGAAGAATAAAAAGAGTGTGCTCGGTTGGAAGAGTGGCGAAGTCCGGATCAACAGATGATGTCGGTGGATTGTCTTTCGACCAGAGAAGGTTCAATGACAATGTGTTCCACTCGTTGGTAAGGATTATTTTGCTGAACCATGCTTAAAAATAGCTTTGCACATTCAGCGCCTATGCGGTTAGGATGCTGGTCGATGGTAGATAAGTTGGGGGTGATGTAAGCTGAAAAGGCCTCGTTGGCGAAACCGATGACTCCTATTTTGGGAGGAGTTTCATTGATTTCCTTTAGTTTTTTAATCACTCCTAGCGCAGTAAAGTCATCTCCAGCAATAATGGCATCTGGTTTATTGGCAGAACGCATGAGTTTACCGGCTCCAAATCGGCCGTCTTTGATGGATAGTCCGCCATAAATGATGTTTTCTTCGTGTAGGGGAAGTTGATTATCTGCCAGCGCTGCTTTATATCCTTTTAGCCTGTCGTTAAAAATGCCGATCTGATGCATCGTTGTTAAGTAGGCAATGTTCTTATAGCCTTTATCTATTAGATGCTGCGTAGCCATATAGCCTGCTTTTACATCGTCAAGGGTAACGGTAGGCACATTGAGCTCTTCGTGAACCCTGTCAAACAAGATGAGTGGTTTGTTTTGTTGGATGATTTCTGCGAAATGATCCACTTTCATGGTTTCCAGAGAAAGCGAAGCCATGATGCCGTCTACCTGCGCTTCTAATAAAGTTTTTACGCCATTGATCTCTGAGGCAACCGATTCATTTGACTGATAGAGAATAATCCGGTAGCCGCTATCTTTCAATCCTTCTTCTATGCTGTGAATGATAGAGGCAAAAAAATGAGCCTGTACACTAGGGGCAATGACGCCAATAATGTATGTTCGTCCGGATTTTAAGGCAGAAGCCAATTTGTTTGGGCTGTAATTCAGTCGTTTAGCGGTTTCAAAAACAGCTTCTCGGGTGGCGTCACTGATTGCGGGAAAACCACTCAATGCCCTTGAGACAGTAGAAACTGTCACGTTGAGTTCTTTGGCAATATCGTAAATGGTGGTTTTTTTCTTCAAATCAATGTTTTCTTATTGTTCGGATGTTTTAGCAAAAAAACAAAAAATAATGCATAATGCAACAATTGAGTGCAATTTGTTTTTATTTATGCAATCGATTGCAATTTTAAAATAAATAATTTATTTTAGCCTTCATCATTTTTAAACGGCAAATAGGAAGAATGATTTTTTAAATGAAGAGCGGGTAAGTGATCTGCAAAACGGCCTGAACACTCGATGGTCTCTCCGTCCGATTGCAGGGCTTGTTTGAATGATTAAAAGTTTTGTCGTGAATGAACCATGATTGTCTAAAAGTATGCGTTACCCACGGATTAAATTTAAATTCCTGTTATTTTTTCTGGCCGTCTTTTTAGGGGAAGCTTGCCGTGTGCCACAAACTCCTGTCAATTACCTTCATCAAAACCGGGGTCTGAAAGATCATTACCGCCATTATTTTCTGATAGGGGTGGCGGTCTCTCTCAACAATTTGGATGGTGAGGAATCTGTGTTGATAAAACGTCACTTTAATAGTATTACCGCAGAAAATGAGATGAAAATGTCTGTCATTCAGCCCCGCGAAGGTTTTTTTAATTGGAAGGCGGCCGATTCCATTGTCGATTATGCCGTTCGCCATAATTTACAGGTAAGAGGGCATACGCTTTGTTGGCACGAGCAGGTTCCGGATTGGATGTTTGTGGGAGCGGATGGCCAGGAAGTGTCGGAGTTGATTTTGCTGAAACGCTTAAAAACACATATTCAGGCCATCGTAACAAGATATAAAGGGAAAATACAGGCCTGGGATGTGGTCAACGAGGCCATTGACGATGATGCTCAGAAGCACCTGAGGGATTCGCCATGGTACCGCATTCTGGGGGAAGATTTCATAGCGAAGGCTTTTGAGTATGCTCATGAAGCCGATCCCTCGGCTCTGCTTTTTTACAATGATTACAATGCGGATCGTCCTGATAAAACGGAAAATATTTACCGGTTGTTGAAGAGTTTGTTAGATAGAGGGGTGCCCATTCATGGGATGGGGTTACAGTCTCACTGGTCCATACATGAGCCCAAAGAAGAAGCGTTAGTAGCTGCTATCCAAAGATACAGTTCACTCGGATTGATTCTGGATTTTACGGAGGTGGATGTGTCGGTATATCCATGGGAGAAAGTGCCCCGCGATCGCAGACCTGAAGAGCAGGATGTTTACACATTGGAGATGGCGCAGCAACAGGCCGAAAAGTATGAAATGGTATTCCGCGTGTTTAGAAAATACCGGCATGTGATCCGAAATGTGACTTTCTGGAATGTGTCAGACCGACATACCTGGTTAAGCCATTATCCAGTCAAGGGAAGAAAAAATTATCCCCTGTTATTTGATACCCTATTGCAACCAAAACAAGCCTATTGGAAGGTTGTCAACTTTAAAGATAAATAAAAATGAAAAAGCTATTTTTGATTTTCGCCATTGTTGCTTTCAGTTTTAATGCACTGGCTCAGGCGGGTTTAGATCCCATTGTTGTTCAACAGTATGTGCCTGGCAGCTTTGGTATAGTGGCCGGTGAGGCTTGGAGTGACATTCTTTTGAGTGAGGATGATTGGCAGGGCGTTAAAAGGGCTGCAAGAGATTTGCAGGAAGATATTAGACAGGTCACTCACCGGGAAGTTTCCCTCCTCACGGGTAAGCCTTCAGCGGCAACGATCATCATAGGAACCATCGGTAAAAGTAAGTATATCGATGAATTAATTGCCAATGGAAAGATCAATGTGGCCGGGATTGCGGGTAAATGGGAAAGTACATTGATCCAGGTGGTTAAGAATCCTTTAGAGGGGATAGATAGTGCGTTAGTCATCGCCGGAAGTGACAAACGAGGAACCATTTATGGCATCTATGAATTAAGCAGTCAGATAGGGGTTTCGCCTTGGTATTATTGGGCAGATGTAAAGCCGCAGAAACGAGCGGCACTCTATGTAATTTCCGGACGGCATGTCATTAATTCACCTGCGGTAAAATACCGGGGAATTTTCTTAAATGATGAAGCTCCGGCGCTATCTGGTTGGGCATATAAAGAGTTTGGAGGTTTTAATAGCCGGTTTTATGCAAAAGTATTTGAACTTATTCTTCGTTTGAAGGGGAATTATTTGTGGCCGGCTATGTGGGGGAATGCATTTATTGACGATGATCCGCTTAATCCCGTATTGGCAGATGAGTATGGAGTGGTATTTGGAACTTCACATCATGAGCCGCTAACCCGGGCACATGATGAGTGGAAAAGATATCAGGGAGGGAAATGGAATTACGATCAAAACCCACAACAACTACAGGAGTTTTGGGAAACGGGTTTGCGGAGGGTAGTAGATAAGGAGCAGATTGTAACCATTGGAATGCGTGGAGACGGAGATGAACCCATGACGGAGGGAACTGCTACGGCTCTCTTGGAAAAGATTGTCAAGGATCAACGGGAGATTATTGAAAGAGTAACGAAAAAGCCAGCTTCTGAAACACCGCAAATATGGGCGCTTTACAAAGAAGTGCAGGATTATTACGATAAAGGAATGCGAGTGCCTGATGATGTGACACTGTTGCTGGCAGATGATAATTGGGGCAATATCCGGAAGTTGCCGAAATTGAATGAAACGCCACGTAGGGGTGGATACGGAATCTATTATCATTTTGATTATGTGGGAGATCCAAGGAACTACAAATGGATCAACACCAATCCCATCCAGAAAGTTTGGGAGCAAATGAATCTTGCTTATCGTTACAATGCCAATCAGATCTGGATCGTCAATGTGGGTGATTTAAAGCCCATGGAGTTTCCCATTAGCTTCTTTCTGGATTTTGCGTGGGCACCCGAAGCGCTTCCGGCAGAAAAATTAAGGCAATATACCCTCGATTGGACCAGGAAGCAATTTGGACCTGTTTATGCTGAACAAACCGCAGCCATCATCGACACGTATGCCAAATACAATGGACGTATAAAGCCCGAGTTGCTCAACCACGATACGTATAGCTTAGTGGATTACAGAGAATTTGAAAGAGTGGTGACTGATTTTAAAGATATAGAGCACCAAGCCAGGTTTATTTATCATCAAATGCCCGCCGCATTGAAAGACGCCTATTATCAATTGGTATTGCATCCGGTAGAAGCCAGTGCCAATCTTAATGAGATGTATTACACGCTTGCAAAAAATAAGCTGTATGCACGTCAGGGAAGAATTTTAACGAATGAGCTGGCAGCTAAAGTAGATCATTTATTCCATCGGGATGCGCAGATCAGTCGTTATTACAATAAAGAAATGGCTGGGGGGAAATGGGAACACATGATGGATCAGACTCACATTAGCTACACTGGTTGGCAGCAACCTGAAAAAGATGTTGTTCCGGAGACGGAGCGGCTATTATCTCCTCCTCCTTCAGCTTCTTTAGGATTAGCCATCGAGGGAAGTCAAAACTTTTGGATAGGAAAATCACGAGTAGACGATAAATTTCCCGTGTTTAACAGGTATCAGCCGAAAACCTCTTTTTATGTCGAACTATTTAATAGGGGGAAAGGTGATTTAGCGTATGTGCTGAAGGCTCCAGATTATTTAGTAGTTGATCATCCGAAGGGGCACGTGGGAGCTGAAAGGCGATTAGAGCTATCTGTGAATTGGGCAAAAGCTCCCAAAGGAAAGATCAGGACAGACGTGGTGTTTTCAGGCTCTGATGGATCCAGCATTACCCTTCCTGTCACAGTGGATAATGAATTTAAAGAAGGAAAAGAGGGGACTTTGTTTAGTGGGCAAAATGGTGTGATTGGTATGGAAGCAGTCAACTATAGTCGGGCAATCCATTCAAGGCCCGTCTTTTGGAGAATAATCCCTTTCTATGGAAAAACCAACGGAGGGATGATGCCGGATCCAGTTACTTCAGAGGTTCAGCCCTTGGATAAACACACGGCTCACCTGCAGTATGACATATATGTGGATGAAGCAGGTGACTATGAGCTGCAGACGTATGTGTCTCCTACAATTGATTTTACTCATAGCGATGGATTGAAGTTTGCAGTTTCTGTGGATGAGGAAACGCCGGTTGTCGTCAATATTAGTAAAGCATATGCCAATGAAGCCGCCTGGAGGAAATCAGTTGCTGAAAGTATCAAGATCTTTAAAACACCACTGAAATTTACCAAACCAGGGAAACATACCTTGAAGTACTGGATGGTTAGTCCCGGGGTAGTGCTGCAAAAATTAGTGTTGGATATGGGCGGACTCAAACCTAGTTTTCTGGGTCCGCAAGAGACTTTTACTAACAATTAACCATTTATAAAAAATATGAAAACAATAAACAGTAAGCGATTTGGCTCGGTGCTTGCCAGCTGCATGGTATTGATGGCCTGTCAGCAAAACACTACCAGTACTGTAAAGGAAGCAACGGACAGTACTCAGCAGTCAAAATTCCTGACAAAGCCTCTTATTGCAGATATTTTTACCGCCGATCCTTCTGCACATCTTTTCGAGGGAAAGATTTATATCTACCCTTCGCACGATATTGATGCCGGAACACCCGAAAATGACGATGGGGATCATTTTGATATGCGAGACTACCATGTGCTGAGCATGGATAGTATAGGAGGGAAGGTAACGGATCACGGGGTGGCTTTGAGTATCGCGGATATTCCCTGGGGAGGAAGGCAATTGTGGGCACCTGATGCGGCTTTTAAAGACGGTACCTATTACCTGTATTTCCCATTGAAAGACAAACAAGATGTGTTTCGAATTGGAGTGGCTACTTCCCAAAATCCTGCAGGTCCGTTTAAGCCGGAGCCAAAGCCTATTGAAGGCAGTTTTAGTATCGATCCCTCCGTGTTTAAAGATGATGATGGGACTTACTATTTGTATTTTGGAGGCATCTGGGGAGGGCAATTGCAGCGATGGATAGACGGGAAGTACAATGCCAATGGCTCGAAAACAGATAATCAGCAAGACGATGCCCCGGCATTAACCGCCAAAGTGGCAAAGCTGAGTAAAGACATGCTCCAGTTTGCAGAGCCAGTGAAAGACGTGGTTATTTTGGATAAAGGAGGAAAGCCACTCTTAACAAAAGATCACGACAGACGGTTTTTTGAAGGAGCATGGATGCACAAATATCAAGGTAAATATTACTTTACTTATTCTACGGGGAATACCCATTTTCTAGCTTATGCCATTGGTGACCATCCCTACGGTCCCTTTACCTACCAAGGGACCTTTATGAATCCGGTGCAGGGCTGGACCACCCATCATTCGATTATCGAAATCAAGGGGAAATGGTACCTTTTTTATCATGATACGGAAATTTCAGGTAAAACTCATTTACGAAACATCAAAGTGACTGAACTGAAGCATTCACCCGATGGGGGGATTGAATTGATCGATCCGTTAAAGAAGTGAAGGTTGATAGGGTTGCGCCCCCGTCGTTTTGGCGGGGTATTTTGTTTCTTGCAGAGTCTGTAGAGAAAAGAGGTAAATGGTTTCAGCGATGGGCAGGATCAACCGGATCGTTACTACTGTAATCCACCCATTTAAAATGAGCTGAAATTTCACTGTTTACTTTGTTTGAGGTTGCATAGAGTGCATACAAGGTGCCTACAAACCCACCTGCGGTCTCGGTGCTTAACCATTTGCCGTCCACTTTATCTTTCAGTAGTTGCCATTTGCCGGGCTTTGACGCAAAGTGAAAATGGTAATAGCCGGCTTCTGCGGTTACCTTAAGGTAAGTTGTGGGGAGATCGGGAAGGATTTCCTGCTTTAAGAGAATGGTTGTGTTTGTTTTTGGATCGCTGGCAAACAATTGGATGACCTGTTTGCCTTGATTCACCGAGCGGCATAGAAAGTAAAAATGATTCTCATTTTGGAAAATCAATATCCCCGCCTGTTCATTGTCTTTTGTGGGAGTAAATGTTAACTGCGTACTAAAGCTTCCAAACATGTGTTGCTGGCGTTTGCCAATAAAAGAAGGGTTTCCTTCTTCTGCACAGGTTTCTGGTCTTAACTGAATACGCAATCCCCCCTTCTTACTGAGCGCAAACCAGGAACTGTCCCGTGTTCTGAGAAACAACCATGAAGGATCAAGCTGTTTATTAAAGTTGGTTCTGTAAGCGAAATTTCCACTTTGAGGGTTGCTCCCTTTTACCTTAAATTCTTTAAAATTAAACCGATAGTTGTATTGAATTTCCTGATGATGGGGGTTGATCACCGGCCACTCGTCTTTCCATTCGACCGGAGCGATAAAGGTTTCTCTTCCTGTGTTGTAATGATTTCCCTCATAGGGACGAACGGCCAGAAATAAGGCATAGGTCTTTCCGTCCGGCCCTTCTACCAGTTGGGCATGACCCGCGGATGTAATCGGATTTTCACGATCTGGAGGAAGATGCCTTTGAGTAAGAATGGGATTGTGTTCATAGGGAATGAAAGGCCCCATGGCATGTCTGCTCCTTAAAACCACCTGTGAATGGTTAACAGAGGTCCCGCCTTCAGCAGCACATAAATAGTACCAGTTGTTGCGTTTAAAGATGTGCGGCCCTTCAATCCATTCCGGTTCCGTGCGAATGTCCACTCCGCCATTTACTAGTATTCTTTCTTCTCCCGTTACTCTCAATCGGGTATAATCGAATTCGTAGGCCCGAATGGTACGGTGGCCATTGTATAAGGGTTGGTTATCAGGAGCATCACTATTGTATACGATGTACCCTTTCCCATCTGCGTCGAAGAATAACGAGGGGTCAATTCCCTTTACTTCGGGAATCCATACTGGATCGCTCCAGGGACCTGCCGGATTTTTGGCGGTTACCACAAAGTTGCCCTTTCTGTCTACTAAGGTAGAGGTGACGTAATAAATCCCTCGATGATGGGTGATGGAAGCAGCGAATAAACCCCTGGATACCCGGTCTCCCAAAAAATTCATTTGAGAAGGTCTCTCTATCACATTTCCAATTTGTTTCCAGTTTTTCAGATCTTTACTATGAAAAATCGGGATGCCGGGGAAATACGCAAAAGTGGAGTTGATAAGGTAGAAATCATCGCCCACACGTGTTACACTTGGATCCGGATAAAAACCAGCCAATACGGGATTTGTGATGGTAAGCTGAGCGAAAAGAGATTGACTTAATAAAAGGCAGGCAATACAGAAGGCTCTCATGTCAAGTATGGAGGTTTAATAAGGAAAGTTAATAAAAATATCCATTAATGCAATCGATTGTTTTATTTTTTATTTATCTTTCATTAATTTATAAATCAATACCTCTCTATGCGTATTCCTTCTTTTAATAAGCGACTTTATTATGCAATTGTATACCTGCTGTTTAGCACTGATGCTTTCTCACAGATCAGGTTACCTAAATTAATCAGTGATGGAATGATTTTACAGCGGGGGGAGAAGGTCAGTGTATGGGGATGGGCAAGTCCGCGTGAAGAAATCACCATTTCCTTTTTAGGAAAAACCTACCATACTGCAGCGAACGGTCAAGGAGATTGGTCTGTCACCTTAGGTGCTCAGAAAGCAGGTGGCCCTCATCAAATGGTATTGAAGGGGCGTAATGAGTTGATACTGAAGAATATTCTCTATGGAGATGTCTGGTTATGCAGCGGTCAGTCAAATATGGAGCTCGAAATGAGACGCTTAATAGATGTTTATCCGGCAGTGATTGCAGGGGCTGCAAACGAACATATAAGGCAATTTTTAGTGCCAGATGCCTATGATTTCAATGAAGAAAGAACAGATTTTTCATCAGGGAGCTGGGAAAGTGTCCACTCCGAAACGGTACTCAATTTCAGTGCGGTAGGTTATTTTTTTGCAACCGAACTCTATCGGAAATACGGGGTGCCTGTTGGATTAATAAATGCGGCCTTAGGCGGTTCTCCCGCTCAGGCTTGGATGAGTGAGCGCGCAATTAAAAAGTTTCCGCTGTATATACAGGAATGGACGCGTTTTAAAAATCGGCAATTTATAGATAGTATTCAAAAAGTAGAGGCGGAAAGTCAACAGAATTGGTGGGCAACACTGAATCAGGGCGATCTGGGGTTGAAAAGACGATGGATTGAAGACGAGAGACCCAACAATGAGTGGTTAGTGATGGAGATGCCCAATGATTTTAAGACCAGCGAATTGGGCGGTGGTGGGGCTGTTGTTTGGCTCAAAAAAGAAATAGAGCTCCCCGCAAAGTGGGCAGGACAGCCTGCAAAGCTGTTATTAGGAACAATAAAAGATGCGGATTCGACCTTTATTAATGGAGCATTCGTGGGAAATACAACCTATATGTATCCCCCACGCCGTTACCTGTTAACACCCGGTGTGTTGAAGCCCGGAAAAAACAGCATGACGGTTCGTCTGGTGGTGAACGGGGGCACTGGTGGCTTCATCAAAGATAAACCGTATCAACTGATCATGGGGACAGATACTCTCTCGCTCGCAGGCGAATGGAAATATCGTGTAGGGGTCAAAACAGCCCCTTCTCCTTCCACTACGTTTATCAGATGGAAGCCTGTTGGTCTATACAATGCAATGATAGCACCGTTGAAAGCCTTTTCTTTAAAAGGAATACTGTGGTATCAGGGAGAATCGAACACCAGTAATCCTGATGAATATGGAGCATTGATGCGTTCGCTAATTACTGATTGGCGGATTGCCTTTCAACAGGATCGTCTGCCGTTTCTCTATGTACAATTGGCAAATTTCATGGAAGAAAAAACACAACCAGGGGTAAGTCATTGGGCGTCACTAAGAGAACAACAACGAAAGCTTGCGAACGTACCCTACACGGGGATGGCAGTCAGCTTAGACCTGGGCGAGTGGAATGACATACACCCGTTGAATAAATTCGATGTAGGGAAGCGCCTGTTTTTACAAGCGCAGAAAGTCGCTTATAAGGAGAAGGTGTTTAGTAGCGGTCCGGTGGTAAAAAATGTAAAGAGGAGAAAAGACAAGGTATTGATTCGATTTTCGGCGGTAGGGGAAGGCTTGTTAGCTAAAAACGGAGATTTGCGTCATTTCGCGCTTGCGGGGAAGGATCACGTGTTTGTTTGGGCTGAGGCCAGGATTGTAGGGAAGAATAAAGTGGAACTGTTCAGCAAAGGGGTGCCTATTCCGATTAAGGTAAGGTATGCGTGGGCGGATAATCCGGCAAGTGCCAATCTATACGATTCTGAAGGATTGCCTGCTTCCTCTTTTGAATTGAACGTAAGAAAATGAAATTCAGAACTGAAGGGCGAAGTGTATGGAGGGAACGATTGACCAAATAAGAGGTATTCCTGAACAAAGTCTTCCAGGATATGAATTCAATATAATCCCTGATAAATGGTATAGTAAAACGATTTAGTAATTATATATGGAGGTCGTTCAAGAGGTTGTTTCTGAGCCGGACCCCTTTCTTCGATTTTGTTATTGAATGTGGATTTTCTTATTCATGAACAATCATTCAGTCAAAAGAAAAGTAAAAAAATCCCCGGGAGGTACAGGTCTCCCGGGGATTTTTTTAAAAGGCTGGAGGAAATAACTCCTAATGAGTCATTTGCAGGTTGCTTTTAGTTTTCGCCATTACTTAATAAGCCTTGTTTAAAACCTGCATATGCAGGTTTTTTACTGAAGTCTTTATCGAAGAGCAAGGGGTAATCCAGCTTGTCGCCTGCTACATTTGCCGCGGTATTTAGCCAGCTTGAAGAGTCGTCCACTCCCCAGACAGTGATGCCTCCACGTTGCGCTGGGGGGACATACTTCAGGTAGGTGGCAATAACGAATTTATACATAGCTGCCTGGAGTCTTAAATCGTAATTGCTGGCCTTATAGCCTGCCTGCGGATTGGCGCCCCCTGGGTTTATGCGAATATCCAATTCCGAGATTTTTACTTTTAGGCCCGTTGAAGCTAATTTTTGCATCATGTTGATGATGTTGGCATAAGGGGTAGATAATAACATGTGCATTTGCGTACCTACTCCGGTGATTCCTGTATTGGCAGCTTTTAATTCTTTAGCAAGAGCAACAAATGCCTCCAGTTTGGCACTGCTACTCTCTAGGTTGTAATCATTCATATATAGGTCTAAAGCAGGGTCTACCGCTTTGGCATATTGGAAAGCTTTGGTCGCATAATCTTTGCCAAGGTAATTTTGCCATACAAAGATATCTGTACGACTTCCTGCAGGGGTGTTGGTATTATCCCTTAATTCCCCTGTCTCTGCGAAAGGTTCATTAATGACATCCCATCCTTTAATTTTTCCTTTGTAGTGATTGAGGACGGTTTCGATATGGGTTTTCATGGCATTATCTACAATAGCGATAATGGCAGGACCGGTAGGTGGAGGTACTACAGAGGCATCCATAATACTTACATCATCTAGATAAAGAGTGTTGACCGTGGAGCCTCCTAAATCGAAGGCTAATTGGATGGAGGTTACATCGGCAGGAACCGTGTAGGTGTCTAAAACCCGAGCGTAGTTGGCCGTTACCGGTTTGCCTCCACGATAGATCACTGCGTCTGCAGTAGCCCCTTTAAAAGGTCTGATTTCAATCTGAACACTCGTATTGGTAGTGCCTTTAATATAAAAAGAAATGTTATAGGTTTTGCCAGCTGTTACGGGGATTTGGGCTTTGGACATTAGTTGAAGCCGCCAGGCATCCGGGCTGGTTCCCGGAACTGCGACCTGAATGGCTTTGGATCCCGAATTGCTGTTATTGGAGGTGCTTGTGAACTGACCTGAGCCATTCAATACGATCCAGCCGTCAGCGGGTTCTGCCGGAGTTCCCACCGTTGTGTTTTCAAAACCCGGATTAATGGCCAGGTTGGTGGCTCCGCCTCCTGTAGTACCCCCTCCAATAAGGTTGTTGTAAAAACTTGCCCGCTGTTGGGAGTGCCATACCAGCGTGTGGCCAAAGACTTCTAAGCCCGCATTCTTGGCCAGATTGTAGAAATTGTCGGCAGTGGTGAAGTCATAGGTGCCATCGGCTTTTACAATGGAGCCATTTTTGAGTTCATTTCCAAAAGTAATGTTGCTGGCCTCGGTTTTAACAACGTCCCAATATTTTTGATGGGTGCTTGATAATCCATATTCTGCTGCGATACCGAAAGGAAAAGTGGCCGAGGCTTTAAGTGGACCGGTAAAGTCCGTAAAGTTGCCGTCATTTTCAAAACCGCCATTTTGACTATCTTTTTTACAGCCACTAAGGAGTGCCGTGGCAAGGAGGACCAGGGAGAACAGTGTATATTGTTTCATGTCTTCTTGTTTTTTGTGGGCTCAGTATTAATAACCCGGGTTTTGGGGAAATTGGCTTCTGTTCGTTAGCAAATCCAGCTGCGAGGCAGAAGGGATGGGTCTTAACATATGGAAATCCTTAATGTTAGGGGCGGCCATCTCATTGTATTGAATGGCTCTTTGAACCAATGTACGGGTGCGGGTTAAATCAAACCACCTGTGCATTTCTCCATACATTTCCCTCGTTCTTTCTTCCAGGATGTAAGTAAGTGTGACACTTCCTGCACCAATTTGTAAAGCGGCTACTGCATTGGCATTTTGGGTCTGACTATTTGTAGGCCGATAGGCGGCTCTGGTCCTGACGATGTTGATCATGGTTGCCGCCTCTGCAGGCCGATTGGCTTTAAGAGCCGCCTCGGCCGCTATCAGATAAGTTTCTCCTAAACGCATCAGGATGATGGGCCGGTCGGAGGCATCATTAAAATGCTGTTTTGTTTTATCGAGGTGTTTGGTTAAGGTGGGAAACCATTCAGTGCTATATTGTGATGGGGCAACGATCACGCCCTTAAAGGCTTGTCTTTCCGCTACAGTCACTTCCCTCCCTGGCATGTAAATGGCTGTATCCACGCCTTTTTCAAGGGATATAGTCACTCCGTTTCGGGTGGTAGTAAAAGTCGGAGTGGTTGTTTGCACATCGTTGCTGGCAGTGGAGGGAAGATTCATGATCCATGCTTTTTGGAAAGTGCCGTCGTATCGGGAATCCTGGCTTCGGTGAGTAAAGGCTTCGTAGGTATAAGGGGTTGGTCTAAATCGGCGAAACATCCGGCCGTTTGCCTGATCGCGGGCCATCATTTGGGTAGTGTTGTTGGGCGCACCAGGGATGCCCTCGTTGACGTTCCGGGTAAGGGTGTAAAAAGCGGTCCAATACATGTTGAGCCTGTTTTCTTTATTTCCGTCAGCAGGGGCATTGGTGCTGTTAAAACCGCTTTCTGAATAAATGGGATCTGTATTTCTGTCTGCGACAAACAATACTTCCTTCCCGTACTCGTTGCCTTCTTTGAAAATGTCGGCGAAATTGGTTTCCAGATCCACTCCATACGTGGCTTTGTTGTTGATGAGCTCAGTAGCTGTGTTGTATGCACTGTTGAAATCTGGAGTACCATCCCCCTCTCTGGCATCCGGATCCCATCCTTTGGTTAAGTATACTTTGGCTAACAGGTGCTTGGCGGCAGCCCTCGAGGCTTTGCCTTTCGAACCCTGCGTAATCACTGCTAATTGTTGGGAAGCTTCCGTTAAATCTTGTATAATGGCTGCATACACCTCCTTTTTGGGGGTTCGGGTATCCTCCGTGCTTGGTTTGTTATTATAGGAGAGTTTAAGAGGAACATCGCCAAATGTTTGTACCAACAGGAAGTAGTAAAAGGCGCGTAAAAATTTGGCTTCTCCCAAGAGCTGATTCTTCTGGGCTTCACTGATATTTGCCTGCGTACCGAATTCTAAAATGCCATTTAAGTTGTTGATGGGTACAAAGCTATTATCCCAAACCCCTCTTATCGTGCCGTTTTGTGCATTGATATTGGTGTAGTTATGAAAATCCAGGCCTCCATCTCCCCCTCTGATCACTTCGTCCGTTCCGGCTACCTGAGAAGAGGTGAAGCCTTCACTTCCCCAGAAATAACGGGTGGTAGCATAAGAGGCATTCAGTCCAGCCTGAAGACCGTCCACAGTAGAGAAATACTCCGGCCCAAGATTAGATCGGTATTCTGACTCCAATATTTTTTTGCAACTAACAGGGGCAATGGCGACCAAGAGTAAGGCTGCCCACCCCATTTTAATATTTTGATATAGTTTCATTTTGTCTAATTCTATCGGTTGATTAAAATTTAGCATTGATGCCAAAAATAAATTGGCGTGTGGAGGGTAAGTCTAAGCCTACAGTAATTGCCCTTCTGTTGTCTATTGCGTTATTGCCCAGTGCTCCTCCTACCTGTGTCCCCTCAGGATCTATTCCCAGACCGGATTTGACAAAAGGAGAATAAAGGATGAATGGATTGTTAGCGGTGGCATAGATTCTCAGGTTTTCAATGCCTATTGATTTGGCCAATCTTGGAGTGAAATTATATCCTAAATTGATGCTGCGGACTTTCACAAATGAACCATCGTGATAGCCCAATGTAGAAGAGTATGGCAGATTGGTTGCTCCTCCCGCAGGTCTTGGAAAAGCGTTGGTCGGATTGGTGGGTGTCCAGTAATCCACTTTTACCTGATTCACTCTTCCGTTCAGAAATGCAAAGTAGCCTGTTCCGGTACCGTCGGTGGTCAGGTATGGGACTACAATTTTATTGCCTAATCTGGAGAATAACACCGTTGAAAGGTCAAATCCTTTGTAAGTAAAGCGTGTGGAAAAGCCCATAACGACGGCTGGTTGGAATGTTCCGATGATGCTTCTGTCATGGTCGGTAATGGCTCCGTCCGGGAGGCCGTTGGGTCCACTGATATCAGCAATTTTAATCTGCCCCGGGGTAGCGCCGTATTTGGCCGCTTCGACAGCTTCGGATGTTTGCCATATGCCAGTTTTTGTGTAATCGTAAATAACGTTGATCGGCTTGCCTACAAACCATCCATTTCCAATGTCCTGAGTTTGACCTTCATTGGCCAATCTGACAATTTTTTCACGGTTGATAGCAAAGTTGAAGTCCGTTGACCAGGTAAAACCATTGGTTTTGTTGGATACTACATTTTGTGTGCTGATATTGAATTCAATCCCTTTTCCTTTGGTGGAAGCAGCGTTCGTATAGAAATTATTGGCTCCGTTACTTCGGGGTAATTCTTTTTGAACAATCAGATTGTCTGTGTGTTGCTGGTATACTTCCAGGGATCCTGAAATCCGGTTGTCGAAAAGACCATAATCTAAACCAAGGTTGAGCTGTTTGGTGTTTTCCCAGCGTAAGTCAAAGTTAGGAAGAGAGCCAATGAAGTAGCCCTGTACGTTGTCGTTCCCATAGTTGTAACGATTTGAATTGAGTGATCCTCTGGTGGCATCTGCCGGGATAGATGGGTTTCCTGTTACTCCATAAGAAGCCCTGAGTTTTAAATTAGAAAGGAAACGGGTATTTTTTAGAAAATCTTCATTCGACACATTCCACCCGATAGCGGCGGCAGGGTAATTGAGGTATTGGTTGATGGGGAACACGGCCGATCCGTCTCTTCGGAAGGTGAAGGTGGCCATATAACGGTCCTTATAGGCGTAGTTTAGTCTACCCATAAACGATTGTAAGCCGCCTCTGTAGAACCCATTTGCACCGCCATCTACAGGAGTGATGGTTTGAGCAAGAAAAAAGTTGTAATATTGAACTGCCGTGCTGGGAAATCCTACTCCATTAAAGGCGTTGTTAAAGCCCCTGTCTTTTTGAACAGACCATAAACCGGTAAAATTGATCCGATGATTGGTAGCGATCGTTTTGTCATAAGTCAGGAGGTTTTCCATTAGTAGAGTGTATGCTTCACTGTTGGCAATGCTGGCGGTCGCTTGTGCCGCTGTGGTTGCGTCGGGACGCATGATGGTTAGGGGACCTCTAAATGTTCCGCGGTTTTCCTGTCTGAAATCCAGTCCCAAATTTAGTTTGTACTTTAAGCCTTCCAAGATACTCACCTCGGCATATAGAACATTATTTGTACGTAGTCTTCGGGTACGATCAACGATGTTTTCTCTGTCTTTAAGGGTCAGTGGATTGGCGGTAGCAGATTGATCCACTGTTCCATCCTGGGGGTATCGGTAAATGCTTCCATCCGGGTGGTAAACTGGTGCCAATGGGGTGATTCGCATGGTGGCATAAAGAGGATTAATGCCTGCACCATTCGTATAGTTAAGCGTGTTTCGGGTAGTTAAGCCAATCTTAAGGTAATTGGTTAGTTGGGCATCAATACTGGTATTCAATGAATAACGTTCGAAACCTACTCCCACGATTACGCCACTTTCATTAAAATAACCGGAGGAAATGTGGTAGTTAATGTTTTCGGCCCCTCCGCTAATCGCTAATTGTTGATTCGTGACCAATCCGGTTCTATACAAATAATCCTGCCAATTGGTAGAAACGCCGTTGGTAATTCCCTGAAGTTCAAGTGGGGAGTAGCCAGCTGTGTAAGCGGGAGAAGCGGCATTTCTAAATGCAACAAATTCTTCCGCATTAAATTGATCGTATTGCCCTCTCACTTGGTTGGAGCCGTAGTACGAATTGTAATGGAGCGTTGGTTTGCCTGTTTTTCCTCTTTTGGTAGTGATAAGGATAACGCCGTTGGCTCCGCGGAAACCATAAATAGCCGTAGAGGAGGCATCTTTCAGAACGTTTATATCCGCGATGTCGTCATTGTTGATTTCATTGACACTTCCATTGAAGGGAACCCCATCCAAAACAATCAGTGGGTCACTGTTGCTGCTCAACGATCGGTTTCCCCTTATTCTTATTTGTCCACCGGCTCCCGGTCGGGAACTGTTTCTTGCTATGTCAACGCCAGATACTCTTCCCTGAAGAGCGGCAATCGGGTTAGCGGCAGGCACTTCCAGCAGAGCTTCGCCTTTAATGCCAGCGATGGCTCCTGTGACATCTGATTTTTTTTGTTGCCCGTACCCGACGATGGTTACTTCGCTAAGCTCTTTGGAATCTGGAGAGAGATTTACTTGATAGCTGCTTATGCCAGGCTGGATGCTGATCTCTTTGGTAGGATATCCAATAAAAGAAACCGCAAAAATCTTATCTCCACTGGCGGGTACAATGCTGAATTCGCCGTTTGTATTGGTTACGGTAGTTTTTCCGGAGGGAAGGAGTTTAATTCCTGCCCCGGGCATGGGTAGGTTGCTTTCGTCCACAACCTTGCCTTTTAGTGGTGTTTGGGCAAGCAATAAGCTGGGACTTAATCCTAAGAAAAGAATGAGCAAAAGCACATTCCTTATGAAAGATTCTTGTCTAGGTTTTTCCATACGGGTTTGATTTAAATGCGTTTTGTTAATTGCCTTTAAATAATCTTAAGGTATTTGCTCATGGAAAGCAGGCTTAAGGATATTTGGTTAGGATAAAACTAAGAAGTAAATTTTAAATTTGCAACCGATTGCATAAAAAAATTTATTTTTCTTTGAAATGGGTGTTCTGAGTGCATAAAATTGATTTTGGTTAATGCTATCGATTGCATTATCTTTGTATTTTCCCATGAATGAAATAGCTTTACCTTAAAATAATACACGGATGGAAAATAGTTTTAGACTGGATGATAAAGTAATTGTACTGACCGGAGGAACCGGCATTATCGGGCAATCGTTTATAAAGGGCATTGCCGCAGCAGGAGGAGTGGTGTGTATATTAGGAAGAAATCAAAAGGTTGCTCTTGAGAGAGCAGAAGAGATCAGAGACAATGGAGGACGTGCGATGGCTTTAATAGCCGAT
Organism: Pedobacter sp.; assembly: GCA_037190785.1. Classification (GTDB taxonomy): domain Bacteria; phylum Bacteroidota; class Bacteroidia; order Sphingobacteriales; family Sphingobacteriaceae; genus Pedobacter. The sequence continues at coordinate 189,502 of JBBCJN010000005.1, read as the reverse complement.
GTGATGGACGAAAAAAGTCTCTGCAAAGCCCGAACAAAGGTGCTCGAAACATTTGGGAGGATTGATGGCTTAGTGAATGCAGCGGGAGGAAATATCGCGGAGGCGGTTATTCAGAGAACGGATGATCTTTTTGAAATGAACATGGCTGGAATGAAGAAAGCCTTAGACCTGAATTTATGGGGAACTGTAGGACCAACGCAGGTGTTCGGAAAGGCGATGCAGGAAACAGGAAAAGGAAGCATTGTCAACATTTCTTCCATGAGTGCCAAAAGAGCCATTACACGCGTGCTGGGATACAGCATGGGAAAGGCGGCAATTGATTGCTATACACAGTGGTTTGCAGTAGAACTGGCCAATAGGTATGCCGATAAGATCAGAATGAATGCCATTGCCCCAGGTTTTTTCCTTACTGAGCAAAATCGGAGGCTTTTAACAAATGAAGATGGCAGCTACACCGAAAGAGGAAGCCTGGTCATTCATCAGACTCCTTTTAAGCGTTTTGGGGATACAAATGAACTGATTGGCGCACTGGTTTGGCTCTTAAGCGATGCTTCAGCTTTTGTAACGGGTACGGTGATAAATGTAGATGGTGGCTTTTTTGTAAATAGTGGAGTATGAGTTTTTTGTTAATGCGGTTTTCTTTGGCCTTTGCCAGGAAGATAGGATCCGGAATGCAGTAGAGTTCCTGCATCTAAATACCTTCCTCATGAGTTGCGTGGCAAATCCCAGAAATCTAACAATTGCGGGAGTCAAACACTTTTTATTCGACTAAAGCCAATGACGGGATTGTAAAGAAAAGTGGTACGAGTAACTATTTTTCGGCTGCCTAAGGCTTTAGCCAAAAGAAGTCGGGATTATTTGTTTTGTAATATGTAAAGTTAGCACCACTCTTGGTATTGGTCACTTCTTTCTTTTGGGGCTGCTGTTCAATTCCGTCTAAGGGAAGAAGCTCCACGTAGGTGATGGCTTTCCCTTTTTCCCAGGTTTCTGCATTGTACTCACTTAGTAAGGGAGTTTGCAAGCGGTAAAGGTTTTTAGCCATGTAAATTTGCAGGTAATAGGCATTGGTTTGCAAACTCACCCTATTCCAATTAGCATCTGCATTTAGGATCAGCGGCATTCCTTTCACCAGGCGTTCTCTTACTTCCGAAATTCCAAGTAATTGCCCTTTTTCGTCCATGACATACGAAGCAAAGGTCGGATCAATCCAGATCCATTTGCGAAGTTCCTGGCTATATACCATATTAATGACATGGCAATCGTCGAAATTCGTCTCTTTAGGCATGCAGGTTACGTACCGAGAGGGAATACCAAGTGAAAGGTAACATTCATTGAGAATGATGGCCATCATCCGACAGTTAATTCCCCGGTTTTCAGTTTTACAAATGTTGATCAGGTCAACAGCATTTTTGAGTGTGGGGTTTTCACTTGATCCATCGTGACGTACCAGGTTATGAACCCAATGCATCAGATTAAAAATTCGCGAGAGTTCACTCCCATTGCCGGCTATCGAATCCAGTTTCAATTCTTTTCTAATCCGAATTAATTCGGGATGATTCATGGATTGATAACTAAATGCAGGTATGAAACGTTTATCCTCGTAGTTATACGCTGCTGCCCTTTTCAGTGTATCAAGGTAAGCGGGAGGTGCCTTTCTTACAAATTTTGGGTTGTACTTTATTTGAGTATACGCACTGTCTTTGCCGTTGAGCAAAATGATGAAGTCATATACTTTTACTTTGGGGTCAACCTGAAAAGAGATGGAATCTAAATCGGTATAGAAGGTCACCTTTTTGGCAGCCGTTTCATAAATATCGAGCTTTTCTTCTGGGACAATCGTCCAGGCATTCTTTTGGAAATACTGGTCGTCACGTATGTCTACCTGGTTATAGGTAGCTTTAATGATTGGTAATTTCTTTTGGGCATAGGCGGAAGAAACGAGCGAGATGAATAAGAAGAATAGCTGAGTTATTTTCATGATGGTATTTAAAAAAGTGGTTCTTCTGAAAGACGCAGCTTTGGGATTAAAAGTTGCATCCTTGGTACAATTAAAAATAGACGGTGGATCTTTCTCCTAAGAATTAACATCCCCCCACCGAAAACAAAAAATTAAGGAGGATAGGAGGGTACTCAGCCTGTTTGTTTACGAGGAAGGATCACGTTAGGACAGGAAGTAAAAATAATATGGGCCGGTAGGTTCTTTACGCTTCTAGTTCCTTTGTTCCGGGTCAGGTGAATGTGATTACAGAAATTGGAAAAAACGGTTAGGGGAGACTATTTGGGGTACTTAATTGCAGGAGAATTGTTCATTGATACGTTGTATAGCACTGAGTCGGTGCGCTCTCCATATTCAGATCACCCGGTATCTATGTGCCCTAAAGAAGCACTTTAGTCAATAAAACAGGGGTATTTCAGCATTTAAAGACCAACCATTATTCTGCCGGCAAAAGAAAAAAAGCTGCTCTAACTCAGTTTTTCACGGAAAAAGTGAAGAGTTCGCTGCCAGGCAAGTTTGGCGGCGGCTTCATCGTAACGCGGAGTGGAGTCGTTATGAAAACCATGGTTGGTGGAGGGATAGAAATGCACTTCGTAAGATTTTTGATGCACTTTTAAAGCTTCTTCATAGGCTGGCCATCCTTCATTCACCCGGGTATCCAAGGAAGCGTAATGTAGCTGGAGAGGGGCCTGTATTTTGACGACATCGGCTGTTGGAGGCTGCCCGCCATAAAAAGGAACTGCCGCTGCCAGATCGGGAATACGAACGGCCATCATGTTTGAAATCCATCCCCCAAAGCAGAAACCCACCACACCCACTTTTCCATTGCATTGTGCATGGTTTTTGAGGGAATGGAAAGCGGCGATAAAATCCTCCAGCATTTCGTCGCGGTTTCGTTGACTTTGCTTGCTTCGTCCTTCGTCATCATTGCCGGGATATCCACCGAGCGGACTTAAAGCATCTGGAGCAAGGCTTACAAAACCCGCGAGCGCCGCGCGTCGACATACATCTTCTATGTGTGGATTTAAGCCCCGGTTTTCATGGACAACTATCACCCCTCCCAGGCGCTCCCGTTGATTGGCAGGGTAACAGCACAAAGCGTTTATCTTACCTCCGCCATGGGGGGAAGCGTATGCTACGTAAGAAGAAACAATCCTTTCGTCGGAAGGAAATACTTGCAAGGTGCCGGTATAGTCGGGCATGAGAAAACTCATCAATGACGTGACCGTGAGGCCGCCCACTGCATACAAAGACAAGCGTTGCATAAACTGCCGTCTATCCAGTCGATGGTGCGCGTAATCGTCATATAAATCAAATACCTCCTGCCGGATGTCTTCTTTCTTCAGTTTTTCCATGTGATTAGGTGTAATGGAAAACTAATGTAAGGTTTTAAGCTAATTAGCTATGCAATTTTCCCGATTTTTTTCGATACACCTTATAGAAAACAAGGGGGTAAACGAATAAACAAAAGAGAGTATTGGTAATGAGCCCACCAATGACCACAATGGCGAGGGGTTTAGAGACCTCCGATCCTATGCCCGTTGAAAGGGCTGCGGGCAGTAAACCAATGGCGGCCATCAATGCCGTCATGATGACCGGCCGCATGCGGGATTCCACACCTTCAGCAATCGAGGAAGGGAAGTCGCTTGAGTCTTTCATGTTATGTTTAAATCGTGTCAGGAGGATCACGCCGTTTTGTACACAAATTCCAAAAAGGGCGATGAAGCCAATTCCAGCAGAAATATTAAAATTGATGCCCGTAATCAGCAAAGCGAGAATTCCTCCGGCAAGGGCAAAAGGGACATTATTCAATACCAGCAACGAATCGCGGATGTTTCCAAAAAGAATGAAAAGAATGAGGAAAATGAGCAATAAGCTGATAGGAACAGCCTTCGAAAGACGATCAGTAGCTCTTTGCTGATTTTCAAAGTCGCCGGCCCATTCCAGACGATAAGCAGGAGGAATGGTCACTGCTGTATTCACCTTTTCTCGGGCTTCTCCAATGACACTTCCCATGTCTCGTCCACGAATAGAAAATTTAATGGCTCCGTAGCGCTGATGGGCGTCCCTGTAGATCATGCTTGGACCGGTAATCTTCACAATTGTACTGATCTGACTGAGGGGTACCTTCGTACCACTGATGGTAGGAATGCGTAGTTCGCCGATGGCATTTTCATCTTTTCTAAAGTCTTCAGGAAAACGGATGCGCAAGTCAAATTTCTTTTCTCCTTCATAAATCTGTGTCGCTGCTTTTCCGCCGATGGCCATCTCAATGACGGCATTCGCGTCTTCCGTTCGCACTCCGTAGAGCGCCATCTTGCTTTGACTTAGATTGATTTGAAGTTCTGGCTGTCCAAGGTTGCGTAGAATGGCAAGGTCTTCAATGCCCTGTACCGTTTGAAGGATCGCAAGGATTTCTTCTTCTTTGCTCTCTACCACCTGAAAATCGTCCCCGAACAGTTTAACTACAATAGAACCTTTCACTCCGGATACGGCCTCTTCCACATTGTCAGAAATGGGCTGAGAGAAATTAAGGCTAATGCCGGGAAAATGGTTGAGCCTGTTTTGCATTTCACGGATCAGGTCTTCTTTACTGATCTCTCTTTTCCATTTCTTTTTAGGCAGAATGTCTACCATAAATTCCATGTTGTAAAAGCCGGTTGCATCTGTTCCGTCATTGGGACGTCCGGTTTGGGAAATGACCTGTTTTACCTCCTCAAATTCCAGAAATATCTTCCGCATTTCATTGGAAAGATCACGGCTTTCCTCCAGGGAAATGCTCAGTGGACCACTGGCTCTTACATAGATCGATCCTTCATCTAGGGAAGGAAGAAATTCACTTCCTAGGAATTTAAACGAACCGATGCTCCCCGCAAGGAAAATAAAAGATAAAATGACGACTGTTTTCCGTTGTCGGAAACAGTACCGGAAAGCATTCATCACGCTTTTCTGAAGCCATACCAGAAAGAAGGAATGTTTCTCACGAACATTCCTTTTCAGAAGCATGCCGGAAAGAGCCGGGACAAGCGTGAAGGTTAGAATGAGCGCTCCCAACAGTGCAAGACTAAGGGTCCATGCCAGCGGAGAGAACATTTTTCCTTCCACCTTTTCGAAAGTGAAGATAGGCATTAGTCCGGTGATGATGATCAATTTGGCGAAAAAGATCCCCTTGCCATTCTCGAGGCAAGCTTTTTTGATGATTCCCCATTTACTGACGCGGTTAAAAGCTTCCATACCCATTTTGCGGGCTCTCGCGTCCAGTGCGACGAAAATGCCTTCTACCATCACAACAGCTCCGTCGATGATAATTCCAAAATCAATGGCCCCCATAGAGAGAAGATTGGCTGACATGCCTTTCAAACGGAGACACACAAAAGCGAAGAGTAGGGCCAATGGAATGATCAGCGAAACTATTAAAGTGGTTCGCCAGTCGGCCATGAAAAGGAAAACGATCAATGTTACAAAGACCATGCCTTCCAGCATATTTCCCATGACCGTGTGGGTCGCATAATTGACCAGCTCTTCACGGTCATAGAATGCTTTGATGCGGACATCTTCTGGCAGGATTTTCTCATTGATATAGTCAATCCTTTTCTTGAGGCGCTGAATGACTTCACTTGGGTTTTCTCCTTTTCGCATTACCACGATTCCTTCCACTACATCCGGATCATGGTCACGTCCTACCTGTCCTAGTCTGGGCAACGATGATTCGGTCACATCGGCAATCGTATGAACATACACAGGCGTTCCGTTAAAGTGATCCACCACCACATTTTTTATTTCCCGAATGTTGTTCAGGACCCCAATCCCACGGACCACAAATGCCTGACCTCCTTGGACTATTACATCTCCTCCCACATTGATATTGCTTTTGGATACCGCTTCAAATAGTTCGGTGGCGGTAACCCCGTATTGCAAAGCTTTTTGAGGGTTGACTGTAATCTGATAGGTTTTTACTTCTCCACCAAAACTTACCACATCGGCAATCCCGGGAACAGCGAGTAGTTCCTTTTCAATGACCCAGTCTTGTAATGTTTTTAGTTCCCGGATGGATTTTTGATTGCTGTGAAGGGTATAGCGATACACTTCGCCAGTAGGCCCAAAAGGGGGTTGAACCGAGGGTTTTACTCCTTCTGGTAAGTCTGCCTCATCCAAGTGATTGTTCACCTGCTGGCGGGCAAATTGATAATCCACCTGGTCTTCGAATGTGATCTTTACAACGGATAGCCCAAAAAGTGAGGAAGAGCGGATACTGGTTCTCTTCTCGGTAGGATTCATGGCAATTTCCAATGGACGGGTAACCAGCTTTTCCACCTCCTCGGCACTTCTTCCCGGCCATTGCGTAATGATGGTAATATGAGTATTGGTGACATCAGGAAAAGCTTCTATGGTCGTTTGTTTAAAGCTGATGTATCCCCATAAAACCAGTAGGAAGGTAGAAAAAAAAATGAAATACTTATTCTTTAATGAAAAGCCGATAACGGATTTAATAAGTTTGTTCATAAGGGATTACGGCTTCAGACTTTCATAAATAAATACCTGCTTGGAGGATACGACCAATTCCCCTCCTTTTAACCCTTCCGCGATGTAAGCTCGGCCATCCGTTTTCCGATCCACTTTGACCTGTCGAATTTCGACCTTTTTCCGATCGCTTTGTATAACGAGCACATGGTATTGATTACGGTCAAAAATAAGGCAATCTGCTGGAATGGAAGGGAAGCGGTGGTCGGAACGGGTATTGATTTCAACGGTTGCAAGCATGCCGGGCTTGATCCTGAAACCGTGATTGGAAATGACTACCCGTGCATTTATTACTTTATTATCCGGGTCAAGAAGGTGATAAATATGACTGATTTTCCCCTGAAAACGCTGGTCGGGATAGGCCATTAACTGAATAGAGGCCTCATCACCTACGCGGATATTTGCAATGTCTGATTCATAAATGTTGATAATGGCCCAGACATCTGATAGATCGGCGATGCTAAGCAGACTCGTTTCATGGTCGGGACGAATTTGCATCTGAGGATACATGTTTTTCCCAGTAATGAATCCGTTGATGGGGGAAGTGAATACGAAGCGACCTTCTTTCCCGCTCCCATAAATCTTCAGTAACTCATGGTTCTTCTGGTAAACGGATTGTCTAAGTATTTTTTCATTTTCTGCCTCCTCCACTTCTTTGGCGGAAGCCAGGCCGCTGGCAAATAAGGCCTGTGTACTTTGCCACTGTCTTTCGGCTGTCCTTAATTCTGCTTTGGCTCCTTCTGCCTCTTTTTCTGCTATTGCCACTTCGGGACTTCGCATAGTGCCCAAGACCTGACCTTTCCGGACATAGTCTCCGTTGTTCACATATACCTGTTGTACCTGGCCGCTTACAGGAGGGAAAATGTCGGCCTGTTTTTCTTCATTCACCGAAAGAGTTGCTGAAAAATGAAGAGTCACTTCCCCCTTTCCCAGAGAAGCCGTATCCGTGAGGACCTCGGAAAGTAATTGTTCGTCTATGGGAAAGGCTGAAAGGGGATCACGGGGTGTTTCCTGGTTACATGCCAATAGGAAGAGGAAGCCTAAACCCGTTAGTGGTTTATGGAAAAAAGAAGAAAATTTCATCATTTAAATAGGGGGGTAGCGGTCACGTAATTAAGCGTTGCTTTGGCACAGGCGTAGTCACTTTGAAGACTGTAATGTTGTAACATTAGCTCCTTGTACGAATCATAAAAATCCATATACTCGGTAAGGCTGATGTTTCTATTCTGGTAATTTTTGCTCATTTCATCCATCAATTTCTCATAGTCATGTGCAAAAGAAGGATTCTGTTTTCGATAGAGCTGATCCAACCTCTCCCAATTCCGGTAGGCGCTGAAGACTTCCTGCTGCAATTGGGTTTCTTTGAGGTCGATCTGGTTCTTTCGGGCTTCTATTTCAATATGCGCTTTTTTAATTTCTCCCTGATTTCTGTTGAATAGCGGAAGTGGAATTTTTAACGCAATTCCGGTATATTTTTCAGGATGACTTCCTTTATAATCGTAATTGAATGCGAGTTCCACATCCGGAACAGCCTGAGCTTTTTGAATGATGAGCTGACGGTGTGCCTGCTGCAATTCGGCATTCACTACCTGAAGATCGCTGCGGTAAACGCGTGCTGAATCCAGTAGTTTTGGAAAGAGAACAGGGGAACTGGCTTGTAATGCAACCTCTGTTAACCTGACCGGTGTTTCCGGGGGAATTCGGGTAAATACCTTAAAGGAGGTCAGTAATTCCTGTAATTCATTTTGGAGCTGTGTCTGAGCGGCTTGCAATTGGTAAAGCTGGGACTGAACTCTCAGTAACTCTTTTTGGGCAGCATTTCCTGCAAGAAGTTGTGCCCGAATAGCCCTTTCAAAAACTTCCATTCGATGCACCTGACTTACATACAGTTCCTCCATCGATTGTTTTGCATAAATTTGAAAATAGAGCGTGCTAAACTCCATCCGCAGGCTACGAAGCAGGTCCTGGAACTCCAGTTCACTGATTTTGATAGCACCCTGCGCGAATCGTATGTGTTTGTTTCTCTTTCCTGCCAGGCGGATAAGCTGTGAAATCTCTGCCTGAAATTGCCCGTGTGTCGAATTTGTCTGAAAGAATTTCCCATTCTCCTGATTGTAGAATTGATTCTCATAACTCAATTCAGGATTCGCATACAAACGCGCGGTAATCAGTTCTGCCCGTGCCTGTTCAATCTCAAACTGTTGTGCAAGTAACAAATGGTTTCTGAGGACAAAGCGACGTTCGGCTTCTCTCAAGTCCAGTGACAGCGTGTCTTTTTGCGCGTGCCCAGTCAGAGGAAGAAGGAATGTCCACAGAAGAGACATCCCGAAAATAGCGAATAACCTTCCCATAGTTTTAAATATGGGCAAAGCTATTTCAATGGGGTTAAAAGGGAATTAAAGCGAGATTAAAACCGGATTAAAATTTTTCTTAACGAATCCTCCATAAGAAATGAAAAGTGTTTATCCGGGGTTTAGTAAAGGTAGCCGGATCGTAAACGTACTTCCTTTTCCTGGTTCACTTTCTACTAGAATGTATCCTTTGTAACGGGCAATGATTTTTGAGGTAATGTATAACCCCATCCCACTTCCTTCGTAGGTCGCATCCGAAGAAAGGCGGATGAAAGGTTGAAAAATACGTTTCGTTTCCTGTTTGTCGATGCCGATGCCTTTATCACGGATGGCGATGACCACCTCAGAGTCTTCCACGGTCATTTGGCAGAGGACAGGAGCTTTCTGGGAGAATTTTGACGCATTGCTAATGAGGTTTTCCAGGGCCATATGGAGAAGCTTCTGGTTGACATTGATCAGTGGCGGGTTTTCCGGGCGGAGAGCGGCCTCTTCTTCATAGAAAAGCGCATATTGCGCTGCCCATTTGTTAATCTGTTCCTTTAACCATGGCTGTACCGCCAGGGGCTCGATAGGAGCATTGGCCTGATCAATATCCGATTGAGCCAGTGCGACAAGGCTTTGGAAGGTTTGTTCAAGGGCCTCGGCATCTTCAAGGATGGAACTCAAGGTCTCGCGGTAGGAAGTGGCGGCTCGCTCCTTGCTTAAACTGATTTCTGCCGCCATGACCATTCGGGTAAGAGGGGTTCGTAATTCATGAGAAGCGCTGGCGACAAACGTTTTTTGTAGGATAAAGGCCTGTTCCAGGTCCTCCATGAGTTGATTGAAATTGCCAGCAAGTAATTGAATTTCATCATTCTGAGGACTTGTTTTAACGCGGAAGCTAAGGTTGTTCGATTGGACATGACTCACCTCTTCAATAAAAAAATCGAGGGGCTGCAGCATTTTACGTGATAACCAACGGGCGCAGGCCAGAATGCCAACCGCCATGCATAAAAATACCATGAACATGATACGCAACAATTCCTTTACCCTACTATGGGAGCTTTGATCCACCGCGCTGGCAATAATGACGAAGTCCCCCTGATTGTCTTTATAGAAAATTCCAACCGCTTGGCGTTCTCCCGTATGGAAACGCATAAAGCCGGACTTTCGGATTTTATTAATTACGTCATCGCTCCATTGCGGTTGATGAAGGTGATCGGTAAAACTGGCTTTGTTTTTAGAATCGTAAATCCGGACTTCCTCGCTATGTAATTTTTCGAGGTATTGTGTACGTACCTTTGCGAGTGAATCACTGGAAATCTCATCGGCTTCGAGATAAAGTTTGGCGGAGACCATGGTGCGGTCCGTGAGACGTTCAAAAAACTGGTTTTGCAAACTTCGGATAAAGAAAAAATAAATAGCCGCAAGAACAGCAGCCAGCATCAGGCTACTTACAATGGTGAAATACAGGGCCAGACGATCTTTAATTTTCATTGGGAAATCAGGAGTTAGCCGCTAGTTGGCGGGGTCATTTAAACAGATAGCCCATTCCTATCTTTGTGTGAATGAACTTGCGCTCAAAATTTCGGTCTATCTTTTTTCGCAGAAAATTAACATACACATCGATGACATTGGTATCTGTATCAAAATGGCTATCCCAAGCATTTTCTGCAATAAATTGTCGGGAAAGGACTTTATTCGGGTGTTTAAGGAAGAGTTCCAGAAGCTGAAATTCCTTTGCGGTGAGGTCAATCTTCTGGCCGCTGCGACTCACTTCTTTGGCCGCCAAATCCATGGCGAGTTCCTCGTACTGAAGAAGTGGACGTTCCAATGGCGGATGGCTTCTTCTCAACAGCGCCTGGATACGGGCATTCAATTCCCTGAAGTGAAAAGGTTTCGGCAGGTAATCGTCGGCTCCTGCTTGCAGTCCGGCTACTTTATCATCCACCGAAGAAAGGGCTGTGAGCATCAGAATAGGAATTTCGGGGTGTGACTGACGCAAAGCGCGGCACAAATTTACGCCATCTATGCCGGGCATCAGGATGTCCAGGATCAATAAATCAAACGTCTGTGAACGGAAAAAAGACAGCGCATTGATTCCGTCGTGTACCATCCGGACCTCATAATTCAGTTCGGTCAGGCCGGTTTGAATGAGCTGGGCTAGTTTTAAATCATCTTCTGCAAGGCCGATTTTAATCATAAGCGAAGGATTATCCGGAAAAGTCACCGGGAAATGATGGCTAAAAATAAAATTTCTTTCACAGGAATGAAAGATTTAATCGTAACTTAACCGTAAATGATTCTTTCAAGAGGGTCTTTTTTCTAATTTTAATTCGCTCATTTAAATGAATGCTATGAAAAAGTTAATGCTTTTATTTTTAGGTCTTTCGCTGGCTGTGCAGGGTTGGTCGCAGAAGTATCTTCCGGAAATCAAGAACGGAACGGCTCTTTTGGCTCAGGTATACACACAAGGGGTTGAATTGCCGTTGTTGTTAACTGTGAAAAACATGACTGCACCGGTAAATTTGGAATGGTATGTGGAGGGATTTGGAGATGGGAATTTCGAAATGTCGGAGGCTGCCCTCGAAAATGGGTCCGCCATCTTTGCAGGCCAACCGTCCAGAGGATTGACACGTTTATCGGACAAAGAGACCTTCGGACTGATATCCAAAGGTGCCTTCAAGTCATTGACAGACAATGGATCTTTTACTTACAATCAGCTCACGTTCCGAAAAAAGGAACAACCGGCAACGATGCAATTAGGGGATAAAATCTTGGATGTTGTTCACGTGGTTAGTGAGGATGGAAAGGTCCAGCTTTGGGTATTAAACCGTCCTGAGTTTCCTGTTTTAATGCAGACTTTGGGTTTTCAGATTGATTTGGTGGTCACTGCCATCCAGTAGATTCCTGAAGCAGAACGAGGGATAAAAAATATTTTCATGATTTCTGCACCGGAAGCCGTACTTTTGCGGCGTATGGAAACAACCAAAAAAGATATCTTCGACAGCGTTGCACAGCGTTTACAATTAGAAGGATTCAATGTGATCACCCGTGATGAGACTCGTCCATGGGGTGGTTTCTTTGTGATCGATGAAAGTCAGGCACAACAATTTGCAAATACCTACTTCAATGGATTGAATGTAGATGAATTGAAAATTGGCGGAAAATTAAGCCCTAAAATATTAATCGTCGCTCCTCAGACACGCTTATCCTGGCAATACCATCATCGCCGGGCCGAAATATGGCAGGTTGTTTCAGGAACTGTAGGCATTAAAATCAGTCCTACTGATGAAGAAGGGGCTTTAAATCATTACCAGCCTGGTGATCAGATTAAACTACAGCAGGGCGAACGGCACCGGTTGATTGGGTTGGAAGATTGGGGTGTTGTTGCCGAAATATGGCAACATACGGATGCTGATCAACCATCCGACGAAAACGATATTGTTCGTGTACAGGATGATTTCGGCAGATAATTGATTTTTCCATTGCTTATCCAAAATGATCGTTCCTTATCCCAGCAACCTGTGTGAGGGGATCATTGACCCTTTTTTATGTATATCCTTTATTTTTTTCTAGCCCACTGGTTCCTCTCCCTGTTTAGTCAGACCTTTTTTCTGCATCGGTACGCATCTCATAAAATGTTTAAGATGAACCGTTTTTGGGAACGGTTTTTTTACCTGCTTTTATTGGTATCTCAGGGATCCTCGTATCTTAATCCCCGTTCTTATGCCATCCTTCACCGGATGCACCACGCCTATAGCGATACCAGTAAGGACCCGCATTCTCCCCATTTTTTCAAAGATATCATCAGCATGATGATCGCTACGAGAAATATGTATATCAACTATCTTTTATACCGGGTTGAACCCGAACCTGCATTCAGAGGGAATTATCCGGAATGGCCACTGGTCGATAAAATCGGGGATTCGTGGTGGTGGCGTATCGGTTGTGGATTGGGTTACATCGCTTTTTATGTCACGTTTGCCACGCAATGGTGGATGTTTCTGTTGTTGCCGGTGCATTTCCTGATGGGTCCGGTGCATGGAGCCATTGTGAACTGGTGCGGACATAAATACGGCTATGTGAATCATGACAATGAGGATCATAGCAAGAACTCGCTCCCCTGGGACTTCTTATTGCTAGGTGAATTATTTCAGAATAATCACCATAAAAAACCAAACAGCCCTAATTTCGCTTCCCGCTGGTTTGAGTTTGATCCGGTGTATCCTGTGATGAAAGGACTTCACTGGCTGCGAATCATTCGCATTCGAAAGATATAAAAATAAAAAGAGCCCTGTACAGGGCTCTTTTAGTAAGATACAAAATTTTTCAGTTGATTCCAAGTAGTTACGCGTTTTTTTGCGGACGACGAGGATACCGTTTTTTCCCGGGTTTTCTTTTCGCTCCACTCAGATTGGGTTCTTTGTCGGGTTTGCGTGAAGGGCGTTGTGGTCGCTGCTTATTTCCTTCCTTTTTTTCAACCCCTTGTCCGGGAAGCGTTGTGAGTGGAAATGGGTGTTGTTCGTTGACAGGAATTTTTAAAGCAATCAGCTTTTCGATGTCTTTGAGGTACGCTTTCTCCTCTTCGTCGCAGAAGGAGAAGGCCTGACCACTTAAACCTGCTCTTCCGGTTCTTCCAATCCGGTGTACATAGGTTTCTGGAATATTGGGCAATTCGTAATTAATGACATACGCCAATTCGTCGACATCAATACCCCGTGCGGCAATATCGGTTGCAACCAATACCCTTGTGGTTCTGTTTTTAAAATTCTGAAGGGCACGTTGCCTGGCGTTTTGCGATTTATTTCCATGAATCGCTTCCGCCCTGACGCCACTTTTTGACAGGTCTTTTACCACCTTATCTGCCCCATGTTTGGTCCGGGTAAAAACAAGTACACTCTTAATCTGTTCATCGAGCAGTACATGTGCAAGGAGTTTCTTTTTATCCCCTTTGGCAACGAAGAACACCTGTTGTTCAATTTTTTCTGCCGTAGAAGAAACAGGAGTGACCTCCACTTTGACCGGTTCCCGAAGGATTTGGTTTGCCAGGCGTTGAATTTCAGGCGGCATAGTGGCAGAGAAGAACAGGGTTTGTCTCCGTTCCGGAAGTTGGTTGATCACTTTCTTCACATCGTGGATGAAGCCCATGTCCAGCATCCGGTCGGCCTCGTCCAGAACAAAAAGATCGAGGTGCTTCAGACTGATAAATCCCTGATTGATCAGGTCAAGAAGACGGCCAGGAGTGGCAATCAGGATATCTACGCCTTTTTGAAGGGCATCGGTTTGTGGTTTTTGACCTACTCCTCCAAAGATGACCAAGTGTTTGAGGGATAAATGGCGGCCATAGGCCTTAAAACTGTCATCGATCTGGATGGCAAGTTCGCGAGTAGGGGTGAGAATAAGTGCCCGGATATGGGGGGACCGTCGTTGGTTTCTGTGCGGTTCCTCCAGCAGCTGGAGAATAGGCAAGGCGAAAGCAGCGGTTTTTCCGGTGCCGGTTTGTGCACAGCCCAATAAATCGCGTTGTGCTAAAATAGAAGGAATAGCCTGCTCCTGGATAGGAGTAGGACGGTGATACCCTTCTTCTTCCAAAGCTTTTAGAAGGGGGGTAATCAGATTTAATTCAATGAATGACAAAATTTCTGGATTTAGAATCGAAGTAATGAAAAGAGCTACGGCTTCAAAGCTCGTCGATGAAACCCTCTTTTGCGTTGCAAAGATAATAAAAGCCGGGAGATTTAATTCAGGACTTCAAATGCTTGCTCCAGATCTTGAATCAGGTAGTCCGGATCTTCCAGTCCAATGTAAATACGGATGAGGCGATGTCGTTCATTTTCCGGATTAAAATCAGATACACTTAGCCCTGCGCAGGCAGGAATAATCAGGCTTTCATAGCCTCCCCAAGAAACGGCCATCAGGATGTGTTTTAATTCATTGCAAAATTTTTCAATAGCCTCTCTTTCACGGTTTTTCAAAATAAAGCTGAATAATCCGCCGCATTTTTTCATCTGTTTTTTCGCCAGGGCCACCCGATCGGTCTCTCCAAGGAAAGGGTGGATGACCTTTTCCACTTTAGAGTGCTGCTGCAAAAAGGAAACGACCTGATCAGCATTGGCACTGATTTGCTCAAGACGCACGGGCAGGGTCCGAAGCCCCCTCAGCAGCAGCCAGGCATTTTGTGGTGCGGGGGCTGCTCCGATATTCAGGTATTCATTCTCAAAAATTTTTCGGATTAAGGAATGACTCCCTGTCAATACACCCGCTACCACATCGCTGTGGCCGGAGAGATACTTCGTGGCCGACTGAGCCACCAGATCGATCCCGTAACGGATGGGTTGCTGATAAAGAGGAGAACAATAGCTATTATCGATCATGGTAAGGATGCCTCTCTCTTTGGCCATCTTCGCAATCGCTTCCAGGTCTTGCACATCAAAGCTAAATGTGTTTGGCGATTCCAGGTAAATCATCCGGGTAGCATCCGTAACCGCCTCGGCAATGGCCTCTACAGAACCCCCATCCACAAAAGTGGTTTTAACCCCATATCTCGGAAGAAAATTGTTAAAAAGTTTGATTGTCCAGCTATAAGGATTGTCTACACAGATAACTTCATCACCACTTTGAAGCAACGCAAGCACGGGGACGGTAATTGCGGCAATGCCACTGCTGAAAACAAGGGCATCTTCTGCTCCGTCTAGGGCCGCCAATTTTTTTCGCAGAATATCAACCGTGGGATTAAAGCCCCTGGAATATAAGTTTCCTTGATATTCATCAGCGAGAGTGGAACGAAAGTCTGCAACCGAATTGAATTTAAAATTACTGGTTTGAATAATCGGTGGCGCAATGGCATTGAAATACTGATCGCGTTCTTCTCCTAATTCGTTTAAAATATAAGACAGGTTCATGAGAGTTAAGACTTACTTCTGCGTCGCAGATGGTTGATAAAATAAATAGCGATGAAGCCAAGAAAAATGTATAATCCATTCGTTGCGGCCCCCGGATCGTCATTGTAAATACTTATGGTGACAAAAAGGTACGTGGCTATGAATACGACCGGCATCAGTGGATACAGCTTCATGGTGTAGATACTTTTCTTATCCAAGTGCGCAGTTTTTTTCCGGAGGAAAAAAATGGTGGCCGCCGAAAAAGCCATCCCGATGCTGTCGAGGAAAATCGTGTAATTTAAAATCTTATCAAAGGTTTTTGCATAGAAGAGGGTAAGGATAGAAAGCACAGTGAAGATCGTCAGACTAACCACCATGACATCGTGTTTTTTAGTTTTGCGTGTAAAGATGGCAGGCAGGGCTTTTTCTTCCCCCATGGCGTACATGGCTCGTGGGTTGCTCAACAGGTTGACATTCACATAGCCCAGCACGGATAAATAAATCAGGACAGATAAAACAGTAAATCCGGCAGGGCCAAAAATATGTCCTGCAAGAATAGCGGCAATGCTTTCGGCCGTTTTGAGTTGTTCGAAACCGATCACATGGACATAGGCGTAGTTGATGGCCATGTACAGCGTGATGATCACGCCTAAACCGAGAATAATGGAACGGGGGATAACTTTTTTTGGGTTTTGTGCCTCCCCTCCAAAGTTGATGGTTTGCTGGTAACCTCCAAAACTAAAAGAGACGGCAATGAGACAGAGACCTAAGGCCTTCCCATAATCGCTCCAAATTGGTGCAGCCCCACTTTCGCTTTGAAAAATAGGGGTAAAGGTATTTTCCTGTCCGCCAAAGAAAATTGCTCCGATCAGTGTCAAGACCATGCCTATTTTAATGATGGTCAGAATATTTTGCGTTTTTGAACTGGTGCGCAGTCCTAAGAGGTTAATGGTGTAGAAAATAATAATGCTGATTCCTGCGATCAGAATACGGTATTCGTTGGTTTGCATTTCGGGAGGGAAAATGACTTTGCTAAGGTATTCGGCCCCAATAAGGGAGACGCCGGCAACAGAAGCTGCATTTGACACCACGATGATGCAATTGATGGCAAAAGCAATGGAAGGATGGTAGCAAACGGAAAAGATTTTGTAATAGCCCCCCGTTACCGGATAGCGGGATCCAATTTCGGCATAGGTGAGCGCACCACAAATGGAAACAATCCCTCCGATGATCCAGGCCAGGAAAAACAATTCCGGAATCTGCGCTTTTGCCGCTACATTGACAGGAGTGCGAAAAATGCCCATGCCGATCACGAGACTAACGACAATCATAGACAGATCAAAGAGAGAAAGCTGCTTCTTAATAGTTTGCATGTGGTTGATTGGTTTATGCAGGGAAGATAATAAAATTACAGCGCTCGCAAAAAAGGAGAAAGATAAAAAGTAGCGATAATCCACAAATGTGAATTTTTTCTCCTTGTTTTGGCGAGGGATTCGTTTATTTTTGTACCTATCCAAATTTTGCATGAACTGCAAAGTACCTAAATCCTTATTTTAAGCGCAATCGTATGGCAGAATCACAATACAATGACGATAGTATTAAGTCTCTCGACTGGAAAGAGCATATTCGTTTACGGCCGGGAATGTATATCGGGAAATTGGGAGACGGATCTGCCCAGGATGACGGGATTTATGTGCTTTTAAAAGAAATTGTAGACAATTCGATCGATGAGTTTGTAATGGGCGCAGGAAAGACCATTGAAATCACGGTGAGCGAACAAAAGGTCAATGTGAGAGATTACGGACGGGGCATTCCTTTGGGCAAGGTGATTGATTGTGTCTCGAAAATTAATACCGGTGGAAAATACGACAGCAACGCCTTCCAGAAATCTGTAGGTCTGAATGGGGTAGGTACAAAGGCCGTAAATGCACTTTCTACCAGCTTTGTGGTGCAGTCTTACCGGGATGGAAAGACGAAAAAAGTGGAATTCTCCAAAGGATTGATCGTGACTGATCATCCCGAAATCACCACCACCCAGCGCAACGGGACCTCCATTACCTTTTATCCTGATGAGAGCATTTTCAGAAATTACCATTACATCCCGGATTTCGTGGAAAGCATGATCTGGAATTATGTATACCTCAATACGGGCTTAACAATCAATTACAACAATGAAAAGTATTTTTCTGAGAAGGGATTGTATGATTTGCTGTCTAAGCAGAATAAGCCGGAAGAATTACGCTATCCAATCATTCATCTTCGTGGGCACGACATCGAAATAGCCATGACTCACGGACAGCAATATGGGGAAGATTACCACTCATTCGTGAACGGACAGCACACCACTCAGGGAGGGACACATCAGGCAGCCTTCAGGGAGGCCGTGGTAAAAACCATTCGTGAATTTTACAAAAAAGAGTTCGACGCATCCGATGTTCGGGGATCGATCATTGCCGCCGTTTCTGTGCGGGTACAGGAACCTGTATTTGAATCGCAAACAAAGACGAAGCTGGGCTCCCAAAATATTGGCCCTGATGGGCCAACCGTTCGAACATTCATCAATGATTTTGTAAAGAAGGAATTGGACAATTACCTCCATAAGCACCCCGAAACAGCAGATGCCCTCTTGAAAAGAATTATCCAGTCGGAAAGGGAACGCAAAGACATTGCAGGGATTAAAAAACTGGCGAATGACCGGGCAAAAAAAGCCTCTCTTCACAACAAAAAATTACGGGACTGTAAAGTCCATTTTAATAGCCATCACGATCGACGCTACGAAACTACCCTTTTCATTACCGAAGGGGACTCCGCCTCCGGATCCATTACCAAATCAAGGGATGTGGAAATACAGGCCGTATTTAGCCTGAAAGGGAAACCGCTGAATTGCTTCGAGCTCACTAAAAAAGTGGTGTATGAAAATGAAGAGTTTAATCTGTTACAACATGCCCTGAATATCGAAGACGGACTGGATGGCCTTCATTACAATAATATCGTGATTGCTACCGATGCCGACGTGGACGGTATGCATATCCGTTTGCTGATGATGACTTTCTTCTTGCAGTTCTTTCCGGACCTAGTGAAAGCAGGTCATGTATATATCCTCCAAACCCCCTTGTTCCGGGTACGTAATAAAAAGGAAACCATTTATTGCTATAGCGAAGAAGAACGTAAAAATGCTATTCAGAAACTGGGAGGAAGACCCGAGATTACGCGTTTTAAAGGACTGGGAGAAATCTCCCCCGACGAATTTGGTTTATTCATCGGGAAAGATATCCGTTTAGACCCGGTGATCCTCAAAGAACAGACCATTAAGCAGCTCCTGGAGTATTACATGGGTAAAAACACCCCTGAAAGACAGCAACACATTATCCGCAACCTTCGGGTAGAAAAAGATGATATAGAAGAAGGTAAGGAGACTAACACCGCCGCCGAACAGGCGGGTGAGACGCTGGATGTAGCTTAATCGTTTTGCTCCCTCCCCGTCAGAAGACAGGCGGGCTTTCTTCGGAAATTTACTTTTTCTTCAAATCTGTTTCCTCCGGATGTTGCGAGGGGAGTAGTTCCACCTCTTTTTCGATGACGATGGTTTTCAAATGAACGGCATAACGGTTAGGAGCGATTCCCCCGTCAAACTTATCTGCATAGGCTTGGGTAAACTCTGCTCCAAAGTATAAGATGATGGAGGTATAATAAATCCATAAAAGGATCACTACAATAGAGCCGGCAGAGCCAAAGACCAGTCCGGGATTTGATTTCTCAAGGTATAAGCCGATAAAGTATTTCCCTAATCCGAAAAGTACTGCCGTAAATATTGCTCCGACAAGTGCCGAACGCCAACGCAGCTTCACATCGGGTAAAATTTTAAAGATCACGAAAAATACGCCCGTCACAACGGCCAGGGTCAGTACATTGTTAAGAATTTGAATTAACCACGTGGTGCCACTGCTAATTTCCGGGATGAAACGTGAAATTTCATTTCCTACACTCAGTACGACTGTGTTAATGATCAGTGAAACCAACAATAAAAATCCAAGCGATACAATCAGAGAGAAAGACAGCAGACGGTTGATAAGGAGTTTTTTCCATCCTTTTTTGGGGACGGCTTTTACTTTCCAGATCAGGTTGATGCTATCCTGAATTTCTGTAAATACTGCGGTAGCCCCCACAATCAGCGTAATGATTCCGGCAATCAATGCAAAAGTACTTTTTCCGGATAAACTGGCATTGGCGACAAAACTTTGTATCTGCAGGGCCGTTTCTGGCCCTACCAGGTTATTGATCTGATCAAAAAGTCGGTTTTCAATGGCGTCCTGACTGTAAATGAGGCTGGCAGAGGAAATGATAATAATGATAAGTGGGGAGAGCGAAAATATCGTGTAATAGGCCAGTGAGGCACTCAATTTGGTGACACGGTCTTCGCTGAAACCTTTTCCTGCGGCCATAAATAATTGCCAGAAGTTGCGCAGAAAGGTTTTGATAAAATGAGTAATGCGCTTCATACGGTTTCTTTTTATAGGATCATCATATCGAAAGATGGTTATGTCGGATCCGGAGGATCAAAACGGATAACCAATTCCGATGTTAAGAATAAAGTTTTCTTTACGCCAGGTTTTGTCGCCCCAATCAATTTCATTTAACACCCAACGCTGCCCTTTAGGCAGGTAAGGTTTACGAAGAGGAATGGCACCGTCCAGCCGGATCACAAAGATGCTGGCATCCACACGCAACCCCACACCGGCACCTACAGCAAGCTCCTGTAACGTGTTTTTAAAGACATACCCGGATCCAGGCCGTTTAGGATCTTCTTTACGTAGCCAGATATTTCCTGCGTCGACAAAGGCGGCTCCATGAAAAATACTTACCAGCTTGAAACGAAGCTCTGAACTGAGTAACATTTTCACGTCTCCGGATTGATCGGCAAATCGTTCATTTGGATCTACTTGATAGGTTCCTGGTCCTAAGGCACGTGCCCGGAAAGCTCTGACATCGTTACTTCCTCCCGCAAAAAACTGACGCACAAAAGGAAGGGACGTACTATTGCCATACGCATGGCCATAACCCAGGTGTAATCGATTTGCCCAGATGAGCTGTCGATTCAATTTGTAATAGTTTCGGAGATCAGTTTCTACTTTTACAAATTGAGTTAGGGGAATGCCCAGCAAAGAGCGTTGTGCTGTTTCATCTTTCGGTACAAAAAGTCCCCAAAGATTTCCTCCCGTTTCGAGACCACCATAAAAATACAATTGGTGACGACGCTGTTGCTCCATCTGATTGGTGAAAGTGAAATTATAATTACTCCCAATGATGAATTGTTGCTGGAGGGTATTCTCGAGTCCCGGATTGGCCGCAAAGAGTTTATTAAGTTCAGCCGAGTCTTTTTTTGCAGGCTGGACCAGATTCACTGAAAAGGGAATGAGGTGATGCTCTTTGAACTGGTTTTCTTTCCAATTGTATCCAAAATCCGTTTTGAAAGAATTAAGCCGGTAATACATGCCTCTGCTGAGTAACTGGTAAGATAAGGACGCAACTGTTTTTGGGATAAAAGCGGTTGTGCTCTGAGGCTTGTAAAAAGGAACGATGAATTGTTGGAAGGTTAACTTTCCCTGAGCTGTAAGGGAATAGGCGTTTAAACCTCTGGATTGTCCGCTGTACTGTGTTTCAAAGCCCCCGCTCAGGCTGATGTCTAACTGCTCTGCCGCACGGAATAAATTACGCGTGGTTTGGGTAAGTTTTACTTCTGAACCAATAAAGTTATTTGATTTATTAGTCCCCGTTACAGAGAAAGACAGGGAGTTTTTACGCAAAGGGGTAAGGTATATATTGAGGTCAAGTCTTGGCGAACGAAGGCTGTCTGTAGGAACAAACTCTGCCCTTACATCGCGGAATGCTCCAATATTCACCATTCGATTCAGTGACTGATTGTGATCTTTCCGGTTATAACGTTCTCCTTTTTTAAAGAAAACCAATCGCTCAAAAATTTTAGGCTTGAAATATTGCCGGTCATCGTAAATATCAAAATCTCCATAAGGAGTCGGACTGAGCTTTCTTAGCAAACTGTCTCTCCGGGTACTGTAGGTAGGGAAAATATTGATTCGGTTGATCTCAAAAGGCCTCAAAGCCTCCTTCGGTGCCACTTGTTTCAAAGCCACCCCCACATTTGCCTGATGCCCACCAATCGTACTATCTACCTGCATGATGAGGTAATCCGGATTGAAATAGAAATACCCGTTCTCTTTGAGGTCGTTATCAATCCTTATCCTTTCGTTTTTATATACTTCGAGGTCGTAAAAGTCTCCCCGTTTTAATAGGGTTTGGTTTCTCTGCTTCAGAATGAGAGCAGTAAGTTCGCCTGTGTCACTAGGAAAAGAGATTTCATTGATCTGGTAGCGCTGATCTGTATGAACGGTATAAATGGCTTTGCCTCGACGACGTCGGATGGTGGTATCGCCTTCCACTACCGCCTGGAGATACCCCTGGCTAATCAGGTAACTCTTCAGGACATCGCTATTATACTTTAACTTTACATCACTCATCAACACGGGTGCTTCTCCCACTTTATTCCTAAGCCAGTGACGAATGCCTTTTGGTTTCTTCGGTTCTCCTGCGAGATTATATACAAACAATTTAAATCTGAGTCCCAGAAAAGATTTATTTGGGGTAGGTCTGGTTTTACTTTCCAACTCTTTTTTCACGTTTCGCTGATTGTCAATTCTGACAGTAGAATCGGGATTAATCCGTACTTCTGCCCCGGTGTACAAAGCCTGCCCTGCCGAAAGGTAACGGGTGTTGCTGCAGCCTGTGGCAAGAAGGCAGAAAATAAGAAATAGGGATAAGTTACTGATTGCTTTCATTTCTCGGTCTTTGTTCCATCTGATTTCTCCATCTTTTGGAGCGATTTTGAAAAATTTCTCGGAAACGATTGTAGTCTACCACAATGGTAAATCCGAGCCCTGTTTCAATGATTTGTCCGTCGATGACACTTTCATTTTGATTTCGACGATAAGCCCTCAATCGATATTTTCCATCTGCAGAAAGGGCGTATTCCACATTGACATTCCCCGCAATATTGGCGGCATCCTTCGTATTGTTGGTGTTGTTGCCCCCTTCAATGGCAAACGAACTTCCTACTGTCACTGTAAGGCGGTCATTTAATAAACGTTTCGAAAGCCCCACTTCCAGGTCTGTTTTTTGTTCGAGGCTTCCTGAAGAATAATCTTCGGACGAATTTACATCAAAATTGAGCTCCACGCCCTGAATGAGATCGGAAGCAAGGTTGTTGAGTTGTTCGGTGAGTAGTTTGCTTACACTGGAACGGGCATAACTAGAAACACCTCCACCACCACCTGCCAAACTTTGAAAGGGATTGTTTGCCATGAAGCGGTTCAATGCAAGTAAAGCAAACACTTGTTTGTTCAACTCATTCTCGTCCCGGTTAACAATTTGTAGTTGTGTGTATACAATTCCTCCGAGTGCTGATCGCTGGCTTTCAGGTAAATCCAATTTAAACGAGATGTCTGGCTTCATTAACTCTCCTTTCATCATCAGAAATACCTGAAAAGGAAGTTTTGTTTTTGCCTGCATGTTCTCAGGGTCATTGATCAGATCGATTGGTGCTGCACTCACCTCATATACAGCAGTGATATTCACATTGGCAGCTGTAGGCTCACCTGTCCATACAATGGAACTTCCCTTTTCGAGTGTAAACGGACGTTTCCCTAAGGGGTTAACTGTCAAATTATAAGAGCCCTCAGTCATCTCGTAACGACCAGTTAAACTAATTTTTCCACTGGGATCCATGGTGGCATTGAGTTCTGCATTTCCCTTTACCTTCAGCATATCCCCGTTTTCCGCATCCACTACCACACTCAGCTCTGCCTCCGGATTGATGGTAATGTCGGCCACAAGGTTAAGCCCTTTCACGGGCGATTTACTCACACTATCCACTTCAAGTGCCTTCTCTCCATTAAATGGGGGGGCATCGGCATCGATGAACTGCACAATGCCTTCCTGTTGGATAACCGAGGGGTCGTTTACCGGCAGCGCATAATAAAAATCGGTGCCCTTGTTCACTGTCACGGACATATTCACATCCGGCTGGTTCATATCCCCCCTTACCCGAATGTTGCTGGTGAGAAAAACCGTTCCGTAAATCATCTCATTGTCGGCTGCCGTTGAGTGGATCGCACGAAAATTCTGCGTTCGTACGTCGAGATTAAAGCCCATGTTGCTCAATTCACTGATCTGGAGCTGTCCGTTAATGATGGCTTTTTGTTGTAAAGAATCGATCAGTGTAAAATTATTAAAAAGCACAGACTGCGGGGTCACATCGATTTGCTGGTTGGGCATGGTGAAGTAAGAATTAATGTAAGCCACATTAAAACCGACATCATTAAACTTTAACGAGCCATTGATCCGCGGGGCATCGGTATTTCCTTTAAGATCAAAACTTCCCGAGAGATAGCCTTTCCCTTGTTTCAACTGTCCCATGCTCAAACTTTCCAGCTCTTTCAGTTGGATTTTGTTGATCAGTAGCTGAAGATCAAACGCTTCTTTTGCCTGGGTATAATAAAATCCTTTTGCCTGCAATTCATGGACACCGCTCAGGACGGCTTCTATCTCATACGCATTGGCAGTGTGGTTGTTTACCTTGATATCCAGATTTCCCAATTGATCCTTTTGGTAACGGAGACGGTCGATCTTCAATCCCCCCTCAAAACGCAGGTCGTCTGTAAGGTTCGATGCATTGACCGACCCATTGATCCTTCCGCCCAGAAGGGTACTGTCTGTTTCGGCAAACCTGAATAAAGTGGCTAATTCGAAGTCCCGGAAGTTGATTTCGAGTGGCGCACCCGGGCGGGAAGTCTCGCTGTTAATACGCAAAGCTTGTCCATTTTGACTCAAATTAAACTGATGGGCCAAAATTCCAGATTCACCAAATTGAAGGTAATTGTCTTTGCTGATCTTCCACTTATCATAGTTAAGGACTAACTGATCAGGAACAATATGGAATTTAAAATTCTTGTCCAGGGATTCGAGTGTGCCCCCAATCTGATATTTGTTTTTAAG
The DNA here is from genome assembly GCA_037190785.1 of Pedobacter sp. Lineage (GTDB taxonomy): Bacteria > Bacteroidota > Bacteroidia > Sphingobacteriales > Sphingobacteriaceae > Pedobacter. Next base: position 164,705 of record JBBCJN010000005.1, on the reverse strand, counting down.
CTGCTGATCCCTTAAGAAAACAGTTAGCTTTAATATATTCTCTGCTGCTTCGCCGGAAACTTCTGTTCGGTAAAGCGCAATGGAAGGACTTTGTAGCTGACGAATACCCAATGAATAAGCGAGTTTATCTTCTTCCTGACCGATCACTAAGCGTACACTGTCGATGTCGAAATTCTGATAAACAATTTTAGGGAACACGGCATCCATCTCCAGGCTATCCTGCTCTGTATCAAGAAAACCGCTAATGCGCGAAGCTTTGAACGTTTTGAGTGCAGGCAGCAAATCTGCCAGGAAGGGAGGTTGGCTGACATGGAGTTCAAATTTAAGTCGCTGGGGAGAGATGCTTTTTCTTTCGCCAAAGGAATAATACCGATGCAGGGTGTTGGTCACCGCCTGCCCTAATTGGCTAAGTTGGTATTTTCCTTCCAGGTTGGCCTTTAGGAAATCCGATTGTAGGTTTAGTCGGTTTTCGGTGGCACTGGCAACTGACTTCAACGCGATGGTGTCAATAAATGCCCGCTTTCCCTCTTTGACAATTTGCAACTTTGTCGCAAATAAAGTTCCATTCAGGTAATCTGGATCAGCGGTGCTGAAATCTGCTCGAAGCTCACCCGCCAAGCGCAGTTCATTTTTGGAGAAATGTAAGCGTTCCAGATCGGCCTGTTCGAGTTTTAAGATAGCTTTAATCGCAGGATATTTACCGGCAAGCGAAGCTTCTGCGGCCAGATTGAAATGAAGATTGCTATCGGGCAACTGACTTTTTACTTTTATTTCCTGCTCCTTGTATTGCCCTTCTACCAAAAGATTGCGATAGGTGTAATTTTGATAAGTAGCATTGATGATTCGGGCCTTTATGTCTGCCTGCAGTGTTTTAGGGTCTAGCCCAAGGCCCTTTACATGTGCACTGGCGGAAACCCTCCCCAAAGAATCCTGTTTTAATAACCTTCCCGCATCAAAGTCAATCAATTGAAGATTCGCCTGGTAATCCTCCCGCCCTTTTCCTCCAGTCATTTGGGCGTTCAACGCAATACGTCCCAGATCACTGCGCACATTTAAATGCGACTCAAACTGCTCCATACTGCCTTTAAAAGCTCCTCTGGCATCGATATAATCAGGTAGTTGGATTTGTTCGGGAAGGCTTTTGGGTGGAGCTAAAGCAAGTACATCCCCTTTAGAAAGATACAGTTTGCGGATTTGCAAATCAAGAAAAGCTTTTTGTGGATCCATCACGTTGACTACACGCCCCTGCATATCCGCCTGAAGGTTTTTTAGCCCCTGCAATTGCAGCTGGTTGATGGAAAAATCACTTAGTTTTCCCTTAATTTGCGCATTTAATTTGATTTTTTCGTTCAGGTAGTGGGAAGGGATGGTTTGGGAGAAGAAGGAGGCGTCTTGGATGCCTAAGGTAGTTTGATCAAAATGAAGATCAAGTTCTACTCTTTCCGGATGTTTTGTCAGGTCTTCTATGCGATCGAAACGGATGTCTGTTTCATTGATTACCCGCGTATGAGGAGTGCGAAATTCAAAATTTTTAAGAGCCATCTGTTTGGAAGTGTAAATGGCTTCTCCTTTTAATTTCTCTATGATAAAGCCACTTTTTTCTTTGAGTGACACTTGTCTTACGTTTGCAGTAATCTTGTCCGGATTGAACACCAGTTCTCGCAAATCAACGTGAAGGTCTGATAGAGCGAGGTGATTAAAATCCATTCCTTTTGCGATCCTTTTTGCCCCAATCACATCGTACATCAGGTCATTATTAGAAAGATTGATTTTACCGATCTTTACGCTTAGAGGAGCAGAAACGGACGAGGTATCCGGTACTTTTTCTGAGGGCTTCATCCCAAAGGCTACCTGATTATTCTTCATTGCGATCTCTTCAATGGCGTAATTGTTTTTGTTCAGATCCAGCACAACCCCTTTTAATGTGAGGTCCTGAAGCGTTGCCAAGGTTCGTATAACCAGTTGTTGATCGTCATAGTCTACTTTTACATTTTTAAATGCAAAATCATCCACGGCAATGGTTGGCAGGATGGCTGCTGCTGTCTTCGCTGTTGCGACCTCACTTTTTGCAGGGGGGGCTAGCTCAGGCATATTCTTTTGAGCGTATTTGACGCTTGTATTTGATAATAGCAACTTTCTGACCGCATACTGCTGCTGTTCAGGATCCACGACTTTGAGACGGGTGTCCAGCAAACCCAATCGAACCAGTGCTTCATTTCCTGAAAGATCATCCCGGTACGCAATACCAATATCTTCCAATTTTATCCGGTCGATAGCAAACTTTAGGGTAGCGGTACTGTCTTTCTCTATTTTTTCTTCCGGCTTTTCCTGTTCGCTCATGAAGGCATTCATCAGGAAGGAAAAATTGAAGGTAGTGTCCGGAGATTTCCTAGAGATGTTTGCCCGAATTTTTTCCAGCCCAAGGTATTGAATTTCCAGTTTATTTTGTATTAATTTAAAAAGCTGAACATCTACTTCGAGCTTTTTAGCAAACAAAAGCGTATCTCCGTTGAGATCTTCCACGTAGAGGTGTTCAAGGGAAATGTCGCGGGGCAATCCGATAGATATCCGGTCCAGACGAACAGTAGTGCCGGTTTTTTTCTGAAGGTACTGCACTGCTTTGTTCTTTACAATCTGTTGTACCACAGGTATTTGAATAGAAATGGTCAATAGGACCACGAGGACCAGGAGGCTGCCTATGATCCAAAGGACGACTTTTAATAATTTTCTTAAAAACTCTTTCAAGACCGCTATATAGATGATTAGTGAAACGCCAATGTGGCTGACTCTGCTTTTTTAACAAATAATTTTAGAAAATGTTCATGTCTTCTTTATAAAAATAGAATATTTTTAGGAAAATTAAGTTATGGGTTTATGAGTAAAAAAGAATTAAAGATCGATTTTGAACATTTTGAAGGGATTGATCAGTTACCTATAGAGGACCAGCAACTATGCGGTCGGGCGGAAAAAGCATTGGAGACGGCTTATGCTCCTTATTCAAGGTTTAGGGTGGGGACTGCGATTGCTTTGGAAGACGGAAAAATAGTGTTGGGCAGTAACCAGGAAAATGTGGCCTATCCGAGTGGTTTATGTGCCGAAAGAGTGGCGCTTTTTCAGATAGGAGCTTCCGACCCGGAGGCACGTATTTTAGCAATGGCCATCACTGCTCATACTTCGGCCTTTAGAATTGAGAGCCCGGTTACATCCTGTGGAGCTTGCTTACAGGTGATGGCAGAGTTTGAGAAAAAGCAGGGCAGTCCGATTGCCGTTCTTTTTTATTGCAGGGGAGGTGCAGTGATCAAGGTATCCAGTATTCAGGCCCTGCTGCCTTTTGGTTTTGTAGAGGAACGTTTGGGAAGCAGGGCCTGAAAATGAATTAGTGCGCTTTTCGAATTGCCGGCGCAATTTTATCTCCGAAAATCTCAATGGATTTCATCATTTGGGCATGAGAAGGTCCCCCTACATCCATGTGTGCGGAGAAACGGGTGAGGCCAAATAATTCTTTCATCGCCAGAATTTTATCGATGGCTTCTGTGGCATCTCCAATAATCAGTGCACCGGTAGAAGAACGCCCAAAGTCAAATTGCGCACGTTGATAAGGAGGCCATCCCCTTGATTGGCCTACCCGATTCATTTGTGCAGCATATAAATGATAATACTCATCTGCCACGGTTTTGCTGTGCTCTCCAAAGAAGGAATGCATGTGTACACCGGTTTGAAGTTTATCCATGGGATGTCCGTAGCCTTTATATACGTCTTTGTAATAATCGAACAATGGCTTAAATTGAGCAGGATTCCCACCAATGATGGCAAAAATGACCGGCAGGCCTAAACGTCCGGCCCGCAAAACTGATTCGGGCGTTCCGCCGACGGCAATCCATACCGGGAGTTCTTCTCCGTGTGCACGAGGCAGTACCTGTTGATCGTTGAGAGGAGCCCTGAATTCCCCTTTCCAGGTAATACGATCAGAACGATTAATTTTCAAGAGTAAGTCTAATTTTTCTTCAAACAAACGATCGTAATCTTTCAGTTCGAATCCGAACAGGGGAAAGGATTCAATGAAGCTACCCCGGCCGGCCATTAGCTCCGCACGACCCTTTGAAATTAAATCCAGTGTAGCGAAATTTTGATACAACCGAACCGGATCTGACGAGCTAAGAACAGATACGGCACTTCCCAATTTGATTTTTTGAGTAACCGTAGCTGCTGCAGCCAGAACTATCTCTGGTACCGAGACCGCATAATCGGGGCGATGGTGTTCTCCGATTCCGAAAAAATCCAGTCCCAATTCATCCATTAATCTAATTTCTTCTATGATTTCTCTCAGGCGCTCGCCTGCTGCCTGCGTTTCTCCTTTGGCGTTGGTTGCTAAATCGCCAAACATTCCGATGCCTAACTCCATGGTAAATCTCCTTTTTTTTACAAAGTTAATCTTCCCTAAACGTAAATTGTTTGATGTATGTTAAGAAAGAAGCGGGGAGGGATGATGACTTTTTCATAGTTTGTCCAGTCTAAGCTGTAGGCGCTCTTCACAACGTGTTTAAAACTTATCCGGTAAAATCCTGCTACAACTATTATATTTACGCATCCCAAATACTATAATAGCGTAATGAGTGACGAATTAGACAATTTTTCTGATGCCGTAAATCAGCCTGAAAATACGGAGCATAAACATACCATTACTCCTATCAACGGATTGTATGAGAACTGGTTTCTGGATTATGCCTCCTATGTAATCTTAGATCGGGCGGTTCCCCATATTCACGATGGCTTAAAGCCTGTTCAACGTCGGATCATGCACTCTTTGAAAGAGATGGATGACGGTCGTTACAATAAAGCGGCGAATGTTATCGGAAATACAATGAAATACCATCCTCATGGGGATGCATCAATTGGAGACGCCATGGTGCAGATTGGGCAGAAAAACCTGTTGATCGACTGTCAGGGAAACTGGGGAGATCCGGTAACGGGAGACAGTGCCGCAGCCCCGCGTTACATTGAAGCACGTTTATCTAAGTTTGCGAATGAGGTGGTATTTAATCCGGACACGACCGAATGGCAGCTAAGCTACGATGGGAGAAATAGTGAACCTGTGACATTGCCGGTTAAATTTCCCTTGTTGTTGGCTCAGGGAGCAGAAGGGATTGCTGTGGGACTGGCTACCAAAATAATGCCCCACAATTTTATAGAACTCTTGGAAGCGTCCATTGGAGTGTTACAGGGTGTTCGACCGCAAATTCTTCCGGATTTCTTTACCGGAGGGATGGCTGATTTCACCAATTACAATGAAGGAATGAGGGGAGGACGTATTCGTGTACGCGCCAAGATTACCGAAAGGGATAAGAAAACCCTTGTCATTACTGAAATTCCTTTTGGAACGACCACGGGTTCTGTTATTGACAGCATTCTCAATGCCAATGAGAAAGGGAAAATTAAGATCAAGAAAATTGAGGATAATACAGCCCAGCATGTCGAGATCGTTATTCAACTGGCACCGGGAATTTCGCCCGATGTCACGATTGATGCTTTGTATGCTTTTACGGCGTGTGAAGTTTCTATTTCTCCAAATACCTGTATTATCAAAGAAGATAAACCTCAGTTTCTGAGTGTAAATGATATTCTTGAGCAAAATACGAAATATACCAAAAGCCTGCTGAAACAGGAACTGGAAATCAAATTACATGAATTACAGGAAAAGATATTTTTTAGCTCCCTGCTGAAAATCTTTATTCAGGAAGGGATGTATAAACACCCGGACTACGAGAGCGCCAATAATTTTGACACCATTGTAGAAGTGTTGCATCTGCTGTTCGCTCCTTTCAAATCTTCTTTGTACCGGGAAATTCAACCGGAAGATTTTCGTAAACTGATTGATAAACCGATGAGTAGCATTACCCGTTTCGATGTGAAAAAAGCGGATGAGCTGATGAAAGCCTTGGAGGGAGAGATCAAAATTGTAAGGGGACATCTTCGTCATTTAACGGATTACACCATTGCGTGGTTTCAGAAGTTACTGGATAAATATGGAAAGGGGAGGGCGCGTAAAACCGAAATCCGCGTATTTGACAAAGTAGAAGCTAGTAAAGTGGCACTGGCCAATGTGAAGCTGTATATGAACCGGACGGATGGTTTTATTGGGACGGGACTTAAAAAGGATGAATTTGTTGCGGATTGTTCAGATATTGATGAGATCATTGTGTTCCGGGAAGATGGAAAGTTCTCTGTAACGAAGGTCGCTGAAAAAACGTTTGTCGGAAAAGGCATTATTCATGCGGGAGTATTTAAGAAAGGAGATGAGCGAACCATTTATAATATGATTTACAGGGATGGGGCCAGCGGTACCAATTACATTAAGCGTTTTGCAGTGGTTGGGGTTACGAGAGACAAGGAGTACGATCTCACCAAAGGAAGTAAAGGGTCAAAGGTACTCTATTTTACAGCAAATCCGAATGGCGAAGCGGAGATCATTACGGTGAACCTGAAGCCTCATTCCAAGTTGAAAAAACTTCAGTTTGACCTCGATTTTGCTGAGACAAATATCAAAGGGAGAGCTTCCCAGGGAAATATACTCGCCAAGTACCCAGTGAAAAAGATTGTTCTTAAGAGCAAAGGAGTTTCTACTTTATCAGGGTTGAAAATCTGGTATGATGAATTACTGAAACGCCTCAATGTGGATGGTCGTGGGAAGTATCTGGGAGAGTTTGACGGAGACGATAAGATTTTGCAGGTAAATGAGGGAGGATGGTATGAACTTACCACTTATGAGCTTAGCAATCATTTTGATCCCGGAATTGTCCTGATGCAGAAGTATGATCCCGAGCAGGTGTACGGAGTGGTTCATTACGATGGGAAGGCTAAAAATTACTACGTAAAACGTTTTACCTTCGAGATGCAGCCTGTTGGGAAAGAAGTGAACATTATCAGCGATGAACCAGGTTCCCGGTTGGTTTTTATTACCGGAAGACCTGATGCACAGGTTCGGGTAGAGGTAGAGAAAGGCAAAACAAAAGTACAGGATTCAATTGTGAGTGATCTGGCCGGAATGATTGATGTTAAAGGAATGAAAGCTACTGGAAACAAGGTCTCTTCACACCTGGTAAAACAGGTTCAGCTACTGGATGCTGCCCCGGAAATAGGGAGAGAACCCGTGGAAGAGGAACATGCCGAAGACCAAATGAGTGAGGAAAGTGAGGAAATGGTCTTGAATGACGGAGGGAATACGCACAGCAAAGAGAATGAAGCGGTGTCTGCGGCAGAAACTGAGGCCGACAAGTCGTTGGAAAAAGGAAAAGAAAAGCCTGTCTTCAGATCGGCACCGCGTGAGCCAGGCAGCGTTCCTCTGGAGATCACCAATCCTGACGATGTAAAGATTGACGATAAAGGCCAACTAGGCTTCTTTTAGCCCTGCTCTTTTAAAATAGGCTTCTAACCAGATCTTAAAAAATCAACATGCAGGACGAAAAGACTTATTCGTTGTCGTCCTGCATGTTTTATTTACTGGTATTGAATGTAAATAGGAGCCGGTTTTAACTTCAATAACTCTTCCGGATTCATTAAGCGATGAGGCGCTTTCTTAAGATCGTTTTTATAAAATAGTTTGAAGCCGGTAAACTGAACGGGTTCACTATGAATGAAGTGACGGTAAGTCCCTATCTTCAGGTCGGGCTCTCCCCATCCATCCATGTGCATCACCACCTGTACCTCGGGTCTGAGTTTGATCTGTTGGCTGTTGGTCACCATTTTTCTGGTAAAACGGTGTACGACGAAGATTTTTGGCGGTAGCTGATGTTTCTTCACGAGGTCAGCGAGGTAACCGGTAACGTAGTTAATGTCGGCGGCATCATAGGTGCCAATTCGTTTTCCAGGAAGAGAGCCGTCTTTCATAGAGAATTCCGGGTCAATTCCTAAATGAACATTCGGAAGTTGAAGATAGCTTTCCAACAGAGGAAGTTCCGTCTGAATGGTGCTTAAAGCCACTTGAATATCCAGGAATACGATCATGTCTTTGCGCATTTTTGCGATCGTCAATACCGAGTCGATGTGCTTGAAAGGCATACGGTTTCGGTATTTTCCGTCTTTTCCCGGATCCCCTGCAGCCACTACTGCGATGTAATGAAGAGCGGGCTGAACCGGTGTCGAGGGATCTGCTTTTTCCCATTTGGCGACTTCTGCATCGAGCATGGATAACATGGTTTGTGGTTCATATTCTCCCAATGCGCCCATTTTTTTGGAATAAAGATTGCCATAATAGCAAACGACTCTTTTAAATGGAAGAATGGCTCCATCCAAGGGAAAAGGATCGTTCTTGACCGGCCATTTTCCCGTGGTATCTCCGTTAGCAAGTTTTTGACTAATTTCTCTGTACTTAAGTGTGTCTACCGGTAGCCGCCGTTGTTCTACGGCTATCTTGGCGTTTCGCTCATTCGAATCTACACTTTTTGCCTGTTCGTTCTGGCCTGTTTTTTTCGCCTCCGAAGAGCAGGAACTGTACCAAGCGATCATTGCCCATGCACAAAGTGCAAGTGTCATTACCTTTTTAATTTTCATATGTATCTGTTTTATTTTGCCGTTCAGGAACCTCAAAAAAGCCATTTTCTTGACGGCATTGCTGATGTGTGTCAGCATGCAATTATAAGATTCTTTCTGCAGATTAAAAATGCTCGTTTAGAGCTAATTAAATAATTTATTGAAAATATTATTTGTAATTAGTCTAAATAAGATTTAATATTGCAAAGTTATTTGTAATCATTCTAAATAATTAATGAAAAAATACCTGTTTTTGATTTGTTTATGGGCGTTTTTGCCCTTATTTGCCGGTGCACAAACTGGAGACATTACGTTAAATGGAATTGTAAAGACTGCCGATGGACAGGCGGCTTCCGGTTTGCTGGTCTGGGTGAATGGTCAAAAACAAATTGCGTATACCACTAACGATGGCAGTTTTCGAATTCAGGTGCCACAGGACGCACGGGAATTAATGATTAAATCGGGCGTGAACAGCAGTTCACATCCGATTCACATAAAAGCAGGCGCAACCGCTGTCGATATCGGAACCATTACGCTGGAAGAGCGTACGCATGAATTGAATGAAGTTGTGGTAACCGGACAATACGAAGCTCAATCGCTAAAAAATTCGGTTCAGAAGGTAAGAACCATCAGCAATGAGTTAATTCGTTTACGGGGTGCTGTAAATGTGATGGACGTATTGAGTACCGCATTGGGGGTGAGGTTCAGCAATGATCTGACCCTTGGGGAGACAGATATACAGATCATGGGGATGTCCGGACAAAATGTAAAAGTATTGCTCGATGGGGTTCCGTTAGTGGATCGCGGGGGCACCAAGCAAAGTTTGAGTCAGATTGACATCAATACCATTGATCGTATTGAAATTGTAGAGGGGCCGATGTCGGTAGTTTATGGGACTGATGCGTTGGCAGGTGTCGTTAATCTGATCACTAAAAAATCTAACGGCCAGGCGCGCTTAAATGTGGCTGCCAGAGTTCAGGAGGAAACCGTTGGGAGTGAGTACCAGGGGTTTAGTAACAATGGCATCCATATGCAGAACCTGGCCGTTACCTATGCTGATAAAGGATGGGAATACCATGCAGGTGGGACAAGAAATAACAATGGAGGCTGGCAGGGAAATCTGACAGGACGTACCAAGCAATGGCGTCCCAAAACTCAAAACATGGCCAATGGACGCGTCGCTTTTCGAAACAGTCAGCTATATGCCTGGTATCGAGTAGATTTTCTGGATGAGGAAATCAGTGCGTTGGGAAACATCAATCCGAATAATAACCGAACCACAGACGCCTTTTACATTACAAAGCGCTTCACGCATCAGCTGCAAACCGAATGGAAGGTGAACCCTAAGCTCAGCCTGAATGCAGCAGCTTCTTATCAGGATTATACCAGGGAAACCCTTACCACCGATGTTGATTTCAATACAGGGAAAACGACCCTGAATTTGAATCAGGGGACTCAGGATATGTCGGGCTTTAAAACCGCTTTTTTAAGAAGTACGCTCCAATATCAGTGGTCGCCAATGATTAGCATACAACCCGGAATTGACATTAAGCTGGATGAAGCGAATGGACAAAGAATTTTAAATAATCCATCCATCGGAGATTATTCTGCCTTTGTGACTTCAGAAATAAAGGTAAAATCAAGTGGGTTTTTCAATCAGGTAACATTTAAACCAGGTTTGCGTTTCAGTCTGAATTCAGTGTACGACGCTCCGCCTGTCATTCCTTCCCTTAACACGTTAGTTGCGTTGGGAAAGTCGGCGTCTTTACGCCTCGGATATGCCCGTGGATTTAGATCGCCGGCGCTTCGGGAGTTGTACTTTACCTTCCACGACGCCAGTCACGATATTGAGGGCAATGAAAATCTGAAAGCCGAATACAGTCATAGTTATACAGGTTCCATTTCCTGGCAGTCGATCAATCATGCCAAGGTACAGTTGAGTTCTACCATTTCTGCCTTCTACAATGACTTTAGAAACCGGATTGGAATTGCCACCGGTGTAGATCCTTTAAATCCGCAATGGAGCATTTATGTCAATATTGATCGTTATAAAACCGCCGGTGGTACCATCGAAAATCAATTGTTCTGGGGTAATTTTCAAGCTGATTTAGGCTTCTCTCTGGTTGGTAGATACAATCGTTACAGCGAGACTTTCTCTGATCTTTCCACCTTCATGTTTACTCCGGAACTCAATAGTCACTTGATCTACCGCTTTAACCGAATTGGCCTTCAATCTTCCCTGAGTTATAAGATGTCAGGAAAACGACCCGGTTACGAATATGCGTCAGGTACACTCCGAGAAACGGAAGTGGATTCATTTAGCTGGGCAGATATAGGACTGCATAAAAAGCTGACCCGCTATGCCACTTTGAATGCCGGAGTGAAGAATTTGTTCAATGTCACTTCCATTAAAAACTCCTCCCAGGATGTGGGTGGGGCGCACAGTACCGGAGGAGCGATCCCGATGGGCTATGGAAGGTCTTACTTTTTTGGATTAACCATGCAATGGAATAAAAATTAATACCCTTATCTATAAAAATCATGAATCAATTTGTAAAACCCTTATTAGTATTCTCGTTCTTTATTCTCGTTCTCAGTTCCTGTAAGAAGAAGGAAATAGCCTTACCAGACAACCTCGTAAATTTTGAAGCCAGTGCTCAAGGTTTTGAAGGAAACGAAGTGGAAGTTAAAATTAATTTGAGCCGGGCAACCGATGTGGCTATTCCGTTAACGGTTTCACTTACCCCAACTAAAGTGACCTACGGGAATGAGTTCACTACGAGTGTCTCTCCTGTGAATGCAACCCTTCAGCTGACCATTGCTGCGGGTCAGAGTGGCACGTCTTTCAAAGTGATAAAAAACCCTTCGGTATTTCTGAATGGGGATGAGACAATTGAATTCAAAATCACTTCGGCAGCACCTGCTGTTCTGGGCTCAAATCTTGATTTCAAACTGACGTTTGGGGCCATTACTTCTCAGGGATCCACACTCACTTTAGAAGGTAAAACAGCAGAGTCGAACTACACCAACATGGTATACGTTGACTTAAGTGGAAATAAACAAACTCCTGTAAACAGAAAGAGCTGGAACATAGGTCTCACTGGCGATGGGCAATACCGTGTTGTCTTAAATCCTTCTTACCAAACAACCGCGGTGGCCACAGATAAAACAGATATCAATGCAGTTACCCTGGCTAATCCGGGAAGTTCTACAGAGCTTAATCACAATGTGAGCGATGCGGCTACCGCGACCCTGGTAGATAGCTGGGAAGGTGATTTAACCAAAACTGTTTTTGCAGAGGTGAGTGCCAATGAATCTGAAAATAAAGTATACCTGATCAGCTTTGAAGGAAGTAAAGACAAGGATAAATGGTTCAAAGTAAAGGTAAATCGCAATGGAACTACTGGCTACCGCATTCAATATGCCCGTCTAAATGAGAGCAGCATTAAAACATTGGATGTAACTAAGAATGCCGATTTCAACCTGATGTTCGTTTCATTGGAAAATAACAAAGTGGTCGAAGCCGAGCCGCGCAAAGCGAGTTGGGATTTTTACTGGGCTTTTTCAACCTATAATTCGGGATTGGGATCTCCCTATTGGTTCCAGGACTTTGTGGTGAGTAACAGAGCAGGCGGTGTGAAAGTGGCAGAAGTAACTTCGGTAACTTATGAGGCTTTTGGAGAAGCCAACCTTACTGGTTTACAATTTAGCATTAATCAGGATGCGATTGGAAGTAAATGGAGGGTAACTACAGGGGCTGGAATCAGAACAGATCGCTTCTATGTTATTCAGGATGGTGCTGGAAATATTTACAAATTAAAATTTGTAAGTATGGGACTAGGTTCAGATGGAGGAGAGAGAGGAAAACCAGTGGTCGAATTTAAGCTCCTTAAAAAGGCTTAAATCAATAAAAAGATAGTTTATTTGTTTTGTTTAGGAGTTAGGCTTCCGGTGAGAACCGGAAGCCTTCTCTTTTTTACAGTGACTAGCTCCCCAATAAGCGTCCACTTACTGCAGGAGGGTCAAACGCATCACAAGAGAGGCTGTCTTTTTTTAGACAGCCTCTCTTGTTTTAGTAAATGAAGGAATGTGTTGATTAAAATGTGTTGATTTTCCCGAAGACCCCTAATGGTAATTTAACACCTGAGGTGGCCTGGAGGAAAAGTTCACCGGTTTCTAAATTGCGGGCCTGCGGGAAAGAGGTTTTGATCAGATTCTCTACAATGACCGATGAAAAACCAAGGGAATAGGTATTGAGGATCAGGAAATGCTCTTCAGGATCCAGCAGCTGGACAACTTCCTGCATCATTTCGGTAAGATGATCTTCGAGTTTCCACTTCTCTCCGTTTGGACCGTGTCCATAGGCCGGCGGATCAAGAATGATCCCATGGTATTTTTTTCCTCTTTTAAGTTCCCTTTTCACAAATTTCAGGGCATCTTCCACCACCCATCGTACGTCCTTTAATTGAGATAATTCCTGATTTTCGTTGGCCCAGTTCACCACTTGCTTGATGGAATCCACATGCGTGGTGTCTGCTCCTGCGGCTTTGGCAATTAAGGAAGCCGCACCAGTGTACGCAAAAAGATTCAGGACCCTGGGGATAGGTGTTTTAAATTTTTTGATACAGGAGGAAATATAATCCCAGTTCACGGCCTGTTCAGGAAATACCCCGACGTGTTTAAAGGAAGTCAATCCCAGACGTAATTGTATACCTACTTCCTCATTCTGATAACTGATATTCCATCGATCAGGCAGGTGTTTGGCGCTTTTTACCCAATCTCCACTGGTGGCAGAACGTCCTCTAAAGTAAATGTGCGTTCTTTTTTTCCATTCCTGATCTGGCAGTACTTTTTTCCATACGGCCTGTGGCTCGGGACGACGGAGGATCAATTGCCCAAAGCGTTCAAGCTTTTCAAAATCTCCGCAGTCAATTAATTCGTAATCCTTCCAATGGGAAGGTGTTAATAGTTGAATCATGTTTTATTGGCAACTCACCGGATGAAATTACTCACCGGGAAATATTGGTTGAATGCCAAAGATAACAATTTTTACAACTTGTCCTTCGCTGCTTTCATGAAACGGCTTGCGAATACGAAGTCATTCAGCTCTTGGATGTCCGTTTTAGAAATCTCTTCCTTCGATCCTTCCCAGAATTTATGCCCCTCATGAAGAAATAGGATGTAATCCCCGATTCCCATAACGGAATTCATGTCGTGGGTGACAACGATGGTGGTGGTATTGTATTCTTCCGTGAGCTCCTTGATGAGTTCATCGATCACAATAGAAGTGCGGGGATCTAAGCCTGAGTTAGGTTCATCGCAGAAGAGGTATTTGGGATTCATTGCAATGGCCCGGGCAATGCCCACCCTTTTTTTCATTCCGCCCGAAAGCTCTGCAGGGTAGAGTTTATTCTTTCCTTCCAGATTCACTCTTTCGAGGCAAAAATTTACTCTTTCTAGCTTCTCTTTCCGGGCCTGATTGGTAAACATATTCAGTGGGAACATGATGTTTTCCTCGACAGTCATGGAATCAAAAAGGGCTGACCCCTGGAAAAGCATGCCGATCTCTTTACGAACTTCAATTCTTTCGTCAAAATTAAGCTTGGTAAACTCCCTGTTGTCGTAAAAAACTTCGCCAATTTCCGGATGGTGAAGCCCGATCATGCATTTAAGTAGGGTTGTTTTTCCTGAACCCGAGCCACCGATAATCAGGTTGGTCACCCCGGCTTCAAATTTTCCGGAGATGCCTTTTAATACTTCATTTTCGCCAAATGATTTATGGATGTCCTTGATTTCGATCATAGCAATAACTGGGTTACAATATAGTCACAGGCAAGAATGCTGATACAGCTTACCACCACTGCACGGGTACTGGCTTGTGCCACTTCCAACGCTCCTCCTTTCACATAAAAACCTTCGTAAGCTGGAACAGAGGTGATGATGAAGCCAAATACAAACGCTTTTACTAAAGCCACATTGATGGTGTAAGGATTAAAGTCGGTAGTAATTCCTTGGATATATTCTGCTGGAGAGACGGCTCCGGAAAGTGTTCCTCCGATATATCCGCCGGTAATGCTAAGCACCATAGAGATAATTACAAGAACAGGAACCATGGTAATTCCGGCAATGATTTTTGGAAGAATCAGGTAGCCAGGTGCATTGATTCCCATGATTTCCAGGGCGTCAATCTGCTCGGTTACTCTCATTGTGCCGATTTCGGACGAGATGGCAGAACCTATTTTTCCGGCAAGTACAATGGCACTGATGGTGGGACTTAACTCAAGGATGGTCGAATCTCGGTTTACAGAGCCAATGATTGTCTTTGGGATTAAGTCACTCACTAATTGAAAAGCAATCTGGAGAGTCATTACTGCCCCAATGAAAGTAGAAATGATGCTGATCAGACCCAGAGAACCAACCCCAATAAAGTCCATTTGCTGAAAAATGGACTTTACGTATATTTTGAGTTTTTCAGGACGCTTAAAAACGGCCTTTAAGAGCAGAATATACCTGCCAAAATTTGTAAAATTCATCCAATAGTTGATTAGCGATATATAAACTCAATTAAATACAAAGAAACAACAAAAATTGTTCTTGCTTTTATGAATTAAAAAAAAATTCATTTAAAATGACAAGTTCGGTTTGTAATTAACCTTAAAGAACTATTTTTAACACATGAATGCAGTCGTCACCGGAGCCACTAAAGGAATTGGCCGCGCCATTGCTTTGCAACTGGCCAAAATGGGATATCAGCTGGCAATTTGTGCCCGCCATCAGGAAGATTTGGAAGAAATGAAGAACCTCCTTCGCCCCTATGCAGTAAATGTATATTGTCTGAAAGCAGACTGTAGTGAAAAGGCTGGGTTATTTGCCTTTATTGATTTGGTGAAAGCTCATTTCGAGGAGGTATCCGTGTTGGTGAACAATGCCGGGATTTACCTGCCGGCTACCTTGCTTGATGAGCCTGCTGAAGACTTTGAATACCAACAATTTTTACATGTTAACGCCACTTATTATTTGTCTAAAGAAATCGGTAAAATGATGCGTTCTGCACAAAAGGGGCATATCTTTAACATTTGTTCGGTCGCTGCCAGAGAAATTGTCTTGGAAGCACCAAGTTATACTGTAACAAAAACCGCGATGTTGAGTCTTAACCATGTATTGCGGAAGGAATTATCCGCTCATCACGTAAAGGTGACAGCGATCTTACCGGGAGCAACTTTAACGGCTTCCTGGGAAAACACTCCTTTACCGAAGGAAAAATTTGTACTCCCCGAAGACATTGCAAAAGCAATAGGCTTCATTTTGAAAATGGGCGAGGGAGTCAACGTTGATGAGCTGGTGCTTACTCCTGTGAACATGAATGTTTAACCTGTAAACAAGAAGTTATGGAAAAGCGACTATTTAGAAATGAACACGATAAAGTGATTGGGGGAGTATGCTCCGGTCTGGCCATCTATTTAAATGTAGATGTCACCGTTATCCGTTTATTGTTTGTGCTCTGCACAATATTTCTGGTGGGTACCGGTATACTGGCGTATTTTGTGATGTGGATCATCGTCCCGGCAAATAATGATCCGATGCAGCGTTACGCCCAGTTTAATGATTTTTATAAAAAAAATTCAGATGGATTCAGTTTTAATCAGGGGCCTGAGGATAACTCTCAGGAAGGAGAGAAGACTAAATGGAATACCCCCAATTACGGGGCCGATTTTGGAATGTCCTCGAACCAGCCTTTTGGGTATGCTCCTAAAAACAATGATACCGGGCGAACAGTAGCTGGTTTGGTATTGTTACTTCTGGGTATTTTCTTCCTTTTAAAAGAATTTTATTTTATACCTTACTGGTTTAATATCTTTAAGTTATGGCCTTTGGTGATCGTGGCGATAGGGATCAGTTTGATTTTCAGAAAGAAACGTAAAACCGAATGGGAACAGTTTAAAAGAGACACTGAACAGGCGCAACGAGCGCGACAAGAATCGACGATGGAAGAGGCGACTATTGTAAGGGATGATTCTTCCCCCAACTCTCAGGAAGAAACCAAACATTAAGTGTTTTCTGCCTGTTTTTCACTCAAGACCTAATCAACAACTGTATCATGAAAATTGAAAGCGTTATTTGGGGAGTACTTCTGCTCTTTATTGGAGGTGTACTTCTACTACAGAATTTAGACATCATTCATTTTTACTGGCGTAATGTATGGAGCTTTTGGCCTGTATTATTGATCATTTTTGGGATCAACATATTATTTAATCGAAACCACTCACGAATAGGAAGTATCATCTCTCTTTGTATATTGGTGGTGACGCTGGTTTTTCTCTTTTTCCGTGGCCAAGAGCGTCCTCAGCATTCGTGGTGGGCAGGGAAAATTGGTAAAAACCTGCATATAGAAATCGATGATTCGGAAACGGATTATCAGAATAAGAATTATACCGTTCCCTTTGAACACAATGACGAGCAGAAAAAATGTGTACTCAACTTATATGCTGGAGGAACTTCGTTTAAACTGAAAGGCAGCACAGATAGTCTGATTACTGCATTTGTAAAGAAAAAAAGCGGGAACTTCAGTATGGAACGTGTCACTGAAGATAGCACCAATACGGTCACATTCCGAATGAAAGACGAAAGACGGAGCCGGGGATGGAACATCGCAGATGGAGGCAATAAAGTTGATTTATACCTGAACGAATGGCCAACTTGGGATATTCATCTGAAGATGGGAGCCGGAGAAGTTGACTTCGATTTGTCTCCTTATAAGGTAAGGTACCTTCAGATCGACGGAGGAGCAGCTGATCTAAACATGAAATTAGGACAACAACTGGCACTTACGGAAGTAAAAGTGAAGACGGGAGTGGCAAGCGTTAAAATTGAAGTACCGGAAAGTTCCGGATGTCAGATAAAAACAAGGACGGGATTATCTTCAAAGGATTTTAAAGGCTTTACCAAAATCAGCGAAGGCTTGTATGAAAGTCCAAACTATGCGCATTCTCAACACAAAATTTTAATTAACTTTGATGGTGGACTGAGTAGCTTTGAAGTAAAAAGATATTAGCCGCTGCAAGTAGATCCGCGTATTTTTAGGTTAATTGATTCATGATATGAAATACACGGTGGTGGTGAATGGTAAACCCGAGGGGCCTTATGAACTGGGTGAATTGAAAGCATTGGGAATCATCCAGCCTGGCACTTTTTTAAAAAGGGAAGGGATGGATGATTATAAAGAAGCGCACGAGTTTGAAGAGCTCCGTGCGCTTTTTGGTTTCCGGTTTCAACCCACCGCTCCTCAGTATTTTGCGGGATTTGATCAGCGCTTGCTGGCAGCTGTAATTGATTATTTTTTTCTGACAATGGGCTATATCTTCCTCTTACTCCTGTCTTTTATTTTTGTTAAAGGGCAGGCAGAAAGGATGCAATTTGCGCTTTTTAGCTTGCCGTTTATTCCTCTGGCGAAGCTGATTTACGGCAGTATGACCGAAGCCTCTCCGTTACAAGCAACTATTGGTAAGCGTTTGTTGGATATTAAAGTAACTGATCTGCAGGGACTGCCCCTGTCAGCAGGTAAATCCTGGGCCCGAAATCTGGCAAAGATTCTTTCGGTACTCCCTTTCTTTTTTGGCTACCTTTATAGTTTTCTGAATAAGAAACACCAGTGTGTTCATGACGTGATGGCAGAGACGTTGGTGGTTAAGAAACGTCTGTTGTAAGGGAGAGAATTGTCGGGAGCACCTAATTTTATTTTTCACAGAAAGGGCTTGCCCCATAATAGCTATCTTTGTCAGGTAAATAAACGAAATGGAAAAGCGAATCGAGTTTAATTCCCTTAAAGGGCAATATTGCAATGATCTTTTGCTCCCTTCACGGTTTCTTACAAGAGAGGTACAGATTGGAGATATCCCGGTGGGTGGACATCACCCTGTCCGTATTCAATCCATGACCACTACGGACACCATGAACACATTGGCCACTGTTGAACAAACCATTCGGATGGTAGAATCTGGATGTGAGTACGTTCGGATTACTGCGCCGAGTATTAAAGAGGCGGAAAATCTGGGGCAAATTAAGAAGGAATTAAGGGCAAGAGGGTACCGTGTCCCACTGATTGCCGATATCCATTTCACTCCAAATGCCGCCGAAACGGCTGCCAGATTGGTCGAAAAGGTTCGTGTCAATCCTGGAAATTATGCGGATAAAAAGAAATTTGAAAATCTAACATATACTCAGTCGGCTTATCAGGCTGAGTTGGAACGTATTTATGCGAAATTTAAGCCCCTGATCCGCATTTGTAAGGAATACGGTACGGCCATGAGAATTGGTACCAATCACGGTTCCTTATCGGACAGGATCATGAGCCATTATGGGGATACCCCCAGGGGAATGGTTGAGTCTGCGATGGAATTTATCCGGATGTGTGAAGATCAGGGTTTTTATAATTTGGTAATCTCCATGAAAGCCAGCAATACCCAGGTAATGGTACAGGCCTATCGCTTGCTAGTGCAAACCATGATCGCGGAAGGCATGAATTATCCTTTGCACCTGGGAGTAACAGAGGCAGGCGATGGGGAGGATGGAAGGATCAAATCTGCGGTAGGTATTGGCGCACTCCTGGCCGATGGGCTGGGGGATACTGTTCGCGTTTCGTT
The DNA here is from genome assembly GCA_037190785.1 of Pedobacter sp. Classification (GTDB taxonomy): domain Bacteria; phylum Bacteroidota; class Bacteroidia; order Sphingobacteriales; family Sphingobacteriaceae; genus Pedobacter. The sequence continues at coordinate 145,539 of JBBCJN010000005.1, read as the reverse complement.
GACAGAAGACCCTGAATTTGAAGCGCCGGTGGCCAAAGCGTTGATCGAACAATATGTTTCGCTACCGTTAGACTCTCCGCACCGGGAAACATTCAGGGAAGAAGCGATCCGTCTTCCATACGATCCTTTTCAGTATCAAAGAAGGCAGACAGTAGCTACACACCAAATAGGAGGGACGTATCCACCGGTGGTTTTGATAGATCTTCACACCGAAAATCTGAAAGACCCTTTTGTACTTAGTCAAATAGGGTATCACTACCATGCCGGACTTGATAAATTTACTCTGGCTGATCAGGCGGCTGATCTGGTTTACCTCGGAGATCAGATTCCTTCTTTTTCTTTGCCTGGAAATCTGAAACAGCTTTACGAATATGCTACCTGGAAGACCCTTTCTTCCCAAAAGCATTGTTATCCGGTTCTTAATCGGCAACAATACGAAGAGGAAGGAAAGGAATTAGGGCTTTGTTTTTTACGGGTGGAAGCTGCTTGGGAAGGGGTATCTGTGTTGCCGGTGCTTTCTGAAGAAACCGTTCTGCTGCTTGAATCTTCTGCACCTGTTCAGGTTCAGCGATCTTTTTTTATGGAACTCATGAAAAAGGGAATTCGCAATCCCGTGATCATCGCCAGGGCGTATGCGCATGAGGAAAAGGAAACCCTTATTTTGCAGGTTGCCAGCGACTTTGGAGCCCTCTTTACAGATGGGTTTGGGGATGGGCTGTGGGTGAAGTCCCGTGCTGAAATTCCGTTGATTAATGCGAGTAGTTTTGGAATTCTACAGGCCACGAGGACCCGGATATCCAAGACGGAGTACATCTCCTGCCCGAGTTGTGGAAGAACCTTATTTGATTTACAGGAGACCACTCAATATATACGAGCGAAAACGGATCACCTCAAAGGGATCAAGATTGCCATTATGGGATGTATTGTGAATGGCCCCGGGGAAATGGCAGATGCCGATTATGGATATGTAGGAACAGGCCCGGGAAAGATCACATTGTATCGGGGGAAGGAAGTGGTGAAGAAAAATGTCAATACACCTGACGCATTGGATGAATTGATTGAGATCATCAGGGAAGACGGGAAATGGATTGATACGGTTTCTAGGAAAGAAGAATTGATTTAGAAGAAAATAGTCAGCGAAGAACCTCTTTTCCTAATTTCAGCTGACACTGGATGATCCATATAAAAAAGATACTTTCAATGAACCGTTGATATAGGCCAATGTAGTTTCCGGTGGGTTGAGAAAATAAGAGCAGGATTAGGAGGTAGGCAAGGATTCCTAAAAAGTAACTTCTTTTTTGAAAATGATCGTAAGTGGGATCGTTTTTTAATCCATAACCAATTAGCAGCATGCTAAAAGGGGTAAAGCCATAAGTCAGTAAACCAGCGAATTGATGAATGAGCTGTGCCTGGCTTGGGTCTGCCATTTGTATATTACAGCCTTCATCGCAAGGGAAAAGGGAGACGATGATCGTTGCGATTCCATAGAAAACACAGAGCAGAAGAAAACCAATTTTTACTGTTTTATTTCTCTTGAAATGAAGCATCCCGCCAATCGAAAAAAGACTGAAAAGGAAACCTGCCGGAATAAATCCGCCCCATCTGAGAAGAGAGCCATAGGGGGTTCCTGTTGCATAGCTTTCACTAATGTACTGACTGATCCAATCATAACCGGGCAGTAGCCAGGTGCCAGTCAGGACGGCACCACTGAATAAAATAACTCCTGGAATGGCTGTCTTTAGCAAAACAGTAATCAGAGGGGAAGTTCGTTGATCCATTTAAAAGCGAAGATTAACTAAAAGATATAAAAAATATACGACAAATCCAAATCAATTGGCTGAATTAGTATGGTCGGATTTCCAGATGCGGAAGGATCCTTCATTCAGCGGGGTGTAGCCATGGTCATAACAAAAATAATGGACCTGATCTGCTTCTTCATGACAGGCAGTATAATAAGAAAATTGGAAACCGAAGCTGGAAAGGTGTTCCCTGGTGCAGTTACAGGAAGTTTCGTGCCGTAGGAATTGTTGCAGGATGGATCGGTTTTTAAACAGAATTTGGTTGATGCGGAGAATAAAGGGAGAATCGGCACGGCGACGCTGATTGTGGTAATTACTTCGGCAATAGTTGTCACAGAATTTTTTATCGGCTCTTCCTTGCAGATCTTGTTGGCAGTCGAGACATTGGTTTTTCATAGGCTTTTTTTTATATAATCTTAAAATTAAGCGTTTTCTATCAAATAAGATCGACGGTCGAGGTTGATAAAAGTTCAAGTAGGCAGTTCGCGACTTTATTCGTTTTTACTCATTTACCCTACAGTTTAAGTAGTCCCTTTGAAGGATATTTGTAGTGTCGGTAAGGGTTACCGGTCGTTAATAGCTGTACCATTTAATTTTTAAGAGATGAGCAATTTGAAGAACAGTGTCCGATTGACAGGTTATGCAGGAAGTGATGCCATTCAGGTAGAACTAGGAGGGCATAAGCGATTGGCCAGAGTAAACATGGCGGTAAACGAGCAATTTAGAGGAAGGGACGGATTGATCAACAGGCAAACCCAATGGTTTCAATTGGTTTTTTGGGATGGAAAAGCAGAACAAGCTTTGTTAAGCATTCGAAAGGGAACCGGTTTTAGCGTGGAAGGCCGTTTGGTTAATCATCATTACAAGACGAAAGACGGACAGGAGAAGCTCAGTACGGAAGTGGTCGTCAATGAAATTACCATGGAGCTCCAGGAAGACACCAGGAGGCAATAATTGCTCGGTGACACCGGTGCCGATCAAAGGGGACAGGCAGGATAGGAGTCAGGTGACGGCGCCTGTTATTTTCAGCCAATGCCCACAGGGCTCAACCAGCAGTTTCCTGTCCCCTTTATCCGGTGTCTACCATCGGTCTTTCCGCTAAATACAGACCGTAAGCTCAACGGTCATCCGGATTCATCAGCGTGGTGCACACTATTTTTAAAAAGTTTAGAAGGGATTTTATCGTTCGGTGCGTCAGGAGGAGCCGCCAATGAAGAAGAAAAAACTGAAAGGATAAATTTATGAGAATGGACATTTGAGGTGTTGTCGTTAAGAAAGCCGGTCAAAGAAAAAATTGAAAAAAGTACGCAACAACCTTTACAAATGTACCCTGCACCCACTGTAAAAATTAATGCCTGCAGCAGGGTTGTAATAACGGCCACTTACCGCATTTAAATCATTTCCCAAACTATATTTTCGGTTCAACAGATTTTGTATACCCACATAGATTTCCACGTTCTTCCCACTGATTTTGAAAGAAGGCAGGGTGGTTTTTAAATCCACTAAATGGTAGGCAGCGGCATAAGCAGTATTGAGATCATTTAAAGGAATCCGTGAACTGTAAGAATGTTGAAGAAAAAGGGATTGATGGTTTCCATAGTGAAAGTTTAGGCTGTGGGTGGTGGTAAGCCTAGGAACTCCAGTTAGCCAATTCCCCGATACCGTATTTTGCCCACTCGTAAAATCACTGAATTTAAAATGGTGGTAACTATAACTTTGCTTCACTATCAGCCGATTCGACATTCGCTGAGGAGAAGTCCATAAAGTCCAATGACTCTCCCATTCTATCCCTTGTTGATGAGTGCCTCCTGCATTCACAAAATACTCGATATCGTCTTGGTTTAACCTTCTTACAATCGCTCCTTTCAATCGATAATTAAAGAGTTGCAGGCTAGCATAGTGCTTTAAATCCCTGCTTGCCCACCTCCCGCCTAGTTCGCTGTTCCAGCCCTTTTCAGCGGTAAGACCCTCGTTTATCCGATTGTCAGATGACCTTAATTCAGCAATGGTAGGCGGAGCATAGCCCCTTGAAATGCTGGCATTGAGCGAAAAACGAGCGCTTATTAAATAGGACAAACCTATTCTGGGCATCCAGATCGGGTGAAAAGAATGTTCCCCTTCGCCGTTAGGACCCGGAAAATAGCGGGTATAATGATAGTTAAAAAAATGGATGCTGGAAGCTACTTCCACATATAGCCGAGAGGCAAGATCCAGATTTGCTTTCAAAAAGGCAAAATGCTGTTGAGCGCCTAACCTGTCATCCGCCTGAGACTTTCCTTTCTTCCCCCCAAGGTTATCGTAATTGCGAATCCGGCTGTCAGCGAATCCGGATTCTAAGCCCGCTTGCAATTGCAGACGTTGTTGATCACGCAAATAGTCATAAGCAATCAAGGTTCGCAGAGCGAAGTTTCGCTCCTCTCGGGTTTCGTAGTTGGTAATGAACGGATTTTTGAAATCTGTTAATAAGCTGTTCAAAGCAAGGATGTGTTTCCATCGTTGTCCTAAAGAAAGCCGATGCGAAAGACCTGTAAACAGACTTTGGTTAAAAATGCCGGCTCGCTGCTCGGCTGCTCCCGGTAGCGTAGCAGTGGCCGGTCTCGACATTCGAGGATTGCTTTCTGCCTGAGCAGCGGTGAGCCCGCCGGGAGTTTGATACTGAAGATGGCTGTAAAAATTTAATAATTGGACAAAAGCCTTTGGATGGTAATGATGCTGATGTGCATATTGTAGATAAAACCTTTTTAATTTGCTGTTTTCCCGATATCCGTCACTTTGTTGATACCCCTGTTTGAGCTGGAAATGGTGTTTTTGAAAAGACCTGTTGAGTGACAAGTGCTGTTGCCACAGACCATAAGAACCCCCATGTATAGAAAGATCGGCTTTTCGGGAAGTATCGGGGAGTGGATTTAGAAGAATAACTCCTCCTGTATTGGCCCCAAACTGACTAGCATTGGGTCCTTTATAGATTTCAGCTCCTTCCAGGGCTTGTGCGTCTAGTAAATTCAGGTAACTATTTCCCCCGGCATCCGTAAGTGGAAAATCCTGAAAATAGATCTTAACATTTCTTATCCCAAAAGGAGAACGTAGAAGGCTTCCCCGAATAGACAAGCGGTAACTACCCGGAGACCTTTCTTCCATTCGTACGCCAGGTGTTTGATTAAAGGTGGCAACCAGGCTAACCGGCGATTGTAACTTTAGAAAAGTACTGTCTATAATGGAAACACTTTGGGTGGCTCTTAGCAGCGATTGCGACTGATGGTACCCCACAATCCGTATTTCCCTCAATTGGATCAGTGTATCCTTTCCCTTTTGTTGCGCCTGGGTTTGTAGAAACAAAGAAAAAGAAAAGAGAAGAAAAATAAAATTCTTGGCCATGCCGGATCATCATCCATTAAAGTAGAATTGATAAATTTACGTCTTATTTTTTATTCTTCATGAAATCCGGAGTTCCTTTTGGGAAAAGGCAACGGGTAGCTCAACCATGACGGTCTTCGGTTAAACTGCTCGAGGATTTTCTGAAACCATTTCTTTTCTGTGAAAGAAAGTTTTCATGAGAGGCAGTGGCCATATTGTTTGTGGATTGTCACTGGTCCATTCTTCTGGAATGCTGATGGGATAATTTAGTGCCGCACTGATCCCTTTTTAAGGCCGCTCATACGCATACGTGTATTCTGAGCAATACCTGTCAATTTTTTACTTTGTATTCTTCCTGTCAATAATCAGTAGTAAAAGAGACTAAAAATGCACATTTGACAATGAATTTTGCAAAAAAAGTAGTATCTTATAGATTAATTATCAATTGAAAGAATCGTGCATAGATACGTCGCCCTTTTCGCAGAGATACGGTTCTTCAGAATTCGAAATTCGCTGATTTCATGGGATTTTAACAGTTTGATGAGGCTAATTTCACAGCTTTATGCTATCTTTAGACGTTTTTATCAGTAACGACCATGGTCGTTTTTTCTTAACACTGTTCATATAAGTTCAATATGTCAACTACTTCAAAAATTATTTATACCAAAACAGATGAGGCGCCTATGTTGGCTACTTATTCTTTTTTGCCTATTGTAAAAGCATTTACAGCCTCCGCCGGTATTGAGATCGAACTGCGTGATATTTCGCTGGCTGGCCGGATCCTGGCGCATTTCCCTTCTTATCTTCAGGAAGGTCAGCGGGTAGAAGATGCTTTGGCCGAATTGGGGAAGTTAGCGACCACGCCAGAGGCAAATATCATTAAATTACCCAATATCTCAGCTTCCATTCCTCAATTGAAGGCTGCCATTGCCGAATTGCAGGCACATGGTTATGCTTTACCAGATTTTCCAGAGGAGCCTAAAAATGAGGAGGAAAACAATATTCGTGCGCAATATGCGAAAGTATTGGGCTCTGCAGTAAATCCTGTACTTCGGGAAGGGAATTCGGATAGACGTGCCCCCAAAGCGGTTAAGAATTATGCGAAAGCCAATCCACATAGTATGGGAGCTTGGTCGTCCGATTCCAAAACGCGCGTGGTAAGTATGCATGAAGGCGATTTTTATGGCTCAGAAAAATCCGTCACCTTAAAAGAAGCGAGTTCTTTTAAAATTGAGTTTGTGAATGAAGAGGGCCAAGTAAGCCTGTTGAAAGATCTGTCGCCCTTAAAGGCAGGAGAAGTGATAGATTGTTCTGTCATGGAAATGAAAGCATTGCGTGACTTTGTTTCGGCGCATTTAAAGGTGGCTAAAGAAGAAGGGGTCTTATTGTCCGCTCACTTGAAGGCAACAATGATGAAGGTGTCTGACCCCATTATTTTCGGAGCCATTGTGGAAGTGTATTTTGCGGCGCTGTTCGAGAAATACGCGAATCTTTTTAAACAATTGAATGTAGATACCCGCAATGGCCTGGGAGATGTCTATGCGAAAATAAAGGGTCACCCTCAACAGGCTGAAGTGGAATCAGCGATTGCTGCGGTGATTGAAAATGGTCCGGCATTAGCGATGGTAAATTCAGACAAAGGAATTACTAATCTCCATGTTCCTTCTGATGTAATTGTGGACGCTTCCATGCCTGCGATGATTCGCTCTTCAGGGCAAATGTGGAATGCTTCGGGCAAATTACAAGATACCCTCGCCCTTATTCCGGATCGAAATTATGCAGGGGTGTATACGGCGACTATTGAAGATTGTAAATTACATGGCGCTTTTGATCCAACGACCATGGGTTCTGTTCCGAATGTAGGTCTGATGGCTCAAAAAGCTGAGGAATATGGTTCTCATGATAAGACATTCCAGGCGGCAGCCTCCGGGGTTATTCGTGTAACGGATGGTGATGGGAATGTCTTCTTTGAGCAGGCGGTGAACAAAGGAGATATTTTCAGGATGTGTCAAACCAAAGACGCTCCGATTCAGGATTGGGTAAAGCTGGCGGTAAATCGTGCGCGCTTATCCGCTACGCCTGCGGTATTCTGGTTAGATGAAAATCGTGCACATGATCGCGAGATTATAGCGAAAGTGAATCAATACCTGCCTGCATTCGATACTACCGGATTGGATATTCGTATTTTGTCTCCTGTGGAAGCCACAAAATATACCTTACACCGGATTCGTCAGGGCTTGGATACCATTTCTGTAACAGGAAATGTATTGAGAGATTACCTAACGGATTTATTCCCGATTCTGGAGTTAGGAACTTCTGCGAAGATGCTTTCCATTGTACCTTTGATGAACGGGGGAGGCTTATTTGAAACAGGAGCCGGAGGATCTGCACCTAAGCACATCGAACAATTCCTTGAAGAAGGTTACCTAAGATGGGATTCGTTGGGTGAGTTCCTTGCCCTGGCGGTTTCTTTAGAGCACCTCGGTCAAACACAACAAAATGCGAAAGCGCTAGTATTGGCAGAAACGTTAGATCAGGCCACGGAGGAATTTTTGGCAAACGATAAATCTCCGGCGCGCAAGGTCGGACAAATAGATAATCGGGGATCTCATTTTTACCTGGCACTGTATTGGGCCCGCCAATTGGCCACACAGGAAAAGGATGCCGATTTGCAAGCCAGATTTGCACCTTTATCGCAATTGCTGAATGAGAATGAAGCGGAGATTTCTGCGCAATTGATCGCTGCCCAGGGTAAAGCTCAGGAAATCGGAGGCTATTACCATCCGAATGATGAATTGGCCTCCAAAGCCATGCGACCAAGTGCCACCTTCAACGAAGCTCTGGCCAGTTTATCCTAATCATTTATCAGAGAAAGTCTTATAGAAACCCGGTTCATTTGGACCGGGTTTTTTATTTCCTCTAAACCAAGGTCAGCCCTTAGTTGTTATGTATTAAATGACCGGCCTTTATTTGAGGATGCAGACCGGAAAAGGAGGACCCAACCGATGGCAAAAGACACACCTGTTAACAAAAAAACACTTCCTGTAAGAGATTCATTGGGAGAAGTGAAGGATCTGAACGAGCTTAGTTATGATCCTGAAAAGAAGAGCTACGAGTACGATGTGCCGGCCACCGAAAAGACATACGATCATCCTGTCAACTATGAAACAGTTTCGACAGGGGCCGTGAATGATGACTCGACCTACGATGAGGCCAATCCTTATGTAGGCGATGAATATGCACAAATAAAGGATGCTACAGACGATGCTCTCCATGAAATGTCAATGCGTGTAGAGGAGGAAGATCACCTTAAAACGTCTGTGGAAGATCAGATTTTGGCGCGTACAGATGAAGACATGCGGGATGACCTCGATGAAGAAGGCTATCCGAAAAACGACGATCCGCTACGCATCTATTAGGGATGAATATCCAGGTTAAAGCGCCTGCGCAACTCATCTAGTTGCGGGTTTTTCTCCACGAGGTACTTGTATTTGTCCGGATTTGTATAAATCCGTTGTTTGTAGCTTGACTCGATTCGTTTAGTCTGAATATCGATACTGAAATTCTGGAGCTGGCTTCTCAAGAAATTTAAAAGGACTATTTTTTCTGACTGAAGGGTGCTTTCAAGTGCCCCGTTTTCAACCGAAACAGTGATCAGTGCATTTTCCCCCAGCTCGGGAGGATGACTGGTTAAAAGAGTGTATAAATTAATTTTATGCGCCTCATTCGCTTTTTGCGCAAAAAGATCCCAGGCCATTTGTAATTGCTCAAGGGTAAACGGGTGTTGGCTATTCCCTTTTAAATATTGTGGCCCCTCTTCATCTGTTCCCTGAGCAATTCTTTCCAGGTCTGTTAATGAAGGGATGAGCGATGAAGTTTTTTGGGCCGAGCTGAGGGGCTGAATCCGGATCTTATCCGTTGGAGAAACCATAGGGTCTTTTGCCTCTTTTGAAAGAGGGTCCGCTGGAATTTTTTCAGGGAGAGGAATGGATAGATGATCCGGAAGATCAGTAAGTTCTTCCTTTTCAACCAGTGACTGCAATCGCTCTAAAGCAACTGAAGAAGGAGCGCTATCGATCGGTATGACCGGAGGAGAGGGGTTCGGTGGTTCTATTGTTTTCTTCTCAGGAAAGACTAAAGTTTTTTTTTTATCCTGACCTGGGTCAGTTGCCTGTGGAGCGGAAGATTGTCTGGCTAATTGTACAACAGTGGGTATGTGGCACATTTTAATGAGCGAGAGCTCTACCTGAAGACGCTGGTTTTTGCTGTTTTTATAATTAAGGTCACACTGATTGGCGAGATTAAGTGCGGTCAGAATAAAACTGAGGTCGCTTTGTTGCCCTTGTTCGAGGTAACGCTGACGGATATTTTCACTTACCTCCAGTAAGCGGACCGTCTGGGGGTCTCTGGCAACTAGCAGGTTGCGCAGGTGGCTTGCAAGTCCGTTGATAAAATGATTGCCATCAAAACCATTATTTAAGATTTCGTTAAACAATAGCAAGGCCTGGCTCACATCTCCACTGGTTAAAAAGTGGGTGAGTTTAAAATAGTAATCATAATCCAGGATATTAAGGTTGGTGATGACCGATTGGTAGGTGAGGTTTTTGTTGGTATAACTGACAATCTGATCAAACATGGAAAGCGCATCTCTGAGGCCTCCATCGGCCTTTTGAGCAATGATATGAAGTCCGTCGGCCTCTGCCTGAATGTTCTCACGTTCAGCAATTTTTTGAAGATGTCCGGCAATGTCCTCTACCTGAATACGGTTAAAGTCGAAAATCTGGCACCTGGATAAAATGGTGGGCAGGATTTTGTGTTTCTCCGTAGTAGCGAGAATGAAAATGGCATAGGGAGGAGGCTCTTCCAGAGTCTTCAGAAAAGCATTGAAGGCACTGGTGGAAAGCATGTGTACCTCATCGATGATATATACCTTGTATTTGCCGGCCTGAGGGGGGATACGTACCTGTTCAATCAAACTGCGAATATCCTCGACCGAATTGTTGGAAGCTGCATCAAGTTCATGAAAGTTGAAAGAATTCCCCGATTGAAAAGAAATGCAGGAAGAACAATTGCCACACGCTTCCATCTCAGCGCTCTGTTGCGTACAATTAATGGTCTTTGCAAGAATTCGGGCACAGGTGGTTTTTCCAACTCCACGCGGACCACAAAAAAGAAAAGCCTGAGCCAGCTGATTATTTTTAATGGCATTTTTTAACGTGCCGGTAATGTGTTGCTGACCGACCACGGTTTCGAAGGTCACCGGGCGATACTTACGGGCTGAAACGATAAAATTTTCCATCGCAACGAAATTAGTCATTTTTGATGACCAAATCCGGAGAGATTTCACAAATGTGGAAAATTACATGGAAGGGCAGTGCTTCAAAAGCAAAATATACCGTCTGGCACTGATGTTTTTTAATTTAAGGATGCGGAGCTTTGTGATCTGCTCTAAAAAAGGAAGCATTACTTCTTTTTTAGTGTGAGAGCTATGCATTCAACTCAGTAACCCCTTGTGAGACGATTTTTTACTTTTGTTCAACTTATTCCCGGTTTTCTACTCTTTCTTTTACGTATGGGTAAATACAAAAGAGGGCATAAAAAGAGAGGCCGCTGATCTGTTGGGTGCGTTTGTAGCTGATCAACGAATGCAGGTAAGCCCCTTTTTAAACCCCTTCATTCTCAATACGTCTGCTAAATTTATAAAAGACAATGTTTGTTTGATATTTAGGAAATATATACGTAAATTTGCAACCCCGTTTATTGGGACAATTAAAAATAATTAAATCATTAAAAGACAAAGATGAATCAGTACGAAACTGTAATCGTTCTAACCCCTTTGTTATCTGAAGACGTTGCAAAAGAAGTTTTTGCAAATTACAGCAGTCTTATTAAAGATAACGGTGCCGAAATTATCGCTGAAGATAATTGGGGTTTGAGAAAATTAGCGTATCCGATTGCGAAAAAAGCAAACGGATTTTTTCACTTGACTGAGTATAAATCAACAGGTGAATTCATTAGTAAGTTGGAACTGGCATTAAAACGTGATGAGCGTGTATTGCGTTTTTTAACCGTGAAATTGGATCGCCATGCCATCGCGTACAGCGAGAAAAAACGCAGTGGTGCTTTTAACAAAAAACCTAAAAAAGAGGAGGCTGGAGTATAATGGCTAAAGATCAAATCCAATATGTTACCGCCCCAAAGGTGGACGATAACAGAAAGAAATACTGCCGTTTCAAAAAGAATGGTATTAAATATATCGATTATAAAGACGCAAACTTTTTATTGAAATTTGTGAACGATCAGGGTAAAATTTTACCTCGCCGTTTAACTGGAACTTCGTTGAAATTTCAACGGAAGGTAGCTCAGGCGGTTAAACGTTCCCGTCATATCGGTTTGTTGCCTTTTGTTACTGACCAATTAAAATAAGCGTAGAGAGATGGAAATTATTTTGAAACAAGATATCAAATCACTAGGTGAGAAAGATGATATCGTTACAGTGAAGCCTGGTTATGGCCGTAATTACCTTATCCCTAAAGGATACGCACAATTGGCAACCCCTTCTGCTAAAAAAGTGTTGGCAGAAAACCTTAAGCAGGCGGCTTTTAAACAAGATAAGATTAAGAAAGATGCAGAAAGCGTTGCTGAGCGTCTAACAGAAGTGAAGCTGACTATCGGAGCGAAAGCGGGAGAAACCGGAAAAATCTTCGGTGCAGTAAATACCATTATGATTGCGGATGCCCTCAAAGCAAAAGGATTTGAGGTAGATCGTCGTCGCATTACTTTCGAAACTGAGCCTAAAATGGTAGGTGAATATGTGGCAAACTTGAACCTTCATAAGGAAGTGAAAGTAAAAGTGCCTTTCGAAGTTGTTGCTGAATAATTCAGAAACTAAGATAATAAAAAAGAGATCGTGAAAGCGGTCTCTTTTTTTGTTTTAGGGAAAGCAGCTCTCTGATGATTCTTCCATTGCATCAGATGGGTGCTCTACTGAAGAAGACACCCATTTTTCTTCACCTCAATGTGCGTAAAATAATTTAGCTTTGTGTGATGGCACTGAAACGAAAATCCCCCACCCGCAAATTGACCCTACTTAATCGGATAGGAAGGGGATTGTTCCGAACGATTCTCTGGTTTTTCATGGTCAGCGTTCTTTGGGTGTTGGTTTATCGGTTTGTGAACCCACCGATCACCTTATTAATGGTTAAACGAAGCTGGGAATATAAAGAGACGGGGAAAAAGCCAAGAATTAAAAAAGAATGGGTGAAATTTGAGGAAATAGCTGATCCCATGAAACGGGCGGCTGTAGCTGCCGAAGATCAGTTGTTTTTGTCGCACATTGGTTTTGATGTGAAAGCTATAGAAAAGGCGTATGCCAACAATGAAAAAGGCAAGAAAATAAAAGGGGGAAGTACCATTACCCAGCAAACAGCTAAAAATGTGTTTTTATGGCCGGGCCGTTCGTACGTGAGAAAAGGATTTGAAGCCTATTTTACCCTCCTGATGGAAATACTATGGAGTAAAGAACGCATCCTCGAAGTTTATCTGAATGTCATCGAGATGGGAGAGGGTGTTTACGGAGCAGAAGCAGCGGCGCAAACGTATTTTAATAAATCTTGTCGTCAGTTAACCAAAAGCGAGGCAGCACTGATTGCCGCATGCTTTCCAAATCCCATTCGTTGGACTCCTCTAAAGGCCACTTCTTATATCCGCCACAGACAGGCACTCATTCTTAAAAACATGAAAAGAATGGGACCCCTTGATTTTTAGGTAAAACAGTCATGGACTGGCCTTGTCACGGTCTTTGTTCCATCTGATCTTCAATTTTCCTTCTTCTTCCACCGCTTTTAAACGAAGGACAATCCCTTTCATACGCGCTTCTTGTCTAGCCTCTGCCGACTCCAGTTTTTCATCTCTTTTCGGATTTCTCAAAGGGATATCCATGGCAATGTTTGTCCCCTCATTGATGCCGTACACTCCCCGGACATTAAAGTTGAGTACACTGGAATTGACTTCCATCGGACTAATGTTGATTTTGTCTCCGTTTAGTGTAAAAACCCCCTCCAGACGTGGGATCTCAATATGATTAAGGTCACGGTTGGGAAATGCAAATTTCCCCACCTTCCCCATGGGCTCAAAACCAATCAGTGCAGCTTTATTAAGATGAAAATTAACCTTCCCATACATGGATCGTTTCACCACCACCCCTTTATCAGTAATACTGCCTGACGCATTAATGGTTGAAGATAGAAAACCTTGCAGGTTTTTATGACTAACGGAGGTCTGCCCAAAATCCTCAAACGCATAGAAAAAGTCTTTGACATTTACATTTCTGACGGTTGAGCGAATCGTAAATTTATTAACTGTTCCCGTTTGACGCAATTGGCCTGTCAGCTGGAGCTGACCTCCGGCATGGTTCACCTTAAATTGTCGGATAAAAACACCATCCCCAATTAATGAAATGTCAGATTGTAAGCCGGAGGCCACAAAGCGTTTATAGATAGCTTTATCAACGTTTAGGCGAAGATTAATCCTGGAAGCTTCCAGCACGTCCGCGAGTTGATCTGAAGCTGCTTTTAAAGTGTTTTTTTGACTGGTTTTTCTTTTTATTTTTTGACGTGGTCCAAGAAAGGGGATGAATTCATTTAATTGGAGCTGTGGACTCTTTAATTGTAAATTGACTTCTATTTTTTCGGGATCGGTGTAATAAAAATTGAGAAAATGCTGAATGTCGCAGTTCATGTGAAGAATGCTTTTTCCTAACTGAAAGCGACTACTGGTAATGTGTAAGTCTTTCTGGTTGAAGTTGAGATTGAGTGCACTGTTTATAAGATGGAGGTTTCGCGGCAGGTAAGTGATGTCAGCATTTTTGATGGCCACCAGTCCTGATATCTCCGGTTTAGTAAAAAGAAAATGCTCGATGTCCGCCTTGCAATAAAGTTTTACTGTGGCAGTTCCTTTCTTGAATAGGAAATGGTCACCCCCCAACGATTCATTGAGGCGTTCCAGTGGAAAATCGGAAGTAACCAATGCGGTGGCTACAGGACGAGATAGATTGGTAATGGATACGGTATCAGCCTGTATAGGTGCATTGAAATAGGCCCCTTTCAATTGAAAAAAACGGATAACAGAATTTTCATCGCCAATTCCTTTTCCTGGGATTTCTTCATTGGTAAAAGTACCCGTGAATTGGCAGTCTGTCAACTCTCCGGAAGGAAAACGGACAATATTGTCTTTGACATTCATCCGGACGCGGATGAGCGGGTCTCCCTGCTGTTGACTGCCATCGTCAATGATGCTACCGGTTACATCAATTGGCTTTTCGATGGAAAACTTCAACAATTTATCGCTAATGTTGGGGGCTAATAATAAAGAAAGGTCCCTGTAAAGAATCTGATCTGCACGAATGGCTACCTCAAAGCCTTCCCGTTCACTGCCGGTATGGATTTTCGCACCAATATAGAAAGGATCTTTTCCGATATACAATAAGTCCTGGTCAATCACGACCACTTTCTCCGCTTTCTTGTAATGGACCTGTAAGGTGCCTTGAAGCGATTTGTCTTTTAGAAAACTCCCTTTTTGTGTGTTGAAAGCAAAACTTTTGATCTGCGTTTTGAGCTTTATTTGGCCATTCCAGCCGGTATCCGGATAGGTCATACGACCGTTTAGTTCGCTTACTAAAAAATGAAAACGCTTATGACGCCGCTGATTGTCAATCACTAATTCTGTATTCTTAAAGTCAATTCGTCTGATCTGGAGATCAATGGCTTCTTTCGAAGGCTCAGTAGGATTGGTTTCGGTTTTTTCTTTAGAGAGTACCGTGCTGTTACTGTAACCGTTGCTGTCTGTGTAGAGGTAGATTTGTGCATCATGAAGTCGTATTTTACGGATATTTATTTTTCCCGTTAGCAGAGATAATACATTGAGGGAAACTTCAATGTCTTTTGCGCGAAGGAGATCATGTCGGTGTTGTTGCCAGAGACTGTCTTTTATAAGTACATTTTTCAGGGAGAGCGATACGCCAGGAAAGCTTCTTAAAAGTGTTGTCTCCATTTGATCGATCGCAATCTGTCCGGTCAATTCCTGATTGAGCTGTTTGACGAGTCTGCTTAAGAGCTGTTGATTATTGCGATGGAGGTAATAAGCTGCAGCCATCCATACGATGCAAAGGAAGATCAATAGGGTCGCAGAAACCCGGATCGTAATTTTGAGCCAACGTGCCATAGATCGTTTGTTTATTTAAAAATAAACAAAACCATTCAAAAAAATGTTTGATCAGGAATTTGTTTTAAGCGTTTAATTGATCCGCAAAAACCTGCTGGTGCCAGCTTTGAGCAATCGGGACCTCCCATCCTTGTTCAAATTCAGCTAAACTCTGTACCATGTTATTGAAAACAATCGTGTCGGAGGTGATTTTTTTAATGGTAATGAGAGTTTCAAAATCTTCTTTTCCCTGGACATGAATCAATGATCCGTCCCGATAGGCAATGTTAAAGCGATTAAACATGTCTACTCCGTAACGTTCTTCGATGCTTTTGATAAATCGAACAGACGAATCAATGGAACAACCGGTTACGGGTGCCTGTTCCTGATCCACCACTAGAACGATGAAATAGTGATGAAGCAATTCTCCCTTCGCTTTGAGGGCATGTCCATGCGCTGCCCATTGAGCTACAAAAGTATTTAGCTGTTCTTTAATCTCTTCTGTTTCGACTGGAGTAAAAGCCCGGTTACTTTGATAGATCCATACTTTGGATTGTGGAGAAAAATTCATTCTTCAAATTTATCAATTTATTTAAATTAGGCGTGTTCAAACGGACGTCCCATGAAAAACTTGACATTCCACTTAAAAAAGATCCTTCCTTTAGCCTCAGGGATCGGTCTATTGGTGCTATTGGCCTTTAAAAAGCCAGAGGAATCGACCGTGGTGATCCAGCAGACCTTACTTAGGCACTACAATGCGGGAGCGGAAGGAACCCAGCTGAAACGTTTCGAGCTACAAGTCACGCCTACAGGTTTTTGTCGCTACCGTAAGATTTATCAAAATGGGAAAGTCGAATTTTATTCCTTTAATCTTTTACGCTTCAAGGATATGGATTATTATGGGAATATGGAGAAAGGACAGTTATACCTTCGTACCAACCAGGACGATGTCATAGTGCAAACCCGGAATGATCGCAAAGGCGATGTGGATACAATGGCCACTCAGTTAATCTTACCTCTGAAAGAAGTGGATGAAAATGCCTTAAATACTTTATATAGACATCTTAAGCAGGTAAATCAGGCCCTGGTCATTCGCCATCAATAAGCTTACAAGCCGTTGGCTCTTGCCGTAATCTCGGCAATATCCAGGACTTTTATTTCTTGTTCCTTCTCCTTTAGTTTTACTCCATCATTTAGCATGGTCATGCAGAAAGGGCAGGAAGCCGCAATGATTTGTGGTTCGGTTTTTAGCGCTTCTTCCACTCTTTCGATATTGATGTCTTTTTTCCCTTTCTCGGGCTCTTTGAACATTTGCGCGCCGCCCGCTCCACAGCAAAGTCCATTGCTGCGGCAGCGTTTCATCTCCACTAATTGCGCATCGAGTGCTTCAAGGGCTTTTCTTGGCGCCTCATACACCCCATTGCCTCGGCCCAAGTAGCAGGGGTCGTGATAAGTGATTTTTTTTCCTTTGAAACTTTCTCCTCCCTCAGATTTAAGTTTTCCGCTATCAATGAGTTCCTGAATAAGCTGAGTATGATGGATAAGTTCATAATGTCCGCCTAAACCGGGGTATTCATTTTTCAATGTATTGAAACAATGGGGGCAGGCGGTCACAATCTTTTTAACCTGATAGGCGTTGAGCAATTCTATGTTCGCCATGGCCTGCATCTGGAAAAGAAATTCATTTCCAGCTCTTTTTGCGGGGTCACCGGTACAACTTTCTTCTGCGCCCAGTACCGCATAACTCATCCCCACGTGATGAAGGATCTTACAGATATCGCGCGTAATTTTCTGAGCTCGTTCATCATAACTGCCTGCGCAGCCTACCCAAAACAATATTTCCGGCTCTTGGCCCATCGCCATTAATTCGGCCATGGTGGGGACTTTGAATTCCATATCTATCTGTTTTACTTCTTCTTTGGATTTTCTATAATTATTTTTCAGCCCAGTTAAAACGATCCGCTGGGGAGTATTTCCATGGAGCACCATTGTTTTCCACATTGCCAAGCATCGCATTAATGCTGCTTGGTGCATTTGATTCTTCCATCACCGCGTAGCGACGAAGCTCCATAATGATCGCGAGGGGATCAATATTCACCGGGCAAGCCTCTGTACATGCATTGCAACTGGTACAGGCCCATATTTCTTCACGAGTAATGTAATCATCGAGCAGGGATTTGCCATCCTGATGATCAGCCCCGTGACGATCCATGTTACGCCCAATCTCCTCCATTCTATCCCGGGTATCCATCATAATTTTTCGAGGTGAAAGGAGTTTTCCTGTCAGGTTAGCTGGACATACGGACGTACAACGGCCACATTCAGTACAGGTATAGGCATTGAGCAGGTTAACCTGTTTCAGGTCTTGAATATCTTTTGCTCCAAAACGACCCGGAGCCGTTTCCGGAGGTGTAAATGAAGGATCGAGCATGGCTTTTACCTCATTGGTAACACTTTGCATATTGTTGAACTGTCCTTTGGGCTTGAGGTTTGAAAAATAAGTGTTTGGGAAAGCCAGCAAAATGTGGAAATGTTTGGAATAGGGCAGGTAATTCAGGAAAGCAAAAATTCCGAAAATATGGAACCACCAGCAGAAACGTTCGATCAAAACCAGGTTTTCGGGATTGGAGGGCAAGAAACTCTGCAGATAAACGCTGATGGGGAAGGTTCCTGCCGATACGTAATGCCCATAATTCATGGCTTGTAATTTCGCATCGGCAGCATTCATTGTCAGGAATGCCGTCATGAGCAGAATTTCTGTGATCAGGATGTAGTTCGCATCTGAGGTGGGCCATGATTTCATTTCCACTCCGCTAAAACGTTTTATGCGGACTACATTTCTTCGAAAGAGGAACAGAAGACAGCCTAACCATACCCCAAAGGCCAATATTTCAAAGGAACCAATGAGAAAATTATAAAACATTCCCAATGAAGAAAAAGCCCGGTGTGTTCCGAAGATGCCATCTACAATGATTTCAAGCACTTCGATGTTGATGATCACGAAGCCTAGATAAACAGCGAGATGGAGAAGAAAAGGGATGGGGCGTGCTGCCATTTTTGTCTGGCCAAAAGCCACTTTTAGCATGGTCATCCATCTTTTGCCAGATTGATCTGTTGGGAAGCCAGCCTGTCCTAAGCGAATATTACGGATTACCTTACGCGCATTCCAGGTAAACAGCGCAATACCAACGATACTTAAAAGGATGAAAATCAACTGTGATACCATGGTTCTTAGAATATATAAATGGTCAAGCTAAGTTAAATGTTTCCACCCAAAAAATATTATTATGCATGCATATAATTTAAAATTTAGAACGGATATGAATAATTAATGCATGAATGGAAAATATAAATCGCTGATTTATAAGTGATGATCTTTAAAAAGAAAATGCAATAAAAAGAAATGTTAAAAAATGTTTTGTCTTTCAAAAAAAGACGCTACATTTGCATTCCCGAAAGGGAGATGGTGCGGTAGCTCAGTCGGTAGAGCAATGGACTGAAAATCCATGTGTCGCCGGTTCGATCCCGGCCCACACCACTTGAAAATGAAAAGGTTACGTGATTTCTCTCGTAACCTTTTTTCTTTGTCACATATTTGACACGCTTTTTTGGGGTCATAGGAGTCAGAGCCAAAAGCGGATCAAGCTTAAAAGTTGGGGAGGGGAAAAGATTGTTTAGCTTTGCTTGAAACAAACTATTTTTAGATTAATCAGATATTTTCGATCACCAAATATATCTTCCATTTTTTTAATGGACATCAGCTTAACCATTCATCGAGTGTCAGCCACTTTTCCCATTTACCGAATTTTAGTCGATAGATCGCCACGTGACCTTTACCGCACAATATCCCGCAGCGGGCATCGTAATAGAAAAGGCTCAAGGTATGATTCCTGAAGAAGATGGGCTTAGAGAATTGGTAAAGATTTTTTCCATATTGCTCGTAGAATACATCCCACGAGCCGGGAAACCTGGCGGATAACAGATTCTGAGCATCGGCAGCGGGGATCCTTTCAGCGTGTTTTAAAACCTTCTTAGGCCATTGGAAAGATCCCATTTCATCCAGTTGCCTGATGATCTCGTTTCTGTCGGCTTCGTTAAGCACCAGGTAATTTTCGGGATCGGGATCATAGTGATGGTTCCTCACGGTATCTTTATTCAGGAATGTTTTCAAGTGTTTTGAAAGACCTGGGTTGACGATACGCTGTGAATACACTACGTTCAAGGAACCCCCGAATATGGATTTCAGGAACTGTTTATCAGCGCTACTGCTCTGCGCTGTGGCCACAGAAGAAATGCCAATCAGGACAGTTAATATCAATACGATTTTCATATGATTATCCATTACAATCTCTACTCTTTTTAGGCATCAGCGTTCCTTTCCTCCTGATTAAGAAATTTAAATATTCCACATCTGGCCTCCCTAATCATTGTCCTCCGGCCGTTTGGCATGTCTGGAAAGAAAATGATGTTATATCCGACTTGTTTCCATAAATTTACAAATTATTTTTCTCTCCCCATGAATGCTTCCCTTCAGAAAGCAGGTAGATCATCCCATACGATAACGCATCTCCTGCAACGTCCTCCATTTTACGGGTTAAGACCAAAAGTTGTGGACTAAGCAAATAATTTGGTCAGTCTAAAGAGGAAGAAATTGATATCGCCCACTCGTCTAAATGGACTTCTGAATGCTTTGATTTTTGTCTTAAAAGACTCTGCTGAAGCATTTGTACTTTTGTTATCAAAATCATTTTTGATTCGGCACTATTTTCGGTGGCGAAAAGGTGCATTCGTAGGTTCACTTAGATTGTCATTAGCCTGGCTCGCGGCAGCACAAGCATAAAAAATTAACGGCCTTACTCTTTTGCGATTTTTACGACCCTAAAACCGATGTAATCGGATTTTGCTGTGAACATAAATTTGTACCGTATGTAAGGATTCACATAGACGTTGGTATTGTACCAGCTTCCTCCCCGGACTACTTTAAAAAAAGTGCTGCTGGTAGTGGCAGGGACAGGGCTGTCTTTCAACGGATAGGGTGCATACCAATTGAGACACCACTCGGCCACATTTCCTAAAAGGTCATATAAGCCAGACGAGTTGGGTAATTTCGTTCCAACCGGTTGGCTTTTCTCACGGCTGTTCGCTAGAAACCAGGCATAATCGAGCAGGGACATTTCGTCATTGACTGAGCCTTTTTGACTAGCAGCAAATTCCCATTCCTGCTCGGTAGGTAGTCGGTAAAAGTCGCCCGTCTGGTCGCTGAGCCAATCTGTATAGACCACCACTTCCTGCCAGGAGACATTTACGATAGGATGTGAATCGATCCAACCCCATGCCGGTGGGTCGGGCATTTTCTTTTTTGTCTGTTGACAAAAATATTTCCATTGTGCGACCGTCACCTCCGTTTTAGCCATATAAAAGTCTTTTACATGAATTTGTTGCACGGGTTTCAAATCTGGAAAAGCGGGTATCTCTGCGGTCCCCATATCGAAAATTCCTCCTTTAATGCGGATCATTTCGGGGTATTGACGACCATTCGCCTGCATCAAACTGACTGTCATTAGCAATAAGGCGAAAAAAAAACTTTTACATTCATTCATCATTACATACAACTCTAAAACCTATAAAATTTCCAGTAAAATTGGGGAGGGTGGCATTTCTATAAGCAATGCGACAACTTCGGTAATTGAAGATGAAGCAGCCTCCGCGGTACACCTTTGTCCGTCCTTCGACGGCACCTTTGGGATTAGTTTTTTTGGTTTTTGTATAATCACCCATCCAATCCAGGCACCACTCGGCCACATTCCCGGTCATGTCATACAATCCCAGTTCATTAGGCCGTTTTTGTTTAACTGGATGCAAGCGACGATCGCTATTTTCCTGAAACCAGCCCAGGGCATCCGGCCATTGTCCACCGCTAAACTTATAGCCCTGGTGTTTGGAACCTCCTTTCGCCGCGTATTCCCATTGCGCTTCTGTAGGTAGGTTGTAGGCTTTTCCCGTTTTCTTACTAAGCCATTGGGTATAGGCCAAGGCCTGTTCCCACGATATCATGCAGATGGGATCTTGATCATTCCATCCCCAGGCAGGGGGAGACGGCATTGCGACGCCCACATCCGCACAATAAACACGCCATTGCTCTACCGTGGTTTCTGTTTCTGCGATGCTGAAACCCGTTAAGTGAACCTCATGAAGGGGGAATTCTTCCTTAAAACCCACAAAAAAATCATCACCCATAACGAATTTACCCCCTTCTACTGCGATCATTTTGGGGTATTGAGCAGAAATACTGTTATAAAAGAAGGCGAATACACCAGCCATCAGGAAAACTATTTTCATCATCGTTCAGCTATTTAGGTAATTTAGGCATGGTAACATTTGCCGGAGTGGTCGAAATCGATTCCAAAAAAGCAACAATGGCTCTGATTTCTGCCGCATTTAGGCCCAGAGGTTTGATATGAGGAGATATTTTAGGGAATAAAGGATCGTTTTCCTGCCCTGAATTGGGACGTTCTTCTCCAAAACCCACATTGTAAAAAGCCATCAAATTGGTTAAATCGACGAAGCTTCCATTATGCATCCAGGGGCCTGTTTTGGTGACATTTCGCAACCCAGGCGTTTTAAACTTCCCAACATCTGCAGGGTTTTTAGTGGTTTCATATAATCCGAGATCTCTCAAAGCAGGATTGTTGTAATTGGTTTGAGCCAGATTGTGAAACTGACCATCTGTAAAAAAGGGCCCGTTATGGCAATTCATACAGCGGCCTTTTGTTCGGAAGAGATGCAAGCCCTCCACCTGTTCATCAGTTAAACGGCTACTTTGACCACCTAGAAAGAAATCAAAATCACTTTCCGGACTGGAAATGGTTAATTGAAAGGTCGCCAGTGCTTTGGCTATTTTTTCGTTTGTGATCTTTCCTGTTTGGAAAGCCGCTTCGAACAATGGCCGATAGCCTTTTATTCTGGAAAGCTTGAGGGATAAACTTTTTAAATCCTGATTCATTTCCACTTTGTTCTCGATCGGGTGTAAGGCTTGGTGTTCTGGTGAGTTGGCTCTTCCGTCCCAGAAAAGTTTCTCATATGCCCATAAATTTTGTACGGTATTGGTATTCCGGGTACCTAGCTGATGGTCGTGACCCAGAGCTATTCGCCTCCCATCGGTGAAATGCATATCCGGAACATGGCAACTACTGCATGAAATCTGGTTGGAACCGGATAATCTGGGATCAAAAAATAATACTTTACCCAAAGCTATAAGGGGTTGGAGCGAATCAAGTTCATTTGCAAGAGGAGAGGGGGGAATCATTCCTAACTCGAAATGCATCACCCCTGAATCAAGGGTAGGTTTGGGCCACCTATCCGGCGACCTGGCGTACACATTTCTTAAAGAGTCCAGAAAGGCTTTTCGCTCATCAGCTGCATCAAACGATTTAAAAGAGAGCATATGAATGGCAACAAACGTAAGTGTTAACCAAAAAAATCTGATTCGAAAAAGTTTCATTTGTAAAAAAAAGACAGGGAAGCAAGTAATCGCCTCCCTATCCAATTAACTATTAACCTAATTTTTTAATTACTTATCGTAGCCACTATTCTGTGTCAGAGTCCTGTTGAGCTCGATCTCTTTTTCAGCGATCGGATATAGCACCGCATAATCGTTCCAGTGACTGCCCTTTAAGGCCTTTAGAACAACTTGCGCTCTGTTCGTGCGTACCAAGTCTACCCAACGATGTCCGTACTCAGAAAAAAGCTCATACCTCCTTTCTTTTTCTACAGCTAGCAAAGCATCCGCCTTTGTGATGGTCACTGGCAATGCGCCTAAACTTGCTCTTTGTCTGATGTCATTGATATCCAGAACGGCTAATTCTGGTTTATTCAACTCCGCATATGCTTCTGCTCTAATTAAATAGAGTTCACCAAGACGCAATAAAATTTGATCTTCGGCATTGGCCGTGTTGGCAGGTGCTGCGTTTAATTTGTACTTATAGGGGTACCAGGTAGTTCCGGTAGATCCTGTAAAAGAACGGATCCAATTGGCTTTTCTAGCATCGGCAGCTTCAAATCCCTGGAGGAAATTGTCTGTCAGGTTATACAATGTACGTACAGTTCCGGGAATGTAAGAGCGACCGGCATAAGTGTGATTAACCACCGTTCTTACCGAACCATCGCTGCTGATTGAAAGGATGGTTTCTGCGCTGGATCTTAAGAAAACTTTATCAATGGCTTCCAGCTTCAAATTCCCCTTTAAAGGACCACTAATTAGCTCTGTACTTGTATCTACCGCATTTTGCCATTCTTTATTGTATAAGTAAGCCCTGGCCAATAAGGCTGTAGCGGCTTTCTCTGTAGCCAGAACTTTCCCTGTAACTGTTTTTAGAGCTGCCTTCGCCTCTTTCAGATCGTTAATGATTTGAGCATAGACCTGGGCTTTCGGGGTTCTTGCGGTAGTCGCAGATATTCTGACATCGGCCGTCACAATTAACGGCACATCTCCAAAAAGACTGACCAGGTTGAGGTAACTCAGTGCCCTGAAAAATTTGGCCGTGCCCATTGCTCTACTTTTCACCTCTTCGGAGATTTTAGTAGACTTTTCCAGAGCCTCCAACATCAGATTCGATTGATAAATAGCTTTGTAAGGCTCACTCCACATATACCTGCTAACGGCATTGGTCACCAAAATCTGATTATTCACAAACTCATCGTATGCATTGGTATAATACACCAGTTCATCGGAAGAAAAACCAGGGAAGATATGCCGGTAAGTGTCGTGGTACGCACTTGTCAGAAAGTTGTAACTGTGCAAGCCGGTAATATTTGCTTCTACCAACTCATTGGTGTCGAAAGCGGTACTGGATATAAAACTGTTGATGGGCGGGTCAATTTCAACGAATTTTTTGCAGGAAGAAGCTACGAGTGCAATCGATAGGATCAGCGCGAAGCTCCTTTTGTTAAAATAATATTTCATTAGTTATTGTTATTTCATATTGTTTAACCATAATTTTGATGTAAACACTTTCCCAATGAGGGACTTAAAGCGATACATTTAATCCAAAAGTGTACACTTGCAACGGTGGTGTCACTGTGCCGGGGGTTTCAGGATCGTAGCCTTCATACTTGGTGATCGTGAAGAGATTCTGAGCTAAACCATACACTCGTACGTTGCTGACTTTCATCTTTTGTACAAATTTTGCCGGTAGATTGTAGGATAAGGAAACATTCTTTAAGCGGATGTAAGAGCCATCCACTATACCCGCATTCGAGAAGCGATACCGATTGTAAGCTGTCGCAAATGCTCCGCTATTCACTGTAGACAATCGCGGTCTGGTTGCCTCTGTGTCGCCAGGGTAACGCCACGTTCCTTCCAGTAAAAACTTAGGCTGGTTAAAAATAATTCCTGGTTGACTGGCATTTGAACTATTGATGTAGCCATTGGCATAAGGGCGTTTGGTAAATTGGAAGAAGAAATCCAATTCCAGCCCTTTAAAGCTGAAGGTATTTCCTAGACCACCATAGAATTTAGCGTCAGAATTGCCATAGCTGATGTAATCGTCTACCGTGTAGGTGCCGCTTCCATCCTGATCTTTTGTGAGGGGAGTTCCGGTTTGAGGGTCAATACCGATAAACTCATAACGTCTATACACATTAATGGATTTACCCACTTCATAGGCCGCTGAATACGCTGAAGCTTTTAAATTAGGGAACTCCAGTAAGGTGTTTTTAAAGGTAGTGATATTGAAATTACTACGCCATTTAAAACTCTTTCCATTGATGTTTTGACTAGTTAAATCGAATTCCCAACCCCGGTTTCTGATCTTTGCGTCTAAGTTCGCCACGTAGCTGGCCCAACCGGTTTGTGTCGGAACAGGATAGTTGATCAATTGATTCCCGGAAATGTTGTTAAAGAAAGCCGTGGTGGTAGTGATCCGGTTGTTTAAGAAATTTAATTCTGCTGCTACCTCAAACTTTCTGTTAGTCTCCCACCCAAACTCGGAGTTGCCTAAACGATTTGCGTAAAGGCCTGAGTTATAATTGTAGGGGTTAGGGGTAGAAGTAAAGGTTTCCATGAACTGATAATTCCCTATGGCATCATTTCCCGTTAAGCCGTAACTGGAACGGATTTTAGCCAGGTTGATAAATTTCACGTGATCTTTTAGGAAAGGTTCATTGGAAAGAATCCAGGCTCCTCCAATGGCCCAGAAATCGCCAAATCTTTTGTCCGGCCCAAATCGGGAAGAACCATCTCGTCGGTAAGTTGCGTTGAAGATATAAGTGTCTTTCAGATCGTAAGTTAACCTTCCGAAAACGGAGTTAAATTTGTATTGATTGTAGGTGGTACTGTAACTACTGATAAGACCTGCAGACCCTAAGGCATCCATCAGTAATTCGGAAGGGAAATTCTGACCCTGAACAAGTTGTCCTCCGGCGATGGTTTGTTGGAAAGTACTTCCCGCTAAAGCGGTTAATTTTCCCTTCCAGATAGGGGTCTGAAAGTTCACTTGTGGCTCGATATTATAGGTATGCTGGTAGTCATTCCCAAAAACTGCAAAATTCTTGTACGAGGTATTTTCATTCGGATTGACATATCCATTTCTATATTTCTCTACGCCGCGGTAGTCCAAACGTGTAAAGCTTCCGTCTACTTTTAACTGAAGGTTATCCAAGATCTTATACCCGATGGTGGCCGCTCCGATGAAATTGAAATTCGAGAGATCCGAAGTGCTGTAGGTATATCTCAGCGGACTTTGCGTATTGCTTGCGGTCCCATAGAAATAAGGCAGGCCGGTTGTTTCGTCTACTAAAGGAATATTTGGTGCTAACCAAGCGTAGTTAAATCCACTTGTTCCAATGGAACCCATCGTGGTCGAACTGTAAGTCAGCGTAGAATTTGCTGTAAATCTGTTGTTCGAAGAACGGTGACTCACGTTCAGTCTTGCGCTTCCTTTTCGTTGGTTGTTTTTGCCCATTAATACGCCATTTTCATCATGGTACCCTACACCAAACATGAATTGTGTTTGTTCATTTCCACCATTCACATTAAATTGAGCATCCGTAATTGCCGCAGTCTTTCCAAACAGTAATTCCTGAAGGTCTGTGTAGCGCTCTTCCCCCCAGGTCAGAATGTCATAGGCATTGGTGTTGGTAAGATTGGTAATGCCATCCAAAGCAAAAGCCTCTTTACGCATCTGGATGTATTCCTGCGTATTTAGTAAATCCAGCTGGTTGACAGAGCTCTGAACTCCACGGTAAAAATCAGCGCTGATGCGCGTAGGGCCTGCCTTTGCTTTTTTGGTGGTAATCAGAACAACCCCATTGGCTCCCCTGGATCCATAAATGGCCGTTCCATCTGCGTCTTTCAATACTTCTACACTTTCAATATCTGCGGAATTAAGGTTGATGAATGGACTGTGTGTTCCTCCTGCCCCCCCGTAAGTGACGGCATTAATCCCGGTGGATGGCATCGGGACACCATCTACAATATATAGCGGGTTGGAAGAAGAGGCAATGGTGTTGGTTCCCCGAATGGTAACGTTTACATTTGCTCCCAAATTTCCGCTGGCGGTGGTGATGTACATTCCTGAAACTCTTCCCTGCAGGCCCAGCACCGGGTTACTGATAGGCTGCTGTACCAGCGTGGGCCCCTCCACCTTCGAGATCGAACTGGTGTTTTTGGCCCTTGTGGTGGTTCCATAACCTATGATAAGGACTTCGTTCAGTTTGTTGTTTTGAGCTAAAGAAACTTTATAATCGGTAGTCGCGTTTTGGAAGACCACCTCCTGCCTTACAAAACCAACCATGCTAAAGGCCAACGTCACAGGAAAACTTTCTACCGTTAAGTCAAAACGACCGTTTTCATTCGTCGAAATGACTTTTTTGGTCTTCCCGATAAGGATATTTACCCCCGGTAATGCAACATTATTGTCATCAACGACTGTTCCGGTGATCCGGGCTGGAGGAGTGGTTTGCGAAAAAGAAACCTGCGCAGAGAGTAAGATTAATAAGACAAGCGCTGTTTTTAGTGTTTTTTGAAAAAGTAAAAAGTAGTTTTCGCGTCTATATTTTTTATTTTTTGTAAATGTGTTTAATTGAAAACACGGAAATATTTCCATAATTTTACGATGCTTTAAATAGTCTAATCCATTATTTAAGTGGTTTACATAGGGGTCCAGCCTATGTAAAACGAGCCTCTTTACTCTGAGTAAAGGGGCTTTGTTGTTATGTGGGCTTGAGTTTCATCTTTTTTTCTAGTTAATATGAGTGTTTCACGGGATGATAGCTGGTGCTGTAAATACGTTTTACAGCGTAAAAGCGCCCAAATATAGTATTATTTAGAATGATTTTAAATAAAAATAATCAGAATAAAGCAATGAGATGCACAAAAGCAGCCTATCCGCCTAGTACCTGAGTAGTTTTTTGTCAGTCTGTTTGCGTAAATGTGTTTTTTAAGAGAAAGTGATGTTTATCCAACGATACATTTGGTATCTAAATCAAGGAAGAAAAAGGGAGCGATCCATTTAATTTACCAGTTAAACCGTTCTGAAATAATCAATCCCTGGTGATGTCGTAACGTTTCCGAATGTAACCTACTTTTGAGGCAAAAGTTTTTGGAGGATAGAAAATGGAGACAAAGCGGTATTAAAAAGATCAAGAAATGAAAAAGCAATATCCTTTAACATCAGAAGGAGTCAAGTGTTTGCAGATTGAACTCTATGCACTTTCTGAACTGAAAATAGGGCAGGAGATAGCTGCGCTGAAGAATGACTTTGGATCATGGATTCGGGAACGGTTGCAGGTATCTTCTGTTCATCAGGAGTTTTTAACACATTGTCAACCCTCTTTTTTGACATACAGTTTGGAGTGCATCGTCTTTGCTTTGGAAAACAGACTTCCGATTTTTTACAATGGCTATGCGCTCAGCGCGACCGGTGGTTCGCGCATAGAAAAGGTGACTATCTTCAATAAGATAGGAATGGGAAGTGACGGACAGTGTTCGGGTGGGATTATTCTGGATATCCGGACAGGAAATAAACCGCCGGAGGAAAATGGACTTTAACAGCTTGGAAAGAAAGGCGGGGGTATATTGCGCCTTTCTATACTGACTCCGGCAGACTAGGCCAGGAGAGGAATATACAAAAGCAGACCTTTGATCAACTTTTAGGAAAAACGACGAAGGATGAATGACGAAATTTCTCTTACAGGAATAAGAAGGTGTGAGAAGTTCAAGAAGGGGTAAAAATTCTAAGCGATACCAAATGTATCGTTCAGAAGAAAAAACGATACATGTTAGGTAAAACAACATGTTCTGTGCCTGTGACCGGAGGAAGGAAAAAGTACCTGAAAACATCCAAGAATGGCCCTGAATAAAGGAAATTCACATAATTAGTATATATTTGTTTTTCTAAGATCATCCATCTCAATCTAATTAACGCGCTACATGATCACGGTTTTTTCGAACATCTTCCTCAAGAAGAGGCTAAGACGCTATGATGCTTTCATTCGGCTGATTTCAGCCCTGATCACGGCCCACTTTGTATTGGTGGCCGAAAGTCCTTATTCTTTTATCTCCATTTTTTCTGCACCCGGTTACTTCCCCGCCCTGTGTTTTCTGTTTCTATGGCTGTGGTTCCTTTTCTGGTTTGTAGGGAGTGAAGGTTACTGGTTGCATGCACCCCTCTCAGGACAGAAAACAGCTCTAAAAATCAGTGCATTACTCACGGCAGGGGTCATTATGTTAAGTACCATGTCTTACTTCTGGCTGCGGTTTAGCCCTTTCCCTGTCTCTTTAAGTCCTGGCTATATTCCCGCCGAAGGAATAGCCTTTCCAATGGTCATTGCCTTTATTCTGGTGATGCATCTATACGATGCGTACCGGCAATTCCACTCAAGCCTTCATCGTAAACTTCAGCACATGAGCCGTCGACTACGGATCAGGGAAATGAGGGAAGGAAGTTTTCGTCTGGCCGATATGGATCTTGAAAGCCTGGGGGTTTGCCCTACAGATATCGCCTGTGCATATGTGGAGCAGGGAGTAGTAAAAGTTCATTACCTCAACCAACGTATCCAAATCCTTCCTTACCCGCTGGAAAGTCTGCTGCGTGATCTTCCCCCAGACGATTATTTCATGATCAATCGTTTTTGCCTCGTTCACCGCATTCTTATATTTCAGATTGATCGAATTTCTTCCAGGAGATACCGGATAAGTATGAGAAATCCTTTTGAATCGATCAACGGAAAAAAACAGACGGAGGTAAGTCAGGATTTTTCAAAGGCCTTTGCACAATGGTATCATCTGTAACCGGCTAAGTTAAGGATTGATTCTGTCTATCAGCCCCTTTGCAAGCTTTTGATCCAACCCATAGATGTCCTCCCGGAAATGAAGACGTTCTTCCCGGTCGATAAAAGCCGTAAAATAGGCAATGAATACCGGAACTTTCTCTTTTAGATTAACGTATTGTTCCTTCCCGGCATGCATGGCATTTCGGATAGACGTCTCGCCCCATTCCGGTTTATCCGACAGAAGGAAAGCAGCCAGTTTCGCCGGATCGCTCACACGAATACAACCGTGACTAAAAGCACGCGACTGCGCATCAAAGAGAGACTTGGAAGGGGTGTCGTGCAGATAAATGTCGTAGCGATTAGGGAACATAAATTTTACCAGACCCAGCGAATTCTGAGGGCCGGGTAATTGTCGCATAATCGGTTCCCCCTGTGAACGATAACCGGTTACTTCAATCCGGTTTCTGGAGAGGAAGGAAGGATCTTTCTGCATAGAAGGTATAAATTCCTGCCGCACAATGGAAGAAGGAACGTTCCAATAGGGACTGAATACCAAGTATTGGATTTGCCCATAAAAGACCGTGGTCTGATGCATGCTTTTCCCCACCACCACGGGAGTGCTCCATAACAGGCTATCTGAATGGTACACATGAAGTTTAAATTCCGGAATGTTTACTCCCAAATAGCGACCTTCCATGCGAATAGGTAACCAGCGGCTACGCTCCATGTTCACTATTAATTGCTCCACTCTTCTTGTCGGAGAAACATTTAATTCTGCCAGTGTGGCCTGATCTACACGCCCATGAATCGCTAAGCCATGTCGCTCCTGAAAACTTTTTAATCCCTCCTTCAATGCAGCATCAAATTGTTTTGAAGTGGTATCTCCCCGAAAATCAGTCATCCTTGCCAGGCGCTTTTTAAGCCTGGGAATCCATGTGGCTGAATCCCCTTCACGCAACGTTTTTTTAGAGTGGAAAATTTCCCAGTTTCCTTCCTGTGCCCATTCCTGGTATTTTCTTAAATGGGTTTTAAGGAGAAGGTATTGACGGTAAACCGGCTCTTCGGGGCTTAACGGACCATCCGTATTTTTTAGTAAGCTATCCAGGTAACGTTCGTAAGCTATTTTTTTTCGGGGAAGGTACCATTTGGCTTTCTCACTGAACGATTGATCCATTCCCTCCCAAACGAATTGGGCGAACATAAAATATTGGGCGGTTAAAAGCAGCTCCAATTGTAAATTGCTTTCAAAAGAGGCCGGTTGTAGATGGCGTAGCGAATCCGTTTGCCCCTGGTAAGGAATAAGTTGGTGAATACCTTCTTCGGGAAGGTGGGCAATCCGATTCAGCAGGTTCCCTGCCGGTTCAATCAGTGTTTCTCCCTCAAACCAGGCAAATGCAAACCGACGATCGCGATAAAACGTTTCCAGTTCCGTTCGGTACGCCTCAAAAACGGGATATTGATGAAGGAAATTCCTGAGGGCAGTGCTGTCAAAGGTAAGCTGTTGCTGGTCGCTAAAAGAGCCCTGAATGGTCTCGTTCCAGTTTTGTAAAACAGTCTCCTGCTGACTCTGTGTCTTTTTTTTGGGCTTGCAGCCCAATACAAAGAGAAACAGAAAACAGCCAGTCCAATAAAACAAACGGAAAAAGGAAGCCATCATGAAAAATCTACCGGCTTAAATATACGATTAATAGGCGGTCCAACCACCATCGGCCACCAGCACACTGCCGTTTACGAAACTCGAATCACTGGAAGCCAAAAACAAGGCAATGGTCGCAATTTCTTCTGATTCTCCACTCCGGAGGTTGACATTCACTCCGGCCATGGCTTTTTGAATGCCAAAAGGGTTTGGATCTTTTAATGTTTCGTTAATCGATGTGTTTACTGCCCCCGGGGCAATGGCATTGCAACGAATTCCATAATCCGCATATTGATAGGCAATGTTCTTTGTCATTCCTAAAAGAGCATGTTTCGAAGCGGTATAAGCCAAGCCCGCCCGTGATCCGTTTAAGCCACCGATCGAAGAAACATTCACGATGCTTCCCGATTTTTTCTCCATAAATAACGGAAGCACCGCCCTGGTAAGTCGCATTGGCCCCTCAACATTCACTCCCATCACCTGTGTCCATAACTCATCCGTTAATTCATGGAGAGGGGTGAAATTATCCATGATTCCCGCGTTATTAATCAATAAATCAACGGTGCCAAACTTTTCCAGACTAAAGCGAACCAGTTGGGTCACCGAATCCGCGTCGGCCATATCGACGATTGTTCCATGGGCATTTCCACCGGCTTTTCGAATTTTTTCCGCTACCGCAAAAACCCCCTTTTCATTTTTATCTGCAGCGATCACGAAAGCCCCCTCCCGGGCAAAAAGCTGAGCGATGGCTTCCCCCATGCCGGCGGCAGCACCGGTTACAAGGGCAATTTTGTTTTTTAATTTCATTTCATAAGGATAAAGAGATCAACGGATCAACTGGAGCTAACAGGAAAAAACCGGTAATTGTTTCGCAGGATATGGATAAACCAATAGAGGCAAATGAGTGTACGCCGCTACTTTTTGGGTATAGCTGGTGTGGAATAACTGTTCCATAAAGCCTTTATTTCGGTGAACCATTACCAGTAAGTCGGTTCCTACATGTGCAATGAGCTGATTAAAACCATCTATGAGCTGATCCTGACAGACCTCCCGGTAGTAGATCGAGGGATAATTGATGTGGTTAGTTACCTGATGCAGAAACTCGTTCACAGGTCCACTGGCTTTGACTTTATCCTGACAGATGTGTGCCAGTAATATTTGTGCATTGAAGGGCCGCGCCAGTCCGGCAACAGAGTTGGTAACTTCCAGATCACTATGGTGAAGATCGGTCGCAAAAGTGATCTTCTTGAGTGGATTGAAAGTGCAGTTTTCAGGAATAACCAAGACGGGCACTGTACTGTAAAAAAGTACCTTTTTGGTATGATTTCCCCGAAGAAGTCCTGAAAAACCGCTGTGGTGGTTTCCCATGACCAACAGCACGACTTCTTTGTCTTCCAATAGAGAATCGAGTGTCATGGAATCCGTCGTGCCTACGGCCCCTGAAAAAATGGCCGGAATAAAGTCGCTACTCAGGTCATTCCCCTCATTTTGCAAAGCTTTCGCCTGTAACATCAGTTGCGTTTCGTATTGAACCTGGAGTTGATCTTTCTCTGCTTCCTGAAAGATGGCCTCAGGAAGCTGGTAATGGTGATAGAGCCAGACATGGGCTTTCAGTTGGGAAGCCAAAGAAAAAGCGTACCTCCCCGCGTTTATCGACCTGGGGGAAAAGTCCGTAAGCACAACAATTTTCTTCATAATGGAAAAACTTAGTATAGGTGTCCTTTAATCAACTCAAAGTTAATAGAAATTGCACGGAAGGAAGTGAGCATCTTTATTTTAAAGAATGATCTTTCTCATAAGTCTTTACCGGCGTTCAAATAACCATTTAAACGGTTTTGCCGGGGCATATGGTTTTAGTCCGAATGCTTTAATGCTCTTTTCGCGGATCAGTTCCAGTGCTTCCTGGAGATCATCGGTCACTAAAAAGAGGTCCATGTCGGCGGGATCGATCGTTCCGTTCACCTTCATAAGTTCAATGTGATCCAGCAATTCTTTATGGTAGTTTTTTTCAAAGATGATAATCGGGAAATTCTTGATGCTGCGAGTCTGGATAAGCGTTAGCGCCTCGAAAAATTCATCCAGTGTGCCAAAGCCACCAGGCATCACGACAAAAGCAAAAGAGTATTTAACCAGTAACACCTTACGGAGAAAAAAATGTTTCATATAAATCCATTTATCCAGGTAGGGGTTAGGTGCCTGTTCGTGGGGCAGTTCAATGTTGCAACCCACTGACTTCCCTCCTGCTTCACGTGCTCCACGATTGGCGGCTTCCATCAGCCCAGGACCACCTCCCGTTAAAATGGTAAAGCCAAGCTTTGCAAACTCGGCAGAAACTTCCTTGGTCAGCTGGTAATAGGGATGATCCTCCCGATATCTGGCCGAACCAAATACCGTGATGCAAGGGCCTAAAAAGTGTAAAGACCGAAAACCATAAATCAGTTGCTGAAAGGTTTTAACAGCAAATTTAAATTCTTTCCATCGGGATTGAGGTCCGGCAAGAAATTGAATCTCCGTTTTGTTCATATTTCAAATATAGAGGGATACCTTCTTAAAAAGAATGATCCATATCACTTTCAGGAATGAAAAATGAGCAATTCGCGGATCTGTCAGGGAAGAATTTTAACGCTGTACCCCTTTATCGTTTGCCAACCTGCTTTATCTGTTAAACGGATCAGAAAATGATAATCCCCGGGATCTATATCCGCCGGAATTTCGATCGGTGCTGTAAACTCATGAACCCGAAGTCCGGTGGGCAGGGAAAAACTTTTGATCAAGAGAAAAGGGTTGACAGCTGCTT
Organism: Pedobacter sp.; assembly: GCA_037190785.1. Classification (GTDB taxonomy): domain Bacteria; phylum Bacteroidota; class Bacteroidia; order Sphingobacteriales; family Sphingobacteriaceae; genus Pedobacter. The sequence goes on along the minus strand of JBBCJN010000005.1, from coordinate 111,482 downwards.
TTTTGCTGTCCATCTGGCACTCTTGTACTTCCGTACTGTGGCTATGCTGATCGAAATTATGGTGCACATCTATACTAAGTGATCCTAATGCTACATTGTCGCTGAGAAAGGCCCGGAAAGTGAATGTTTCACCTCTTTTTAGCTGACTGCATTGCTGGGGAAAACCTGCAGCAGTTTGATTGATTTCGGGATAAGTCATGTCCGGTTCATTGTCTTGCTTCTTGCAGGCATGAAAGAGGAGACCACTGATAAGGATAAGGTAAAAAAGATGCTTTTTGTTCATGATATAGGCGATATAAGAATGAAATTAGTGGTGCCATGGAAAGCGTGGACGGGTAGAAGGGCACCGGCATTCTACCCGTCTTTGCTTTAATTTTTATCGAAATGAGCTTCGACCTCAACCGATTTTCCTTTTTGGTCAATCACTTTAAGATGAATATGGTAATGCCCGGCTGGGGCATCTCCTACAGCCATGTGTTTGTGGAAATGAAAAGCATTTTTACCCACCATGGTGGCGTCCGTATATTCAAAGCTTTTTTGCCAGCTGCTGTTTTTAATGAGTGCTTCCACCTTGGCAATGAGTTGTGGGGCCGCAAGATCTGCTTCAGCATGAAGATCATTCCCGGCTGCATTTAAAGAAACTTTGAAGTTTTTTACAGTGGGTGCATCCGGGTCAATGGTGATTTCCAGATCTGCTTCTTCTTCCGTGACTTGTCCCCACTGATCGGTGACGGTGAGGTGAAGATGGTATTTTCCAAGTGCGGCACTTTCAGGGACATCAATGTGCTCATGAAGTGTGCTGTTTTTCAGTCCTTTGAATCCGTCGGTATAGACCTTTTCAAAGGTCCAGCCACCACCGGTCTCTCCGTGAATCTTTACTTTCACCTCCTGGATAAGTCCGGGAGCCGTGATTTCCGCTTCTAAATGTAAATCGTTTCCGGGAAACACTTTTCCATTGTTATTGATTCCTACTTCCAGTCCTGAGATGCTCGGAGCAGCGGGGGCTTTCGGGTCCTTTTTACAGGCCGTAGCAAAGGCCACCAAAACTAAAATAAGGGCAAAAAATCGATTTGTTTTCATGTGTTTTTGTTTTAAATGTTTAAATTCTGATGAGTTATCTCCCGACCAATTCGGTCATTTGTCGGGATAGTTCTTTTTGAAAGGAATGCGGAGGGTGAGGATCAGGTTCCTTCCCTGTTCAGGGAGACTGATCAATCGATAAAAGCTGGTATGATTGTAATAGTGTTCATTTAGCAGATTTTGCACACGAAGTTGAATGCGGAGCGGTTGATTTCCGAGTTGAATGCCTTTGGATGCATAGAGGCCAATTGTAAAATAGGCCGGACTTGTCTTTTCAGGCGGGACAATTCGCTCTTGGGAGGCTGTGTATTTTACATCTATTCCTGCTTCCAAAGGATGTTGAACACCATTTTTTTGTTTCCAATCGATGTTAAACAGTACGCTCGCCGGCGGGGAAAAGGGGAGGGTATATCCTTTTTTTTCTCCCGATTGCTGTATGGAATAAACGTATTCTCCCAGCAAAGAAGTACTTAAAGTGGGCAACCAACGGTAGGTAACCTCCAGCTCTCCGCCATAACGGATAACTTCACTTTGGGTATATTGAAATATTTGATTTCCGGCTCCGTAACTAAAATCGTGCGAATGACTGGGATTGAGATAGATGTAATTAGGGAAATATTGATAAAAAGGATTGACTTGTAGTTGCCAGTTTCCAGGGCGATAGAGCCATGAGAGGTCGAGTTGGTAAGCTTGTTCCGGTCTTAAATCAGGATTTCCCTTTTCGTAACTGAAATAGTGGTAATTCACTCCGTTCGCCGCCAGCTCTTTTGCGATAGGCGCACGAAAGCTCTTGCCCATGTTAAGCTTCAATAGATGAGAATGCTGTTGAAAAATAAACCCGGTATTCCATACAAAAGTGCTGAAGTTTCGTCTCAACGGAACAGCGCGGCTTAAATAATCGGATATTCCTGTTTCTCCTGTCGGCGATTTAAACCAGTCCTGATACCCTTTTGTTTGAAGATGGATATTTTCCAACCGCAGGCCCGTGTTAAACTTCCATCGTTCACTTAATTTTACCTGATGGTGCGAATAAATTCCAATGGACCGTTGATTGAAAGCGGGAATGAGGAAACTCCAGCCATCCCTTTCATTCGATTGCCATTCTCCCTGAATGCCTGTTTCAAGTTCGTGGCTCCCCCAACGTACTTGATCGGTAAGACTGAAACTGTAAACGTCTTTATCAAACTGCCTTTCTAGGTGGATGGGGATATCAAGATGCAAAGGATAGGTCGCAGGCATGTATCCATGATTTGTATAGATATTGTATTCCTGTCGTTGATTTCTCTGATAGCCCAGAAGCACTTCCAATCGGTGATTGTTCTGGTGAATCTCTGTTTGTTGAATGAGCTTTAGGTGAGAAACGTCCTGACGGGGCAGTTGCAGGTCACGAATGGAACGATCGTGTAACGCGGTGTTTACCCGGCGTGGCTCCAGTCCATGTGCGTTGGCAAAAAAGCCGGTTTCATTAGTAAGGTAACTCAAATAGAGGTGGGTACTCCATTGATCGCTAAGGTAACCCGTGTTCAGATGAAATGCGCTTTCCATTCCGGCGGTATTTCGCAAACGCCCTTTAGGGAGGGATGCCGCATAATCATATATGTAAACGGTATCGGCAGGGACCTTAAAATCAGCATAGCGCTGGTAGGACACCCGGCTGTCAACATACCAGCGTGCTCGCCGGCTGTACAGTTGCAAGGTACCGCCCGTGTACTGGTTATTTGTCTTTCCATGTAAATCGAGGACAGCCCCATACGTATGGGGGGCTGGAGGTTCATTTTTACGGAGATGAATTACCCCGCCCATGGCATCAGAACCGTACCTGAAAGCGGCAGGTCCCTTGATCAATTCTATTTCTTCCACAGAAAACTGATCTACTTCCAGTCCATGATCCGCTCCCCACTGCTGACTTTCATGCTTGATTCCCTTATCTACCACCGAAACACGGTTGAAACCAAGCCCACGAATCATGGGTTTAGATTGACCGGTACCTATCCCGATGGCCTGTACCCCGGGTAAGCGGGCAAGGGTTTGCATTAAGCTTCCTTCAAGGTGCTTATCGATAAAATCACGTCTGATCAGCCAGCTTGACAAAGAATTTTCAGACCTTTCACCCTCGTGATGATGCCCCTGGATGGACACTGTTTGAAGCGCAATGTGGAAATCCATCCGTAAATCCAAGACAGTGTCCCGCTGCAGGTGGACGGTTAACCATAGAGGCGAGTAACCCTCCTTTTCAAGAATGAGCTGATAGGTGCCAGCCAAAAGGGTCGGAAATTCGAAACGTCCTTCCAAATCCGTCCTAACTGAGGATCCCGTAGAATCAATTCGCATGTGAACAGCAGGCAGCGCTTGCGCGTCGTAATCGCGAAGCCGTCCTGCCATTTTAAATCGTTGTGCATAGCTCGCTGAAAACCATAACAGCAAGCTTAAAATGAGGCCTAAACGCTTCATTTTCCTCCTTCGATAAGATTAAATGGATATGAAAAATAGAGGATACCCTTTAGATAAAGAGCACCCGAGAGACATTCGACCCGGAGGTCAGAATGTGGCCCAACAAAAATGACTTAGCTAATTGCGGGAGGACCTTTGTTGGGTGAATTTTGTAAAGAGAAAGGATACATCCGTTCCTGTATACTGGTATCCATCTTTACGACGATCAGAGAGGGGGTAGCAAGCGCCATGGGGGCTACAGGGAGGCCCGGGCTAGATTGGAAATGCCATAGGTCCTCACAAATCTGACATTTTGCCGTTACGGTGAGCTCATGCTCACGCGCATGTGACTCGTGTTGATGAAACCACTGTATGAATGGAATGGAAAGAAAAAAAACGATCAGAAAGGTCGCTGAGTAGCGTCCATATCCGGATAAAGTAAATGACCGTTTGTTTTTCATAATATGCCACAAAGTTGCGTTTTATCTGCGAGAATGGAAAATAAAATGAGTTAAAATGTAGGATATAGGGATATTGATTTGATTTAAATAATTGAAAATCAGAATATTGAATTATTTTTTTATTTTCTGTTTAATGATTTTGTTACAGGGAAATGAAAATCATGTAACAATTTATGGGAATTATATAAAGAATTTTTAGTCTTTGCTCCCGATCTTTGTATATGGAGCAACCTGAAAGTAGAAATCGGGTTGTGCCGACCACTTAAATGTATTTTTATGAGAACTGGTTTTATTTTTTCATTCATGACTTTATCCTGCTGTCTATTGGTAGCTTCCTGTACTTCCCAACCGATTAGTGAGGAGGGAAAGCAGGAGAACTTACATTCCCCAGCGGCAGACCAGTCAATGCCTTCGTCTGCAGAGACAAGTGTGATTTATAAAAAAGGAGACGCCGTTCCTTCGGAGCTGGTATGCATGGTAAATAACGAGTACATGGGAAGGAAACAGATGGAAGTGCCTTTTGAAGGACGCATGTATTATGGATGTTGTAACATGTGTGTGGAACGAATCCCGACCGATCCAAGTGTAAGACAGGCAACAGATCCTTATTCTAAAAAGACAATCGATAAATCAACCGCTTATATTGTGTTAATTGGCGATCGGGGAGAGGTGGTTTATTTTGAAAATGAAGCTAGTTACAAAGCACTGGTTCAAGGGTCTTAACTAATTGTTATTAATAAAGAATGAGTATGTCCGCTGTCACATGGATTCAGATCCCTCTATCGGGCGTTTCAAGCGTAAACGATTCCCGTATGCTTGAAAAAGAAATAATGACTGTTGAAGGAGTGGAAGATGGAAAAGTAGACTTCAATAATCAGCGTTTGATGATTCAATCTTCTCGTAAACAGGAACAATTGCTGCCTGACATTGTTCGTAAGATCCGTTCACTTGGTTATGAGGTGCCTGAAGTAAAGCGTTCGTTTCCGGTACTCGATATGTCATGTGCCTCCTGTGCAGTGAATGTTGAGGAAAGTTTAAAGACACATCCAGGAATGCTGGAGGCAGGAGTAAACTTTGCCACTGCCACCGCTGAAGTACAGTATATTGAGGGGATGACCGAAGCAACTGCACTGCAGGCTGCGGTTCGATCGGCAGGGTATGATCTCGTGATTGAGGACAGGGAAGACCTGGGAGATAGCCTTGAAAAAATGAAGGTTGATCGATACCAGGCTTTGAAAAGAAGGGTGATCGGAGCCCTCATTTTTGCAATTCCTCTTTTCCTCATCGGTATGTTTATGATGGATATGCCTTATGCGGATTACCTTATGTGGGCTTTATCAACGCCTTTGTTGTTTTATTTTGGCTGGCCATTCTTCAGTGGCGCTTGGAAGCAGGCGAGACACGGATCTGCCAACATGGATACGTTGGTCGCAATGAGTACAGGCGTAGCCTATGGCTTCAGTGTGTTTAATACTTTGAATCCCCATTTCTGGCATCAGCGGGGGATTCATGCACATGTATATTTTGAAGCGGCAGGAATTGTCATTGCCTTTATTTTATTAGGACGACTTTTGGAAGAGCGCGCTAAAGGAAACACCCGCTCGGCCCTAAAAAAATTGATGGGTTTACAACCCAGTCGGGTGATGGTGATCAGGTCTTCGGGTGTTCAGGAAGAAATGGCAGTGCAAGAAGTAAAAGAAGGTGACCGGGTGCTTGTAAGGCCCGGTGAGCGCATTGCCGTAGATGGAAAAGTAGTGGATGGTAGCTCCTATGTGGATGAAAGTATGATTAGCGGAGAAGCCATTCCGGTGCGGAAAGATCCGGGACAGGAAGTTTTTGCGGGAACCGTGAATCAGAAAGGAAGCTTCAGTTTTATAGCGCTTCAGGTAGGTACGCAGACCGTACTGGCACAAATCATCCGGATGGTAGAGCAGGCACAGGGGAGTAAAGCGCCTGTTCAGAAGCTCGTAGATAAGATCGCTGCGGTATTTGTACCTGTGGTAATGGGAATTGCGGTGATCAGTTTTTTTACCTGGTGGTTTCTGGGAGGAGAGAATGGTTTTAACCAGGGCTTAATGGCTTTTGTGACCGTATTGGTAATCGCCTGTCCTTGTGCGCTGGGCCTGGCTACCCCAACCGCCATTATGGTGGGTGTGGGAAAGGGGGCTGAGGCGGGAATTCTGATCAAAGACGCAGAGAGTCTGGAAATTGCTCAACGGGTGAATGTCTTCATACTGGATAAAACAGGGACCATTACTGAGGGAAAACCCACGGTAACGGCTATGCGATGGTTCACAGAAAAACAAAGCCATTGGAATAACGTCCTCTTTAGCATGGAACGTTCGTCTGAGCATCCATTGGCGGAGGCTATTGTGCATTTTTTGGAAGGGGATGCTCATTGGCAGGAAGGCCTAGAGATCAATAACATCACCGGACAAGGCATCTCTGCCGGTTTCCGCTCAGCTCAATACCTGATAGGAAACAGGGGATTAATGGCCCAATATAGCGTAGAAATTCCAGAAGAGGCACAGGGATGGATGGCAGAACAATGGCGAATGGCACGAACCGTGGTTTTTTTTAGTGAAAATCAACAGTTGCTGGCAGGGATCGCCATCGCCGATCAGATAAAGGCCGGTTCGAAAGAAGCGATCGAGCGTTTTCACGAGGCAGGAATTGAGGTATTTATGCTTACCGGCGATAATGAATACACCGCCCAAGCAGTAGCCAATGCCGTAGGAATTGATCATTTTGAAGCGAATGTACTTCCTGCTGGAAAAGCCGATTTTATCCGTGATTTACAGGAAAAAGGAAAAGTAGTGGCAATGGTCGGAGACGGGATCAATGACAGTAACGCCCTGGCACAGGCCGATGTAAGTATCGCGATGGGTAGAGGAAGTGACATTGCTATGGATGTAGCGAAAATGACGATAATCTCTTCCAACCTTAGCAAGATTCCGGAAGCCATTGCGCTATCAAGACAAACGGTAAAGGCTATTCGCCAGAATTTATTCTGGGCTTTTATCTACAATGTAATAGGAATTCCAGTTGCTGCAGGTCTGCTTTATCCACTAAATGGTTTTTTATTAGACCCTATGTGGGCGGGTGCTGCCATGGCCATGAGCTCAGTAAGTGTAGTAGCCAATAGTTTACGCTTGAAATGGACGTAATAGATAGAACGAATCAGGCCAATGGACAGTTCCTGCATCTTTTCCCACGAAGGTACTTCTCACAGCAGTTTTTCTTCTTCTTCTCTTTCTTCTCCGCTTTTGCTTTTTTCTTTTTTTTATCCTTCTTCGACATGGTCAATCCAAGATAAATAAAAAAAGGCACATTTGATGTGCCTTTGCGTATGGGTAAGGTGATTTTATGCCTCTGTGTAGGAAATCTGACCTACATGTTTGTCAATTTGCCATCTGCCCGTTCCTTCTTCTCCAATAACATCAAACAATTCAAGAGCTCTTCTTGCTTTGTATTCCTCTTCACGCTGCTCTCTGAAGAACCAATTAAGGAATTCGAGGGTCACATAATCCTGTTCTTTGTGGCAACGGGCCGCGATGTTTTTAATAGACTGCGTAATCAATACCTCCTGTTCGAGGGCCTCTTCAAACACTTCCCGGAAAGAATGGTATTCCATTTTGATATTTGTAACTTCGGGAGAAATAGCCGTCCCACCCATGTCCAGAATGTATTTGTAGAATTTTAGTTGGTGCTGACGCTCTTCCTCAGCTTGTTTAAAGAAATAGTCGGCAGAAAAATCATAGCCGTTTCTATTGCACCACGAAGCCATGGATAAATAAATAGCGGAAGAATGAGCTTCTTTTTTAACCTGTTGATTAATTAATGCTTCTATGTCTGAAGAGATTAAACTCTTGCTACGAATAATGTCTTTCATAATGCGGATAGTTTAGTAATCACTAATTCCTTACAAAAGTAGGGCTAATCAGATGAATACAAGAAAATAAAAGCAATATGGAAAGATTCTAATTCCAGTTATAAATTAGACCATGCGGTAAAGACGGTCGTGTAGGATATGATTCAACTCGAGCATTACAAATGTGCCTTGTAGTAAGGTTTTCAGATGAATGATTTCCAGAAGAGAAAGTACATAACAGTGGTCACAGGCGCAAATGAAGAGAATTTCCAGATCTTCAGATTTATCACTATTCATTAATTTCTGTTCAATGTCGATCTGATAAACCGCTTTTTTTAGTTTCAGAAGATTTCGGTAGTCAAAACGCGCCACTCTTCCTGCAAACTGAACAAACCAGCACTGAAGTGAATCAGACTGATAAATAGCTCCCTTTTCAGTAGCAAAGACCTCGACAAAGTCTAATGAAGGAAGAGGAATGAGTTCTTTTAATTGTTGCACGTGACAAATTTGTGCTACAAAGATGATTATTATTTAGATTTAATACAAATAAAATTTCGATTAATGGAGCACCTCGCCCAGGCCTCAATTTCTTTTATTTTCAGACCACCACTGGCGGAATAATGGCCTCTGAATGGGTTTTTAATAGCTGAAGTGCTTCTGGCATGGTTTTCAGGAAATACGCCTGGGAGTCTGTATCTTCTTCTGTGACTTCGAGGCTAACCTCCATTCGCGAATGATCTGCGTAGCGAGTTAACCGGTAATTTTCGCGGGCCCCTGCCCATTTCTTTACTTCTTCGCTGTCCAGGTCAATGACCCCTTGCTGATACGTGCCTTTATGGATAATGGAGAGAAAAGAAGCAGGCTCATGAACGCCTATGTCAGCCACCATGCCATTTCCTTCTTTATTAAGGAATAAGGCCTGCGAACCCTCTTCCCAAGTCGTTTCTACAGACGAATCGGCGTCAAATGGAGCCGTCCATAAAGGGTAAGTCTCTTTCCCTAGCATGACTTCCCATATTTTTTCCGGGGAGGCATAAATATCGATTCCAAAGGATAGTGTTTTCATCATTTTTGCTGTCGATTTACCAAATAAACGATGAATTTTAGAAAATGGTTTTATTTTTCCTTCCCTGAACGCGTTCTTTCTTTAAGCCAGGATTGTAATATTTCTCGCTCAGACTTCGTAAGTTCTTTTTTCGGACGGATGTAAAAGGAGGTTTCTTCTTTCTGAGCGAGGATGAGAGGAATGATGTTGACCTGCTCATTTTGAATGATTTCCAGTTGAACAATGGCCCCTTTTTTCTGTGACCGCACTACCTGATTGAGTAAATCCATGGTGGCTTGCTCGCCATTAATGCGATGGAGTACCTGATTTCGTCGAATGCCTTCTTTCCATGCCGGCGACTCCCATTCCACTTCCCGAATGAGGATTTTTCCGTCTTTTTCCTGCCCCTTTATGCCTAACCAGGCATCGGCTACAGGTTGAGGGGAGACTGCTATGTCCAAGCCTGCATAGGCAAAATAACGGGCATAGTCCGGCGTTTTGACCGTATAAACATACTCGAAGAAATCGTCCAGTTTGCATCCGGCCATTTCCTCACAAATAGCCTTGAACTCCGCCTCGGTGTATCCTCGGTTGAATTTTTTATAAAGCTCATGGTACAGTCGATACATTACGTCATTGAGGGAATGGCGGTTTTTAGACTCGTGCCGAATGCGGAAATCAAGCATCAGCCCCAGTACCGGACCTTTGTCATAGTAGGAAACCGTTTTGTTAAACTCGTCCCCGGTTCTTCCGAAAGGCCCGTCCGACCAGGTGTCATAACTTGCCTGGCTAACGGATTGGAATCGTTTACCCGGTGCATTTTCATACTTGGCAATGCTTTGCTGAAAAGTTTTAAACAGGTACGTGGAATCGACAAGCCCCGCCCATTTTAACAACATTTCATCGTAATAGGCCGTAATTCCCTCCGCCACCCAAAGCATGTTTGTTCGGCTTCCGTGGTCGTAATCAAAAGGGCCTAATTCCACAGGCCGGATCCGTTTAGCATTGTAATGATGGTAATATTCGTGTCCGAGAAAGCTTAGCATACTTAGTCTGCCGGTTGGTTTATCCAAATGTGCCCCCCCAGAGAAAGCCACAGCCGAGGAGTTGAGATGCTCAATTCCTCCTCCTCCTGGTCCAATTCCAATGAAGGTATAATGCTTAAAAGGAATCTCATCGAATAAGTCGACGGCAACTTCTACCACTTTCTTTAGATCGTCCATAAAAGCCTGATGGTTGAAAGTGCCTAATTGATATCCTATAAAGAAATGCGGAACATCTCGTACATGGAAAGCAGGCATTTCTTCCAGGTTGCCGATAAGCATGGGGCTGTCATAAAGCACGTCAAAATCGGGGGCGATGAAGGTAAACGGATGATCTTTCACAGATTCCAGTCCGGTCGCTACTTTTTGCCAGCCTTCTTTGGGAAGAAGCCGTATTTTGACGGGATGATCAAGCGCCCCGTCAATGTGCAGAAATAGGCCGGTAGGGGCGATAAACGCACGACTAGGGTCAATGAAGTTGGTTGCTACAAAAGACCGTTCACCTTTCACCTGATAATGCAGTGAAATGGATGGTGCATGATCGGTATAAATGCGCCAGGTATTGTGGTTCGCTTTTTCCCATTTTAATGGTTTCCCTGTTTTGAAATCCCGTGCCTGAAGTTCAGAAATATGTGCGGCATAGGGAAGCTGCTGGTAATAGCCGGGCATCCATACAGGGATTTTGAAATCATAAAAGGAAGCAGACAATCCTTCACAAGTTAGGTCTACCTCGAAATAACGCTCTGCCGCTTTTTGCATGCCGACCGTGTAGGAAAAGGAAAGAGACTGTGCGGAAACAGCCAGCGAGCAGCTGAGCAGCAGCGCTAACAAATGATGGAGTGGTTTCATGGACAATACTGATCAATCAACTGGTTCTTTGCCTTAAGATAAGGGATGTTCTTCGGCTTCGAATGAAAGAGTTAAAATTTGATAAGTTTTAGTTAGAATACGCTGTGGAGATGAGCTTGTTTCTAAACTTGGTTTAGCTGGTAACAGGCTCTGCAACGAGGCTCGTAATGATCTTTTTCACCAAGCAGTATTTTGGCATCACTTGCCACTGTCCGGTAGGAATAGACTGCCGGGCTTCCGCATTGCATGCAGACGGCATTGACCTTCGTTACATGTTCCGCAATGGCGAGGAGGGCTGGCATAGGACCGAACGGACGCCCCATAAAATCCATGTCGAGACCCGCGATGATCACCCGAATGCCTTTTGAAGCCAGGAGGTTACAGACATTGGGAAGCTCGTCGTCAAAAAATTGGGCTTCATCTATTCCTACTACCTGTGTGTGGGCACCCAAGAGCAGAATAGCTGCCGAACTGTCCACGGGAGTGGAAGGAATGGAGTTTAGATCGTGTGAAACAACGGCACTTTCATCGTAACGGGTGTCGGTTTTAGGCTTGAAAATTTCCACATTTAAACGGGCAATTTGGGCTCTCTTGAGGCGTCTGATTAACTCCTCTGTTTTTCCCGAAAACATGGAACCGCAAATGACTTCGATACTGCCACTCACTTCCCCCCGTTTAAAATTTTGCTCGCTAAATAACATTCGTTCGGTTTTTTAATCAAAATTAGCTAAAATTGCCTTGAAAAGCAATTTGCCTTCAGGCTTATTAAACAAAAACCACAGTGATGTGTTAGCTAATAACGGGAATATTTTCCCTCATTACTGATTACATCATTCTTGGTGTCAATGTATTGGAATTAACATATTTTAGTGTTTTTTGCGTTATATATCTAATGAAACAAGAAGCGATTTTTAAGAAAATAGGGGCCATCGTAGGCGAGTTAAATGATCATTATCATTATTTAGCCCAAAACCCTGATCAATTGAACCACCTGGAAGTGGAGCTATTGTATGCAAATACAAGTTTTCTACTGGATCATGTCCAGATTCTTAATAAATTAATGAGAAGTTTAGAGGAGGCATCTTCCGGGCAGGAGCAGAAGGTCGTTCAGTCCCCCACAATCCCCACCGCACAGGCCGAGTGGGAGGGAGTCACGAATCCCATGATAAGCGATTCAGTTCAGGAAGAAGAGAAAAGCCCTGCTATTGAAGAAATTGAGGAGGAAGTTTTCAAACTTGATCATGAATCTTCGGCATTTGAGTTTATTCTGAACGATCATTCGGAACAGGAAAAGTTTGATTTTGAAGATAAAAGTGTAGATGAGATTTTTAACCGCCCTCTGAGTGAAGAAGAGGAGTTTATCCTAGCCCAGAAAAGTAAAGTCGCTCGACTGCCAATAGAGGAGGTATTGCCGCTCACGGAAGAAGAAGAGGAGGAAGAAGAAGTGGGCCCTGAGCCATTCCTCGTTACTAAACCAATTTCAGCGCTTCCTCTCATGGAACAGGATACCACTCTACAAGAAGCAGTGCCACCAGTGGTGAATCAGGAGCCGGTGGCCGTGGAGGATCCGGGATATCGGCCAACATTGAACGATATTCTGGCAGGAAAGAGCACTAAAACGCAGGAACGTAGTCAGGAAAGCAATTCAGGGAAATCGGTAAGCGACCTGCGCCAGGCCATCAGCCTGAATGATAAGCTGCTTTACATTAAAGAGTTGTTTAATGGATACAATCTTGCCTATGGGGAAGCCATCGATTTTGCAAATAAACTTTCGAGCTTTGAGGCCGCCGATAATTTTTTCCAGAAGAATTATGCTGCACAATACAATTGGGCAGATAAACAGGCCACCGTGGATAAGTTTTATCAGCTTCTTAACCAACGGTTCCGTTCCTGATGATGGGGGAAGAGAATTTCTTCATCAGACAAAACCCATTCGGTGAGAGTCTAATTTGAGGAAGATAAACAACAATACGGTAAAACTCCATAAAGAGGAACCCCCATAACTGATAAATGGAAGCGGAATGCCAATGACCGGCATGATGCCAATGGCCATGCCGATATTGATCATCACATGAAAAAAGAGGATGCAGGCGAGGCAGTAACCGTATACTCTTGAAAAGACCGAGCGTTGCCTTTCCGCGATATTGACCAACCGGATCAGCAGAAAAGTAAACAAGGCAATGACCGTAAAGGATCCTGCGAAACCCCACTCTTCGCCAATCGTTGAAAAAATAAAATCCGTACTTTGAGCGGGAACATATCCGTATTTAGTCTGTGTACCCTGAAGAAATCCACGACCGGTTAGCTGCCCGGATCCAATGGCTATTTTGGATTGGATCACATTGTAACCCGCTCCTTTATTGTCACTCTTTAAGCCTAAAATTAATTCAATCCGCGCCTGCTGATGGGGGAGAAGAACGTTGGTGAACACATACTTGGCTACGAAAAGGTAACCGATCGACAGCAACGTAATCAGCCCGATGTTAATGACTTTTTGCCATTTTTTTCGGTGGTAATAAATAAACAAACCGCCCGTCAATACCAGAAGGGCGATCAGTGTCCAGGGCGATAAGGAAAGATTAAGAATGAAGAGGAGAACCATTCCCCAGAAAATCAGCAAAAGATTTCCCGGCAATCCTTCACGGTAAAGCGGAAACATAAGGGAAAGAAAGACTAGCATCGAACCTGCATCCGGTTGTAGCATGATCAGGCCCATGGGTAGCCCAATGATGGCTGCACAGATGAGAATTGGTTTAAAGGTGTTTAACTTGGGACTAAAGGTGCTGATATAGCGTGCAAGCAGAAGTGCCGTGCCAAATTTGGCAAATTCAGAAGGTTGTAAGCGGAAAGAACCAATCGGAATCCACGCCTGGTTTCCCCCTACATTTCGCCCTACAATGAGTACCGCAATCAATAGGACAATGGTCACCCCGTAAATTACGGGCGCGAAGATACTGAAGAATTTGGCATCCAGCAGTAAGATGGAAAAACCGACAACCAATCCGGAAAGAATAAAAATGATTTGTTTTCCGTAATTGGAGGTAAATTCAAAAGCGGTGGAGATATCAGGATTGTATTCCACCGAAAAAATATTGACGAAGCCTATGCTACAGAGGGCCAGGTAGAGAAGAATAGTGGTCCAGTCCACGTTTGAAAAAAAACGATTGCCTTGTACCTGCGTCATTTTTTTGTGGATTTTAAAGTGGATGGATTCGTAGGTCTGTTCAGGGGTGTCACAGCCGCACTATCAGGCTTTGCGGTGCTATCCGCTTTTTTAACCGGAACGGCTTTTTTAACACGAACTTCCGGCAATAGGTTGGTGGCCTTGAACTCTTCAATGGTTTTTCCTTTGATCCGGCGATTGGTAAGGCTGTCGGTAAGGTAGAGTTCTGTCATGTAACTCGCAATTGGGGCTGCATAATCGCCTCCGTACCCGGCATTTTCCACGATGACGGCAATGGCTATTTTCGGTTGATCTCTAGGCGCAAAACCAATAAATACGGAGTGGTTTTTACCGAGGTTGTTTTGGACAGTTCCTGTTTTTCCACACATTATGAACTGTTCAAGCCGGGACTCACGAGCGGTTCCGTATCCGGCATTTACGGCATCCTGCATTCCGTCGATGACCGGACCAAAATGCCTTTCATCTATCCCTACGTAGTGTTTCTCTTTATACTTGGGGTCAATGACGCCTTCTTTTCCTACTCCTTTTATAACGTGTGGCTTAATGTAATACCCCCGATTCGCAATGATGGCCATGATATTGGCCATCTGCAAAGGAGTGGTAGTGATCTCTCCCTGTCCGATCGCTACAGAAAGAATAGTGCTATAGCCCCAGTATTTTCCGAATTTTTTGTTGTTGTCTTCCATGGTGAACAGCTTATAGCCTCGTTCATCAGGAAGATCAATTCCCAAGGTATCTCCAATGCCAAATTTGCGGACCTTTTCCTGCCAGTCTTCGTAGCTGGTCTTTTGGTTTTTGGATCCCTTTCGGGTAATGAGCTTCTCGAAAATATGGTAAAAATAAGTGTTACAGGAGCGAGCAATCCCTCTTCTGACACTGATAGGACCATCCACATGTTCGCATCGAAAACGTCTGTTTCCGGCCCAATAATAGCCGGGACAGTTAAAGGTGGTATTGGGATCAACCACTCCTTCACTCAATGCGATCAGGGCATTGAGCGGTTTAAAAGCGGATCCGGGCGAATACCGTCCCTGGAGCGGTCGGACAAAAAAAGGACGATGCATGTTTCCATACAGGTGCATGAGGTTATTCCCCGTCTGACGGCCAACCATCATATTCGGATCGTATCCCGGGCTGCTGACCAGCGCAAGAACCTCCCCGGTGCTTGGTTCAATCGCGACGATGCTTCCTACTTTATGTTGAAGCAGTTGTTCGCCCAGTTTTTGGAGTTTGCTATCGATGGTGGATACGAGCGATTCACCAGCGATGGCCTTCACATCAAATTTTCCATCTGCATAACTCCCCTGAGGGACATTGTGTACATTGTAAAGAATCCGCGTAATTCCTTTTTCTCCACGAAGCTGTGTTTCGTATTTTCGCTCAATTCCGGTTTTGCCAATGTAATCTCCTGGAAGGTAATACCCTTCATAGCGTTCAATTTCCGTAGGGGTCACTTCTTTGATGTACCCCAGTAACTGACTGGCGATGCTGTCCGGATAGTAACGTACGGTTCTTTTTTGAACATAAAAGCCGGGAAAGTTGACCAGCTTTTCCTGCAGGGCCGCATACGTCTCTACTGATAAAAAGCGTTGAAAAATGGACGCCTGATAACGCGACTGATTCACTGCTTTATGGTAATTTTTCCGGAAGGTGTGTAAGTCAATTCCTATTATTTCACATAAAGATAAAGTGTCAAATGGTTTTACCTCATTTGGGGTCACCATCAGGTCGTAGTTCGGCTGATTCTGTGTAAGTGGCTTATGATGACGATCCATGATGACCCCCCGGGCCGGGAAATTATATATGCTCCGCAGCGCATTATTATTCGCATCCAGGAAGTATTTGTCGCTCGCTACCTGGATATAAAAGAGTTTGCCAATAAGAACGAGCGCAACTAATAGGAATAATCCTTGAATAATGTATTTTCTATTAAACAATTTATCCATTAATTCGACTTTCTGTTATGGAAGGTAAACTCCACTAATAAAATGATAAACCAGGTGAATAACACACTGATAAGGCAGCGACTAAGCGTGTATAGCAATCCTGTCAGCTTAAAGGCCTCCAAAAAGAAAACGACAAAATGATGGACGAATGTACACAAGACCAGGTAAAGGCCAAACCATTTGAAACGCATATTGCCTAAAGAAGGTTCAGGTTCATCAATGGCATCCCTGTTGAGACTGATTTGAATGAAGGATATTCGCATGAAGGCCAGGGCCACACAGGCCGAAGTGTGAACACCAAGTGTATCGTAAAAAACATCCATGACCAGCCCCGTAATAAAGGCGAGGGCATACAATACTAGATTCGGAATCCCGAAAGGGAGGATAAGTAGAAAGAGAATATATACAAAAGGGGTAGATAGCTGGTAGAAGTTCATGTTTCGCAACAGGAATATCTGTGCAAACAAGAGAATTATCCAACGGAAAACATTGATAAAAACCGTTCTACTAGTCATGGGGTAATTTACTATCTAATTCTTTTTTCTCTCCTGAAAATCGGTCTTTAATGACATAAACGTATTGCAAAATACTAAAATCATTGAAAAGATCAATTTCAAGGGTCATGAAACTATCTCCAGTACTCAGTTGATTTTTGCTGACTCTGCCCACTTCAATTCCTTTAGGGAAGCCACCGGCACCGGAAGTGATAATGGTGTCGCCAACATTTACTTTAAAGTGATTCGGGATTTCCTTGACTTGCGCTTTACGGAAATCCAAGTTGCCATCCCCCCATACCAATGAGCCGAAAGCATTGTTTTTTTTCAGACTGACACTGATATGGGTGTCTTTATTAAGGAGGGAACGAATATTGGCAAAACGGGGAGAGACATCGAGGACGAAACCAATCACTCCATTTTTCATGGAAATGACTGCCATGTCTTTTTCAATCCCGTCATTGCTCCCTTTATTGATCGTAATGATGTTATTATTCAGGGTAATGGAGTTTTTAACCACTTTCGCCGCAATCAGGGTATACTGTTCCTGGTTAAGGCTGTCTTTTACCTGTGTTTGAAGGGTGCTGTCAATGTTTTTGTAGGCAAGTAACTCGGTTCTCAAGGCCGCATTTTCCTGAGATAAACTATCGTTCACCTGTCCCAGATTTAAATATCTTTTCAACACATTCAGACGCTCGTATGCATTTCCAACAAGAGCATTGGTCGAATTGAGGGTGATACTGCGCTGATACAGGTTGTTTTTAATGGTCAGGATAATCCCGACGAAAAAAAAGATGATAAACAGGAAAAATGCGTTATATCTGCTAATGAAAATCCAAAGGTTACGCATTTGTATCAGGTTGTAGAGAGGGTGAATGAATGAAAGCCGTTGCTGACGACCCTCGTTCACTCACTCCGCCCCAGATTATTGCATCAAAAATTTGAAATTGCCTATGTTCTTAAGGGCAATACCGGTGCCTCTGACCACGGCACGTAAAGGGTCTTCGGCCACATGCACCGGAAGTTTCGTTTTTGCCGCGATCCGTTTGTCCAATCCTCGCAATAAGGCTCCCCCCCCTGTCAGGTAAATCCCTGTTTGATAAATGTCGGCAGAGAGCTCCGGAGGAGTGATCTCAAGGGCTTTCAAAATGGCTTCTTCGATTTTAGAAATGGATTTATCCAAGCAGTGAGCAATTTCTGTATAAGAAACAGTGATTTGTTTTGGTACACCCGTCATCAGGTCACGCCCCTGAACGGCAAAGTCGGAAGGAGGATCAGATAGTTCAGGCAAAGCCGCCCCAACTTCGATTTTAATTTTCTCGGCAGTTCGGTCGCCGATCATGATATTATGCTGACGGCGGATGTAATTCACGATGTCGGAATCGAAGTTGTCCCCAGCTACCCGTATGGACTGGTCACAGACAATTCCAGAAAGGGCAATGACTGCAATTTCAGTGGTTCCTCCACCGATATCGATGATCATGTTGCCCATGGGCTCTTCTACATCAATACCGATCCCTACCGCTGCCGCCATTGGCTCGTGAATGAGATAGACTTCTTTTGCTCCCGCAATTTCTGCACTGTCTCTGACAGCTCTTTTTTCAACCTCGGTGATGCCTGAAGGAATACAGATCACCATCCGTAAAGAGGGAAACATCCATCCTTTGCCACCATTCAGCATACGAATCATGCCTTTGATCATGGCTTCGGCAGCATTAAAATCAGCAATTACGCCATCTTTTAAAGGCCTTACGGTGCGTATATTGTCGTGTGTTTTACCTTCCATTTGCATGGCCTGTTTACCTATGGCAATGATTTTATTCGTTTGCCGGTCAAATGCCACAATTGAAGGTTCGTCCACTACTACTTTGTCATTATGTATAATCAGGGTATTTGCAGTGCCCAGGTCAATGGCAACTTCCTGCGTAAACCAGTTAAATAAACCCATTTAAGATCGGTGTTTTTCGAATTAAAAAATATGTACTTATACAATGTAAAAATACATCTTTTTATTGTATTCTAAAGTGAAAAAATTAGTGTTTGAAATGTCTCACCCCGGTGGTGACCATGGCAATCCCTTTTTGATTGGCCATGTCAATGGAGTCCTGATCCTTAATTGACCCCCCAGGCTGAAGCACAGCGGTAATTCCTGCCTCGGCGGCCAGTTCTACACAATCCGGGAACGGGAAAAAGGCATCAGAGGCCATCACAGCTCCCTGAAGACTGAAACCGAAAGCACTTGCTTTCACTACAGCCTGCTTAAGCGCGTCCACACGCGAAGTCTGCCCTACCCCACTCGCTACCAGTACGCCTTCTTTTACAAAAACGATGGTATTGGACTTCGTATGTTTAGCCACCTTTGCAGCAAACACGAGGTCCTTAAGTTCGCTCGCGCTGGGGGCCTTTTCAGTGACGGTTTTCATCTGCTCCGCTTCTTCATACGCAAGGTCTTTATCCTGTTCAATGACTCCATTCAGAAGGGTTTTAAACTGCTTATCACTTAAGGATGTTTCTTTCCGTTGTAAAATTACGCGGTTCTTTTTATTTTGAAGTAGAGTCAGCGCCTCATCTTCGAACGCTGGAGCAATGAGTACCTCAAAGAACAACTGATGAATGTCGGTGGCGGTCACCAGGTCGATGGAACGATTGGTAATCAGGACGCCTCCAAAGGCGGAAACAGGATCGCATGCCAGGGCCGATTTCCAAGCTTCTTCCACGGTAGTCTTTGTTGCAATGCCGCAGGCATTGGTGTGTTTAAGGATAGCAAAAGTTGGCTCCTTAAATTCATCTATCAGATGAACAGCCGCATCGATATCTACCAGGTTGTTATAGCTCAACTCTTTTCCGTTTAGCTTTACGAACATCTCATTCAAATCTCCATAAAAGACACCTTGCTGGTGAGGGTTCTCTCCATAACGAAGTGTTTGAGACTGGGGGATGCTTTGTTTGAACAAAGGGAGCGGAGCCTCTGTATTAAAGTATTGAAAGATGGAAGTATCGTAATGGGAGGATATGTGAAATGCTTTTTGAGCATAGGCTTTCCGTTGAGCCAGGTTTGTTCCGCCATTCTGCTCACTTAGCTGCGTTAACAGCGGGTGATAGTCCTCCTTGGAGGCAATAATTACGACATCTTTGAAGTTTTTGGCAGCGGCACGGATTAAAGAAATGCCTCCGATGTCAATTTTTTCGATAATTTCAGATTCGTTGCCCCCGCCCTTTACGGTTTCTTCGAAAGGATAGAGATCAACGATCACCAGATCAATTTCGGGAATTTCGTAGGTAGCCACCTGTTCCTGATCCTCCGGAAGCTCTCTCCGGTGAAGAATTCCTCCGAAAACTTTTGGATGAAGGGTTTTGACACGCCCTCCAAGGATGGAAGGATATCCTGTGAGGTCTTCCACAGCAATGACAGGAATCTCAAGATTTTTGATAAACTGTTCCGTGCCTCCGGTAGAGTAAATGTTGACTCCCTGTTGGGCAAGGTATTGAACTAATGGCGCAAGGCCGTCTTTGTAATAAACTGAAATTAAAGCGTTTTTGATCTTTTTGACTGAATTCATCGGGGCTGTTTGTTTAAGGGGCAAAGGTAAGAAAAAATCAGC
This sequence comes from Pedobacter sp., assembly GCA_037190785.1. Taxonomy (GTDB): domain Bacteria; phylum Bacteroidota; class Bacteroidia; order Sphingobacteriales; family Sphingobacteriaceae; genus Pedobacter. Next base: position 91,477 of record JBBCJN010000005.1, on the reverse strand, counting down.
TTCTTTTTTGCTGAAATTTAATAAGGGAACATGCGCAAAAGGAGTGTGCAAAGTGCGTTGAATGACAGATGGCAAAGGGTAAACACACAAAGGGGCAGAAGAATGAATCTTTCTGGATGTCATCGTAAACAACCTCAGAAAGGAGCTGTCTACATTTGGAAAATTATTTTCTTAGTTTCTTGAGGATTCCCTCGATCACTTTAGGGTAATGTTGATGCTCCAGCTGTTGTCCCTTGAATTTGATCATTTCCAGGTTGTCGTCTTTGTCTATTTTGTATTTTGCCTGATAGATGTATTCCCCTTCATCGTAACTTTCGTTCACATAATGAATGGTAATGCCTCCTTCAGTTTCCCGGGCATTCATGACGGCCAGGTGGACGTGATCTCCATACATGCCTTTTCCCCCATACTTAGGAAGAAGTGCCGGATGAATATTGATGATGCGGCCTGGATATTGGTGGATGAGGCGTTGGGGAACCAGCCATAGAAAGCCTGCAAGTACAATCAGGTCGATATTTAGGTTATGCAGGAGGTCGATCACCTGGTCGGTCTGGTAAAATTCATATTTGTCGAAGATGTGGGAGGGGATTTCAAAGCTGTCCGCACGTTGGAGGACATAAGCGTCAGGGTTGTTGGTGAGCACCAGGCTTACTTCCGCTTCATTGCTGCGTTTAAAATGCTCCATGATTTTCTGGGCATTTGATCCTGAACCTGACGCAAAAATGGCTATCCGCTTTTTCAACATAAGATGTTTTTCCAAAAATACCATTTTTCAGCTGATTGAAAAGTTTTTTATTAATATTTAAATGGAAGCAGGAACAGGTAGGGAAACCGCAGGTAAGAGAAACAACTTGGTAAAGATCAATGAAAAGCGTGGTTGAAAAATATTTAATCGCATTTTGTTTTTATCTAATTATTATTCTATATTTGCAGTCCGAAAAAATATTTACAAAAAGAAGATATAAAAGGCTAATAAAAGAATGGCAAATCATAAATCCGCTTTAAAAAGAATTAGAGCTAACGCTGCAAAACGTTTACGTAACAGATATCAGGCAAAAACAACTCGTACTTTTATTAAAAGATTACGTGCGGTAGAGGATAAAAAAACCGGAGTTGAGCTTTTACCTAAAGTGATCTCTATGTTGGATCGTTTAGCAAAAAAGAACGTAATTCATAAAAATAAAGCGGCGAACAACAAATCGAAATTAACACGTTTTGTTAATAATCTGAAGTAATTCAGGGTAGCCGAACCAATTTATAAAGAAAGGGGCATCAGAAAAGATGTCCCTTTTTTGGTTTTTACAGTTTTTTTTCTTATCTTGATAAAAGGAACGTTCGTTTCCTGTTTTATTCCTTATTGTTTTTCTATCTGAGGTATTTTTCTTTTAATGGCTGCCCGTCGGGATTGCTGAAAGGGGAGTGTAAGGAAAGGGTAATGGAAAAAAAGAAAGGAATTAAGCAGTGGGCAAAGGCAGATCGGCCCCGGGAAAAGCTGCTTACTAGAGGACGACGTTCCCTGACAGATGCAGAATTATTGGCTATTTTAATCCGTTCAGGCTCAAAAAAAGAAACCGCATTGGATCTTGGTCGCCGCATTCTCGGTGAATGTGGGCATGACTTGAACCGGCTTGCGCGATTGTCTGCCAGGGATCTTGCGAAATTTTGTGGCGTGGGCGAAGTCAAGGCCCTTAGTCTCGTGGCAGCCATGGAATTAGGGAGAAGGCGAAAGTACCCTTGTGCTGATCTACTCACACATATCCAAAGTGCCAGCGAAGTGGATCAGTTAATGAAGGCGCAGCTCAGTGATCTGATGCACGAAGAATTCTGGGTATTGCTTTTAAATCGGGCGAATAAATTATTGTTCCGACAGTGTATCAGTGCCGGAGGGCAGTCGGCAACGGTCGTGGATCCCAAGTTGATTTTTAAACTCGCCCTTGAGCAGTCAGCAGCAGGTTTGATTCTGGTTCATAATCATCCTTCGGGAAACCTTCAGCCAAGTGAAGCCGATCGACAATTAACTGTACGGTTGCAGGAGGCAGGGAAATTTCTGGAAATTCAAGTGCTGGATCATGTGATTGTCACCAATCAACGTTACATTAGTTTCGCAGAAAATGGCTGGATGTAATCCTGTGGAATATGTGCGAAGGAATCTGTAATTTCGTATTCATTTAAATAAATAATCGATGATGCGTCCTTGTGTTGCCCTGATTTGTGGCCTGTTTTGTTTGCTTATGAGCTTCTCCGAAAGTTACGCGCAAAAAGCACCCATTCGCTTAATGAGTTATAATATTCGTTTAAATATTGCTTCGGATGGCTTGAATGCCTGGCCTCACCGGAAAGACAATGTCAAGGCCCTGGTGCGGTTTTATGACACCGATATTTTGTGTGTACAGGAAGCACTGCCCGATCAGTTCGATGACTTGCTGGCAGAAAGTCCTTTCGAAGCGGTTGGTGTAGGTCGGGACGATGGTCAAAGGAAAGGTGAATTCTCAGCAATCTATTTTAATAAAACACGATTTAAGAAATTGGATGGGGGAACATTCTGGCTCTCTGAAACACCAGAAGTACCCAGCAAAGGTTGGGATGCAGCACTGAACAGAATTTGTACGTGGGTTAAATTGTACGATCGCGTCCAGCGAAAAGCCTTTGTTGTCTTTAATACCCATTATGACCATGTGGGTGTACAGGCCCGTATACAGTCGGCTTTACTGATCAAGAAGAAAATTCAGGAAATAGCCCCTAAGCTACCGGTGGTATTTTCCGGAGACCTTAACGTGACACCTGAAACGGAAGCTATAGCGACCATCGCCTCCTTTTTAAAAGACAGTAGAGAGGTGTCGAAAGAGCCTCCTTACGGGCCTACCGGTACGTTTAACGCATTTGATTTCAATAGCTCACTAAAGGATCGGATTGATTATGTGTTCGTAAATGATGGGTTTAGGGTGATGAAGCACGCGGTTTTGTCAGATAGTAAAGACCGACGGTATTATTCCGATCACCTTCCCGTATTGGTTCATTTATCCTTTTGAATTTCCTATTGTCAGGCCTTGATGAAATGTTTTAACAGGGGAAACAGGGATGATTCTGTTCAATTATGCAACTTTGCCCTTTTCCCTTTCGGCATTAAATAATATCTTTGCGCTTATACTGGAATGCATTGGTGTGGTTCTTATCGAAGAACCGGCCATTCATTCTTTCTTATTATTTAACTTGAATGAAAATATCATACAGCTGGTTAAAGCAATTTATCCAAGCAGCTAAAAGTCCTGAGGAAATTTCTTTGATACTGACAAACATTGGTTTGGAAGTAGAGAGTTTGGAAAAAGTCCAGGCAGTGGCCGGTGGATTGGAAGGTCTGGTGATTGGAGAAGTACTGTCGTGTGTACCACATCCCAATGCCGATCGTTTAAGGGTTACTCAGGTAGAGGTTGGGGGAGAAACTCCTTTGCAGATTGTTTGCGGTGCGCCAAATGTTGACGCTGGGCAGAAAGTGGTGGTGGCTGTCGTGGGAACGACTGTTTACCCAAGTGCAGGCGAACCATTTAAGATCAATAAATCCAAGATACGCGGAGAGGTCTCTGAAGGAATGATCTGTGCCGAAGATGAAATAGGTTTAGGGACAGGTCATGAGGGTATTCTGGTGTTGCCATCAGATACCGTGGTAGGAATGACTGCCAAGACTTATTTTAGATTGGAAGACGACTACGTGTTTGAAATAGGTTTAACACCCAACCGAGCAGATGCGGCCTCTCATTGGGGCGTGGCAAGAGATCTTGCAGCGTATCTTCGCATCTCGGCTCAGCTTCCGGATGTTTCCGGTTTTAAAGTGGCCAACGAATCACTGAACATTCCGGTGAGCGTTAAGGCAGGGGAAGCATGTCCAAGATATAGCAGTGTGACTATTTCCGGGGTGGAGGTGAAAGATTCGCCCGATTGGTTAAAAGAAAAACTTCAGGTGATCGGAATTCGCCCGATTAACAACATCGTAGACGTAACCAATTTTGTGCTTCACGAATTAGGACAGCCTTTGCACGCTTTTGACGCTGATGAGATAAAGGGCGGACAGGTGCATGTTCAGTTGGCGCAGGAAGGAAGTGTTTTCACTACTCTTGACGATGTGGAACGCCATCTTTCTGCGGAAGATCTGATGATATGTAATGCGGAAGAGCCCATGTGTATTGCAGGGGTGTTTGGAGGAAAGCAGTCGGGAATTACTCCCAAAACTACCCGGATTTTTCTGGAGAGCGCTTTTTTTAATGCAGTTTCTGTACGGAAAACCTCCAAGAGACACGGTTTAAAAACGGATGCTTCTTTCCGTTTTGAACGCGGAACAGATCCGGAGATGACGGTGTATGCGTTAAAAAGAGCGGCATTACTCATTCAACAGGTAGCTGGAGGAGAAGTTTCGTCTGCATTAGCAGATGTTTATCCAACTCCGGTGGAACCGGCAGTGGTGGATGTTTCTTATCAAGGGATTTGCCGATTGATTGGTCAGGAGATCGCCACCCAAGAGATTGAAGAGATCATCGTGGCCTTGGGCATGGAGGTGTTGAATAAAGATGCGCAGGGAATGCAGTTAAGGATTCCGGCCTATAAGGTGGATGTGACCAGAGAATGTGATGTGGTGGAAGAAGTCCTTCGAATTTACGGGTATGACCGTATTGCTATTCCAAGTAAGGTAAATGCTTCGTTGGCTTATTCTTCGAAACCGGGAAAGGAATATGTTCAGAATCAGGTTGCAGACATGCTGGTCGCAAATGGTTTTTATGAGATTCTGTGTAATTCATTGACGCGGGCTTCGCTCTCGAAAAATAAAGAGGAGGCTGTTCAATTATTGAATCCACTCAGTTCGGATTTGAATGTGATGAGACAAACGCTTATTCAGCCGGCTCTGGAAGCTGTGGCCTACAATCAAAAAAGAAAAAGTGCGGATTTGAAATTTTTCGAATTTGGAAAAACGTATCATCTCATTGATAATAAATATGTGGAGCGTCCCCGTTTATTGATTTTGTCTACAGGAGAACAGCATTCATTGCAGTGGAATCACGTGAGTGGAGGAACGACTTTTTATCACCTGAAAGCGGTGGTAGATGCCGTATTGAATCGTCTGGGTATTGTGAGTTTTCAATCGAGTGAGTTAAGGAATGAAGATTTTGCGTATGGTTTAACATACGGCAGGGGCGAAAAGACATTGGTCTCTTTTGGATTGGCAACGAAAGCGGATTGCCTGGCTGCCGATGTAGAGAAGGAAGTTTTTTATGCGGATTTTGATTGGGAACTGATGCTGGATGCCGTAAAAAAATTACGAGTGATTAATAAGGAAGTGCCGAAGTATCCTTCTGTGCGTCGGGATTTATCTTTATTGGTAGACCAAAGTGTTACTTTTGAACAATTAAAACAAATCGCGTTCAAATCAGATAAGAAGACTATTCGTCAGGTACAGGTATTTGATGTGTATGAAGGGAATAAGTTGCCTGAAGGAAAAAAATCATATGCGCTTAATTTTACACTGCAGGATGATGATCAAACTTTAACAGACAAGCAAATCGATTCCGTTATGAAAAAGATTATCACTAACTTGGCCCAGTCTGCAGGGGCAGAAATAAGGTAAATCCGAAAATTTAAACTCAATTATCATGTCTTCTTTAGGGGATCAGCTTGATCAGGTGTCACTTAAAACGGCCAGACTTATTGAATTATGTCTTGCTTTACAGGAAGAGAATGAGTTGTTGAAAGTAGAGAATCAGCAGACAAAAAATGCGGTTCAGACATTAAAAATTGAAAATACTTCGCTCAATGAAAAGTTAAGATTGTTAAAACTTGCCAAGAGCATTGAAGGAACAAGTGAAAAGACACTTGATATAAAGCAAAAAATTAACGAATTTGTGCGTGAAATTGATAAGTGTGTAGTGTTACTTAAAAAATAAGCAACAGGGAAATTGAAACAAAGCTACAAAAATGGGAGAAATCTCGATTAAAATAACTATTTCCGATCGTATTTATCCATTAAAGGTGAATATGGAGGAGGAAGAAGTGGTAAGGCGTGCGGCCAAAATTATCAACGAGCGTATAAAAGATTATCAGGAAAATTATGCGGTTAGAGATAAACAGGATTTATTATCCATGGCGGTGTTGCATTACGCCACGGCGGTGTTGAAGGCAGAGCAGAAGGTACAGAATCAGGATACAGAAGTTGCAGGAAAGGTAGATGCGCTGGATAGTTTATTAAACGAGTTTTTTACGAAATAAAGTTCTTTATAAGTAATAAATAGGCGAAACGCAAGCTGATTATTACTTCTGTAGTGACATTTAGCCGTAGCTGAATGACAATGTTTCAAAATTTCGCATATACAGGACAGTTGGTGCCGTGTATGCCTGCGCATGAAGCATTATTATTTAGTTACGGTTTTTTTATTTAATTAGAAAATGGATATCATAGGTATAGTAGGGTGCATCCTGGTCAGTTTAGTGGCAGGAATTGCCATCGGAAGATATCTGTTGCGCAATTTGTTTAAACAACAAGAAATTGTGGCGCAGAATAAAGCAAAGAAAATTTTGAGAGATGCGGAAAGTAACGCAGAGATTTTGAAAAAAGATCGTTTGCTGGAAGCAAAGGAGAAATTTCTTCAGTTGAAAGCGGAACACGAACAGCAGGTGAACTCGCGTAATAATGAAATTAGTCAACGTGAGAACAGTATTAAACAAAAGGAGCAGTCGCTTAATCAAAAGATTGAAAATGTAAATCGTAAGGAAAATGATTTGGATTCACATCGTTCCAATTTAGAGCGTCAAACGGCTTTGGCGGTTAAAAAGCAGGAGGAAGTGGATGTGCTGAAAAATCAGCATGTAAAGCAATTGGAAACCATCGCGGGGCTAAGCGCTGAAGAAGCAAAGAATCAGTTGGTGGAGAACATGAAAGGAGAGGCACGCTCCCAAGCGCTTATGCAGATCAAAGACATTGTGGATGAAGCTCGCCTTACCGCAAGTAAAGAGGCAAAAAAAGTAGTCATTCAAACCATTCAGCGGACGGCTGCAGAGGCCGCCATCGAGAATTCAGTCTCTATTTTTCATATCGATAATGACGAAATTAAGGGACGGGTCATTGGAAGAGAAGGGCGGAATATTAGAGCCCTCGAAGCGGCGACAGGCATTGAAATCATTGTGGATGATACCCCGGAAGCCATTATTTTATCGGGTTTTGATCCTGTAAGAAGAGAAATTGCTCGTTTGGCTTTGCACCGCCTAGTGACCGACGGTCGTATCCATCCCGCTAGGATTGAAGAAGTGGTGGCAAAGACCAAAAAACAAATTGAAGATGAGATCATTGAAATCGGCGAACGAACGGTGATCGATTTAGGAATTCATGGAATGCACCCAGAGTTGATCCGGATGGTGGGGAGAATGCGTTACCGTTCTTCCTACGGACAGAATCTGTTGCATCACTCCAGGGAAGTGGCTAATTTTTGTGCCACCATGGCTGCCGAACTCGGCTTAAATGCAAAGATGGCAAAGCGGGCAGGTCTTTTGCACGATATTGGAAAAGTGCCTGACGATAATCCCGAATTGCCGCATGCTATTTTGGGAATGCAACTGGCCGAAAAGTACAAAGAACATCCGGATGTGTGTAATGCCATTGGTGCTCACCACGATGAGATCGAAATGACAGCCTTAATTTCACCGATTATTCAGGCCTGCGATTCCATCTCCGGAGCGAGACCAGGGGCCAGAAGAGAAGTGGTTGAAAGCTATATTAAACGATTAAAAGAATTGGAAGAACTTGCGCTTTCTTATCCCGGAGTAGAAAAAACGTTTGCTATTCAGGCAGGAAGAGAACTGAGGGTAGTGGTAGAGAGCGAGAAAGTATCTGATCAGCAGGCAGAACTACTCGCAGCAGATATTTCCAATAGAATTCAGACAGAAATGACTTATCCCGGTCAAATTAAGGTCACGGTTATTCGCGAAACACGCTCGGTTGCATTCGCAAAATAAGGGAACATTTACTTTCGCTACAAGGTAATGTAAATTTATTGTCAATAAATTGTCAAAATCTCCGAAAATCTATCTGTTTTCGGAGATTTTTTTTGCCTTTTCTTCTTTCAAAAAACCGTTTTGGATTTTGGTGTAAATGCTGTGTTTTTTAAGAAAAAACTACCTAATTAATAGATTTAATGCGTTTTTTCTGCTGTTTTTATGTAACATTTTAACGCAGTAACCTAGGTATAACAATAAAGTTACCTGATTGTTTGCTGTTTTATCGAATTGTTTTATTAAAAAACTTCTTTATTTTAGTTTTATCTAAAATTAAAAATGAAATGATATGAGAAAACATTTACAAACTTTGTTTGTTCTTGTTTGCTTGGCTTTTACTGCCTATGCGCAAGATCAAACAATTACAGGGACAATTACGTCCAAAGACGACGGGCAACCACTGCCTGGGGTGACTGTAACGGTAGTAGGGACTTCTTCTTCTGCTGCTTCGGATGCCAATGGAAAGTATACCATTCGTGCCAGCCGCAATGCTTCTTTGCAGTTTACATCGATCGGTTTTGTTAGTCAGACTATCCGTATCGGCAATTCGAATGTTATTAATGTAACTCTTTCTAGTGATGTTCAGGCACTTGCAGAGTTGGTAGTAACCGGTTACGGAGCAACTAGAAGAAAAGAATTTACAGGTTCTGCTGCCAGTGTGCGTGGAGAGGATATCAAAGATCGTCCGGTACAGAGTTTTACACAAGGGTTAACCGGTCAGGCTGCAGGGGTAAGCATTGTACAACCCAACGGTCTTTTAAATAATGCGCCGGTTATTCGTGTGAGGGGGGTGAGTTCTATCTCTTTAAGCTCGTTCCCATTGGTAATTGTTGATGGAATCCCTTTTCCAACCGGTGATTTGTCGGCGAACTCTTCCACCAACAACCCTTTAGGGGATATCAATCCCGCAGATATTGAGACCATCGATATCTTAAAAGATGCTGCTTCAACCTCTTTATATGGTTCCAGAGCGGCAGCCGGAGTATTGGTCATTACCACGAAAAAAGGAAAATCCGGAGACGCGAAAGTGAGCTATGACGGTTGGTTTGGGGTGAATAACGCCGTTCGCTTACCTGAAGTATTGAATGCACAACAGTTCATGGATCACAAGAACGGAGCCATCGCCAATGCCTTACTTTTAAATGCCAATGCGGTGCCGGCAGCCAACAGAGACGCCAATAACCGAAGCTTTCTCCCAAGTTATAATGCGGATGGCAGTTTGGTGGATACTAAATGGTTAGATGAAGTGTATCGTACCGCTTATTCTCAAAATCATGGGGTTACCATTAGCGGTGGAACAAATCGCACCGCCTACTATTTATCGGGCGGTATTTCTGACCAGAATGGTTTCCTGAAAGCGAATACTTTTAAAAGACATTCCGCAAGGATCAATTTAACTCACAAAGCAACAGACTGGTTGAACCTTTTTGCCAATGTAAGTTACAATAATACGCAGAACAATGCACCGAATAGTGGTTCTGCACCGGGTGCAGCATTTAACTCTTCAGGTTTAGGACGTATCGCGGTGGCCATCGCACCAAACGTTCCTGCACGGAATCCTGATGGAAGCTATAACGTGGCCTCCAACGCTAATAATGTGGGTAACTATGCCAATTTACTAGCGAGCACTTGGGCCAACCCATTGGTACTCATTGAGCGCGACAAAAACTCTTCAGAGAATAACCGCTTCCTAACCAATTTCGGTGCAGAATTGAATTTGATCAAAAACGTAAGCTTCAGATCTACTTACTCATGGGATAGGAGCAATACCGAAAATTTACAGTTCTGGAACCCGATCAACGGAGATGGATATAGCTATAACGGATATGCTTACAATAATACCGCCAGACGTAATAACTGGAACTGGATCAATGTATTAACCTATAATGGATCTTTTGGCGACGGACATAAGCTGACTTTAACCGCCGGTTCGGATGTGCAGAAGTCAAGAACCCTTAACTGGGGAGCCGTTCGTCAAAACTTAGGAGATCCTACCTTCTTTAATCAATTTCAGGGAACCTATACCACCAACGTTGCTGGAGGAAATGGCATTAGTCAGATCTCTTTCGAAGCTTACCTGGCCACTCTTAGTTATAACTATAAAGGAAGGTATTTTATTAGTGCAAACTATCGTAGAGATGGAAACTCAGGATTGGCTTCTGCAAACAAATGGGGTAATTTCGGAGGAGGATCTGTGGGATGGTCCATTTCTGAAGAGGACTTCTTCAAAAACTCTTCTTTAGCAAATAACGTGAGTAGCTTGAGACTTCGCGCCAGCTATGGTAAAGTCGGAAACGGTAACGTGGGGGCTTACAATGAGTTCACAACTTATTCTCCTGCGTTATATGGAGTAACCCCATTCGCCTGGTTATATGGTCAGGCCGGAAACAAGAGCTTGAAATGGGAAACCAGTCAGCAGTTGGATATCGGTTTGAATTTAGGCTTGTTTAATGAACGGTTAACCATTGAGGCGGATTATTTCCATAAAGACATTGATAACTTGATTTTGGACGTGCCTCAGGCACCATCAAAAGGTATTCCTGGTGGAAGTATTCTTGCTAACGTAGGCTCGATGTACAATAAAGGATTTGAGTTTGCGATCAATGCCACTCCTGTAAAATCGAATGATTTCTCCTGGACAACGACTCTTAACTTCACTAGCATTAAGAATGAAGTTACCTCACTGGATCCGAATGTGAAACAGTTAATCGGTTCAACCGGAGGATTGGAGTCGGCCAGTATTACGAAACCTGGTTATTCCATTGCGAGTATCTATGCCGTTAAAACCAATGGCGTGAATCCAGCTAACGGACGTCGTATTTATGTAAATGCAGCGGGCAGAGAAGTGCAGTACCTTCATCTGGGTGGTGCAAATGCCTGGACGTACTTAGACGGCACACAGGCTACCAGCCCTGCTGCCGATGCACAGGTATTGGGCAATACCTTGCCTAAATGGTACGGTGGTTTTAACAATACCTTCAGATACAAAGCATTGGATCTGAACCTGATGTTTACTTATTCGGGAGGGAATTACATTTATAACGGTTCACGTGCCGGATTATTGGATCAACGGGTGTGGAACAACTCTACTGAAGTGTTGAGAGCCTGGACAACAGCAGGACAGCAAACAGATATTCCAAGAGCGGTGTATGGAGATAACGTTTCGAACGGTTCTTCTTTCCCAATCAGTGCCAACGTAGAAAAAGGAGACTTCCTGAGATTGCAATCAGCCACCTTAGGCTATAAAGTTCCTGCCTCCGCCTTTGGTAAAATCGGAGTAAACAGCGCCAGAATATATGCTTCTGTCAACAACGCATTTATTCTTACCAAATACACAGGGGTAGACCCGGAGATTTCAACCAACGGAAACTCTAACCTTGCGAGCGGTATTGAGCGTAACAGTATTCCTCAAGGTCGTTCATTCACTTTTGGTATCAGTCTTGGATTATAATATTTAACAGCTATGAGATTTTTCAATAATAAACATATTTATAAAATTGCCACAGTGGCCATTTTAGCTATTCCTTTTGTAGGGAGCTTATCCTCCTGTAAAAAGGATTTTCTGATCGCTGAACCGGAATTGTCACTTCCTGAGGGAGAAGCCTTTGCGAATCCGACCAGGATTTTGGGTCAGGTAAACGGACTTTATACCTCCGCTAAATCAGGAGCTCTTTTTGGAGGGCGTTATCAGATTTATAATGATATCCGTGCCGAAGAGTTTATCAACAGAACGGGGAACGGAGTAACCGGTTATACCGTATATCAGGGAACCAATACTTCTGCAGACACCTATATTGCTAACTTCTGGTCGCAAGGGTATTTAACCATTAACCGCGTAAATCTTTTCCTTAAGGGAATGGAAGAAAATTCGGCGGTATTGACTCCGGCGGTTCATCAAAATTATCTTGGAGAAGCTAAGTTCGTAAGGGCTTTGTGTTATTTTTCATTGGTTCAGATCTTTGCGAAACCATATGCCTTAGATAACGGCGCATCAAGAGGTCTTCCATTACGGTTGCAGCCCGAAAGCTCGTTGGCGAATAACAGCTTGAAAAGCAGCACCGTTGCAGCTATCTATACCCAGGTGTTGAAAGATCTGGATGAAGCAGAAGCCGCATTGCCGGATACGTACTCTACCGCATTGTTAAGAACGACACGTGCGCACAAGAATACGGCGATCGCTCTAAAATTGAGAGTATATCTTACCATGGGGAATTACACAAAAGCTTTGGAAGAAGGCAATAAACTGGTTCCGCAAACTGCGCCATTTACCAATACAGCTCGTACAGCCCATGCGCTTCAAGCCAATGTGGCCAGTGTATTCGCTGCTCCATACACCACGTCAGAGTCTATTTTCTCTTTCCCTTTTGCGGACACGAATGCTCCTGGTACTCAGAACCAGATTGGTTATTACTTTAACGTAGGGAACCTGGAGTTCTACCTCAATCAGACCGGTGCAGGAATCTATGCTGATGCTGCATGGCCAGCTACGGATGCTCGTAAATCGACCCTTACCGCAAATTATTCGTTATCTGCTTCCAACATTGTGCGAATGCCTACAAAATTCTCCGGATCAAGTCCTTTTATCGATTTTGTTCCAATGATTCGCTATGCAGAGGTGTTATTAAATGTAGCTGAGGTGGAAGCTGCCCGTCCAAATGGAAACCTTGTCAGAGCGGCTGCGCTGCTTCAGGCTGTCAGAAGCCGTTCGGATGCTGCTTATGTATTCCCCGCTTTCTCTTCAAATACTGCCCTGGTGAGCGCTATTCTGAAAGAACGTCGTATCGAATTGCTTTCGGAAGGATTTAGATACAATGACTTAGCCAGAAAAGTGACTCCGCTACCTTCATTTGGCGCAGGAACAAATATTCCGGTGACTGATGAGAGATATGTTTTTCCTATTCCTATCTCTGAAATCAACACCAACCCAGAAGTTAACTCTGTACAATAAGTTAATATTTAATTAAGTAAAGGGGTCGCTGGATAGCGATCCCTTTTTTGTTTAATTTGACAAGGAGGAAATAAAATGTCGAATTCTTTTTTATTTTTACCTTAAATCTGAAAATATGAAATCCAAGAAAACAGAAGCGAAGAGACCGGTTGATTTATTATTTGAGAAGTACGGCGAGAGCCATCAAAATCCGGTGAATAAATTTATTCATTGGGTCTGTGTTCCGCTCATTGTGTTCAGTCTTCTTGGTCTGGTGTGGATGATTCCGTTTCCCCAGTTTTCTTTTCTGGGACCTTATCAGACTTTCTTTAACTGGGCGTCTTTTCTGATTGCCTTTGCCATGTATTATTATTATACCTTGTCTCCGGTATTATTTTTCATGATGATTTGGATCATCTCCCTCATGAGTTTTGGAATTGTACAGATGGAGTACCTGGAACAAGCGGGAGGGCCGCAGGCATGGTTAGTTTTTCTCGGAATCTTTGTTTTGGCTTGGGTGGGTCAGTTCATCGGGCATAAGATTGAGGGAAAAAAGCCTTCATTTATAGAAGACGTTAAGTTTTTGTTAATCGGGCCATTATGGCTTTTGCATTTTATTTGCAAAAAAATGGGCCTTAAATACTAATTCCCAAGGCATTTAATATTAAATTAACCTTATAGTAAGGAAATGGTAACTTTTCGCTAACATAACCCTAAAATTGTGGTAATACTTTTGTTTAAAATTAAAATTTAAACAATTGGAATCACGATTAAATCTAAAAAAAGCACTATTTACGCTCCTGTTTGTATGTAGTAGCCTGCTTGTTTTCGCACAGGGAACAGGTCGAATTGTAGGGACAATCTCGGATCAGAAAACCGGAGAAACCCTTGTTGGAGTGACTGTCCGGATACTGGAAAGCAACAAGGCTGTGGGGACAGATATTGATGGAAAATACCTGTTGAGCGGCTTAACTACCGGAAAACACACCCTTGAGGTGGTTTACATGACCTACAAAACCAAACGTATTACGGATGTAGAGGTAAAAGCGGGTGAGACAACCATTTTAAATGTGGTATTGGAGGAAGCAGCTTCCCAAACATTGCAACAAGTGGTGATTGTAGGGACTTTTAAACAGGAGTCTGTAAATTCCCTGTATGCCCAACAAAAAAACAGTGCACTCATTTCTGATGGAATTTCAAGTGAGCAAATAAAACGATCACCAGATAGAAACACTTCGGATGTGTTAAAACGGGTAAGTGGAGCCACCATTCAGGATAATAAGTTTGTGGTGGTTAGAGGCTTGAGTGATCGTTACAACACGGCTCTGCTCGATGGAGCCGCATTACCGAGTACAGAACCAAACAGGAAGGCATTTTCCTTTGATATCGTTCCTTCCAATTTAGTAGATAATCTCATTATCAATAAGACCGCTACCCCTGATCTCCCGGCTGATTTTACCGGTGGGGCAGTTCAGATTTCTACCAAAGATATTCCCGAGCAGAATTTTATTACTGTGGGAGTGGGAGCTGGATACAACAGCGTTTCCACCTTTAAAGATTTTAAAGGCACCCAGCGAAATTTTACCGATTACCTTGGATTTGACAATGGCGATCGTTCTCTTCCCGGAAATTTTCCTACCACCAAGCAGGTTGTCAACAGACAATTGACCTCCGAACAGCAAGTAGCTGCCTTCAAGGCATTGCCTCAAAATTGGAATACCTACGATAGTCAGGCCCTGCCTTCTCAAAACTATCAGTTCACCATTGGTCGGGTAAAAAATCTGGACAAAGGTAAATTTGGTAGCCTTCTTTCACTGACTTACCGAAACGCACAGAATATTTATACAGACGTTGTGCGCGATTATTACGATTATGACTACCGGGATAATGTGTATAAGTTCTCAACAAGTTTAGGTGCCTTAGCAAATTTCGCTTATTCCAGCGGAAAGAATAAGTTTACTTTTAAAAACATTTATAATCGCTCTTATGACGATCAGACCTTAGATAGAGGGGGATTCAATAAAGCAACTTCCAATGATATTAAGTTTTTTGCCTTCGATCTAATGCAAAAAGAGTTGTTTAAGTCGACGATTGAAGGGACCCACCAGGTAGGAGATGTCAATGGAAAGTTAAATTGGTCACTGAGTTACAGTCACGTTCTGAATGATCAGCCTGATCAGCGTAAGGTAAACTATGCCCGTAATCCTTCAGATATAGGTACAGCGGATTATGTTTATTTTGCAAATATCACCACTTCTGGTAAAGAAAATACCCGTTTATTTTCAAGGTTAAGTGAGAATGCTTTTGCCGGAGCGGTGAACTATTCCATACCTGTAAAGGTATTTAGCCAGTCTGCGACGTTCAAAAGTGGATTAAGTTCGCAATACCGTGATCGTACTTTTGACGCGCGGTTCTTGGGGATGGTATTAAATACGAATGCTTCGAATGCAGCTGAAATTCGCAAAAGATCGTTAGAACAGCTATTTGCACCGGATACGTATTCGAGTTATGTGCTGGATGAAATTCCGAATGATTTGGATAGCTACTCGGCAAACTCTTTAAACAATGCCGGCTATGTAATGCTTGATCAAAAAATCGGAGAAAAATCAAGAGTGGTTTGGGGAGCAAGAGTAGAGCACTTTAAGGTTGATTTGACAGCAAAAGTGCCCTCGGCGGCAACCTCGGTGAATCAAAATTACGTCGATGTGTTGCCTTCGGTCAACTATACCTACAGCCTGAACGCGAAGACAAATCTTCGGGCTTCTTATTACAGGACATTGGCCAGGCCAGAGTTTAGAGAGTTGTCATTGGGAGCATTTTATGACTATGAGATGTTGGCAAATCTTCAGGGAAATCCCAATCTGAAAAGAGCACTAATCGATAATGGAGATGTGCGTTTAGAATTTTACCCAAATGCAGGCCAGATCCTTTCTGTATCCGCTTTCTATAAGAAATTCCACAATGCCATCGAATCGTTCAATAGTGACGCAACGTCCTCAAGGACCATTACTTACTTTAATTCAAAACAAGTAAGCGTTTATGGATTGGAGTTGGAAGCAAGAAAATCATTAGAATTTATTTCGGAAGAACCTTTCTTTAAGAACACCACGGTGTATGCGAACTTCTCATGGATTAAATCGGAAGTAGATAATGGTGAGAGTGGATTAAATCTGATGGATCAGAAACGTCCAATGGTGGGACAGGCGCCTTATGTGGTGAATGCCGGTATCCAACATACATTATTGGAGAACAAGTTGAACATCAATGCGCTTTATAATCGGGTAGGCAGACGCTTGGTAATTGCTAGTGGTGCCATCTATCCGTCGGTATGGGATGTGCCTCGAGATGTAATCGATCTTCAGTTGAGTCTGAAAATATTGAAAAGTAAAGGAGAGCTTAAATTGAATGCAGGAGATTTGCTCAATCAGTCTCATACATTGTATTACGATGTCGATCGAAATAAACAATACCTCCCTGCTGCAGATCAGACATTAAGCAGCTTTAAGATGGGAAGAAATTACTCGTTGTCTTTTGCGTATACGTTCTAATGTTAAGAAAGTGTTTATTAATTAATAGACACTTTAACATAAAATTAAATATCTCTTAATTATCTGGTTATAAGCGCTTAATATCTTTGTTAAAGAATAAAAACAAATTACAAAAATGAAAAAACATTTATTGGTTTATGTGTTGAGCGTGATCGTCTTGTGGACAAGTTGCTCAAAAAAGAATGAAGGTGATGTGGATGTCACTCCGGAAAACGTGGTAGAAGTGAGTGGAGACATTGCAGCAAACACCACTTGGTCTTCTAGTAAAATTTACTTGCTTAAAGGGAATGTTTACGTAACTAACAACGCTACATTAACCATTGAACCAGGTACACTTATTAAAGGAGACAAGTCTACAAAAGGGGCCTTAGTGATTACTCGCGGTGCCAAAATAATGGCGGAAGGAACTGTAGAAAAGCCGATTGTTTTCACTTCTAACATGCCTGCGGGAGCACGTGCACAAGGCGACTGGGGTGGAGTAATTGTTCTTGGAAAAGCGAAAAACAACCTTGGCTCTTCTATTGATATCGAAGGAATTTCAGATGGTAGCGAAAAGACAAAACATGGGGGTGATAATGATGCCGATAATTCCGGGGTGTTAAAGTATATCCGTATTGAATTTGCCGGTATTCCTTTAGGACCAGATAACGAAATTAACGGAATTACTTTTGGTTCAGTCGGTTCAGGAACTAAATTAGAATACATTCAGGTATATCGTTCAGGTGACGATGCTTTCGAGTGGTTTGGAGGTTCTGTCAATGCAAAATATTTATTGGCAATCGATACCTGGGATGATGATTTCGATACCGATAATGGCTTCTCTGGTAAAATTCAGTTTGCTTTGGCACAACGTTTGGCCAATACTGCCGACGTTTCCGGGTCTAATGGTTTTGAATCAGATAATAACCAAACAGGTGCGAATACCACTCCTCGTACATCCGCTATTTTTTCGAATGTAACGATCTTAGGTCCGGTAGAGAAAGCTGGAATGAGCGGTGTGAATAACAATTTTCAACATGCCGTACAAATTCGTAGAAATTCAGCAATGAGCTTGTTTAATTCTGTAATTGCAGGATACACAGAAGGTGTTTTTTACGATGATGCTGCCCCTGCAGGAAGTACCCTTAATTCTTCGAATGGACTGTTGTCTGGAGCTTCCGTTTTTGCGCATAATTTGGTGTATGGATCAAATGGAAAATCGAATCAGATTAAAGCTTCTAACGCAGCTACTTTAGCATTAATCACTCCTGTATTAACTGCTAACAATGTTTTCGAGCCGGGTTCGTATGCAAGTGCAATCTATAAAGATCCTTATAAATTTTCAGCTGATCTTGCTTCTAAAGAACGTACTGGAAAGCCAGACTTTACATTAATTGCTGGTTCTCCTGCAGCTGCCGGAGCTAATTTTACACATGAAAAAGTGGCCGATTCTTTCTTTGAAAAAGTCGCGTTTAAAGGAGCTTTTGGATCTGTAGATTGGACTGCTGGTTGGGCTCATTTTGATCCGCAAACGCTTCCCTATACTTCTCCGGGGGCAGTTAAATAATTATTTTCACTCTTTATATGAAAGCGGATCGTTTCTAAAAACGATCCGCTTTCTGATTTCATATCAGGGCTGATAGGCATAAACAACTTGATGAGGTTGGTTCTTGAGTGCAGAGGAAAGTTGACCTAATTTCAGATTTTCCTTTTGAGGAGTGGGTTCACAAAAAGAATAAATCCGACCATTATATTGAATGCCTTTGCCCACGGGTTTGTCAAAAGCAACGGCCATGGTAATGTGTGTGGGATACAGAATGGCAATCATAGGAAGATTGTAGATTTCTCTCACCAAGTAAAAAAATAAGGCGACCCGATCATCACAGTCACTATAGTTCGCCACCAGGGTCTCTTCAGGAGAAAGACGTTTCTCCCTTCCAAAGTGGACATCATCGGTTTCATAGAGAAAAGCATAACGCGTAAATTGCATCAGGTAGTCCACTCCCTTTTTTTTACTCATGCGTTTCACATTCTCTTTTAAAGCAGGTATGAGGGATTGATAAGTGGCCTCGCTCAAGGGGATGTTAAAATAACTTTCAAAGTCTACTCCCGGATAATTTGCAAATAAGGTTTCGATGTGAGGGTTGATCTTAAGACTGAAGTGATAGGTTTTTTGTTTGTAGCTAAACTCGAGTGGCTTCTCGATGTAGCTATCCGGGCTGAAGTCAGGTAAGCGACCAATACGGTAAGAAAACGCCCCGTCCGCATCTGTTTCTTTCCATTCGAAAGGTTGATAGGTGTTTTTAGTCTGAAAAAGTTTTCCGTAGTCATGGTAATTCAGGCACATGTATTTTTTACCCTGAACAACAAAATAGGGGATATCGGCGATGTCTTCCTCGCAACGGATATAGAAGATAATCTGGTTGTTTCCTACAGCAACACGGGCATCGTAACCGGATTTGATCATGAGCAACCACTTATAAAGGGTATAACTGGGATAATTAATGGCTTTTGGACTCAGTTGTTCGGCCGTTTTTCTAACTAATTGATAGTAGAGCCAGTCGTCCAGCTCATGATGAGTGCGGTATTGCTGCAGACGTTCAATGAGCTGTTTTAGCCCGAGATTGTCTAAGCGTTGATAGAATAAACGGATATTGGCATGGGTTAAGCTATCTGTAAAAGGATGCAAAAGCTCAGGACTTGATTGAAAGTTAAATGTATGGCCATAAAATTCAAAGCTATAGGATTGCGCATAGCATTTCTGTTCATTGCCAGTCAATGCCAACCAGGTAAACGCCAGGGAAAAAATAAATGACTTTGAAAAATTCATACAAAATTAACATTGAATTTAACAAAAATTAATGAATGTTTTGTATGAAAAGGATTGTTAAAGAGTCAAATTACATGAATCAGACAGTCTTCTGTTAAGGAGAGTTAAAATAACTTAGGTTTTACAGGAACTTAACATCGCAGGTGTAGATTTGCAGTGTTAAATAAAGGATTCATATTTAATAAGTTAGTTTAGTTTGGTTGATAGCAAAAAACCCCGGTGGATGTCGGGGTTTTTGTTTTTTTAAAAGTTTTTGCCGATTTTTTCGAGAATTTCTGCGGGGATTTTATGCGTATCCACCAATAAAAAACCATCCAGACAATCCGAAAACTTGGGGTCAATATTAAAGCAAATAATTTTCGCGTTAAGATTTAGGTATTGCCTTAGCAGAACAGGAATTTTTATGTGTGTGCTTTCAATATCTCCGATGAGGCTGTCGAGGTCTTTCAGAGTTTCACTGCTTTCCACTAATAAATCTTTGTCAACAGCGGTTAAATCTGCCTTGAACTTGTTCTTTGGACGTATATAATGTGCCAATTCGTAATCAAAGTGGTTTTTTGTAATGAAATCTACAATCAGTGATTTAGAGAATTTAGAAAAACTATTGCTGATACTCACCGGTCCAAACATATAGCGGTATCGGGGATTATCAATGAGGTATTTTAAAATGCCTTTCCACAGAAGAAAAAGCGGAAGTGGTTTCTGCTGGTATTCCTTTCGAATCCAGGATCTCCCTAATTCAATCCCCTGCCGTAAGATCGGATAGAAAGGCTCTTTGATTTTGAATAACTCGGAAAGATAAAAACCTCTTCGACCCATAGTGTCGAGGATTTCATCCCCTCGGCCAATTCGATAGGCACCGACCAGTCGGTTTAATTCTTTGTCCCAAATAAACAGGTGATGATAATAAATGTCGTAATTATCGAGGTCTATCTTTTTGTTTGTCCCCTCACCCACCTCCCGGAAAGTAATTTCTCTCAACCGACCTATTTCACGGAGCAGGTAGGGTATACTTGCGGTAGGACTGATGTAGACCTGATAATTTTTCTCCTCCCACACTTTGTAGTCCTGTAAGGTCTCGACTTCTTTGATAAGGAGGTTCTGTTCGGTTTCGGCCACAATCTCTTCAGGTTTCTTTTTCCGTTTGAAAAGATGAATGGGGTTGAAGAGCTTTTTCTCTTCTTCGAGGCTGGTTCCCAGGGCATAGGTTCTGGCTCGTAAAAAGTCAAGAAGTTTATTGGTATCCCTTTTATAGGAGATATCTTCTATATGAATTGGCTTTCCAATACGGACTTTGATGCTTAATCCCTGTTTGTTCAGAAATTCAGAAGGAAGTTTCGCTGTTCGCAAGGTGGGATGAATGAAACTGAGAATGTTAAACAGTACACCATTATTGCCATGAAAATAGATGGGGATCACCGGAACCTTGGCTTTAGCGACCAATTTACCCACTACCGGATGCCATAGGCGGTCAGTGACTTCCTGGCTTTCCAGGTTAAAAGTAGACACTTCTCCGGCAGGGAAGATGCCGATGGGTATATCGTTCTGAAGTAGGTCGAAGGTGGTCTTGAGGCCACTGATGCTGGAAGAATGCTGTACTTTCTCGAAGGGATTCACTGCCACAAAGAAATCACTCAGGTTAGGAATTTTCTTTAAGATAAAATTAACCATGACTTTGGCTTCGGGACGGATGGTGCAGAGCAGTCTGACCAATGCCAGGCCTTCTACACCACCATAAGGATGATTGGCAATGGCAATGAATGCACCTGTTTTTGGAATGTTTTTCAAATCTGCTTCATCAAAGTCAATGCTTACGCCAATCGTCTCAAGAATCTTATCTACAAATTCAAGCCCCTCGTAATGCTCATTTTTGGAAAATACTTTATTGATATCGTTTAATTTCATGACCTCCATTAACAGGGTAGCAAGTCCGGGGACGCCAAGCTTGTCAATTTTGGTTGCCTTCGCAAATTCAGTTTTGGTAATGATTTTCATTTGTGTATGTTGTTGATTATCATGATACTTTTTGCCAACCGCTGCCAGGCTGTCGCTTCCCGGGTATCGTCTGAAAGAGTGTCGCGGGTTGAAGTAATAGTAAGAAGCGAATAAAAGTCATATCAAAAATAGCATTTATCTTTATAGAAGCGATGCACTTCTTTAAAATTTGGCTCAGACGTTACTTTCATTTTTCTAAAACCGAGTGGAATGGAGTACTGGTATTGGCCATCCTTATCTTCCTCCTTCGGCTCTCTTCTTGTGTATGGGAGCATCAATTTCAGGAAGAACTGACAGGAATTTCTCTGCCGTCTGAGTGGGTGGAAAAAAGAGAGGGAAAAAGTACGATGAGCAGAAATAAGTCCCTCGATTTCCCATCGAAGAAACCCCACTTTCCTTTTACGTCATTTGATCCCAATGAAGCAGGGAAAAAGGCATGGATGACCGCTGGACTTAGTCAAAAACAAGCGGAAGTGATTTTACGTTACCGGGAGAAGGGGGGAATCTTCCGGAAGCCTGAAGATTTGAAGAAGATGTATGTGATTAGCGAGGCTAAATTTCGCGAGTTAAGCCCCTATTTAGTGTTCCCTCAGGCAAAAGAAAAAGGGAGCGCTTCGCAGTATCCTGTAGCAGGGCTAACCTTTAGCAAAGCACCACTTTCTCCATTGGAGCTGAACAGTGCAGACAGCGCTTCTTTATGTCTCCTCAGAGGGATCGGCCCTGTCTTTGCCCAGCGAATAGTGCGTTATCGAAACAGGTTAGGTGGTTTTTATAAAAAAGAACAATTACTTGAAGTTTTTGGTATGGATAGTCTTAAATTTGTGCAAATTGAGCCTCAGATGTGGGTTAATACGGTACTAATTAAACCTGTTTTGATCAATCAGTCGGAAGACGAGTCCTTTTATCACCCTTATCTTACCAGAAAGGAATGGAAGACTCTTTTAATGTACCGGAAAAACCACGGAGATTTTAAAGGGATCGAAGATGTGCGCAAAGTGCAAATTCTCCGGGAAGAAACCATTTATAAATTAGAACCTTATTTATCATTTAAATGATCGCTGACCAACTTAAAGCGGCTCTTAGAGACGTTCATGATTTCCCGAAACCAGGGATTGTATTTAAAGACATTACCCCTTTATTAAAAGACCCCATTCTTTGTCGGGACATCGTAGAAGCCCTGGCTCAACCGTTTTTCGATTCCCCCATTGATGTGGTTGCAGGAATTGAGAGCCGTGGCTTTCTATTTGGAATGGCCTTAGCTCAGCGGTTACAGGTACCTTTTGTCCCCATACGGAAAGCGGGAAAACTTCCTTACCGTACCGTTCGACAATCATATGAACTGGAATATGGGAATGCCACCCTAGAGATTCATGAAGACGCTTTTCAGGAAGGCCAGCGGGTACTGATTCACGATGATCTGCTCGCTACCGGCGGGACAGTGGTTGCCGCTTCCCAACTGGTGGAACAATTAAAAGCGGAAGTGGCGGCTTATTCTTTTTTAATCAGTCTTGATTTTCTGAAAGGGACTTCCCGCTTGAAAGTTTTTTCACCCTCCGTTTATTCTATTGCCCGCTTTTGAGGGTTTTCTAAAAAAATAAAAAAAATTGAAAGGCCATTTTAACATGATTTCAATAAGCCTTTAAGCATGACGTGAGGTTTTGAACCAAATACTAAAACATTCTCTATTATGCCTATTTTTATTAGGTTGAAAGTGTTGTTTTATTTGTCTATCATTGCCGGTAACCAAATATAAATCTAAAGAAACTGTTTAAATCCAAACGCTTTTTACAGGCGATTATTTAAACAGTTTCTTTTTTTAAAGACACACATGCTATGACAACAGGCTTTCATTTTGGAGAGACAGAAAACCAGCGGCTGATTAAACAGATGGTAGGCGACTTTGCAGAGAAAAATATCCGTAAGAATTTGATGCAATGGGACGAGGATCAATATTTCCCGGTACCCCTGTTTAGAGAGCTGGGGCAATTAGGACTTATGGGTGTATTGGTTCCTGAGGAATACGGAGGGTCGGGTTTTGGGTATCAGGAATATGTGGATGTCATTGTAGAGATCGCAAAAGTATGTGGCTCAATCGGTCTTTCAGTAGCGGCTCATAATTCGTTATGTACCGGTCACCTGCTTGCTTTTGGAAATGAAAGTCAGAAGCAACAATGGTTGCCTAAGCTGGCGAGTGGAGAATGGATTGGAGCCTGGGGTTTGACAGAAGCAAATACAGGATCTGATGCATTGAGAATGCAGACCACCGCAGTGTTGGATGGAGATCATTACGTCATCAATGGCGCTAAAAACTGGATAACCCATGGCAAGTCTGGAGATATAGCGGTAGTGATGGTACGTACCGGTGAGGCAGGAAGCTCTAAAGGGATTTCGGCCATCATGGTGGAACGGGGAACCCCAGGCTTTTCAGCCGGTAAAAAGGAAAATAAATTGGGAATGAGGGCATCGGAAACAACCGAAATGATTTTTGAGCAATGTCGGGTGCCTAAGGAAAATTTGCTGGGATTGGAAGGAGAAGGTTTTAAACAAGCAATGAAAGTACTCGATGGAGGGCGCATATCGATTGCCGCACTCAGTCTGGGAATTGCGAAGGGAGCCTATGAGGCGGCGGTGGCTTATGCAAAAGAAAGACATCAGTTTGGTGTTCCTATCGCAAGTTTTCAGGGAATAAGTTTCAAACTGGCAGATATGGCTACAGAAATTGAGGCCTCAGAGCTGTTGATCAGACAGGCCGCATTCAAAAAAAATGCGGGTTTGCCAATGACGAAAGAATCGGCGATGGCAAAATACCTGGCTTCGGAGGTGGCAGTAAAGTGTGCGACGGAAGCCGTGCAGATTTTTGGAGGATACGGATATACAAAGGA
Source organism: Pedobacter sp. (assembly GCA_037190785.1). Lineage (GTDB taxonomy): Bacteria > Bacteroidota > Bacteroidia > Sphingobacteriales > Sphingobacteriaceae > Pedobacter. Next base: position 67,288 of record JBBCJN010000005.1, on the reverse strand, counting down.
TTTTCCTGTGGAGAAATTTTACCGGGATAGTAAATTGTGTACAATTGGAGAAGGGACTTCCGAAATACAGAAGTTGGTGATCGCACGGGAAGTGTTAAAGGGTTCATAATTGACCATTCATCATCAGTTATTATATTTTAGTTTATTTTTATTTTTTAGCCATTCTCCCTGAGGGAGGATGGCTTTTTTTGTTCATTCTCCCATCTCTCGATCGTCCCTATTAAAAAAAAATGAAAGGGAAGGGGTAACAAAAATTGATTGCAGGTGATTTACTAACAAAAGCATGGCTTTTGAAAATAAAATGAATGTAAAACACTTAAAGCATGAGATCATGAAAAAGTTATTTTGGAGTATCCTACTGAGCGCGGGATTGTTTGCCGCCTGTAAGAAAGATCAGGGGCATCAGGGACAACCCCTAGATCTGACAACCTTTAAAAGAGAATTTAGTGTGCCAGCTCAGTCATTTAATGGAGTGGCAGGTACGGTCTTTAGCATTACCGGTAAGAATGGAATAAAAATAGATTTCCCAGCTAATGCATTTGTGGACCAGGCAGGGCAGCCGGTAACAGGAAATATTCGGTTAAGTCTGATTGAGATTCTTAGTAAGAAGGCTATTTTATTGTCGGGGAAAATGACCGAATCAAATGGACAATTGTTGGTTTCAGGTGGGGAATTTCAAATCCTGGCCACGCAGGGCAATACGCCCTTAAAATTAAATCCTTTTGCATTAGTGCCGGTTCAGGTCCCAACTACTTTCAGCACAGAACCGATGCAGCTATTTAGCTTTGGGCCAGCTGCGGTTTCTGATAGTACGTGGGTATTGGTTAACCAGGAACGTATTCCTAACGATGGGAAGTATTATCAGTTTAATCTGCCAGAGTTTGGATGGATCAATTGTGATTATTTTTACAATGACCCGAGGCCTAAAACCACGGTGACTGCCAGCCCGGTGTACACGGGTTCGGTGCCTAGCGTGAAATCTCAACAGGCATATTTGGTTTTTGCAGAGATCAACAGTGTGGCGGGAATGCCTTTTCAGCCTTCGCTTAATAAACATCAGTCGTATGTGAATTCCATGCCTGTTGGCTTGAGTGGAAGGCTAGTCATTATCAGTGTGGGAATGGATGATGTGATTTATTTTGGATACCGGGATTTTACAGTGAGTGCAGACTTGGATTTGAATGTGCCGATGACGGTAACTACGCAACAAGAAATGGATGCTGTTTTGAATAGTTTGTAAGGGCGGTTGATGGGGCACCCCGCAGTTTGCTGCGGGGTTTTTTTGCGAAGATTTTCACCTGTTTAAAAGAAAAAATATTGATTGTTAAAATAATTATTTATACCTTTGCAAACCAAAATAACGAGAGGAGGTATTTTAACGTATGATTATTATTAACATTAAAGACGGCGAATCATTAGATAAAGCGTTGAAACGTTTCAAAAAGAAATTTGAAAAAACCGGTGTATTGAGAGAATTACGCAGCCGTCAGGCATACGAGAAAAGATCAGTTGCTCGTCGTACGGAGATCAAGCACGCAGTGTATGTACAAAACTTAAACAGAGAAGGAAACGCTTAGTTAATTTTCTGTCGAAACGAATAAATAAAAAAAGCCCGATGAAAATCGGGCTTTTTTTATTTTGTCCCGTCCTGAAAAAAGTTGACCAATAAAAAGTCAACGCTATGAAAATACAGGAAGTTAGGGTTAAGATCACTGTCCCCAATCCCAAGTACAGTGAGAGTTTCAAGTGATCGGTAGTCAATGATTATGAGACTGGGCTTTTAAATAAGGACGAGATACAGTTGAAATATGGCATTGGAGGCAACAGCCGGGTTTTGGAATGGTGCCGTAAGTATGGTAAATTGCACTACCCGAAAAAAGGCAGTTTGGGCAGGCCAATGAAAGATCCACAGAAACAGCGTATCAAAGAACTCGAAAAGCAGCTAGCCGAAGAAAAGCTGAAGGTACTGGCCTACCAAAAGCTGATCTCTATCGCCGAAAAAGAGGAAGGGATAAGCATCTTAAAAAAAGACGTAGCCAAACAATTGACGAGCTTGCCAAGACCTACTCCAGAAAAGTAAGTATGTTTTGTGCATTGTTTGGCTTTAGTAAACAAGCGTATTTCAGGCATAAAGGCAACATCTTTACTTGCAATCAGCGGCCTTGGAAGTGTGGAGAAAGGTGCTGTTGGCTGGGTGCCTGATGTCAAAGAAGGACACCAGGAAGTTGCATTGTCTCCTGGGAGCGCATATTTCCCCTCCGGAATCCAATAATTTTAGAATTTTAGTGTGTCAGGAGAGGTCAATTTTTTTTGAATAAGGCCTTTACTTTATAAATTTTTGTATATTACACTTTATAAGCCAGTAGGAGATATAGATGCTGATACAAGAATTTTTGAAATATTTGCAACAGGAGAAGCGCTATTCGTTGCATACGGTTCAGTCATACAGACTGGATTTGGAACAGTTCGAAAATTTTATTCACGAAGAGTTTCGGGTGACGCTTTTGGAGGTCAAACCCACGTACGTTCGTGCGTTTGCCGTGTCATTGATGGAGCGCTCTATGTCAGCCATCACTACCAGTCGTAAATTGTCGACCCTTCGAAGCTTCTATAAGTATTTACTACGGGAGGGTCTTCTGCAACGCAATCCGATGGGACTAATTCGTGCGCCTAAAACTCCCAGAAAGCTCCCTGTTTTTATCGAGGAGTCAAAGATGAATACTTTGTTAGATTCTGAAGAAATTTTTCAGGACCATTTTGCTTCAGTTCGGGATCGGCTGGTACTGGAACTGCTGTTTGGTCTGGGGATTCGTTTATCAGAGTTAATTCAGTTAAAGGATCATTCCGTCGATCGGGCAGGCGCGGTAATCAAAGTAGTAGGGAAAAGAAAGAAGGAGCGAATAATTCCGGTACATGGCATGCTATTGGAATTGATCCAAAAATACCTGAGCTTAAAATATCTGGAGATTTTTCATAACAAAAGTGATGCGTTAATCGTTACAGACAAAGGACTACCTACATATCCGAAGCTGATTTACCGAATTGTACATCGCTACTTAACATATGTATCTACACAGGATAAACGGAGTCCGCACGTACTTCGACATTCTTTTGCGACCAGCCTGCTCAACCGCGGGGCTGATCTGAATGCCATTAAGGAACTATTGGGCCATGCCGGTTTAGCAGCCACACAAGTGTATACCCATAATTCTTTTGAACGTTTAAAATCAATCTATCAACAAGCCCATCCAAAGGCGTAAAAAAGGAGGAAAAATGAAAATCAGAGTACAGTCTATTCATTTCAATGCAGACAAAAAATTATTGGAGTTCATTCAAAAAAAGGTAGATAAGCTTGATCAATTTTATGATCAGATCATCGGTGGAGAAGTTTATTTAAGACTGGAGAATGTGGAAGATGAAGAGAATAAAATCAGCGAGATTAAACTGATGGTTCCGGGTGGGGTGATGTTTGCGAAGGAACAATGTAAATCATTCGAAGAGGCCACTGATTTGGCCTTGGAGTCTTTAAAAAAACAAATTACGAAACATAAAGATAAAACAAGATCGAAATTAAGTGAGCATAAAGAATTATTGAAATCGAATGAAGTATCTGATTATTAACAGGATATTTTATTGATGACTTTATAAGGGGAATTTGACGGGCAATGTCCGTCAAATTTTTTTTAAAATATATTTTTTTCAATCATTTATTTGTGTAGATTTGCATTCCATTTCGGAAAGGGCGTTGGAAACGCTGCGGAAGTGGTTCGTTCTATAAAATAACAAATGACAGGTAAAGCTGTCATCAGATATAAGCCTCCTTAGCTCAGCTGGTAGAGCAACTGACTTGTAATCAGTAGGTCATTGGTTCGATTCCGATAGGGGGCTCTTTTTACTCAGTCTTTTTTGATTGAGTGAAAAGCGGGGAGATACCAGAGTGGCCAAATGGGACAGACTGTAACTCTGTTGTCGCAAGACTTCGAAGGTTCGAATCCTTCTCTCCCCACCATCGATTTTCGATTGGAACAAAATGAGTTTCGTTTATTCGGACTGGTTTTGTAAAAGGATAAAATCAAAAGCGGAAGTAGCTCAGTTGGTAGAGCGATAGCCTTCCAAGCTATAGGTCGCGAGTTCGAACCTCGTCTTCCGCTCATTTGCTTTGTCCATTAGCAATGGGTTTAATACACTTCTTAAGAAGAATAAGTCTGGTGTCAATGGGCTAGTAAAGGCCGAAGTAGCTCAGCGGTAGAGCACTTCCTTGGTAAGGAAGAGGTCGTGGGTTCAAGTCCCATCTTTGGCTCAGAATTATAAAAGTGAATGCTTTGTTAACTCTGTTTGGGCAGATAAACAAGGTTTTTTGTATTGAAATTGCATCAAAACAATAATAAATAAAAAAAGTTAACCTACTAATAAGTATAAAAAATGGCAAAAGAAAAGTTTGACCGCAGTAAGCCGCACTTAAATATCGGAACTATCGGTCACGTTGACCACGGTAAAACCACCTTGACTGCAGCAATCACTAAAGTGTTAGCTGATGCAGGTTTATCTGAGGCGCGTTCATTTGATTCTATTGACTCTGCACCAGAGGAAAAAGAAAGAGGTATTACGATTAATACATCACACGTTGAGTACTCAACTGCTAACCGTCACTATGCGCACGTTGACTGTCCAGGTCACGCCGACTACGTGAAAAACATGGTTACAGGAGCGGCTCAGATGGACGGTGCGATCATCGTAGTGGCTGCTACTGATGGTCCAATGCCACAAACCCGTGAGCACATTCTTTTGGCTCGTCAGGTAGGTGTACCAGCATTAGTAGTGTTTATGAATAAAGTGGATATGGTTGACGATCCAGAGTTGCTAGAACTTGTAGAGATGGAGGTTCGTGAACTATTGTCATTCTATGAATTCCCTGGTGATGATATTCCTGTAATTCAGGGTTCTGCACTTGGTGGATTGAATGGTGATCCAAAATGGGTTGGTAAAATCCTGGAACTAATGGAAGCTGTAGATAGCTACATTCCAATTCCTCCACGTTTGACAGAGCTTCCTTTCTTGATGCCTGTTGAGGACGTATTCTCGATCACTGGTCGTGGTACAGTAGCTACAGGTCGTATCGAGCGCGGTGTGATCAACTCTGGAGATCCTGTTGAGATCCTAGGTATGGGTGCTGAGAACTTAAAATCTACCGTTACAGGAGTAGAAATGTTCCGTAAGATTCTTGATTACGGAGAGGCTGGTGATAACGTAGGTTTATTGTTACGTGGTATTGAGAAAACCGATATCCGTCGCGGTATGGTTATCTGTAAACCAGGTTCGGTAACTCCTCACACTGACTTCAAAGCAGAGGTTTATGTATTGTCTAAAGCAGAAGGTGGTCGTCACACTCCATTCTTTAACAAATACCGTCCTCAGTTTTATTTCCGTACCACAGACGTAACTGGTGAGATTTCACTAGCTGAGGGAACTGAAATGGTCATGCCAGGTGATAACGTAACCATCACTGTAAAATTAATCAACGCTATTGCAATGGAAAAAGGTCTACGTTTCGCTATCCGTGAGGGTGGTAGAACAGTAGGTGCTGGTCAGGTAACTGAGATCCTTGCATAAGTTTAACTCATATCAATTAGCTAGCTGGATTTTTCCGGTTAGCTAATTGTATCTACGGGAATAGTTCAATGGTAGAATAGAGGTCTCCAAAACCTTTGATCAGGGTTCGAATCCTTGTTCCCGTGCATAACAAGTAATTATGGCTGGTGTAGTTCAATTTATTAAAGAATCGTACGAAGAGTTAACTCAAAAAGTAACCTGGCCTACCTGGTCTGATTTACAAAATTCTGCCGTATTGGTATTAGTAGCCTCCTTGATTATCGCATTCATCATCTTCGCAATGGATAAAGGAGCTAACTTTATTTTAGAAGCTTTTTATAATTCACTTTCAAATTAGTCTACCAGATGAGCGATCAGTTAAAATGGTATGTGGTGCGGGCCGTTAGTGGTAAAGAGAAGAAAGTAAAACAGTACATTGATTCAGAAATCAGTCGTTTAGGTTTTTCTCATCTTGTCCCTCAGGTACTTATTCCAATGGAGAAGTATTATCAGATGAAGGACGGGAAAAAGATCGCGAAAGAACGTAATTTTTATCCTGGGTATGTGTTGATTGAGGCGGTGTTGGACGGTGAGTTGGAGCATATTATTAAAGGGATTAATAGTGTGATTGGTTTTCTTGGCGATAAAGCTGGAAATCCCATTCCTATGCGCCAGGCGGAAGTTAACCGTATTTTGGGTAAAGTAGATGAGATGTCTCAACAGGGAGAAACCATGAGTGTGGCCTATTATGTAGGAGAAAATGTGAAAGTAATGGATGGTCCTTTCAATGGTTTTACCGGGGTGATCGAAGAAGTGAATGAAGAGAAGAAGAAGCTCAAGGTGATGGTTAAGATTTTTGGACGTAAAACTCCGTTGGAGCTTAACTACATGCAGGTAGAAAAAGAGTAATTGAAAATTTATTACTAAAAATATTGTAGGACTGCAAGTTAATTTATATCTTTGCAGTCCTTTTTGCATTATAGCGTGCAGAAAAGGGTCTTAAATGTTACATTGCTTCCAAAATTTAACATTGAGTTTGAATTAAATTAAAACAAAAAATGGCAAAAGAAGTCAGTGCACTGATCAAATTACAGATCAAAGGCGGAGCGGCAAACCCATCTCCACCCGTAGGACCTGCATTAGGTGCGAAGGGGGTGAATATCATGGAGTTTTGCAAGCAATTCAACGCTCGTACCCAAGATAAGCCAGGTAAAGTTTTACCCGTTGTAATTACTGTATATGCTGACAAGTCTTTCGATTTTATCATCAAAACCCCTCCTGTGGCTGTTCAATTAAAGGACGCGACGAAATTGGCGAGTGGTTCTGCTGAGCCTAACCGTAAAAAAGTTGGATCGGTGACTTGGGATCAAGTTAAAGCAATTGCTGAAGATAAAATGCCTGATTTAAACGCATTTACTATCGAATCAGCAATGAGTATGGTTGCTGGTACAGCACGTAGTATGGGGATCACAGTAAGTGGTGATTCACCTTTTAACTAATTATTTCACATTAACAGTTTACACGAGTGGCTAAGTTAACAAAAAATCAAAAGATAGCACACGCTAAACTAGAGCATGGAAAGTCGTATACTTTGAAAGAAGCTGCTGCTTTGGTCAAAGAAATTACTACTACTAAATTTGATGCGTCGGTGGATATCGACGTGAGCTTAGGAGTAGATCCACGTAAAGCCAATCAAATGGTTCGTGGGATTGCGACTTTACCTCATGGTACTGGTAAGACTGTCCGCGTTTTAGTTCTTTGTACGCCTGATAAGGAAGAAGAGGCTAAAGCAGCAGGAGCAGATTACGTTGGTTTAGACGAATATGTCGCTAAGATTGAAGGTGGTTGGACGGATGTTGACATTATCATCACTACGCCGGCATGTATGGCAAAAGTAGGTAAATTGGGCCGTGTTTTAGGTCCTCGTAACCTGATGCCAAACCCTAAATCTGGAACAGTGACCAACGAAGTTGGAAAAGCTGTCACAGATGTAAAAGGCGGTAAGATTGATTTTAAAGTAGACAAAACCGGTATCATCCATGCTTCTATAGGAAAAGTATCTTTCTCGGAAGACAAAATTTATGAAAATGCGTTGGAAGTTCTTCAAACCATTGCTAAATTGAAACCTTCTGCAGCGAAAGGTACTTACTTTAAGAGCATTCATGTCTCTTCTACAATGAGTCCTGGGATTGCAATTGAAACTAAATCAGTAGTGGGGATCTAATTATGAACAGAGAAGAAAAACAAGGAGTAGTCGTTGAACTACAAGAGAAAATCCAGGAGTTCGGTAATTTTTATATTGCTGATACTTCCAGCTTATCTGTAGAGAAAGTAAATAGTATCCGCCGCAAATGTTTCGAGAGTGGTATCGAGATGAAAGTTGCCAAAAATACCTTAATCAAAATTGCGATTGAAGGTTTGGAAGGTAACGTATCAGATATTTTTCCTGCATTAAAAGGACAATCGGCATTGTTGTTTTCTAAAGTTGGAAATGGCCCGGCCAAATTAATCAAAGCTTTAAGAAAAACCTCAGATAAGCCCATCTTAAAAGCTGCTTACATTGATTCAGCAGTTTTTGTAGGTGATCAAAACTTGGATGCACTGGTAAGTCTTAAATCAAGAGAAGAACTTATTGGAGATATTATTGGTCTATTGCAATCTCCTGCGAAAAATGTGGTTTCTGCATTGAAGTCAGGTGGTAGTACGATCGCTGGTATCGTAAAAACATTACAAGAAAAAGAAGGTTAACGAACCCTTTCATAGTTCGTAATTAAATTTAAATTATTAGTAAATTTTTAAAAATCTATAAAATGGCAGATTTAAAAGCGTTTGCTGAGCAGTTAGTAAACTTAACAGTTAAAGAAGTTAATGAATTAGCTCAAATATTAAAAGATGAGTATGGTATCGAGCCTGCTGCTGCTGCAGTAGCTGTGGCTGGTCCTGCTGCTGGTGGTGATGCTGCTCCTGCAGCTGAAGAGAAAACATCTTTCGATGTGATCTTGAAAGAGGCTGGTGGTCAGAAATTAGCAGTTGTTAAATTAGTTAAAGACTTAACTGGTTTAGGTTTGAAAGAAGCGAAAGATCTAGTGGATGGTGCACCTAAAGAATTAAAAGCAGGTGTTGCTAAAGACGAAGCTGAAGCTTTGAAAAAACAATTAGAAGAAGCTGGAGCAGTAGTTGAAATTAAGTAATCACTTAATTTTAACCTGTCCTTGAGAAAAGACTCCGACTGAAAAGTCGGAGTCTATTCCCGTTTATAATCATTTCATTTTGTTTGGTGGATGAAATGAGCTCACCCAAAACCAAAAAATAGTTTATTCTTAAACTAAATTAAATTTAGTCCCTTGGCAAACAAAGTCGACCAAAGAGTAAATTTTGCACGTAGTAAGCACATCATCGATTACCCCGATTTTTTAGATGTGCAGTTGCAATCATTTAAAGAATTTTTTCAGATAGAAACCACTTCAGATAACCGTCATACAGAAGGTTTATTTAAAGTGTTCGCTGAAAATTTCCCTATCACTGATTCAAGAAACATTTTTGTTCTTGAGTTTTTAGATTATTTCATAGACCCACCTCGTTATGACATCGCAGAGTGTATAGACCGTGGGTTAACTTACAGCGTTCCTTTAAAAGCGAAGTTAAAGCTTTCATGTAACGATGCAGAACACGAAGATTTCGAAACGATTATTCAGGACGTGTATTTGGGAACCATCCCTTATATGACTCCTAAAGGTACGTTTGTGATCAACGGTGCTGAACGTGTCATTGTCTCGCAATTACACCGTTCACCAGGGGTGTTTTTCGGCCAAAGCCGGCATACCAACGGTACCAAATTGTATTCTGCCCGCGTTATTCCCTTTAAAGGTTCCTGGATCGAGTTTGCAACCGACGTGAATAATGTCATGTATGCATACATCGACCGGAAGAAAAAATTCCCTGTGACGACCTTGTTGCGTGCAATCGGTTACGATTCAGATAAAGATATTCTCGAATTATTTGATCTTGCCGATGAGGTAAAGGTAAGTAAGTCTGGATTAAAGAAATTTATCGGACGTAAGCTGGCTGCGCGTGTTTTGAGAAAGTGGGTCGAAGATTTCGTCGATGAAGATACCGGTGAAGTGGTGTCTATCGATCGGAATGAAGTGATCCTCGACAGGGACACCATTTTAGAAGATGAACATATCGATATGATCATTGACGCGGGCGTTAAAACCATTATTCTTTCCAAAGATGATGGTGCTTCGCAAGCAGATTATACCATTATATACAATACGCTTCAGAAGGATACCTCGAACTCTGAAAAAGAAGCGGTGGAAAACATCTATCGGGCCTTGCGTAACGCAGAACCACCTGATGAAGAAACCGCCAGAGGAATTATTGAGCGTTTATTCTTCTCAGATAAACGATATGATTTAGGCGACGTTGGTCGTTACCGTATCAATCGTAAATTGAGAATGGATACCCCTGATAATGTGAAGGTCTTAACGAAAGCAGACATCATCGCGATCGTGAAGTACCTGATCAAACTGATCAACTCAAAAGAGGAAGTGGATGACATCGATCACTTATCTAACCGTCGTGTACGTACCGTAGGTGAGCAGTTGTATGCTCAGTTTGGAGTTGGTTTAGCCAGAATGGCAAGAACCATTCGTGAGCGGATGAATATCCGGGATAATGAAGTGTTTACGCCAACAGATCTGATCAATGCGCGCACTTTGTCATCCGTGATCAATTCTTTCTTCGGAACAAACCAGTTATCACAGTTTATGGATCAAACCAATCCATTGGCAGAGATCACGCATAAGCGTCGTCTTTCAGCCCTTGGTCCAGGTGGTCTTTCTCGTGAACGTGCAGGTTTCGAGGTGCGTGACGTTCACTACACTCACTATGGTCGTTTATGTACCATTGAAACTCCGGAAGGTCCGAACATCGGATTGATCTCCTCTCTATGTGTACATGCTAAGATCAATAATCTTGGTTTCATCGAAACCCCTTACAAAAGGGTGGTTGAAGGCGTGGTAGCAGTAGAAGAACCCGTGATCTATTTATCTGCCGAAGATGAGGACGGAAAAACAATTGCACAGGCCAATGCGGCTTACGATGATAAAGGAAACTTTACCACCAGCCGTGTGAAAGCGCGTTACGAAGGTGACTTCCCGATTATCGAACCTGAGAAGCTCGACCTGATGGACATTGCTCCAAACCAGATTACCTCCATCGCTGCATCACTTATTCCGTTTCTGGAACACGATGATGCGAACAGGGCGTTGATGGGATCGAACATGCAGCGTCAGGCAGTTCCTTTGTTGCGTCCGGAAGCGCCGATTGTTGGAACCGGTCTTGAAGGTCGTGTGGCCCGTGACTCTAGAACGTTGATCAATGCAGAAGGAGATGGGGTTGTGGAATACGTAGACGCAAACGAAATTACCATCCGTTACGAGAGAAATGACTCTGACCGCTTGGTTTCTTTTGAAGGCGATAGCAGAACTTATAAGTTAATCAAGTTCAAGAAAACGAATCAGAATACCTGTATTAACCTGAAACCAATCGTTAAAAAGGGACAGCGAGTGGTGAAAGGACAGGTACTTTGCGAAGGATATGCGACAGAAAACGGAGAACTTGCACTGGGCAGGAACTTGAAAGTAGCTTTCATGCCTTGGCAAGGATATAACTTTGAGGATGCGATTGTAATTAATGAGCGCATCGTACGGGAAGATATTTTTACCTCCCTGCACATCGAAGAGTTTGAACTGGAAGTACGTGATACGAAGCGTGGGGAAGAGGAATTGACACCTGATATTCCGAACGTTTCTGAAGAAGCAACAAAAGACCTCGACGAGAACGGGATTATCCGCATCGGTGCCGAAGTGAAAGAGGGAGACATTCTGATTGGTAAAATTACGCCAAAAGGAGAGTCGGATCCTTCTCCTGAAGAGAAATTACTCCGTGCCATTTTCGGAGATAAAGCAGGAGATGTGAAAGATGCGTCATTGAAAACACCTCCGTCGATTAAGGGAGTGGTGATTGATACCAAATTGTTCTCTCGTGCGAAGAAAACTACCAAAGCAGAAGAGAAATCTGCTATTGAGAAATTAGATAAAAAATACAACATCGTTTCTGAAAATCTGAAGAATGAATTAGTAGATAAATTGTTCCAGATTGTGAACGGCAAAACTTCTCAGGGAGTGTTTAACGTTTATAAAGAAATGTTGATTCCTAAAGGAGCGAAGTTTACACAAAAATTATTGGCTGACCTCGAATATACCCATATCAATCCTTACAAATGGACTACAGATGAGGATAAAAATGAGCAGATCAAGATGTTGTTACATAATTATGGTATCCGTGTGAACGAGGAACTTGGAGCGTACAAACGTGATAAGTTTGCCATTAGTGTCGGAGATGAGCTTCCGTCAGGAATTGTTCAGATGGCCAAAGTATATGTAGCGAAAAAACGTAAGCTGAAAGTAGGAGATAAGATGGCCGGACGTCACGGAAATAAAGGGATCGTTGCACGTATTGTACGTGACGAAGACATGCCTTTCTTAGATGACGGAACACCGGTCGACATCGTATTAAATCCTCTGGGGGTACCTTCCAGGATGAACCTTGGTCAGATTTACGAGACCGTACTGGCCTGGGCCGGAAAAGAATTAGGGGTGAAGTTTGCTACACCGATTTTTGACGGAGCAAAGCACGATGAGGTTGAAGATTGGATTTCTAAAGCCGGTTTGCCGGTTTCCGGAAGGACCTATTTAAATAATGGTTTAACGGGAGATAAATTTGATCAGCCTACAACGGTAGGGATTATTTACATGTTGAAGCTAGGTCACATGGTAGATGATAAGATGCACGCCCGTTCAATCGGACCTTACTCATTGATTACACAGCAACCGCTGGGTGGTAAAGCTCAGTTTGGTGGTCAGCGTTTTGGAGAGATGGAGGTTTGGGCACTGGAAGCTTTCGGTGCAGCCAATATTCTACAGGAAATCCTGACAGTGAAATCGGATGATGTCATCGGAAGAGCGAAAACTTACGAAGCCATCGTTAAAGGCGAAAACCTGCCTACTCCGGGTGTGCCAGAATCATTCAATGTGTTGGTACACGAGTTGCGTGGTTTAGGTTTAGATATTACGTTAGACTAATCGCTATTGGTTGGAAAGCATGGTTAGAGCAATTATCTGTCCATGCTTTTCACCGAAGCATACAATCCAGAAAAGCATATGTCTTACAAAAAGGATAATAAATTAAAAAGTAACTTCACCTCCATTACCATTAGTCTGGCCTCTCCGGAAAATATTCTGGAGCGTTCAAGTGGGGAGGTGTTGAAACCTGAAACCATTAATTACCGTACTTACAAGCCTGAACGTGACGGGTTGTTTTGCGAGCGTATTTTTGGTCCGGTGAAAGACTACGAATGTCATTGCGGTAAATATAAACGGATCCGTTACAAGGGCATCGTTTGTGACCGTTGCGGGGTAGAAGTGACGGAGAAAAAGGTACGTAGAGAGCGTATGGGACACATCAATCTGGTGGTTCCGGTAGCGCATATCTGGTATTTCCGCTCCCTTCCGAACAAAATTGGCTACCTCCTTGGTTTACCCACTAAAAAACTAGATCTGATCATTTATTACGAACGTTATGTCGTTATTCAGGCTGGTTTGATGGCAGAACAGGGAATTCAGTTTATGGATTTTCTGACCGAAGAAGAGTATCTTGATATCTTAGATAAGCTTCCAAAAGAAAATCAATACCTGGATGATAAAGATCCGAATAAGTTTGTCGCAAAAATGGGTGCCGAAGCACTTGAAGATTTGTTAAAGCGAATTGATTTAGATACATTATCCTACAATCTTCGTCATCAGGCTGCAAATGAGACCTCTCAGCAACGTAAAAACGAGGCCTTGAAACGGTTGCAGGTGGTAGAGGCTTTTAGAGGCTCGAAATCCCGTATTGAAAATAATCCAGAGTGGATGATCATTAAGATCGTCCCGGTCATTCCACCAGAGTTACGCCCATTGGTTCCTTTGGAAGGTGGTCGTTTCGCCACATCGGATCTGAATGATTTGTATCGTCGGGTGATTATTCGTAACAACCGTTTGAAGCGTTTAATTGAGATCAAAGCTCCTGAAGTGATTTTGCGGAATGAAAAACGGATGCTTCAGGAAGCTGTGGATTCATTGTTCGATAATTCGCGCAAAGTAAACGCCGTTAAAACAGAGGGTAACCGTGCATTGAAATCACTTTCAGATATTCTGAAAGGAAAGCAGGGACGTTTCCGTCAAAATCTTTTGGGTAAACGTGTGGATTATTCAGCACGTTCGGTCATTGTCGTAGGTCCAAACCTTAAATTACATGAGTGTGGACTTCCTAAAGATATGGCTGCCGAACTTTACAAACCGTTCATCATTCGTAAAATGATTGAAAGAGGTGTGGTTAAAACCGTAAAATCCGCGAAGAAAATTGTTGACAGAAAGGATCCATTGGTCTGGGATATTCTGGAAAATGTGCTAAAGGGTCATCCGGTATTATTGAACAGGGCTCCTACACTTCACCGTTTGGGTATTCAGTCTTTCCAACCTAAATTGGTGGAAGGAAAAGCTATTCAGCTGCATCCGTTGGTGTGTACGGCTTTTAACGCTGACTTTGACGGTGACCAGATGGCGGTGCATTTACCTTTGGGTCATGCCGCTATTTTGGAAGCCCAGGTGTTAATGCTTGCTGCTCACAATATCCTGAATCCTGCAAATGGAACGCCCATCACAGTACCTTCTCAGGACATGGTTTTAGGGCTATACTACATCACCAAAGGACGGAGAACCGATTCTAATCGAGTGGTAAAAGGAGAGAATTCCATTTTCTATTCTGCCGAAGAGGTGATCATCGCCCACAATGAACAGAAAGTAGATTTACATGCTTTCATTAAGGTGAAAGTAAGTGTGAAGCAAGAAGATGGCAATATTGCAAATAAATTAATTGAGACCACAGTTGGTAGGGTTTTATTTAACCAGTTGGTACCTGAAGAGGTCGGTTACATCAACGAACTATTGACGAAAAAGTCTTTAAGAGATATTATTGGAGAAGTTGTGAAAATCACAGGAATGGCTAGATCAGCTAAATTCCTAGACGACATCAAAGAACTTGGTTTCCAGATGGCGTTCAAAGGTGGTTTATCATTCAACCTTCAGGACGTCAATATTCCGGTAGAGAAACATACGTTGTTAGAACAGGCAGCGACAGAAGTAGATGAGGTAAGAAACAACTACAATATGGGTTTCATCACCAACAACGAACGTTACAATCAGATCATCGATATCTGGACTCGTATCAATAACCGCTTGACATCGTATGTGATGAACCAATTGTCAAATGACAATCAAGGGTTTAACTCTGTGTACATGATGTTGGATTCGGGAGCCCGTGGTTCTAAAGAGCAGATTCGTCAGCTATGCGGAATGAGGGGATTGATGGCAAAACCGCAAAAATCCGGTTCTGGAGGAGAGATTATTGAGAACCCCATTCTTTCAAACTTTAAAGAGGGTTTATCCGTATTAGAGTACTTTATCTCTACTCACGGTGCTCGTAAAGGTTTGGCGGATACAGCGTTAAAAACGGCTGATGCGGGTTATCTTACCCGTCGTTTACACGATGTGGCGCAGGATATGATTGTGAATGCCGTAGATTGTGGAACATTGAGAGGAATGTATACCACTGCATTAAAAGACAATGAAGACATCGTAGAACCATTGTACGATCGTATTTTGGGACGTACGTCTTTACACGATGTGTATCATCCGCTCAATGGCGACTTATTGGTTGCTGCAGGACAGGATATCGATGAAGATATTGCAAAAACCATTGAGGATTCACCGATTGAAGGAGTGGAAATCCGTTCGGTATTGACCTGCGAAAACAAAAGAGGGGTTTGTGCGCTTTGTTATGGACGAAATCTGGCCTCCGGAAAACGAGTACAACGTGGAGAAGCGGTGGGTGTAATTGCTGCTCAATCAATTGGGGAGCCTGGTACACAGTTAACACTTCGTACTTTCCACGTAGGGGGTACCGCCTCTAACATTGCGGCTGAATCGCAGATCAATGCGAAGTTCGAAGGAGTGATCGAGTTTGAAAATCTGCGTACGGTGGAAACGCAAACCGAAGATGGTCGTATCGATATCGTATTAGGTCGTTCAGGAGAGTTTAAAATTACTGAGCCGGGAACCGGTAAAGTAATTGTGACCAACAACATCCCTTACGGTGCTTTCTTGTACGTGAAAGAGGGAGATAAAGTGAGTAAAGGCGACAAGATTTGTTCATGGGATCCATACAATGCGGTGATTATCTCCGAGTTTGCAGGAAAGATCGAATTCGAATCGATTGTGGACGGGGTCACTTACCGCGAAGAATCGGATGAGCAAACCGGACACAGAGAGAAAGTAATTATCGATACCAGAGATAAAACGAAAAATCCGTCTATTCGAGTAGTAGATAAGAAAGGGGATTTGATTAAGAGCTATAACATTCCGGTAGGTGCGCACATCGCTATCGATGAAGGCGATACTATCCAGACTGGTCAGATCTTAGTGAAAATTCCTCGTGCTACCGGAAAAACCAGAGATATTACGGGGGGTCTTCCACGGGTAACTGAGTTATTCGAAGCAAGAAACCCTTCCAACCCGGCTGTAGTTACCGAAATTGACGGGGTAGTAACGCTTGGAGGCATTAAACGTGGTAATCGTGAGATCAGTATCGAATCCAAAGATGGAGAAATGAAAAAATACCTTGTTCCGTTGTCAAAACACATCCTGGTTCAGGATAATGACTTTGTGAAAGCGGGTATGCCCTTATCTGATGGATCGATTTCTCCTGCGGACATCCTTGCTATTAAGGGGCCGGCAGCGGTACAGGAATATTTAGTAAACGGTATTCAGGAGGTTTATCGTCTGCAAGGGGTGAAAATCAATGATAAACACTTTGAGGTGATTGTTCACCAAATGATGCAAAAGGTACATATTGAAGATCCAGGAGATACACGCTTCCTTGAAAATGATTCCGTGGATCGTTGGGATTTCATGGATGAAAATGACGAAATCTATGACAAGAAAGTCGTGGTTGAGGCTGGCGATTCCGATGCGGTAAAACCTGGACAGATCATTTCTCTCCGTAAATTGAGAGATGAAAACTCCCAGTTAAAGCGGAAGGATCTTCAGCAAATTGAGGTGCGTGACGCAAAACCTGCGACTGCAAGTTCTATTCTTCAGGGAATTACCAGAGCTTCTTTAGGTACAAAATCGTTTATTTCCGCCGCTTCCTTCCAGGAAACGACGAAAGTATTGAATGAGGCAGCCATTGCAGGTAAACGTGACGAGATGCTTGGATTGAAAGAAAACGTGATTGTAGGTCACTTAATTCCTTCAGGAACAGGTGTTCGTGGCTATGAGCGAATCATTGTAGGATCGCAGGAAGAGTACGATAAACTCCTTGCATCTAAGCAGGAGGAAGTAGAAGCCTAGTCTTTCTCATCCGAAATAAATGAAAAAACCCTGAGTTACTCACTCAGGGTTTTTTCATTTAGTAAATTTTGTTAGTAGCTAGATGCAGCTTGTTTTTCGAGCCTGCTTCATGAGAATTGAGATTAAAGTAGTAGTTTTGTGAAATGGAACAACAAGAAAACGAAAATCAATTGAATATTGAGTTGTCTGAAGAAATGGCTGAAGGCATCTTTTCAAATTTGGCGATTATCACCCATTCAAGTAGTGAATTTGTGCTTGATTTTATTCGGGTAATGCCCGGAATACCTAAGGCAAAGGTTAAATCACGAATTATTCTGACCCCCGAGCATGCGAAAAGATTATTTCAGGCAATGCACGACAATATTCATCGCTTTGAGGAAGAGCATGGGAAGATTAAAACATACGACGATAATAATGGGTTATTAATGAATTTTGGCGGACCTACCGCTCAGGCTTAAACCCGTTCAGATTAACAAAAGCCTGATTTTTAATGTTAAAAATCAGGCTTTTGTTGTTAGTGAATTAAAATAAAGATCAGGGATATTTTTTCCAGGTCTCTGTCCAGGTATATTCTTTGATCACCCCCTTATCACTCCCTTTAACTTTCATTTCATATTTTAAAGTGACCCCGTTATTGACCAATATTTTTAAGTTATTGGTGTTTTGATCGGTAAGATTGTAAATTTGGATCACGGAATTGTTTTCTACAAATCTCCATTTAGAAGTGGAAGATTGCCTTTCCATTGGATGGCATTTGGTGGCTCCATTGTCAAAGATATAATTTCCCTCAGAGGTAAACATTTTCAAATCGTCCAATAAACAGGGATCTTTGTAATAATCATTATAGATATCCACCACGTAAGCCCCGTTTGAAACGGGATAGGCTGGCTTTGAGAAGGATGCTTCCAAGATGTAATACTTATCTACCAGATTTTTAAATGGATCGTCAATTTCAGGAATAGGTTCTGTTTTTTTTGAACAGGATAATAGGAAAACAAGGCTTAAGAGAGGTAGCCAGGTAAAATTAATTTTGCTAGAGATCATGTCAAAAGATTAGCAAGTCTTATGCCAGATTGTTAACTGTTCTGTAAGAAATTCATCAATCATTTCGTAGGAGGAAGGAGAAAACCAATGAATGTGCGGGTCTCTTTTAAACCAGGTGATCTGTCTTTTCGCAAACCGGCGTGTATTCTGTTTGATCCTGTCAACAGCACTCTCCAAACCTGTTTTTCCCTCTATATAATCGAATAATTCCGTATAACCTACCGTTTGAAGCGCATTAAGGTGCCTTTGGGGATAGAGCTGTTGGGCTTCCTCCAGTAAACCAGATTCCATCATCAGATCGACCCTTCTGTTGATCCGCTCGTACAATTCTGAACGATCCATTTGCAAGCCGATCTTTAGTAATTGAAAGGGGCGTTCTTTCTTTTGAGAGGTAAGCATAGAGCTTAATTTTTTACCGGTTGATAAAATCATTTCCAATCCTCTGATCATTCGCTGAGGGTTAGACTGATCTACTTTATCAAAGTATTCTGGGTCTAAGAAGGCTAATTGCTTCCGGATAGCGTCCATGCCTTCCTGCTTCCACTGCTCATTAAGGGCGGCACGGATGTTCAGGTCAATATCGGGAAGTTCATCTAGCCCATGGCACAGCGCATTGATATACAGCCCTGATCCTCCTACAGCGATCAAGAGCTCCTTTTGTTGAAAGAGGAGGGAAATACGTTCCAGCGCAGCCATTTCAAAATCGCCGGTACTAAAAAACTCGTGAATGCTATGCGAATCAATAAAATGGTGCGGGGCTGCGGCCAGCTCTTCTGCTTCCGGCTTCGCGGTCCCTATGGTCATTTCTTTAAAAAATTGCCGGGAATCGGCAGAGATGATTTCGGTCTGAGCTTGCTGGGCGAGCCGAATAGCCAGGGCTGTTTTCCCAATCGCGGTTGGCCCGACGACGACGATTAATGTTTTCCGGGCTAATTCCTCCATCCTGTTAATTTAATAATCGCTCTTATCGTAATCCTCTTCGTCGTGGCCATATTCCTCTTCCTCATTAGAGAACATGTCTTCCCCTTCTTCCTCTTCCTCGTCCTCGTCAGAGGCACTCACACCATGTTCATTTACCACTTCCAAGTCTTCTGCATCTTCGGGAACAAAATCCATTTCATTGAGAAAATCAAATTCGTTAGCTGATTTGGCCGCTGGAGCGAAACTTTCTGTCGAAAAACGATCGATGATTTTTGGAGCTTCCCCGAGGCTCTTCACCAGGTACGGATACTCAATATGAGGGTCGTTCTCCAAAATAATTTTGATCAGTTCCACATGAAAGTCATAAGGTCTGTCAAAATTATACACGTAATAGAATTTCTGATGCGGATCTTCCACAAAGTTACTTAAACGGGCGTCCTTCATCAGGATAACTCCTCGATCCATTTTACGCTGATTTGGCAGAATGGCGATTTCCTCTCCTTTGATCCAGTTATCGGTACTTACATAAAAAGAAGATGACTTTTCAGCCGAATACCCGGTAGAGCGATGCAATGCACGGTGCAAATCTTCAAAAGTCTGGGTGGTTTTAATATCGATTTCTCTGATCACATCATCGAAATCCTCAAAAGAAATTCTAAATCTGTAAATGGCCATTAGGTCTAACTATTTCGATGCAAAATTAAAGATTTAAATGCAAAAAAAAATGTTATTGCTGATTTATTGGCTGAATACCCAGCTCAGCCGCTTTTTGTATCATGTATTGAAAAGCGCTCTCGTAATTGTTCTGGATTTCCCCTTCCAGGATGGCTTCCCGGATCGCATTCTTCAGAATCCCGACTTCTTTTCCTGCGGTTAGCCCAAAAGTAGTCATGATATCATTCCCACTTACTGGAGGCTGCCAATTACGGAGCTGATCTTTTTCCTCTACTTCTTTTAGTTTTTGCTTGACGAGCTCAAAATTATTACGGTATTTTTTGATTTTGTATTCGTTTTTTGTGGTGACGTCCGCATTGCAAAGCAACATCAGGCTATCTATTTCCTCTCCCGCATCAAAAAGCAATCGTCTTACCGCTGAATCGGTAACGGTATCCTGTGCCAAAACAATTGGACGAAGGTGAAGAAGTACCAGCTTTTGAACATACTTCATCTTCTCATTAAGAGGTAATTTAAGTTTGGCAAAAATCTGTGGGACCATGCGCGCTCCCCGATCTTCGTGCCCATGAAAGGTCCAGCCATGAACATCATCAAATCGCTTGGTTGCCGGTTTGGCAATGTCGTGAAGAATAGCTGCCCATCTCAACCATAAATTATCCGTATGCAACGAAATATTGTCCAGCACCTGTAGCGTATGATAAAAATTGTCTTTATGGCTTTTCCCCTTGATGGTATCTACTCCATGCAGAGCGGCCATTTGCGGGAAAATCAATTTGAGAAGCCCCGTATCGAACAGGTATTTAAAGCCGATGGAAGGTTGAGGCGCGAGAATAATCTTATTGAGTTCGTCCGTAATTCGTTCTTTAGAGACGATGCTCATTCGTTCTTTCTGACCTTCAATCGCCAGTAATGCCCTTTTCTCAATTTTAAAGCCCAGCTGTGTAGCGAAACGGATAGCCCGCATCATCCGCAAAGGATCATCTGAGAAAGTAATTTCAGGATCCAATGGTGTTCTGATCATTTTCTCTTCCAGATCGCTGAGTCCGTTGAAGGGGTCTATCACTGCCCCGTAATTATCCGGGTTGAGCGATATGGCCAGGGCATTGATGGTAAAATCACGTCGAAGCTGATCATCTTCCAGGGTGCCATTTTCTACAATAGGTTTTCTGGAATCTGCTCGGTAAGACTCTTTTCTGGCACCGACAAATTCGATTTCCAGTTCTTTGAATTTTAACATAGCAGTCCCAAAGTTGCGAAATACCGCCACTTTGGTTTTTAGCAGAAGACCCACTTTTTCAGCGAACTCAATGCCATTGCCCACCACCAGAATATCGATGTCTTTCGAAGGCCT
The DNA here is from genome assembly GCA_037190785.1 of Pedobacter sp. Lineage (GTDB taxonomy): Bacteria > Bacteroidota > Bacteroidia > Sphingobacteriales > Sphingobacteriaceae > Pedobacter. The sequence goes on along the minus strand of JBBCJN010000005.1, from coordinate 46,195 downwards.
CTTTAAATACAGATCACGGACAAATCCGCCAATCACGTAGGTCGGCGTATCTGTTTCGGAGGCTATCTGGGCAAGTATTCTAAAAACGGGATGAACTAAAGCTGCTTGCATTCGTTGTTTTATAACGCTAGGTATTCAGATTGGGGTGGATGCCTGTTAAAACAAACCGGCGGCTAAATTACTAAAAACTATTGAAAGCTTCCAAGAAAGGTAAGTAGCGGCCAGAGGATCACTAACGCCTGATAAATTCAAATTGCCCTGAAGGACCTAATTTTACAATCGTGGAGGGCTTTTTGCTCCCGCTTTCTTCCCATTCTCTGGGAACAATGTAATCCACTCCACTACTTATCGCTGAGCTAATTGCCTCAAAATCCAATGGGGAAGGATGGCCGCTCAGATTGGCCGAAGTGGAGACAATGGGTTTTCTGAAACGTTGGATAAGCTGATTACAAAAGGCGTGACGAACTATCCGAATCGCAATACTTCCATCTTTATTCACCACATTTTCAGCAAGATTTTTAGCATCTGAGAAAATAATGGTTAACGGATTTTCGGCATATTCTATCAGGTCATAAGCCACTTCAGGAACTTCCCGTACATAAGAGGCTAATTTAACTTCCGAATCGAGAAGGACAATAAAGCTTTTATCAGTGTTTCGGCCTTTTAAATCAATGATTTTTTCTACGGCTTCTGCGTTGGTTGCATCACAGCCTAATCCCCAGATGGTATCTGTGGGATACAGGAGAATTCCGCCTTCATGAAGTACTTTCAGTGCCTGATTAATTGCTTGTTTCATACATATTGAGCTAATCCTTTTGAAGTATATATGGTTTTTTCAGCCAATGTTTTTTCCAGTCGTTGAAGATTATGAGCTTCATGCACTTTGCTATCGCTTTCTTTATGAAAGAGATGATACACGATGCCGGCAAATTTAAGATGAAGTTTTCGTTTTCCTGCATTCATCAGTCGAACCGTTAGCTCACTATCTTCATGTCCCCAGCCATTAAAATCTTCATTATATCCATTAACCAGTACAAGGTCTTTTTTCCAAAAAGACATGTTCGCACCCCGTGCGAAATAAACGGGGTACCGGTTTTTATAGCGAGCGGAGAGGAAACGGGATAAGATAGGCATACGCAAACCATTTTCACGGCGTTTGATATGGGCTTTCCAGAGGTGGATGATGTATTGCCCATGGGACAATAGCTGTGTAGATATCTTTTCGCCCAACATTACCCGGGAGCCCTGTATGAAGCATCCAGGCTTGGCTAACATCAGGTGATCTCTGATAAAATGTCGATGCAAAAGCACATCCCCATCGAGTTGAATGATGTAGTCCCCTTGGCATTTAGCGAAGGCTTTATTGCGAATCTGCGCCAATCTGAATCCTTCATCTTCCTGCCAGACATGGAGCAGGGGGAAAGGACTTAGTTCATTCATAGAGGCAATTAATTGGGCAGTTTCGCGGGTAGAACCATCGTCTGCAATGACCACTTCGTCTGGGAGATGACTTTGCCGCAAAAGGCTTTTCAGACAAAGCTCCAGTGCCCTCGGCCAGTTATACGTAGCAATGACAATAGAAACCTTCATTTAGAAAGATGAATAGCATTTGTGAAATACGTAAAGGCGGGGAAAATTCTTTTCTTATGACCAAAAAAGACTTTTCCATGCACCCAAAAAAACTTGAACAGCTCCCAGTTGAACCGGAGGTAGCTACTGTGTTTGGTGGCCCTTACTTTGAGGATGAAATCATTTAAAAACTTTTGTGATTCGGCACTGTATCCGTTGATTTGCTTAAATAATAGCAGACGATTGGTGAAAGTGAGTACGTTTTTTTTCCTTTTTTTGCTAAAAAAAGCGTTTTCTCCATGCTTCCTGTGATGAACGAGGTAGCGATTTACAGCTTTGATTTTTCCCATGGTGGTAGCCTGCAGGGCGATCCACCAATCGTAATGCATTTCTTCTGGTAGGGGCAGTGCTTTTGCAAGCAGGGATCGCTTAAACATCATGTTGTGTCCGCTGAGCTGGTTGCATAAAAACAATTTGCGACTATCGTTCCCTTCAAAAAGCCGATACCGGTTTAACTGTCCAGAGTAATAATGCAATTTGCCATTTTTAAGCGTCACTGAGGCACCGTGTGCCAAAACAACATCTGGCTGCCGAAGAAGCTCGGCCAGGGCAGAAATTTTGTCCTCCATCCACACATCATCCTGATCAGAAATAGCAATCCAGTCTCCGCTGCAGTAGGAAAGTGCTTTTTCAAAATTTCGGTCATAGCCGATATTCTTTTCATTCCGGTAGAGCTTAATTAAGTCAGGATACCTTTCTTTCCAGCGCTGGAGTAATTCGTACGTCTGATCAGTGGAATGGTCGTCAACGATCACCAGCTCATAAAGGGGATAATTCTGACGAAAAATACTCTCCAGTTGTTCATCCAGGAAGCTTTTCCCATTGAACGTACAAAGGGCAATTGAAACCCGTACAAACGAGGAAGGGCTATATGAACTGGTATTCATGAAAATTAAACTGCAACGTTATTTTCTCTTAATGCATCATTAAGAGAGGTTTTTTTATCGGTTGATTCTTTTCTTTTTCCTATAATAAGAGCGCAAGGAACCTGATAATCACCAGCCGGGAAGGATTTGGTATAAGATCCGGGAATGACGACCGAACGCGCCGGGACAATTCCCTGATAAGTTACGGGTTCTTCACCAGTTACATCAATGATTTTGGTGGAGGCGGTTAATACCACATTTGCGCCCAATACGGCTTCTTTTTCAACGCGTACGCCTTCTACCACAATGGCTCTTGAGCCGATAAAGCAATCATCTTCAATAATGACAGGTGCAGCCTGTACGGGCTCTAATACACCGCCAATGCCTACCCCGCCACTCAGGTGCACTCTTTTTCCGATTTGCGCACAAGAGCCGACAGTCGCCCAGGTATCGACCATGGTTCCTTCATCGACATACGCTCCGATATTTACATAAGAAGGCATCATGATCACTCCCTTCGCCAAAAAAGCACCGTAGCGGGCAATGGCATGTGGAACCACGCGAACACCTTTCTCTTTATAATCCGTTTTCAGATCCATTTTGTCATGAAAAACGAAGGGACCGACTTTGATTTCTTTCATTTCCTTGATCGGGAAATATAAAATCACTGCCTTTTTTACCCATTCATTAATTCCCCAGGAATTGAGCACTGGTTCGGCCACTCGGAGTTCTCCGCTATCAAGTTTCATAATTACTGACTCAATGGCTTCGCAATAATTACTGTAGGTCAGTAGGGAGCGATCTTCCCAGGCCGCCTCAATAAGCTTTTTTAAATTTTCAATCATTGTATCTGGTATTTTTTTGCAAAATAAGCCAAAATTCTACAGTGCGTGTAGTCAATTTGAAAAAACAGGACACAAATAATGAATTTGGCAACACATTCTAGCGCTTTTTGCTTTATTTTTCAATATAAGTAAAATTCATGCCAAATTGATCTTTATTTTTGCATTTATGGCAATGGAAGAAAAACTGAGAATAGATAAATACCTATGGGCGATCCGAATCTTTAAAACAAGAAGTATGGCCACGGATGCTTGTAAGGCAGGAAGAATTAAATGCAATGGGCAGAATGTAAAACCTTCCGCTTTGGTAAAGGTAGGCGAGGTGTATCAGATTTCGAAAGGAGGAGAGCGCAGGGTTATTGAAGTGGTCGAATTACTTTACCAGCGCTCAGATGCCAAGACTGCAGTGACAAAATACATAGATCAGACCCCTGAAGAAGAGAAAGCGGCCTTTAAATCTGTTTTTCATGCTCCAGCTTTGAAACGGGAGCGGGGCAGTGGTCGGCCTACCAAAAAAGAACGAAGAGAGACCGATGAGCTGTTAGACGGCTGGTTTGAAGATTGACCGTTTCATTTATTTTTTTAGTAATCGTAGGCGATAACACATCATGGCTGTCTTTCCAAGCGTTTTGAGTAAACGGTAATTGGCGATGGTTCCTACAGCCGCGCCGACCACCGGCAATAGCTGCGCCAGTTTTGCCAGATCTATATAGTCGCGGTATTCCTGTTGAAACGTATACCAGTCGAAATGCGAGGGATCGCCAGGAAGAACCATTAACTGTTGATCCCAGTGCAGGATTTTATGATATACATGCAACCGTTGTGCTTTACTTGAGAAGGCCAACTGAAATATGTAGAGGATATAGAGTCGCTCCCGGTAATCTTTTACATCGAATCCGTAAATGGTGGCCAGCTCGAAAAGAAGTTTGAGTTTAATGCCCATCAGGATGGGAAAATCCGCCAGGCTCATTAAAAAACCACCCGCACCGGTAATGCCCCCTTCTGCCGCCGCAGTTTTACTATATGTGTCAATTTTATCTCTAACGAGCGCTTCGCGGTGAAGCAAACTTCGCTCCTGTTCTATCCCCCGTAAATTACTGCTGTGAGTGGCCCCAAAAAGTACAGCCTGAACCAGTTGCTTGATCGTTGCGGTGAGGGTATCGTGTACTTTCTGGGGAATGTGTTGGTTTATCCGTTGTTGAATGCGCGTTGCAAGACGGTTCCAGGAGGGAGGTTTTTGATGCAATTCTCTCTCCCATAATTGCAGTTCTAAGTAAGCTTTTTGTTCGTAATGATCCATGCTGATGCCGGTTGAGCAATCAAAATACTTTTTTTAGATTTTTAATCCAAAAAAAACGACCTTTAAGTAGATATCTGTTATCACTTCACTCTAACCCTTTTTGATATGAAAAGAATTCCAGGAATCATTGGTTTGTTGTTGGCGAATTTCTCCCTAAATGCGCAACAACTTTTGCTCAGCACTTCACAACCCGAAGCGGGAAAACCTCTCGCATTTAGCTATGATCCAACCGGGGGGAAGCTGGATGGTAAATCTACAATTCATTGTACGGTGTATTATTTTGTGAATGATCGTCAGCGCATGCTGGAAATCATGTTGCAAAAAGAAGGAAAGGTATTTAAGGGCGACTTTACGCCTGAAGATAGTACGGCAATCGCTGTCTTTTCCTTTTCTGCGGAGGGAGAATACGATCGTCATCCGAAGGGATATTACACGTTGTTTTATAAAAATGGCCAACCCACCGCTTCGGCGCATTTTTGGGAAGGTCAGTTCTATAAGGGCATGGGTACTGCCCTGGCAGGTGTAAAGGCAGATCGGGAGAAAGCTTTGGCCGCGTTCGAAAAAGCCTATGCAACAGACCCGTCCTTGCGTCGGACTCAAATCCTCCCTTATTTATCATTAAAGATTGCCGTCGATAAAGCCAATGGAGATCAGTTAACGCGTGAGGTAATGCGGGAAATGAATACTTGGAGTGATTTAAAAGAGGTAGATTATTTGCGTATGGTAAGCATGTTTAACCTGATGAAAAATAAAGCGGGTGCTGATTCGGTGTTGCAATTGATTGCCAAAAAATATCCCAAAGGTACGAATGCACTGAATACAGCTTTCAATCAGGTGATAATAGAGAAGGATCCGGCTTTAAAAGAGAAAAAGGCAGCGGAATTCTTAATTAATTATCCTCTGGACGCCGCTAAAGAATCGGACAGAGGACTGTTATCTTCTTTGTACAACTCACTTGCGGCAGCGTATATTCCTTTGGGAGATACGAAGAAAATAAAAGAATATGCAGATCAAATTCCTAATAAAACAAGCCGGGCTTCCTTTTTCAATAACTATGCCTGGAGCTACGCAGAGAAAAAAGAGAATGTAGCATTTGCAGCGGCCTTGTCGAAAGAATCCCTGGATCTTCTTGTGGAGGCGAAGTCAGATCCGGTACCTCCTTTTTATAGTTCACGAGCTCAATATGAGAAAAGCTTGGACAATACATATGGGACTTATGCGGATACGTATGCTGTATTGATGGACTTGAATGGCAAGCCGGCGGAAGCGTTGAAGTACCAGGAAATTGCGGTGAAGAAGAACAATTACAGCAGCGCAGATATCAATCTTCGTTACGTTCAGTTTTTGGCAAAAAATGGAAAATCAGATGAGGTGCTGATTTTTGGGGAACGGTTTGTAAAAGAGGGTTTTGGTAGTGATGAACTGAAAAAAGAGTTAGAGTTGGCTTACAAGGGGAATAGCTCCTTCGAAGCGTATTATGCTTCCCTTGACAAAGTGGCGATGGAAAAGGAGAAAGCAAAGCTGATAAAAGAGATGGTCGATGTTCCGGCCCCTTCTTTTAAGCTGGTTAATTTGAAAGGAGAAACCGTTTCTCTGGATCAATACAAGGGGAAAGTGGTTATTTTAGATTATTGGGCTACCTGGTGTGGACCCTGTATCGCCTCGTTTCCAGGGATGCAGAAGGCAGTGGACAAGTACAAAGCTGATGACAAGGTGGCTTTTTTATTCATTAATACCTGGCAGACAGAGAGCAATCGTGAAGAAGTAGTGAAAAACTACCTGGCTACCACTCCTTACACCTTTCATGTATTACTGGATACTAAAAACAGGGAAAGGCCGGATCACTTTGATGTAATTGACCTTTACAATGTGGCTAATGAAGGGATACCTCAGAAGTATATCATTGATGCCCAGGGGAAAATCCGCTTTAAAAAGGTTGGCTTCAACGGGTCTGCTGATCGGACTGTTCGCGAGTTGGATATGCTGATTGAACTGGCTAAGGAATCCCGTTAAAACGTAAGTTCTTTATTTACTAACGAAGCTATTTGATGACGGAAGATCATGCCATTTTCCGAAGGGGTGTAGGTCAAAAAGGAAACTGCCGAAAATAAGGGAATAAAAAAAGGTGTTCAGAACTTCTGAACACCTTTTTTACAAAAAGAAGGAATTATTTTTTATCTTTTTTATACGCTTCATTCAGGCCAGTAATGACTTCCTTGGTCACATCCAAGCTTTCATCTGCGAATAAAATAGCACTGTTGCCTTTGGAGTAAGTCAGCACCATTTTAAATCCTTTTTTCTTCGAATAATCTTTTAGGTAATCGGCCACCTTATTGTAAAGAGCTTCTTGCTCTTTTGACTGCTCATTTTGAAGGGCAGCACCTGCATTCTGCTGATACACTTGGAGCTCCTGCTGTTTTCTGGCCAGTCTTTCTTCGGTGCTTGCGCGCTGATCTGCAGGAAGGCTCGCTTGTTGTTGTTGGTACTGTTGTACTTCACGCTGGAAGGCCTGGGTACGGTTGGCCATGTCTGTTTCGGCAGCGCGTCCTTTGGTTTCCATTTTGGTTTGTATTTCTTTGAAGTACTCGTATTTGGTTAACAAAGTGTCGGAGTTCACAAAAACGATTTTGTCACTGTTACTCACTTCGGCGGTTCCAGCCGGAGTAGTTTCTGCTTTTTTCTCTTCCTTATTTCCGCAAGAGGCCATCATTGCTGCAACTAAGGTGGCCACTACGAAGCCGCCTGATTTGAATGTAGGTATTCTCATTATGATTTGTTTTTCTGTTTTTTATCTCCTTCCCGGTCGATGGAAATGCTTGAAGACGGAAATCTGAAACATTGAACCCACAGGTCGGAAGGACTTATTTTAAGCAAATATAAAAATCAAATCGGAGTATCCTAAAAACACGGATTTTTTAATTAAAAATAATGACTTTCAACAGTGAATTATTTATCCACAATCTGCCTTTTTTACCGTAAAAATCGTTATTTTTGATTCTTTATTACAAGGAGAAAATATGAGTGAAGAAAAAGATTTAAAGTCCAATTATTCAGCGGATAATATACAGGTTTTAGAAGGGTTGGAGGCTGTGCGTAAGCGTCCTTCCATGTATATTGGCGATACCGGAGTAAAAGGATTGCATCATTTGGTATATGAAGTGGTCGATAATTCTATCGACGAGGCGTTAGCCGGTCATGCGGATACCATTTATGTCACTATTTTAAAAGATAATTCCATTCGTGTAGAGGATAACGGAAGGGGAATTCCCACCGGCATCAACAAGAAAGAAAATAAGTCGGCGTTGGAAATCGTCATGACGGTACTTCATGCGGGCGGTAAGTTTGATAAAGATACCTATAAGGTTTCCGGTGGTTTGCACGGTGTGGGAGTAAGTTGTGTGAATGCTTTATCTACGCATTTACGAGCTGAGATTCATCGGGAAGGGAAGATCTGGGTACAGGAATATGAAATCGGGAAGCCCTTGTACGATGTGAAAGAAATTGGGGCTACCGAGAAGCGGGGTACGATTGTCACCTTCCGTCCTGACCCCACTATTTTTACTCAAACTACCGAATATCGCTATGATACCCTTGCTTCTCGCTTAAGAGAGCTGGCCTTTTTAAATAAAGGGATTAGCCTGACCATTACGGATGAAAGAGAAGTTTTGGAAGATGGATTGTTCTTGTCAGAAAACTTTAAGTCTGAAGGAGGCCTAAAGGAATTTGTTCAGTTCTTAGATGGCACACGTCCGTCCCTTATACCGGAGCCTATTTATGTGGAAGGCCTAAAAAATGGCATTCCCGTGGAGTTGGCGATGCAATACAATGACAGCTATTCGGAAAACGTCCATTCGTATGTAAATAATATCAATACGCACGAGGGAGGAACGCATATTGCCGGTTTCAGACGCGGATTAACCCGTACATTGAAAGCTTATGCGGAGAAGTCCGGACTTCTTAAAAATGTTAAGTTCGAGATCACGGGAGATGATTTTCGGGAAGGTCTTACCGCAGTTGTTTCAGTAAAAGTAGCGGAACCTCAGTTTGAAGGGCAAACGAAAACCAAGTTGGGGAACTCTGAAGTGATGGGAGCCGTAGATACGGCGGTGGGAGAGGCGCTGGGTATTTACCTGGAGGAAAATCCGAAAGAGGCTAAAATGATCGTTAATAAGGTGATTTTAGCCGCAACTGCCAGAGCTGCTGCCCGAAAAGCAAGAGAAATGGTACAGCGTAAAAGCGTGATGGGAGGGACAGCTTTACCCGGAAAGCTTGCTGATTGCTCCGATACAGATCCCGAAAAGTGCGAATTGTTCCTCGTGGAGGGAGATTCTGCGGGGGGTACGGCTAAACAAGGGCGTGACAGGAACTATCAAGCTGTATTGCCGCTTAAAGGAAAGATCCTGAACGTGGAGAAAGCCATGGAACATAAAATCTACGAAAATGATGAGATTAAAAATATGTTTACTGCGCTGGGTGTAAGTATTGGAACTCCTGAAGATGACAAAGCGTTAAACATCACTAAGTTAAGATATCACAAAATCGTCATTATGACGGATGCGGACATCGATGGATCGCATATCACCACCCTGATTCTTACTTTTTTCTTCCGTTATATGAAGAGCCTGATTGAGGCAGGGTATGTGTACATCGCTGCTCCACCTTTGTATCAGGTAAAAAAAGGAAAAGAATTTGAATACTGCTGGAATGATCAGCAGCGAGACGCGGCTATTCAGCGTTTAAAAGGTGGTGGCCGGGAAGATAGCGTTCATGTGCAGCGTTATAAAGGTCTTGGAGAGATGAATGCGGAACAGTTATGGGAAACCACCTTGAACCCGCAAACACGTATCCTCATGAAAGCAACGATCGAAAATGCGGCCGAATGTGATCATACGTTCTCCATGCTCATGGGAGATGAAGTGGCTCCCCGACGTGAGTTTATAGAGCGAAATGCAAAATACGCCAAAATCGACGCATAAGAAAATACCGCTGAATGGAATCCTCTGCCGTAACTGGTAGAGGATTTTTTATTTCTATATATATCACTTTCTTATATATATAGAAATCGTTATATTTGCCTTATGGCAGCGAATAATGAATTGTTTAAAGGGACATTACAGACCATTCTCCTAAAGTTGCTTTCGGAAAATGATCGAATGTATGGATATGAAATGACGCAACGGGTAAAACTCCTTACAGAAGGGCAACTGGTTCTTAAAGAAGGGGCCCTCTATCCGGCTTTGCATAAACTCGAAGCCGATGGTCTGGTAGAAAGCTCAACAGAAATCGTCGACAATCGGGTGCGCAAGTATTATTCATTGTCTTCCCAGGGACAAAGCGAGATTGTTCATCGCTTGGTGGCGGCAAAGGAGTTCATCCAGCAATTGCAATTACTGTTAAATTTAAATCCTGCCATGAATTAAAAACGACCTCTATGAAGTTGAGTACAGAACAATTAAAAAAGATCCAAACATTCATCCAGAAAAGAGGGATTGTTTATGAAGATGTACAGGCCGAAGTATTGGACCACGTGGCAACTGCGGTCGAGGAAAGGATGGCGGCTGATGAAGCTCTTTCTTTTGAAGAAGCACTGCATCAAACACACCTTTCTTTTGGGGTTTTTGGTTTTTCGACCATCGAAGATGCTACAATGAGTGGATTGTCCAAAAAGTTCTTTAAGCTTTTTCTGAATTATTTAAAAGCGTTTTTTGGGATAAGGTATATTGGCTTACTATTTATTGGGATATTTTTTCTCTACACAGGCGTTCAGATGTTGCGCACAATGGAAGGGGTGATGATGGTGTTTTTGTGGATGGTTATTGTATTTTATGCTTTATTAATCGTTCTTGCCTACCGTCTCAAACGTTTTAATAAATTACTGACTTACCGCATATCTGTTACTTATTTGGTCCAATTGGGTCCTTTTCTTACTTTTTTTGGACTTATGAGTCATCATAAAATTATTCTCTCCCTGTCTTCGACATCTTATTCGCTGCTACTAACTGGTGCGCTGGCATGCCTTCTGTTGTACCTGATTGCAGCGTTCAGAACGGCTGTAAAGGGATTGAAAGAAAGTCTGATTCTAAAAGAAAAATATCAGCGACTGTCGAATTAAGAAAGAATACCCAAAGTGTCCGGGAAGGAGGAGCCATTTACAGGTGGCCTTCAGATTTCTCTTTTAATGAGCGTAGTCCGCTTTCAAAATCTTTTCCGACCATATCGTCTATAAAGAGACACATCCATTTACTCATGATATTGGTGTTTTCTCCGGTCATTGTCCAGACTACTTCCGTTCCGCCCTCTTTAGGGGAGAGGTCAAATCGGGTATCCGCAAGACTTTCAAAAGGTTTGATGAACCGAAGTTCAATGTCTACCATCCGAAAAGGGTGTGCTTTCAGAATTTTCATCTGACCCGAACCCATTTTGTCTCCTTGCCATTCATAGAGATGGCCTGCTTGTCCGATGTTTCCGCTGATGGTTGTTTTTGCATTAGGTTCCATTTTTGCCCAAGGATTCCAGGTATAAAAGGCATTAAAATCGGCAATGTTTCCATAAACCACACTATCTGTTGCCTGAATGTGTGTAGAGCGGCTTACCGTGTAGGTTTTCGGGAGAAACAGGCTGCCTACTAAAAAAACAACCACCAATGCCCCAATAATCGCCAGTAAAATTTTGACAACTTTCATAAAATTCTGTTTTGTTTAAAATAAAGTTATCTAAAAAATAGCAATTTATGAAACAATGTTTGGAAGAAGTTTCGGTTAGGGAAATGATCTATTCTTTGGCTTCAGGGGACGTTTTGAGTTGAAGGTCTGTAATCCGCTGCCTGATTTTTTTCATAAAATCTATTCCCGGATCCGTCTTTCCGGTTAGGTAATTTGGATTGGTTTCTTTCCAGAGTGTGGTATTTTTAAAGTGTTTATACTCGTAATGGCCGATTACGTATTCAATAGGGTATTTAGATTTAAGATAGCGAATGAGCGCTTCATTGGCTCTCAATTGTGCTTCGGTGAGTGGAAAATCGTCACTGCCTACATTTTCTACCCCAATGGCGCAATAATTCAGGCCAATGACATGACGGGCAAAATAATTTTCGGGCATTAAACGATAAATGGTTCCATCGCGATCTACGAGAAACTGAGCCGATACATTCAAGGAACTTGCACTAGCGATATGGGGTCTGCCGCCAGGCAAAATGGCCGGGTTGAAAGCATGAAAAGCAGACAGCAGTGTTTTGGATGCTGTCCAATGAAGAACAATGATGCGGGGCTCAATTTCCGGACTTGTTCGCGTTAGTCCATGGCGCTCTTTCAGGTAGTCAAGACTTAAACGAACCCGTACCGAGTCATAAATCACCGGTTTATCGATGAATTTTATTTCCTGTGCAGCAAGGACAGAAAAAGACCCCCACGCACTTAAGAAAAGTAGCTTGCTTATCAAATGCCGAGGGGAGGCGATACGGTTAGAAAAAAGCTTGGTCATCCTGCGTGTGTAATTAAGTGATGTATAGTTTCAGATGGAGTTTCTTGTAATCAATTTTAGCGTTAAATTGAGTGAGGATATCCCCTCCGATAATTCCAGCAATGGTTGGATGTCCTAGTTCGAGATAAGTATCTGACACACCCTGTAAATCAAGACAAACAGCAGGGTAGTTTTCCATTGACAATTTTCCTATCCGAAGTTCAGGAATGGTTCCTGTAAGGGTTTCGCTGGAGCTGAAGATCGTGGCAGCCCTGCTTTCTTCATGGATGGAAAGAGTCTTCAGGTGTTTCATCATCAATCCTTTGTCAAACACTGAGCGCGAGGCCCCCGTATCGAGCACTGCAAAAAGCTTTTCATTAAAAATGACGATTTCCACCAGTAGGTGGAAACCATCGTCTTGTAAATTAATAAGAATCAGTGGAACAGTAATGGTTCTCATGAAATAATTAATGGAACAGTTCTGTTCCGGATCCTATATTAAATTAAATTCATTTCACTTAATACATTATTCATGGAACGGACAGCGTCTGCACTTTTGTTGAATTTAGCCTGCTCCTCCTCGTTCAAATTGAAATCAATGATTTTTTCCCAGCCGTTACGGCCGATAATGACCGGTACACCCAGGCAAATATCCTGTTGACCATACTCCCCATCGAGGGCTACACAGCAAGTAAACAGTTTTTTCTCGTCTCTTACGATTGCTTCCACGAGGGCAGCCCCTGCTGCTCCAGGTGCATACCAAGCCGAGGTTCCCAGTAACCCGGTAAGGGTGGCTCCTCCCACCATCGTATCTGCCGCTACTTTCTCCAGACGGGCTTCGTCCAGTAACTGACTAACAGGCAGGCTCTGATAAGTGGCAAAACGGGTTAATGGAATCATGGTGGTGTCTCCGTGCCCTCCAATAACAAAGCCTTGGAGGTCGTTTGAATTGGCATCCAAGGCCACACTGAGGTAATATTTAAAGCGTGCACTATCCAAAATTCCTCCCATTCCGATGATGCGGTTTTTTGGAAGACCCAGCGATTTAAGGGCCAGATAAGTCATCGTATCCATCGGATTGCTGATAACAATGATGATGGCTTCGGGGGAATATTTCAGGATGTTTTCAGCGACACTTTTTACAATGCCTGCATTGATCCCAATCAGTTCTTCACGGGTCATCCCGGGTTTCCTTGGTAAACCGGAAGTAATGACCGCTACCGCTGAACCCGCAGTCTGGCTGTAATCGTTTGTTACCCCTTTAATCTTTGTGTCAAAGCCTAATAAAGCGGCGGTTTGCATCATGTCGATGGCTTTGCCTTCCGCAAAACCTTCTTTAATATCTAATAAAACAAGCTCTTGAGCTAATTCTTTCCGGGCAATGTTATCTGCACAGGTGGCGCCAACTGCGCCGGCTCCTACTACCGTAATTTTCATATCTTAATGTTTATTGAGGTTTTGGATAAATCGTTTCTCCGGTGCCGAATTTAACCAATTGAGTCAGTTAAAAAAAATAGTTTTTGTAATGCCTTTGTTAATTATCTGTCGTAAGGCCGTAATTCTTTTCACTGGGTATCTTTTTGCTTTTTTATTTGGAGTTTCAATGAAAAATTAGTATATTATTAGGTAAATCTTTCTTGTAAGGGAAAATGAAATGAGAGAGTAGTCCTGCTAAAAATTGAAGAGTATAAAGAAACAAACATGCCGGCTTTTAAAGCCGGCATGTTTACCAGGGAGACAGCGCATTACTTTTTCTCTGTCATTTCGAGCAGAGCTTTCAGTTCATTGCCCCATATTTTGGGATTGGAATGGGTCCCGTGGCCACTGGTGGCCTCCGAAATTGGAATGAGAATGTATTTGCCATTTTTGACCTTTTTAATCTCCTGTTCCATCAAACCAAGCTCCGGAGGATTCACCTGGTCGTCGGCAGAATTGATCGCAACCAGGGGTGCTTTAATTAAATGTAGATGTGGCGCGGGGTTGTAGTCTCGCGACGAATCAAACGCATATATAAGATCATTGGCATCCAGGCTGGATTGATATCGTTCAAGAGTTCGTTTCATCATGGCCTCTGCCTGCACACGTGTGGGCGCATTTTTTTGTTGCTGAAGAGGAACACTCACCATGAACATTAACGATTGGATAGCGCCCGATAGTCCCAGTAACGGTTGCTTTGTGTAATTCCCTCCTTCGAAGGCCGGGTCCATCTGAATCAGATCAATGGCCATTTTTCGCTGAATGCGATTTCTTCCGGCAATTTCGACTGGCAAACTGGCTAACGGAAATAGGGCATCCATAAAGTCCGGGAATAAATACCCCCATACCCAACTGTGCATTCCCCCCATTGAAGTCCCCATGACTAAGCGTAAATGATCGACTTTGAGGTGCTCTGTAAGTAGCTGGTGCTGGGCTTTGACCATGTCATCGTAGGTGTATTTAGGAAAATTCATACGCATTCCCTGACTGGGCTTGCTCGACTTTCCATGCCCAATGGCATCGGTCAGCACAATGAAATAGCGGCTGGCATCCAGGAGTTGCCCCGGACCAAATAAGTTTCCTGCAAACTGATTGGAAAGAAACTGATGACCTGTACCTGTGGTTCCATGCATAATTAATATGGCGTTGTTCACTTTTCCATCTTTTCCTTTGGTAGGTTGACCAATGGTAGTGTAATGGAGATTCAGGTCGTTCAGTGTTTCGCCATTTTGAAATTTAAATTGTTTTACCACATAATCTCCTTCCACCGGCGTGGGGTAGTTTCTGACATTATTTTGCGCCCAGCTATTTAGACCGACGAATAGGAGATATATAATCAATGTTGGAATTCTTTTCATTTGTTTAGGGATTGCTAAATTCATAATTTTTCATTTCAATAACCGGCGGCGAGACCATCTTTTCGTGACTCGGATGCGCCGAAATAAACTTTCCGTTTGGGGTCGTAGCGAATTCCCTGGTAGCCTCCATAATATCCCCCAAAACCTACTTTATGTCCCATGGTATTGAGCTTTCTGATCTCTTCAATAGCAAAACCACTTTCTAGTAAAATTTCACCACGCCCTTTGGCGGGCAGACCATTGATATCGCTTGATCCAATGTGCTCAAATCGTGGCGCATCTCCAGCTTCTTGTGTGTTCATGCCGAAATCAATAATGTTCATCAAAATCTGTACATGCCCCTGAGGCTGAAAATCCCCGCCCATCACCCCAAAAGACATGAAGGGAGCCCCATCTTTAGTTACAAATGCAGGGATAATGGTGTGAAAGGGTCTTTTTTGGGGAGCATAAGAATTTGCCCGGCCTGGTTGGAGATCAAAAGACTCGCCGCGATTCTGCAGCATAAATCCAAGCCGGGGAGGAACCATACCCGAACCCATTCCACGGTAATTACTTTGGATAAGGGAGATCATGTTGCCCTCTTTGTCGGCGACGGTCAGGTAAATGGTACCACTGTGGCTCTCCAGTCCGGCTTTAAATTCCCCAGCGCGCTGATCGTTAATCAGTGCTCTGCGTTCTTTGGCATATTCCTTGGAAAGTAATTGTTCGAGTGGAACATTGGTGAAATTCATGTCTGCATAAAACTTGGCACGATCCTCAAAAACCAGCTTCTTTGCTTCATTCACAATGTGCAGGTGTCTTGCACTGCCGAAAGGAATGGAAGCAAAATCATACCCTTCAATGATGTTGAGCATTTGCAAAGCTGCTAATCCCTGCCCGTTGGGCGGAAGTTCCCACACTTCATATCCTCTGTAAGAAGTCGATAAAGGCTTGATCCATTCTGAACGATGTTGCGCAAAGTCATCCTCACTCAGAAAACCGCCCTGCTCCTGAATAAACTTGGCCGTCACTTTGGCAATCTCTCCTTTGTAGAAAACGTTTCTTCCCCCTTTGGCAATCTGCCGATAGGTATTTGCCAGGAACGGATTTTTGAAAATGTCGCCTTTTTGAGGCGTCTGTCCGTCGATGGTATAGGTCTCCTTTACGTTCGGAAAACGGTTGATGAAGGCATTGACATTTCCTCGCAGATAATGGGCGATTAACTCGGGTGTAGGCACGCCTTCTTCAGCATAGCGGATAGCGGGAGCCAGAATTTCACTCATGGGTAATTTCCCAAATTTCTCATGGAGCTCAAACCAGCCGTCTACACATCCCGGTACAGAGACCGGCAATGGACCACTTGAGGGAATTTTGGAAAGTTTTTTTTCTTCAAAATGTTGGAGCGTGAGCGCTTTAGGGGATCTTCCACTGGCATTTAAGCCATGGATTTGACCGGTTTTGGCCTCCCAGACAATGGCAAACAGATCTCCACCAATGCCGCAACCCGTGGGTTCCATAAGGCCCAGCGCTGCATTCACGGCAATGGCCGCATCAATCGCTGTTCCGCCTTTTTTCAGGACGTCTATCCCTATTTGGGTAGCCAGCGGATGGCTGGAAGCAACCATGCCGTTTTGCCCGATCACTTCCGATCGCGAAGCAAAATTTCTTCCTGTAATGCGATCCTGAGCAGCTAAATAAAGGGAGCAGCACAGGCATAAAAGAATAAGAATTGTTTTTTTCATGGAAACAGGGTTTGATTAATAAATATCCCAAAATAATTTGGTTTCTGTTTTGTCTCCGCCTATTTTGGCAGCAGCGTTGGTGTAATTAGTGCCGTTTAATTGTTGCTCATTACCGGGATAACGCATTCGGGTAGGAAAGCCAGACACTGCATTGATCGGTAAAGGAAGTACAGGATAGTCCAATCTTCTGAATTCTAACCAGCATTCGAATGGCCGATTGTACAGAGCAATCCATTTTTGAACGCCGATTTTTTCTTTCCAATTGCCGGAAGCTGTTCCGTACGCTACCTCTGGACGGGCGAGATAGCTGTCTGCCTGGGCCTGCGATCCTCCCCAATGTAGAATAGAGGAACGGACAGCATTGTGATAGTGTGTTTCTGCGCTTCCACTCACTGTAAACCCCCGCTCCTTTGCTTCGGCACGGTAAAACTCCATCTCTGCATAATCCATCAATACATTTGGTGCATCGGGTGCTGCTACGCGTGCGCTTGGTTTCGACATGCGGGCATAATCATTTCCTATGCCTAATATTCCGCCTACGTACTGTCCTGCATTGTTGAGCCCAAAGAAACCGGGCTTTCTCGGGTCGTCGAGCTGATTTAATTTATCCATTAAATCGACTGAGGCAATAAAATCGGTTCGATTGGCCAATACCAGCTGATTGTATAAGGGATTGTTATTGGGAGGGGTACTCAGGTATTTGACCTGTGCAATGTCACTGGTTAGATTCATGGCACCTGGTTCGGCTTCTTCGAATGCAGTCCGGGCCGTAGCAATGTCCACATCGGCGATGGTCATGGCCATCCGGATTTTTAGCGAATTGCCAAATTTTACCCATTGGGCACTGTTTCCCTGAAAAATCAAGTCTTCAGTAGCAGAAAAACCAGGGGCGGAAGCATTCACTTTTTGAATAGCCGCACTCAACCGTTTAAGTAAATCCGCATAGACTGTTTTCGCATCATCATACACCGGGAAAAGCTGATTGTCATCCAAGGCTTCCGTGTAGGGCACATCTCCGAAGGTATTTATCAAAATGGCATAGGTGTATACCTGCATCATTTCGATCATGGCCAGTTGGTTTGCTTTTTGGGCGGCATTCATGGTTTCGTCTGCCGCGATTAAGCGTTCACATTCTTTCAGGTCATTGAGCACATCCCGATACATTCTGGCCCACCAGGCATCATTGACAGCGCGGGATATGTAATCAAATTGAGTTTCATCCTGTATAACGGCCTGTGCCCAGTGTTTTACAAAATGCCGAAGGATATTTGTCCCCACAGCTGCCGAGGCGAGACCGTCAGATAAACCTTTAATGGCATTCGAAAAAAGGGGGCCAGGAGGGATTTTGCTGGCTCTCTTTGTCTCTTCGTTGAACCTCGTGATGTCTTTGGTGCAAGCTCCCAAAAACAATAGGAGCGATAAAGCAATGATTATTTTTTTCATTTTTTCCCGCTTTAGAATTTCAATTTAACATTTAGTCCGATGGTTCGGGTAGTAGGGTACGACCCGCTTTGATTCCCCTGAATATTTCCGGCAGAGAGGTTTTCCTCGGGGTCGGCATACGGAACATTCTTATGGATTAACCACAGGTTACGACCCAATAAGGACAGTTCAGCATCCTTTATGAACTTCAGCTGTCCGATAATTTTTCTAGGAAGTGTATAGGAAAGAGCGACTTCTCTTAACTTAACAAAACTGGCATCGTAAACAAATTCAGATTGAGGGATGTAATTGGAAGTGTTCGAATTAATGGTGACCCGCTGAGTGTTGGGCCTTCCGTCGGCGGTCACTCCCGGAAGAACGATTCCTCCACCTTGAGCAACTTCAGAACGAACCGGATTCCCTAAATCATTCAGGCCAACGGTTTCTGGCAACAGCCCCGCCATCATTCCGTAATACATGTCGAGTGAGAATAAATCACCTCCTTTTTTAATGTCTACCAGGAAGCTGAAATTCAGGTTTTTGTACCTGAAGCTGTTGTAAACTCCTCCGATCCAGTCGGGATTTACATTCCCTACCACATTTGAGGTGGTAGTGGTTAACTGGTATAAACCATTCGATTTGATTAGTCGCTCTCCGTTGAGCATTTCGAAAGTGGTCGTTCTGAGCTCACCGTAAGGTTTGCCAATGGATGCATTCAGACTCACCCCGCCCTGGAAGGAAGCCAACTGTAAATTTTTACTATCGTTGTATAAGGAAATTACCTTATTTCTATTGCGCGTAAAGTTCAACTGAACATTCCAGGAAAATGGACTGGTTTTTACCGGGTGAGCGAATACAGAAACTTCCATACCCTTGTTCTCGATGTTCCCAGCATTGATGTACTTGCTGGAGTAACCAGTGGCCGAAGAAACCGTAACAGGAATGATCTGGTCAATGGTGTTGGTATGGTAATAAGATGCGTCGAAGCCCAGTCGGTTATGCAGGAAAGACATCTCCAGTCCGGCTTCTTTGCTACGTGTCTGCTCGGGTTTCAACTGACTATTATTCTTGGTGTTGGGAAGTGAAAATAGAAGTGCTCCACCAAAAGGATTTGGCTTGTCGTACACGTCTTTGATGCTCCCCCATGCAGCATCGTTTCCCACGGTAGCATAGTTCAGACGGACCTTACCGGAAGACAGCCAACTGATTTCTTTTAGGTGGTGAGAGAATAGGTAACTTCCAGAGATGGCATAGTAATTATAGCTGTTTGCACCTTTAGGCAATGTAGACGATTTATCCCGACGAATAGTGGCATCCAGGGAAAGAAAATCGTTGTAACCAAAGGTAAGTCCCGCAAAATAGCCATCCACCGCTTTTGGCTGGTAATTCTCTACCGGGGCAGGAATGGTTCCTGCCGAATTGGAGATCGCATATAGCTTGGGTACAACGAGTCCTCCAGAAGTGGAAGAGGAAATTGATGCAATGGTATTTCTACGGATATTTACACCCATCAGTCCGTTGAAAGAAATGGCCGCACTAATGGGTTTATTCACGGTGGCCAGGAGGTCATAATTCAATTCATTGTAACGGCGGTCAAAACGAGAATAGGAGGAAACTCCCGAACTCCCCACTGCAATGCGTTCTTGTTGTTCTTCGCTGTAATTGTCAACGGTAACTCTGCCTAGGATGTCCAGCCATTCAGCAGGCTTATAGCTTAAAGAGGTGTACCCAAAGACCCGATCTCTTTCATCGTTCTGGTAGTTTTCATAGATTGTCCAATAGAGATTGTTGTTAAACGCCGGAGCTAGATGAATGAATAGGGTAGGATCTGCCCAGTTCCAGGTCACATTTGCTCTGGTCCTGAAGTAAGCCGCTTTTTGTTCCTGCACATCCACATTGGTTTGATTGAAGTGTCTGAAGGTACTATTTACATTTCGTCCACTGTCATACCCTGTGCCATACCTTCCCCGACCACTTACATTCGAATAATTTACGGATGCGGTGGCTGTGAGCTGCGGGGTGAGAAGGTAGCTGGAACTAAAATTAACAATGTTTTTCAATACCCGGCTATTGGGAAGAATTCCTCGTTCATCATTCCTCGAATAGCCCAGCTTAAAGAACCCTTTATCTTGAAACATCCCATCGATCATCAGGCTGTTATTGGTCGAAATGGCTGTTTCGTAAAAGCTATCAGGCCCATTTTTAGGCATCATCCAGGGTTTAGGCTTTTTATAAGACGCGGAGGACTCATCAAATGCCTCCCAGTCATAGACCATCAGGTTGGGGTTGTAACGAGGTCCCCAGGAACGGGGAGCAAAAGTAGGAACCACTAGATCTTTTTCTCCGTCCCCGTTTACATCAAAATAAAGAAAACCGTCTTTATCCTGGACACTTGAACGTCCGGCCCCATATTCATCCTGGTAAGTGACAAAGGTGGATTTGTCCATGTTTCCGATATTTAAACCACTATTGATCGTAATCCCGAGGCCTGTTTTTGGTTTTTTGGTAGTGATCATAATTACCCCATTCGCCGCTCTTGAGCCGTACAAGGCAGATGCAGCAGCCCCCTTCAGGACGTTAATAGATAAAATGTCGTCAGGATTAATATCTGCAGCCGCATTTCCGTAATCGTAACCACCTCCTCCCGATTGTTGGGAAGAGCGGTTATTGTTTGAATTGTCCACGGGTACTCCGTCTACCACGAACAATGCCTGATTGTTGCCTGTCAGTGATTTCGATCCTCTGATCACTACATTGACCGATCCGCCTATTCCATTGCCTTGTGAGATTTGCAACCCCGAAACTTTACCGGATAAGCCACTCGCTACATTAGCCACTCTGGTTTTGTTCATCTCATCGCCGCTTATTTGCTGGGCAGCGTAAGGCAAAGTATTCTTTTGACGCTGAATCCCGAAAGCGGTCACTACTACGGCTCCGAGGGTATTCACTGAGGGGTTGAGTACAATGTGGAGAACGTCTGATGTTCCCAGCGAAACGGTTTGTGGTTCGTAACCCATGAAGCTTATCTGTAGACTGCTGCTACCAGAAGGAACCCTCAATGTAAACTTCCCTTCTACATCTGTTTGTGTACCTATTTTGGTGTTGCTTACCAGCACACTGGCTCCTGCAATGGGTTGACCATCTTCCTTGGAAGTTACCCGTCCGTTAATCACCCGGTCAATAGTGATTGTCTCGTTGACAGGATGTACAACAAAACTCCGTTGTGGAAGTTCGTTAATCGTAATTCGCTTGTTCTTAATGGAAAAGCTAAGAGGAAGACCTTTTAATGAGGTATTTAAGGCCGTTTCTAGAGAAACATTTCTCACTTGGATACTGACCGGTTTAAACCGGCTAATGACATTCCGATCGAAGAAAAAATCATAACCGCTTTGCACATGTATCTCTTTCAGAATCTCTTCCAGGGGTGCCTGATTCTTATAAATAGTGATACGCTGGGCAAATGTAGATGCACTTACCTGAAGGAGAGAAGTGATCAAAATTAACACGGTTAATCGCATAACTAACAGGAATTTACAGACGTACGAATAACGCACACCTGATTCTTTGGTGTAATTTTTATACATTTGGATAGTTTGGTTTTGGCTGATGCAGATTGTGTCGAGCAAAGTACATCAGCAGGTTAACAGATTGATTTAACAATGCCGGACATGTGCCAGGGATGTTGACGCGTCCCTGGTTTTATTTCTGACATCGTTTGGTTGATTTAGTTTTTAACGATGACTTTCCTCCCTTCTATTTTAAATTTAACTTTGCCTGTAGCCTCTATCATGTCCAGAACCTCGGCCAAATTATTCTTTCTGGATATCCAACCCCCTGGTTTTACGTCGGTAAATTGACTTACTGTTGAAAAACAACTATAGGTTTACCAAAAGGGATTTTTTATTTTTGAATTTCTTTCTCCATCATGGAGACAAACTGAAATTCATCCGCTCATTGTTGCTATGTACCTGATATTTGATACCGAAACCACGGGGTTACCCAAGAATTTTAATGCACCTGTCAGCGATACAGATAATTGGCCGCGCTGTGTTCAAATAGCCTGGCAACTGCATGACGAGATGGGGCATCTTGTGTCTCATGACAGTTATTTGATTCGGCCAGAAGGTTTCAATATCCCCTATGATTCAGAGCGCATTCATGGTATTTCAACCGCTCTAGCAGAAAGTGAAGGTCAACCGCTTAGTTTAGTCATTGACAAATTCAGAGAAGTGTTGGGAAAGACCCGTTTTATTGTCGGACAGAATATCGGGTTCGACATGAAAGTGATGGGTTCAGAATTTTTCAGGCAGGGGTTAAGTGGCATTTTGGAAGAGTTTCCGGTATTAGATACCTGTACGGAAGTGACGGCTGATTTATTAAAACTGCCGGGAGGAAAGGGGGGACGCTTTAAGTTACCGACGCTTACCGAGTTGCATCAGTATTTATTTGGTGTCCCTTTTGCGGAAGCTCACAATGCGACAGCCGATGTGGAAGCAACTACCCGTTGTTTCCTGGAGCTCATTAAAAGAGGAGTCTTCAGTAAAGAAGAACTACAAGTAGATACGGATTATTTCAGGCAGTTCAAGGAGGCCAATCCTTTTTCAATTGAACCGGTTGGGATTGCACATATCAATTTAAAAGCGGCTTCGGAAGCTTTGCGTAAAAGCAGGCCTGACGAGAGCGGAGCGGAGCGTATGCCTCTTTCGGGAGAGGATGAAATTGCATTTAAAGACGCTCCTTTTGCTCATTTGCATAACCATACCCAGTTTTCCGTTCTTCAGAGTACCATTTCCGTTCCTGCCCTGGTCAAGGCAGCAGTGGCTGCCGGTATGCCGGCCGTGGCGTTGACAGATCATGCAAACATGATGGGCGCTTTTCAGTTTGTTACTCAGGTAACCAATCACAATAAAAGTGTGGAAGCCGCAAATAAAGAGGCCCTTGAAAAAGGAGAAGCCCCGGTAGCACAACCACTAAAAGCAATTGTCGGTGCCGAATTTTTTGTTTGTGAAAATCATACAGATAAATCAAGAAAAGACGATGGCTACCAGGTGGTATTTCTCGCCAAGAATAAAAAGGGATATCATCACCTCGCCAAGATGTCTTCGATAGCCTATACGAAAGGATTTTACTACGTCCCTCGTATTGATAAACAGGTAGTGATGCAATACAAGGAAGACTTAATTGTATTGACAGGAAATCTCTACGGAGAAGTTCCGTCTAAATTGCTCAATGTCGGGGAAAAACAAGCAGAAGAAGCACTGCTATGGTGGAAGGAGCAATTTGGAGATGACCTTTACATTGAATTAATGCGTCATGGTCAGGAGAATGAAGATCGTGTGAATGAGGCTTTAGTGACCTTGAGTAGGAAACATCAGGTTAAAATGGTGGCGACCAATAATACCTATTATGTTCAGAAAAAGGACGCTCACGCGCATGATATTTTGTTGTGTGTCAAAGATGGGGAAAAACTGGCTACCCCTATTGGGAGAGGTCGCGGGTACCGTTATGGATTACCAAATCAGGAATACTATTTTAAGTCGACGGAGGAGATGAAAACGCTGTTTAAAGACCTCCCTGACGCAATTGTATCCATCGGGGAACTGATAGCGAAAGTAGAAAATTATAAATTGGCGAGGGAGGTATTGCTTCCTAAATTTGATATACCGGAACAGTTCATCGTCCCAGAGGATGAGACGGATGGGGGAAAGAGAGGGGAAAACAGCTACCTGCGTTACCTTACGTACGAAGGGGCGAAGAAACGTTATGGCGAAACGCTTAGTGAGGAAGTGACTGAGCGTTTGGACTTTGAACTCCAAACTATTGAAAAGACAGGCTACCCCGGATATTTTCTGATCGTACAGGACTTTATTGCGGAGGCAAGAAACCGGGATGTGTCGGTTGGGCCGGGTCGGGGTTCTGCAGCAGGTTCTGTGGTGGCGTATTGTTTGTGGATTACGAATATTGATCCCATGAAATACGATCTTCTTTTTGAGCGTTTTCTTAACCCAGACCGGGTTTCCATGCCCGATATTGATATCGATTTTGACGATGAAGGCCGGGGTCGTGTGATGGATTATGTGATTAATAAATACGGGTCGAGTCAAGTGGCACAGATCATTACGTATGGAACAATGGCGGCTAAATCGTCTATTCGGGATACTGCCAGGGTACTAGATTTGCCTTTGTACGAAGCGGATAAGATTGCCAAACTAATTCCGAATATGAAGCTCCAAAAGATATTTAATCTGGAGGAAAAGGCGCTTAAATCTGCACTTCGTGCAGACGAATACGAGAAGGTGAGCCAGCTGAAAACGCTTGCTGATGGAAAGAACCTGGAAGCCGAAACCATCGAACAAGCGATGATGCTTGAGGGTTCTTTACGAAATACAGGAATTCATGCCTGTGGGGTGATTATCACACCAGACGATATTACCAATTTTGTACCGGTGGCTACAGCTAAGGATTCGGATCTGTATGTGACTCAATTTGATAATGCGGTGGTGGAAAGTGCTGGTCTTCTGAAAATGGATTTTTTGGGTCTCAAGACACTGACTCTGATTAAAGATACGGTGAAACTGGTGAAGAAGCGACACCAGATAGAGCTGGACCCGGACAGTTTTCCCATTGATGATGTGAGAACATACGAGCTCTTCCAACGAGGTGAAACCGTAGGGATATTCCAGTACGAGAGTCCGGGAATGCAGAAGTATATGAAGGAACTGAAGCCCACGGTATTTGGAGATCTGATTGCCATGAATGCACTCTACCGTCCGGGTCCAATCGCCTATATACCAAGTTTTATTCGAAGAAAAAATGGCGATGAAGCGATTACATATGATTTGGATGCCTGTGAAGAATTGCTGAAAGAAACCTATGGAATCACGGTGTATCAGGAGCAGGTGATGTTGTTGTCTCAGAAGCTGGCGAACTTTACCAAAGGGGAGGCGGATGTTCTCCGAAAAGCCATGGGAAAAAAACAACGGGATGTCTTGGACAAGATGAAACCTAAATTTATTGAACAGGCAGCTCAAAATGGACATTCACCAGCGGTGCTGGAAAAAATATGGAAAGACTGGGAGGCCTTTGCGGAGTATGCGTTTAATAAATCCCATTCTACCTGTTATGCCTGGATCGCTTATCAGACCGCTTACCTGAAAGCCAATTACCCCGCCGAATACATGGCTGCGGTGCTTTCCAATAACATGAGTGACATCAAGCAGGTGGCTTTCTTTATGGAAGAGTGTCGTCAGATGGGAGTAACAGTGCTCGGTCCAGACATCAATGAATCTGACCTTAAGTTTTCCGTAAATGCAAATGGGGAAGTGCGTTTTGGTTTGTCTGCGGTAAAGGGAGTGGGTGAAAAAGCAGTGGAAAGCATCATAGAGGAACGAGTCGCTAACGGTCCTTACCAGAGTGTCTTTGAGTTTGCTAAACGTTCCAATACGCGTATAGTGAATAAAAAAGCCTACGAGAGCTTTGTATACAGCGGCGCTTTCGATGCATTCGGTTACCACCGGGCACAATATTTTTACATTGGGAATAATGAAAAAATGAACGGGATCGAGAAGCTGATTAAATATGCCAACGATTTCCAAAATAATGAGAATTCCTCTCAGGCTTCCCTTTTTGGCGGATCTAAAGCAGACCTCATTTTGGAACCTACTTTTCCTGTGTCACCGGAATGGGGACTTATCGATAAGTTGAAGTATGAGAAAGATGCAATTGGTATTTTCCTATCTGGCCATCCACTAGACGATTACCGGTTTGAGCTGAAAAATTTCTGTTTTCATAATGTGGGTCAGTTAAGTCTGGTAAACAAAATACGGGGAGGAGAGGCCGGAGAAGAGGCACTCCAAGCTTTTGAAGAGATTAAAAACCGAGACCTGGTAGTGGGCGGGTTGGTCGTAATGGCCTCTCAGCGGATCACAAAAACGGGAAAGCCTTTTGGTGTTTTTGTTTTTGAGGATTACGATGACAGTTGTGAGATAGCGCTATTTGGCGATGATTTTGTGAAATTTAAATCGTTCTTGACAGAAGGTTATTTTTTGCAATTAAGAGGCCGCGTGGGAGAACGATTCAAAAAAGAAGGCGATTGGGAATTTAAGATTACTTCCATTGATCTTTTGTCCGAATTAAGAGATAAGCTCACCAAAAGCATCACTATTCAGATGCCAATTGAGGCGGTGAATGAGGATTTAATGAAAAAAATCGAAGCGATATTGGAAGAAAATAAAACGTTGAGCGATCATTTTCCCTGCAAGCTGAATTTTGCCGTGTACGATCAGGAAGAAAATTTCATGCTCGATCTGCCTTCAAAATCTTTGAAAATCAGTCCAAATAATCGCTTTTTAGAACAATTGAAGAGTTTAAACGTTGTCAATTATAAGTTGAATTAACGTGATCCTCTTGTTATACCGGGTTGGAGATATGTCAAAATGACATCAAACTCTTGTTGGTATTACAATTGATAATATATTTGTATATCATTTAAAAATAAATTTATGGCTTTAGAAATAACAGATGCGAACTTCGAGGAAGTAGTATTAAAATCAGAAAAACCAGTTTTAGTCGATTTTTGGGCGGAGTGGTGTGGTCCATGCCGTATGGTAGGCCCTGTAGTGGATGAAATTTCAAAAGAATATGAAGGAAAGGCACTGGTTGGAAAGGTAAATGTAGACAATAACCCACAAATCTCTACCCAATTCGGGATTCGTAATATTCCGGCGCTGTTGTTTTTTAAGAACGGCCAAGTAGTTGATAAACAAATCGGAGCAGTTCCTAAATCCGTATTGGCCGGTAAACTGGACAAGCAGTTATAATTCTTGCTTATAGGCTAAGAGACCGGAGGAAATACTTTCTCTCCGTTTTTCACGCCTGAGCATATGCATAAAAAAATCCCTTCGAAATACTTTGAAGGGATTTTTATGTTTTGTAGAAGAGAGATGGTCTTTAATATTTTCCGAATTTATAGGTAATTCCCACTCCTAAGGTTTCTTTCAACTGCAATTTGCCAATTTGTAAATCATCATAGAACAAATCAGCCGTGATTTGGGTGGAGATAAACCGGTTCACTTTCATATCCAGAATGGCTGAATAAGCCAATACCATGTTTTGAGGTTTCTCAAGGTAGTTGGTAAACAAACCAAAGCGGTTATCCAATGAAATATTTTCCATCAGCTTTGTTTTATACCTTCCTCCGAAATAAGCACCTAACTGATAGACAAAGTTTTCTCCGGGCTTGGCACCGAAGGCCTCTGTTTGGATGCCATCTTGATCCGGATCAAATACTGCCGCATCACTAACAAAGGTGAAACGAGAAGTGAGGGGGTGAATGCTCAGCTGAAAATTGTCATTTGGGATATAATCCAATCCCAACCCGAGAGTAACATAACCCGGCGACATAAAATTAGAGAGGTAGCTTTGTTGGGGTTTACTGTAATCATAACCTTTACTGAACTGTGTCTTCAAGTTAAAGGCTACGGCAGAGAACCAGGAACTTACACCTAACTGTCGACCATATTTAGAAGTGAAGTCAATGATGTCTTCTACTTTGGTGCTTGGGTTATTCTCTTCAGACCTTAAACCATACCCCATCAGGATTCGATTTTCCCATAGATTTCGATCTCTTTTGAGGTTAAATTCATAATCTGCCCGTGCAGTAAGTGCGACGGAATTAATGCCCCCGGCTACCCAATTAGAAAAAGCGGCCTGATTAAGAAGCAGGGTGTTTGTACCACGAATGGTCCATCCTTCGGCCTTCTTGGCGGTATCTATTTTACTGGCGAGTTTCTTACTGTCTGTATTGACAGCTCCTCCCTGGATGACTTGTGCGGAAAGAGAAGAAGCTCCCAAAATAAATACTGTTAATGGGAAAATGATATTTGAAAACGTCTTTTTTATCATAGTTAAATAATTTAAGTTGATTACTGAAAGCGAATAAATGAGCCCAAAAATAATGAAAAATATTTTAGTAAATTTACCTCATGTCGCAAACCATTCGCCCGGATACCGTCGCTTTTGATAGCCCGCTTGAATTATTGGCCAAGCAGGTGGTAGAAGGATTTATTACTGGGTTACATAAGAGTCCTTTTCACGGCTTCTCTGTTGAGTTTGCTGAACATCGGCTATACAATGCAGGAGATAGCATGAAACATGTGGATTGGAAGCTGTATGCGAAAACAGATAAACTTTTTAGTAAAAGATATGAAGAAGAAACGAATCTGAGATGTCAGATGATGATCGATACTTCCTCCTCAATGTACTTTCCTTCTCCAGCGTATCATAAGCTCAGTTTTTCTGTGCAAAGTGTGGCAGCACTTATCTTTTTGCTGAAGAAACAGAGGGATGCTTTTGGCCTCACCCTGTTTAGCGATCATGTGGATCTTCTTACCCCGGCTAGATCAACAGGGGCTCATCAGAAGCATCTTTTTCATCACCTCGAGCAATTGTTAGCAGTGCCGAAAGAACCAAAGAAAACCAATCTTGCAGGGGCATTGCATCAGGTTGCTGAGCAGATTCATCAACGTTCGCTGGTCATTATTTTCAGTGATTTTTTGCAAACAACCACGGATGAACGAGCAATGAACGAGCTATTTTCAGCCTTACAACACCTAAAGTTTAACAAGCATGAAGTCATCGTGTTCAATGTGATGGACCGGCAAAAGGAACTGAATTTTGATTTTGAAAACCGACCTTATCAATTCATTGATCTCGAAACAGGTGATTCATTGAAAGTCCATCCCAGACAGGTAAAAGAGGCTTACCTTCAGGAAATGGAGGTTTATCGCAAGCAGTTGAAACTGACTTGTGCTCGTTACCAAATTGATTTTGTAGACGCAGATATGAACCAGGGCTTCTCTCAGATACTTGAAGCTTATCTGCTGAAAAGACAGCGCATGGCTTAAAGGCGAAAGAGAACGTTTAGAACAATACGTCGCGGAGATCTTCCCGTTTATCAAATACTGATTTAGCAAAAGGACACAGGGGCATAATTTTTAGCTGCTTTTCCCGGGCAAAGTCCACGGCTTTGAGGACGAGTTGAAGACCTACAGAACGGCCTTTAAAAGACGGATCTACTTCTGTATGGTCAATGATGAATTTGTCTGTTCCCGCCCAGGAATAGGTCATTAGACCCGCTTCTTTTCCCTCTTCTTCAGCCTTGAAGAAGCCTTTTTTCGAATCGTTTTCTTGTAGAATTTCCATTAGTATAAAGATTGATGAATACGTGCTGTATGATGAAGAATAAGGGCACAGGCTTCTCTGATTTCACTTTCGGAAATCATCAGGGGAGGCGCTATGCGCATGGCATTATCGCAATGTAAAAACCAGTCGGTAAGAATCCCATCACTGATACAGCTATCAATGATGGTTTTATTGATGGCGAAATTTTCAAATTCGACGGCTAGCATTAAGCCCTTTCCTCTCACTTCCCGGATCGCTTCATGCTGAAGCAGGGTTTTAAACAATGCGCCTTTGGCTTCTACATCCTCTAGGAGATTTTCTTTTTGTAGCGTACAAAGCGTTGCCAATCCGGCTGCACAGCTCACCGGATGACCTGCAAAGGTCGAAATGTGTCCTAAGATAGGTTGATGGCTTAAGGTAGACATGATTTCTTTGGAACTAATAAAAGCACCAATGGGCATGCCTCCTCCAATTCCTTTCGCTAACAAGAGCACGTCAGGGATCACCTCATCGTGTTCAAAGGCAAACATCCTGCCTGTTCTCCCAAAACCGGTCTGTATTTCGTCAAATACCAGCAAAGTGCCTGTTTCATCGCATTTTTTTCTTAGGGCCCGGAGGTACTGGCTGGTCCCTACACGAACTCCGGCTTCTCCCTGGATGGGTTCAATAAAAACCGCTGCTGTGTGGGTGGTGATTTTTGACAGATCCTCCAGCTTGTTAAAATGCAGGTGACCGATGGAAGGAAGGAGGGGCCGGAAGGCCTGCTTGTAAACTTCCGTTCCCATGAGGCTGAGGGCTCCTTGGGTACTGCCATGGTAGCTATGGTAGCAAGACAATAATTCGCTTCTTCCGGTAAAACGTTTTGCCAGCTTCATCGCTCCCTCTACGGCTTCGGCTCCGGAGTTTACAAAATAAGTGCAACTCAATGAAGGGGGAAGAATTGCCGCAAGTGCCTGTGCAAACTGTACCTGCGGGCTTTGTACATACTCTCCATAAACCATCAGGTGCATATGTGTGGCGGCCTGTTTCTGAATGGCACTGACGACCGCTTCGTGACAATGCCCCACATTACTTACACCAATGCCGGCAATCAGGTCCATGTAAGGCTTGTTGTTCTGATCGTAGATATACAGGCCTTTTGCCCTTACAAATTCCAATAAGAGGGGTTCAGGGCTGGTTTGTGCATTGTGTTGCAGAAAGAGTTGTCTTTGTGTAAGCATGCACAAAATTAAGATTTAATCAGGGAATGCACGAGTCATGAGCGGCATACAAATGTAAAATCCAGAAAATAGGCGTTATTGATGAGGACGCATTTGCCCGCCACGACTGTTCCCACCGCCGCGATAAAGGTTCAGCAACTCTCTTTTAAAGGCTTCCTGGGCCCTATAAAATTTCCCTACGACTTTAATGGAGAGGTTCGATTTCAATTTGCCATAGTAGCGGCGCTCCATGTTTAATTCTTTCTGACGGAAGTCGAAATCATTAAAAATTAAGCTTTCAATCTCATTATCCGTCATTTCCTCAATCTCATTGATTTTTCGAAAGCTAATCATCTTTTGCATGCGGGCCTTACGGAGCGCATTTTGTTCACGCTGATAATCATTATAAATAGGCCAGAAAATCTTTGCTTCTTCTGCCGTTAGATTTAATTTTTGAGTAAAGAAAGAAACTTTAGCTGCTTCAATTTTTTCTTCATCAGGACGACCCTGGCTAAAGGAGGAAAGCGCGCAACACAGTAGCAAGAGGAAGCCAGACAGTAAACGCATTCCTCTGTTGCGACGGAAAAAAGAGAATCGATTGGACAGTGGACTAGAATTTATTAACATGGTTCGCTTAATTAATAATCAGTGGACAACTCACCAGAACTATAATGGTTCAGGATGTAGTTTTCCATTTCCAGATCTGATAAGTTCATATGATTAGAAGCCTGGGCTTCGGTTAAGTGTTCAATAATTACTCTTTCATCAATAGGATAAAGGAAGAGTTCCTGGGCAAGTTCTGTATTTCGTACAGAAATCAGGTGGTTCTTTTGCTGCAGGTGCAAGCCAATTGCACTTAAAAGAATAACGCAGGCCGCTGTTGCGTATTTCACCAGGTCTTGTTTCCACAAGCGAACGACTTTACTTCTGGAAGGGGTTGGTTCACTGACCCGTTCCATGATCCGCGAAGACAACGTTTCAAAATAATTTGAAGGAGTGTCAAATGCGGGTGTCTCATTCGCCAGGAGACGGATTTTTTCGAGAGAAACATGCGCTTCTATCCGATCGGAAAGGTGAGCGAAATAATCCTCAGGAACAGAGAAACCACTCATGGATGGAAGCTGATCCAGTTGGATGGCAGAAGAGATTTGCGCAGGCAACGTCTCAAAATAACCCTCCGGTACGGTAAAAGGAGCTGTCCGTGTTAAGTGAGCCAACACGGGTGCTTCTTTCTCCCATTCCCTATTTTCGTCTTTCCAAGTCATTTTATTTATTGATGCATTTTATGGCAAAAGGTTTAATAGCTTAATCGTTATTTGTCAGAATGTTTTCGATTTTTTTGACAGCGATGTGGAACGAGGCTTTTAAAGCCCCTACGGAGGTGCCTAAAACTGCAGAAATTTCTTCATACTTCATATCGTCGTAATATTTCATATTGAAAATGAGCCGTTGTTTTTCCGGTAAAGTCAGAATAGCCTCCTGCAATTTTTTCTGAATGTGGTCCCCGTTAAAATAAGAGGAAGCAGTTAATTTTCCCGCAAGCTCTTGCGCTCCTTCCTCATCGAGCGATATGTGTTGCTTTTGTTTTTTCTTATTGAGAAATGTGATGGATTCATTGGTCGCAATTCTGTAAATCCAGGTATATAATTGCGAATCATTCCGAAAGGAGGGAAGGTTTTTCCAGACTTTTACAAAACATTCCTGGACCACATCATCCGCATCATCGTGATCGATCACAAGTCGGCGGATGTGCCAATAAATCTTTTGCTGGTATTTTTGAAGAAGCAGGTTAAAGGCTCTGTCCCGCGATTTTTCATCGCTAAAAAGGCGCAAGATTTCTTCGTCTTCAACCTGCTTCATACATTTTTTTGCAATATCCGAAATGAATCGGAGGATAAATTAAGCGTTTTTTCTTTTCATTACTTTTTCGACCGCTTCCACAATGTGTGAAGGATCTAATCCATACTTGGTCATCAGTTGATCAGGTGTTCCGCTTTCACCAAAACTGTCATTCACTGCGACGAATTCCTGGGGAGTAGGATGGGTTTCGGTAAGGAGACGGGCTACACTTTCACCCAATCCACCGTATTTGTTATGCTCTTCACAGGTGACGACACACCCTGTTTTCTTTACAGAAGTCAAAACGGCTTCTTCATCCAGCGGCTTAATGGTGTGGATGTTGATAATTTCCGCATCGATTCCCATTTCTGCTAATTTCTCTCCTGCCTCAATGGCGCGCCACACCATGTGCCCTGTTGCAATGATGGTCACGTCTTTTCCCTCATTGACCATCCAGGCTTTTCCGATTTCAAATTTTTGATCCTCGGGGGTAAATACCGGAATCACCGGCCTTCCGAAACGCAGATAAACAGGACCTTCATGATCCATAATGGCAAGGGTTGCCGCTTTTGTCTGGTTATAATCACAAGGATTGATCACAACCATGCCCGGAAGCATTTTCATCAGCCCAATATCTTCCAGGATCTGGTGAGTGGCTCCGTCTTCTCCCAATGTTAATCCGGCATGAGATGCGCAGATCTTGACATTTTTGCCGGAATAGGCAATGGATTGACGGATCTGATCGTACACACGACCGGTAGAAAAATTAGCAAAAGTACCGGTAAAAGGAATTTTCCCTCCGATGGTAAGACCGGCTGCGATGCCCATCATATTGGCTTCCGCAATTCCCACCTGGATAAAGCGATCTGGAAAATCTTTGATAAAAGCATCCATTTTCAGGGAACCTACCAGATCTGCACACAGTGCCACCACGTTTTCATTTTGTTTACCGGCTTCATGTAAACCGGCGCCAAAGCCTGAACGGGTGTCTTTTTTTTCTGTATATGTATATTTTTTCATTTCAATTCAAGGTATAAGGTCAAATAATGCTCGCAATGACAGTCATTTTTGTGGTCATTTGAGGATTAATAATCTCCCAATGTTTCTTTGATTTGGCCCAATGCCGATTCCAACTGTTGATCGTTAGGGGCTGAACCATGCCATTTATGGGTTCCCACCATGAAGTCAACACCGTAACCCATCTGGGTACTCATTAGATTTAAAATTGGTTTTCCTTTTCCTGTCAGAGATTTTGCATAATGAAGTGCTTTGGTGATTTCCTCCATGTCGTTTCCGTTAGAAGTGATCACCTGCCAGCCAAAAGATTCAAATTTTGCCTGTAAGTTTTCCAAAGACAATACCTGTTCGGTGGGTCCGTCGATTTGTTGTCCATTGTAATCAATACTGGCAATCAGGTTGTCCACTTTGTTGAAAGAAGCAAACATCAAGGCTTCCCAGTTTTGTCCTTCCTGTAATTCCCCATCCCCCAGCAGCGCATAAACAAGGCTGGAATCCTGGCTGATTTTTTTGCTAAGTGCAGCGCCTATCGCGACAGAAAGTCCTTGTCCAAGTGATCCAGATGCGACTCGGATGCCTGGAAGCCCTTCGTGAGTGGTCGGGTGCCCTTGTAATCGGGAATTAATTTTGCGGAATGTTTTCAATTCATCCACCTCAAAATAGCCCGCACGAGCAAGGACACTATACCACACAGGTGAAATATGGCCATTCGATAAGAAGAAAAGATCTTCTCCTTTTCCATCCATCTTAAACTCGGTCGAGTGGTTCAGGACTTCAAAATAAAGTGCCGTAAAGAAATCTGCGCAGCCCAAAGAGGCTCCCGGATGGCCTGATTGTACCGCATGAACCATGCGCAATACATCCCGTCTCACTTGTGAGGCAATGGCTTCCAGTTCACTAATTGAATGTTTCATTAAAAAAAGATTGTTGGATTTGTCTCAATTTCTGCCAGCACCAAATTCGCTCTGTGCCAGCGTATCCAGCAAAGTTAAATTAATTATGGACTTAGCGATGAAATATGTTAATTTTAATTAATTGTCGGATAATTTAGCTCAAGAGAGCCACTATCTGTGCGGTTGAATTTTTGGTGTCTACCTTGTGGATGACCTCTAAAATATCTCCGGCCTCGTCAATCAGGAAAGTGCTGCGTTGCACTCCCATGTATTTCTTCCCATACATGTTTTTCTCTACCCAAACCCCATACGCTTCCACGATTTTTTTGTCCGTATCTGCCAGTAGGGTAAAAGGAAGGGAATGTTTCCGGATGAACTTCTGATGAGACGTTTCATCATCGACACTCACTCCCAAGACCACCAGCCCCTTTTCAGTTAAGGAGTCGTAGTTATCTCGAAAATTACAGGCCTCGGCCGTGCATCCGGGTGTATCGTCTTTAGGATAAAAATAGAGAATGACTTTCTTTCCACGAAAATCGCCTAAGTTGATTTCTTCGCCATCCTGATTTCTGGCAGTAAATTCCGGAGCTTTATCTCCTTTTTTTAATGGTTCCATATACAATTATCGGTTAGTGAATGCGTAAAGTTAGGATAGAAACAAGGTCAACGGTAAAAAGTTGCCTGATATTTTCGGACATTATCTTTCATGTCGGTAACTACCAGTTCAAATACATTTTTTCCAGGAGGAGTACGCTCAT
Source organism: Pedobacter sp. (assembly GCA_037190785.1). Classification (GTDB taxonomy): domain Bacteria; phylum Bacteroidota; class Bacteroidia; order Sphingobacteriales; family Sphingobacteriaceae; genus Pedobacter. The sequence goes on along the minus strand of JBBCJN010000005.1, from coordinate 11,236 downwards.
CAAACTGGTGCCAAAGAGTAGCGGTTTTTGCATCGAACTCCATTAAAATCCATTGCCCGTTCAGGTATCCGTTGAAACTTTTAATGCCCGAAAGCTGATCGCTTATTCGGAAATTGATTTTGCTAACATCTTTCATGTTTTTACCCTCACTGATGTTTAGGGGAGTAATTTGAGGAGGAATCGTATCGATCGCAATGTAAAAATTACCGAAACTTCTTGGAGTGGCCTTCACATACCCTTGATCGTAATAGCCTCCCTGACTTATCCGGGAACTGTTCACAATAAGGCTTTTATCCTGGTATTTTGATAAGCTGCTGTCCGCTTTGATCCACAACTCAAATCCTTTATGAAGAGGAATGAGCGAATGATGAATTTGATGCATCCCGGAAAAGGCCCCGACGGCAGGTTTTGCCAGTTTCTTATAAATGAAATTCAGCTCTTCGTATAGAGTCCCTTTTGGAAGAATGACTTTGACCTCCTCATTGCTGAACTCGTTTTGTTGTGAAAAGGGAAAGGTAATTCCCGGTGGAAGGGCAGGGGTAGGAATAACGGCTTTGGGATCACTTTTTACAAAGAAACGCAAGCTGCTCTGATTGCCGGCCGCATCGCTAATGAGGTATTGTACCTCGTGTGTTTGTTGATCATCAAAACGCAGCCTGCCCTGGTGAAGAAGCTGTGGGTAAATTTTGAGAGGGTTTCCGGGATCCACGAAGCTCTTTTGAATGCTTCTCTTCTGCTGAATCAGTGCCGGGAAATCCACATGTGAATTGATCGCACGACTATGATCGAAACTGAAACGTTCCACTTGAGAATGGTAAACCACATTTCCATCCACCTTAAGTTCAATGCTGTATACACCGTTGTTTCCCGAGAGGCCATTATGCCGGTCATTCACCACTATGCCAAAGCCTACCTCCCCACTGAGATGAATCGTATTTACCTTGTTGAGCTGAAACTTTCCATTGCCACCAACTACCTGAAAATACTGTTTAGGAGTGACTTCGTTGAAGGGCTTCTCATTTAACCGATATACATACAGTGACTGAATAACAGGCGGTATCTGATCGGGAATTTGGATGCCAAGCCTTTGGGGATTAATGGTGTGTTCAGTTTTAGTGTCCCTGATTTCGAAATGAAGATGTGGCCCCCCACTGCTTCCGGTATTCCCAGAATAAGCAATGATGTCTCCTTTTTTAACGGGGAATTCTCCGGACTGAGGAAATTCATCCAGTTCGTACGATTTGTTTTTGTATTGTTTGTCTTTAACTGCTTTTGCAAGCACGGGATTAAAGCGAGATAAATGTGCGTATACGGAGGTAAATCCGTTGGGATGATCGATGTAAAGTGCGAGACCAAAACCGCTGTTCTGAACACGTAATCTGGATACATACCCGTCTGCGGTGGCATACACCGGATAGCCTGTGGCTTGATTCGTTCTGAAATCCAAACCGGAATGGAAGTGATTACTCCGCAGTTCTCCGAAAGAACCCGATAAAGCGGGAGGCTGGATTGCCAGAGGAGCACCAAAGCTGCTTAACGGATATTTAAAATCGCCATACGATTGCTGGGCGCTCAGGTTCATTGACCAGATACTAGCTAAAACGAGACACCCTGTTAACCAGCCGCGTCCTGAAAATAGAGTCATAACTAATTATTTAATGTGAAAATCTAACATTGGAAATCCTTCAAGAGTCCCTTGTAAGTGATCTCCTCGCTGTACCTGTCCCACCCCTTCCGGGGTTCCCGTAAAGATCAAATCTCCTTTCTTTAGGGTGATGTATTTTGAGACAAAAGAAATTATTTTCTCAAATGAGTGGAGTAACAAACCCGTGTTGCCCTCTTGACGTAACTGCCCATTTACCTGAAGATTAAACCGGAGATCGTTGAGGTTGGAGAATTGATTTTTAGGTAAAAAATGGCTGATCGGGGCTGAGTGGTCAAATGATTTGGCCAATTCCCAGGGCAATCCTTTTGTTTTGTGAAGAGACTGAACGTCGCGCGCAGTAAAATCGATTCCCAAACCTATTTCTTCAAAATACGTAGACGCAAATTTTTCTGCAATATGTTTTCCTTCTTTACTTATTTTGAGGACTACTTCAACCTCGTAATGGATGTCTGATGAAAAATCAGGAAGATAAAAAGGTTTATTGTCCTTGAGGATCGCAGTATCCGGCTTCATAAAGATCACGGGTTGTTCCGGAATTTCGTTATTTAATTCCTTGATGTGTGCGGCATAATTGCGGCCTATGGCGATTATTTTCATGGTTCTGCTTCTTACTGGTTTCATGTTGATGGCCGGAAATAAGCCTGCAAAGAGAATGCACCCTTTCCATTCTTTTTCCTGCCAAGGTAAAGGAGAGGTCTTCTTAATGCGTGGCAGTGAAGTAAGACCTGAACGTCAAAAATAGTAAACTCAACGGAATATCAGAGTACGACTATTCGTTTCACGACTAAATCTCCTCCCGCATCAATGCGGACAAAATAAATTCCGGGATTTAATTTGCTGGGGATCGTGAATGTCTTTGTATGCTCGCCGGCAGCGCTCCGTTCGTTGATCAGGGTAGTGATGTCATTCCCCAATAAGTCGGTAATTTTTATAAAAAGATTACTTTCTTTATCCAATCGTAAATTAATATTGAACTGCTCGGAAACGGGATTTGGATAAATTTTGAGAATGGTCAATACTTTGGCTGTTTTGCTATGGGTAGCCGCACTTCCGGAAGACAATAAGGATGAATTTCCAAGTAATAAATTACCTGGCTTATAAGGAGTTACGCTACCTTTAATTTGCGGTACCCTGCTGACCACTTTAGGTTTGGGTTTCAGCGAAATTTTAGTCGTGTCTGCTTTCTGTGCAAACAGGTTCCCAGCAGCAAAAATACTTATGCAGATAATGCAAAAGAAACGCACGGAGAACGTTATTTTCGACTTTAAATCCATGTATACCTGCTGGCAAAAATATAAATAATTAAACAAAGAAATCAAAGATTTTGTTTATTGGTTTATTATTTAACACTATTTAACAACATGGAAAATTTGCCCCCTTTTTTAATTGTGTATTCCCCTGTTTGAATGTAATATCTATTCACTAATTTTGTTTAAAATTTAGTATCCGTGTCAACACAAAAAAATGTCAATGCCCTTACTGCGGGCGGTGTTCTGGTGAGTCTTGGAATTGTTTTCGGAGATATAGGTACTTCCCCGCTATATACCCTGAAAGCCATTTTTAAGGTGGTAAAAGACAGTGGCCAATTCGTAAATCCGGAGCTGGTATTGGGGGCCTTGTCCTGTATTATCTGGACGTTGACTCTACAGACCACATTGAAGTATGTCATCATTACCCTGCAGGCGGATAATAAAGGAGAAGGGGGTATTTTCTCCCTTTACTCACTGGTTCGGAAGAACGCAAAGTGGCTGGTTATTCCGGCGATTATCGGAGGGGCAACTTTGTTGGCTGATGGGATTATTACTCCAAGTATCACGGTTACCTCTGCAATTGAAGGATTAAAGCTCCGGTTTCCCACGGTAGAAGTGCTTCCCATTGTTCTGGCGATTATCACGTTATTGTTTGTGATCCAACAATTTGGCACTAACCTGGTAGGACGCCTTTTCGGACCTGTCATGTTTATCTGGTTTGCCTGTCTCGGGCTGATAGGCATTGTACAGGTCATGGATTATCCGGTCGTTTTGAAAGCCTTTAATCCTTTATATGCCCTCCAGTTGCTGACCAATAACCCCAGTGCCCTTCTGATTCTGGGTGGAGTATTCCTCTGTACCACCGGTGCAGAGGCGCTGTATTCCGATTTGGGGCATTGTGGAAAAAGGAACATCCGGGTGAGCTGGATTTTTGTCAAACTGATGTTGGTTATCAACTACCTTGGGCAGGGAAGCTGGGTGTTGAAAAACCCGCAATACGACCCTTATACGATTAACCCTTTCTTCGAGCTGGTGCCGTCAGAATATGTACTTTATTTAGTGGCATTGGCCACCATGGCGGCAGTGATTGCCAGTCAGGCCATGATTTCGGGTTCGTTTACGCTGATATCGGAGGCTGTGCGCCTAAATCTGTGGCCTAAAGTCAAGATTAATTATCCCAGTGTCCAGAAAGGCCAATTGTATGTTCCTTCGATTAACTGGTTGTTGTGGCTGGGCTGTATGATTGTCGTGCTCATCTTCAAAAAATCAGACAATATGGAAGGTGCCTACGGCTTAGCCATCAATCTGACTTTTCTGATGACAACCATCCTGGTGACTGTCTTTATGTTGCGTAAGAAGTTTCCCCGTTACCTTATCATCGCTTTTGCCCTCGTATACGGGTTTATCGAAGTCTCCTTCCTGATCGGGAATATGGCTAAATTTATTCATGGAGGATGGGTGACTCTTTTGATCAGTCTGGCTTTATTAAGCGTGATGTGGACCTGGTACACTTCCCGTAAAATCAAAAACCGTTTTGTAAAGTATGTGGAGATCGAGGAGTATTATGGCATCATTAAAGAGTTAAGCGAAGATGAGTCGGTACCTAAATACAGTTCTCAATTGGTGTACCTTACCAGCGCCAATTTTAAGACAGAGATCGAATCGAAGATTGTCTATTCCATTATTCAAAAGGAGCCTAAACGTGCAGATATCTATTGGCTGGTACATGTGGATGTGATGGATGAACCTTACACAATGGAGTACAAAGTGGAATTCCTGATTCCGGGAAAATTGATACGGATTGACTTCAAGCTTGGATTTAGGATTGAACAGCGTGTTAATCTTCTGTACCGGAAAGTAGTGGAAGAACTGGTGAAAAATGGAGAGGTCGATATCACCAGTCAGTACAGTTCGTTGAACAGGCACAAAATTGCCGGTGATTTCCGATTTATTTTATTAGAGAAACACTTGTCCAAGTTTGCCCGTCTTAGTTTTTATGAGAAGACCATTATGGATTATTACTTTTTGCTGAAGCATTTCAGCTTGTCGGAAGAACGTAGTTTTGGATTGGATTCCAGTTATGTGAGTGTCGAGAAAGTTCCGCTTATTTTCGTTACTCCGGACGACATCGAACTGAAACGTTTATCGTGAGTCTTTACCCGTTTTTAAGAATCCGATCAGCCATTACCGGGGAAATCCGTTGGATTAAACGAAGCATTTTTGTTTTTCCAATGTTGCTTTCGAATACATTGTCTTTGAAATCTTCGATGAATTCTTTCACCAGTTTCTGCGGACTTATTTTTGCCGCTTCCCTTCCGAATGTCATGGGGGTGTCGACCAGGGGAGGGATGATTTCGAAGACCTTCACCGAGGTATTCTCGAGCTGATAGCGCAATGCTTTGGTACCGATATGAATCCCTGCTTTGGTGGCACAATAGACCGGGGCTGATTTTTTAGGGGTAAGCGCCAAGGCAGAAGATACGTTGATCAGGGCAGCAGTGGATTTGTTGAGGAGTAGAGGCAGCAAGCCATAAGTAAGTAATAAGGGACTGATCAGGTTGATTTCAATTTCCTGTTCAATTTTTTCCTGCGCTTTTTTTTCAGTTTTAAAATCATAATTGTACTGTACGCCGGCATTATTTACAAGCATGTCGATATCTGGATGGTGTTGCAGGCAATCTTCAACAAGGTGCTGCACTTCTTCCCGTTTTCCCAAGTGACAAATCTTCGTAATGATTCCTGGAAACTTCTGTTGGAGTTCTTCCAGCTTCTTCCCGTTGCTTGATACGACAATCAGTTGATTATCTAATTTATAGAACCTTTTTACTAACTCTAAACCGATGCCGGAAGTACCACCGGTAATCAGAATTACGTGTTTGTTTAATTCCATGCAGGAGATATTTTTGAGAGACGAGGAAAACATCCCGTGAAAAAACGGTAAATCTGCTAACCTTCTTTAAGAGCGCAACAGAAAGAGCGTTTAAACGTCTAACTTTAAATATAGCAACTAAATCCCTCATTACCAAATTTTTCTGATAATTTTTGGGGTAGATTTCCTGCGAGCAAAGAAAAAGCTGGCCGGGATTTAGTGTTCAATCGCAGCCCGAAGTTTACTGTGTCTATAACCGTAAGCGAAATACACGATCAGTCCTACAACCAACCAGATTCCAAAGCCAATCCAGTTCGAAATTCCAAGTTCACACATCATGTAGAGACAGGAAATAAGACCGAGAACCGGAATGAGTGAGAGGTTTTTCCGGACACACAGATAGGTAATGATCACACAAATGACCAAAAAAATCCACATGGGTATTTTGTGCTGAAAGAGTGCCCATCCGCTTTCGAATTTCTTGTCGTAACTGATGGCAGAATGGTTCATGAAATCGAGGTATTGGCTTTCCGTTAAACTGTTTAGGTAGGCTTCGGCATCGATTTGTTTTCCCTGCAAAACAATAGGGTTGGCACTGATCTCGTTTTTAACTGTTTGTAATTCGGTCTCATTCAATGAAGTAATGAATCGAACAGGTTCATTCACCTGGGTTTCGTTATAAATGAAGGCTTTACTTTCTTCTTTAAAAGTAGTGAAAGCGAGGGCGATTGCCAGTAGAAACAGAGGGGGGATAATGTATTTGGAATTGGCATACGGAATGCGAAATTTTCCACGTTGGATGCCCGGTTTGTTTTGTAGAACCAGTACGCCTGCGCACACTAAAACAAAGGCAAACAAGGTTCCGATAGAACATAAATCCGTCACAGTCGTCAGGTTCATGAAAAGAGCCGGAATGGCGACGACAAAGCCAACGACTACCGTCGCAAAGGAAGGGGTTTTGTATTTTGGATGAATTTTTGAAAATGATTTTGGAAGTAAACCATCGCGGCTCATGCTCATCCAGATACGGGGTTGCCCCATCTGGAAAACCAACAGTACACTTGCCATAGCGAAGACGGCACTTACTGCAATGATACCGCTCATCAATTTTAAATCTATCTGGTCAAAAACGAAGGCCAGCGGATCGCCCACGGCCAGGGTGTCGTATTTCACGATGCCAGTCAGTACAAGGGCAATGGCGATGTAAAGAGTGGTACAAATAACGATGGCCCACATCATTCCTCGGGGAAGGTCCCTCTGTGGGTTTTTACATTCCTCGGCGGTCGTAGAGATGGCATCAAAACCGATATATGCAAAAAATACTGCAGAGACGCCTTTGAGTACTCCCGATACACCGTTCGGAGCAAAAGGATTCCAATTTTCCGTATCCACATAGAAAATGCCGACGGCAAGCACCAGCAGAATGACGGCCAGTTTAACGACGACCATGGCATTGCTGGCATTTCTCGACTCTTTCATTCCACGGTATACCAGCCAGGTAATAAAGATGATGATGGCGAGGGCCGGTAGATCTGCTACGATATGGAAACCACCAATTTGCGGCGCCGTGATCCATGCATTATTGGCAATGCGGGTGGCATCGTCCAGGTTTTGGATACTTTTTCCGGCGTTGACCAATGCTTCGGCATGGATATGTCCGTTGTAAGCCGTCAGGTAGTCCATTGTGGCCCAATCGGGGATATGAATGCCCTCGATGCCGAGGGCTGGAATTCGGATCGAGGAGAGAAGCCCTGTAAAATAATCAGACCATGAAATGGCGACGGTGATATTTCCAATGGCATATTCCATGATGAGCGACCAGCCAATAATCCAGGCGACTAATTCACCAAAGGCTACGTAGGAATAGGTGTAGGCACTGCCTGAAACCGGAACCATGGAGGCAAACTCAGCATAGGCAAAAGCGGCAAAGCTACAGGCAACGGCCGTGAAAATAAAAAGAAAAATGACCGCCGGTCCCCCGTCAGCGCTGGCTTTTCCAATGGTGCTGAAAATTCCCGCTCCAATGATTGCAGCGATACCAAAGGCGGTTAAGTCGCGGACACCAAGTGTCTTGTGAAGTGAATTTCCATGACCTTCATACCCTTTTGCGGCATCTTCAAGAATTTTATCGACGGTTTTTTTTCTGAATAAATTTTGGAACATTGCTTGTTTAGTTTATTCAAACATAAAAAAAATGTTTAAAACTATCCAGCCGCTTTTTGGTTTTTGCTCGTTTTCAGAGATAATAGTTAATAATGATTAATTTTTGGATGGAATCAGTTTAATGTGTTTTTCCCTTGCATTAAACGTGGAAATCCTTCTGCTTATTTATCAGGAGGACTGTCAGAGAAAGGAAGGAGAGGTCAAGAAGGGGGAGAGAAGAACCTGCTGTGTGCAACAGGTTCTTCAAAATTTTTACAATTGTGCCAGTTCGCTTTTTACAAATTGTGCCAATTCATGAATATAGGAAGCGCTAAAATCAAATTTGATTCCTGCGGTCTCGTAGATTTCATTGATTGGGCGGGTATAACCAAGGGATAATGCTGCCAGGTATTCCTGCAGGCTTTTCTCCGGGTTTTCCTTGTAATTCTTCCATACGGCAATGGCCCCTAACTGAGCAATGGCGTATTCTATGTAATAGAAGGGTACTTCGAACAGATGCAATTGTTTTTGCCACGTATTGCCAAAGGCTTGTTCCAGGTCAGTCCAATCGGCAAATCCGGCTCCAAAACGTTCATAAATCTGTTTAAAGGCAGTTTCCCTGTCTGCGGCGTTATGGCCTGGATTCGTATAAATCCAATGTTGAAACTGGTCAATCACAGCCACCCACGGAAGGGTTTTCAATACATCCTGAAGTTGCTCTCTCTTGGCTCTGATCAGCTCTTCTTCATGGTCAAAATACACATGCCAGTGATCCATAGAAATTAATTCCATGCTCATGGAAGCGAGTTCGGCCACTTCGGAAGGGCAGTGTTTGAAATCGTTGAGTAATAAAGAGGCGGTAAGGAAGGTATGAATAGCGTGCCCTCCTTCGTGGACCATGGTCGTCAGATCACGGAATGAATTGGCGGAATTCATGAAAATGAAAGGCGCCCCTGTTTCGGCCAGGGGGTAATTATAGCCTCCTGGAGCTTTTCCCATGCGACTTTCTACATCGAAAAGCCCATTGACTTTCATGATTTCCAATTTTTTACCCAGCTCGGGAGCGATGCGGTGAAAACAGGCAATGCTTTTGTCGATCAGATCTTGTCCATTTTCAAAAGGTTTTAGTGCTGTTTTTCCGCTGGTGTTTACTTCTAAATCCCATGGACGTAGTTTTTGCAAACCAAGAGCACCCTGACGGTTGTTGGCCTGTTCTTTTAACAGAGGAACGATTTCCTTTTCAATTGCTTCCGCAAAGTCATAGCAATCTTTCGCGTCATAATCAAAACGGCCCAATGCCTGAAACATATAATCCCTGTAATTTTCAAACCCGGCGTTCAGCGCTACCTGGTGTCTGAGTGCAACGAGTTCATCAAACAGCTGGTTCAACTCATCCTTGTCGTTGAGTCTTCTCGTCTGGATCTTGCGCCAGGCTTCTTCCCTGACTTCCCTATTCAGATCTTTGAGGAAATTGGCGGCTTGTTCGAGGGTAAACTCCTGTTCATTCATTTCAATACTCATCGATCCTACAATGCCCTGGTACTTCTGTTGCTTTACCTGTAGTTCAGTAAACAAGGATACATTCTCTTCACGATAAATTTCCAATGCTTTCTTTACTCCTCGTATATAAACAAAGTAAAGATTCGGATCAAGTTCATCTACGAAAGGCAATGCCATTAACTTTTGGTTGAGTTGATTGCTTACCGGCGAGATTTTGGGCTCAATTTCGGTTGCAAAATACTGAAAGTCTCTAAGCAGCTGTTCGTCGTTGGTATTGCAACTCATTTTAATGTACCGCCAGGCAAAATCTTCTTCCAGTGCCGCTTCCAGTTCACTTCGATCTGCCAACCATTGTTTCAGGTCGTTGAGATCTCTGATGGTCCGATTCAAAAGTTCATCATAATAGGGAGATAGGGATTCCCAGCGTATGTCTACGTTCTGTGGGAGATACTGTCTGGTCTTTTTCGGAATAAGTAAGGACTCCATATGTAATGTATATAATATATAGTATATAAAATGGGATAAAGTAGTGAATATGTTAATTAACGGGAGCCACAAACGAATCGTATCTCACCGGTCTTTTCTGACGTTTCATTAAGCCTTCGTTTTATAATAAAGATCGATGAGGAAAAAAAGGGCAAACACAACGGAGGCATATCCATTGGTGGTGGCGAAGGCACGGTTTACTCTGCTGAGGTCATTTGGTTTTACCAGCAGGTGTTGGTAGACCAGCATCCCACAGAAGAAAAGTACACCCGCATAATAAATCCAGCTGAAATCGGCCAGCCACAGGGGCAGAATGACAAAAGAGGCCGAACACAAATGCAGGACTTCTGAAAGGCGGAGTGCGCCTTTTGCCCCTAAAAAAGCGGGGATGGAATGCAAATGTTGTTCTTTATCGAAAGTTTCGTCTTGTAGCGCATAAATGATGTCGAATCCGGCGGCCCAGAAGAATACGGCAAAAGAGTAACACAGAGGAATGAAGTGAAAACTCCCGGTGACGGCAATATAGGCCCCGATGGGAGCGAGTGCTAACCCCAGTCCGAGTACCAGGTGACAGAGGGGCGTGAAACGCTTGGTATAACTATAAAACAGGATCACAAACAGAGCCACGGGAGACAGATACAGGCATAAAGGATTGATAAAAGCCGTGGTACCCATAAATAAGGCGCAATTGATCAATACAAACAGCAATGCCTGTCGTGCAGAAATCTTGCCGGCGGGAATGTCGCGGGTTTGGGTTCTGGGGTTTTTGGCATCGATATCCCGGTCGATGTAACGGTTAAATGCCATCGCTGCATTCCGGGCAAACACCATACACGCCAGTACAAGTGCGAAGAGAAGCCATTGGAAAGGCTGCTTAGTGTGGCTTAAGCCCAGAAAGAAACCGATCAGGGCAAATGGAAGGGCGAATACAGAATGGGCAAATAGGACCAACGAAAAATATTTCTTCATGTATATATATAATGCGTTTATGTAGGGACAAAGATAATGCTTCTGTGGGATAAACAGATTCTTCCGATGGATTACATGTATGTGAGCAGGGTTCAATGGGTGTGGGGATGAAGGGTATATGGGTTAGCAAAGGGCGAGGAGTGGGGTGGTTGCCGAAGCGAAGAAGGGCTGCATGAGGGGTTTGAGATGGAGAAGCGAAGGGGGGCGATTAAATTTTTATTCCTGTTTATCATGTTGTTATGATTTTCTTTTTCTTTTTTGTTTTTAAATATTTGTTATGGTTTGATTAATTTATACCTTTGCAGCCGCTTCGGATGAAGGATTTGTTTAGTTGAAGGGTTTCGGGATTGTTTG
>JBBCJN010000004.1:0-454080 GCA_037190785.1 Pedobacter sp. | reverse complement strand
AAAACGATACCTTACATTGCCCAAATGATCTTTCAGGTCATACTCGTATACGTAAGTTCCGCCATTGTTTTTGGCTCTTCCATACTCATGCTGAATAAAGTCAATGGTTCCGTTGATGGTCTGGATTCCTTCAAAATAATCAGTGATCACCGCTGTCGAATGATCTTCCTTTTGAAGTTTCCTTCCTTCGGTATCGTATACATAGGAATAGAGAAGGAGTCCTTTGCTGACGCTGATGGGTAGATTGAGGAAGTTATAGGTAATGATCGCGCCGTTACGTCCGTCGGAGGTGGCGTTTCCATTGGCATCATAGCTGTATGAAGAGGTGCTTAAGCCTCCGCCCGAGATAGCGGTCAGGCGGTTTCCGAAGTAACTATAAGTGGCCGTTCCTGCGCCATCCCGGTTCATTGTGCGGATGTTTCCCATTTCATCATAAGTCAGCAGCTCAGACATGCTGATGCCGGTAGAGACTGCGCTGCTCAGCCTGTTGAAGCCATCGTACAGGTAATCGAAACGATTGGGGAAACTATTGCCGCTGCCCCACAACTGGGTACTGATATTCCCATTGTACTGCGGATGGGCAAGTGTATCGTAGGCCAATTGAAAGCTGAATTGAGGAGAAGTACTTCTTTTAATCCATCCTCTTTGGTTATAGGCATACCTGCTTTGCTGTAAGAAAGTACTTCCATTCTCTGAATGCAGCTCCTGTTGTTTGAGCTGTCCGATTTCATTATAGCTTAACTTTGCGAGCCAGATTCGGTCTTGGCTGTTGATTTTGTTCAATGTGGCCAGATTTCTGCCGATGTGATCGTATTGCACACTATCTTGAATGGTCGTAGTGGAAGAAGAGAGCGGTGTATGTTGTCTTAAAGAGGAGGTCCGCTCGCCGGCAAAGTTATAGGTGTCGATGGTTCTTTCGAGGCCATTGCGGTGATTGATGCCCACCCTTTCCTTCACCCTCCCGTGGTCGTCGTAATAGTAAATCGTCCAGTCTGCACTTAGCTGGTCCGTGCGGTAGGTTCTTTTGCCGGTCAGCAACCCTTTGGTCTTTTTACTCACCACACTGTGGGGAGGAAACGTGGACCCCATGTCAAAGAAGAGATAATCATCGTAATGGTGCATCTGCCAAAAAGCGGTGATCGACACATTGGGATACGCATTATTGGTATACCCGGTAGAGGATAAGGGGTCGGTTTGCTCCCATAAAGGCAGACCAAGGTTGACGACATTTACCTGCAAAAGCGAACGTGGAGAACTGTCCTGGTAGGAACCCCGGATGATTTCTCTTCCCATCGCATCGTATTTGTAAAAGGTCCATTGATAAGATTGTCTTTGTACGCTGTCCTGAGTAAAAATGACCTGATCCAGCAGGTTATAAACCGTGTACTCCCATCCTTTTCCAGGGATTTTCTTTTCCACCAGCCTGTTGCGGTGGTCGTAATGATACCCGTATATGTATTGTTGAAAGGCGGTACTTTGCTCGGTGAAGGTCGTGAGCGCGGCCGATCCCAGGCCGGTCACTGCCGGAGGAAGCACATACCTTAGCTTCCCCATGGCGTCATATACATAATACGTGTCGAAGTACTCGGTTGAAGAGGGACGATGTCTTTTCAATACAGTGAGTCCTTCGAGGTTTTCGTAGGTTTCAAGGGTTCCTTTCAATCCGTCGGTACTTTTCCAGTTTTCATCTTTTGTAATGGTTTTTCGCAGACGGTTAGGTTCATAATAGCTGGACGTGGCTCCATTGCCATTGCTATGAAGAATCCATTGCCTTACTTCGGAGTTCGCATTGGCCCCGTATACCGATCGGACGCTGTGTCCTGATTCGGAAATGGAGGCGCGGTAGGGTTGCCAGGCATTGCCTGTTGCCCCCTGATCGAGTACCCGCTGAAGAGGGCTTTTCTCCGAAACGCTCCGGCTATAGGGATAGGAAGTAGGAGCGATGCCGGAAGGAGGACTGAGGTAATACGCCTGTTGCCCGCTAGTGATCAGTAGGGCATCGTTTCGGTAAGCACCCCCGTTTGCCGAGACCGTGTAGGGCTCAAAACAGAGGGTTTCTCTGCCCAGGGCATCGTAAATTTTCGGAGTAATGAGGTCGTGACCTGCAGGACTGGCCTGCCAGGCCGTTTGCTGGATTAGACGGCCCAAACCATCATAATAACTCAGAGTCCGGTTTACCTGTTGCACCGGCAATCCAACTAACTGGGCAGGAGTGGTTTTACCGGACACGCGGACTACATTTTCCATTACATAGTTATGTGCAGTGCTGGGTGACTGCGCCACTGTCTTTAAGGGGGTGAGCATTCCCAGGAAAAGGGCAATGATTCCCGGCCACAGGGAGGTCCGTTTGAAAGAATATTTTATACGTTGCTGTTTCATTTATTGCACCTCCTATATTGAGTCCATTCGTTCCATGGCGATGCGCATGGGTCCGGTAAATACGCCCACCGGGGTGATCAGATAAGTGTCGCCGGGAGCATTGGTATTGTGTACATGCCCAATGATTTGGAGCGCAGAATCAAGAATGTTGATGCGCACCCATCCCAGGGGATCGGAAGGAGGATTGGGAATTCCTCCATAAGTAAGCACCTCAAACTGATAGCTGCCCGGTGGCAGCGTGAAGCCGGAGCTTAATTGTGTTTCGTTGTAGGTGTAGAGCAAGGTTCCACTCAGATCCTTAATGCGTAGCGCGCTAATGCCGGCCGATTTAAGTCCTGTAACCGGATGCAGCAGGGCGTCATTGGTATAGGTAAAAGAAACAGGGGCCGTGGCACAAATGCCTTTTTCATCGGCATGTTGCTGTCCTTCACGGGCAATTTTAGCAAGTGCCTGCTGGTTGGCATCAGACACACTGACCAAGGAACTGAAAGTGCCGGCCGGTACTGTATAGGTGACAGCATTGCCCACGCCAATGGTACAGATCCGGAAAAATGTCTGACTTTGCTGCTGGTTATAATAAACGGTTGCCGGAGAACCGCTACTCAATGTGTGGTGGTAGAGGTAGGATTGCGTAATGAACTTCTGATGATCTCTGATGAATGAAAGTCGCCCATAGGCATCGTACTCATAATACGTCACGTTTCCGCTGGCATCGATCCTGCTGCTGATTCCGAGGTGTGGTTCATAAGTGATGCTGCTGAGTTCGGCATCGACGGGGAAGACTCCGACGTCATCGATGGCTGTGCCGTCCGACAGGAGTTCAGGGCCGGTGTAAGGCTTTTGTTTGAAATGCCATTTGCCGCCACTCAGGTAATAATAGCGCAGGTAGTAGCTTCGTGCATCCGGAAGAATCCAGGGTACCGTAAAGGCTCCTGTCTTATAACGCTTCCCGGTATGGGCTTCGCCTGTGCTGCTTGCCAGGGGATCATCTTCAAAATTTTCAAAGTAAAAAGAACCTACCTCCGCATTTTTACATTCGGCAATGACCAGCTGGTTGCGATAGCCATATTTATAACTGATTTTGATTCCTTGTGCACGCGATTGGGTAAGGAGTTTTCCCACCGCATCGTACTGATTGAAGAGAACCATGGATTGGCTGGGTTGACTGCCAACCTTCATGGATACTTGTTGCGGGGCATATTGGTTATTAGGCCAGGAGGCATAATGATTGGTGACCTCCTGCATGAATGTCGTATGGCTGTATTGAGCTGTGCGTACGGGAATGGCCACGCGGTGCTGACCGAGTAAGCCCAGGTAGGGGGCCGGGCTGCCTTCCAAAGCCATCTCCTGTGGATAGCTGATCACCATTCGCCTGCCAGGTCCTTCACTGGTAAGGTGAGTTACCTCATTGGGTTGCTGATGCTGAAAACTATTGTACACGAAAATCTGCCGTTCGGTGACAGGCTGTAGTCCTTCAGGATTGTAGGTAATGGTGGTAACGGTATCCCTATATCGCCAGTCGGATACGCGCACAAACATCATTACATCGAATGTTTCAAACATCGAAGGCACCGGTGGGTCGTAAATAACGGCGTTATCCCAGGACTTTCTCACCACGAAGTTATCCACTTCGGCATGTCCTCTGGAATCTGCTTTGTAACTGGTTCTGGTTTCGCGAATAACCTTATAGGTGTACCCATCCGGAAAGTTGCCTTGCAAACTAAACTCATACTTTCGATCTTCCATCCCTACCGGAACGCCGAAATTGGAGATCGGTACTCCCTGAAAGGGACGCCCCCTAACCAGAAGAGGGTTAAGTCCCAGTCCTCCTAAGTAACGGTAAGCCGTACCTCCATGGAGCCCTTCATTGTCATTTAATACGATTACATCCCGGTAATAGAGATGGGTGCCGGATGCATAAAAAAGAGGATCGATGCCTGTAGAATAACCGACCATATAGTCACATTTGGCCACTGATCCGTCAAAGCAGTTTTTTCCATCCAATAAATCTGCGTAATACAAAGAAACGGCAGGCTTTTCGCGTAAAACTGCCGAAGATTGTGAAGGAGCATCCAGCGAATGATAGGCAAAACGTCTGATCAGGATCTCTCCGGTATTTGGGATTGAGAGGTTTCTTTTTACACGAACTCCACCGGTGACGAAATTCTGAGTGGTTGGAGGGGCAGAAGGCCGGTAAGTAAAGTAAATATCGGCAAGGGTAGCCAGGCCATAAGCGGTATAACGAAGCGTGTAATTGCCTGCTCCCAGCGATAATGATTTGTAATAGGTGGTGCCTATTTGCATGACGTTGGAATATTCAACCACATTGCCCGCATTGATAATTTCGATAATGGCATTTTGATGGATCGAATCATTGATCCCCATGCCACTGTATTGTACTGACATATCGAGGGTGACAATCTGCGCTGCCCCCAAATAAAAGGAAAGGGTAGTGCTCACCGGTTTTTTTTCTGCTTCTCCCTGTACCATCCGCCGGATAGTATTGGGGGGAAGAATGGTAGATCTTGTTTCATAGACGATATTGGGCTCATATTCCAGACTGTCGCTTCCACCGCTGGGGTAGTAGATTCTGGAGAGCAATCCCATGGCCGCATAATCCCCGTCTGGTTCCCGATCGGCGAGGGTGCCAAAAATGCCATATATGGTTGGTTCCAGGCTCGTGGGGATCAGGTGATGGTTATTTTTTCCATTAAAATAACCCCAGTAGTCTTGAGCAAAAGAGAGTCTTGAGGCAAGGGCATTGATCTGTTTGTACTTCATCACGTGTTTTTGTGGACTTAAGCCGGCGCTTTGGCGGCTCACCTCTGTAAGGAATGGACGCACTGATAAAGAACCGGGACCTTTTGCGTTGAAATAGGCATTGTTATTGGAGTAGGTATAGTTGAGTTGAAAGGATTCTTGAAGCGTGTATTGTAGCGTATCGGTGATACTCCGGGCGTAATATTGAATATTGGACAGCAACGAATCGCCTACCAGATCGGAGCGCGATGTGTAAGAAAATCTGATCTGCTGATAGCTGGAGGTAATGGATTTCAAGATGACTCCCTGTTGTCTCAATTCAGAAAAACACACTTGATCTTCTGTGCGCAAGGGGCAGGTGTTGACGGGGCAATCCGGATTGAGCAGCGTGAGGGGAGGCGTGCGGATGCGCGTTTGGGTAACGTCAGCCAGGTAATCGTAGTTGCAGTTGACATACCGGAAAGTAATCGTTTCGCCATGGATGCCTCGGATGGTTTTCAGGTACCAGGCATTGGGGATAAAATCGGTATATACCCTTCCGCAAGTCGTACCTACAGGGACGGTCCGGCTCCGCTCAATGGCCCCGGTACCGCCAAACTCATACCGAATGCCCTGTGGGTCGGTAACACGGATGCTCCATTGGCTGCCTAAGGCATGATCCAGATTGAACTCAAATTTTAAAGGAGACGCGCTGGTAAGTACCGCGAGCTTCTTATTCGTGGGATGGAGGTAGAAAGTGCCGGTATGTCCGTTAAAATTAAAGCTAAAAAGGTCGGTTTGCGTGTCATAAACGCCGGCAGTGGCACTATCCAGGTACTTGTATACAGCCGGATTATCCAGGTGCATGTTTGCAGGCGGGCTGAGCCATTTGTGCGTTTCGTCCGGCCGGTCGAACACCGTTCTGCTGATCACCCCTCCCGCCTGTATTATCCAGTTCATGCCAACGCGGGAGGCAATTTCATTGATCTTTACCCCATTTCCCCCCCTGGTAGCTGAGTTGGACATTTAACTGGAGGGTGCCCTGCTTAAGCGGTACAAGCGGAATGTCGGCTGCAGGGGATCCTGTTGAAAAACTGATCGGCAGACCGGCATATTTGGTGAGTTGATAAGCATTTGGGGCCGGAGGCAATACCGAAGTGAGCGCAGGGGTATTGAGGTCATTCTGAGCAAAGACCGAGACGGTGGCGCAGAGCCATAGACAGGCCAAAAGAAAATGGAGACGCATAGGTGAAGCGGTTAATTTTAAAAAGAGACCTGGCTCTTCCAGACATATTCCTTCGAACGGAGAAAGGGAAAAAGTAAAAAAAGAATGAGGACGTTAAAGGACGGGTTCTTGAAGCGAAATCTGTGGTGATAAAGAGCGTAAAGGGTCGTTAATTTGACTAAAAATTATCTAATAAAGGTTTATTATTATATTAAAGTTAATAATTTAATTTATTTATTCCAAATTTAACTTTAAAAATTAATTTATTTTTTGAAATTTCCCTGCTTCAACAAAGGCAAAGCAGCGAAGTGCTGTTTCAACAAAGAGCGACTCTGGATGGATGTGGGCGGTGTCATCCTGTCCGGAAATTAAAGAAGCCCTTTTTTAAAGGGCTTCTTATTAGATGGATTGAGTAAAAATAGGAAAATGGGTTATTCTTCTTCCGCTACAATAGTGCTGGGCTTTTTGCGGAACCAGGATTTGACTTTTCTGGAACCTTTATCCATCTCTATGTACATGCAGGGCACAAGAATTAACGTAAGAAAAGTGGCGAAACTTAATCCGAAGATCATGGTCCAGGAAAGGGGACCCCAGAAGGCCACGTTGTCTCCGCCGAAATACAGATGAGGGTTGAGCTCGGTGAAAAGCTTCACAAAATCAAGATTGAGTCCGATAGCGAGCGGAATAAGTCCAAGCATAGTGGCTGTGGCGGTTAAAAGAACCGGTGTCATCCGGGTTCTTCCGGCCTCAATAACGGCCTCTTTTACGCCCATTCCCTGTTTAATCATCAGTTCCGTAAACTCGACAAGCAGAATTCCATTCCGAACCACAATGCCCACCAGTGCCACAATGCCTAACATGGACATCATCACCGAAAAAGGCATGTTAAAGAGAATACACCCCCCCAGAACGCCGATTAAACTGAAAATGACTTCTACCAAGATAATGATCGGCTTACTTATTGAGTTAAATTGAGTCACTAGAATAATGAGGATGAGGCCAATGGCGGATAAAAAGGCCATCCCGAGAAAACCCATGGTTTCGGCCTGTTCTTCCTGATCGCCCGCCATTTTAATTTCCACACCGGCAGGAGCTTTAAAAGCTTTTACTTCCTGGGCAACATTTGCTACTACCTGATTAGGGTTGGCGTCGCTTAACACATTGGACGAAAGGATGATGATCCGTTTCTGCTGTTTCCGTTTAATGCCCCCATACGTGTTTACGTATTCAATGTTGGCAAAGGAAGAAATGGGCACCTGACGAATCTGTCCACCCATGGCCATATCACGGTAGGTAATTTTCATATTGCGCAGCACCTCCAGGTTGTTTTTCTGCTCTTCCCTGGCGCGTACATTGATTTCGTAATCTTCGTTTTCATCCCGGAATTTAGAAATTTCACGTCCGTAAAGTGCTGCCCGCAGATCTCCGGCAATCTGCCCGGTAAAAATTCCTTCGCGGTTTGCCCGCTCCCGGTCAATATCGAAAATGACTTCCGGTTTATTGTTTTGAAAGTCAGACTTTAGCTCTTCCACACCTGCAATCTGTTTATTCACCAGGTATTTTTTCAGGCGTTCGGAGGTGTGTACCAGGGAATCAAGATTGTCTCCCGTAATTTCAATGCTGATAGGTTTTGCCGTAGGAGGGCCGCCCTGTTCCTGAGCCACAGAGATTTCGACCCCCGGCATTCCCTTCACGGCGTCCCTGATCTTGTCCAGGTAGGCAGCAGTGTTAACACCGTTTCTTTTTCCAAACTCGACGAAGGCAACCGTCACTTTGCCCTTATTGGGGTATTCTCCCTGATCTTCATCCTGCGGATCGGTAACACCCTTGGTCACATTGGAGATGATCGAGGTGACTACAGGATCGATTTTCCCCTCTTTGGTGAGTACCCCGGTCACTTTATTTTCTACTTTACGGACCACTTCATTGGTATAGGCCTGGTCTGTTCCAACAGGCAAGCCGACATAGACATACACGAAATTCGGATCAGCGGAAGGGAAAAAAATGATCTTCTGTCTGCCCGAAACCACGAGCGCCATAAAAGTGAATAAGGTGACCACAAAGAGTCCAAGTGTCCCCCAGATGAGTTTCTTGGGATGTTCAACAGCCCAGTGCAGCACTTTGACATAACGGTTTTGAAAGGCAGGCCATATCTTTTGCTGAAATCTTTTGACTGCATTTGTCAATACAAAATGATTGAGAAGGTACAGGAGAGATAGAAAGATCACGAAGTTGCCGAGGCCAAAATTCACCAGATAACCGAGAATTGCCAACACAGCGAATACAAGCAGGCGCTTTCTGATGGTACGATCAAAACGGGGCTTTCTGGGACCTTCATGCTCATCGTGGGCCATGAAATCGACAGCGAATACAGGGTTAATAATGTACGCAACGATGAGCGAGGCAAACAGCGTAACGATGAGGGTTAGTGGAAGGAAATACATGAATTTTCCGATGATGCCCGGCCAGAACAACAAAGGAAAGAAGGGGGCCAGGGTGGTGAGTGTTCCGGAAAATACGGGAACAAAAACTTCGCCTGCCGCTATCTTGGCCGCTTTTACGATGGGAATTTTTCCGTTGTCAAAAATCCGGTGGGTGTTCTCAATCACAACGATGGCATCGTCGACCACAATCCCCAGTCCGAGGAGGAAAGAAAACAGTACAATCATGTTCATGGTGAAGCTGAAGCCAAGCACTCCTCCCAGCAATGGCATGGAAAGAAAGGCAATGAACATGGACAGCGGGACCGACATCGCCACAAAAATGGCATTTGTTACTCCCATGAAAAACATGAGGATAATGGTTACCAGGATAAAGCCGATAATGATGGTATTGATCAGGTCGTGCAGTGTCACGCGGGTCTGATCGGACTGATCGCCGGTGATCTTAATTTCAAGGGATTTAGGCAGCGAATTGGCCTGCATATCGGCTATGATTTCATTGATCTTGTCGGAGGCTTCAATGAGATTTTGCCCCGAGCGCTTTTTGACATTCAGCGTGATTACGTTTTTCCCAAAAAGACGGGCATAACTGGTTTGCTCTTTAAAGGCATCTTTTACTTCCGCAATGTCTTTCAGGTAAACGGCAGCTCCGGTGGGTGTTTTGATGACCAGATTGGCAATTTCTTGGGCATTTTTAAATTCCTTTTTGATGTTCAGTGTACGTCGTAAACCATCCATTTGCACGGTACCACCCGACACATTCAGGTTCTCGTACCCCACGGCGTTTTGGATGTCTGAAAAGGAAATCATGGCGGCCGCCATTTTGTTCATGTCCACGTTGATTTGAATTTCCGGGTCCAGCGCGCCGACAATGTCTACTCCCGAAATCTCAGGTAAAGCCTCAATCCGGTCCTGGATATCATCGGCATATTCCTTTAATTTTTTAAGATCAAAGTTTCCGGAGATGTTGAGGTACATGATTGGGAGGTCTGATAAGTTTATATCCATTACCGTGGGATCGTCGGGAATGTCATTCGGCAGATCCTGTTTCGCTTTGTCAACCGCATCTTTTACGCGTTGTTTGGCGTCTTTAATGTCTACATTGGTTCCAAATTCTGCCGTGATGATCGAAAAATCCTGATACGAATTAGAAGTGATCTTTTTGAGTCCCTGTGTTCCTTTGATCTGTTTTTCCAGTTGCTTGGTGACTAAATTCTCCATGTTCTCGGGAGAAGTGCCCGGGTAAATGGTTTGCACAAATATTTTAGGAATGACCACCTCGGGGAAATTCTCTTTGGGCGTAGAATTGTACGCAAAAATACCGGCAATAGTGATCATCAGGGTCATCACGTAAATAGCCGTTTTGTTGTCTATTGCCCAGCTTGAGGGCTTAAACTCTTTGTTGACGTCTTTCATTGATGGCCGTGTTAAGATGAATAGTTAACCGCATCTTCCTCATTCAGGTCCTCGATGCCGGTGGTAATGACCTTGTCTCCCGCTTTCAACCCATGGGTGATCTCTGCCTTTCCTGCATAATTTCGGCCCACCGTCACAAGGACTTTTTTTACCTTTCCGTTTTCAGCAAGGTAGACAAAATCACCTCCGTCTGATTTCTGAATGGCCGCGATTGGGATGGTCAATGCCTGATGGTTCTGATAGTCAACGATCTTTAAAACTGCCAGCATATTTGGGCGATATTGCTTGTTGGAGGGTAGTTTTACCTGAACTTCAAAACTGCGGGAGGCCGGATCGATCGTTTTAGAGACAAAGGTGAGTGTTGTCTGCAGGCTGTCAGTGATGTCGGGAAACACGACATGGACTGGACTTCCCGTGCTTACCCGGCCACTGTAGGTTTCGGAAACAGCGGCTTTGGCTTTCAGCTGACTGGCATTAATGACCCGGATACCGGACATGCCGGGAGCTACTGCCTGTCCCACCCGGAGTTCCATCGCATCAATAGTGCCACTGATAGGAGATTTTATCTTATACATTTCTACCTGGGAACGTAGCGTTGCGATACGTCGTTCGGCAGCTTCTTTTTGGGTTTTCGCACTGATGTATTGCACCTCCGTTCCGATTTGCTGATCCCATAAATTCTTTTGGCGGTTATAGAGACTGATCGCTAAATCCAGTTGGGTTTGTAATTCGGCAAGATTTTGCTTCAGTACCTTGTCGTCCATTTGTGCCAGTACCTGCCCCTTTGACACCTGTTGGCCTACTTTTACATACACTGCTGTGACTACCCCCTGGGCTTCCGGATTCACCATCACGTTCTCTTCCGCATCAATCTTACCCTGTATTTCCACGAAATTTTTAAAGTCCGTAGCGTGTACTTCATAAATCGCTACTTCTTTTTTTACCTGAGCACTGGTATCGGCTGCACCCACCTCGCTTTCCAGCGCGGCAATCTTACTGTCCAGTTCACTGCGTTGTTTTTTTAAGTCGGCCAGTTCCGCTTTTTTATCTTTGGAAGGCTGACAGGCAGCCAAAAATCCCAAGGCTGTAAGGAATATGATTTTCTTCATGTTGATGAGTTTTCTAGGGTTAATAAACGATGTTTCCTAATGCTTTATCCAGATTGACCTTATTGATCAATAGCTCATATAACGCATTGATGTAATTGTTTTGGGCTTCTTTGAGGGAGGTCTCTGCCATAGTGACTTCCAGTCCCGAACCTACGCCCTGTTCGTACTTGGCCTTTGCCACCCGCAGAACCTCCTTTGCCAGTTGCATGTTGCGTTGCTGATTTTCGAGCGATTCCTGTCCGTTTAAAAAGGTGGTACGGGCTTGTGCGACCTCCAGTTGGATGGCATTTTCGAGGTTGTATAGCTCGTTTTGGGTTTTTAAGCTCTCTAAGCGCGCATTGCGGAGCTGGTAGAGCTTCTGTCCTCCGGAAATAATTGGGACGGATAACCGAAGGCCAATGACGGTGGTCGGAAACCTACGGTCATACAGCTCCCCAAAATTGTTGTTCTGGTAATTGTAGGAGGAGCTTCCAAAGGCTACCAGAGAAGGAAGAAACTGACTTTTGTAACGTTTCACATCCAGGTCTTTCAGCTGCTTTTGAGTAAGCAGGAGTGAATACTCAATTCGGTGATGGTAAGTCCCGGTATCTGTCAGTACCTTGGTCTCAGCGATTTTTAAGGCCGAAATCTGATCGGTAAGCGTAAGGCGGCTACCCACACTCATGCCCATTTGAAATTTGAGCAGATTGACGTTCAACGCCAGTAGACGAATGACGTTTTGTTTTTCTGTTCTCAGATTATTGTCCAATACACTCAGTCGATCCACATCAATTTTTTCGACAAAGCCATTTTTAAAAAGTTCTCTGGTATCGGAAAGGGTCTTCTTTAAACGGTCTATATTGGCATCGATTAATTGCAATTGCTCATTGCTGACCAATACTGAATAATAGGCTTTGGTGACGGCGACGGCTGTCTCAATACGTGTGCGCTGAGCGTTTTTGGTGGAAAGCTCCTTATAGGTTTTGGATGCCTGCAGGCCTACGAGGTAGGAGCCGTCAAAAACCAGCTGACTGGCTTCTATCCCCAGAGTAGAATTATACTTTACCCCGAATTGTACCGGGATTAACGTGCCGGGAGAACCAAAAAATTCGCCAGGAACCAGGCTGGTAGGCACTTTCAGGAAGTCCTGAAAATTGGCCGATGCGTTGATCTGGGGCAGACCAATGCCCACCGTCTGTTTAACGGTGTTTCGGGCAATCTGCTCATCGACCGCAGCATTTTGTACGGCCACCTGATGCCGCAACGCATAGTCAATTGCTTCCTGCAAACTGAAACTTGCCGTCGTATCTTTTTGCTGGGCCCTTGCCGCAAAGGCTAGCGCCAGGCATAGGAGGAGAATAGATAGTTGTTTTTTCATATATGTTGTTTTCGATCTCAATAAATGTCCCCTGTGGAGGTAAGCATTCCTTCTTGTGAAAGCCCAGGCCTGAATCATTCAGGAGGACAGCTGCGTTAAAGTAGGTTTATAATATTCAATCAGGTCAATGCCTCTCAGGTTAGAAATTCCGTAAAGGAAGTGGATGGTGATCTCGGTCATTGCCTGGGCAATATTATAGGTGTCGGTATTGTACTGATCATGGTAACTAAAGAGGATGTCTATCTGTTCCAAACGAAGCTGTAATAAAATGGATGTTTGGATTTCCGGGCGATAAAAACCTTCGTCCTTTCCTCTTTCCAGATTTCGGAGAATGGTATCACGTAAACGTTTCTCCTTGAAATTGACAAAATACAGCCAGGCATTGGGGTGGTATTTCTGAAGATCAAAAAAGAGACGGGGGTTCATGTGCGATAAAAGGGTGGTGACATTGGCAATGCCCATAAAAATTTCTTCGATGGCATTTTGAGCCTTCTGGTGGCATTGCTCCATGAGCAGCACCTGAGAGTCGAGCTTTTGCTTAATAAGCAGATTCACTAACTCATCTTTGTCTTGAAAGTGCTGGTAAATCGTCTTTTTTGACATTCCTAGGTGTTTGGCGATATCGTCCATAGTGACACTTTTAAAGCCAAACTGATAAAAAAGCCGGTCCGCTTCTGCAAGGATATAGTCTTTGATTTCCAATGAAATAGTTATTAAGTCTTCTGGAATTCAAAACTATAGAAACTTTTCCGTACCAAAAAGTTTCCTTGATTAATTTTTTATCTTCAATCTGCTTTATCTTCAGTGGCTTTACAAAGCAAATGAAAACGCCGCAGCTAGACGAATCATGATCGGTGAAAGGCCGTTTTCGACAGGTGAATTTTTTTTGGAAGTGTTTTGAACTAAAAAAGGGATCTTTCTAAAAAGATCCCTTTTACATCCGTTAAAAGAACAAGTGTTGATTAATGCATATCGTATTCATGCACATCTTTATGGTCGTAGGGTTCTTCAATGTATTCCTCGATGGTTTTTTCTTTTTTGTTAAATCCTAAACGATCCAACAATGAATCGAAGATCTGGTACATCACCGGTACCACTACCAAGGTTAAGAACAGAGAGCTGGTCAATCCCCCTACAATTACCCAGGCCAACCCGTTTTTCCATTCTGCACCGGCGCCACTGGCCAGGGCAATTGGAAGCATTCCAAATACCATCGCAATGGTGGTCATCAAAATTGGACGTAAACGCGCATGGTTGGCCAAGACCAGTGCTTCGCGGGTACTTTTCCCTTCGGCCTTCATATGGTTGGTGAAGTCTACCAGGATGATGGCATTTTTCGCCACGAGTCCCATCAACATAATAATTCCCAGGATCGTAAAGATCCCGATGGCGTTATTGGTCAGAGCCAGTGCAAGGAAAGCACCAATCATGGCCAGCGGTAACGAGAACATCACCACCAGCGGATAAATAAAACTGTCGTATAGCGCAACCATGATCAGGTAAACCAGAATTACAGAGGCCAGTAAGGCGATTCCGAGTGTTCCAAAACCTTCACTTTGGTTTTCCTGATCGCCCGCCCACGTATAACTTACGCCAACTGGTTTTTTCAGGGTGCCACTTTTTTCCATTTCTTCCAACTTTTGCTGGAATTCGGCCACGACCGTTCCGGTAGGGCGGCCAATGGACTGTGCTTTGACAGATACGGAGGTCGATTTGTTTAACCGCTCCAGCTGACTTGGTCCGGCTCCTTCGGTAATGGCTGCAAATTGAGCCAGTTTTACCTGCTGACCCGCGCTGTTAAAGAAGGTCAAGTTACGCACATCGTCAATGTCTTTGCGGTTAAAATCCTGGTATTGAATATTGATATCGTATTCATATTCTCCTTTTCGGTATTTGCCATCGGTATTGCCACTGAAAGCGGTTTGCATGGTTAAACCCACTGTCTGTAGGTTCAGCCCCAGGGCAGACATTTTATCCCGGTCAATTTGTACATTGATTTCCGGAGTTCCTTTTTCTACGGATAGTTTAATTTCCGTTGCACCCGGAATTTGTGCCAGCACTTTCTGTGCGCCTTCCGCATACACGAGCGCGCTGTCAAGGTCTGATCCCATCACAACGAGCTGGATAGGCGCATTTTCTGCCATACCCAGAATGCCCACCGGAACCGTTTTTACTTTGGCACCTACCAATTGCTTGGAGAGTTCCCTGCTTAAACGGGTAGCAATGATGTCGGAAGTGACATTGTTACGTTCCGGACGTTCCACCAGCCGTACATTGATCTCCGATTTGTAAGCAGTGGCCTGCGTTCCCCCGAAATCACCACTGGCTTGACCCACCGTGGTAATCAGCTGGATGATTTCCGGCTGCTTGTTTAAGAACTCCTCCGCTCTCTGAGTCATGAAATTGGTTTGCTCTAGAGACGCGTCTTTTGGCAGTTCAATCTGAACAAGGAATTCCCCTTTGTCTGATTTCGGGAAGAATTCGGCCCCGATGAAACCACCTACCAACAGACCGCAGGAGCTTAAAAACATTACGCCTACAATGATCAGGGTGAGTGCTTTATGGTTAAGCGACCAGTTGAGGATATTGGTGATCCAGTTGGTGAATTTTTTAAGTTGCCCCTCAAACCAGAGGATGAAACGGCCAAACATGTTTTTCCCTTCGATGCGTTCAAGTTTTCCGAAACGTGAGAATAGAAGGGGCACGATGGTAAAGGAGACGACCAGCGAAAGTAAGGTTGAAATGATCACCACCACACAAAATTGGCGAAGGATATTCGATACCAGGCCGGTACTTACCGCAATCGGGAAAAATACCACCACAATTACGAAGGTGATCGAGACAACGGTAAAGCCAATTTCACGGGTTCCGTCAATGGCGGCACGCACTTTGTTTTTACCCATCTCCATGTGTCGCTGGATGTTTTCCAGAACCACGATGGCATCATCCACAAGAATTCCCACAACGAGGGATAAACCCAACAGAGACATCAGGTTTAGCGTAAAACCAAACAAACTGATTCCAATGAAAGTAGCTACCAGGGAAACCGGAATAGAAACCATGACGATGATCGCGTTCCGAAGGCTGTGAAGGAAGAATAGCATTACAAAAGCAACGAGGATAACGGCCAGAATAAGATCGTGAATAACCGCATCTGCTGATTGCAGGGTAAACACCGAACTGTCGTTCACGATTTTGATATCCAGCTGGCTGGCTTTGTATTCCTCTTTAAGGGTTTCAATTACCTGTTTTACCCCTTTACTCACTTCGACCGCATTTGCGTCACTTTGTTTGATGATCTGGATAGCGATGGCTTCCTGACGGTCGATACGTGCTAATTTTTCTGTTTCCTTCTTGCTTTCCTGCACATCCGCAATATCGGCCAGACGGATTTGGGCCCCGTCTTTACCTGTACTTAAGACCAGCTGACGTAATTCCTCAAGGGATTGGTATTTTCCGGATAAACGGATAAGGATATCCTGACTTTGGGTTTTTACACTTCCGGTAGGGAAGTCGAGATTGGATGCAAGAATCATTTGTTGCACCTGAGGAACTGACAGCCCGTATCCTTTTAATTTTTCGGCATCTAAGGCCACTTGAATTTCGCGCTCCGAGCCTCCAATTAAAGTGACCTGCGCAATTCCGTTTACCCTTGAAATAACAGGAGCAATCCTTTTATCGATCAGGTCGAAAAAGGAGATGTCGTCCATTTTTGCCGAAGCAGACATGGTGATCACCGGTAAATCGTCCAGGGAGAATTTACTCAATGAGGGTGTTTTCACATCATCGGGCAGGTCGGCCAGGATCGCATTGACTTTCCTTTGGGCGTCATTCAGTGAGTTGTCGATTACAGCCTTTTCCGTGAGGGTAATGGTCACTACCGATAAACTTTCGTAAGAGACGGCATTTATTTTTTTAATATTTTCCATCGAAGACACCGCGTCTTCAATTTTTTTGGTCACCGTATTCTCTACCTCATTCGGAGATGCCCCGGGGTAGATGGTAGAAATAGAGACCACATTAGGAGAGAACTTTGGAAGGAGTTCGTAGCCTAATGAAAAGTAACTTAAAAGCCCGAGTAATGTCAATGCGGTGAATACCACAATGACAAGGGAGGGTCTTTTGACAGAGATATCAGTAATTTTCATTAATGTAAAATTTGTACATGAAAGGCTATACCCCGGCCCAAAGGGGCCGGGAGCCCTGAATTAATCAATCATTAATATTATTGAACGATGGTAACGGCAGCTCCTTCAGTCAGGTTAATCTGACCACTGGTAATCACCGTTTCTCCCTCATTTAATCCTTCAAGGATTTCGACATTTTCGCCAATAATACGGCCACTAATTACATTTCTGATTTTAGCAGTATTGGTTGCTTTGTCTAAAAGAAATACCTGATTGCTGCTCACACTTCCTACAAAAGAAGTACGGGGAATAAGGATGCTTGGGGCCTGTTTCGGGAAATTGAATACCGCAGTGCCATACATTCCGGCTTTCAGGTTGTTTTTGCCACTGTTGTTCACCTCTATTTCTACAGGGAAGTTCAGGGTTGCATCGGCTTTGGCAGCAATGAAGCTGACTTTTCCACTGAATTTTTCAGTTGGGAAGACCGACGAACGAATGCTGATCACATCTCCGTTTTTCAGGCTGGCTACCTGATTTTCATTCACCGTGACTTTTAATTTTAATTTCGAGATATCCACTAACTCAAAAAGAACTGTACCTGGTGACACATACGCTCCCAATTCGATCATTTTTTTGTTGACCACACCATTGATGGAAGAGCGGATATTGGCATCGTTCAGTTTGCGTTGTTGTTGTTGAAGACGTAATTTGGCGTTTTCTGTATTTAAGCGGGCCTGGTCTACCTGTTGCTGGGTCACCCCACCGGTTTTGAATGAACTTTCGTAACGTTGAAGGTCGCGTAGCGCATTTTGGTAATTGGCTTCCGCCGTTTCACGGTCCGTGTTCAAAATTTCAGCGTCAATGCGTGCAAGTACTTGTCCTTTGCTCACACGGCTTCCTTCTTCTACGTAGATCTGAGTGACGCGGCCGCTATTCTCGGCGGCAAAATTCAACTCCTGCTGAGGAGCGAAATTGCCATTGGCAACAAAGTCAAGGTCTACTACTTTCTTTTCCACCGGAGCGATTCTAACCGCTACAGCACCCCCGCCTTCCGCAATGTAGGCCGTTTTTGCTTCGTTTTTCTTTTTGTTGTTCGATAAAACATACGCGATCCCACCCAATGCGACCACAACAATCAGTATGGTAATGATTATTTTTTTCATGTTAGTTTACTAGCGATTTAATATTTCCTTTTGATTTAATTAATTGAATTTCGGCGACTTTATAATTTAATAGCGCCTGAGAATAACTGTTTTGTGCGGCCGTCAACGAATTTTCGGTTTCAAGCAAATCGGTCAAGGAAGCCAGCCCATTGTTATAATTGTTTTGGGTACTTGTATAGATCTCCTTTGCCAAGGCCACATTTTTCCGCTGCGCATGAATGGTGTTCAGGCTGTTTTTTAGCTGGATTTTTGCATTTTCATAAGCTGCATTGAGGGCGTTTTTCGTTTGAGAACGGTCCTCTTCTGCTTTCTTCAGATCGATGTCTGCCTGTCTGATTTTTGAACGGGTAAGGAAACCGTTGAAGATAGGTACACGTAGGGTCAGACCAATGGCGGAAGAACCGAAACCAATGGCCGAAGGGTTGCTTTTCAGAAAATCAAAACGATCCGCCTGAGTCGCGTAGGTATAGTTTGCCGAAAGTGATAAGTTAGGGTAGTATTCCGAAACAAACGCTTTTCGCTGTAATTGAAGTAAATGTTTCTGCACATCCAGGAGCTTCATCTCCGTACGGTCAGCCAAGGAAACCGATTCAGACAGTTCGGGTAGTTGCACCATTTCGGACAATTCGGTGTCAGGAAGAATGATTTCTGTCTCTACGGGCATCCCCATGGATAGTTTTAATTGGTATTCTAACTGGATAATTGCATTTTGTACCTGTTCTCTTTGCGTACTCAGATTGGTGAGATTTACGTTGATACGGTCCACATCGATCTTCTTCGCCAAACCATTTCTGAATTGATCGTTGATTACTTTTTCTACTACCCTCACATTCTTAATGTTGGTGTCGATCACATTCAGCTGCAGTCGATTAACCAATACCTGGTAATAGTTATTGGCCACTTGTTCAATGACCTGTTCTTCTGTTAACTGGGCATTCAGGTTGTAATACGTTTCGCTCGACTTGGCTGCCTGCAATCCGGTAAAGACCTGCTGGTTAAACAACTGTTGGGACAATTGTACTCCCGCTTGCGAGTTCCACGATCTTCCCAGCTGGATGGCCTGATCTCCAAATACAATTCTTCCAATGATAGGATTGTAAGTCAGTCCGGTGTTGCCGGTAATCTGTGGAAGGGCTTGCGCACGAACCTCTTGAGTTTTGTATCGCCCGTTTTCAATATCTAATATTGATTTTCGAAGGGTAATGTTGTTTTGTATCGCATAGGATAAGGCCTCCTTTAATGTCAGCTTTTGCTGAGCGAGCAACCAGTTTGGAGCGATCAGCATACCGATCAAAAGACCTATACGTACTACTTTTGTGTTAAAAATCATTTGTTTTTTATTTATTTTTTGGGTATATTTAAGATAGTGCTTTTTTAGCGAGCTCTTCTGCTTTGTATTCTTCGATCAAAGCCAGCCCTTTTTTGTTACACACGCCATACAGGAAATGTTCGGTAATTTCCATCATTACCTGCGCAAGGGTATAGCGGTTTTGTGTAAAGTGATCATGATGATTAAAAATCAACTCAATTTGCTCTAAACGTAAGCGGGCAATAATGTCTATGTTTAAATCAGAGCGGTATAAATCCTCCTCTACGCCACGCGCCAGGTTATCGTAGATGTGGGTGAGAATGAACTTATTCTTGTGTTCATGAAACATCTGAAATGCCTTAGGGTAATACTTTTGTAGATCGTAAAACAATTTCGGATTCATATTACTCAGGATCTCAGTTCCGTTTTCCATGCTCATAAAAATCTCATCGACCGCATTTAAGGCATTGTGTGACCAGATTTCGTTTGAACATTTTTGAAAATCCAGTTTCTCTTTAATCAACAGGTTAACCAACTCATTCTTGTCACTGAAATTTTGATAAATGGTTTTTTTGGACATGCCTAAATGCCTGGCAATGTCGTCCATTGTCACGCTTTTAAAACCGTATTGACAAAACAGGCGGTCAGCTTCTTCAATGATGTATTCTCTAACTTCCAAATTTTAATCTCCTTTATTTAATTGTTATGGGTTGAATTAAACGCTAAAAACTTTTTTCAATTCCACAGTTTCTTGATGAGCGCTTTAATTTCTTCGGCTAGGGTAGTGTCTTCATTCTTCATGTGCTCGGTTAATTAATTTTGATGCCGCAAAACTATGGAAACTTTTTTTAATTCCTAAGTTTCCTTTAGAAATATTTTTTACTCCCAGGACTATTTTCAGTGCGTTTTAAGCATTTTTACCTCGGTGAGAGCGCGCTTATTTTCGGTGTGTGGCCTATTTTTACCGGTAAATGGGGGAGACGAAAGTCTTTTTGGAAATAGAGATATATGGCAATTCGCTGACAAAAGAACGCGTGTATTTTATCCATCTCAATCAGCAAAAGACACGATTTATCTGCTACATTTGCGTTATACTTTGAGTTTAGATGATCACTTTACAAGAAAATATTTCACTTCGTCCGTTTAACAGCTTTGGAATAGATGTAAAAGCCAGGTATTTCGTGGAAATTCAGGAAGAGGCCGATTTGCGGCAGCTTTTCGATCAGGGGACATTGCAGCTGCACCCATTGTTGGTAGTAGGCGGAGGGAGTAATCTCTTGTTTACACGCGATTTTGAAGGGTTGGTTATCCGCGTAGGCATTCAGGGGCTTAAAGTGGAAGGAGAGGGGGCAGATGTGGTGGTGGAGGCCGGAGCAGGACTGGTCTGGGATGAACTGGTTCAATATTGTGTGGGCCAAGGCCTCGGCGGAATTGAGAACCTGCGTTTAATTCCCGGAACAGTGGGGGCTTCGCCTATTCAAAATATTGGGGCTTACGGGGTAGAGCTGAAAGACGTTTTTCTTTCCTGTGCTGCGTTTGAGATAGCCACTGGAAAAATGCTTCATTTTGATAAAGAAGCTTGTGGATTCGGATACCGGGAAAGTGTATTTAAGGGAGCCCTTAAAGGGAAATATATCCTGACACGTGTCCGTTTCCATTTGCAAAAAGGGGGAGAAGTTAAAACACATTATGGCGCAATTGAAGCGGAATTGCACCAAAGGGGCGTTACCTCTCCAACCATTGCGGATGTCGCGGAGGTGGTGGCGGCGATCCGGGTCAGCAAGTTGCCTGACCCTTCCACCATTGGAAATGCGGGAAGTTTTTTTAAAAATCCAATTATCAGCAGGGACGCTTTTCAGACCTTGGTGACCAGCTTTCCGGACATAGTGCATTTTCCGGTGGGCAATACACAGGTCAAACTTGCCGCTGGCTGGCTCATCGAACAATGCGGTTTTAAAGGAATGGTGTCAGGAAATACCGGAACCTGGAAAAATCAGGCGCTGGTTTTGGTCAATCATGGAGGGGCAACTGGACAGGAAGTGTATAGTTTTTCAGAACAGATCATCCGTGCAGTATCCGCAAAATTTCACGTGGTCCTGGAAAGGGAAGTGAATGTGTATTAACGAGATAGGTTCTTGTTCCCCGATTTCTTTTTTGAGAGAATAGTCCTGTTTTTTCTATTTTTGGTATCATAGTTGTATAGAGTTAAAAGACGAAAACAAATTGCTTCACAACAAATAAACTTCGGTTCTTTTATAAACTTCTACATCTAAAAAACTATGACTAGACTTCAATTTAACCATCAATTGCATGATCATTCAGGTTCTTTACATTCTTTTGCTCTTAATTTTACAAAAGACATTGAAGATGCAAATGACCTCGTTCAGGATACGCTGCTAAAGGCTGTGACCTATTACAGTAAGTTCAAAGAGGGAACGAATCTGAAAGGCTGGTTGTTCACCATCATGCGCAACACGTTCATCAATAATTATCGCCGGACGGCCAAAACAAATGCTTTAATTACGCAGAGTGAAGACATTTCTTCTGCCCATTTACATTACAGTGCTTCCCGAAATACAGTGGAGGGAAAATTCGTCATGGGCGATATCCAAAAAGCACTTGCCACTCTGCAACCGGAATATTATGTGCCTTTTATTAAGTATTTTGAAGGGTACAAATACCATGAGATTGCAGAAGAGCTTAATATCCCGATAGGAACGGTAAAGACCCGTATCCACGTGGCTCGGGGCTCCTTAAAAAAATATTTAAAAACCTATGCGGGAGAGATTGCTCAAGAAGCTTAAGTCGTCCGCTAAAGAGAAATAAAAAGCTCCCCAATAGGGAGCTTTTTTTATACTATTTTGGCAAGAAACGCAGCGGAACGATTAAAAATCTTATTTTTGGCTGATTTGATTTTTAAACGATGAATTTTTTTTTCTTAGGAGCGAATGTGGTATTGCTCATGTGGCCTTTTTTGTTAACACTTGATAAACAGCATTTTCGCGTTCATCAGCTCAAATCTGCTTTGCTCCCCGCTTTGTTTTCGGCAGCCCTGGTCGGAGGATTGATGGTAGTGCTGCATGGCCTCAGGGTATGGCAGTATACTGATCTTCATCTTGGAGCTTTGTTCAAGGGGATCCCTTTCGAGCATTTTCTCCTGAATTTCAGTTTTGCCTTCGCCGCACTGAACACCTACCAGTACCTCAACGTTAAATACCCAAATAACAGTTTGCAGCGATACAGTTTTGCTATCAGTAATTTATTGCTGGGTTTGTGTGTGGCATTCATCTTTTTTGGCTATACCAAATGGTATTCAGTGGTAACCTTTCCCTTTTTATTTCTGGTCTTGTTCGGGGTGGAATATCTTGGTAAACTGCGTTTCATGTACCGGTTTTACCGTCTATTTGTCTTTTGTCTGCTGCCTTCCTGGATCATGTATGGTGTGCTGGTGGGATTGCCCGTACTCCATTATGAGTTGTCCGCAACGGTGAAGATGGAATTGCTTGGAATCCCCATTGAAAACCATTTTTTATTAATGGCACAATTGCTTGCAGCTGTTTTTTTGATGGAATGGCGTCAATATCGAAAAGCAAATGGAGTTAGCCGTTTATAGTAAGCAACAGCTGGCCCTTCGTAATGGGCAGGATAGACCCGAAATATGGGTGGCCTATCAAGGGAAAATATATGATGTGTCGAAGAGTCGTCTGTGGCGAAATGGCAAGCATTACGAGCATTGGGCAGGGCAGGACCTGACTGCCGAGTTGTCGGAAGCACCGCATACCGAGAGCGTATTCGAGAAGATGGAAATCGTCGGTATTCTGGCTTAGAAAATCATGTTTTTATAGGTATGGAAAGGAACTTTCAGAAAGGTGCATTGAAATACCCATCCCCTATTCGTTAGGCGACTAATTTTAACACGCGTCAAGAGTTGCTTTTTGAAGAGATCGAACGTTAGGGAGTGACGGCACCCCTTTTGGGATTGCGCATACGTTTTACGAAGTGGGATGCCGATCGTTTTTAAGTAACCGTCCACTGAATTTAGCAGGTGCTGGCCCAGCCAGCACCTGGGTAATCGTTTAATTCTGAATGATTTCGAAGCTGCTAAGGTTGACAAACTGTTGCAACCGTTGTGCAATTTCCTGCTGATCAAGATCGAGTAGACGTTCCGTGCCGAATTTCTCGACACAAAAAGAAGCCAGGGCAGAACCATAGATCAACGCATTTTTCATGTTGTTAAAATTGATCGTTCCGACTTTAGCCAGATACCCGATAAAACCTCCGGCAAAGGTATCACCTGCTCCCGTTGGATCGAATACATCTGCCAAAGGAAGGGCAGGTGCAGAGAAGATCTTGTCTTCATGAAATAACAATGCGCCGTGTTCCCCTTTTTTGATGATCAGGTATTTTGGTCCCATGGTAAGGATTTTGTTTGCGGCTTTTACAAGAGAGTATTCGCCAGACAGTTGACGGGCCTCCGAATCATTAATGGTCAACACATCTACCATTTGAATGGTGTCCAGTAAATCGTTCATCATGATGTCCATCCAGAAATTCATGGTGTCTAATACGATCAGTTTGGGGCGATTTTGCAACCGTTTAATAACGGTTTGTTGCACCTGCGGGGTCAGGTTGCCTAATAAAAGGTATTCACAGTCCTGATAGCTCTCCGGAATGACCGGATCGAAATTTTCGAGGACATTCAATTCTGTTGCCAGGGTGTCCCGGCTATTCATGTCGTTATGGTATTTGCCACTCCAAAAGAAAGATTTCTCCCCTTCTTTGATTTGTAGTCCCTCGGTATCTATGCCGTGCGCATTTAGTCGTTGGATGTCTTCTTTTTTAAAATCATCGCCCACTACACCCACAATTTTTGTCTTGGAATAGAAGTAGGAAGCGGCTAAACTGGCGAAAGTAGCGGCACCTCCAACGATCTTGTCGGTTTTCCCGAAAGGAGTTTCGATGGCATCGAAAGCGACAGTTCCTATGATTATCAGGCTCATATCAATTATTCTTATTTTTTTTAAAATTTTTTCACTACAAATATTGCATAAATAATTTAAAAGCCCTAATATTGCATTCCCAAAACAAACGAGATGGATGTTTGAAAAAACAGTGTCAACGCTTGTTTTAGCGAAAACCGGTACTCCCGAATAGCTCAGCCGGTTAGAGCATCTGACTGTTAATCAGAGGGTCGCTGGTTCGAGCCCAGCTTCGGGAGCCTTAGCCTCAGAGAAATCTGGGGCTTTTTTTAGTATTTGTCCTGTCCTGAAAAAAGTTGACTAATAAAAAGTCAACACTATGAAAATACAGGGTTAGGGTGCGGATGACTACAATGGTCAGGTTTACCTTTGTCTCTCTCAGGAGCTCAAGTGCTTGTACGCTATTTTAGCCTCGTAGATCTCGTATCCGGAATGAAGAAGTGTTTTCTTGATAATTCACCGATTAAGGAAATTGTCTTCTACCACTAAAATTGTTTGTTTCTTCATGCTTGTTTAAAAGATGAGAGTGATTGCAAACCCTTTATCACGGAGGTAATCTGTTGGTTTTTACTGTTCAGCATCTCCTCTTTCTTTTTATTTTCATCTTTCTCCTTCAGCTTGTCTATCTCCAGTCCATCGGCTTTTTTTGGGTTATGTGGGTAGTCACTGTGACACAAGGCAAGATAAAAATAGGCCGAATCCATCTGTTTTGTGCGTTGAAAAATCTGACTTTTAAGGTTGAAATAGTTCGCCTTCGCCCCTGCATATTCCATTGATTTAACCAGTGCATACGCGCTGTCGGAATATACAATAGCTTTTTTTTTTGCTTAAAAGTGTTCAGTGCATTGGCCATGTAGAGGTACTGATTGGTGGCGCTGTGTTTATTCTGAAGATAGATGAAATTTTTGGCCGCGATTGAAGAATAGTGGATTCGTTTATCGAAATCTCTTTGCTGGTAAAGTATGCCCAACAGCAGGGCTACATCTGTTTTCCCTCTTTTGTTTTGTATTTTTTTCATATTCCAGACCTTTTGAAACGTATACAATGGCGGAATCTGCCTGGTCTTTCCAACGATAATAGGATGATTTCCGGACGCAATAAACACTAGACAAATAGTCCAGTCTATGCAGTTGATATAAATTGTATGCTTGGTTTAACATGAGTATGCAACTATCCATTAAATCTGCTGACTGTTCGTATAGGCTGGCGCTTAATAAGAGTGCTTTGAATGACCATGCGGGGAGTTGGTATGCTCTTGACTTCTGCATCACTTGTTGGGCGATGTCCAATGCGACGGTGTTTCGTGCATTTACCTGGTTCATATGCCCTTTAAGGTACAAAAGATGTACTAATTTATTTTTTGTATGAGTCGGTAATTTTTTGTTGACTTATTCATTGGTACAGGGAGTCAATTTTGGCGCCTGCTTCCTGAAAGGGATGAAAATGTATAAGACTATCTAAATGGGTGATTTCGTCATCCGGAGAGAGATAGAGTGTCTTTGAAGCTATTTGAATGAAAAGAAGAAGCGTTCCTAAGATAGGAAACCTCATTTTTCAAATATGGGTGATTTGTAATCAAATAATAGAACCTTGTCAGAGATAAAGTGATGAATCAAAGAAAATCTCGTCAGGCTAATATCCTTGAGAGAGCTTAATATGACTTTTGCTTCATCGAAAGGGTGAGCTATCATTCATTAGTGCATTCATAATTTAACTCGAACAAATGTATTTCAACTCTCTTAAAAAAAAGCAACAGAGTGGTAGAGTTAATGGTTTTTAGGGACAGAAAAGTGTTAAGAATCCTTCATTCCATTCATTAAAGAAACCAGAGTGATTGCTTTACGGTTTCACGTATTGAAACCAAATTTTCTACAGTTATTTTAGCCATTCATCGGATATTTAATTGTCTGATTGAGTTGGCATTTGGAATGAAGGGGGAAGTATGGCTTAAAAGGTGCCGGGGCAGAACGAAGGAACCGATCAGGTTAGGAATTGCTATGAAACGGTATTACAAGATGCAAAGAGCCTGATTTGGATTGGAACGGTAATGTGACTTTAGTAAATCCTATAGTTGTTGCATTTGTATGTCAGCACATCACATGTAAACGAATGAAATTGAAAATAAATTAAAGAAATGAATTCACCCAACCTTTTCGAAGGCCATCCTGGCCTAGTATTTTTATTCGGATTGGCGATCATCGTCATGCTTATGTTGGATTTAGGAGTCTTTCATAAAAAATCCCATGAGGTGTCAAACAGAGAGGCGCTTTCCTGGTCTATTGTGTGGATAGGATTGGCCATGGGCTTTAGTGGACTCATCTATGCCTATGCGGGTCCCACCAAATTTTATGAATTCCAGGCAGCTTATTGGATTGAAAAAGCATTATCTATAGATAATCTGTTTGTGTTTATTCTGGTATTTAAGTTTTTTGATGTGCCTTCTTCTAGCAAGCATAAGGTGCTGTTTTGGGGGATTTTGGGCGCACTACTTCTCAGGGCACTGTTTATATTTTCCGGCACCTTTCTTATCGAATTCACTTATTTAAATCGGCTATTGAATCTGTTAGGCCTGGAAGGATTCACTTATAACGTCAATATCATTATGACTTTATTTGGCGTTTTCCTCATCTACGCGGGAATAAAATCCTGGTCAGCCGGAGAAGAGGGGGCAGAAGAAGATTTCAATGAAACGAGAGGTGCAAAAGTGATTCGACGAATTTTTGAGGTTAGTAAGCACTACGATGGTAACAAATTCTTCACGTATCAACAAGGGAAAAAGATGGCTACTCCTTTGTTAGTGGTGGTGGCCGTCATTGAATTCACCGATTTATTGTTTGCGGTAGATTCAATCCCCGCTATTTTTGCTATTTCAAAGGACCCTTTTATCTTGTATACCTCCAATATTTTTGCTATCTTAGGATTAAGGGCTTTATTTTTTCTCCTGGACAATTTCATCCACTTATTTAGTAAGCTGTCTTATGGCCTGTCCCTTATTCTGACTTTCATCGGAATTAAAATGATCATTTCCCCGTTTTACCATATTGATTCACTAATTTCCTTACTGATAATACTCACCGTTCTGTTGGGGGCCGTTTGTTTGTCAGTTCTTTATAAGGAAAATGAAAGGGATAGACCCGATCCCACGCTTAAATGATTTTAGTACTTTTCAGGAAGGATGTCTAAAAATTTAACAGGGATTCACCTTCAATAAATTAGGGTCTTTTGTAGAACATATTCATGGAGACCAGCGATGTCGTTTTTAACAAAAATTCTTCGTAGGCAGCATGAAAAAAGGAAGGTGTTTTCTGCTAATTTTTCTGGTTTCATCGGATAACTGCTGATGACGGCTAAGTTTAAATTATCCATGTCTTTCTGGAAGAAAGGAAATTGATGAAACCAATTGATCTATAGCGGTAAAAGAGAAAGTATTTCTAGGAAAAAGTGATGGGAGAATACGATATATTCCCCCATTTTGAAGACGAGCTGCGCTTAGTTTTATATGCGCTTGAGAACGGTTTTGAGTATCGAAATGATAAATGAAATAAAAGAGGCTGCTACGAATGGAGCAAATACTTCCAGCCAACTCAGCTTTCCTCCCATTAGCTTTGCAAAGAAAAGCAAGCAGGTGAACAGGACACCTAACGAAAGAAGAGTTTCAACTAATCCTTTTCGAGTGCTTTTTCTGGTTTTCTTTTTGAATGCCATGCTGTATTAAGGAAAGGTAATTTCAACCCTTCTGTTCTTTTGTCTCCCTTCATCCTCCCGATTGGATGCAATGGGATTTTCGATGCCCCTACCGAAAGCTCTTACACGATTGGGTGCAATGTCTTTGGAAATTAAGTGTTGCCTGAATGCCTCTGCTCTTTCTTGGGAGAGGTGCTGATTCAGCTCTAGAGGCCCTTCACTACTGGCGTATCCATTGATATGGATTATCTCCTGAGGATATTCCTTCAGGTACTCAACGATTAGGTTAATGAGGG
This sequence comes from Pedobacter sp., assembly GCA_037190785.1. Classification (GTDB taxonomy): domain Bacteria; phylum Bacteroidota; class Bacteroidia; order Sphingobacteriales; family Sphingobacteriaceae; genus Pedobacter. Next base: position 425,856 of record JBBCJN010000004.1, on the reverse strand, counting down.
ATTGATCCAGTTCCGCTAGTTGGGAAGAACCGGAATGAAAAGTGACCGGTATTTTATTGGTCAGTTTTTCCACCTGGTTGGCCTTACGAACAAGGTTGTTTTCTGAATGAACGGAACTGGAATTGACCTGAGAGTCTTCAGTTGTTTCTACGCTCTTTTCATCTAGCTGGCTGGTGTGAAGGGAATCGATCCGAACCACCTGACTTTCCTGTGAGGAGCCCCTTAAATAAAAATAACCCCAAATACCAAAGGCAACAGCTGCGATCAGAGTCATCCCAGTAAGCCATTGTTTAGATGTGGAATGATCGGGAGGCTCAGGAGAGGAAGAAGCTTCTTGTTTATCGAGGCTGAACTCGTATTTTCCAGTTTTTTTAGCGGAGGGCTCTTCTTGAGACCCCTCGTTTTTGTTTAAATTGAATCCCATTATTGCTCCTATTTAAGTATACATTTCCACCAGGGTTTGTAGGCTGCCTATGTGTGCCCGACCCATCGCTTCAAACTCCCAACTATGATTGACCCGGAACAACCGTCCAAATTCTATTGCGTCTTCATTGGTGTATTGTTCTTTTAGATGATAACGGAGAAGTTCAGAACCATTGCTTTCATCAACAATACGTATATAGCAATCGTTTACCTTGCCGAAGTGGAGATCAAGTGTGCGTTTATCTTTTTTGTGATCGTGAGGATATTTGCAGATGGAGCAACAAATAATGATTTGTTCTACCTGATCAGTTACTTTCGTAAGATCGATAAACATGTCTTCATCATCATCTCCGTCACTTCTCCTTCCATCCGGATCGTCAATAGCTCCTATGATGGCTCCATCTGTCGTAATGGGGCGAAAAAGACCTTTTTCAATCTTATCTTCAATTTTATTACCCATCCGTATTTGCCCATAAAAAGTGAAATAAGAATCGGATGGAATTTTAAAGTCACTGCCTATCGAAAAGGCGGAAACATCCAGGTCAAAATCAGGGCCACCCCTTTCTTCATTTGGATTCCATCCCATTCCTATTTTGACCATTTTAAGGCCAGGTGACGCCTTAGAAAGAGAAAATCTTTCTCCTTTGTTTAGATTAAAACTGCTCATAATGTATAATTTTATTGGTATAGTTCGATAAGGGTACTCAGACCGCCACTAAATGCCTGACCAATCGCCTCCACATTCCAGTCAGTGCCGTTCCTCGCAAGCGTGGCTACAATTAAGGAATCTTCCTGTGTAAATTCCTCTTTCAGTTGATATTGGCACAAAATTGCCTGATCATCCGCGTTTCGAATGTTGATATAAGAGTTCTGTACATGACCAAAATGATGACCTCTTGCCTCACTTTGATCAATTGTGACCGCGAAATAAAGAAATTCAACTTCCTGATTTATTTTGGTAAGATCTACTTGAATGATTTCGTCATCTCCCTCCCCTTCACCCCCTCGGCTATCTCCAGGATGATGCGTTGAATTGTCCGGGCTGGTGGTATTATTGTAAAATACAAAATATTCATCAGCGACTAATTTTCCATTTCTTCCAAGCATGAAAACTGAAAGATCAAGGTCCACGGAGTGTCCGTTTACCCGAGCAGGGTCCCAACCCAGACCGGCAACGATCCGTGTTATTCCTGGTTTTTCCTTTTGAATGGAAATAGGTTTTTTCTTTTCTAATTGTATAGCCATGGTATTGAAATTTTATTGTTAAGGTGTTGGTTTCGTTTTGGTAGGGGGTAGTGGAGGTTTCCCAGCGTTTTTTTTTATTTCAGGTAATTTGGGTATATAAGGGCCAGCCTTTGAATCAGGTTTATTTTTTTTGATGGGCAAAGGAGGGGGGTGGGAAAGTACCGCTTTCCCAGGAAGGGGAAGCGAAGGTGTCAATTTATCAGGAATGGAGGGATTCTGACGGACAATGGGAGTGCTCCCTGCTTCGTGAATGTGTTGAGTGATTGATGTAAAAATTAACCGCAATACGTCTTGTCTGTCTAATTCACTGACTCCTTTTACATAAGGATATTTTCTTAGTAAGATCGAAGAAAAGTAATCCGTATTAATCGCCTCACTCGCTAATACGATCACTACATTTTCCGGAGACAGCTGATGGGCATTAAGAAGGTCCCCGATCAGCGATGTCATTAACGGATGGTTGTTGTAATAAAGCAAGCGTTCATTTAGGTTTTTTTCGCTTACCCGGAACCAGTATTTATTTCCATCAGAAAGTTCGACATCTCCGGTTAAAATGGCCTGATTGTTCGCTAATAATCGTGCACTGAAAGGGAGCAGTCTACTCAATTCTTTTCCCTGATCCAGACATAAATAGGAATGGCTCATGGTGATGTATTCAAGAATCATCTCAGAAAGAATCCGCACCCTTGGGTCTGCTCCATATCCCTCCAGTTTTTTTGTGATTATCACATCCCCTGTATGTCCTTTGTGTAGATTCAAATACAGAACATCGTTCAACCCATTAAGCAATAAAACGTTTTTCTCTTTTGGAAAAATACGTTTCTCTAAAAGCACCTTTAAAAGGCTGCTTATATAATCGATTCTCCCTAAATTAGAATAACCTGCTTCTGTAAAAAGTTGCTCGGTCATTGATTTTTCGTGCTCTTCCATGTCCACGTCAAAGAGGAGTCGTAGCGGAAAGTCTGGTCTGCATGATTCAATAGAACTATTTTTGAATAGCACTGAATTCAAAAAATAAGACAGGCATTGTTCCACCCCATGATAGAGCAGTTGTTTAATAGGTTTTACATTGCCATAAATGCTGAAATGCTTGCCGGGATCTTTGATGAGTTCGAAATAGTTTCCATAAGCATGAGGGTCGTTTCGATGAAAGTAATCTCTTGCTAAGTTGCCAAAAATAAACTCGGCACCACTTACGTAAAAGTATAAGGGAACTTCCTCAGATCCGTTCATTGCGAGTGGACAGAGGGGCTTATTGTCCAATTGATACCAAAAGGAAACGGATTGCCTGGCTATTTTCACCACTACAGAGAATTTCATTGAGGCTATTTTTTTTGAATTCCCTTTAATAAATGTTTTTCAAAGAACTTCATTCCTTCCAGAATGATAATAGGAGCGATGTAATCAAACTCTTTATGATCCTCTTGTTTCCGTTTTTGGGCTCTAATGAAGCCTTGTTCTCCTTTGATGTAGTTTTCGATGTTCATATCCTGAAAACCGGACATGAAATCACTGTGATTCATCTTTAGACCGAACATGTTTGAGGCAACAGTGTAAAATAGACTGGCAAAATCCATGAAGCGGGGGCAAGGCTTATTCATATCTACAGGCAAACAAATGAAATGGTTCCCAATGTGTTCTAACATTTCGGAAGTGAGCGTGTGGGTGGAGTCCAAGTATTTGAATTCTCCCGCGGTAGTGACCACACAGAAGTTTTCCTCACCGAGTATTTCGATCGCCTGTTTGGATGCAGGAGCCAAAATTTTCGTGATGCTTGTCGGAATAGCAAGTCCTTTTGATACTTCATACTTTACATCGGCATTGCTTAACCCCTTCTGCGAATGGATGTCTATAACCCTTAACGGATTTGTGGCAATGGGTGTAATGGTTTGTCTTGCTATGGTCTCACCGCCCATTCCTCTAAGGAACATTTGGGTGTAATAGTCTTGTGCTGCAGAGGTATTTACAGCCGAAAACCAATCAAAGATTCTCGAACCTTTGCCCGCAAAAGCAATTTTTATCTTAGGAGGGACCGCTTTGACGGCAGCAGGAACATCTTCAGATTTCACCATCTCTGTTCTCAGTTTATGCGTAATCTGCCCCGCATAGTACATGATTAAGCCAGTTACATACAGGTTAATGCTCATCATCTCTTTACAGTCAGCAGCAATAAGGAGATAAAATGTTTCAAAATCGCTAGCTTCTAAACGGTCAATTACCTGTTCAAAGTAATAGGGAGCTGTATTTGGAGAAAATTTATTGACCCCCGTATTGAGGCCCTGAATGGAAATCTGTTTTCTTTCACACATTTTCAACAAAACGTTTCTGAAATTAGGCGAAAATTTAGTAGCATGAGCTATTCGTTCTGCGGCAAAACGAATGGAATTCTGCTTAATCATTGCCTTCCCATTGTTCATATGGCATAGGGCCGTAATATCTGTCGTACTTCCTCCAATGTCAAAGCAAAGGACAAGCTCGCCTGGATTAATGGAATAACCTCCATTCGGTCTGACTAAATAATTTGCGACGGCACAAGCTTCTGAAAGCGATTCCTCATTGCTCAACTGTCGGAAATCAAATTTAATGGGATTCTCTTCCGTGGCTATATGGATTGTATCCCCAGATTTACTGGAACGATCTCCCCAGCCATCCAATACAGGCATAGAAGCAGGTGGATTTACCCAATCTTCCTTGCGCGAAGGTTCCCATAAATCACCAGCCAATGGAACAGAAGCAGATGTCGTTGTCCAGCTATATTCTTGAGAAGTATCCCCTATGTCTGACAGGTCTGAAGGGGCGTATATTTTTAATTGTACCTGGCTTTCAATAGGAGAGACTTCTTTTAAGGAATCCCAGATGCCGCGGTATTCACTCAGGAGCTCTTTACTCATAGAAGAAGGATAAGACCATTTCAGCCTATGTGGCTCATGACCCTCTATAAATAACTGAGCGTAAACATGTAATAGCAGAGAGCTCAAATAAGCGGTTTTATGGCTTTTATCGACCGGCTGAGAGGACCACTTCATGTTGTATACTAATTCCGCAGATCCAATTCTGTTATAGTTTAATAAATACCTGCTATCAGTGGCATTGTCGATCGGAAGATTCTTTTCAAAACAGGGAAAACCTCCTTTAACGGCTTTGGCCATTAGCGAATCATGCAATATGTTTCGCTCGTTCAATACTCGTCTCGAGTCGTGAATGGTTAAGATGGATTTGATGGAGTTTGTCAGAATCTCATCATTCTGAAAAAAGAAAATCTCATCTTCTAGCGCAGGTCTTTCATCATTGTTTTTTTGATCAGTTGAAAGGAGTGATATCCGTTTATTCGTTAATTTTAAACTTTCACAGACCTCGTTCCTCAGGTCGGAAAAATAGGCAATGGATGAGTTGGTACTTCCAAAATCAATCCCTAAGAAAGCCGGTGAAAGGGATTGAGGCGAGTTAAGCATATTGATGGGTAAGGAGCGCACAGTGCCCGATCCGTCGTAACGAATAATTCCAAATCCGCAATCGATTCCACCATGTGCAAACTTGATGCCTTTAAAAGGACGGTTACTTTCATAAATCTCGTATTTGTATTTATTGTCTGCCACCGCGTTGTTGGATGAAATATGCAATTGCGATTTTATATCGCCGTATTTCTTTTCATCAATAGCCACTGGACGCCCCATGTTTGCCAGATACAGGGGAACCCCCTTTTCATCCAAGACTATCCTGAAAAAATCATCTGCGACATCTCCAATAAATGGTGTAGCTTGAAAATTAGCATCGTTATGTGGAATTTCTGAATAAAGAAAATAACGGTTCCATTGTTTAGAGATGAAATTTGGCCACATCAGAATGTCTTTTCCTACAAGGGAAGTAGAGGTGACTCTGTAAACCACCTCTTTCACAATTTTATTCCCTGTTTCTGTATACAAGGTCAAATTTACGGTTAACCGTTCCCCATTTTTGTCACCTGGATCGTATACGGCAGTTATCCTGGATTTTACATTCGATGGCCCCCCAATTCCCAATAAAGCATCTAAATTGGCTCCGAATACGTTTAACGCTAGGGGAGTAAGGGGTAAAGTGAAATAAGCGTAATGCCGCGGCTGTCCTTTTGTTTCGGCAGCTAATAGGAGTAATGGTCTGGCATTCAGGTAATCTTTCGTTTCAAGCCCCTCTTTACCAAAATCAACCTGAGCAATCTCGACAGTATCAGGAAGGAGAAGATCTTTAGGGTCGAAAAGAATGCTCCCCTGCTTTTGGTGATCATAAATGATGCCCTCTGACCCATGTAATTCGGTGGAATAGTTGAATAATAAACTAAAAGGGTAATGAAATAATGAACCTGTCTCAGGAGTGGCCTGCTCCTTCAATGCTGGGTACCCTTTTTTTTGCTGATAAACAGTCATGTCAAGCAACCAAGCGTGAAGGCAGGCAGAAATGTTTCCATAGCTTGGTTGAATGTATTCGGGTAATCCTGAATAGTTTAATCTGAATGTTTCGATATGATGGAGGATATGCTTCACATAACCATATAGGGAGCACAATTCCTGAGCACTTAATTCGGAATGTAACGGATCTATGAATCTGCCATTCTGAATATTTATATAAGGAAGTTTTTGCTTAATCTGGTAAGCAACAGAAGTGAATAAAAAACTATCCGGGGAGGTTCCGCCGATCACATCTCCTTTAAAAGAAATCACATCTATAAAAGGAATTTTATCGGCATTGTTCGCCAGTGACTGATCACACCATAAGGATCTTCGGTCAAAAAGCATATTGCCAAATGCACCTAACGGCTCATAGATGTTACTTGTTGTTAATATAGACTCACCATCCGAATAGGCGAGGGGAATGCGGTGAACAGTTATGTCTTTATAATTTAAAGCAATGCAACTGATGAAACCCTTCCATTCACTGATGAGGGATTTATAAAACAACATTAAACCAGCCGCTTCCGCTTCTTTATCCAAAACATTGTCGAGGGCTGATTTAAATAAAGTTGCTCTTGCGAATACCGATGGGATCCCTGATACTATGGTGCCAATATTTACGGTGGAGGTCCCGTCCTGCTCAACAGCGATGTCAGGAATTAAAATATGCTTAGTAAAGACTTCCAGTGCCGGAATTTTGTCCCACACAAATTGAACCCCATTTGGTTCTGTTTTAGGATGAACCCTGATTGCTAATGCTTTGATTGACATGTGTCTTTAGTTTATATCGAAATTCTGTGAGATAGTGATGGCATTAAAAAGATGTGCGAGAAACTTCTCTTTGGTGGTGTTTACCTTTTGTTCCTCTTTAGGCCCTGTATTTAAAAGCTTTTCCACAAACGTTCCATACCTGTCGCCGAAAAAGCCCCCTTTCGACCAATGGTGTTTTTCGTCTAAGAATATACTTCCCACATCGAGGTTTTTGAGCTCGGATAAAGTCTCCGGAAATGCTTTACTGTTAAAGAGGAATGCTCCAGGAGCAATGGAAGCCCGTATCTGATACAACCATCCCGGATGGAATTGCGTGCCTTTAAAATGATAGGCAAATAATTTAAAGTATTCGTTAATGTCTTTGCACTCTTCATCGGTGATGGTGCTGTATTGCATCAATTTTTGATTTTCACATTGTTTAATGAAACCTTTGATGCCCGCCTCTCCAAAAGCCCCTCCGTTTTTAGTGAGGGAAATGTGCGAGAGAGAGAAAAAACCACCCAATTTATTAATGAACAGTTCACCTGATTTGTGTTGATTGCCGACAAAGTCATTAAATGAAAAATTGAATGCGTTGTTTTGAAACTCCACCGCTTTATACAGATATTCAGCCTTCGTGCTACTAAAGCCGTCCTGTCGTGTGAAAAAATCGTAAGCAGCGCAAGCGCATAAAAGTTCTGTGATATGACATGCGTTTTTTTGTTCCGTTCCGCCAGTAACGGTTTGATTGGATGTATTGTTCGTGTCGATCTTTTTACTTTCGATGGGCCAGCCAATATGATACAATAACTTGTAACATTTTTGGACCGTGGGATCGCTTTGATAAAACTGGAGAGCAGCCTGACTATTTAAAGGGAAGAAAGAAGAATCAGCAATGATGCGATCACTTTTACGGGCTTTTTGCTGATCGCTGGGTTTGCTAAAAGTAAAGTACTCCGTTAACAAAGTTGACCCAAACTTTGCTCTGGAAAAATCAATGCTCGAATTTCCACCCGAACGGATTTTTACAAAATCCTGGAAAGCCTTAGGCATTATGGGAATGGAGGAAGCCCCCGTACCCCCAAATATAGAACCAAAAATAAACACACGTGCGTCAGCACCGGCAGCCGAAAGCTTGCCCATGAATGTATCTAATTCTCTTTCCTGCCATTGTACGGCAGACCCTTTCATTATGTTTCGGGCAGCTTCAATCATTCCGTGATACATGAGTAAAGAGCCCAGATGTGTTTGCGCACGATATCCATGTTCTAAAGCAAATTCCTGAACCGAATCCTCAGTAAGAAATAAATCAGAAATCAGCTTATTCGCTTTTTGCTGATCAGGGCTCCCCGTATGCAGTTTGGTGATGTTTTTATAGTTTTCTCTTCCAGGACCTGCATAATTTGTCCAGAATCGATGTAAATTTAATTTTGCTGAAAAAAACGTATTCGTATTAGGGGTTCCACCCACAGTTGTCCCTGAGGTCTTCACCCGATTATAAATGGCGATTAACTCTTCTACTCTTCCTTTGTTCCCATTATTCTGATCAGTATCTAAGGTTAAAACCTCGATTTCTTTATTGTCAAATAGACCAATGGCACATAGATGGGTAAATGATTCCAGGCAGCGCATCCCTGTGCCACCAATGGCGATTACAAATAATTTATCCATGAGTATTAAAACCAATTACCAATTTTCCCGTTCGCGAATGTTCTGCTTAAGGCAAAGCCTAATAGGAGATAGGCGAAAAAACCAAGAACAGTACCTATACTTAGCGCCTTGATATAGTTGTCCCTTACCATCACGTTAAAATCGGCCGACATAAAGACAAAGTATCCCAATGAGAAACCTACAAAGGGATGAAAGATGGCAAGAAACCAAAAGGACAATTTACGCTTCTGAGGATCCTTTGGGTGACTCCCCCCCTCGAATTTTATAATCTGAGCAATCAGCGCAGCCAACAGCAGAAATAACAGAGCTGTCGAGATGGTCACAATGTAAGCGGTTGTAGATGATTCCATATTTAATTTTATTTGGTGATTTTATTGCTGTGTTTTGATATAATAGGAGTAAATCACCTTCCGAGAAGGTTTTAACTCTAATAGCGTATTTTTGATGGATTCAGACAAAGCGATATTTTCCTTTCCCTGGGCGTTGATCCACTGAAATTTGGAGATTTTAGCCCCGGAGATATTGGGTATACTGTTCGTTAAGATGATATCTACCTTTATTAGGGCGTTGGGATCAGGAATATGCTTCAAACTAAATTTTGGGTCGAAGGATACAGCCAATTCCACTTGATGATGGTTGGCCTTTTTTGTGTTCGCAAAAAGGACGGTATTCAGGGTAAATACATCATTCAATGGAGTTGTCGGTTCGGAACGATAGCGGTATGACTCTTTTAACTTTCCTGTCGCTGGATCGTAATATTCGAGGACTATAGGGTCTTTCTCATTTGGATCAAATTGGGAATTTCCATTGCTGTCTTGTGTAAACTTCGGTTTGCGCTTTATAGCCTCTTCCGATCTCGAAAAATGCTCAAAGTCTGAGGTGACATCCGAGACACTCACTCCAAAATGGTCAAGGAGATAGCTGTCTTCATTACTAAGGTCTATAAACAACCGTCGAAAAAAATCGTTGAAATCGTTTTGTAACTGATACGTCTCTCTCAATTTGTTGATGGTCTCCCAATCGATCCCAAAGGGGTAAAATTCGAATGAATGTCCATGAGGTTGTCCATTTAAGTAGTTTCCCTTTAAATCAAGGATGTTTTTAGCTTCTTTGGAATTTGCGACTGTTTCGTAAAAAACACCTCCCGCCTGTGGGGAAGGGTAAGTAGTTGCCAATGTATATGGATTAACGGATAAATCGAATCTGGTAGTGAAAGGCATTAATTTAGGTGCCAATTTGGAGAGAAACCCTGATGCATCTGCTTTTCCATAACTGAAAATGGTAAAATAGAGATACTTGAAACGGCTTCCTTCCTGATATTCCTTGATAAAGAAATGAATCGAATTTCCTTTTTCAAGCCACTTCTTAAATGGTTTTTTTAGGTAGGCTGTGGTCGTTATTTCGTGATGGTCCTGCCATTCTTCAAAATCGGTAATAAGAAGCGCATCCTTCTCACCATTTACGATACTATCCACTGCATCTTGAATGGGGGCCCATATATCCTGATATTCTGCCGGATTGGCTATCTGCTGCCCTAATTGAGTTGTGTTAGCAATATTTAATGGTGTAATTTGACGATTACCAAGCTTGTACACTTCAAACTCCTGTGACAAAATGGTATTGAAACAATCTGCCATCAGATTCTTGATTGTCGGGTCATTAAAGGCATTGTTTATACCTGATGAAAAGTCAATATATAGTGCTGGGCCACTGGTGCCCGCTATTTGACCCTCCCCGTCTTTTAAATGATAGGCCTGTATACGTTCGCCCAGCTGCTGGTCGTAAAGATTGACACCTGCTTTCTGAAATGGATCATAGCCAGTAGTATTGCATGAAATAAGTAAGATCAATGAACTGATCAATCCTACGATTCTCCTATTTAGCGCTTGCATAGTGGATACTTTTTTAGAGTTGTTTTGGTTTACTCCTCAAAAGTATAGCAGCCCTATCTGGTTTCTTTACGGGAAACCGTAAAACAGAAATTATCCTTGATTATACATGAAATCAAGGGGTGTTGAAATGGCGAATTATATGCCGTTTGGAAGTGGTTTTGTGGTGCAACTGGCTGATTTGTAACTGTTTTATTGGCGGTCTAATCGGTACATTCTTCCCTCATCAGTGATCGTGTATAAAGCCCCGTCGGTTCCCTGTACAATGTCCCTGAAACGCTGGTTTTCGGAAGAGAGTAACCTTTCTTCTCCAATCACTTTATTGTTTTGGATAACAAGGCGAATAAGGTGTTTCGCACTCAAAGAGGTTACAAAGAGATTGTATTGCCATTCGGGTATCCGATTACCCGCGTAAAATGACATCCCACTTGGAGAGACCACCGGACCCAATAATAGACTGGTTGTTCCAGACCGTCTTGCTGTTGCAGCCCCAGGCCAATGGTCTGCCCGCTATATTCAATTCCATAAGTAATGGTGGGCCATCCATAATTGGCTCCTGCCCGAAGTAAATTCACTTCGTCACCTCCGCGGGGTCCGTGTTCGCTTAACCATATTTCTTTACTGACAGGATGCATGGCCAGGCCCTGGGGATTGCGATGCCCCATAGTGAAAAGTTCAGGTAGAGCTCCTACCTGCAGAAAAGGAGGGTTGCTTGAGGCTGGCTGGCCATTCGTGTTGATCCGAATGACTTTTCCCAGACTACTATTCACCAGCTGTGCGCGTAGACGCTTAGCCAGATCAGAACGCTCACCAATACTCACTAGGAGCTGGCCCTCTTGATCGAAGATGATCCGACTGCCATAATGTAAACTGCCGCTATGAGGGTTGTTTGATCGATAAATAACCGTTGCTCCTTCAACACGACTTTCATTTTCAGCTAATCGCCCTTTAGCTACGGATGTAATCGTTCCCCGTGTGACATTCTCTGAAAATACCCAGTACAACATCTGGTTGGCGACAAAAGAAGGATCTATGCATACCCCTAATAAGCCTCCTTGCCCTGCATTGTTTACTGATGGAATGCCTGTTAGGGCATTCCCTACTGTTCCATTGGTGGTGACAATGCGCATTCTTCCAGCCTTCTCTGTCACTAATAGGCGCCCATCCGGAAGGGCGGCGATCCCCCAGGGGCTGCTCAATGCGGAAGTAACAATACGCGTCTGAATAGCGTTCTTTGTATGGACACCGCCCACCCGTGTCTGACCGGTAAATGCAGGTTTGTAATTTGTATTTGGAGGATTGGACTCTACAGGATTCCCTGTCATTGGAGCTGTTTCTTCATTCGGAGCACCCCTCTTGTTACATGCCTGTAATAGGAAGCCAACTACTATAAGCCCGTAAATTATTCTATAAAGTGTCATCTGATTACCTTTCATGTAAAGCCTGAATCGGCAAAAATCTTATTCAATCTTGTATATTTAGATCAATTTCTCTCCGTCTCTTTTAGGTATATAACCCTGATGCTCCAGAAAGGTTTCTTTTTAATGGGAGCTAGTACATACATTAAGTGAAACCATTCTTAGCTCAACTTTGCTGGTTTCTTTTCAGGTAGGACAGGAGTTGGAATCTGATTTCTGCTGCTGCATACTTTTGCAGACTCCGGGTAAATACCCTTTCTTTGTGAAAAGAATGACAGAACCCGATGGAAAACTGGCGGCTGTCTCAGATGTTTATTTTTATGCCTATTCCTTCACTGCGGTTGTTTAACGTTAGTCAGAAGATCGATTACAAGAATGAAATTCTGGCGGGATTAACGGTTGCCATGACCATGATGCCGGAGTCTTTATCTTTCGCCATTGTTGCGGGTTTACCTCCTTTAACAGGACTGTATGCTGCTTTCATAATGGGATTGATCACTGCGGTATTTGGTGGGCGTCCGGGGCTGATCTCCGGAGGCGCCGGAGCGACAGTCGTGGTGTTGATTGCCTTAATGAAGTCACATGGGATAGAATACCTGCTCGCAGCTGTCGCGCTGGCGGGTGGGCTCCAGGTTGTGATAGGACTTTTTAAGTTGGCTAAATTTATCAGGTTAGTTCCCCAGCCTGTGATGTATGGCTTTGTGAATGGTCTGGCAGTCATTATTTTTATGGCTCAGCTCGAACAATTTAAAACGGTGATAGGGGGAGAAAGTGTTTGGTTAAGCGGCCCGGCATTATATAGTATGATTGCTTTGGTGTTGCTTACGATGATCATTGTCCGTTATTTCCCAAAAATTTCAAAGGCATTACCGCCTTCATTGGTGGCCATTGCACTGGTTTTCATGCTGGTTGCTGGATTGAATTTAGAAACAAAAACGGTAAAAGACATTGCTTCGGTAAGTGGTGGCTTTCCCCCTTTTCATCTTCCTCAGGTACCGCTAAATTTAGAAACACTACAAATTATTTTTCCTTATGCCCTGGTGATGGCAGGGGTGGGACTTACTGAAGGATTGTTAACCTTAAATCTGGTGGATGAAATGACTGGAACCAAGGGAAATGGAAATAAAGAATGTGTGGCACAGGGAGTAGCAAATATGACAAATGGTTTTTTTTCAGGAATGGGAGGATGTCCTATGATTGCACAAACGCTGGTAAATCTGGCTGCAGGTGCCCGGGCCCGTTTGTCTGGAATCATTGCCTCTCTGACAATCCTCGTCATTATTTTATGGGGTGCGCCTCTCATTGAACAGGTGCCGATGGCAGCATTGACAGGGGTAATGATCATGGTGGCTATTGGCACGTTCGAATGGGCAAGCTTTCGGATCATCAATAAGATGCCAAAGCAGGATGTTTTTGTCGGGATGTTGGTAGCCCTGATCACCATCTGGTTACATAATCTGGCTTTGGCGGTGCTGATCGGAGTAATCATTGCTGCATTGGTATTTGCCTGGGAGAGCGCAAAACGAATTCGGGCTCGCAAATACCTGGATGAAAATGGGATAAAACATTACGAGATTTATGGCCCTCTTTTCTTTGGATCTGTGCGTACTTTTCTTGATAAATTTGAGGTCGATCAGGATCCCGAAGAGGTGATCATTAACTTCCGAGACAGCAGGGTCGCCGATATGAGCGGTATCGAAGCGTTAAATAAGCTCACCGGAAAATATCGACAGGCGGGGAAAAAATTGCACTTGAAATACTTAAGTCCTGATTGCAGGAAACTTCTTCAACAAGCCCATGCAGTGATTGATGTAAATGTACTGGAAGATCCTGTTTATCCGGTGGCAACGGATACGCCTTCATTGAAAAATTCTTAATGTCCTTCTTCTGTTGGAAATAACTGTTGAGGGACGGAGGATTCCTCCAGTAAACTGAAACGTGCGTATTTATATTCATTTACTTTTTCGAAATCACGCATTTTCAAAGCAATTCTGATGAGTAAATTATAAGTGAGCAGGCTATTCATTCTCAACTCATTTTGCTGGAACAGCTCCAGTGCCTCAGTTGCATATTGCAGGGCAAGTGCGTATTGTTCTTCGGTCTGAAATTGTTCGGACTGCAATACTTTCGAGAGTGCCTTCCCATAATAAGTGAATAAAGGATGTTCTTCAGTAGAAAATATGTTTTGAAGAATACGGGTCATCTGGGTAGTTTTTTTTCCAGGCGAGGTAGTGATGCATGAGGTGGCTAACGTTTGAAGAAGGTAGACAGAAGCGAAATTACGTTGATAGATGATTTTGGGCCGAAGCTGAAGAAGAGACCTAAAGATCTTGATCTGTTCAAGCGCGCTTCCGATAAATTGGTTAATCAGGCATAACTGAATATAGCTTAAATATTCCTGTAGCGTAATTGCGGAAGTTTTTACTTCAAAAAGAACAGGGTTACGTTTGAAATCTCCTAATTGCGCAATTAAAGCAGAAGAATCTGTCTTCACTCCCGACAGTTTGTCATAAAGGAGGGAGGCAAAAGCAACTGGCTGAATGAGCCATGCTTGTTCTTCTGAGGGAAGCACTCGAAGTTGATCTAACCGCTGTTTAACACCGGTCTTATTGAAGGTAAGGACGTCTCCAATGAGAAGTAAACAAAGATAAATAAGTTTATCTTCCGGATGGGGGCAAATGTCTAGTAGGACTTCCAGCGATTTGCGGTAGTAAGAATCTAAAAAATCCATGTTCAACATCTGTGTGATGGCTCTTTGATGAAATTCTTTTTCCTGATTTAGGTGAAGAATTTCAATTCTGGATGAATTCCGGTGTCGGATATTCTCCGCGGTGAAAAGAATCACTTTGTTTCGCAAGAGATTTGTGGAGCATCCGTCCAGGAGGAAACTCCAGCAGCTAAGGTCATCTGCCCGGATCATAAAACGAACGGCCCATTTTAACAGAGGTAAGTAAATTTTACTTTGACTATATTCCTCCTTGATCTTTCTAAAAAAGTGGGTACTAAGCACCAGTTGCTGCGCTTCTAACAGTTCAATAAATAGAAAATATTCGAAGATATGTTGCTGGGCAAACCGGACATATTCTCTCGGATGTGCATTTTGAAGAATTCTCTCTTCGACTAAAATCCCATCCGATATCAATTGTGCATAGGCATTTTTAAAAGCTGCCAGCTCATTAATCAACAAATCTTTCGGAACGAAAGTGCCGGCTTTCGCAAAATCTGTGAGTTGAACTAATTTCTTAAGAAAAAGAATTTTCTCTGTATAATAATTCGATTGATATATCCTCTCCTGAATGTAATTGGTTGTCAATTCATAGAAGGAAATATACGCGTTCGAGTTAAAATCTGGAGATTCCGTTATCAATTGATAATACAATTGCATGTGGTATGGGTACCTCAGTTGGTTTTTTAATTTGGAATGAATGCGGGGAGTGCCGGGTTGGTGAATGTTAGTTAATACCTGTTCCACTTCCCTTTCTGTAAACGGAGGGATATTTACCCCCTCTTCGGGAGAGAAACAGGCGCCTGTATACCATTTGGATTTTAAATGAGCAGACCGCCGTATATACTCATAAAATCTACGCCAGCTGGTGCAACGCATACTCATCACCAGTTTCACGCGGCTACTGTCGCCAATGGCCGAGATTAAATTGATGATGTTCTCAAATAATATTCGTTTTAAATCCTGCTTCAATAAGAGTTCGGAAAACCCATCCAAAAAAATGATTAATTTTTGGTTTTTGTCTTTTAATTGATTTTCAATATAAGGAATCAGCCCATATGAGGTCTTTATGCCTAACCGCTCTTTTAATTGTTCTTCCAGGTTGAATGCGTTGGAGTCGTGGGTAAAGAGCGTGGGAGCGTTCAAAAACAACAACATGGAGTGACAATAAGGGGACGCTGGGCTTAAAAAGTATTTGTCTGCCAAGTGTGCTAATAAGATTGTTCTTCCGTAGCCTGGTTGAGATATGAGGCAGGTGAACGAATAGTCACTCTGGTAAAAGGAATCAAAATCTTCCAATGCGAACTTTCTTTCAATGGTCATCTCGAAAGGAACTCCTGTACGGTGTTTGATTCCCTGAAACGTGGATTCACTGATCCTCCGGGCCTGAAAAACCACGCTTGAAAAAGGATACTCATGGGGAGAAGACAGGTCGTATAGTTGCTCTCTGCTGGGAGTGTTTGGAAGGTTTTGCTCTACATACTCCATTAAGGTGGTGAGGGTAAACCTGGAAAACTTGTGATGAGCTACTGCAAAACCAAATAGTCTTTTAATTGTCGTTTCACTCACAGTCTTATTTAGACATTTTCTTATCTCAATAGAAATTCTTTTGCAATCCGAAGGAGTTGCCGTCCGAATCCCCGTACGGATCAGTAACTGATTTTTTAACTCATTTAAGTTAAAGATATCCTCCATAAAAAAATAAGATTGAGCGTAAAGAATAGAGTTTCCTATAACAAATATAACTCATTTGAAAATAACAGTAAATAAGGGTTAACTGTAGTAAAGAATGAAATGAATAGAAAATGAACAGGCAACTATCTGATTGATAGTTAATTGTTTCTGTGTTTTGGTTCTTTTTGCGGTTTATACCTGAAAATGAACATGGGAGGTAAAGTGTCTGTAAAAGAGGTGGTTGTAAATGAACAAATCGAATGCGCCATTGCGCCTTTTCAATTGTTAAAATTGCATGTTAAGTATTAGTTAAAGTGTAAATCAATCATCTATCCTCTATGAAATGCACCTTTACCCCCTTCGCCCCAGTAAAAAGAGTAGTTTCAGTGTTTGTTGTAATTTCATTACTAATAACGCTGATTCAGGTTAAATTGTATGCTCAACAGGCCAAACAGCGCGTGTATGCCACTTCTCAAAGGAGTATAACCGAGGGCGTATGCGTCGCCTGTAATACTGAAAATGCCGGAAATGCTGTCGATGTGTCCGGAGATTTTTTAAATTCTGCCTCCACAATATCCGTTGGATTGAGTGTGCTGGGAGGCAAGCAGAATCAGGAATTGATTTTTCCAGCTGCGGATTTACCGGGTGCCGGTACCGGAGCGGTGGTAAAATTAGGAACGGGAGGGATCCTCAACGTATCTGCTTTAGGTGCAATCAAGGTGCAGGCTTTTAATAATAACACACCTGTAGGAACAGTGGTCAGTGCAAGTTCAGCGATTTTAAAACTACTCGCCGCAGGTAACCAGGCCGAAATATTTGTTCCTGCACCGGGGAGTGCCTACGATCGTTTAAGAGTAACGGTAGACGCAGGGTTGCTGTCCGTGTCGGCCAATATACAAGTTTATGCGGCCTACTTTCTAAAAAATGCCACTACGATGCCCTGTGATTCGCCGGTCGATGAATTGCATGGAATCGAAGGAAATATTGCCGCTTTAGGGGGGGTAATTCAACCAAGACAAGCCATCGATCAGGACGAGGAGACTTATTCTACTTTGAATGCGGCGGTAGCGCTGGCTGCTTTTGCCCAGCAAATGATCGTCTTTATGGGTCCGTCTCTTCCTGGCGATTCCGTCAGTATTCTTGTATCTACCCCTGCAGCATTGGTGGAGGCGAACCTGTTAAACTCCATTGCCGTAGAAACCTTTAATGGAGAGAGTAGCAATGGAACACTTACAGGAACGGGATCGTTATTAAGGGTTCGGTTGTTGTCCGGCGGAGGGAATCGAGCACTCATTACCTTTGCGCCAAACGCTGTATTTGATCGTGTTCAGGTGCGTCTAGGAGGCTTGTTAAATGTTCTTGCCGCATTGAATCTGCATGAAGTAAAACGCATTATTCCGACCACCGTGGCCATCAATGGAACCGTCGGGCAAACGGCAAGCCTTTGCTCAGGTCAGACAGCAGCGTTAACAATAAGTAATCCTCAGGCAAGCGCTACTTATCGATGGTATACGCAGAGCAGCGGTGGAAGCGCTGTTGCTACAGGCACCAGTTATACACCCGGTTTAACTTCAGGAATTAACCGTATATACGTAGAAGCCAGTCGTTCAGAATGTACCAATACTTCTGCAAGAAAAGAGATCATAATTTCTGTTAGCAATCAGGTAGCACCCACGCTGAACAGCACTGTTTCGGTTTGTACGGGTACGTCTGCGACCCTCAAAGTAAATAATGTAACCTCTGGGCACTCATACCGCTGGTATGAGGTTTCTTCCGGAGGTAGCCCTGTTTATACCGGTGATACCTTTGTGACTCCTTCATTGTCTGCCAATAAGACCTATTACGTGGAGTCGGTATTGGGGTCTTGTATCAGCAATCGAGTTGCGGCAAATGTAGTGGTGACTTCTGCACCGGCCATTCCTCAGGTAACTACCAATAGTGTATCAATTAATACGGGTGAATCCGCTGTTCTTTCTGCTGAAACGACTGCAGGCAATACCATTCGATGGTTTGCGGCTGCCTCCGGAGGAAACGCTTTAAGCGAATCCAATACCTATACGACACCAACGTTGAATGCAACAACCACCTATTATGTAGAAAGTGTCAATGCTTCTGGGTGTGCCAGCGCAAGGGTTGCGGTTTTGGTTACTGTGCTGAATGGGGGGAGTGGGGTGAACTGCAATGCTGCAGTCCGTCAACAGAGTGGCATTGATGGAATTCTATGTCTATTATGTGGGGTGGAAGGTGCTGGAAATTCAACCGATGCCAATCCTGGAAACTTTACCAAGATCAACTTGGCCGCAGGAGTGGTGGCCACAGGGTATCAGCGGTTAATTTTTGCGAACGCAGGTATCACTACGGACAGTATTCGGATCCAACTGGAGGTGCCTGTAGGATTAGCTGATTTGGGAGTGTTAAGTGGAATCTCACTTCGGGTAATGAATGGCACGAATGTCGTTGGTACGTATGGGGTTAATTCCAGTCTGGTGAATCTCCGATTATTGGGAGGAAGCAGGTTTAGTGTCACTGTGCCTGCCAATGGTGTATTTGACGGGATAGAAGTTCGTTTTGGGGGATTGGCTTCAGTGCTAACCAGTTTGAGTATTTATGGTGCTGAAATTGTTTATCCAAAGCCCACGATTGCGATGGCGGGGTTAACGGTTTGTTCGGGAAATACGGCAACAATACAGGCTACTCCCAACGGAGGCACCAGCCTAAGATGGTTCAATTCTGCGACCGGAGGCACTGCACTGGCGAGTGGAAATACCTATACCACCCCAACATTGAGCACCGCGACCACCTATTACATCGAGGTGAGCAGGGCAGGTTGTGCCAATACAGAACGCGTTCCGGTAAATGTGAATGTCAGCTCCGTTCCTGCCAATCCGGTGGTGACGGCAGTGTCTCCAGTGTGTGCCGGTTCTTCTGCCACTCTCGCGGTAACCTCACCCATAGGAAGTATCAGTTACCACTGGTATAGCAGTTTATCGGCGACCACCCCTGTCTTTACGGGCCCTGTTTTCACTACCCCCGCGTTGAATTCTTCTACAACTTATTATGTGCAGGCTGTGCAAGGAACGTGTTTGAGTCCCTCCCGTACATCGGTATCCGTCACGGTGAATGCCCGTCCTGTATTACCTCAGGTGCACGTATCGGCAAGTAACATCCAGGCGGGTCAGTCGAGCACCCTGACCGCTACTTCTTCTGAAATGAATAATGAATTTAACTGGTATACTTCCGAAATTTCCACCACTCGAGTTGCCACAGGAGCAGTCTTTGTAACACCTCCACTTTCCTCGACGACCACCTATTATCTGGAAGCCAAATCTACTGCAACAGGGTGTACTGCGGTTTCAAGAGTTCAGGTAACGATTGTGGTGAGTGGGCCGGGAAGTCCTAGTCCTGTTCCTTGTGAAGCAGCCACAACGGAGGTAAACGGGGTAGTAAATGGCATTGCCTTATTATCAGGAGTATTTAACCCTGGACTGGCTATTGATAATGATACGCGTACCGGTTCCTCTTTAATATTGGGAATCGGCGCACTGAACGCCTCGGTTTATCAGCGTCTCGGCTTTGGGACGTTATCGGCGGTAGGTGATACCGTCCGCTTACTGCTGAGCGCTCCGGGGAAAATTCTTTCCGCCGGCTTGTTATCTAGTATCCGTGTCAGTACATACAATGGGGCTACCGCCAACAATGACGGTCTTTCCCTGAATGATGCACTGATCCGTTTGGAACTATTGAGTGGAGATTCCGAAGCACTTATCTCATTCGTTCCTGCCAATCCGTTTAATTATGTAGAAGTCCGGTTAAACTCAGGGATTGCTGGGGCTCTTAGCTCGGTGGATGTCAACTATGCGCAACGACTGGTAGCAGCTCCCCGGCTGACTTCTTCTGCCGTTACTATTTGTGCAGGTGCCACAGCTACCTTAACAGTGCAGAATCCCAGACCGGGAATGGTGTATAAATGGTATAACTCTGCGAGAGTTTATCAAACGGGAAAAGACGGAGTTTCCTTTGTAACCCCTGTCTTAAATGCCGATAGCAGGTTTTTTGTAGAAGGACATACGGCTGCTGGATGTGCAAGTGCAAGGGTTTCAGCTACAGTAACGGTGACTCCAGCCCCTGCTACCCCAGTGCTGGTATCTCCAACGATCAGTACCTGCGCCGGGGCAGATGTGTTATTGTCTGTAAGTAACCCTGTGAGTGGATTGACCTATAAATGGTACAATGCATCGGATGTTTATCAGGCAGGAAAAGATGGGCCTACTTTCTCCATTGTGGGGGTCTCCGGAACTGTAAGTTATAAGGTAGAAGCTGTGAATTCGTGTGGAGTGGCTTCTACCCGTGCGATAGCTACAGTCAATGTGGGAACACTGGACTTACCCGTCGTGACTCCCTCTGCTGTAACCATTAGTTCGGGATCGCCTGCAGTGCTGACTGCGAGCTCAGGTTCTTCCGGAGCGGTATTCCAGTGGTATGATTCGCCTTCTTCGGGCTCCAGTATAGCCACTGGCTCTCAGTTCATCTCATCACCATTGGTAAATACTGGGACATCTTCAATCACCGTGACCTTCTATGTGACCGCCACCGTTCCTGGAGGATGTCCGGCATCTGGTCGTGCGGCGGTAGTAGTCACGGTTTTACCTGCAGGAAGCTCAGCCGGTGTGCCTTGTGAGGGAGCTACCATTGCCCGTCGACAAGGCGTAGATGGAATTGCTGTAAGCGGTGTGTTCAATGCGGCATTGGCAGTTGATAACGATGCCCGAACCGCTTCCTCCCTCGTGATGCCGGTAGGCGTACTTGGTGCTTCTGTCTATCAACATGTGGCTTTTCCCTCTATGTCAGTGATCGGAGATACCGTTCGTTTAAGGGTTACCTCCCCAGGGAAATTGCTTTCTGTGGCAGTACTTCCTTCCATTGAACTGACCACCTATCGTGGAACGGTCAGTAACAACGATATGATTACGGCAGGTAATGCCTTAGTTCATGTGGAATTACTTAGTGATAATAGCGGGGCTGTGTTCTCTTTTGTTCCGGCACAACTGTTTGACGGGGTAGAGTTACGTCTGAGATCCGGTTTAGCCTCCGTGTTAACTGCTATTGATTTTAACTATGCTCAGCGCGTGGTGGCATCGTCCGAAGTACAAAGTGCTGCTTTAACGGCCTGTACAGGAAATGTCCTTAGCCTGTCTGTAAAAAATCCGCTGGGAGGAACGGTATATAAATGGTATAAAGGAACCACTTATCTCAATGGGAAAGACGGTTCGACCCTCCAAACGGATGTTGCCTTAACGGCTGGTACGCATGAGTATTATGTGACAGCGACCAGAAATGGGTGTGAGAGCCTCAAAACGAAAGTGACGGTGACGATTTTGAGTGCCCCGGAAGCCCCTGTTCCGGCAAGTACCAACCCAGTCACTACCTGTGTGAATACAAGTGTTACTTTAAGGGTAAATGCTGTAAACGGTATTCGTTATAATTGGTATGACGCACTCACGGGAGGAAATTTAATCGCATCCAATACCTCCAGTTATTCGACGCCTGCAAATTTGCCTATAGGAACTTCTAATTATTATGTGGAGGCAGTGAGTGCAGGAGCTTGTTCCGGTACGGTGTCGCGTACCAGAATCAGTCTCACTATACAGCCCACTTCGAGCAATACGGATCTAACTATTACAGGAAATACAACCGTATTTTGTGCAGGAACTACTGCAAACCTCAGTGCCAGTAGTACCACGGTGAGTAATCCAGAGTTTACATGGTATAGCGATGCCGCACTTACAAATGCGGTCTTTACCGGCAACCAATTTACCACTCCTGTCCTGACGACCACTACCACTTACTACGTTACAGTAAAAGGAGTGGGGTATTGTGAAAATGCCCCTGGGTCGGCGGTAGCTGTGACTTTAAATGTCAGCCCATCCGCTATCGCTTCGGATATCACGATTGACGGTCTGCAAACAAGCTATTGTGCAGGCAATTCAGCCAGACTTACCGCTAGTACAACTACCGTTAACAATCCGGTATTTACCTGGTATACAGATGCCGCTTTAACCAATGTTGCCTTTACAGGAAGTGTTTTTAATAGTTCCAGTTTACCTGTGACAACCACTTATTATGTCACAGTCAGCGGAACCAATAAATGTCAGAACACTGCTTCGGGGGCGAAAGTGGTTACGGTTACGGTCAATTCCTCCCCAGAATCACCCATCGTTGAATCATCCGGATTAAGTATATGTAGTGGCGATGCGACTACATTGGCTATTCAAAATGTGCAGACAGGCGTTATTTATGAGTGGTATAGTTCACCTACAGGGGGGACTGTGCTCTTTACCGGATCGCGGTTCACAACGACAGTACTTACCGCAAATACGGACTATTATGTGGTGGCCAGTAGCCCTACAGGGTGTGGAAACGCAACGGGTCGGATAAAAGTGACGGTGGTAGTAGCAGCTAAGCCTTCTGTTCCCACCCTGGCTTCTACTTCAGTAACCCTCTGTTCAGGTAGCACGGCTACCCTGAGTGTCACGAATGCACAGAGTGGAGTAACCTATAAGTGGTATTCCAGTGCCAGTGGGGGGACACCTCTCTTTACGGGTACTCAGTTTACTTCGCCTGCATTAACGGCCGGCACCACCTATTACGTGGAAGCGAGTTCCGGATCGTGTACAAATTCAACCAGAGTTGCTGTTGCGCTCACCATCATGAATACGCCGGTGGCTCCCACTTCCATTGCAGGAGCGGCAAATCCATTATGTGCCGGTGGTTCCGCCAGTTTAGGGGTAAATAATCCGGTGAATGGGCTGACTTACCGTTGGTATGCTACCGCTACCGGAGGAAGCCCGATTTTTGAAGGGCTAACTTTCACCACACCTGCATTAACGGCCACTACGACGTATTATGTAGAGGCATCAGCCGGCGGTACCTGTGCCAGTACTACGCGCACCTCGGTGACTGTGAATGTGCTGCCAGTTCTCGCTGCTCCGGTAATAAATGTACAGAATGTCACTTCAACAAGCATCACTTTTGGATGGAATACGGTGGTTGGAGCAGGTGGTTATGAGGTCTCACTCAATGGAGGAACCACCTGGACAGCACTTGCGCCAGGCGTTACAAGCTATTCGATGTCCGGATTGAATCCAGGTCAGACCGTAACGATAAGTGTACGCGCCACAGGTCAACAGGCCTGTCAGTCGGGCTCAGGCAGCAGTTTAACGGCAAGCACTGACAATCCGCTGAATAATGAGGTTTTTGTCCCTAATACCTTTACTCCAAACGGGGATGGGCAGAATGATATTTTGTTGGTGTATGGAAATAATATCAAGAGCATCAAGCTACGCATTTACAATCAGTGGGGACAATTTATTTATCAATCGCTGGCTGTCCAAAATGGATGGGACGGTCAGTGGAAGGGTGTTATGCAGCCAAACGGAGTATATGTCTATCAGTTGGAAGCGGTCTTCAATGATGGCAGTACGTCCAGGAAAAAGGGCACGATCACCTTATTAAGATAATTTTATTCTTGCAGGAATCATTTACCTATAAACTGAAAAGCAATTTGTTATGAATACTCAAATCAGAAGAATACTCACCCTGATAACCGCCTTTACGGCAGGGCTACTCTCCTTGAAGGCGCAGGTAGACCCCCATTTTTCACAATATTATGCGCACCCTCTATGGCTCAACCCCGCACTAACAGGTGTTACGGATGGCGAATACCGGGTGGCACTGAATGCTAAACAACAATGGGGCACTATTTCCAATTCCTTCCTCACAGCAGGCGCTTCTTTCGATCGTGCTCCCGTAAAAAACCTGTCTTTTGGCGGGATGGTCCTGAATCAGCGCGCGGGAGAGGTGAGTTACAATCATTTAAATGTACTGGCTTCTGCCGCCTATCGAATACGCTTTGGAAGAGAAGGGCTGCAGATGATTAATTTTGGCATGCAGGCAGGAATTCTTAACAAAAGCTTTGACCCTTCCAAGATGACATTTGGAAGTCAGTACAACCCCAGCAGCGGCTATGATCCCGGTTTTGGCATTCGGGAGAATTTTGCTTCTTCCAATACACTCGTCCCCGATTTCAATTTTGGAATGATGTATTTCGATGGGAATCCCCATCAATCACTGAATTTCTTTGCAGGAATAAGCGCCGCGCATCTTACACGTCCAACAGATAAATTTCTCGGAAATAATGTTCGAATGCCAATCCGGTACGCCGCCCATGGAGGCCTAAGGATTCGGGCATCGGAAGGGATGGATTTGACGCCTAATGCCCTTTTTATGCGGCAGGGAAATGCGCAGGAATTTGCTGGAGGAATGTATGCGCAACTCATGCTGAATGCCGAAACGGATCTCCTGTTTGGCGCAAATTACCGGGTAGATGATGCAGCGATTGCCTTTTTTGGCATGCATATCAAAAATCTGACCTTCGGACTGAGTTATGATTTTAATACTTCCGGATTGAAATCGGCAACCCGAAGTCAGGGGGGCTTGGAACTCTCCGTGTCTTTTACCAGCAGGAGGGGCATTATTGGTCCCAACTTTTTTTGCCCAAGGCTGTAAAACATTAAACTTACCGACATGAAATCCCTGTATTTATCTTTATTACTGTCCCTTCTAATTTCAGTGGGATATACCCAGCAAGTGACGTCTTATAAAAGAGTGGCTGATGTTTATTTTCAGAATAAGGAATATTTCGCTGCGGCGGAATACTACAAAAAGGCATTGCAGCTTTCTGGGGATAGCGTAAGCGGTTTTGTTGTTCCTTATGGTTTCGAGGCAAGAATGAAACAACAGGGAAAGGAAAAGAAGCAGGATTATGCCTATCTGGTATTTCAATTGGCAACTTCGCTGAGACTTTACCACAATTTTCGGGATGCCGAACATTGGTATGCGATTGCCCGTGAGTTTCCGGAACCGGCTTATGAACTGTCTGCCTTTTGGTATGCCTCCTGTTTAAGGGCAAATCAGAAATTTTCGGAGGCCGTCGTCGCTTTTAATGCTTTTGTGGCGCAGTATAAAAGGAATGACGGATATGTTTCTAAGGCACAAATGGAACTGCAATCCTGTCACTTTGCTTTAAATGAGCTGAGGTATCCACGTTTGTATACTATTCGCAGATTAACTAATCCGGTAAATGAAAAAGGATCTAATTATGCTCCTTATGTGCAGGGAGATCAGTTTTATTTCACCTCTTCCCGGCCGGTAAATGTGGAGGGAAAAATGGAAGTCCTGCACGATGCTGCTCAACGTACAAAGGTTACGCGTAAGGAAACCCCTTATTTACATCATATTTATCAATTGAATGGGAATCCTCTTTCGTCAAGTGGAACAGTTCAAAAGCTGATGGAAAATCCCAAAGGCGTGGAAACTGCGGCGGCTGTCATTCATCCAAACGGGCAGCGGATGTATGTAACACGGTGGGGCAGCAGGGAGGGTAGCAAAAACTACCGTATTTATTCCGCCTCAAGGACAGTCGATGGCTGGTCCGATTTCACTCCGCTTGGTGGAGAAGTAAATTATGCCGGATTTAATTCCATGCAGCCGTTTATCACAAGTGATGGCCGTTTCCTCCTGTACTCCTCAGACCGCCCAGGCGGATATGGAAAATACGATCTTTGGTACTGCCGTTTAAATCCGGATGGATCCCCTGGAGTTGGAATCAACCTTGGAGCAACGATCAATACGGAAGAAGATGATCAGGCACCCTTTTACCATTCCCTGACCAAAAAACTACGGTATAGCACCAAAGGAAGGATAGGGATGGGGGGATTTGACTTTTTTGAATCTGAAGGCGATTTTTCTCAATGGAAGGAGCCTGTGAATCTGGGGTATCCATTCAATTCTTCAAAAGATGACCTCTATTATACCCCCCTGGACGGTCAGGGCGATAAGGTTTACATTAGTTCGGACAGATCGTCTGTGTGCTGCCTGGAAGTGTTGCTGGTAGAACGGACCTATCTACATGTGAAGGGGCAGCTGACAGATTGTGACACATGGAAACCTCTTGAAGGAGCACTGGTGGTGTTAGAAGATTCTTCCGGAAGGCAGGAAACACTGACTGATGCCAAAGGTGTCTATCATTTCCGTACACGCACTAACAGAGGTCTTAAATTGACCGCTGGAAAAGATAATTATTTTTCAAAAGTGCTCCATTACCGTTATGATGAGCTTGTGAATATAGATACCTTAGTGAATCCTCAATGGTGTTTACAAGCTTTTGAGGTAGACAAACCCATTGTATTGGAGAATGTATTGTATGCATTCGATAGTCATGAACTAACCGAAGAGTCAAAGTTGATCCTCGATCATTTGTATCAGGTGATGACAGTGAATGAACACATCGAAATTGAATTAAGCGCACATACGGACAACATCGGTTCGGCTGCTTACAATATGAATTTGTCTGATCGCAGGGCGAAATCTTGTGTCGATTATTTAATTGGGAAAGGCATTTCTTCCCAACGAATGACCAGCAGGGGATATGGGTTTACCAGACCGATCGCTCCTAATCAGGGAATAGACGGGAAGGACAACCCCGAAGGGCGACAATTGAACAGAAGAACGGAATTTAAAGTAACGAAAAAATAAAAAATACGTGGAATGAGGTAAGGCACGGAACGTGCTAATCCCAACTAAAAGTTACTAAAAATAATCTACATTTCCAAATTTTTCACAGTTTTGTTTGTCATAAATAGGGAATCCGTTCCTTTACCCTCCCTTAGCCGGCTGTTTTTGCTTCTTTTGCCTCCCTGTTAGGGGCATTGATCCCCTGATACCCTTTTCAAAAGGTCAGCGATAGAATGGTTTTTTTTAAAATTTTGTATATTTGCCTGACAAAATCATTGAAAATACCATGTGAGATAAGCTTTCTTTTTCAGAATTCAAACCAGGCGTTTCACGCCATTTTCTATTCATTTAAAAAGAAATTTCATGCTTATTTTACAAGAGATCACGTATGCCCCTCCGGGCGGGGAGCGGCTATTTGAGCAACTTCATCTACACCTCAGAAAATCCGAAAAAGTAGCCCTTATTGGTCGAAATGGTACGGGTAAGACCTCGTTATTACAGCTCATTGCCGGACAAATACCGCCGCTGTCGGGACAAATTCTTCGATCAGAAGAAGGATATGTCGTTCCTCAGTTAACTGGTGATTATGATGCTTTTTCTGTTGCAGAGGTTCTTGGAATCAGTGATCAGTTAGAGGCCTCTGAAGCCATTCTTTCAGGAGAGGCAACAGAAGCGCATTTTTTACTGTTAAATAACGATTGGACTCTCGAAGAACGTTGTGTGGAGGCCTTGAATCGATGGGGGCTCGAAAATGTGAACTTAGGACGATTGATGGGGACCTTGAGCGGAGGCCAGAAAACCAAAGTTTTTCTGGCCGGCATAAGCCTTCATCAACCTGGCCTGATCCTGCTGGATGAGCCAACCAACCACTTGGATGCACCTTCCAGAGAGCAGTTTTATCAATGGCTTCAACAAACGAAAGCGACCCTGGTGGTGGCCAGTCATGATCGTACACTCCTATCCCTTTTGAGCCCAATATATGAACTTAGCCGCCAGGGACTTCGTTGTTTTGAAGGAAACTTTCAAAGGTATAGCGAACAAAAAGTGACCGAAGAAAAATTGCTGCGCCAACAGATTCATGAGCAGGACCGGGCCTTGCGGCAAGCCCGCGAGAAAGAGAGGGAAAGTAGACAGAGGCAGCAAAAACTGGATGCCAAAGGGAAGAAAAAACAAGAAAAGGCCGGCACGTCCCGGATTTTGATGAACACGTTAAAAAACAGGGCAGAACAAAGCACTTCCCGTCTGCAGGGAATGCATCGTATGAAAGTGGATTCCATTGCGGGCGAGTTGAAGAGCCTACGCGATTCGCTTCCTGAAAGGGAATACATGAAACTCCGGCTGTGCGATTCAAACTTGCCTATAGGAAAGGTGTTGTTTCATTCCGAAGGACTCAATCATTACTATGGAGCACAGGTTTTATGGAGCGAAAACCTTTCTTTCGAAATAAGAAGTGGAGAGCGGATTGCCATTCGTGGGGCCAATGGGACAGGTAAAAGCACTTTCCTCCGTATTTTGCAGGAGGGGAATGCCACATTATTTAGTGCAGCCATGAAAACCGTGTTTATGGATCAGGACTATACGTTGCTTCAGAAAGAATTGAGCGTTTATGAGCAGGCGCAGCAATTTAATCAGGGGTCACTTCAGGAACACGAAGTAAAAATACGCCTTCATCGCTACCTGTTTCCTAAAGAAAGTTGGGATAAAAAATGCAAATGTTTGAGCGGAGGTGAACGGATGCGTTTGTGGTGGTGTTGCCTGACATTGGATCCAATGGCTCCGGATTTAATTCTGTTGGACGAACCGACTAACAACCTGGATCTGGAAAGTTTGGAAATTCTGCGGGACGCACTGCTACTCTATGAAGGAACACTCATTGTAATTTCACACGATGAGACCTTTTTGAAAGAACTCAGGATCGAACAGGAGATACATCTTCCGTTAGTGTATGGGAAAAAGGGCAATTGAACCAGGAACGCTTCTTTTCAAAGAAAAATAATTAAAAACACCAATGAAGAAACTATCATAGGCCTTCTGAAGGCCGGACAGAAAACAGATTAGAAACCAACGATGGAAAAGATATGTTGCTCCCGGTCTTTAAAAGGAAGTTCTCTGGCTGCCTTGGCAATTTTCTCATCTTTTGGAAAAGCGTGATGAAGGGCATTCAGGAGTTCTGAAGCTTTTGGAACATCGCCAATCAGGTAATACACCATGGCACGACTAATCACTTGCCCCCTGTGTTCTTCTGAAAGCGAAGCATCGATGTGAGGTAAGGGCACTTTTTCCATTTTTGTTTTTACCTCAATGAAATCTTTAACCGCACGTTCAGGTTCCTGAAGACGGTGGTAGAAAAGCCCCCGTTTGAGTACCAGGTCATATTCCTTAGGGTGAGCATCGATCCATTCATTCAGTGTCGCAATGGCTTCTCTGGGTTGCTCGTTCATAACCTGCGCAGTTACCTTCAAATCATAGGCAACCTTCTTCAGTGAGTCCTGCCGGATCACCTCATTGAGCAATTGTAAGGCACTGTCTAGGCGAAGCGTTTTATCACCATGAGCATATATCAGCTGAAGAGACTTCTCCGTCATTGTCTGTAATTCTTCTGCAGTCTTTTTGGGAGGGGGAGCGGATGCCTCTCTTTTTTCTGAAGAACAGGAGCTGAACCAGAACAGACCAGCAAACAAAAAGGGAATCCACCGTCCTGCATTAAAGGAACGACTGTGGGTTGCGGAGACAGGAGAATACATGATAGAGATTTAAGTTCCCGAAGGTACAAAAAGAAATTTAAGAGGAGGGCTCGAACCCTTCCGGTTAATAAATGAGTTTATATCCCTGACCCCTGAAGTTAAGGATAGAAATAGAGGGATCGGCCTGAAGGTATTTTCGTAATTTAGTGATGAATACATCAAGACTGCGACCTGAAAAATAATCATCATTGCCCCAAAAGCGTATCAACATTTCTTTTCTTGGAATGATGTGCGATTTCCGGGCGCATAAAAACCAGAGAATCTCCGCTTCGCGGAAAGTTAATTTGCGACTGCTCCCATGACGTATTAACCAGCCCTGCGGATAATGAAAGATATATTCGCCAATACAGAGCTCCATGGCTTTTTCTTTTTCGGAGGTTGGGGACTGATGGAGCAGGCCCAAAAGCGCCTTGATCCGGATAATCAATTCTTCCATGCCAAAAGGCTTTTTCAGGTAATCATTTGCACCGCTCTCAAAGCCTTCTACCACATCGGCGGGCAGGGACTTGGAAGTAAGGAACAATGCGGGACTGTTAATCCCTTGTCTGCGGATGTGTCGGAGCAATTGGTAGCCGTCCCCATCAGGAAGCATGACGTCCAAAATCAGCAGGTCAAAAGTCATTGTGGAAACGAGCCTCAGCGCATGGGCCACGTCGTGGGCGTGGTAAATCTCCAGACCTTTCCCTTCCAGAACTTCTTTAACGATTTCTGCCAACGCAGCTTCATCTTCTACCAATAAAATTCGACTATTCATAAGGCCATGCTAATTGAACAGATAATCCAGAAGAGAGGTTAGTCACTTTACACCATCCCCGATGCAGATGTAGAATCTGCTGAACGTAATGAAGACCAAGTCCATAACCTTTTATTCCCTGGTTTTTGACTCGAAAGAATTTGTCGAAGATCAAGGGAAGGGCTTCCTCGGGAATGCCCGGACCATTATCGCGAATGTCAATGACCCACCATTTGTTTGCCTCCATAAACGTGGATACGTGTATTTCAATAGGGTTAGTGCCGTATTTAACGGCATTTTCCAGCACATTGGAAAGGGCATGTCTGAATTGCTCTTCATCTGCCAACAGGTTCTCCGGAAGCCCCTCTTCCTCCAAGTCAATACGGACATTGCTCTCCTCGTTAATGAAATAATGTGCAATCACCTCTTTCATCACGGGTCCCACGTTAAACTTTTCTTTTTTTAACACCTGATCTTCACTTTCGTAGAGTGACAGTTTGAGAATTTTTTCAGTTAAACTACCGAGTTGCTCCAGTTCCTGTCTGGCATGGCCAAGGTACCTGAAAACTTTTTCACTATCCGGGAGTTTTTTAAGGTTTTCCAAATCTTGCAGTGCTTCGATGGCTAAGCCAGCCGTGGCGAGAGGCGTCTTAAATTCGTGTGTAATGTTGCTGATGAAATCATTTTTAATGCGTACAAGTTTCTTCTCGCGGTAAAGGCTGCTAAGTAAAAAATAAAGACACCAGCCCATCAGCAAAGACAGGAACACCGCACAACTCAACAAGAGCCACATATTCGACAAAAGATAGGTAAATGGGTTTTTAAATAGTACACGGATATACTGCTGATTGGGTAACTGACTGTAGGTGGGAAGAGAACGGGTAATAATGGGGTAACGGTGCAATAAGGTATCCGGGAAAGTGGAAAGGTGAAAGGTGCTGTCGCTTGCTCGCGCAAGAAAGGAAAAGTCCATAGATATCCCTCTGTCGTTGAGCTGCTTTCGTAAAATCGGGCGTAAACGAAGGGTGTCAAACTGAAGTTTTTCGGTCACCTCGGCCATGAATTTCCCTAAGGTTTGGGTCCGGTAATAAATAACGTGATTGTCGATGTCTTCATTCCTTAGCAACTGGGCGAGGCGGGCAGCAACAAAACGCCGCGCATGCTCACTGCTTGTGGGTTCTTCGTAATTATTGAGTGAAAAGGTAGACTGAAAGCGATCGTTGGCCTGGCTTTTCGACTCGATCGTATAGGTCATCCTTTTATAATCAGGATGAATTTTACTGCGGATAGAGAAAGATTGGGTATCCAGTAATTTTTCCTCGAGAAGTGTCTGAATGGTGTCAGCCCGGACACTAAACTCTCTCTTGAGCGCATCTTCGAAAGCGAGGTTCACTTCCCTGGTAAAAAGGGACGAACTCAGACGGTAATAATTCCGTATCCAATAACCCTGCAACGCAAATAAACCGAGAATGGTAAAGATGCAGATAAAGGTTAACCATTTGACATTCCGACGCATTTTCAAAAATAATTAATTTGAAGAGGAAGCGCTCGCTATTAACATAATATAACATTCATTAACGCCGCATTAACTTAGAGCGTACGGCTTTCCTGTAGCTTTGAGAGATATAAAATTACTCAAATAAATATGAAAAAGATCATTTGTATGGGCTTGTTTATCCTGGCGGCATCTCTGACTGTCCATGCCCAAAAACCAGACAGTACGTGGGTAACATTGGAGTACGGATCTGAACATCGGGAAATACGCGAACTTTTCAGAATGCAGGAAATAGATTTCTATAAGTTTAGTACGAAAGACATTCGTTTAAAAGAATATTATTTCTTACTTGTTGCAAAAGAATACAGAGGGGAAGAGTTGGTTCGTAAAGATACTTTGTTGACAGACCAAATCAGAAAAGAATTGAGCTTTGGAAAAACAGATAGCGTACTTAGCTTTAGTCTGATGACGCAACCGAAAAGTAAGGACAGTATTCTTTTTTCGTTTAATCTCCACCGGTTTGGAACAAAAAAACGCTATTCGAAAGAACCCGTTGATACGTATAGCCTGAGAGATGCCATTAATTCGCACGGGAAGCCCGTGAAAGTTCCCATAGGTCAGAGTTTTCCTTTATGGGTCTACTCCCTTCCGTATGAAGATCCGGCACATCCAGGGTATCTTTTTTATTGTGCTTTAACCGCAGACGGCGTTCCTCCTGATCAGTGGGGTAAAAAGTACGGAGTAAAACACCTGTTGATCATCGAAGTTTCTATTCTTCCGAAATAGCACTTTCAGGAATGACAAAAAGAATCATTTTAGAAACTTTTTTTAAGCGGGATTGCTTCTATAGTAAGAAGTGATGAATGAGGTACATCCGGAAGAGGTAACCGTTTTTCAAGGGCTTATTACATACCATCAGGTATTGGCCTTCAGAATTGGGTTACCTCTTTTAGTTTAAAAAGAAAGATCATGGCAAAATATTCGGAAAAAGCTGCTGAAAAGGTAGAAAAAGCACTGCATGAAATGAAAAGAGGAACGTTGAAAAGTGGGAGCGGAAAGAAAGTAACTGATCGGGATCAGGCGATTGCAATCGGTTTATCAGAAGCGCGTAAAGCGGGGGCAAAGGTGCCTAAGAAGAAATCCTGAATAGCTCGCAGTCGTGAATAACTGGCAACGGCAACCTGTTCGCTGCTTTCATTTCATGAAATCTTCCCCATGCAGAAAAGCCAGGCCTTAGCGGATGTCCCCGCCAGGCCATTAGAATCGTTCCCTTATTTTTTGCGTTTGTCACGATCAAAACCTCGATCTTTTCGCCTCCCCGATTCATTGGGTACATCGCCTGCCTGACCATACTTCGGCGCATTTCCCTCTCCATTTTGATCGAATGAGACTTTTTTGTTTGCATTAGCGCTTTTCTCGGATGTGTGTTGAGTTTGAGGGGATGTTTCCTCCGATTGTTTTGTTGATTTCATTTCTGTAGATTTTTTATAAAGTAATGCGTCCTCCAGTGACCGGTAAGGTCGCGCCGGCAATGTAACTGGCCTCATCGGAGGCGAGAAATACATAAGCTGGGGCCACTTCTGAAGGTTGACCTGGCCTCCCCATTGGAGTGTCTTGTCCAAAAATGTGCGCGTCATCCATGGTGGAAGGGATCAAAGGAGTCCAGATAGGCCCCGGAGCCACTGCATTAACGCGTATTCCCTGTCCCTCAGTAAGCAAAATCTGGCTAAGGTTAGCCGTAAAGTTTTGAATAGCCCCTTTCGTAGCGGCATAGGGAAGAAGACCGGGAGAAGGAGAGTAAGCGTTTACAGAGGTCGTATTGATGATGCTACTGCCGTAAGGCATGTGGGCTGCCGCGGCTTTGCAAAGGTAAAACATTGCGTGAATATTGGTTTCAAACGTTTTTACCCATTCGGCAGAAGGAATGTCCTCCAGCTTCTTGCGGGTCATTTGGTATGCCGCGTTATTCACGAGAATGTCAATCCGTCCGTAGGTTTCAACCACCCGTTCTACCAGCTTCCGGCAAAAGGATTCTTTTCTGATATCTCCCCGAATCAGGATGGCTTTTTGTCCTGCCTTTTTTACCCATTTCGCTGTATCTTTTGCGTCGGCATTTTCTGTGGAAGAAAGGTAATTGATGACCACATCGGCACCCTCCCGCGCAAAGGCAATAGCCACCGCTTTCCCAATTCCAGAATCCCCTCCGGTAATGAGGGCTACTTTGTTTGCCAGGCGGTCAAAGCCTTTGTAAGACTCTTCCCCATGGTCAGCCAGGGGCTGAAGCCGCTTTTCTGTACCAGGAACTTTCTGTGTTTGTTTTGGAAAGGGAGGGACAGGTTGCCGCTCATCCGGATGTTTGGTGTTGCTTAGTTTTCCCATGTGTTGCTTCCTTATTTCTTAAGGAACGCATTCATCGCCGAAAGGTTTAGAAGAAAAGCACAGGGAAAGAATGGAAGGGTGATAAAGGGATCATGAGTAATGTAAAAGGCACGTCGAAGCAGAAGACAAGAAAAGGAGCATTCCGGATAAATTAAAAAAACATAACTGAATGAACGTTCATTTATGTATATTTGCGGCATGCGAACAAGAGACGAGCAAAAAGTAGCTTTGGTGAAACAGGAAGCTATCCGTCAGGTGGCAGAGGAGGGTCTGGAAGATTTTAGCATGAATAAACTGGCACGGGCTTGTGGAATTTCGGTAGCGACACTTTACATCTATTTTAAGGACAAGGATGACCTCATTATCCGGATTGCCGAAGAGGAAGGCGATCGGATGGGCGAAGCTTTTCTAAAAGATTTTGATCCTGCGTTTTCCTTCGAGGATGGCATGCGCATTCAATGGAGAAACCGCTACCAATATGCCCTTGCACAGCCGCTTTCTTCCGCTTTTTGCGAACAGATAAGAAGCTCCAGTTACC
The DNA here is from genome assembly GCA_037190785.1 of Pedobacter sp. Lineage (GTDB taxonomy): Bacteria > Bacteroidota > Bacteroidia > Sphingobacteriales > Sphingobacteriaceae > Pedobacter. The sequence goes on along the minus strand of JBBCJN010000004.1, from coordinate 391,176 downwards.
AGCAGCGCTTTTTAACGGACTTTAAAAAGCAGTTTAAGGGGGCTATCTCGACCTTTATAGACCATGCAGTGGAACAGGGTGAAATTCAACGAATGCCCCTGGAGGTTTTCTGGGCCATGGCTTACGGTCCTTTATACACCCTCATCCGCTTTCATAAAGAAGGACAAAGCATTGGAGGAAAAAAATATGCACTAAGAGAAACGGATCTCTGGCAAAGTTTTGAGTTGATGATGCGTGCTTTTCAGAAAGATCGCTAACAGGAGATACTGTTCCTTATCAGGCGAAATTTTCGTCCCCTGTGTATGATTAACCTATTGAAAAACAAAAGAGCAGGGATTCCTGCAAACCTATACCGATGAAACAAGAAACCGTTCCCTTTTCGGGTTACCAGAAATGGGTGATCTTTTTACTGGCCGTCACGCAGTTTACAGTCATATTGGATTTTATGGTCATGTCGCCTTTGGGAGATATTTTGATGAAGTCATTGCAATTGAAACCTGCCGCATTTGGGATAGCCGTGTCTGCCTATGCATTTAGTGCAGGGATATCGGGGCTGCTGACTGCGGGTTTTGCAGATAAGTTTGACCGCAAAAAATTATTGTTATTTTTCTACACCGGTTTTATTATAGGCACGATTTGTTGCGGACTGGCACACACCTATGTCCAGTTAGTGGCCGCCCGAATTGTCACCGGATTATTTGGAGGTGTAATTGGGGCAATTTCTATGGCCATTGTGACAGACCTTTTTGATCTAAACCAAAGGGGCAGGGTGATGGGTTTTGTACAAATGGGTTTTGGCGCCAGTCAGGTTCTAGGTGTTCCGATCGGATTGTATTTTGCGGGATTCTGGGGTTGGGAAGCTCCTTTTCTGATGGTAGCCGCACTCGCAGTGGTCATTGCGTTATTGATTTTGTGGAAATTGCGGCCTGTGAATTTGCACTTACAATTCAATACCGAGCGCTCTGTGTTAAAACACCTTTGGAGCACTGTTATCCAGAAAAAACACCGCATAGCTTTTACTTCTACAGCTTTATTGTCCATCGGGGGATTTATGATGATGCCCTTTGGAAGTGCATTTGCGGTGAATAACCTTCAGGTAACGAACGAAGAGCTGCCACTTATTTTTATGGTCTCGGGCATATCGTCTCTCTTGCTGATGCCAATCATTGGACGTTTAAGTGATCGTGTCAGTAAGTTTAAGCTATTCATGTATGCCTCTTTATGGCTAATGACCATGTGTGTGGTGTACACCAACCTGGGGCCTACGTCACTGGGCTGGGTCATCTTTTGGAATGTATTGATGATGATGGGGATTATGAGCCGGATGGTGCCTTCTTCCGCATTGACCAGTGCGGTTCCTGACAGCACAGATCGGGGAGCTTTTATGAGTGTCAATGCGTCTTTACAACAGATGGCAGGCGGACTTGCTGCTGCGGTAGCCGGAATGATTGTCGTACAGGAACACACCTATAGCCCGCTTCAGAACTACAACATGGTAGGTTATGTGGTCGTCGGCATTTCCCTGATCAGCATTCTTTTAATGGCACGGGTTAACCGCGTGGTGCTGGCCAAACAGAAAAATTCCCTGTCGGCCGTTTCACCGATATCATCGAACGTGGAAGATTAACGGTTAAGCACTTGCAGGTTTAGTATCTAAGAAAAACTGGATTTTCTGAAGGAGATGATCAATTTCGAAAGGCTTCGCCAAAAAGTCGTCTGCCCCCGATTCACTGGCTGATTGTTTAAGGTCATTCCCGGCAGAAATTAAGATGACCGGAATTGATTTAGTCAACTCGTTTTTCTTGAGCGTCTTACATAGTTCCCTTCCGTCAAAGCCGGACATCCAGATGTCTAAAATAAAAATATCGGGCAGGCTTTCTTCTTCGGAGGGAAGAAGGTGCTGACCATTTGAAATTGCCCGGACCTGGTAGCCTTCCATTTCTAAGAGCATGCCTACCGCATCTAAAATACCCGGATCGTCATCGGCGAATGTAATTTTCTTCATGTCATTTATGCATTTGTGGTGTCACTATGTTTTTTTAATGGAAGAGAGAAAATAAAGGTCGACCCCTTATTCTCTGTGCTGTATACCCATATTCGCCCCCCTTCACGGCGAATAATTTCCGAAGATATGTATAATCCCAGCCCTAAACCAGGGAAGGTGTGTTGTACATCACCGCTAACGCGATAAAACTGCTCAAATACTCTGCCGAGTTTGTCTTCCGAGATGCCTATGCCAAAGTCTCTGATGGAAACTCTCACTTCCTCCGAATGACGTTCACTCGTAATTACAACCTTTGTAGCATAAGGGGAATACTTTATGGCATTGCTGATGAGGTTAATCAATACCTGACTGATCCGCTCCTTATCGCTGTAAATTAGCCCTGCAGAATCCAAATGAAAAAGAATTTCGTGGGTATCTGTGGTCCGTTGCACTTCTTCCCCCACAGAGGTGATCAGTTCATCCAGATCAAAATAAGTATAGTTGTACTGGAGCTTGCCCGCATTTACTTTGGTCACATCTAATAAATCGGTGATCAGACTAGTGAGACGGTTCAGTTGTGAATCCATCTTTCTCATGAGACTCGCTTCCGCGTGATTGCCTTTTTTACCCAGGATCCGTTCCAGCAATTGGGCATATGCTTTGATGCTTGTCACGGGAGTTTTCAGTTCATGACTGGCAATGCCGATGAAATCATCTTTCTGCTGTTGCAACTGTTTATGTTCGGTGATATCGAAGGTAACACCCACGTAGCTGAGGGCCTTGCCATTTTCTTCGTACTTGGCTTTCCCTGATTCCCTAATCCAGTGCTGACTGCCGTCAGGCCATGTAATGGGATATTCCATGTGGTAACTTCGTTGCTGAAGAATGGCTTCCTGTAGGGTATGAAGGACAATCTTTTTGTATTTAGGATCAATCGCGTGTACGTAATCCGTGTAAGTGAAGGTACTTCCGCTTTTTCGTCCGTAGATGGCCAGCAGTTGATCACTGCATTTCATTTGGTAATGTTGCATATCCAGCTCATAAAGTCCGAAATTTCCTGCATCAATGGCAATTTCGAGACGACGATTGGTTTCGATCAAAGCCTCTTTTGCCTGTCGTTGTTGTGTGATATCGATGACGGTTCCCAACATTCGAACAGGTCTCCCGTCGGCATTTCGGTACAATCTGCCTTCAATCCGTAGCCAGTGCACGGAGTTGTCCTTCCAGATGACACGAACTTCATAAAAAATGGTTCCCACCAATAAGGCACGTCGATGTGCTTCAAGACGAATGCGGTGATCGTCCGGATGAATGGCTTCTATGTATTGTGCCCTGGTTCCCTTGTGGTGCAATCCGAAAAGTTGATCGAACCTTTCGGAAGTATTCATTTCATTGGTCTGAATATCGAGATCCCAGGTGCCCGACCCGGACGCTTCGATGGCAAGGCGTGCCCGCTCTTCAGCATCCTTAATTTTTTGCTGGTATTCGATCATGGAAGTCACATCAATGGCGATGACCATGATGCGGTTAAAAGAATAATTCGAATCTTTTAAGGGCTCGAAGACAAAACTAAGGTAGCTTCGTTCGAGGGTTTGTCCGCTTGTACGAGTATAAGGTTGCTCGCTGCCTCGATAGCCTTTTCCGCTGCCCAGTACTCTTTTCAGAATGGCCTCAAAGCCCATTTCGCGGGCCTCAGGGAATACATCCCACAAAACCCTCCCTTTTAATTCGGATTTCTGCTTCCCGGTGAGCTGAAGAAATGTGTCATTGACCATTTCGATCAGGAACATTTCAGTTTTTAAAAGAAGAATCCCAACAGGTGCCTGCAGGATGAGCTGACGAAAGTTTTCTTCACTGGCCTTATAGGCATTTTGGGCATAAATTTCTTCAGTGATGTCCTGGAGGGTGCCATTTACGCGATAGGCTTCTCCCGCCTCGTTAAAGAGAACCTTTCCCCTGGCACGAACCATCCGTTCTTTGCCGGTACCTGAGTGAATGATTCCGTGCTGTAACGCATATTTTCCTCCGCCGGGAAATTGCAAGGCCGCATTCAGTGCTTCTCTTACCTTCCGTCGATCTCCGGGGCTAACCCCCTGAATGGCTTTTTCCAGGTCAATGATTTCGTTGTTGTCAAAACCGAACCAGTCTTTTAAACGCTGATTAGCGGTGAAAGTAAGGGTCTGTGGATTCAAATCCCAGGTGCCCAGCTCGGCAGCGTTCACTGCGAAGGCCAATTCGTCCCGGCTGGTTTCTAATTCATTTAACCATTCGGGAGGAGGAGAGGTTTTGATTAGCGTGAGCAAAACCCCGACAGGCTCCTCTTCCCACACAGGAGACCAATGGAATTGAAGCGGTTGATGGTTAAATGGGTAGAGAGAGGGAGCTTCTTGTAAACTTTTTCCTGTCCGATACACCTCGCGCATGGCCTCTGTTAAGGTGATCCAACTTTCGGGGAAATCGTGCAGAGCGCTCTTCCCATAAGGTTGCGGGTGGTTAAAATAGGGCTCAGCGAGGTCCACAAACGCCTGATTGTAAAATACCAACGCTTCTTTTCCCCAAAAAAGTACCATGGGAAATGTGCTGTGATGCAGCAGGCGCAGATGATGTTGCAATGCGGATGGCCAATGGAGAGGCAAACCCAGAGAGCTTTTGGCCCAGTCGGGGTGATGGAGGAGCGGTAAATTGTGTTTCGGTTGACTGCCGGATTCCTCGTGCATTTTTAAAGGAACTATTTGTTCAGGGGTAAACTATTGAAGATTAAAACAGCCCATAGTTAAATTTGTTCATCAAAATCGAATTATTCATCGAAATCTTTCAGATGAGAAAATAAAACCAGAGGTAACAATTTCGTGTGGATGTCGAATATAAAAATCAATTTTTGATCTTTATATTTAATCCATTCAAACTAAATCTAAAATATGAAGAAATTCATTGCCATCAGTCTATTATCCGCAAGTTTTTTTGTCGGGGTAAACGCACAACAGCGTGGAACCACCGAAGCTGCCCGTGCAGGGGCGGGAGCAGCGAAACCGGCCGGAGAAGAAAATGCCCGCCCTCAGGCTTCTACCGCCTCCCGTACCATCGTTCCGGAAAGCAGTATAATTACCACTAAAAGCGTCACAATCAATGGGAAGTCGGTGCCATACAAGGCCACTACAGGAACGTTGCCTGTCTGGGATGAAGATGGCAAGCCCATTGCCGGCCTGTTTTATACATATTATGAACGGTCGGATATTCAAAACAGGGATAATCGTCCTTTAGTGATTTCTTTTAACGGAGGACCAGGCTCTGCTTCTGTATGGATGCACATTGCCTATACGGGTCCGGTAGTGTTACAGATAGATGAGGAAGGCTATCCTGTGCAACCCTATGGCTATAAAGACAATCCACATTCAATCTTGGATGTGGCAGATATCGTTTACATAGATCCGGTGAATACTGGCTATTCAAGAGCGACAAGTAAAGACGTTCCGGGTAGTCGTTTCTTTGGCGTACGTGCCGATATTCGTTACCTGGCCGAATGGATCAATACCTTTGTTACCCGTAATAATCGCTGGGCTTCCCCTAAATACCTGATTGGGGAGAGCTACGGAACTACCCGGGTAGCTGGCCTGGCTTTAGAACTTCAAAGCAATCACTGGATGTACCTGAATGGTGTTATCCTGGTGTCGCCCACCACTCTGGGCATTGAGAGGGGTTCAGTGATGACTTCCGCCCTTCGTGTACCCTATTTCGCGGCAACAGCCTGGTATCACCAAAAGCTTTCGGGCGATTTACAGTCCAAAAAACTGACGGATATGTTGCCCGAAGTAGAAGATTTTACGGTGAAGGAGCTTATTCCGGCACTTACCATGGGCGGTTTCCTGCCGGCAGCAGAAAAGCAGAAAATAGCTGCGCGTATTTCCCGGTATACGGGTTTATCCGAAAAGGTAATTCTACAGAATAACCTGGATATTTCCCTTAATTTATTCTGGAAAGAACTTCTTCGGGAACAGGGATTTACAGTGGGACGTCTCGATTCCCGCTACAGGGGTATTGACCGTTCAGACGGGGGAGATCGTCCGGACTACAATGCGGAGCTTACTTCCTGGTTGCATTCTTTTACGCCTGCCATTAATATGTACCTCCGAAACGGACTGAATTATAAAACGGATTTGAAATACAATATGTTCGGGTCCGTGCATCCTTGGGATCAGACTGGCAATCAGACAGGAGAAAACCTCCGGGCAGCAATGGCGCAAAATCCGTACCTCCATGTACTGGTACAGGCCGGCTATTACGACGGAGCCTGTGATTATTTTAATTCCAAGTACAATATGTGGCAAATGGATCCAAGTGGGAAACTAAAGGACCGGATGAGTTGGGAAGGGTATGAAAGCGGTCACATGATGTATTTAAGGAAACCGGACCTTGCTTCCGGAAATGATCATATTCGGACTTTTATCCAGAAGTCTCTTCCAAAACCCGGGCAACCTGCAAAATTTTAACGCTCGTTGAGCCTATAGCCCTTCTTCCCAGTGTTTATTTGCGTGTCGAAATAAATATTGACGGAAGAAGGGTTTTTTATTTAATTCAGTTGTTTTTTTGGTTTGTTTGATGTATATTTAAAGAAGGATGTGATCTAAATTCCTGCAGGTCCACTTTTTTCGCTTTCTTTTATTGCTGTATGTTTCGCATAAATTCCTTACTTTTACAGCCCGCATTATGGAACAGATCAAAACATCTTTCGATTTCGAGAAACCTTTGGCTGACTTAATTCAGCAAATAGAAAAGGTAAAACAAATTTCTGAAAAGACTAAAGTAGATATGTCAGCTACACTTGCCGAACTGGAAGAAAAGGTTCAGTCAACCCGAAATGAACTCTATAATCACTTAACGGGGTGGCAGAAAGTACAAATGTCCAGACACCCAGAACGTCCACAAACCCTCGACTATATCCAGTATATCTGTGACGACTTTATTGAGCTTCATGGCGACCGTACCGTGAAAGATGATAAAGCGATTATCGGAGGTTTTGCCACCATTCAGGGGCAGACGGTCATGATGATTGGTCATCAGAAAGGAAAGAACACAAAAGAACGTCAATTCCGTAATTTTGGGATGGCGAACCCAGAAGGATACCGCAAAGCCTTGCGTTTGATGCGCCTGGCCGAAAAATTCAATAAACCGGTCATTACTCTTATCGATACCATGGGCGCTTATCCGGGTTTGGAAGCTGAAGAGCGGGGCCAGGGAGAAGCCATCGCCCGGAATTTGCTGGAAATGTCGGTGTTGAAAGTGCCAATCCTTTGTTTTGTGGTGGGAGAAGGTGCATCAGGTGGCGCATTAGGAATTGGAATAGGAGACAAAGTATATATGTTGGAACACACCTGGTATTCTGTAATCTCTCCCGAATCATGTTCTTCTATTTTGTGGAGAAGTTGGGATTTCAAGGAAAAAGCCGCAGAATGTCTGAAGCTTACTTCGGGAGATATGTATCAAAACCAGTTGATTGACGGCATCGTAAAAGAGCCGTTGGGAGGTGCTCATCAAAATCCCCTCGAAATGGCAGCTACGTTGAAAGAACAGATTTTAACCGATCTTAAGGGTTTAAAGAAAGTGAACATCGACAAACTGGTTGCTGCCCGAATTGATAAATTTTGCAATATGGGGGTGGTGAACGAAAACGCATAAAACGATTAATTCACAATTTCACCCGTTCCGAGCGTTTCTATTGCCTTAGTTTAGACTGAAAAACTTTTTCGAATTTTTCCATTTTCGGAAGAATGACCAACCGACAATAAGGAACTTCTTTATTTCTGAGGTAATAATCCTGATGGTAATCCTCAGCCTCATAGAAAGTTTGTCCTTTCTCGATAGTCGTCACCACGGGTTTGCCAAAAACAAGCAGGCTGTTTAATTTTTCTTTGAATTGGGTAGCCAGTACGCGTTGTTCCTCACTGTGGTAAAAAACAACGGAGCGGTATTGCGTACCTACGTCTGCTCCCTGACGATTAAGTGTGGTTGGATCGTGACTTTTCCAAAAAATCTCTAGTAACTCTTCATAGCTGATTTCACGGGGATCGTAACGCAATTGGATGACTTCGGCATGATTCGTGGTTCCGCTACACACTTCTTCGTAGGTCGGATTGGGAATGTGTCCCCCCTCATAGCCGGACTTTACATCACTCACCCCTTTTAGTCTTTCGAACAACGCTTCGGAACACCAAAAGCAGCCCATTCCGAAGGTCGCTTTCTCCAATTGTGGCGTTTCGGGCACGCCAGAAGCGAATGAAAATAGGATTATACTCATCATCAATAGGTTTTTCATAAGTTATATAGAGCTGGGGAGTAAGATGCAGAACTCCCTTCTTAATAGACAAAATATACGGGTATTATTCCAAATTAACAAATATTTATGGGATAAATTTTAAGCAAAAGAAGTATTGTTAACAACTTAAATAACTGATTAATAATTAATTAACATGTTTTATTAACATTTTGTTTATGTTCTTAACATTTCTTTTTTAAATTTATCTGACTAATTTTTTAGCATATGTCTACACCTTATATTCCCTGCCTCGACCTGGCGACCTACGTCCATGGCAACGAGGAGCAAAAAAAACATTTCTCCGATCAATTAGGGAGGGCGTTTAATGATTCAGGTTTTGTGACCATTACAAATCACGGGCTGAGTCAGGAACTGATCGACCAGCTTTATCAGCATATCCAGGCAGTGTTTCAACTGCCTGTAGAAATTAAGCGTCAATACGAAAAGCCGGAGCTTGCGGGCCAAAGGGGGTATACCAGTGCCGGCAAAGAAACCGCAAAAGGAGCGAAAGCAGCAGATTTGAAAGAATTCTGGCAAATTGGTCAGGAGGTAACGGATGGGGATCCTGTAAAAGAGGAATATCCGGACAATGAATACCTGCAGGAAATTCCGGCCTTTAACGAAGTGACCCGAACGATTTACCGTAAGCTGGAAGAAAATGGCACACACCTCCTCAGAGCCATCGCGACTTATTTGGGCCTCCCGGTTAATTATTTTGATGAACACGTGCATAATGGAAATTCCATATTAAGGGGGATTCATTATTTCCCAATTGAGAATCCGGATTCGCTTCCTGCAGACGCTGTGCGTGCCGGAGCCCATGAAGATATCAATCTCATCACTTTGTTAATTGGCGCCAGTGCCGATGGATTAGAGGTTTTAACCCGTAACAATGAGTGGTTACCTATCAAAGCACATCACACAGATATTGTCGTGAATGTGGGAGATATGCTCCAGCGACTCACCAATAATCAGTTGAAATCTACCACTCACCGGGTGGTGAATCCCCCACGCGAACTGATGAAGACTTCCCGTTTTTCCGTTCCTTTTTTCTTGCACCCAAAATCGAACATGGACTTAACCAGTCTGCCGTCTACCATTGATGCGGATCATCCTAAAGTATATAGTGATATGACCGCCGGTGAATATTTGGATGAGCGTCTAAGAGAAATCGGTTTAAAGAAATAGCGGAGCCTCAAAAAAGCCTTAGGAGGGGCTTTTTTTGAGGGATACTAAAAAGAGTATCCTGATGGGAATAGCAGGACGATAGGAAGCTGAATATGTTTAGTCTCCATACGTTCTATATGAATGAATATTGCCCGGCCTAATCCATCGCAATTCCCTTCGCTCAGGGAAAGAATAAGCTTCTGCAAAAAATAAGGGGGCGAATACTTTTAGGTTTCTTATTGGTCTTGGAAAGCAGGTGGAGTAGCCACTGTTGCCGGCTAAAAGATACCGGTAATCTCCGTATCGCAGAGCATGCATTTTCTGAGTGCAGGTAATAATAGGGGTTCGCTATGGCAATAACGAGCCCCTAAAACGCATTTTATTTCTTTAGCTGATCGATGGCTTTATTGATGACCTCCTGAATTCTTGGTCGAATATTCAAACGTCCCAATTGCTCACTTACACCTGGATGAACACGGTTTGACAGGAACACATAAATCAATTCACGGGAAGGATCTACCCAAACTGCGATCCCTGTATAACCCGTGTGGCCATAGGTTTGAGGAGAGGCTTTTTCGGAAGGATATTTTTTGCTTAAATCGGGATCCCAGCGGTCAAATCCCAATCCCCGCCTGCTATTGTCAGAATGTCTTTTGGTAAATGCCTGTACGGTTTCTGGACTGAAATAGCGTTCTCCGCCATAGGTTCCCTGATTCAGCATCATCTGATAAAAAATGGCCAGATCGTTCGCGTTTCCAAATAATCCGGCATGCCCTGCGACCCCGCCTTTCAGGGCTGCCCCCTGATCGTGGACGTAGCCCTCCAAGAGGGTTTTCCGAAAAACCTGGTCGTCTTCTGTGGGAATGATGCGGTCTTTGGCAAAGCGGTTACGCGGTAAAAAACCTGCGGTTTGCATCCCCAGTGGAGTGTAAAACTCATCTAACACATATTGATCCAAAGGGCTGCCGGTAATTTGTTCTGCGATTTCCTGCATGACATACATGCTGATGTCGCTGTAAACGTAGCTGCCAGGTGTCTTAATGGGTGAGTTGAGCATTCTTGGCCACATGAAATCAAGAAAAAAATCCTTTTTGATGTAATAGCCATCCGCTACCTTGGTAGGAAAAAGGGCAGATGAGTCACGACTGTAATCTCCCTCCTTTACAAAATTATGAAAAGGGATGTACGGAATAAAGCCAGCTTGATGCAGCATGACGTCGCGTACCTTTACATTATTCATGGGGGTCTGCCTCGCTCTCGCCACATAATGGCCTACATTTTCATCCAGATTAAGCTTCTGTTGTTCTACCAACCGCATAATACTGGGAGTGGTGGCGGTCACTTTAGTGACAGAAGCCAGATCGAAAATGTCGTCGGTTCGGTCAGCCCTTGTTCCGTTGTAAGTGTGTGTGCCAAAAGATTTATTGTAAATGACTCTTCCACTTTTAGCTACCAGAACGACTAATCCAGGCGTCGCTTTCCCCTGAATAGCCTCCGCAGCAATCTGATCAATTTGTTGAAGTTCATCGCTATTGATGCCTACTGCCTCGGGGACGGTGTAAGAGAGACGAATTTTTTCGGTACTGAACCCCTGTCCGGCCTGATACTTGGCAGAATAATTCTTGTCAAGTTTTCCGCCGAGAGACATTCCTCCGAAAAGGAGCTGAGCCGCTACAAAACCGGCTTCTTCGCTTTCCTGCGGAACCCAAAGAAGGGGACTATTCAAAGAATCAAAAGACGACAGGTGTTTTCCCGGACCAAAATAAACGACAATCACTTGTTTATGGCTGGTCAGGTCCTGAATAAACTGGAGGTATTTTCCTTGTATGGCTTGTGTTTCGCCAATACCAATGATCAGTGTATTGAAGAATTTCAGATCATCCTCCAGATCGTTCAAATGAGTAGAATCTCGGTACCTGTCAAACTTAACGGGAGTTACCTGCGCATATTTGTTCATTAGGCTGTCAAAGCCTTGTTGAAACGAAAGATCGAAGTTTACTGAAGCAATTTGTTTCCCTGTAAGGGCCTTAATGGGTATCCATTGCTGCTGGTTATTGAGCAATACCGCCTGACGTTGAATCTGAAGACTGTTTTTAAGTCTTTTTTCGTTTTCACGGTGCTGTTGTGCACAGGCTGTACTACAGCAAATCCCGATTAGATAAATGAATAGTAAGAGGGGCAATTTATTTCTTTTCATATACTTTTTCTCCATTTAGGAAGGTCTTTAATACACTGTTTCCGAGGATGTCCGAATCCCCGACTTTCATAAAATCGTGCTGCATGATTACAAAATCAGCAAATTTACCCTTTTCCAGACTTCCTTTTTCGTTTTCTTCAAAATTTGCTTTGGCAGCCCAGATGGTCATTCCACGCAGGGCTTGTTCTTTAGTGAGGGCGTTTTCCATCTGGTAACCATGGGCAGGGTATTGGTGTTTATCTTTCCGGAGAGTGGCGGCATAAAATGTCAGCATTGGGTTGATTTCTTCTACAGGAAAGTCCGTCCCAAGCGCAAGCCAGCCATTTTGGTTTAGTAACTGTTGGTAGGCATAGGCCCCTTTAACGCGGGTATTCCCCAATCGTTCTTCTGCCCAATACATGTCTGAAGTGGCATGCGTTGGCTGGACAGACGGAATGACTTTCGCTTTTCCAAAGAGATCAAAATCTTCTGGCGCTACTACCTGAGCGTGTTCTATCCGCCACCGTTTATCATTATTCGCACCCAATACGTTATTGTAAATGCCCAGGATTACCCGATTGGCAGAATCGCCGATGGCATGGGTGCACATCTGAAAATTGTGTTCATTGATCTGGCGGGCAATCTGTTCAAAATGCTCCGGATTGCTAAGTAAGAAACCGCGTTTTCCGGGACTGTCATGATAAGGGTGCAGGAGGCAGGCTCCGCGAGAGCCCAAGGCACCGTCGGCATAGACTTTAAACCCCCGCACATTCAGACGGTCCGTTTTTATCGCCCCCTTTGTGAAGAGATATTCATAATTCTTTTTACTGTCGGAAAGCAAAATATACAAACGCATTTTGAGCTTTCCTTCTTTCTGCAACTGGTTGGCGAATTCGGCCGCTTCGTAATCGAGTCCACAATCATCAATGGTAGTTAGGCCAACAGCAAAGCAGTTCTCCTGAGCCTCTATCAGCGTTTTCTCAATGACCGAAGCATCGGGAGAAGGGATCGTGCTTTCTACCAAGCCAACCGCATTATCGATAAGTAAACCCGTTAGTTGTCCATTTTTCTCCACGATCTCTCCACCAGTCAATTCAAAAGACGTTTGAATTCCAGCTTTGTTCAATGCCGCCTGATTGGCGATAGCAGCATGCCCATCTATTCGGGTTAATAATACAGGACGATCGGGAAATAAGGCGTCTAGCTTCTCTTTTGAGGGAAATTGCTTCCCAGGCCAGTCATTTTGATCCCACCCGCGTCCTCTCAGCCAGCCATCTGGATGAGTATCGGCAAATGTTTTAAGACGATCCAGTACTTCATCCCAGCTGCCCGCTTCCCGAAGATCGGCGCTCTGCAAACTCGCTCCGTAGCCGAAGAAATGTGCATGTGCATCAATAAATCCTGGATAAATGGCCTTTCCTGCAGCATCTATTTCTTCCTTTCCGGTAAATTTTGCCCGAAGATCAGCCGTGGTGCCAGTTTCCACAATTTTCCCATCCTGTACCGCTAGTGCTTCTACGATGTCGAAAGAATCATTCACAGTATATATATGTGCGTTGTAAACAAGCAGGTCCACCCTCTTTTTTCCACAACTAAAGAGGCAGACCACCACTAACAAAAAGGGAAATAATCTTTTCATGGGGATTCGCTTTAAGATCGAATAGGTTTAGTTAGTAAGATTGTCCAATAAAAGATAAAGAAACTAATTTTTTTAAAGAACTGCTATAAATGTATGTAAAGAGATTTTTATAATCAAGGATAAGTAATTAACAGTCAATAAAGTAAAAAACAGACATAAGGATAAGGCTATTTTTCATTAAATTAGCGGCTTTACAAAACGAATAGCATGTCTGATATTATACAGCTTTTGCCCGATAGTGTGGCCAATCAAATAGCGGCGGGAGAAGTGGTGCAACGGCCGGCTTCGGCAGTGAAAGAACTGCTCGAGAATGCTGTTGATTCGGGAGCAGATAAGATTCAGTTGATTGTAAAAGAAGCAGGGAAAGCCCTTATTCAGGTGATTGATAATGGGTGCGGAATGACCCTAACGGATGCCCGGATGTGCTTTGAAAGACATGCCACTTCAAAGGTGCGAAAGGCGGAGGATTTGTTCGCCATTCGAACGATGGGCTTTCGTGGCGAAGCCATGGCATCCATCGCTGCCATTGCGCAGGTGACGATGAAAACCCGGCAACACGATGAAGAAATCGGAACCCTGATTGAAATAGAGGGCTCTGTCGTCATCAAGCAGGAACCCGTCGCAACTACCCCCGGTACCAGCATTTCAGTAAAGAATTTATTTTTTAATACCCCGGCCCGTCGCAACTTTTTAAAAAGCAACTCGGCGGAGATGAGGCATATCATGGATGAGTTTCAGCGGGTAGCCCTCGCCAGACCCCATATTGCTTTTAGTTTACACCACGACGGAGTGGAAATTTACCGGCTGCCAGCATCCGGACTCAAGCAGCGCATTGTTCATCTGTTCGGAAATAATTATAATGAGCGTCTTATTCCTGTGGAGGAAGAAACCACGATCATTGGGTTACAGGGATTTATAGGAAAGCCTGAGTTTGCAAAAAAAACACGAGGAGAACAGTTTTTCTTTGTGAATGAACGCTTCATAAAAGACCCTTATTTACACCACGCGGTAAGTAGAGCCTATGAAGAATTGCTCCCCGATGATCATTATCCGCTTTACCTATTGTTCATTACCATTGATCCTGCGAAGATCGATATCAATGTTCACCCCACCAAAACGGAAATCAAATACCTGGATGATAAAGCCATATATGCCATTTTGCATGCGGCCATAAAACGCTCGCTTGGACGCTTTAACATTAGCCCAACCATAGATTTTAATCAGGAAACGGGCTTTTCTCAAATGATTAGCCCTCTCGCACCAGAAGATATTGTGCCTCCCCAGATTGCATTTAACCCCTCTTTTAATCCATTTGAAGCTCCCTCATCCGGTACTCCAACTTCCTCTGGAGGAGGTTTCTCCCAGGCTTCCTCAGGGAAAACTCGAACTTCCAACTGGGGTTCTTTGTATGATATTTATGAGGAAAAGCCACTAGTGCAGGCTTCCCTTCCGCTTTCACCGGAAGAGAAAGAAACCGATTCTGCCTCTCTGCCAAAACAGTTTATGCAACTGAATCAACAATACATCGTGTCTCCCATCAAATCGGGAGTAATGATTATTGATCAGCAGGCGGCCCATGAACGGATACTATATGAACGTTTTATTCGTCATTTGGAAGAAAGAAAAGGGGATTCTCAGCAGAGTCTTTTTCCCCAAACGGTCACTTTAAGTGCACAGGATTTTGAGCTGGCTAAAGGTTTATTAGATGATTTGAAACGTTTAGGTTTCGAAGTGCGTGAGTTTGGAAAACATACGCTCATTATCGAAGGGATACCCGTCGATCTGGGGAACATTGGAATCAATGAAACCCAGCTTTTTGAGGACTTGATCGAAGGCTTTAAAAACTCCCAACAGGAATTACGTCTTGATAAAAGAGAAGCATTGGCGAGAAGTATGGCCAGAAACAGTGCTATAAAAACAGGAACTGTTCTCGGTCAGCAGGAAATGCATACCCTGATTGAGGAACTTTTTGCCTGTAAAGTCCCCAATTATGGCATCCAAGGGAAGAGTGTTATACAAACCATCTCTCTCTATGAAATTGCACAAAAGTTTGAAAAATAAATGTACCTTAAGCTGGGTTTTAGACCCCTATAACAGATTAATATGAATATAAATATTCCACCGGTAGTCAAGAATCTGCTGGCCATCAATTTTATCTTTTTTCTGGCAACCATTCTCTTTAAGCAAAATGAGACGCATGTGCTGGTAGGACATCTGGCCGTGTTTTATTTTGATTCTCCATTTTTCAGATTTTGGCAGCCAATCACCTATATGTTTATGCACAGCCCTACAGAATACTTCCATATTCTGTTTAATATGTTCGCACTTTACAGTTTCGGGAGTATTTTAGAGGTTAGATGGGGGATAAAGCGTTTTCTTTTTTTCTATTTTATCACTGGCTTGGGAGCTTTGGGACTGCAATGGGCGGTACAGGCCTATGAGGTTTATTCGGTGGTCGGCAACATAGTACTCGATGTGAATCAGCCCGTTCAGGCAAGTCAGGAACAGCTTTCCATGTTGGGAAGTATTTATTATACCCCCATGTTAGGGGCTTCCGGAGCTATATTTGGCCTGCTTGTTGCTTTTGGAATGTTGTATCCCAATGCAGAACTCTATATCATGTTTATTCCAGTACCCATCAAGGCAAAATATATCATGCCGATCTACGTATTAATAGAGCTTTTTCTTGGATTTGGCAGATTTCAAGGGTCTGTGGCGCACTTTGCCCACCTTGGAGGAGCCTTAATTGGTTTCCTTTTGGTGAGAAAATGGAAGAAAACAGATAATTATTACATGTATTAAAAATGAACGGAATCTGGAATGATTTAAAATATAAAGTCATGAAGTCAGCACATCCGGCGATGCCTTATATCGTTGCCAATGTCCTGGTTTTTGTGCTTAGTGGCTTACTGGGAGTCCTGTTATTTTTCGGGGGATATCCGGGGCTCGTAAATAACTGGATTTCTGAGTACATGGCTCTTCCATCAGATACTTCCCGGCTCCTTACTCATTTTTATACCATTCTGACCTATGCGTTTTTTCATTCGGATGTATTTCACCTTTTATTTAATATGCTGTGGCTCTTCTGGATGGGAAGAATTTTTGGAGAGTTTCTCAAACAACGTCAGTTTCATTTCATTTATTGGGGAGGAATTGTAGCTGGGGGACTGCTATATCTCTTGGCGTATCGTTTGATCCCTGCGTATGCGGGTGAGCAGGGGATTTTAATTGGTTCTTCCGCCGCAGTGATGGCTATTTTGGTAGCTGTAGGGACCTATGTGCCGAATTACCAGATTTCCCTGCTTTTCTTTGGAGTAGTAAGAGTAAAATACCTGGTGTTGGCTTATGTCTTATTAGATATCCTTAGTACCGGTGGCCAGAATGCCGGGGGGAGCATCGCTCATTTGGGAGGAGCCATGGTTGGTTTTTTCTATGTAAGGTCTCTTCGATCGGGAAAAGACTGGAGCCAGTGGTTGAAGAAACGACAACCGAAATGGAAAGTGACTAAAAATGAGCCCCAAAAAGGAAGACAGGCCCCAGTGGTTAGTCAGGAGAGGATTGATGCCATTCTGGATAAAATTTCAAGGTCTGGTTACGATAGACTAAGTAAAGAAGAAAAAGATCTCCTGTTTAAAGCAAGTAATGCCCAAAGCGCCCCGCAGAAGAAAGATCCCTGAAGAGTAGGAATGTTGATACATGAAAAAGAAGAAGTTCACCCTTTTTGACAAACTGATTTTGCCTGGTACCCTCTTTCTGCTGGGGATGCTAGTGCTAAGTGTGTTGGCTGGGAACGTTGATCCGCGTGAAAATAACCTGCTTCCTTTTTTTGGCTTGGCCTTTCCTTATATTTTTCTGGCAAATGTAGTGGTCCTTTTCTTTTGGTTATTGCGTAGAAAATGGGCCATTGCCCTGGTGTTGCTGTTGGTAATGGGCTATGGACATCGGTCTGTTAGAGCAACGTTTGGTCTTTTTGGAAATCAGGGAAAAGCGACACAAAAAGCAGCAGGAAGTGTCCGTATATTGACCTATAATGTGCATAACTTTGTGGCCAATAAAGAGGATCGAATGGCTGGTGGGCCACTAATGATCGAACTGGTTAAAAGCCAAAAGGCAGATATCGTTTGTTTTCAGGAGTTTTATGTACGGTTGAAGGGGAATGCTTTCACCATGAATGAAATTAAAAAACAATTAGGCCTGGAATACCATTCTTTTTATCCCACCAATGAAGCGGGGAAACGGGCATCCGCCATTGGCATGGTCATTTTTTCACGATACCCCATTGTTTCGTATGGACACATCCCTTTCCCAAATACTTCAGGAGGAAATGCTTGCATTTATGCAGATGTGCAAATAGAAGGAAAGGTGATCCGGATTTACAATGTCCATCTTCAGTCTATTTCTTTTAATCAGGAAGATTACGATGATTATGAGAAGATTACCACCCAAATGGATTACGAGAAAAAATCCCTTACACGAATGGCCTCCATGCTTGGTCGGGCCTTTAAGAAAAGAAGTTTTCAGGTGGATATTTTAAAACAACACATGCGTAGCTGTGAAATCCCTTTTATTCTCACGGGCGATTTTAATGATACTCCGGCCTCTTACAGCGTGCGCCAACTTACTAATGAGCTCCACAATGCCTTTATGAAGCAGGGAACAGGTTTGGGGAAAACTTACAACGGTCTTTTCCCTAATTTTCAGATTGATTACATTGCCGGAAGTAAAGAATGGGAGGTAAAAAACTATGCCATTCTGAGAGACCGTTTGTCGGATCACTTTCCCGTGCGCAGTGATCTTCAACTGTTAAAATAAGCGCCAATTTTTTACCTACATTTGTACCATGATAGAAGGTTTGCATATTTACAATACCCTTACAAGAAAGAAAGAGATTTTTGAACCGCTGAATGCCCCTCTTGTGGGGATGTACGTATGCGGACCGACGGTATACAGTGACGTTCACCTTGGCAACTGCCGGACTTTTATCTCCTTTGACCTGATTTTTCGCTACCTCACTTATATAGGTTATAAGGTGCGTTATGTACGGAATATCACCGATGCCGGCCACCTGGAAGGAGACCGTGATGAAGGAGACGATAAATTTGCCAAGCGTGCCAAGCTGGAACAGCTGGAACCGATGGAAATAGTACAAAAATACACCCTTGGTTTTCATGAAGTGCTGAGGATGTTTCACACACTTCCCCCGAGCATTGAACCCACCGCCACAGGACACATCATTGAACAAATTGAGATGATCAAAAAAATTCTGGAAAATGGGTATGCTTACGAAGTGGATGGCACGGTGTATTTTGATGTAGAAAAATATAGTTTATCTTACAATTATACCGTATTAACCAATCGCAATCTGGAGGATATGCTGGCCAATACCCGTGTACTGGACGGACAGGATGAAAAACGTGGACGATTGGATTTTGCTTTGTGGATAAAAGCAAAACCAGAAACATTGATGCAATGGACTTCGCCCTGGGGAATGGGTTTTCCAGGCTGGCATATTGAATGTTCTGCCATGAGTGCGAAATACCTGGGGCAGGAGTTTGATATTCACGGTGGTGGAATGGATTTGGCTGCCACTCACCATACCAATGAAATTGCCCAGTCGGAGGCCTGCAGCCATCACCAGCCGGCAAAATACTGGATGCATACCAATATGCTGACAGTGAATGGAACCCGGATGTCTAAATCGGCAGGAAATGGCTTTCTCCCGATGGAGTTGTTTACAGGCAATCATCCACTTCTGCGGAAAGGCTACAGCCCCATGACCGTGAAATTTTTTATGTTACAGGCCCACTACCGGAGTACGCTTGATTTTTCAAATGATGCACTGGATGCCGCAGAGAAAGGATTTAAGCGACTGATGAATGCGCTCAGCCTCTTGCCAAAACTCACCGAAGACGAAAGCGGCACCGTAGACATACAAGCCTTGTACGATGCTTGTATCGCTGCCATGAATGACGATTTTAACAGCCCGGTGGTGATCGCCGAGCTATTCGAGGGGGTGCGAATCATTAACAGTGCCTATGACGGAAGCATCAAAATAAATGCGGCAAACCTAAAACTGTTGAAAAAACTGATGAATGATTTCGTTTTCCAGATCTTCGGGCTTAAAGACGAAGAGAGTTCGAATATGGAGTTGAATGAAGTGATGGACATGGTTATTCGTCTGCGAACCGAGGCCAAGGTCAACAAAGATTACGCAACTTCTGATAAAATCAGGGTAGGCCTTCAGGAAATAGGCATCCAGTTGAAAGACAGTAAAGAAGGAACTACCTGGACCAAGCGTTAATTCCCTTATGCACGTATTTCGGAAGTTAATGAGTGTAAGTTGCCTGCTGGTAATTTTGGCGGCATGTCAACCCGGTGAAAACCCTCGACAGGAAGACTTGTCCCTTCCTTTTGCACGGATGGCGCCTGATTTTGATGCAGACAGCGCTTATGCTTTTATAGAAACGCAGGTCCATTTTGGGCCTCGCATTCCTTCGACAGAAGCGCACGAAGCTTGTGGGGCCTACCTGATACAGCAATTTCGCCGCTATGGAATGAAAGTCCGGCTGCAAGAAGCACCCATCCGGACCTACGATGGGAAAACACATCAGTTAATGAACATTATCGCTTCTTTTGCACCGGAAAGAACAAAGAGAGTCTTGTTAAGTGCGCATTGGGATTCACGACCTTTTTCAGATCAGGATCCTGACGTTAATCAAAGGAAACACTCTTTCGAAGCTGCCAATGATGGCGCCAGCGGAGTGGGGGTACTCCTTGAAATTGCCCGCCAGTTACAAGGAAAGGCTCCCGCCATTGGCATTGACTTCATCTTATGGGATTTGGAGGATTATGGTGCTCCTGAAGGACAAGATGGCGGAAATACCTGGTGTCTCGGATCACATTATTGGGCAACACACACTCCTGACCTGAAACCATTGTATGCCATTAATCTCGACATGGTAGGAGGAAGTTATGCCCGTTTTACCATGGATGAAGTTTCCAGGAAAAATGCACCTGCGGTTGTCCGGAAAGTATGGGATATCGCCAGGCAGGTGGGGGCAGATACGTATTTTGTCAATGAATCTTCGGGCCCGATCATGGATGATCATGTCTGGATCAATAAAGCCGGTATCCCGGCAATCAATGTCATCGATTTTAACGATCATACCGGCTTTTATAAGTATTGGCATACACAGTCGGATAACCTTCGTCAAATTGACAAAAATACATTGAGGGCGGTAGGGCAAGTGGTCCTAGAAACCATTTACAGAGAGTGATGGGGGGGATATGTGGAATTGTGGATTAATATTTGATCTTTTGTCTGAAGAAGATTTTATATTAGGGCCTTGTTCTTTTTTTAAGACGAAGGTTACAGGAAGAAGAATAGAATGAATACAGCGTTTATTATAACAACATGAAGAAACTTTTTTTACCTATATTATTATCACTGGTTTATTTCCAGACCTTTGCTCAAAAATCAGACGGAACGGCTAAATCCCTGGCGAAAGCGGACGTGGCTTTCTCTGCCTACGCGCTGAAAAATGGTTTACATGCTGCTTACCAAGAATTTGCAGCGAACGATGCCATTGTTTTTCGACCGAATGCCATCAACGTGAGGAAGTACACTGCGGGCAATGCCGATATAAAGGGATTCTCAAGGGCTGTAAATTATACCAGAATGTCCCGTAGTGGTGACTGGGGAGTTACCACGGGAAGTTACCAGGTAGATAGTGACCCCAAGACTTACGGACATTTTGTATCTGTATGGAGGGGTGCCGAAGGTGACTGGAAACTGGTCATCGACATGGATGCACAGGCAAACAAACCTCTTCAAAAAGTGGAAGCCAAAATTGTTGATCCAAAAGATAAGTTTAGCCCAAAATTTGCCTCAGCAAAAGAGCTTAAAACAAGTAGAGAAATTATTTATACAACTGAAAAAACATTAAATACTACTTTAAAGACCTATGGAGCCCACGCTTTCTCGGGCTTTTTAAATGAGGACTCGCGTCTTCTATTCCCGGGCACTGATCCGATTGTAGGAAAAGAACATATTCAGGCTTTTCATAACCGTATGGTGGATAAAATTAGCTTGAAAACACTCATGGCCGACAAGGCACTGGGGGGAGAGCTGGCCTATTCTTATGGAGTGGCCACGATCGACTATAAGACGGATTTGAGAGAAAGCTTTAATTACTTGTATATCTGGGAGCGCCAGTCAGATTTCAGCTGGAATATCATGCTGCAAATTTATACATTGGCCGAAAGATAAATTTAACCTAAAGATGAAAAGATCCTGAAACCTCAGGGTCTTTTTTTGTTTTATAGGGTAAGGTTACAATTTTTTCACACATTTTAGGTTTAATAGGTATGAAAGTCTGTACGTCACTCGTCACGTTGTTTAGCGCTCTTTGTATGTTTTGTTCGGATGTCCGTCCCCAAAAGATTTTTGATGTTCAGGGGAAAGCCGGATGTCGAGGAATTATGCCCGAAAATACCATTGCAGGGATGTTGAAGGCGATCGAACTCGGGGTAACCACTCTTGAGATGGATGCCGTGATCAGCAAAGACCGGAAGGTGCTTCTGTCACAGGAACCTTATTTTAATCATGAGATTAGCCTGACACCCGATGGCAAGTCTATAACATTCAATGATCAGAAAAAGCACAATATTTTTCAGATGAACTATGAGGAAATTCGTAAATACGACGTAGGCAGTAAAGTACACCCCCGTTTCCCTGGACAACAAAAAATTCAGGCCTATAAACCGCTTTTAAGCGAGGTGATCGATTCGGTGGAATACTTTGTTAAACGCTATAAGCTCAATAAACCAGATTACAGCATTGAGACAAAACTGATTCCTAAGGGAGATGGTATTTTTCAACCTGATCCAATCACGTTTGTAGAACTGGTGATGGAGGTTGTTAAATCCCGAAAACTGGAAAAGAGGGTGATCATTCAGTCGTTTGACGTCCGTACCCTTCAATATGTGCATCGGAAATATCCCAAGATCAGAACGTCCTTGTTGATAGATGAGAAGGCCGATTTTGAAGAAAATATACGAAATTTGGGTTTCAAACCTGCCATTTACAGCCCCTATTCCATTTTGGTAGGGAAAAGTTTGGTCGATAAGTGTCATGCTGAAGGCATTAAAATTATTCCCTGGACAATCAATAGGGTGGATGAACTGAAGTACCTGATGAATCTGGGAGTGGATGGGATAATTACCGATTATCCCAATATTATGCAGCAGCTGGATAAATGAAGGGATATCTGGTCGATTGAGGGATGATTTTTGATTCCGCTAGAAAAGACTATGGACAATGTCTTTTAAAGATAAACCTTCTGCCTCTGCTCTATAGTTCCTAACGATCCGGTGACGTAAGATTTCTTCTGCGACTGCCTGTACATCTTCAATATCAGGGGCATATTTGCCGGAAATCGCTGCATGACATTTCGCTCCTAAAACTAAAAATTGAGAAGCCCTGGGCCCGGCGCCCCAACTGACATATTTATTAATCAAATCTGTCGCCATGCTGGTTTGAGGTCTGGTTTTGGAAACCAGTTTGACGGCATATTCAATCACGTGGTCTGTGACAGGAATTTGGCGAATAAGTTTCTGGAAATACTGAATTTCCTCTGCATTAATAAGTTTTCGTAATTCCACCTGCCTGTTCCCTGTCGTACTTTTTACAATGTTGAGCTCATCTTCAAAATGAGGATAATCCAGATGGATATTGAACATAAAGCGATCCAGTTGCGCTTCGGGTAGGGGATAGGTTCCCTCTTGTTCAATAGGGTTCTGGGTGGCCAATACAAAAAATGGTTTGGGAAGCGGATGGGTTACTCCTGCAACCGTCACCGCCTTTTCCTGCATGGCCTCAAGCAGAGCGGCCTGCGTTTTTGGAGGAGTCCGGTTAATTTCATCTGCAAGGATAATGTTGGAAAAAATGGGTCCTTTAATGAACTTCAGATGTCGATCTTCTCCAAGAATTTCTGCTCCCAAAATATCACTCGGCATCAGGTCGGGAGTGAATTGGATGCGGTTGGAGGAGAGGTCCAATACACTGGCCACCGTTTGAACGAGAAGTGTCTTGGCAAGACCCGGTACACCGACCAGTAAACAGTGCCCATTACTAAAAATGGCAATCAGGACGGTTTTTACCACTTCATCCTGTCCAATGACCACTTTACCAATTTCTGCCTGCACTTCTTTAAAAGAATGGTGCAGGGCATCGACAGCGGTTACCTCGTTTTCAAAATTCATGAAATTGACCTAATTTTTAACCCACATCTTCATTTCATCACAAGAAGCAAATTCGCTGTCTACACGGATGTAGGTGTTTTCCCGACGTTTTTCAAACCATTCACTTACCACACGATCTTCCTTTTCTTTAAGCGCGCGCTCTCTGAATTTCGGAAAATCCTGTTCCAGATTTCCTTTATGGGGGGGAATCTTGGACTTAAGGAAGAAGATTTTATATCCTTGTTTATCCTGCTCAGGGTTGGAAAATGTAACGGGAGTAGAAATTTGCCCTACTTTCATGGTGTCGATGGCCATGAATACTGCCGGATCGAGGCTCTCTACCGGAATGAAGGTAGTTCTGGAAGTTACATTATCGGCATAAAGCAACATTCCGCCATTGTATTGCGTCTCTTTATTGTCTGAATAAAGCGATGCAGCGGTGGCAAAAGGTAACTTCCGCTCGGTAATGTCCTTATAAATACTGTCTGCTTTTAATTTCAGACGTTCCATACTTTCGGGCGTAGTTTGCGGACGAATAAGGATGTGGCGCACATGTGACTGTTCTCCCCGTCGTTCCAAAACCTGTAAAATGTGGTAACCGTATTCAGTTTCAAACACCGGCGACATTTCTCCAGCCTTTAACTTAAAGGCCCAAGCGGTAAATTCTTTAACCATCGTGCTGCGGTCAATGAACCCATAATCCCCTCCTTCAGAGGCAGAACCAGGATCTTCAGAGTACGTCTTGGCCAAGAATCCAAAATCTTCTCCGCTTTTAATTCGTAAACGAATCGCGTCCAGTCTGTCGTAGTATTTTTGCTTTTCCACTTTCGACAATTTTGGGTGTAATGTAATTTCACCGACTTCCACCTCCGTTCCAATATCAGGAATACTGTCTTTATGGTAACTGTCAAAATATTTCTTTACTTCCAGCGGAGTGATATTTACGTGTTCGGTGATTTTACTTTGCATTTTCTGCGCTATCAGTCCTTCTTTTACATCCGAACGCATCTCATCCTTGTACTGAAGAACGGATTTCTGAAGAAATTGCTCCAGACGTTCCTGACCACCCATCCGCTGAATTTGATAACGCATCCGTTTATCCAGTTCATCATCCACCATGCTTTCATCCACCACAATGGAATCTATTTCGGCCTGCTGTTTCAATAATTTCTGAATCAGCATCTGTTGTAAGAAATAGCAACGCGCCCGGTCATCATGGGGATTTCCCTGATTAAGGTAGACAGCGTATTGCTGATTTAACTCGGATAATAAGATGATGTTCCCGCCTACTACAGCGACTACTTTGTCAATATTGTTGTTCTTTTGTGCTTTTACATTCATGAACAGACATAAAAAAGCGACTGCCATGATCAAAGATTTCTTCATGCTCTATAGTTGTATTTTGCAAATTTAATAATATTCAGCAAATGCTTAAGGTTTTGCCAGCTTCTTCAACTCCTCTTCATTTACTTTTACAGTGTATTTTGTTCGAAGAGTTTTGAGCCAGTCGTTCTCCAGGCTTTGCTGGAAGTCGACGATGACCTGGCCTCTCACGTTCTCAAAACTCTTGCCTTCGTAACGATTTCGGTTTGACAGGTAAAAGTCATAGAGCCCACTTTCGTTGTCGGCGGTTTTTGACCAGATCTTTTTCTCGGAGACATTAAACATCAAAACACCTTCGCGGTACTCATTCATAATAAAAGCATACTCCATGTTTTTAGCGCTCTTTTTTCGGCTTTTCAATGCGTTTTCATACCCACTGATCTCCGCTTTATAATCCGCATCGCTGTCTAAACCCATGGCTCTTGCATCGAGAACTTTGAGCTTAAAGTTGATGTAAAGCTCCAAATAATTTCGCAGATCCTGATAGTTGGAGCCGGAAACTCCTCCATGGTTTTTCTTGTAAACCCACATGAACTCCTTGTTAGTCACCGCTTTTCCATTGATCCAGGCAACATGCTGAGCCAAAGCCACGGTATTCATCAGGCTTAATAAAGAAATAAAACAGAATCTTTTCACAAAAGACAATAGCTATTTATTAAAGGATAAAAGTAATAATTTAAGGTGCTATAATAAGATATTTAACTAAATTTAACAGAAATTATTTTGTAGATCCCCTTTCATGGTGAACCAACTAACAAGTAACGAAGAAGTCTTACGTTTATTTTTTTCCGAACCTATTTTTTTAACTCCTGGAGAAGCTCCGACACTCCTTCAAAAGGATACAACTCAGGAAGATCCGGCTGAAGCAAATTCTTCTGCAACCGAATTGACTTCTTCAGAGCTGACTTTCAATTATCTGGGGCAAAATAGAAATCATATTTTGATCTTGGTGAACGATTCTCAGGAACAGGTGAGCAATGAGCCTGGACGTCTGTTGCTTAGGAATATGCTGAAAGCATTGAAATGGACAGCGGATGATTTTGCCCTTCTCAACTATGCCAGTTACCAACAGGTGCAATATGCACAACTGTATGGGTTTTTTCACTGCCGTACGCTATTGGCTTTCGGAGTCGGTCATGAGGAGCTTGGGCTGGAAAACCAGGTTTTTTACGAATGGGGAAAGGTCAACCAAAGCCAGATATTGTATGCGGAAAACCTGTCGGCTTTACATCTAAAAGAGGATGCAAAGAAAAGATTATGGAATAGTTTGAAACAATTGCTTGATGTAAAATGAAGAAAGAGAAATTAGTTTTTGCCACACATAATCCTCATAAAACAGAAGAAGTCAGAAAGATCCTGGAGGAAAAGTATGAAGTTGTCGACCTCCATGACATCGGTTGTGAGGAAGATATTGAAGAAACCGCCCTTACTTTTGCCGGAAATGCAACGATTAAGAGTGCTTTTGTTAATGAAACTTATGGATGGAGCTGTTTCGCGGACGATAGTGGATTGGAAGTGGACGCTCTAAACGGAGAACCGGGGGTGTTTTCAGCGCGCTACGGAGGCAGCCGGGACAGCCGTGAAAATCTGTTCCTGGTACTCGAAAAGATGAAAGGGGTTCAAAACAGGAAAGCCCGGTTTATCTCTGTGATTTCTCTTCATCGGAATGGAGAGCACCATCTTTTTGAAGGCACTATAGAGGGTACGCTGAAAGAGGAAGCGCGGGGAGAAGAGGGCTTCGGTTACGACCCTATTTTTATTCCAGATGGGTATGCGGTTACTTTTGCCGAAATGAGCCCGGAACTGAAAAACAAAATCAGTCACCGTGCAAGAGCCATGCAGCAACTTATTGAATTTTTGAAACAGTCTTCGACTTAGGGGGTGTTTTTTCTAAATTTAAGTTCCCGGTAGGATGCTTACTTTGACCGTTTTTCTCTTTGGGCTCTGTCTTTGGCGTTACTACAGGAGCGGCGGGGTTTTTGACGCTTGTTTTGTTTCGCCCTGTTACATCTTCCTTGCTCTGGGGTTTAATTTCTGGTTTCCAGATAAAACCCGTTAATAAGGCCTCTTTTGGTGCCTTATCAATAGGAGTAAACGCTCCTTCAATGCCCTTTATTTGTTTTACCTGAGTGATGTCTTTGTCCTGAAACAATATCCGGATTCGGGCACTTACGGTTTGGTTAATGTTATTGTATTTTTCCTGACCGTCTTTCGTATAACTGATGCTTTCTGCATTGCCGTCTACGTACATCGTGCGGATTTCCCCGTCCCGGAAAAAACCTGTAATGAGTTTCCCTTTTATTTGATTGAACTTTGTTGTATCCGGTTCAGCGTTGACAATAAAGGCATTTGACAGCACCCGGACACTATTGATTTTTTTGTTTTGAAATTGAACATAAATGGTATCTCCAGTCTGTTGTGAACGATCAGACCACAATATAGGGTTGTTAAACCATCGTAGGGTCGAATCGGCCGCTGTAAAGAAAAGAGAGTCGGATTTTGCCTGTAGGTTTGA
Organism: Pedobacter sp.; assembly: GCA_037190785.1. GTDB lineage: Bacteria > Bacteroidota > Bacteroidia > Sphingobacteriales > Sphingobacteriaceae > Pedobacter. The sequence continues at coordinate 363,760 of JBBCJN010000004.1, read as the reverse complement.
TTTGTAAACCTTTACCTGGTGATAAGCTTTGATAATTCTTGTCCGCACCGTGTCTGCTGGATCAGGAGGGATAGAATCGCTGACCATCTCTTCTTTTTTACCTCCACTTCGCAGGGCGGAAAGGTCGATTTCTCCCGATTTCAGGCTTTTGGACGGATCTGTGTTTTTCAGGCTTTTTTGCAAGGTATCGGTCGTTTTTGCCGACTTGCTTAAAAGGGTGTCTTTATTTTTTTTGGAGGTGTCCACTTGTACACTGTCCGCTTTGGAAATTTTTTTAAGCAAGCTGTCTGGGGGAGCTTTGTCCTTTAGCAATAAACCCAAGCTGTCGGTTTTCTTTATGTCCCCCATTTTAAGGCTATCTGTAGAAAGTGAAGATGGGAGCTTTCCCGGAGGTTCATTTAATTCCTTTTTTAAGGAATCAGTTGTTTTTTTTGGGTCATCAGCCGGCGGAGTGCCTACCGGTGGTTTTTCTTTGGAAGAGTCTTCTTCCCTGTTCTCTTCGGCATTGACGACTTCGTCATCCGATAGAACAACCGCCTTCGGGATCAATTTTAATGATTTTTGCAATACCATCTGAGCTTCTAAGGTATCGGCTCCCAACCAAAGGGTATCTGGAACGCGTGCTCCATTCACAGTAATGCTGTCCGTGCTCGCAATTCCCACATAAGGTTGAAGGGTCACGACCACCCGTTGGTCTTCCTTATAGTATTCTCCTAAATGCCCGCGTAATTCCAGTTTGTCTTCACTGTCATGAAAAAAAATGTTCTTAACGGCTTTCCCGTATCCCCTTTTCCCATAATAATAAAGACTGTCACCTCGGAGCGATTTACTGTTTTGTGTATACAGGTTGTTTTTCCCAAAATAGGCATTTTCTTCTTTGGTATTATAAGCACCATTTTCGGTATACATATGGTCGTCTTTGCCTTTAATATTGGTAGGGCCATAAAAATAAGCCCAGTTACTAAAGGTGTTGTAACGGAGGGTGTCTGAAGTAATGATTGCCTGAGGGGTGGTTACCACTACGCTGTGACGAAAATAGGCATCCCTGCTGTTTGCAAAGTAATAACCATGCTTGCTGACAATGGTAGCTTCTTTGTTAACGATTTTCCCATTCTGTAAATATGTCCCCACTTTCGAGGCCATGTTATAGTCGAATTTATTAGTAGTTAATACAGAAGTAGGATCGCTCATGCGCACACGGTCGATTAAATAGGCTTTTTTTTCATTCCCATCGTAATTAAGCAGGTCTGAATAAATGTGAATGGTGTCTCCTTGGTTGATGTGTACGTTTCCAAAGGCCTCAAAGTAATTCCTTTTCTCGTAGAAATGAGCGCTGTCGCAGGTTAAAATAGCATTATCGTGTTTGAATACCGGTTTTTTTACCTTGATAGGTTGATTTTCGGCAGCCGAACCCACCAGGAATTCGGATCTTTCCAGACGGATAAGTGTTCTCTGTTGCGCCACTAAGAGGAAGGGGATCAGCAATAACAGAAAGAAGAAAAAGCATTGTTTTTTCACAAGGCAAAGTTAATTGATTGTGTATGAATTTTTACGGTATCAGGAATTTTAATTTAAATGTAAAGTTCGATGAATAATGTAGCCGTTCATTTTTTATACGTATTTTGCGGCGTCAATCGTTTTTATCCTGTCTCATGAATGCCCTGTCAAAATTTATTGACTTTGTAAAGCTTCATCAACTCTTTCATTCTGAAGAGCCTATTTTACTGGCAGTAAGTGGAGGGAAGGATTCTGTGGCGATGACGCACCTATTTAAACTCGCAGGATTTCGTTTTAGTATTGCCCACTGTAACTTTAATTTAAGGGGAGAAGAATCGGAAAGGGATGAGCGCTTTGTTCGCGCGCTGGCTTCAGGTATGGGAGTTCCCTTTCATGTGATCAGGTTTGATACCGCCCTTTTCGCAGAAACTCATCGGTGCTCCACACAGATGGCTGCCAGAAAATTGCGTTACGATTGGTTTGAGACCCTCTTGCGCCAGGAAGGTTATGCCCGGGTGGCACTGGCCCATCATCAAAACGATGTCATTGAAACAGTACTGATCAACTTGGTGAAGGGGACCGGAATCAGTGGGTTGCATGGAATTCTGCCTAAAAGCGGCGCTTTGATCCGGCCAATGTTATTTTTGTCGGCTAACGAAATCGAGGAGATGGTGGAAACACATCAATGGACTTTCGTAGAAGACAGTTCCAATTGTGAGGATCATTATTTGCGTAATAAAATGCGCCATCAGATTGTACCCCTGTTAAAATCCCTGAATCCTTCCCTGGAAGAAACCTTCATGGAAAATACCCGTCGCTTTTCCGAGACCGAAAGGGTATTAAAGAACGTAGTGGCTAAGTTAAGGAGCACACTGGCAAGGGAGGAGGATAATGCAGAATGTCGCTATGCCCTTACGGACTTAAAAGCACTTGATCCGCAAAGCTTGTTGGTATATGAGTTGTTGAAACCCTATGGATTTCGTGGACCGGTTATTCAGGAATTGATAAGGGCAATGAATCAGCAGGCCCAGACAGGAACTGTGTTTTATGGAGAAGGGTATCGTGCGATCATTGACCGGGAGGATCTATTACTCTCCCCTGTATCGCCTTCTTCATCGGGATGTCCGGTTTTTTGGGAAGAATCGGCTTCAGACCTTTCATGGGGTGAATTCCTTTTACGGAAAGAAGACACTCTTACGGTTGCTTTTGAGCGATTGTCCGATAAAATATATGTGGATTCTGCCCAACTCATCTATCCGCTTCAGTTACGGGAGAAAAAAGAAGGAGATCGCTTTATGCCATTTGGCATGGACAGGCATAAACGTTTAAGCGATTTTCTGGTAGATTCCAAAATTCCGCTTTCCAGAAAAAATCACTTTCCATTGTTGTTAAATGGAAACGGAGAGGTTATCTGGCTGGTGGGTTTACGACAGGATAATCGCTACAAATTAACTATGGACACAAAAAAAGTTACTATATTCGAAGTCATCAAGAAATAATGGAGCAAAAATCTACATTTGTCGAAAAGCAATACATCGGGCGGGACTACATCCGGATTTGTATACGCCTGATCATGGCTGCTTTTTGTTTTGCCGCCTATGTATATGAACGGGATCGTGACAATACCGTCGATCTTTTTCTTGTGGTGGGTTTTGGGATTATTGGGGTCTCCATTATTTTGTTGTTCATGATTCAATATAAAACCACCATTGAAAATGGAACGGTCATCATTGATGGCTTGTGGTCGGCAAAGAAAGTGAAAATCGACCTCAACAGTATTGTGAAGGTAAGAAAAGCGACATATAGTAATTTTATCTTTAATAATCCGGTCTATAATCTCCATAAAAAAGGGAGTATTCGCTTTTATTCTTCAGGAAAGGATGCCGTTGTGCTCACGGACCGGGATGGCCTGGAGTATTTTATTGGTACCCAGCGCCCTAATGAGATGTACCTGGTGATTCAACACGAGTTGAAACAAAAAAACTAACTTCTGTCTTCGGTTTTTAAAAAATTTCTTGGTTTTTTCATTGGAAATTCCTATATTATAGGATACACTTTATTCTCTCCATCTTATTGACATTCGCTTTGATGAAATCGCTAAATTACCTCTTATTTGTTTTATTTGTTCCCTTATGTATGACGGTAGGAAAACTCAGTGCGCAGGGATTTGTAGCTCAGGTTCCGAAAGATTCACTGCAGGTATTGACCCAGCGCGTGGAAGCTTTAAAAGCCAGTTTGAAGATTTATGAATTGAAAGTGAAAGAGGCCTCAGAAGAGGTTGAAGTGGAAAAGCTGAGGGTAAAATTGGTTCAGGCCAATGAAACTGCGAAAAAATCCGCACAGAACAACAGTGATATGGCGGCTAAATTAAAAAAGGGCACTACCGATTCCAAAACCGCGGAAAAAATCGCTAAGCAAGCCAAAAATGATACGGCTGATGCGCAGAAGGCCATTGAACGATACCATAAACAGATTAGTAAAGTAGAAACCCTCCGAACTGAAATAAGAAATGAAGAACGGAAGCTGACTGCCAGACAACCGACAGTCATTTTTAATTAATGTCCGACCGCTGGAGACGCTCTGAGAAAACAGGTTGTTTTTATTACTTGCGATTAACACAAATCCCATAAGATATCGGTTAATTTGTAATAAAAACCGGGAGGTTACTCATGAAGTTAAAGGCACACTGCCGGACTTTAGGAGGTGTTCAAATTAGAGATAAATGAAAATAGGGATCGTATGTTATCCGACCTTTGGCGGAAGTGGGGTGGTCGCCACAGAATTAGGCAAAGCCTTGGCCAATGAAGGTCATCAGGTTCATTTTATTACGTATAGTCAGCCCGCACGACTGGACTTTTTCTCGGCCAATCTTTTTTACCACGAGGTCTCTGTGAGAGATTATCCCCTTTTCGATTACGCGCCTTATGAAACCGCCCTTGCGAGTAAACTAGTAGACGTTGTACTCTTCGAGAAATTAGATCTCCTTCACGTGCATTATGCTATCCCGCACGCATCTGCTGCGTTTATGGCGAAGCAAATCCTGCTCACTTATGGGATTCAAATTCCGGTAGTTACCACCTTGCATGGAACCGACATTACGCTGGTTGGGAAAGATGCGACTTATAAACCTGTCGTTACGTTTTCCATTAATCAAAGTGAAGGAGTGACGACTGTTTCAGAAGACCTACGACAGGATACTTTCAAGCACTTTGAAATAAAAAACGAAATCAGGGTCATTCCTAACTTTATTGATTTTAATCGTTTTAGCCTGCAACCGAAAGATCACTTTAAGAAGGCAATCGCTCCAAATAACGAACGAATTCTGATTCACACTTCCAATTTTAGAAGGGTCAAACGGACGGAAGATGTGATACGCATGTTCCAAAAAATCCAGGAAGCTATTCCATCAAAATTGCTAATGGTGGGGGACGGCCCTGAAAGAACCGCAAACGAACACTTGTGTCGGGAACTAAATATTTGTGAGAATGTGCGCTTTTTAGGGAAGCAAGATGCCATTGAAGAAATACTCTCCGTATCCGATCTGTTTTTAATGCCTTCCGAGTCAGAGAGCTTTGGTTTAGCCGCTTTAGAGGCAATGGCTTGCCGGGTACCTATCATTACTTCGAATGCGGGTGGTTTACCCGAATTAAACATCAACGGTTATTGTGGCTATATGAGCAATGTGGGCGATGTAAACGATATGGCAAAAAATGCAATCCATATTCTTCATGATGACGAAACGCTGAAGGTATTCAAACAAAACGCTTTTCAAAGGGCTCAAGAGTTTGATCTGAAACGTATTCTTCCTCAATACATTGGCTATTATGAGGAAATCATCCAGCGCAAGAAAGAGGATAGCCCCGAAAAGGCCATTCCAGGTCTGGATTTCTAGCCCCCTTCCGAATCGCAAAAGGCTTGCTGTTACTGGTCAAATAAAAGACACACAGGACTGCCGATGTCAATTTTTTTTCCACTTTCACGTAACAGACCGGTTGTAGGATCACGATGAAAGATCACAATGTCATTGGTGTATTGATGTGCCACAAGTAACGCCTTCCCATCCGGGCTAAGGCTGAAGTTTCGTGGACCTTTCCCTAACGAGGAAAGTTGCTGGACTTTTGTTAGGCGCCCATCTTCTGCTATTCGGAACACGGTTAAGGTATTCGCCTCTCCACGATTTGACTGATAAAGAAATTTTCCATCCTTGCTGAGATGAATATCGGCTGCGTCAATATTCCCCTTAAATTCGGGCGACATGCTCGGTATTTCCTCAATTAAACGAAGGTTCCCATCCTGGTAGGCGAAAACACCAATGTGCCCATTGTACTCATGAGCTACATAGACATAATTCCCATTCCGGCTAAAAGTAAAGTGGCGGGGGCCAGAACCAGGGGTGGTCTTTACCTTGCTTTTCAACTGAAGAACTTCCTTGCTCTCCGGACGGTAGTGGTAGGTATAGAGATGATCTTCTCCGAGGTCGGTTGCTAGCAGGTACTTGCCATCAGGGCTGAACTTTACCTGGTGCACATGGGCACTTTCCTGCCTTTTTCTGGGGTCGATGCTTTTGCCCGTATGTTGAACTACCTGTACCACCTCTTTGAGTGCTCCTTTGGCATCTCTGGAGTATACCACGATGTTACCACCGCTATAATTAGCAGTGATTACATGTTTCCTGCTAACCAATACGTAACAGGGATCGGCACCGGGAGAAGGAATCTGGTTGATGAATTGAAGAGAACCGTCTTTTTTGTATTCAAACGCACTGACGGCACTGTTTTTCCCGCTTTCATTAACGGCATACAGGTGCCTTTTGTCAGGGCTGAGAGCCACATAACTTGGATTTACCACTGGCTCAGCAGTGTGACTAAGTTGAGCTGTTAGTTCTTTGGAATCAAAAGAATACACATAAATTCCTTTACTGGTTCCTTTATTCGTATAAGTACCAACAATCAGGGACTGTGCTCTGCTCAGATTAAAAAGGCAGAAGGTAAGGAGGAAAAACGGGATTCGCTTCATCTTAAAGGGGGTTAATGGCCCGTCAAACCGCCCAGCGATTGGTTTAACGAATAAGGTGCTTGATCTGAATTAGCTCATGCTCCTCCAGATAGCGCCAGCGGCCTCTTGGTAAATCTTTTTTAGTAAGGTTTCCGTATACAACGCGATCAAGCTTCACCACCTCGTAGCCTAAGTGTTCGAAAATCCTTCTTACAATACGGTTTTTCCCACTGTGAATCTGAATGCCTATCTCACGTTTACTGGCACCCGCCACATAGGAAATGCTATCCGGTTTAATATCGCCATCTTCCAGCGTTAAACCAAATTCAATTTTGTTGAAATCACCCTGCGTCAGGTTTTTATTTAGTTCTACATGATAGATTTTCGTAATCCCATTGCGCGGATGTGATAGTTTTTCAGCTAAATCTCCGTCATTTGTCATTAACAGCAGGCCGGTGGTGTTTCTATCCAGGCGCCCTACCGGGTAAATCCGCTCCCTGCTTGCCTTTTCCACCAATTGCATCACTGTTCTGCGTTCTTGCGGATCGTCTGTGGTGGTAATGTAATCTTTCGGTTTGTTAAGGAGAACATATACTCTTTTCTCTCTTTTCAGCAATTCCCCGTTGTAACGAATTTCATCTTTTGCCGGGTTAATTTTATGCCCAAGTTCACTAATGGCCTGTCCGTTAACGGTAATCACACCGGCACTAATCAATTCATCTGCTTTTCGACGCGAACAAATTCCGGAGTTGGCAATGTAACGGTTTAAACGAATTAGCTCATCTTCCTTGGCCGCACCTTTACGAGATCGGATATGGGTAATTTTTTCTCCCCGGTCTTCTTCATATTTATCTTCTCTTCTCTTTTCTCTCAGGCGAAACGGACGAGTATCTTGCCATTTGTCGGAAGTATTTGCGTCAGGATTTCTGGAAGATTTTCTATCTCTTTCCGCACGTCCACCTTCCTCTTTAAAATCTCTTTTGCCTTTCAACGAACTGCCGAAATTTTCATTTCTGCGAGGTCTTTCAGACGAGTCTTTTTTATAGGGACCTCTCTCACGAGGAGCAGCCGACTCAAAAGTGTTTTTGCCTTTGGATGCACGTGGGTTGTCTTCCCGGAAGGTTCTTTTCCCTTTGAAAGATCCCCCAAAGCTTTCACGATCCTGCCTGTCGGATGATTCTTTTTTAAAAGAACCTCGTGAAAAGGAAGAAGGTTTGTCGAAGGAAGTTTGGTTTCTGCCGGGGGTATCTCCATCTCTCCGGGGAGCTCTGGTTGATTTTTTAGAATCTTGGTCTCCCTGGAATTTGTTGGGTTTGCCTGTGGCTTTGCTACGTGAAGGGGAGAAACGATCACCGGCAGTGGATTTGTCATCGCGACTATTCCTGTTTTTTTTGTTTATCATGTTTTGTAAAGCGCAAAAAATGCAACTGCAAAGTTAGTAAAAAATAGTGATTAGTGAAAATGCTCTTTGAAAAGAACAATCTGTCGAATGAATGGTTCTGAAAGGAAACGAAAAAGTGCCGAAATGAACAGGTTTTATATTTTTTTTCCTCTTTTTTCAAACTTTTTTTAAGCTCTGCTCGAAAAGGGACCGGAGGACTGAATTTCCATCTTTCCGAATGGGACGAATTTGGACGATGACGGATGCGTGAAGCTCCTTTTTTAATCGGAAAAGGAGTAGGGAATAGGTGTTTAGAAACAACTGAAAATCCCGCTGATATTGTCCTCATTTAGGGGTGTTTTGTCTCCTTGTTTTTGTAACCATTTGATAATTAGAGTTGTAATTTGTATATTTGTCCCCCGATTTAAAATTGTTCACTAAAAGAAGGAGGAAGATGATAAAGAAACACCTCGTTCCATGTGGCCTACTTTTAGTAGGATGGTGCATGGTAAAAGTGTTTACTTACACACTACCGGAAAAGAAAACAACGCTAAACAAACCCTCTCTACATAGCCCGTCTGTAGTTCAGACACCAAAGCCGGCATTTTCTTTAAACCAACTGGCATTTGCAGAAGAAGCACTGCCTGCGGAGGATGATAAGATTGCCCGAAAAATGAAAAAAACACTGGCATCTTTTAAGTACGATCAGTTGCAAACCCATCGTCTGCATCACAAAGCGGCAGAATGGTTTCCCATCATTGAACCTATTTTAGCCAGTTACGGGATACCAAATGATTTTAAGTACATTCCATTGGTGGAATCCGGATTAAAATCAGGAACTTCTCCGAAAGGTGCCGCTGGTTATTGGCAGTTTATGCCGGCCACCGCACGACATTATGGATTAAAAATAAATGCCCGGCAGGATGAACGGGAGCATTTACAAAAATCCACTATTGCTGCCTGTAAATACATTCGGGAGTTATACGATGTTTTTCAAAACTGGACGTTGGTTGCCGCGGCTTATAATGTAGGCGATGCGCATATGCGACGTCAGATTAAAAGACAAAATCAGGATAATTACTTTAAACTGAAGTTAAACCGCGAAACAGGGGGCTATGTATACAAGTTGATTTCTGTAAAAGAAATTTTGGAAAATCCGGCCAGGAACGGATATGTCGGTCAAAAAGCATTGATCGCCTATCAGTCTGAAGAAGAAGGTCGTTTAATCGAATAATTAGGCTTCAGTCGAAAAAGAGCCACCTTAATTAGGTGGTTTTTTTGTTTGAAAGCCACTCAATGTGTATTTTAGCCACCTATGTCCCCTCTACAATTCCGAGTTACGGCCGTTGAAAGCCAACCAGCAGAGGTCATCACCATCTGTCTTGCCCCTCTTAATGGGGAGGCGTTCAGCTATGTTGCAGGACAGTTCCTGACTTTTATTTTTAAACAGGGAAATAGAGAGCTGAGGAGATCTTATTCCATCTGTAGTAGCCCTTTCGTGGAAGAACCCTTACAGATTGCTGTAAAAGCCATTGAAAACGGGGAGATATCCCGGTGGATGCATCACCAAATCCGTATAGGAGATCAGGTAGACGTAAGTGGCCCTAATGGGTTATTTACGTATGTTCCTGAAGAAGAAACTTCCAGGACCGTTTTTCTGCTCGCCGCGGGAGTCGGAATCGCTCCGTTGTTCGCGATTCTGAAAACAGCCTTGGTAGCTGAAAATCGTACAAAGGTAGTGTTGATCTATAGTTCGCGGGGAGCGGAAGATACGCTGTTTCTTTCGGAACTGAACGAATGGAAAAACCGATATCCACACCGGTTTATAATTGTCCATTTGTTTAGTCATTCAAAAAACCTGTTAAGGGCCAGACTGAATGGGTTCTTATTGAAGGAACTTATCCATGAATACCTGGAATACGCCCCGGAACAAGCTCTTTTTTACACCTGCGGTCCGGTGGATTACATGGACGTGTGCCGGATTACCATTCTAGGGCTAGGGTTTTTACCGGAGCAGGTAAAAAGAGAAACCTTCATCCTTCCTGAAGATGAACTCGATGAGGATGATACCACCATAAAAGTAGTCGATACCAATACCTATACGGTCCATTTGCATTTCGGGGGAGAGGTGCATACCTTGGAGGTTCCCTACCCAAAGCGTATCCTGGAGGTGGCCCTCCAACACAAGATACCTTTACCTTATAGTTGTAGCGGAGGGGTATGCAGTACCTGTACAGCGACGTGTATAAAAGGGAGTGTAAGAATGGATTACAATGAGGTTTTAACCGATCAGGAGGTGGCTGCGGGAAGAGTATTGGTCTGCACGGCTCATCCGACACAAAATGATACTGTCATTACTTGGAAGGTATAAATAGCATTTGCCGGTGCGTCTGTTTTTTGGATTTACCGAATGCTTTTTCCTTGGGGAGGAAGTGGGACAAAATCGGTTTCCCCCGGTACAGGAGCAAACGCTTGCTGTAGCCATTTCTCTTTAGCCGCTTCGATCAACTCTCTGGAAGTAGCGACAAAGTTCCAATAGATGAATCTTTCTTCCGGAAATGCTTCCCCCCCAAATAGATAAATGGTGGTGTTTGCTTTCATCCGAAAACGACACAAGCGGGATTCCTTTGCAACCAGAAATTGTTTGGGGCCAAATTCATGCCCTTCACTTTCAATGCCCCCTTCTAAAATGTACAAACCGCTCTCTCCAAAAAGTGAATCACCTATCTCGATCAGTTGGTCTTCACTCGTTTTCATCTCAATGAAATACAAGGGACTATACACCGGAATAGGGGATACATGCCCTAATGCTGTTCCTGCAATCAATTTGTATTGAACTCCATTTTCTTCCCAGGAAGGAATGTCGCTTGAATCAGCATGAAAAAATTCCGGTTCCATTTGCTCCAGGTGTTTTGGCAGAGCTACCCATATTTGCAATCCGTGAAGCGTTTTGTCTGTATGACGAAACGCATCGGGAGTCCGCTCCGAATGAGCGAGTCCTTTTCCTGCAGTCATCCAGTTTACCTGTCCTGGTTTAATTTCAATCGCAGTTCCTAAGCCATCCCGATGCATCATGTGGCCCTCAAATAAATAAGTAAGGGTGGATAAGCCAATGTGTGGATGAGGAGGAATGTCAATCTGTTCGTGATTACTCATCGTGGCTGGACCCATGTGATCGATAAAGCAGAAAGGCCCTACCAGCCGTTTTTCCCGGAAAGGGAGTAATCGCCCTACCATAAAATTACCAATATTACTTGGTCGTTCTTCAATAATGAGCTGAATGTTTGACATGACGTATTTTTTAATAAAGATAATCGTTTCCGGAGAATTCGACAAGGAAAGCTATCTAGCAGGGGTAAAGAATAAATCCTGTTTCTCCGTAAGAGGGAAACAGGATTTATTTAGGATTGTGGTGTGTTTTTAGTGAACCAATCCTGGAATCTCTACCATCTCGTCCGATTCTGCCGTGTAGTCGATTCCATCAACAGCAAAGCCAAATAAATGAAGAAAATCGGATTTATAACCGGAAAGATCTCCCGTGGTTTCGAGATTTTCAGTAGTCGCATCTTGCCATAAACGGACAATTTCACTTTGTACATCCTCTCTCATCTCCCAATCATCAATGCGGATGCGCCCTTTTTCATCCACGGGAACATCTCCGTTTTGATATAAACGTTCACTGAACAAACGCTGAATCTGCTCAATACAGCCTTCATGCAGACCTTTTTCTTTCATGATTTTATAAAGCAATGAAATATAAAGCGGAATAACAGGGATGGCTGAACTGGCCTGTGTAACCAGCGCTTTGTTTACAGAAACGTATGCTTTGCCATGAAGATCTGCCAGTTGATCTGAAATCGTAAACGCAGTACCTTCCAAATGATCTTTCGCCCGTCCGATCGTCCCCTTTCTGTATACTGCTTCGGTCACTGCCGGTCCAATATATGAATACGCCACCGTGGTGAACCCCTCTGAAAGTACGCCCGCTTCTTTCAGCGATTGTACCCACATCTCCCAGTCTTCTCCGCCCATCACGGCAATGGTGTTTTCGATTTCTTCTTCGTTCGCGGGTTCAATGGATACTTCCGATACAATGCCTGTATGAAAATCAACGGTCTTGTTGGTGAAAGTATTGCCAATTGGTTTTAAGGTGGAACGATGGGTAATGCCTGTGCGTGGGTTGGTGCGAACAGGAGAAGCAAGACTATAGATCATCAGATCAATTTGACCCAGGTCTTTTTTGATAAGATCGATGGTTTGCGTTTTTATTTCATCAGAGAAAGCATCCCCGTTGATACTCTTTGCATATAGGCCTGTAGCATGTGCCTGCTTTTCAAACGCAGCGGTGTTGTACCAGCCCGGTGAAGCAGTGCGCCCTGGTTTAGGTTCTTTTTCAAAATACACTCCGATGGTAGCTGCTTGTGAACCAAACGCACTGGTAATACGTGAAGCCAGTCCAAAGCCGGTAGAGGCACCCACAACCAGTACCTTCTTAGGACCGTCGATGGTCCCCTTTGATTGAATATAATTGATTTGATCTTTCACATTCGCCGCACAACCTTCCGGATGAGTGGTCAAACAGATAAATCCGCGCATTCTTGGTTCAATAATCATAATTTTTCAAACTTAAATTGTTTTTATGTATTCCTTAATTTTCCGAAATACAAGAATAATTCCTATTCCAAAACTATTCTTATTTTCGATTGCATCCAAATCAGATTGTTTTAATTCCGTTAACCGGCCTCCCCCTTCATGCCCTGAGTAGGTGAGGAGCAGCGCATTTCTTTTGGTCATGCTTGTTTAAATTCCATTGACCCAGTGGCTTTTTCGCTTAAAAATGATTAATTTTGCAGGCTGTTTTTTATACTGAGAAAATCCCATAATGAATAAAAATAACATCGACCTTGGAGAGCAAAAAGACGTGGAAGTTTTTGGGGCAAGGGTACATAATCTGAGGAATATTGATATCAGTTTTCCAAGAAATCAATTGGTCGTCATTACTGGCTTAAGTGGAAGCGGAAAATCTTCGCTTGCCTTCGATACCATTTATGCAGAAGGTCAAAGACGTTATATGGAAACCTTCAGTGCTTATTCAAGACAATTCATGGGAGGGATGGAAAGACCCGACGTGGATAAAGTGTCCGGATTAAGCCCTGTCATTGCGATCGAACAGAAGACCACCAGTAGAAATCCCAGGTCTACTGTAGGAACCATTACCGAGATTTACGATTTTATGCGACTTCTGTATGCCCGTGTGGCAGAAGCCTTTTCTTACGAAACTGGGGAGAAAATGGAACGAATGAGTGAAGATCAAATGGTAGAAGCTATTTACAAGCGTTTTGAACATGCCGCGGTCAATGTACTGGCTCCTGTGGTGAAAGGACGTAAAGGTCATTACCGGGAGCTTTTTGAACAAGTTCGTAAACAGGGATATCTGAAGGTAAGAGTAGATGGAGAGATCGTGGATTTAGTGCCTAAAATGCAGGTTGATCGCTATAAAATTCACGATATTGAAATCGTGGTGGATCGTTTGCTGGTGGATAGGAAAGATCATAAGCGCTTGGTAGATAGTTTGCAAACGGCCATGCGTTTAGGGAAAGGGGTGATCAAAGTCAGTAATAAAGAAAATCAGGTAGCCCATTTTAGCCGATACCTGATGTGCCCTACGACCGGTATTTCCTATGATGAGCCCCAGCCGAATAGTTTTTCTTTCAATTCTCCCTACGGAGCCTGTGAGTGCTGCGATGGCCTGGGTTATATTTTTGTCATTGATAAAGAAACCGTAATGCCTAATATGAAATTAAGCATTATGAATGGTGGCTTGGCACCTTTAGGAGAGTACAGGGATATTTGGATGTTTCAGGTGCTGAAAGCCCTTGGTAAAAAATACCAGTTTTCTCTATCTACACCGTTGGAAAAATTAACCGAAGAGCAACTTGAGGTATTGCTAAACGGAGGTCCCGACCTGTTAGACATCTCCGTGACTTACAATAAATGGAACGTTCAGCAATACCATGTGACTTTCGATGGCATCATTAAAATGTTAGAAGAACAACAAGATAAACGGGGAGAATCAGCCTCGGATGACCTGGAGAATTTTCGCAAACTGAAAGTCTGCCCGGAATGTCACGGTGCGCGTTTAAAAAAAGAGAGCCTTCATTTTAAATTGGATGGAAAAAATATTTACGAACTGTCTTCCATGGATATTACCAGCCTGAATGAATGGTTCGCACACATAGAAGAGCGTCTGAATGAGCGGCAAAATATCATTGCCAAAGATATTTTAAAGGAAATACGTTCCCGCATCGGTTTTCTGACAGATGTGGGATTAACTTACCTGTCTCTTGATCGGACTACCCGTACGTTGTCGGGAGGTGAAGCGCAACGAATAAGACTGGCCACCCAGATCGGATCTCAATTGATGAACGTGATGTACATTTTAGATGAACCGAGTATTGGACTGCATCAGAGGGACAATGAACGCCTCATCCAGGCACTAAAAGAATTAAGAGACCTGGGAAATACGGTGCTGGTGGTGGAACACGATAAGGACATGATCATTGAAGCCGACTATGTGATTGACATGGGGCCGGCAGCAGGAATTCATGGGGGAGCAGTGGTGGCAAAGGGAACACCTGCTGAAATTTTAAAAGCAGATACACTCACAGCCGCTTATCTGAATGGCCGCCAACAAATAGACATTCCACAGCAACGAAGAAAAGGAAATGGTCATCGACTTTCTTTGATAGGCGCGAGCGGACATAATCTGAAAAATGTATCGGTCAATTTCCCTCTGGGCAAATTTATCACTGTAACAGGAGTGTCGGGAAGTGGAAAATCCAGTCTGATCACCGAAACCCTGTATCCTATCCTAAATCAACATTTCTTCCGTTCCAAGAAACAGGCGCTACCGTATCAAAAGATTGAAGGATTAAAAGAAATCGACAAAGTGATAGAGATTGATCAGGCGCCCATCGGACGAACACCGCGCTCTAACCCTTCTACTTATACTGGTGTTTTTTCGGATATCAGAAACCTGTTCGTCATGCTGCCAGAAGCCAAGATCAGAGGATATAAACCGGGGAGGTTCTCTTTTAATGTAAAGGGGGGCAGGTGTGAAACTTGTCAAGGCGCAGGAATGAAAGTGATCGAAATGAACTTTCTTCCCGATGTCGCTGTCCCATGTGAGGAATGCGGTGGTAAAAGATATAACCGGGAGACCCTGGAAGTTCGCTACCGGGGCAAGTCTATCAGCGATGTGCTGGACATGAGTATTGAAGATGCCTGCACTTTCTTTGAACACATGCCCTCTATTTACCGGAAAATAAAAACACTCAACGATGTTGGTCTTGGGTACATCCGTTTAGGGCAAGCCTCCACCACCTTATCTGGAGGAGAGGCGCAACGGGTGAAGCTGGCAACCGAACTTTCGAAGAAAGATACCGGTAAAACATTTTATATTTTGGATGAACCTACGACAGGTCTTCATTTTGATGATATTCGCATTTTGTTAGGGGTGCTTAATCAATTAGTGGAAAGGGGAAATACCGTACTCGTCATTGAGCATAACCTGGATGTGGTAAAGGTGGCCGATTGGGTGATTGATCTGGGGGAAGAAGGAGGAGCCAAAGGCGGGCACATCCTGTTTGAAGGAACTCCGGAAGGCCTTATTCAACATCCAAATAGCCTGACAGGAAAATTCTTAAAAAAAGAAATGAACGGATGATTAAGCTCCTGACCGCCGAACAGTTCCGAAGAGTGGACCAACTCACTATTGAAAAGAGCACCATGACGTCAATTGAGCTCATGGAGGAAGCGGCGGTGGCTTTTGTGGAAGCTTTTTCCCGAAGAGAGCCGGATACGCATCAACGCATTCTTGTGTTGTGTGGGAAGGGAAATAATGGCGGAGATGGGCTGGCTATTGCCCGTCTGTTATTCTTAAAAGGATACTCATGGATCAGGGTGGCACTTGTTAACCTTACCCCATATGGGGATCAAGGAAAAAAAGGAGGGTATTCTGTAGACACTGAAGTGAACCGGCAACGATTGTTGAAATTGGGAAAGGAAGTGATGGAGTGGAGCGTGCCAGAGATGTTGGTGTTAGGGGATGCGCAAGTAATTATCGATGCTGTATTCGGCACGGGATTTAACCGCTCACTTGATCCTGCTTATCGTCGTTTTTTTTCTTTGGTGAATAAGGCAGAAAAAAGAGTGATTGCCGTTGACGTTCCCTCGGGCATGCCGGGCGAAGGCCCTATAGTCTCTTACGAAGGACTGAAGGCCATGCTAACCATTACCTTTGAATTACCAAAGCTGAATTTCTTTTTTCCAGAATCTATCGTTGCGACGGAAGCCATCGAGGTTGTCGGCATTGGCTTGGATACAGAAGCAATGAACGCTCAAGACACTTATTGGTATCAGGTGACGAAAGAGGACGTACAGAAACGCATAAAGGTTCGTAAAAGATTTAGCCATAAAGGCACTTACGGTCATGCACTTTTGATAGCCGGAAGCAGACATTCTGTGGGAGCCGCGTTGCTTGCTGCGAAAGCCTGTGTCAAATCGGGTGCAGGTTTAAGCACTGTCGCCCTTCCTGAGGAGGCAACCACTGCCTTGAATACCCTTTTGCCGGAATGCATGAGCCTCCGGCTGGAGGAAGATCCTTCTGCGCTTAACTTCGTTCGTTACCAGGCTGTTGGCATCGGTCCGGGACTAGGAACGGATTCGGTGGCACAGCAATGGATGCTGTCTGTGCTAGGCCATCAACTTCCGATTGTGTTAGATGCAGATGCGCTCACGGTATTAACGGGATGGGACGATTGGGAGAGGAAGGTACCCGCAGGGAGTATTTTGACGCCACATATGAAAGAATTTGATCGTTTGTTTGGTGAACATGCCCATTGGTGGGATCGGGTACAAACTGCAAGAAAAAAAGCGATGACGTATGGCTGGATTATTATTCTGAAGAATCAATATAGTTTTACCTGCGCGCCGGAAGGCCACATTTTTATTAATTCCACAGGAGGTCCTGCCATGGCGCAAGGGGGAATGGGGGATGTACTTACCGGAATCATTACTTCGTTGCGGGCACAGGGATATCCGGCTATAGACTCAGCGCTGATAGGGAACTATCTGCATGGGCTAGCAGGCGATCAACTGGCACTTCAAAGAAGTGTGGTTAACGCATCTGATCTGGCAGGACATCTTCCGGAAACTCTATTTTCGTTGACAGTTCAGGAACCCTAAATGTCGAATAAATGTTTTTCTGCATGATAGGAAGAACGTACCAACGGACCGCTTTCCACGTATTTTAATCCTTTGGCTAAACCAATTTCTTTGTATTTAGCAAATTGATCAGGGTGAATCCAATCCACAACGGGGTGATGACTTCTGGTAGGTTGAAGATACTGTCCCAAGGTCAGGATGTGAACGCCATTGGCCACCAAATCATCCATTGCTTCATAGATATCGTCCTCTGTCTCTCCCAATCCGAGCATAATTCCCGTTTTTGTACGAAGGCCGAAAGCTGATATCCGTTGAAGAGCCTCCAGACTGCGATCATATTTCGCCTGAATACGTACCTGGCGGGTGAGACGTCTAACCGTTTCCATGTTGTGCGAAACAACTTCTGGTTTTTCTTCCAGTACTCGATATAAATTATCCCATTGTCCTTTAAAGTCAGGAATAAGAGTCTCCAATGTTGTTTGAGGACTTTCACGTCGAATCGCCTGTAACGTTTCTGCCCAAATAATAGAGCCCCCATCTTTGAGATCGTCCCGGTCTACTGAAGTAATGACACAGTGTTTTACGTTCATTAACTTCACAGAATTGGCTACTCTCGCAGGTTCGTCGGTATCGACCGCTAAGGGACGGCCAGTAGCTACGGCACAAAAAGAACAGGAACGGGTACAGATATTCCCCAAGATCATGAAAGTCGCAGTGCCGGCTCCCCAACACTCCCCCATGTTCGGGCAATTCCCACTTTCGCAAATGGTGTGCAGCTTGTGTGTGTCCACCAGACTTCTGACTTGCGCATATTCTTTACCGACGGGTAGTTTTACTCTTAACCAGTCCGGTTTGCGGGGTTTTTCTGCAGCTGGAGCGACTACGGGAAGTTCAATCATAACACAAAGTTAAGCAATCCTTACGAAATCTTGTAATAGATAATTGTTGCTCCGGTGTCACGTTCTTTATTCATCGTTGGGACGAAGGCTCCAGCATTAGGGAGTATACCCACATACTACAGGAAAAGTTGAGGGACTTCACTGGGTTATTCCCGAAGGAATTGGTATTTTTGCTTAAAAAACTTATGGCAACTTCGAAAATAACGTATGAGGGAGACTTACGGACTCTCGCTGTTCACCTTCGTTCTGGCAATGAAATTATTACAGATGCTCCAACGGATAATCAGGGGAAAGGAGAAGCTTTTTCGCCCACCGATTTGTTGGCCACTTCTTTAGGGAGTTGTATGTTGACTATTATAGGAATTGCGGCGCTGAATCATGGTTTTAATACAGATGGAGCCAGGGCGGAAATCACTAAAATAATGGCCGAGAATCCACGCCGGGTGAGTGAAGTTCAAGTATACTTATACTTTCCTCCCAATGGGTATACGGAAAAGGAAAAAACAATCATCCGGCATGCCGCACATACATGCCCCGTAGCAAAGAGCTTACATCCTGATTTGAAGCAGGAAATTGTTTTTAATTTTTAAAGTTATTTAGATTAAATCTTAACTTTGGCATCGAATATGCTGTTAGTTGACAGTATAGATACGATTAAAATGGTTAGGAAAAAAAAGACGGTTGTGGAAACCGACGCTGATGTGATACTGATAGGTGCGGGTATCATGAGTGCCACCCTGGGCATGCTCTTAAAAGAACTGACACCTGAGTTAAGTATTGAAATATACGAAAGGCTGGATATCGCTGCGGCCGAAAGTTCGGATGCATGGAACAATGCCGGAACGGGTCACTCCGCATTTTGTGAGTTGAATTATACTCCGCAGAACGCAGATGGTTCGGTAGAAACAAAAAAAGCGGTTCAAATTGCAGAATCTTTTGAGGTTTCCAAACAATTTTGGTCTTATTTAGTAGAAAAGAACATCCTTCCGGATCCTGAATCCTTTATCCGGAACATTCCTCATCTTAGTTTCGTATGGGGAGAAAAAAACATTGAATTTCTTCGTACACGTTACGAAGCGCTCAAACGTTGTCATCTCTTTGAGGAAATGGCATATACAGAAGATCGAGACCTGATTGCTGAGTGGATTCCTTTGGTAATGGAAAATCGGAGTGAAGGGGAGGCCGTGGCGGCTACGAAAGTAGATTTGGGGACGGATGTGAATTTCGGAGCACTTACCAGAGAGTTATTTACTTATCTGGGGCAGCAAGCAAACGTCACGATGCATTTTCATCATGAAATTCAAGGACTCGATCAGCGGAAAGACGGTCGCTGGAAGTTGAAAGTAAAGGATCTCGAAACAGGTAGAAGGCGCAGCCGCATTGCTAAATTTGTATTCATCGGTGCTGGCGGCGGGTCTTTACCTCTGCTGGAAAAATCAGGCATTCCGGAAGGGAAAGGCTTTGGAGGTTTCCCTGTAAGCGGTCAGTGGTTAAAATGTATCAATGAATCGGTAATTGAACGTCATCATGCCAAAGTGTATGGCAAAGCAGCAGTCGGAGCTCCCCCAATGTCCGTTCCTCACTTGGATACGCGAATGATTAATGGGAAAAAAGCGTTGCTTTTTGGTCCTTATGCTGGGTTTTCAACGAAATTCTTAAAACACGGTTCTTTTCTGGATTTACCTTTATCCATTAAATTAAACAATATCCGCCCAATGTTGTCTGCCGGACTGCATAACATCGATTTGACAAAATACCTCATCCATCAGGTAAGACAGTCGCCGGTAGATCGCTTCAAAGCACTGCAAGAATATTTGCCGGATGCGGCTTTTGAGGATTGGGTATTAGAAACGGCCGGTCAGCGGGTACAGGTAATAAAAAAAGATGAGAAAGAGGGCGGGGTGTTAGAATTTGGAACAGAAGTGGTAAGTGCTGCAGATGGTTCTATAGCAGCCCTTTTAGGCGCTTCTCCGGGAGCTTCCACAGCCGTATCTATTATGCTCGATTTGTTACAACGTTGCTTTCCGGAAGAAATGAGCTCAGGGGAATGGCAGGAAAAAATTAAGCAGATGATCCCATCACATGGTCAGAAACTGGCTCAAAATCCTGCGCTGTGCGATGAGGTACGTCATCATACCGCAGAGGTGCTGAAACTGGAAATGTTGGCGCAAGTATAACGAAAGAAGAAGGGAGTTTATCGTGTGGTGAACTGTTCAGCGACTTCCAGCGCAGAGATAGCGCCGTGAGAAGCTTCTAAGAGGCATTCCCCGTCTTTAATCAGTAAAATCTGGGGCGACTCATGATGTACTTCAAAAATGGTGGCTACCGCATTCGAAAGATCGCGGTAATTCAGAATATCCAGAAAATAAAAATTTACTTCGGATGGAATAAGCGCTGATTCCAAGTCAAATTTGCGTTTGGCCATTAAACTAATGGAACATCGGCTGCTGTGCTTAAAAATTAAGTGGTAGCCATCAGCAGATTGGATTTTCGTTAGCTGCTCGGCTTTTTGTAACTGTTCCCACTCCATGTTATCTTCTTCTCTTTTTTCCCTCAGGATAGGTGCTGTAGCTTGGACAAAGTTTTGGGGAACATGATTCGGCAATGGTGATCACGCAGAACGCAAATAACAGAAGGAGTACAATTCTTTTCATGGGGCTGGTTGTTTATAATAAGTTTGCTGACAACGATAGTCTTTATATAAATATAGGAGGTTATTTTGTTTTTTAGAAAAAAATTAAATACCCGCAGACAAATGAGCCATCTTGATCGCTGTTATCGCAGCTTCATCCCCTTTATTGCCGTGTTGACCTCCTGCTCGATCCAGTGCTTGTTGTTCATCATTAGTGGTAAGGACTCCAAAAATCACGGGTTTGCTATGTTTGAGACTAACCGATGTGATTCCATTGGCTACGGCATCACAAATAAAATCAAAATGCTTGGTGTCTCCCTGAATAACGCAGCCGATGCAGATGACCGCGTCAATGTGCGTCTGTTTTTGCAATACGATATCCGCAGCAGAGGGGAGTTCAAAACTGCCTGGTACAGTATGAGAGAAAATGTTTTCTTCTAACACCCCTTGTTTTACCAGAGTTTGGTATGCTCCTTCATAGAGCGCGGAAGTAATGCGGGCGTTCCACTCTGCAACCACAATGGCGATTTTAAAGGGAGTCCCATCAGGGATGGAAGTGTGTGAGAAGTCTGACAGGTTTTTAAGATGAGTAGCCATGCGGAGTGGATTTTAAAGACTTGCTCTCCCGGATAAGGGGGAGTTGAGGAACGAATATCGTTAAAATAAAAAAGACTCTGTGTCTCTACAGAGTCCTTTTTTTATTTCTGCCAAAAAGGTAAATTATTTAGACTGTGTTTCCGCACGTGCAATGAATTCGTCGATCATAACGGCTTCAGCACTTAACGGAAATTGTGTTTTGATTTTGGTATATGCCTCTACTGCAGCTTTGTAATCTTTTAAAGCTTCCTGTACCAATCCCAGTTTTTTAAGAAACAAAGGGGAAGTAAAGTTATTAGATGCTTTGTCTGCCGCTTTTTGATAATAGGTGGCGGCCTGTTTGTAGTCTTTTAATTCGCTGTAAGCGTCACCCAGCATTCCCAATGCCAAAGGATCTGCAATTGGGCTTCCTGTTGCTGTATATTTACCCAACGATTCAGTCGCTTTTTTGTATTCTCCTTTACGTAGATAAATACCGCCTAAATAGAGGTTTGCCAAGTTCGCTGATTTGGTATTGTTGTACTCTTCGGCGATCTTTTCAAAACCAGGATATCCTCCGTCTCCGCTAATGGCTTTGTTGGCCAGGGAATCTATTCCTACAAATTGTTCGGCTTTATACATTTGAGCTGCCGCATTTTCAGCGCGATTCGGTATATAGAAAGCAAAGTAATAAAGTGCAATAGCACCCAAAACAACGATCGCCCCCGCTATAAACAATAAACTTTTGCCATTCTCTTCAAAAAAAGATCCTTTTCTCACAGGTTGTGTAGCTGTATTTTGGTTTGTAGACATGTATTTTAAATTAAGATTGCAAAAATACGCTTTTCAATGAAAGTAACAACTCTAATTTGAACTATTTAATTAAAATTTAGTCGTTTAGCCAAATGAAAAATAGATACCTTTGTTCATACTATGTGGCTGCGGAAAATTACGTTACTTAACTTTAAGAATTATGCCACTGCAGAGCTGGATTTTTCAGCTACAGTGAATGCTTTTGTCGGTTACAATGGGGCAGGGAAAACCAACCTGCTGGATGCCATCCATTACCTCTGTTTATGCAAAAGTTACTTTAACCCGATTGATACGCAGCAAATCAAAACAGGAGAAGAACTGTTTTTGATACAGGCCGTGTTTGAACGCCAGGAAAAAGACGAAACGATTACCATCGGTGTGAAGAGGCATCAGAAGAAGCAGGTGAAGCGCAACAAGAAAGAATACGAAAAACTGGCGGCTCACATCGGTCTTTTTCCTTTAGTCATGATTTCTCCCTACGACATCAATCTGATTATGGATGGGAGCGAGGAACGAAGACGTTTTATGGATAACGTCATCTCCCAGACTGATCCTCGGTATCTGGACGACCTGATTCTTTACAATAGATATTTGCTCAATCGCAATGCCCTGTTGAAGCAGGTGGCTGAAACCAGACGAATGGATCCCACTTTGTTGGATATCCTGGATGAACAACTGGTGGAGGCCGGAAACAAACTCTTCAGAAAAAGGGAAGCGTTTATGTCGGAATTTATTCCACTTTTTGATAAATATTATACATTTCTTACTTCGGATGCGGAAAAGGTGGGGCTGGTGTACGCATCCGCCCTTAAAGAAGCGGATTTTGGCGATTTGCTGAAGAAACACCTTGAAAAAGATCGAATCCTTGAGCGCACAACACAGGGCATTCATAAAGATGAATTAGTGTTCACAATTGAAGAATTTCCTCTGAAGAAATTTGGATCCCAAGGCCAACAAAAATCTTTTCTCATTGCCTTAAAACTGGCGCAATATGCGTATCTCCAAAAATACAAAGGCTTCAAGCCTTTGTTGTTGCTGGACGATATTTTTGATAAACTGGACGATTTACGTGTGCAAAAACTGATGGAAATGGTTTCTCATCAGGATTTCGGCCAGATTTTCATTACCGATACAGGAAAGGAACGGGTAACTTCCGTTTTCGCGCACATCGGGGTGGAACTAAAGCTTTTTGAGGTAGAGAAAGGGATGGTCACTCATGCGTAAACCCAACGATATTAGCTTGAAAGAAGCCATTGAGAAAATGTTGAAAGTGTATAAGCTTCAGCATAAATACGATGAAACAGGCATTGTGGCTCATTGGCCGGAACTCATGGGGACGGCCATTGCGAACAGAACGACACAGATTTATGTCCACCGTCAAAAGCTGTTTGTCCGCATCGAATCGGCGGTCATTAAACATGAGTTATTGATGGTGAAATCTGGAATCATTCAGAAACTAAATGAAAGAGCCGGTTCAGAAGTGATCAATGAGATCGTATTTCTCTAAATGTACCTCAGTCTTTACCTGAAAAAAACTTAGAAAAAAGCCATATAATCAATGCGAGAACTAAAACAACGGCGATGATTCCTGTCCATACACCTGCCTTGAAAATTCCTTCGACCACCTGACAGCCGCTGAATGTGGCTAGGAGAATTATTAAAGAAAGGGAGTAATATTTTTTCATGTAAATTTAGGTTTGTTTAGATTGATAAACAAACCTAAATCCATTCGGTTTGGTTATTCCTCAATTTTAATCAGTTCCACCTCAAAAACGAGTACACTGAAGGGAGGAATGTCGCCATTGGGAGTGCCACTCGCTCCATAGCCCAGTTGATAAGGAAGAAAAAAGCGATATTTGGCACCTTCATTCATGAGCTGTAGCCCTTCTGTCCATCCCTTAATGACCTGAGTAAGGCCAAAAGTGGCGGGTTCTCCACGCTCATAAGAACTGTCAAAAGGATGGCCATTCAATAATTTGCCTTGGTAATGCACGGTAACTCGGTTGCCTACTACTGGTTTCTTGTCCGACTTTCCTTTTTCAAGTATCTCGTATTGCAAGCCGCTCTCCGTAGTCTGGATACCTTCTTTCTTCGCATTTGCTTGTAAAAATGCCTCTCCTTCTTGAATGGTCTCTGCATATTTTACCTTTGCTGCCTCTTCTTTCTCTTTGCCGATTTTTTCGAACAGATGGGTGATGGCATCCCGGGATTGCTCCTGAGTTAATAGGGGCGGATTTTCAGCAAATACATCGCTAAAAGCGGCCTTAAGAAGGTCGAAGTTTACAGATTTAACGCCACTGGCTTTCAATTGACTAGCCATCGAAAATCCAAAAGCATAGCTGGCAGAATCCAGGTTGGTCACGGGTTGTACTTTAAGTGTAACGGGATGATTGGTGGGTTTCGCGGCTGCCGGAGCAGCTGCCTTCACGTTTCCAGCAACCGGTTTTTTAGCCGTTGTCGTAGGTTTTGTTTGGGCATAGGAGGAGAGACTTGCTAAGCCTATGCAAAAGATAAAGCCAATTTTTTTCATATGAAAGTGGGGGTTGCTTTGAATTGATTACGATGTCAGAGGGACAAAAGATTAAGCCTACATTGGTCAGCCGTATGTCCGGTGGTTTGCCCAAGTTGCGGGCCTGTTAGATGGGGACGAAAACAAGGAAAACAGTTGCTGAAGTATTCCTGTACTTCAGCAACTGCAATTGGATGATTAGAATCTTTCAGCAGCAGTGAAAAAGAAATCACCTTCGATTTGCGCATTTTCATCTGAGTCAGAACCATGAACGGCATTTGCGTCAATTGATTTTGCATACTTTTGACGAATGGTTCCTTCAGCAGCTTCTGCCGGATTTGTTGAACCAATCAATGTTCTGAAATCTTCTACCGCATTTTCTTTCTCAAGGATGGCGGCAATGATCGGTCCTGAAGACATGAAGCTAACTAAATCTCCATAAAAAGGACGAGATTGGTGAACCGCATAAAACTCTCCTGCAGTTTCAGGTGTTAACCTGGTGTATTTAAGTGCAATAATTTTGAAACCTGCGTTGGTGATGTCATTAATGATTGCTCCGATGTGTCCGTTTGCCACTGCATCCGGCTTAATCATGGTAAATGTTCTGTTTGTAGCCATTTATGTATGTTTCATTTTTTTTGCAAAATTACACTTTATATCATTAATATTATAGCATCAATCATAAAAGCTACCAATTGTATTAAAATTACGTAACTTTGCAGGCTGATTTTTTATGATAGCACTACCTGAGTTAAAAGCATTGTTGTCTACCCCACAACAAATTGTCATTACCACCCATCATAAACCGGACGGAGATGCCATGGGGTCTTCGCTGGGTTTATATGCCTACCTTATTCAAAAGGGGCATCACGTTCATGTCATTACGCCAACGGATTATCCATCGTTTTTACAGTGGATGCCGAATAATTCGGAAGTCATTCTGTTTACGGCTGAACAGGAAAAAGCGATTCGTTTAGTGAGAGAAGCCTCCCTGATTTTTTGTCTTGATTTCAATGCGTTAAGTCGGATTAATGAACTTGGGGCTCATATAGCTGAGACAAATGCCGTGAAAGTGATGATCGACCATCATTTGGATCCGGAAGATTTTGATGATTTCAGACACTGGAATATCAATGCCTGCGCAGCCGCGCAATTGGTATATGATTTTATTGTCCATATTCTGGAGGAGGGCGAGTATATCAATAAAGACGTTGCTACCTGTCTCTACACAGGGATTATGACCGATTCGGGATCTTTTCGTTTCCCATCGGCCACGGCTGAAGTTTACAGAATTGGCGCGAGCCTTATCGATTTGGGAGCAGAACACTGGCGAATTCATCAATTGGTATACGACAATGTGTCGGAGAACCGTCTGCGGTTGTTGGGTCACTGTCTTTCTAACAAACTCACCGTATTAAAGGAATACAATACAGCCATTATTGTAATCGATGCCAGTGAATTGGAACGCTATCAGATTGTTACCGGAGATACCGAAGGAATTGTAAACTATCCCCTCTCTATCAATGGAATAAAATTAGCTGCATTAATTATTGAGAGAACTGATAAAGTTAAATTATCTTTGCGCTCAACCGGGGATTTTCCTGCCAACGAAATATGTAAAAAATATTTTAATGGGGGCGGACATCGGAATGCGGCAGGAGGAACTTCTGAACTGAATTTGGCCGACACGGTAGAAATGTTTAAATCAGTATTAGTGAATTATAAAACACAGTTATTACAATAAAACAAAAAGAAAGAAGCATTTTCAGTTTTTATTTAGACGGAAGGTGTTTCAGCACCCTAAGAAATAAAGAATAAAGCTCATCAAGGCTTCATCAAACCCAAAAAACAAATTAAATTCTAATGAAAAAAAGTTTATTTATTCTTTTAGCAGCAGGAGTAGCGCTAACTGCATGTAACAGCGAGAAGAAAGGTCCCGGAGGCTCATTGTATGTCATTCATAAAGAGGGGGGAAGTAAAGAGAAAATTAAAGAAGGCGATTTTATTAAAATTGACTTCATACAAAAGAATGATAAAGATTCGATCATTTACAGCTCGTATGATACAGAACAACCGGTTATTTTTCCAGTGAAACCAAAACAGCACGCGGGTGATATGAATGACATTCTTGTCTTACTTAGCGAAGGAGATAGTGTAACTTTCAAGTTAAATATAGATACGGTCGCCCATTACACCAATCAACCCAAACCCGAGCAGTTTAAGAATGACAAGTACTTAAGCTACACCATGAAAATTCATAAGGTGTTCGCGAAAAAAGCGAATGAAGCAGACTCAACATTTGACAAAAGAACAAATGAGTATTTCCAGGAAGATTATAAGAAAAATGTGGAGTTAAAGAAAAACACTGAAGATGCTAAGATCAAAAAGTACATTGCAGATAACAATCTGAAAACCACTACTACTGCCAGTGGATTACAGTATGTGATTGAAAAACAAGGGAGTGGTGAAAAGGCGGTTCTTGGGGATACAGCCATGGTCAATTACACTGGTAAGTTTACCAATAAGAAAGTAAATGGAAAAGAAAATATTTTCGAAAGCAGTGTAGCAGAAGTCGCTAAGAAAAATTTGCCTCCTAATCCCATGAAGACGTACGGACCTGTGCCTATTCCATTGGGCGAAGGCATTGCCAAAGGTTTCGTGGAGGCGATTCAGTTAATCGGAAAAGGAGGGAAAATCATTGCCATTATGCCTTCGAAATTAGCTTATGGTGAAAATGGAGGTGGTCCTATCGGCCCTTATACTCCGTTGGTTTTTGAAATAGAAGTAACGGATATTAAAAAAGGAATAGCCCCAACAGTTGCCATTCCATAGGTGTTTAAAATCCTGATCAAAGAACAAGCCCTGGACAACATACAGGGCTTGTTTGTGAACCGGAAGTGATGTTGCTGACAGATACCCATACACATCTTTATTATGAGAGAGACGAACAGAAACGTTCGGAAATAATGAATCGCTGCTTTGAGCAAGGCATTCGGCGGCTCTTTCTTCCTAATGTAAACACGGAATCCATCCCAATGATCGATGAATTGGTGCAGCGTTATCCGGAGGCGTGTTTTGCAATGGGCGGCTTGCATCCCTGCGAAGTAAAAGCAGATTTTAAAGACCAGCTTACTTTGATAAAAAGCCTGTGGAATGATCGAAAAATCTATGCGATCGGTGAAATCGGGATTGATCTGTACTGGGATAAATCGACCCTGACATTCCAAAAGGAGGCCTTTCTCTGGCAAATTCGATGGGCAAAGGAGCTGCATTTACCTATCGTTATTCACTGTCGCGAAGCTTTTGATGAAGTATTTGAAATTCTGGAATCGGAACGTGATCCCTGTCTTAGGGGGATTTTTCATTGCTTTACCGGAGATTTGGCGCAGGCAAACCGGGCCATCGATCTTGGCTTTTACCTTGGCATCGGGGGAGTGGTCACTTATAAAAAGGCAGGTCTGGATTTGACATTGAAGCAACTCCCTCTCTCGAAACTGGTATTGGAAACAGACTCTCCTTACCTGGCTCCGGTTCCTTTCCGGGGGAAACCCAACGAAAGTAGTTATCTTATCTATATTGCTCGGAAGCTAGCCGAAATTTACCAGCAACCTGTAGAAGAAATCGCTCGCGTAACTACCGAAAACTCTAGACTGATTTTTGGTAGTTGATTTTCTTTTCAGCGCAATTGTGCCTTTCTGAGTCGTGTAAAACCCTTTCAATTTCTTTTCTTTGCATTCTAAATGCAGGTATTCGATGAATAAGATTCTAATCATATACACCGGAGGGACGATTGGGATGGTGACTGATGCCAAAACCAATACATTGATCCCTTTTGATTTTCATCAGATCAAGGAAAACGTACCGGAGTTGGCCAGACTTAATTACGAGCTGGTGGTGCATTCCTTTGAGCCTATTCTGGATTCATCTAACATGAACCCAGAGATATGGGCACAACTGGCTCTGTTGATTAAAGCGCATTACGATAAAGTGGATGGTTTCGTGATCCTTCATGGGTCAGATACCATGGCTTATACTGCTTCGGCACTCAGCTTTATGCTTCAAAACCTGGCTAAACCAGTCGTGCTGACGGGCTCACAGCTCCCGATTGGAGAAATCCGTACAGACGCTAAGGAAAATTTAATTACAGCTCTCGAAATTGCGGCTACGCAAAAGGAAGGGAAGGCGATGGTGCCTGAGGTGTGTATCTATTTTGATTATCAATTATTTAGGGGTAATAGGGCTGTGAAGTACAGTGCTGAGAAGTTTGAAGCATTTTCAAGTCCAAACTATCCGGTACTCGCCGAAGCCGGGGTTCATCTTACCTTTTTTCCCAATTACATCTGGCCTCATTCAAAAGCACCTTTTCAAATTCAAACCCGCTTTAATCCGCACATCGGTGTGTTGAAGTTATACCCTGGGATCACCGCGGCTGCTGTCCGGGCAATTACCTCTGCTCCTGTGGATGCGATCATTTTGGAAACCTTTGGTTCTGGAAATACCACCACTGCCGACTGGTTCATTGAGTGTATCCGTGAGGCCACTGCATCCGGAAAGCTACTGATAGACATTACCCAGTGTCTGGGGGGATCGGTGGTGCTTGGACTGTATGAAACCAGTCGTAAATTGTTGGAATTAGGGGTGTTAAGTGGCTATGATATGACTTTCGAAGCCACTGTTACCAAGCTGATGTACCTGATGGGGCAAAACCTTAGCAACGAGGAAGTGAAGAAAGCCTTGGCTACCTCGATGGCGGGAGAGCTCACGCTTCCTGAATGATGGGGACACCTGGCCCACGTAAAACTTATGTCAACAATAGAGTCGAATGTCTGATTAGTTGAGATAATTTTGTTAGTTTGCTGTGAAAGTTTAATCTTAAAGAATTGATTGCATGAAAGTTGAACAAATATATACCGGATGCCTTGCGGAAGCAGCCTATTACATTGAAAGTGACGGAGAGGCCGCCATCATCGACCCTCTTCGTGAGGTGGCTCCTTATCTCGCAAAGGCTGCGAAGAATAATGCGCGGATCAAGTATATTTTTGAAACCCATTTTCATGCGGATTTCGTGTCCGGACATCTGGACCTCGCTCAAAAATCAGGAGCAACGATTGTCTATGGACCCACAGCGCAAACCACTTTTAAGGCGCATATAGCCACAGATGGAGAGGTGTTCACCATAGGAAAACTAACGATTACAGCCCTCCATACACCTGGACATACGCCAGAATCTACCACCTATTTATTAAAAGATGAAGAGGGGAGAAATCAGTGCATTTTTACAGGAGACACGCTTTTTATAGGAGATGTGGGAAGGCCTGATCTTGCTCAACAGGGGGAACTGACCATGGAGGATATGGCGGCCACTCTTTACGATTCACTGCATCAAAAGATCATGGGGTTGGAAGATCAAGTGATTGTGTACCCGGGACATGGAGCCGGTTCAGCCTGTGGGAAAAACATGAGCAAGGAAACATTTGACACATTGGGCCATCAAAAGGAGGTGAACTACGCCTTGAGAGCTACTTCAAAAGCTCAATTCATTAAAGAAGTCACTGACGGCATTTTACCTCCTCCCCAGTATTTTGCTAAAAATGCGGCAATGAATAAACAGGGATATGAAAGCATGGATGATATTTATCAAAAAGGCATGCAGGCACTGGATCCTTTCGCATTTGAGGCAAAGGCCAATGAAAGTGCCGCGCTTCTTTTAGATACCCGTGATCCTCAGACATTCTGCCGCGCATTTGTTCCTAATTCCATAAATATTGGATTAAATGGGCAGTTCGCACCATGGGTGGGGGCTTTAATCACGGATTTGAAACAGCCGATTTTATTAATTTCGGAGGAGGGAAAAGCAGAGGAAGCCATCACACGTCTTGCCAGAGTTGGCTATGATCAGACCATTGGTTACCTGGAGGGCGGCCTGGATGCCTGGCGTTCGGCAGGCAAGGAGGTCGATCAGATTGATTCCATCTCTGCGGCAGAGCTGGAAGGTATTTATCAGGCAGATCCATCCATTACCGTGTTAGATGTTCGCAAACCAGGCGAATACAGCGCGGAACACCTGGAAATGACTTTGGCCAGACCATTGGATTACATTAATGAGTGGACTCATGAAATTGCTCCTGACCAAACTTATTTTATTCATTGCGCCGGAGGATATCGTTCCATGATTGCAGCTTCTATTTTAAAAGCAAGAGGAGTGGAACGGGTGGTTGACATCGCCGGAGGCTATGGCAGTATCAAAGCTACCGGACTGAAGAGAACCGATTTCGCCTGCCCCAGTAAGGCGATGTAAAGCGGGGACAAGCTTCTAAAGAGACTCGGCGAGGCTTTGCAAAGGGGGGCTTTTGTGAGAGAGAAAAGGCGTTAATTAGTGGTTATTTTGCCATTAATTTGTAGTGTATCGACCATTTGTATCGCTCAGCTTAAAAAATGATACACCAAGTATTGCTAAATTCAGCATTTTAATCACCTCAGTAATCACGTAATAAATGTGGTGGCGACTTGGCTCCACCCATTGGCCCTCTATCATTAGGGAGGCCCTCTGATCAAGTGCAGGTAAAAGCCACGCCGTTTGTAAACTAAGAATTATCAGTACAAACGCATATGGAAGCAATGCCCTTGTTTTAAAAAAATCACGTGCAAAAAGAAGCAGACTGCCTGTTATGAGAAGCGCAAAGAGCCACTCTACCTTATTCAATGCCTGAAAAACGAGGCGGCCAATGCCCAGACCGATCGGCAGGGTAACCCCCGGGGCTCTAAATTTTAACCAAGCCTCTAAAAAGCTGATAGCGCCTACAAAACCCATCCATAAGAAAGTAGACATGAGTGTTAAAGGAGGATATTTCATTTTCATAGCAAGGGACGTGCCTGGGTATTTTCACGGTAATAGTTAATTTTCGCATGAAACATTTCTGCCATGCGCTGCCCCTGCCATTTTGCTTTTTCCGCCCTAGGACCTTCAAACAATTCATCTACCGTTGCTGTAAACAGACCAATCCATTGCTCAAAATGAACCCATTGAATGGGTAATTGGGCATGCGGCAGAAAGGGACTGCCGAAGTAGGTATGCTCTTCTAATAACACCGTTTGCCAGAAACGATGCATTTTCTCCAGGTGCTCGGACCAACGATCCTGAATTTTTTCGTCGAAAATAGGTCCGAGAACGGCATGCTCCCTAATGCGACTGTAAAATGTATCTACTAACAAATGAATGTCGTTCATGTCTAAGATATCTTCTTTTTTAGCGGTCATTTCAGTGGGTGTTTTTAATTAATTCCTGAGAAGGGAGGCCCCGTCTTTGAGACCCGTGGCCAGTTCGAAAATGGTAGTCCCCTCCAACATCTCCCTGATTTCCTTTCGGATACCTACAAAACGGTGATGCATGGGGCAGGGCCGAAGTGCATTGCATTGACTTAGTCCTAAGGCACAACGGGTAAATAGCGCATTTCCATCAATGGCCTCTACCACCTGACGAACACTGGCCTGCCGCATTTGATGTTCATGCATCAGAAAACCTCCCTGGGGACCAGTGAGGGACTGTACCAGCTCATGCTTTACCAAAGAACCTACAATTTTTGCCGTAAAAGCAAGTGGACTGTCGGTATGAGTGGCCACATCCCCTATTTTTACCCGATGGCCTTCCATGGATTGAGTGGCGATGTAAATGATTGCTCTTAAGCCGTGTTCACAGGATTTTGAAAACATTTCCTTATTTTTCCCTGAACAAAGGTAGGTAAAAAATAATTTATGACAATTTTATCCGAAATTATTTTTCGCTGGAAGCGCACCAACCATTCTTTTTGAATTTCAGCTGACTAATTAGGTAATGGAGGGAAATGAGATTCCTTTGATCTTGCTGTAAAGCTCTACTGCATACAAATCGGTCATGCCCGATACAAAATCCAATACACTTTGAATCTTTGAATACAGATCATCCTGCTCAGGTTTGAACTGCGGAGGGATCAGCTTGACCAGTTTACGGTGGTAATGACTCTCATTATGGATAAATGCCGGCACAAATTCCTCCAGCAGACCTGCCATTACTTTGTATCCTGAAACCTCTTTTTGGATGACCGATGAATAATTATATATCTTCTCAACGGAAACTTTTTCAATCGCTTTCCAGGCTTCCAGGTAAAGGGGTGGTAACGAGTCGGTCAGGTTCCGCTGAAAGGTGCCGCTTAGGAGAGCCGTTTGTTCTTCGTTAAAAATTCGGGAACATTCATAAATGAGTGTATTGATCGCCTTTGCCCGGAGAAGACTGATCTTGGCATCGGCATCCTCAAAATCGCTATTCATCCTGGCCTCGAGGGAGGAATCGTTGCAAAGAGGGAGCAAGTATTTCTTCACTTCTTCAAAAGAAAGAATTTTAAGACGGTGAGCATCCTCCAGGTCAATAATGTTGTAACAAATATCATCTGCCGCTTCCACCAGAAAGACCAGTGGATGACGCAGATAGACGAGGGGCTGTTCGTTGCTACACGTCATTTTTAGTTCTTTCGCAATTTCACGAAAAGTATTTATTTCAGATTGAAAGAAACCATATTTCTTCCGATGCACGTGCGTTTTTTGATGGCCCGCGATGGACTCACAGGGGTATTTGGCAATGGCCGCAAGCGTAGAGTACGTAAGGGCGAAAGCTCCATTGCCTTTTCCTTTAAAAGAATGGGTGAGAATGCGTAAGGCATTGGCATTTCCCTCAAAATGTGTGAAATCCTTCCATTGACTGTCGCTTAGCTGATCTTTGTAACGGCACCCTTCCCCATCTGTAAAATACCGTGAAATGGCGGCTTCGCCTGAGTGACCGAAAGCGGGATTGCCTAAATCGTGAGCCAATGCCGCTGCTGCCACGATATTACCCACTTCACTCATCAAAGGATGATGGCTGTCCAGATTCGCTTTCTCCCTTTTCTGTTGCTGGTAAAAAATACGTCCTAAAGAACGTCCAACACTGGCTACTTCCAGACTGTGGGTAAGTCGGTTATGTACAAATACACTTCCAGGTAAAGGAAAAACCTGCGTTTTGTTTTGGAGCCTTCGGAAAGGTGACGAAAAGATTAGCCGATCGTAATCCCGCTGGAATTGGGACCTGGCTTCATCGGCATCTTCCTGGTGTTTTTTTTCATGGCCCCACCGCCTTGAGGACAATAAGTATTCCCATTGCATCATAGTATCGAGATGTTTTGCTCAAAACTAAGGATCTTTTACGAATTTGAGCTCTTTTCTCCATTTTTCAACACTCGGAATTTCTTAGGGAGCAGTTCTGTGCGAAAAAGGGAGGAGAACGTGATCTGCGAAATGAAAGAGAGCCTCTCGCGTCTGTTTCAGGTCTTTTGCAGTAATGAAGGAACCAATGACATGATGGCCCGCATTGGGCAGCGCTTGTTGTTGTTTGATAGTAGGGGAGGTGCCTAACTGTTCAAACATATCGCGCATCGCGCTTACCTTCACCACCGGATCCTGTTCTTCTTCATTTTTGTAATAATAGAGAAGCAATACCGGTTGCTTGATCTGTTGGAAAACTTCAGGTTTCATGGTTCTGGCCAATAGTTCTTCCAGCTGCACGACCGATTCAAGGCGGTAATTGGTATACCAGTAATACCGATAAGCGGCACTTTTTCCTTCCACGGTCCGTTCTTTTCCGCCAGAAACAATTCGGGCCATCTGTAGCCCCCAGGGTTTATTCAACAACCAGGCATTTGGGTCGTTGATGGCAATGTTTGGGGAGAGCAGGATCAGGCTATGAATGTCTGGATAAGCCGCGGCCAATTGCAAGGCCAGAGTGCCCCCCGTTGAGGTGCCCATCAGGATTACTTTTTTGCCCAAAAGAGTGCCGATGCCGTAAGCGCGCTTGGCACTTTCCCACAAGCGATCGGCAGTAAGGTACTGCATAGGCGCAATGGTATCTATTCCATGATCTGACAGCCGGCTTAAGTAGAGGTTGGCCTTTAATTTATGCGCAAGCTGCCGGTGTAAGGGTTCACCCTCTCCTTTAGATGCGGAAAAACCATGGAGGTAGACAATGGCAAACTCGGTGGGTTGGTGCAGACTGTCTGCCCAGATAATTTCAGCTTTGTTCCCTGGTTTAAGCGAATGACCGGACTCGGTTGAATCGATGAATTCGGTTAATTTAGAAAAGGAGGGAAGGAGCGGCATGTCCTGCTTAAAGATGGGTGTGGCTGGTTTAGGACCAAGCAAATAAAGTACGATTACCAGTGCAGTCGTACCCATCAGTCCTTTATACAATATTTTCATTCGAATAGTTTGATTAAAAATACGGTTTTAAGGGAATTTAAGTAAGTTTGCAAACATATTTTTAGCTTCATGCCCGGAATAGATCAGATTAAAAAACCCATCGCCGATGAAATTGATGCCTTTGAATTAAAATTTAAGGCTTCCATGCAAAGTGATGCTCCTTTGTTAAACCGGATCACCCATTACATTGTTAAGAGTAAAGGCAAACAAATGAGACCCATGTTTGTTTTTTTTGCGGCCAGATTGTGTGGAGGCATTGTGGAATCGACGCATCGCGGTGCAGCTTTGGTAGAACTGCTTCATACGGCGACTTTGGTACACGACGATGTGGTGGATAACGCTTATGAGCGTAGGGGTTTTTTTTCCATCAATGCACTATGGAAAAATAAAATTGCCGTGTTGGTAGGAGATTATCTGTTAGCCAAGGGATTATTGTTATCCGTGGATCACCAGGAATTTAGATTGTTAAAGATTGTGTCGGAGGCTGTTCAGCAAATGAGTGAGGGAGAGTTATTGCAAATCGAGAAGGTGCGTCGGATGGACATCAGCGAGGAGCTTTATTTTAAAGTAATTCGTCAGAAAACAGCATCTCTCATCGCTTCCTGTTGTGCCTGTGGCGCTGCTTCTGCAGGTGCCGATGAAGCAACCATTGAGCGAATGCGCCTCTTCGGAGAAAAAGTGGGCATTGCTTTCCAAATTAAGGACGATACTTTTGACTTTGGGACAGATGATGTAGGAAAGCCTTTAGGCATAGATATTAAAGAGAAAAAAGTGACCCTTCCACTGATCTATGCCCTTAACCGCGCAGAGAAGTCAGAGAAGAAACGAATCATTAATCTGGTCAAAAATCATCAGGATGACCCCCGCAAAATTCAGGAGGTGATCGATTTTGTGAATAAAATGGAAGGCGTACATTATGCCACCCAAAAAATGGAAGAATACCAGCAGGAAGCTTTTGAAATTCTTCATACTTTTGAGGACGGAGATGCAAAAACGGGACTGGAGCAATTGGTAAGGTACACTACTGAACGTAAAAAATAATGTCGAGCGAAGTTTTATTTTTTGGAGGTTTTCTGCTATTTATCGTCCTGGTATTGGCTTTGGATCTGGGAATGTTTAGCAAGAGGGAAAAAGTGGTGAGTCTGAAACAGGCGGGAATCATGAGCTTTATCATGGTGGTGTTAGCACTGAGCTTTTACCTTCTTCTGTTCCTGCGTGGTGAATACCTGCATGGAATTGACAGTTTTGAACGCCTGGACCAGGTGGTAAAGGCGCACAAACATCCCATTACCCTTATTCCAGGAAATTTTGAACAAAGTCTGCAACTCTATAAACAAAACCTTGGTCTGGAATTCCTGACAGGTTATGTCATTGAGTATGCCCTGTCTGTAGACAATATTTTTGTGATCGTACTGATTTTTTCAGCTTTTGCGGTGCCGGAAAAATATTATCACCGCGTGTTGTTCTGGGGAATTTTAGGGGCGATCCTAATGCGTTTCGTGTTTATTTTTGCCGGAGCAGCATTGATTAATCAATTTAACTGGATACTCTATGTATTTGGCGCATTTTTGGTGTTTACAGGGCTCAAAATGTTTTTTTCCAGAGGAGAGGAAGACAAAGTCGATCCACAAAACCATCCCGTAGTCAAAATTGCTTCCCGGTTCTTCTCGATCCATCCGAGGTATGAAGGAAAAAAGTTCTTTCACAAAGTGGGAGGGAAGAAACTGATCACCCCCCTGTTCCTGGTATTGCTCATTGTCGAATTTACAGACCTGATTTTTGCGGTAGACTCCATCCCGGCTATTTTTGCGGTCACCAAAGACCCTTATATTGTGTTTTTTTCTAATATATTTGCCATAATGGGCTTGCGGTCCATGTTTTTCCTGTTAGTGAATATCATTCATAAGTTCCATTATCTGAAGACTGGCCTGGCATTTTTATTGACCTTCATCGGGTTTAAGATGCTGGCTCATAGTTACCTGAAAGGATGGGGCTTTACGACTGAACATTCGCTGATCATCATTGTTTTTATTCTCTCTTCCAGCATCATTGCGTCGCTGATCTTTCCAAAAAAAATAAAGAAGACAGCTGCGTAAATTTCCTGATTGATTTTAAAAAATAGGGGAGTAATAGGATAATTCCATTATCTTAGAGCGGATACAAAAAAATCATGAAGAAACTTTTTATTATAGCCCTATCCCTGATCAGCTCATGGACCTACGCCCGTCAAGACTTCGGTCAGGCCATTGGTCAGATTAATCAGGAAGTTCAAGCACAGTCTCAGGCTTATTCACAATTAAAGACTGCTACCGAAACCATAGGACATCGTTTAACGGGTTCTGTGAATGGGGCAAAAGCAGAAGATTTTGCCTTTCGGTTGTTGACTTCGTATGGAGCAGAAGTTCATTATCAGCCATTTGAAGTAGAGAGCTGGAGCAGAAAAACCATTCAGGTTCGCATAGGCTCTTCTCCTTCGGATCTGAAAGCCATCAAGGCAGTAACGCTGGCACATTCGCCGGTAGAAGCAAATGTTCAAGGTGAAATCATTGATGTAGGAAATGGTTTGGAGAGCGATTATACGGCTCTTTCAGGGAAAGTGGCAGGAAAAATTGCTCTGGTGTATTTGGGCGTTTTGCCAGGTTCACCAAAGGGAACTTCCTCCTTACATCGTTCTGAAAAAACGGCCATAGCTATCCGTCACGGTGCCATTGGTGTCATCATCATCAACACGGTGAAAAATGGGGTGCTCCTTACCGGTACCGCTTCTGTAACAGGTAAACTGATTCCCATTCCGGCTGTTTGTATCAGCCTTGAAAACGGAATGAAGTTAAAAGAGGAACTGAAGAAAGAGAAACAAATAGCGGTGATACAGATGACGAATTTTTCCGGTCTTATTAAGGCAAGGAATGTCATCGCCACCTTTAAAGGCACCAGCCTCCCTGAAGAAAAAATAGTGGTGGGAGGGCATCTGGATAGCTGGGACCTGGCCACAGGTGCGATTGATAATGGAATCGGCTCCTTTGCAGTGATAGACATGGCACGTACCTTTGCTAAATTGGGACTGAAAACTAGGCGAACGGTTCAATTTGTGTTATTCATGGGAGAGGAACAGGGACTACTGGGTTCCAAAGCGTATGTGGCTCAGGCAAAGCAAAAGAATGAATTAGATCAGGTGAGATTCATGTTGAACTACGATATGACCAATAATCCTCGCGGATTTGCGACTTCCAGGGAAGAAATGGAAGAGCTATTCACGAAATGGGGAGCAGAGTTGCAAAAACTGGATACCAATTTTGTAAATATGTTTTTGGCAGGAGCCAGTTTGCATAGTGATCATCAACCTTTTTTGCTGGAAGGCATCCCTACAGGCGGTGGAGCCGGGGGGCGTTTACCTAATAATGCCGGACCTTATTATCATTCGGATGGCGATGTTTTTAGTCTGGTTGATGAACAGGGGCTAAAAAATACCGTTCGCAACGGTGCTGTGCTAGCTTATGCCTTAGCGAATGTCGATCACATCCCTGTCAAAAAACAGAGTGAAGAAAAGCTCAAAGCTTTTCTCATTGAGCAACGGTTGAAAGAAGCGTTAAAGATCGGCGGAGACTGGCGGTGGGGAGATGATTAGATCTGCACTGGACAATTTTCTCTGATGTGTAAAGTATCGGATCAGCTATTGATATAGTTTTCCAGCTGGGAAATGGTTTGTTTCTGATCGGCAATGATGTATTTCACGACATCTCCAATCGATACCATTCCGATAACCCGCTGGTATTCATCCATCACAGGTAAGTGCCGGATGTGTTTTTCGGACATAATTTCCATACAGTCTTCAATGGAATGGGCGGGATTCACCACAATAGGCGAGGGCGTCATGGCTTCCTTTACCAGGGTTTCTTTGGACGACTTTCCCTGTAGGATAATCTTTCGGGCATAGTCCCGTTCGGTAAAAATACCGAGCAACAATTCGTCTTCCATGATCAGCAGCGCACTGATGTCTTTTGCCGTCATTTCAAGCAAAGCTTCATAAACCGATGCATGGGCTGCGATCCGGTAAACGACGGCCGTTTTTAGAGATAAAATGTGATTGACATTTCGCATAACACGTTGTTTTAGTTATAATTAAATATAACCATTTCGTGTATCAACAGTCGAATTAATTTTCGACAGCCTGTGGAAAGCTTTTAGAGCAATTGCAGGATGTCGTCTACATACGTACGGTCATTGGCCAGTCGAGGAACTTTATGTTGTCCGCCAAGTTTGCCCTTTAGCTTTAACCAATTGTAAAAAGTTCCCTCTGGGGCCTGGTGAACAGTAGGCCGATTAAGAGCCAGATTGTTAAAACGCTTGGCGTCATAATCGGAATTAATGTCCCGTAGTGTTTGATCCAGAACATCTATAAACTGTTCGAAATGATCCGGATTTTTTTCAAACTCAATGATCCATTCATGCCCACCGGCTTCCTGTTCCTGGAAATAGATGGGGCAGGCGGTGTAATCTCTGATCACAGCGTGGGTCACCTCACAGGCTTTAGAAAGGGCTTTCTCCGCATTGTCAATGATGACTTCTTCCCCAAACGCGTTAATAAAGTGCTTGGTCCGACCAGTAATCTTTATTCTAAAAGGGGATAAACTGGTAAATTTTACCGTGTCACCGATCATGTAGCGCCATAAACCGGCATTGGTGGTAATAATGATGGCGTAATTCTTATGCAGTTCGACCTGATCGAGGGAGAGTGTTTTGGGATGCGCATCATTCAGGTGTTCAATAGGTAAGAATTCGTAATAGACTCCATAATCGAGCATCAACAAAAGCTCTTCACTTTGATCCTGATCCTGAATTCCAAAAAAGCCTTCCGACGCATTGTATGTTTCCAGGTAATACATGTCGGAAGAAGGAATGAGGCTTTTAAACTGATCCCTGTAGGGACCAAAGTTGACGGCACCATGGAAGTACAGTTCCAGATTAGGCCACACCTCAAGAAGATTTTTCTTCCCGGTAATTTCGAGGACCTTCTTGGCGAGAACAATGGTCCAGGTAGGAACCCCTGAAATGTTCGTCACGTTTTCTTTGATGGTTGCTTCCGCCATCCGGTCCATTTTCTCTTCGTAGTTGTCCATCAATGCGATAGACATGTTAGGAGTGCGGTAATATTCGGCCCAAAGTGGTAAATTTTTAATTAATACCGCCGAGAGATCACCGTAGCGAATGTCTTCGCAGAGCGTATTGATCTGATGACTACCGCCTAATACGAGTCCCTTTCCGGTGAATATCTGAGTCTGAGGACGATGATTGCAATAAATGGAAATCATGTCCTTTCCGCCTTTGAAATGACATTCTTCCAATGCTTCTTCCGATACGGGAATGAATTTGCTGCGATCGCTGGTGGTCCCCGAGGATTTGGCAAACCACCTGATCTCTGAAGGCCAGAGTACATTCCGCTCGCCTTTCAGCATTCGTTCAATATAAGGTTTCAGGCTGTCGTAATTCTGAATAGGTACCCGTTCTTTAAACTGGGCGACGGTAAGGATCGATTTATAATCGTATTCTTTTCCCCATTCGGTATGTTGAGCGGAGGCAATCAGGTGGTGAAACCATTCTTCCTGTACATCCATCGGATATTTCATGAAGAGTTCAATCTGATGGATCCGTTTCTTCATGTACCAGGTAAATATCGAGTTCACTATAGCCATTGGATGCCCTTATTTAAAGTTTTTCTTCTTGAGTTCAAAATGGGACCCGAGGTAGACCTTTCGTACCATTTCATTGGCCGCGAGGACTTCCGGAGTTCCCTGTTCCAGGATTTTTCCTTCAAAGAGCAGGTAAGCCCGGTCTGTGATGGAAAGTGTTTCTTGTACGTTATGATCAGTGATGAGAATTCCGATGTTTTTGTCTTTTAGTTTTGCCACAATGGACTGGATTTCTTCTACCGCAATAGGGTCTACCCCGGCAAAAGGTTCATCGAGTAA
This sequence comes from Pedobacter sp., assembly GCA_037190785.1. Taxonomy (GTDB): domain Bacteria; phylum Bacteroidota; class Bacteroidia; order Sphingobacteriales; family Sphingobacteriaceae; genus Pedobacter. Next base: position 323,007 of record JBBCJN010000004.1, on the reverse strand, counting down.
AATGAAGTTAGGATTTGCAGCCAGGGCCCTGGCAATTTCTGTTCGTCTGCGTTCTCCACCCGAGAGCAGGTCTCCGCGGTTTCGTCTTACTTTATGGAGACTGAATTCCTGAATGAGCTCTTCGAGCTTTTCTTCCCGTTGATGCCTGTCGAGACTGGTCATTTCAAGGATCGCCATGATGTTGTCTTCCACACTCAATTTACGGAACACACTTGCTTCCTGAGCCAGATAGCCAATCCCTTTTTGAGCACGCCGATACATAGGGTCTTTCGTGATGATTTCTCCATCCAGAAAAATGTCTCCTTCATTCGGCTTGATCAAACCTACGATCATATAAAAAGAGGTGGTTTTTCCGGCTCCATTGGGCCCTAATAATCCTACAATCTCTCCCTGGCTCACTTCAAAAGAAACATGATTCACAACCACACGTTGCTTGTATTTCTTGACCAGATTCTCGGCTTTTAATATCATTGGTTTAAATATCTTTAAAATTAGCTATTTTGCTTAATTAGTCGAGTAATTAATTTTAATTCCTTTCAGATGGAGTTGAATCCGGCGTAAATCGCGCCAGTTATTTTCTTCAATGGTGTAGCAGATGGAAAGGAATAAGCCTTTTTGGAGGAAACGGATATCCTCGCCCAGCCCAAAGCCAATGCACTCGAATGGATCGGATTCCCCCTGTTTTACCACGAGTTTAAGATGATTTCCTCCTACTAGCTGAGGGGAAGAGACCAGTTCCACCTGATGAGAAACAAATACCGGATTGCTATTTTGAGGGCCAAAGGGAGCCATTTGTTTAAGAATTCGAAAAAATTTGGGCGTGATTTCTTTTAAAGAGAGCGTAGAATCAATGTCGATCTGAGGAATGAGCAGTTGAGGAGAGATGCTCGCGGCGACCACTTCTTCAAATCGTTCACTGAAGACCTGCAGGTTTTCGGGCCGAAGCGTAAGCCCGGCTGCATATTTATGCCCTCCAAATTGCTCGAGCAGATCTGCACAGGCCAATAAAGCTTCGTACAGATCGTATCCGGCTACGGAGCGGGCGGATCCGGTATATTTTCCATTCGATTCTGTAAGGACAATGGTTGGCCGGTAGTATTTTTCTGTTAGCCTGGAGGCAACTATGCCAATGACTCCTTTATTCCAGTGCTGCTGAAAAACAACCGTCGTTTTCCGTTGGATCAAACACTCACTTTGCTCAATCATGGCAAGGGCTTCCGCTGTAATGTGTTGATCAAAGAGTTTGCGTTCACTATTTTGATGATTGATCCACTCACTGTGCGCATTGGCCAGTAGCTGGTACTCGCTGATCAGCATTTTTACTGCATTTTTTGCATCCCCCATCCGGCCGGCGGCATTGATGCGCGGGGCCAGCAGAAACACCACATCACTAAGGGTATATGCTTCTGTTTTTCCGGTAAACTGCATTAAAGAGCATAAACCGGGGCTGGCATCCGTATTGAGTTTTTTCAGGCCGTGATAGGCCAAAATCCGATTTTCACCAGTTAAAGGGACGATGTCAGCGGCAATGCTGATCATGCAAAGATCGAGGTAAGTATTCAGAAAATCAGGGGAAACATGATGCCGCAGGCAGTAAGCCTGAGCTATCTTGAATGCGATCCCGCAACCCGACAGCTCTTTGTAAGGATACAGGCAGTCTTCCCTTTTGGGATCGAGCACAGCGGCTGCTTCGGGAAGCTCGTTGCCCGGAAGGTGATGGTCTCCAATAATGAAATCAATCCCTAACGTGCGGGCGTACCTAACCTTATCCACCGAACGGATTCCGCAATCGAGCGCAATGATAAGTTGAAACTGATGAGCGGCTGCGTAATCAATTCCTTCTGTAGAGATGCCGTATCCCTCCTTGTGCCGATCCGGAATGTAAAAAGAAACCGACGAACTGAAAGACCGAAAGAACTGATAGGCAAGTGCCACAGCCGTTGTCCCATCCACATCGTAATCTCCATAAATCAATATTTTTTCTTTGTCCTGAATGGCTCGTTCAATTCGCTCTATGGCCCGGTCCATATCTTTCATCAGGAAAGGGTCGTGTAACTGATCGAGAGAAGGCCTGAAAAAATCGCGCGCCGCTTCAAAGGTGTAAATGCCCCGGTGCACAAGAATTCGTGCCAATGTGTGGTCAATCTGAAGGGCGGAGGCCAATGCCGCTATTGTTGATTCATCTGCCTCTTCATGCAACACCCATCTTTTTTCCATTTTACTAGTAACGATAATAAAGCCTTCTTTTAAGCCTGTCCGGTTTCGACGGCAGATTTTCAGTATCTTTGGCCGATTGTTCGTAAATATATCATTAAATTCTCTATCCTGAAATAGCCATGTTGCAAGTTTATACTTTATATGAAGGTTCGTATTCTGTCGATGCGAGTAAACAATTTATCCCCTTTGATCCTCAAAAACATCAGGCTAAAGATCGTCCTGCTTCCTTGTTCATTCACGTTCAGCCTTTTCTGGTTTCGGTAGGGAACGAGCTGATTTTGTTAGATACCGGATTGGGGTACAGCAACGATGCGGGACAACTGTTGTTGCATCAGCACATTCGTGAGGCAGGATTCGATCCGGATGACGTCAGTATGGTATTAATGTCTCACCTTCATTTTGATCATTCGGGAGGGATGGTACATGAACGGGGGGACGCTATGGAACTGAGTTTTCCGAACGCCACCTATGTAATGCAAAGGGGCGAATGGGAAACGGCTTTCAGCAGCTCCTCAGCTTCCTACAAACGATCAATTCTTGAATTTATTCAGCGAAATGCGCACCTCCAACTGATCGAGGGGTCGGGAGAATTAAATGAATATATTCGTTTCGAGCTGACGGGTGGACACTGTCCCTATCACCAGGTGTTCCTGATAAGCGATGGGGAGGACAAGGTGTTTTTTGGAGGAGACGTACTCCCTGAGCCGGAAGAATTGATTCGTAAATTCATCGCCAAATACGATTATGACGGACGTAAAACAATGGAGCTTCGAGAAGAGTTTGGTCATAAAGCGGTTGCTGAACATTGGAAATGCCTTTTTTATCATGCGAAGACTAAATCGCAGGCCTATGTGACATGGGAAAATGCCCAATTTAAAATCGTTTAGCTTCCTCCTTCAGGGAAGGGGTCATAAGGTTATTCGTGGGGGATAAGAGGGCGAATCAATTCCGTTAATCTTTCCATCGAAAGGGGTTTAGAAATGAAACCTTTCACGATATCATAGCTTTTTGATTTCTCAATGTCGTTCTCATACACAGAAGAAGAAAGAATGTACATATCTACCGGTTGTTGGATTCCCATCTTTTCATAGGCTTCGATAAACTCCCAGCCATTCATCACAGGCATATTGATATCAATAAGGAAGAGTCTTGGCAGGGCCTGCCCCTGCTCCATGCATTCTTTAAGGTATTCGATGCCCTGATGGCCATTGCTTCGGGCTACGAGATTAATGTCGAATCCTGTTTTTTCTACTATTTTATTGATAATAAAGATGTTAATTTCGTCATCATCGATGATGAGTAGATTGAGCTTCGGAATTGACATTGAACGTAAGTTGCTAATAGGGAAATGTTGATTATTGACTTTAAAGTTAGGGATTGGAAGTGGAATTCGCAATTATTTAGCCATAAAAAATGCCCGGCCTTGAGGGACCCGGGCATGGAGTTATTTTCGTGTGTTAAGGGATTATTTTTTAGCTACCAATTTCACGGACAAGGTAAAGTCATCATAGATGAAATTATCTCCGATATTTGAAAAGATAGATTTGGATTTGTATTGAATATTGAATTTTGTACGGTCGATCACTATTTTATCGGCGGTTGCTGTAATGCTTTTATCTGCATTCCAGGTAATTTTGGCTGGGAAAGTGAGGGACTGGGTAATTCCTTTGATGGTCATATCGCCGGTAATGTTCACCTGTTCGTTGTTTCCGCTTACCTTTTTGATTACAAAGTTTGCTGCTGGGAATTTATCGGAACCGAAAAAATCATCTGCTTTTAAGTGTTTTTCCAATCCGGCACTTTTATCAGCATCTTTAATGGTGGTCATATTTGCGATAAAACCGCCATCCACTAATTTTTTTCCAGTGAAAACAAGGCTTCCTGAGGTTAAATTAACGGTTCCATTATGACTTCCGGAAAACTTCTTTCCTTCCCAGTTAATAATTGACTGTTGAACATCTACGGTATAAGTATCTGCTTTAGGACCGAATGCCCACATAGCGCAGGTCAAAGCGACTGCCGCAATAAGAATGGTGCTGATTTTTAATTTCATATTGATTATTTTTTTCAAAGGTATTTAACTTTTGTCATTGTTAATCTTAACATATGGTAAGATTTTGTCAGAAAATCTTAAAATTTAGCTCAATCTTCCCAGTTAATGGTTGCTAAAAAACATATTGAAACGGTTATATAGGGCTTCCGATTGTTTTTCCAACTGATCTGCCAATTGAGTTTGCTCGTATTGGCGGGCCACTTTTGCCATCGGTTCCAAGCCATACACCAAACCAATCTGGATGTTTTGCCCGCCGTGGAGATTGCCTTTACTTTTGGAAACATCCGCTAAATAAGAAATCTCCTTCTGGATATAGTCTGCCGATTTCTTGATTAATTGATTGGCTTTTTCTTTCTCTCCCAATACATACAGATTTTGGGCCATGGCTGGTATTCCCATGATCACCCGCATGCCATATATTTTAGTTGGCATGACCTCCTCGTAACGTTTCATTACTTTTTTCGCATCTTCTAGGCGCCCTGCTTTGATCAATCCGCTGGTCAGGCTGTTAAAGAGGTTGTTAAAGATAGACATGTCGTCAGCTGACTGGATGTCAAGGTATTTCGCGTGTTTGATATTTCCCCATTTAAATTTGTTCATTACATGCTCATACATGGGATCGAGGTTGATGGCCTGTTCACGGTCACTCAGCTCATCGGTTTTGAACGGTATTAATCGCATCGCCATTCCTTCATTGTAAAGGTAATTATCCAGTCCGTTAAATTGTTCTGTAGGTACAGTGGTGCAAAAGTAAATAGGCCTTTCCCAGTTGTTATGGGCAAGAATATCAAATAAGGCCAGGGTGCCTTTGGTGACATAATTTTTATTAAAGCGCCATTCCATTACCGGGGCAATTCTTGCAGAATCGGCTGCTTTTACAGTCCCGGTTTTGATGACATCTTCTTTATCGATCGTTAATTTCAAATTCTTGGTTGGAATGAAATTTGTTTTGCTGCCGTCAATCAGTGGCAATTGATCTTCTGGATCATCCGATAACAGGAGTTCCACGATATTTTTCAATTCAACGGAGCCCTCGATTTTGTAATCCTGGAAGTACATCACATCTCTTACTCCAGAAACATATTGAGATTCTTTCATCGTGATGGGGAGGGCTTCAGATTCGTGGACTTTCCGTTTCAGGTTATTGATATACCAATCCGTATCAAAAAGACTTAGGTTAACCAGTCGGATGTCCGGACGGATGCCTTCTACTTCCTGGGCATACCAGAGTGGATAGGTATCATTATCCCCATAGGTAAATAGAATCGCGTTTGGTGCACATGATTCGAGGTAGTTAATGGCGATATCCCTTGCAAGCCATTTGGTGGAGCGATCGTGGTCGTCCCAGTTTTGTACAGCCATGAGAAGAGGGACTGCAGCAAGGCTTAGCCCCGTAGCGACCAGCGCGGCTGGTTTTGGTGCCAGTTTTTTAAAGAGCCATTCCTTGATGGCGAGTACTCCCAGGCCTATCCAGATGGCGAAGGCGTAGAAGGAACCTACGTACGCATAATCCCTTTCACGTGGTTCGAGTGGCTTTTGATTCAGGTAAAGCACAATCGCCAGACCTGTAAAGAAAAAGAGCAAACCCACTATTCCTGCATCTTTTGGATGACGTTTAAAGTGCCACCATGCCCCAAGCAGGCCCAGGATAAGCGGTAAAAAGAAATAGCGATTGTAAGAGTTACTTTCTTTAATGGAAGGAGGAAGGTTGCTTTGATCTCCGAGATGCAAAGCATCAATCGGTTTGATGCCACTCAGCCACTGACCTTCATAAATACTGCCTTGTCCCTGGTCTTCGTTCTGGCGTCCTGCAAAATTCCAAAGGAAATAACGCATGTACATGAAGCCTACCTGGTGGCGGGCAAAAAATCCGATGTTGTCAATGGTGCTGGGGAAGTGGGTGTCACTAAAGCCCATCATGTCTTTGTAATAATTCACATGTCGCTGTTCATCGCTATACATCCGGGGGAAGAGCACTTCATGTTGCAAACGCCGGATACTGTCTGGGAAACCGGTATTTTCTCCATAGACTTCTTTTGTGCGGCGACCGGCGATTTCATATTTCGTTTCTCCCTTGCGGTAAATATTGCCTTTGTCTACCCGGATAGGGCTGCTGCCATCGTCTTTGTATTTCGGGATTGAATTGTAATTTTTGCCCATAATGAGCGGCCGGTCCCCATATTGCTCCCGGTTGAGGTAACTCAAAAAGGAAAAAGCATTGTCCGGATCACTGTTGTTGAGATTGGGCTTCGCATGTGCACGAATGATGATCATGGCGAAGGAACAGTAACCAAAAATAACCAGTGTGGTAGATAAGAGAGCCAAGTTGAGCAGTCTTTTCTGGTGCTTTATACTGTAGATAATCCCCCATACCAAAGAACCGATCAAAAGGATTGCAAAGAAAAGTACGCCGCTTCCAAATCCAAGTCCCAGGGTATTTACAAAGAATAAATCGAAGTAAGCTCCAAAAGACACCAGGTATTGGATGATTCCATATTGAACAAAAGCCAGGATGGCGATACCTATCAGGAAGGTCTGGAATATCCCTTTATTGGTGGCTTTAGGTGTTTTCTTAAAATAATAAACGAACGCAAGTGCCGGAATCGTCAATAGGTTGAGCAGGTGAATACCGATGGATAAACCCATCATGTAAGCAATGAAAAGCAACCATTTGTCGGCATGCGGTTGATCTGCGATGGCTTCCCATTTTAAAATAGCCCAGAAGACAATGGCGGTAGACAAAGAAGAAAGGGCATATACTTCTGATTCGACTGCGGAGAACCAAAAGGAATCAGAGAATGTATAAGCCAAAGCACCCACCGCTCCTGCACCGATAATGCTAATGATTTGAGCAGAAGTGATGTTTTCTCCTCGTTTGATAACGATTTTACGGGCCAGGGCAGTGATCGACCAAAAAAGGAACAGGATGGTAGCCCCACTGGCGATGGCTGAACCCATATTCATAAAATAAGCGATTTTACTGGCATCACCCATTGCTAGGATGGAGAAGAATCGCTGGATCATTAAAAATAGAGGTGCCCCTGGTTGGTGTACAATCTGCATTTTAAAGGCAGAAGCAATGAACTCACCGCAGTCCCAGAAACTCACAGTAGGTTCCAAGGTCAGGATATAGGTAAAGGTGGCGATCAGGAAACAGGCCCAGCCGGCCAGATTATTTATCTTTGAATAATTCATTTTAAAATGTCTATTTTATACAAACGGGTTGGTATATAAATGCAGCCGAAAATAAATAATTAGATTGGAAATGCCTAATGCTCGGAAGGCTTTAACGTTTTTTAATGATTTTAAAATACGCAGAGAGAAGTAGTTGTCTGGAAAAATATTTTTTTTAGAAAAACATATTTGTATAAATAAAAAAAGTGCGTAGATTTGCATTCCATTTCAGAACAGGTGTTCAGAAATTGATTGTCCGATAGTATAAGGGTAGTACAAGTGATTTTGGTTCATTTAGTCTTGGTTCGAATCCAGGTCGGACAACCAAATTTTTTTCGGATTGTGTAAAACGCAATCCGTTTTTTTTTAAACTGCATTGATCTTATCACATCATGCCATTGCAATTTAACCCTGTAAAGATTTTTGCTGGTTCAGGTACCAGAGATCTTGCGCAGAAAATTGCCGACGAGTACGGCAAGCCTTTAGGGGAAGTAACACTTAGCCGTTTCAGCGATGGAGAAATTCAGCCGTCCTATGATGAAACGGTGAGAGGGTGTGACCTTTTTCTTATCCAGTCCACCTGCCAGCCCAATGACAATTTATTCGAACTTCTTTTGATGGTCGATGCGGCGAAGAGAGCTTCTGCGCATTACATTACTGCGGTTGTTCCTTATTACGGACTTGCCCGTCAGGATCGGAAAGATAAACCAAGGGTAGCCATTGGGGCGAAGCTGGTCGCCAATCTGTTGAAAGCCGCCGGTATTCACCGGATCATGACGATGGATTTGCATGCAGCTCAAATTCAGGGTTTCTTTGATGTGCCTGTGGATCATCTGGATGCCTCCGTGATTTTTGTTCCTTATATCAAAAGTCTGGGATTGGAGAATCTAACCATTGCTTCCCCAGATATGGGCGGGTCTTACCGGGCACGTACTTTTGCGAAGTTTTTTAATGCGGAGGTCGTAATTTGTGATAAACGCAGGAAACGGGCAAATGAAATCGAATCCATGTCGATCATTGGGGATGTAACGGGACAAGACATCGTACTGATTGACGACATCTGCGATACTGCAGGTACATTGGCCAAAGCAGCCGCATTGATTATGGAAAATGGAGCGAAAAGTGTCAGAGCCGTTTGTACCCACCCCGTATTATCAGGAAATGCTTATGAAACTATCGAGAACTCCATGTTGGAAGAATTGATCGTGACAGATACCATTCCCCTGAAAAAGGAGAGTAAGAAAATTAAAGTGTTAAGCACTGCGAAACTATTTGCGAAAGCCATTGCAAATGTGAATGAACACGGTTCGATCAGTGATTTGTTCAGAGTGTAAGAAGGTGATCCCTTCTAAAAAGGGATAAGCACGACTTATAAATATAAATAAAATTTAATTAAAAAACAAGTAAAATGAAAACAATCGCAATTAGCGGTTCTCTTAGAGAGAACGTAGGGAAACGCGATGCTAAAGAGCTTCGGTATGAAGGCCGGATTCCTGCAGTATTGTATGGTGGAAAAGAACAAATTCACTTTTCCATTTTAGCAACCGATTTAAATGAGGCAATCTATACCCCAGAAGCAAACTTCCTTGAAATCGCTATCGGAGATTCGAAAGCAAAAGCCATTATCAAAGAACTTCAGTTTCACCCTTTAACAGACGTTTTGTTACACGTTGATTTTCTTCAGTTATTTGAGGATAAAGAGATCCTGATGGAAATCCCTGTGAAATTATTAGGAACATCTCCAGGTGTGAAAATGGGAGGTAAATTGGTTCAGAAATTACGCAAATTACGTGTAAAAGCACTTCCAAAAGACATGCCTCAGGTAGTAGAAGTGAGCATTGAAAAGTTAGAAGTAGGTAACTTATTCCGTGTTCGCGATCTTGGCGCTGAGAACTTTGCTGTATTGAATACCCCTGAAGATACAATCGTATCTGTAGGAATGTCAAGAGCATTGAAACAGGCGGAGAACGCAGCAAAAGGAAAATAATTCCAGAGTAAACGTACAAAAGGCAGGCATGGTCCTGCCTTTTTTTTTGATTCGTTTTTCCCTTTTTCGGTGAATGGAAGAAACGAAGTGCATAAGTTAAAAAAAGCCCTTACTTTTGTGAAATGAAATACCTCATTGTCGGACTTGGAAACATTGGACCCGAATACACGGATACAAGACATAATATAGGATTTACGATTGCGGATGCCCTGGCTGCTGAGCTGGGTGGAACGTTTGAGTTTTCTAAATTGGCTTACCATGCAGAATTGTCCTTTAAGGGTCGGAAAATTCATGTCATTAAGCCAACCACCTATATGAATCTGAGTGGAAAAGCAGTGAATTATTGGATGGGTCAACTGAAGGTGGACCCTGCCAATGTTCTCGTGCTGGTTGATGATCTTGCGCTTCCTTTTGGCAAACTCAGACTGAAGTTACAGGGGAGCAGTGCCGGGCATAACGGCTTGAAAAATATCGAAGAGGTATGTGGCGGTCAGAATTATGCCCGTTTACGCTTCGGCATCGGGAGTGATTTTCGTAAAGGACAGCAGGTGCACTTCGTATTGGGACCATTCGAAAAACAAGAACAAAAAGAATTACCTGTGCTGATTAATCAGGCACTCAGCGCCATTAAGAGCTTTGCCACCATTGGCCCAGCACAGACGATGACCCTTTTCAATAAATAAAAATTATTCGGGGTCCGTCAGGCTAGAATCGACCTGATTTTTTCATACAGATGAATCCGTTCAAAGGACTTGTTCAGGATGTCATCAGCACCGGCATCCAGCGCAATTTTTTTGTCTGATTCCATGACCGCAGCGGAGAAATTGATAATGGGAATGCGTTCTTTTCCGGGAACTCGTCCCTCGCGAATTAAGCGGATCGCTTCCAGTCCGTTCATCACTGGCATATAGGTGTCCATTAAGATAAAATCATAATCCTGTTTTCCCAGTTGATCGAGTGCCTTCTGACCATTTTCCACAACGTCTACCTGAATGTTCCACTCTTTGAAAATCCGGATGATGACAAACGTATTGATAGGATTATCTTCTGCAAGCAATACCCGTACATTCTCGAAAGGCTCGAAATGGAGGTTGGAAGGACTCGGCTTTTGTCCCAATCCTTTGTCGAGAATCACTTCGTACCAATTGGTAAAATGAAACGCACTGCCTTTTCCCTGCTCGCTCTCCACCCTTAATTGCCCTCCTTTAAGACGTGCGAGATTCTTTACAATGGATAGGCCAAGGCCGGTACCGCCATATTTTACCGTGGTGTGGTCGTCCTCCTGTTCAAAAACATCGAATATTTTGTCGATGTTCTCGTGAGCAATCCCAATGCCGGTATCCATCACACTAAATTGCAGCTGTATGTGGTTGCCCTTCCGGTCCAGCTCGTTTACCTTGAGGGTCACTTTTCCCTGTTTCGTAAACTTAATGGCGTTTCCTATCAGGTTCATCAAAATCTGATTTAAACGCAATGAATCAACCTGGATTCGATCGGGCAGGGTCTCCTGCAACTCTACCTCCAGAAGGATGTTCTTTTCTTTCGCCCCAATCCCCAATAAATTGATCACCGCCTTGCAAAGTTCTCTGATATCCCCGGGTCCGCGGGTAATTTTGAATTTGCCGGATTCTATTTTCGAGAGGTCGAGGACATCATTGATGACCCCCAGGAGTGAAGAAGAAGAAACCTGGAGGAGTTGCAGCATTTGTTCCTGCTCCTCATTGATCTCCGTTTTCGCCAATAGCTGCAATAGTCCGAAGATTCCGTTGATAGGGGTACGGAGTTCATGGCTCATATTGGCAAGAAAGTTTTCTTTGATGCGTTTTCCCTGTTCGGCCTGTTCTTTTGCTTGGATCAGTTCTTTTTGGTAACGCTCTAACTGCTGGTTCTTTTTAATCAACTCCCGTTGGCTACGTACCATCTGAATAAATGAATCGACTTTTGCAGAAGTGATGTAGGGGTTAAGTGGTTTATAGAGATAATCAACCGCTCCGGTATTTAATCCTTTGACGGCATACTTCGTTTCAATTGAAATGGCGGTCACAAAAATAATTAAAATATCCTTGGTGCGGGGATTGCTCTTGAGGATTTCGACGAGTTCGAAGCCATCCATTTCGGGCATTTGAACGTCTACCAGTGCAATGGCAATATCTTGTTCCCATGAAATCCTAAGCGCTTCGTTTGGAAGCGTTGTGGAAATCATGTGCACATCATTGCGGTTAAGGAGTGCCTCCAATGCAATGATATTCTCAATTTTGTCGTCGACAATAAGTATGTTAATTTTTTCCATAGGTAAGATTGGGAGAGGGCTAACTGATTTTTTGGTAAATGTTGTTTTTTTTGTCAATCACTTTAAAGTGCCTTTTCAATTGGCCATGACGAATGGTTTCTTTAGAGCCCATGCATAAAAAACCAAAGTTGGCCAGGCTTTCATAAAATAACTCCAGGATCCGGTTTTGAAGTTGCTGATTAAAATAGATGAACACATTGCGGCAGGAAATGACCTGAAATTCGTTGAATACGCCGTCAGAAACAAGGTTGTGGTGTGAGAATAATACATTTTTCTTCAACGAATGCTTAATGGAAGCGGCGTCGTAACGGGCAGTGTAATAGTTTGATAAAGAATGGATTGTTCCGGTCGATAAAAAGTTAGTGGAATAATGCTGCATTTTCTGAAGGCTGTAAATCCCCTGCTTCGCCGTTTGCAATGCGTTGGCATTGATGTCGGTTCCATAAAAAAAACTGCGGTTATAAAGACCTTCTTCTTCAAAAAGAATAGCAAAGGAATAAAGTTCCTCGCCTGTTGAGCAGCCGGCATTCCATAATTTAATTCGTTGAAAGGACTTTAAATATTGTGCTACATGAACGCGCACAGATTTATAAAATTCCGGATCGCGAAACATCTCCGTGACATTGACGGTAATTCGAAGCAGGAACTCCTCGAAAAAATCGGCGTCATTGGTTAACTGATTGCGCAAATCAAAAGCGCTCATCCGTTGCAGTTGCAGGAATTTACTCACTTGCCGCTTAAAAGAAGCCAGTGTATAATCGCTGAAATCGTAACCGTGAACCATCCTTATTAAGAGGATCAGCTCCTGCAATTCCGCGTCGCTAATGGTGTAAAGCAGATCGCTTGTGTTTTTTACTGGTGACTTAGCCATACTCTCATCATCGACAGCAATTCGTCGATGTCTACGGGTTTAGAAATGTAATCATTTGCGCCAGCCTCGATGCATTTTTGACGATCGGTTTTCATCGCTTTAGCTGTCAATGCAATCATTGGTAGTTTTGCAAATTTCTTGTTTTTTCGGATAGCACGCATCGCTTCGTACCCGTCCATTTCCGGCATCATAATGTCCATCAGCACCAGGTCAACCGAGGGCTCAGCCTGTAATTTTTCGAGCGCTTCCCGTCCATTATTCGCAATCACAATTTCCATCTGATATTCTTGCAAAACCGTCGATAATGCAAAAATATTTCTCATATCGTCGTCCGTGATCAGAACACGCTTTCCAGCCAACGATTTTTCTGCATTTGCTTCACGGGGAGATTTTCGGGAATTATCTGGCGACTGATGGCGCAGCTTATTCATGAAAAGACTAACTTCATCAATGAGCCGGTCATTGGATTTAGTTGATTTTAGTACCATTGCTTCAGAATAACGCATGATTTGAGCCAACTGTTCTTTGCTCAGCTCCATTGCCGTATTGATGACGACCGGAATGCGTTGTAATTCCTCCTTTTTCTTAATGGTATCCAATAGATCGAAACCCGAAATGTCAGGGAGATGAAGATCCAGAATAATGCAGTCAAAAGCCTGTTCTTGCAGTTTGTTCAATGCCTCCTGGCCTGTAAAGGCCTGTACTACCTTCACTCCTTTGTCTACCAATTGTTGCGTAAGGTGTTTGCTCTGTGTTTCCTGGTCCTCAATTAATAGCACCTGATTGAGCAACTGGTCTTGAGGAATGGCGCTTAACAAATGAAAGGCTTCCAGTAATTCCTCCTCATGAATCGGTTTCTTTAAAAAGCCGATGGCTCCCTCTTTGCGGGCCTTTTCAACCTTCTCATCCCCTGCCGACATTAAATGGACCGGAATGTGTTTGGTCAGTGGGCTGCTTTTAAGTGTTTTCAGGATGGTCCAGCCATCCATTACCGGAAGCATGACATCCAGAATAATGGCCTGAGGCAAATGTTGCTGTGCCATGCTAAGTCCTGTATCCCCACTATAGGCGACCAGCACGTCAAAGCCTTTTTCTTTTGCGTAATCTTTCAGAATCTCCGCAAAATTAATGTCGTCTTCTACGATCAGAAGAGTTTGCCGTTCTTTGTTCTCATCGAAATGAACAGAAGAATGAGTGGCAGAGGGAACTTCAGGAGCCAATGGTACAAATGGAAGGGCTTCTTCCTGTGCCACTTCTATTTTCAGGATGTCTGGAATGAAAAGAGTGAACGTGCTTCCTACCTGTGGTTCACTTTGTACCTGGATTTCTCCGCCTAGTAAATGCGCCAGTTCACGACTGATGGATAAGCCGAGGCCCGTTCCTCCATATTTTCGGCTGGTAGAGCCGTCCGCCTGTTTGAAAGCTTCAAAAATGACTTTCTGTTTTTCCATAGAAATGCCTATGCCGGTGTCCTGAACCTCAAAAGCCAAAATTGTTCCCTGGTAATTCTTCAGTTGATCGGTATGAAAGTTGTCCTTGCTTGTTGCTGCACGGATCCCCAAAGTGACCATGCCTTTCTCAGAAGTAAACTTGAAAGCATTGGACAATAAATTCTTTATGATCTGTTGCAAACGGGATGAATCGGTCTGAATGTTTTCCGGAAGCACTCCTTTAAACGCAATGTCGAAATTGACTTTTTTGTTCGCTGCTACTTCATCAAAAAGTGCACGGATGTCTGTTCGTATTCCTTCCAGCGATACCTTTTCTACTTCGAGGTCAATTTTACCCGATTCGATCTTCGAGAGATCCAAAATGTCGTTGATCAGGTGAAGTAAATCTGTACCGGCATTTTGAATCACGCCTGCATACTTGATCTGGTCATTATTTAGGTTATGCGTTTTATTTTCTTTCAAAATTCGCGCAAGAATGAGAATGCTGTTCAGTGGAGTTCTTAATTCATGGCTCATATTGGCTAGGAACTCGGATTTGTACTTGGAAGAAAGTTCCAGCTCCTCTGCCTTCAGGCTCATGGCCTCTCGCGCCTGATTAATGGAAACATTTTTTTCCTCCAGCAGCTGGGCTTTCTCTTCCAGTTCGGCGTTGGTTTGCTGCAGTTCCTCCTGTTGTACCCGTAATTCTTCTTCTGAGGCTTGCAGTTCCTCTGATTTTAATAACAACTCCTCATTGGTTGCCCGGAGCTCCTCTTGCTGTGTTTCCAGTTCTTCCGCCTGATGTTGTGTTTGTTCGTATAAATTTTGAAGGATGACTCGGGAAATCGCGCTATTCATAGCAATTCCTATATTTTCGCCGGCCTGTTCAAAGAGCGAGAATACACTCTCTTCAGGATCGGAGTAATACCCGACTTCAATCACAGCCAATGTTTCCTCCTGAAATACGATGGGTACAAATAAAAGGGAGTTCGGGTCTGATTGGCCCAATCCGGAATGAACCTGAACGTAGTTGCCAGGAATATTATTCAGAAATTTAAATTTCTTTTCTTTTGCGACTTGCCCCACCAATCCTTCTCCCAGGGCAAATTGGACTCGTGTTTTTTTTCTCTGATAAGCATAGCTGCCGGAAAGTTCATACATGCCGGATTGCTCATTCAAAAGAAAGAGGGCCCCGATGGGGGCGTTGGTGTATTCACAAATGGTCTGGATAATCTGATTGCTCAGCTCTTCAATTTCGTGCTCACCACGGAGCGATTTGTTGATGCCCGCAAGTCCGGATAGAATCCAGTTCCGTCGGGCGTTTTCCGCGGAAAGTGTTTCCAGCTGATTGTTATTCTCCCGGATTTGTGCTTCTGTTTCCTTTTGCTGATCAAACGTTCGTCGGATATAATAGAAAAGAACCAGGACCAGAATAAAAATGACCACAGCGCTGAGCACCACAATTACCGTGGTTTGTTGACTGCTTCTTTCAATATCCTCTTTTCGTTTATCTAAGAGCTGAAACTCCCGGTTAATAATCAACTGGCTGTAATGAGCAAACCGATCTTTAAAGTGTTTGCCTAAATCAATTTCCGCCATCTCGCGGTCTATATCGCGTCCCTTTCTGGAGATATTCTGTAGCACTTTCTCCATATTGGCCAGTTTTAAGATGGCAAACTGACGTAAAGAATCCAGATTTTCACGTTGAAGAGAATCCTCTGCTAAAAGTTCACTTAAATTTTCGATCGCAGGAATGATATTAGGCGAATTCTCACGGTAAGGATCCAGGTAATGCTCTTTTTCTGTCAGAAGATATCCCCTGAGTGAAGTTTCCGAGTTTACAATGTGAACATCTATTTTTCGGGTTATATCAATAATTTCATAGGTATGGGCCTGCCAGGAAATATTTCCGTTTAAGGAACGAATACTTAAAGATGATGATAATGCCGAGATAAATACAAATAAAAATGTAATGGCAAAACCGATGAGGACTTGTTGCTTAAATGTAAGTTTAAACATCTAATTATGAGATTAATAATTTTTAAGAGTCGTTATTCCAGCGACCATAAATCTATAAAAATATCTCTTTAATCTCCTTAATTTATGGTTAATTAATTTTGGGGGGATTAAAATCAACCAATTGGGCATAAGTCGCCCCCACAGGGAGGCTGGTCTCGTCGATCCAGACCTGTGAACGATCAAATTTGCTTATTTTATTTTTAGCCACAATGTAGGCGCGGTGGATACGCAGGAACTCTTTGGGAGGTAAAAGGGCGAGGATTTCAGTAATGGTAATTCGGGTACTGATACGCTTTCCGTCTTTAAGATGCAATAAGGTATAGTTACCTGAGGCTTCAATGTATCGGATGTCTTCGAGGAAGACTTTTACCTGTTCATAGCCATCTTTTACGAAAACATAGCGCTGAGGGATGTCGCCGGCTTGTTGACGGAGATCGAATAACTCTTTCGCCTTATGGCAGGCTTTCAGGAAGCGGGAGAGCGCAAAAGGTTTTAAGAGATAGTCAACTGCATCTAGCTCAAAGCTTTGCACCGCATGCTCGCTGTAAGCAGTGGTGAAAATGATCATGGGAGCACGGCCCAGTGCCTTAACGAAATCTATTCCGTTGATATCGGGCATTTTAATGTCTAAAAAAATCAGGTCAACTTTATGCTGTTGGAGGTAGGTGATGGCTTCAAAAGCATTTGTAAAGCAGGCGTTGAGCGTTACAAAGGGCACTTTGGAAGCATGGGCCGCCACAATGTCAAGTGCAATGGGTTCATCATCTATGGCAATGGCAATCATTTATAATTTTTCGTCAGCATTCATTTTTTGGAGTAAAGGATGAAAGAACTTCTGTACAGCAGGCGTATTCACAAGAGAAAGTACACGTTCAATTTTCGAGATTGCAAGCCCTTTGTGCCCTAATTTGTACTGAATAACGGCATTGATCTCTGCATAAAAAGGAAGGACATTCTGATAATACTTTACATCCTGACTGGTAATGGTTTCACAAAGCTCCATCCACTTAGCGGCGGCTTCAAGATCCGCAGGATGCTCGCTTAACGCGACAAAGTTTTTGCTGAACTGGTAAAGTGTGTTGGTAAATTGCAAGGTCACTGTATGCCTGTATTTCCAGGCTTCTTTTTCCGCATTTCCTTTAAAATTAGGATCATCCTTAATGGCGTTGAGCTCTTTCTGGTAGGCATATTCGTCTTCCTTCCTTAGAGAGTCTAAAGAAGCCTTGAGAAAAAATTGATTAAGGTATTCTTTGGATGAACGTAAAAACTTCTCTTTCTGTTGAGTGCCGATGTAATAAGCAAGTAGCACGGTTTCCTGATTGTCGAACAAAGACTCCTGAACTGTTTTTTTAGAAGCCAACACCTTTTTTAGGAGCTGTTGGTCCTTTTCTTTTACCGCTTTTTCAAGTGTGATCCGGGCAGCGGCCTGCTCAATTTGGGTTATGTTTTCCTTTTTAATCTGTGTTAATTCGGGCAGTTTATCCGCGTGCTTTTTTAGCGTTTCCAGGGAAAGACCCAAGTGGAGACTTTTGGTAGGAGCATTGTCCAGAATTAATTGAAGATTTGTGTTTTCAGCCCTCTCTACTTCCAATAATAG
Organism: Pedobacter sp.; assembly: GCA_037190785.1. Classification (GTDB taxonomy): domain Bacteria; phylum Bacteroidota; class Bacteroidia; order Sphingobacteriales; family Sphingobacteriaceae; genus Pedobacter. Next base: position 305,369 of record JBBCJN010000004.1, on the reverse strand, counting down.
GGAAATATACTCATCTAACAACACACTATTATCCATTTTTAACGCGGTACGCCGTTCCAGGTATTGTTTCATGAAAATTTTGTCCTTCTTGTTTTTGGGGTACGATTGTTCCAATTGAAAGATGCTGATCGCCTGCTTTGATTCATCCTTCGCATTCATTGCCACATTCAGAAATCGTTCGGCAGACATCGAACCCACTGAACGATAAATCAGCTTCCCTTCTCCGTTAATGAATAAATAGCTTGGATAAGAGCGAACTCCATACCGATTGGCAAGCGAAATGCCTTCCCCTTTTTCAGCATCTATTTTGACATTTATAAATACGTTGTTAAACGCGTCTCCCACTTTTGCCTGCGTAAACACTTCTCTATCCATTACTTTACAGGGTCCACACCATTCCGTATAGATATCTACAAAAATCAATTTATTTTCCGTTTTAGCGAGGGTCAGTATTTCTTTCCACCGTTTGTTTTGGAGGAAGTCAATGCCTGTTCCTGTGCGAGCATACAGGAGTTGACTCAACAATAAAAGGCAAGTTAACACAGCGATTTTCTTCATAAATTCTTCTTTTATACGCAGGCTGATAAAGGAGGGATGGATGCGAAATTCAAGGACCAGTTGTTCGGATATCCCCCCGGTTCAGAAAGATCAAAGATAAAAGATTGACTCTGATATTTTTCCTTCTCTTCACGTTTTAGTCCAATTCTTTCTGCAGGTGGCAGGTCCGAAAGTTTTTTCGTTCAGCGGATAGCCTCTCTGTTCTTCTGCAGACCGAAGGTGTAAGCGGAGGTTTTGGCTTAAAGCTGCATAGTAAGATGGACGAAGAAGTCTTTCGCACTTTCCCGAATTATTAATTCATGTTTGCCGGGATATAAAAGAGCTAATCGCTGTTTCACATTTTGAAGACCAATTCCACTTTTTAGCATTTCCGGATCATTCTCTGATTTTAAGTGAATGCTGTTGTGAACATCAAAATAAAGGGTCGATCCTTTGGTTTGTAGGGTGATTTTTATGGCGGAGGGCGATTGTAAGCTAATCCCATGCTTGAACGCGTTCTCTACAAAAGGGATTAACAACATCGGCGTAATTTCGATAGGCCCCAGAGGTATTTCAATCTGTGTTTCAATCACGATATTGGCTGAAGGAGACGTTCTTAGTTTTTGTAGTTCGATGTAGTTTTCAAGGTAATCGATATCTCTGGCGAGAAGAATTTTATCCTTCATGTTTTCATGTAACATAAATCGCATCATGTCGCCCAGCTTTTGGATACCCTCTCCGGTACGTTCCGCCTTCTCTTGCAGGGCGGTCCCGTAAAGTGTGTTTAGCGCATTGAATAGGAAATGAGGATTGATCTGGGATTGAAGAAAACTAAGCGAAGCATCTGATTTCCCCAGCTCAGTTTTTAACCGGGTAATCTCCGAACGATGACGTAAGCGGTAATGGTAAATGATCCAGCTAAATGGAAGCGTAAATAAAGCGTGCAAAGCAAGGTTGGCCAGAAAGTGAATGATGAAAGGGTCATTCCGCTGATAGATGAGAAGCGGAATAAAGGACACTAAAAGGGAACCGATAAGAATGAGTGCCAGACTGCGCCACAAATAAGCCCAAAAAGCATGTCCCGCCGCTTTCAGGCGGGGAATCCATTCATTTTGACTAAATCCATAGAATAAAATGCCTGGAGGAATGGTAAAAAGCCATAGCAGGGGCAACTCATCTCTGTTTAACTGAGCAAACAGAAGGATCAGGACGAAGCCCCAGACAACCAGTGCAATAAAGCATTCCCGATAAACTTTGGCTTGTGTGTAATGTCTATCTATATAGGTCAGGATGCTGTAGAGATACATCCTGACGGCAACGTAGAAACCTACAGCCAGGAAGATGAAAAGGGTTGTGCTGTAGCCTTTGATAAATAGAAAATGATAAGCTTTGGGGAGGGAAGAATAGGCGGTTAACAGGTAGGCCTGACTATAGGTTAGTAAAATTCCTTTGAAACAGCCGGTCACCAGCAATAAAATGAATAACCACGTAAGGTAGGTACTTCGCTGGTTTCCTTTATATATGCCAGGGATGACCGCAAAATTTAATAAGAGAAACAAACAGTATAGCCAGGTGTTATTTAATAGCCTGGGGACAAAATAATGGCGGAAGTACTCAAAGGGAACTCCTGCCTCCCGAAAGTAGTAATGTTCCCACCGCATTCCGGACGTATGTCCTTCGGAGTTGACGGAAGTGATCAGGATTAAGATACTTAATAAATAGAATCCGGTGCTTACCCAGAACTCAATTTTACGGAAATCATATGGATTCATGTGCTGTAAGGCTTGTTAATGAAACAATGATACAAACTAGGGTTGTTCGAAAATTAAAAATGTGATGAATGGGCCGAAAAATGTGATGAACAGACAAAGGATCAGATAAAATGAAAAGAGCGCATTTGAGGAGCTGAATAAAATGATACATTTGCAGCGGATAAGATCGTCTTACTATTAAATTTATTCCTTATGATTTTATATGGTATTCCTAATTGTAACACCGTTAAGAAAGCGATGGATTGGTTAAAGGCCGCCGGGATTTCTTACGAATTTCATGATTTTAAAAAGAAAGGTGTGACAGAAGCAAAACTGACTGAATGGTACGAAGTGTTTGGCTGGGAAAAAGTAATTAATCGAAGTGGTCTGACTTTTAAAAAGTTAGATAAGGAAGCACAATCGGCCATTGATAGTCCGCAAAAAGCCAGTGCCTATCTGGTGGTGAATACCAGTGCTGTTAAGCGGCCAATCCTGGAAAAGGACGGTAAAGCGCTGTGTCTGGGATTTCAGGAAGAAGTTTATGAGGCGCTAGTAAAATAACGTAAAATTGTCGATTTATTTTTACTGTAACTTATTTATATATAGCCAGTTGTGTTTTGTTTGCTTGCAGGTGGCTAAACTCTTCCCGGATACTATTGTATTTATTTCTCTATTCAATTATATTTACATCACAAATACCATTTAAACGTGAAATTCAACTTCAAAGACTTATTGCCGAAAAAGAAGCGTATTCTGATTGTCGAAGACGAACCGATGAGCGTTTTGCTGATACAGCAATTGTTAAAGCCTTACGAGTTTGAACTGATCGTTGCGGTAGATGGTTTTGATGCGATTGAGAAATTTAAAAATACCGAGATCAGCCTGGTGATCATGGATCTTTACATGCCAAAAATGGATGGTTTTGAAGCTTCCAAACGGATCAAGGCGATTTCCAAAGACACCCCTATCATCGTGATTTCGTCCACCACGATTGCTGAAGATGATCTGAAAAAGGACATCGGGATTGATTATTTCCTGGCGAAGCCGCTAAATGTGAATAAATTCAGGGATTTTATTCATATGTTATTGCTGGCTTAGGTATTAACAGTAGGCTTGATTTTTGAAGTTTACCTGAAAAACTCTCCGGATCAGGAAGGTTAAATTATGTTAAATCTTTAGGTGTCCGGAAAAATGCAAACTAATTTTGTTTATGGTTAAGAATGTTGTTTTGCTCTTCTTTCTGATTGGATATGCACTGTCTTCCCGGGCTCAAAGTGTATTGACAGGAAATATTTTTGATGACACCAGGCGTTCGCTGGTGTTGGAAGGTGTGCGCGTACGTAACCTGACCACAAAAACGGAGGTTCTGACAGATAAGCATGGCTTTTATGTTCTCCCGACAAAGGTAGGAGAACTGGTCAGCTTTTCTCACCCTGGTTATCATTCGGATACCATTTATGTGAGTAAATTGCTGCCCAAGAATATTTATTTAAGAGAAAGCATTCATCAATTGCCCGCGGTAGATGTGACCACTACCCGTATTTCCCCTTTTATGACCTGGAAGGATCCGGAAGCAGTCCCAGCCCGCCCAATAGATTACAGTAAGGAGCGCGGTGGTTTGCGTCTTAATCTGGGCTATGGCAAATTTAAGCGTGAAATGGCGAAAGACCAGGAGCTATTAGAAGAACAAAAATTCATTGAAGAGATCAATACTTATTTTACAATCAGCCGGATTTATGACTTGGTAAAGCAAAAAAATCCGGATATTCGTTATTTCATGGACATGTACCGGCCTACCATTGGGATGGTGAGCGCAGAAAGACCTTTTAACTACGATTATTACATCGTGAAATCTTATCATGAATGGTTAAAACTTCCAGAGGCGCAGCGTAAACCAAAATCGCTATTGCTCCCCAAGTCCAATTGATACGCCAGAATTTATGGAGCCAGTTTGAAATGTTGTGCTGACCTTATACCTTTACTAAAAATCACTAACTCGTTTTATAAATATGAACAAAAAAGTTTTATTGTGTGCGTTGCTTGCCTTATTCTGGAGTAGTACAGAAGGCTTTGCACAAAGTACAAGCTCTCAAACGAACTACAATCCGGAAGAGGCATTTAGTCCTTTATTTTATACGCAGAATGGGAATGAATACCGTTCGGCAAGCGGTTTCCCAGGACCTAAATACTGGCAAAACCGTGTGGATTATCTGATCAATGCACAGTTGGATGACCAATCCCATAAAGTGTCCGCCTCGATTACCATTACTTACCGGAACAATAGTCCGGATAAGCTGCCTTTTTTATGGTTGCAGTTAGATCAGAACTCCTTTAAGGAAGATTCAAGAGGACACGCCGTTACCCCAGCCAAGAGTCGATACGGTGCGCAGGGGGAGAAATTTGACGCAGGGTATAAGATCAAAAATGTACAGTTAAGTCAGAAAGGTGCTCCTGTAAAATTTAGTACACTGGTGGAAGATACCCGGATGCAAATCCGTTTGGATCAGCCCATGCAACCCAACGGGGATTTGATTACCATCAAAATGGATTACGAATACATTGTGCCGGTGATGGGGTCAGACCGGACCAGTCGTCTGACGACGAAAAACGGAGACATTTATGCCATTGCTCAGTGGTATCCGAGGATGAGTGTGTATGACGATGTGATTGGATGGAATACGTTGCCTTATTGGGGTGGGGGGGAGTTTTATTGCGAGTATGGCGATGTTACTTATTCGATTACTGCTCCTGCGTCCCATATGGTAATGGGTGCCGGGGAACTTTTAAACCCGCAAGAAGTATTTACTGCGGAACAACTAAAGCGTTGGAATGCCGCCAAAACAAGTGAAACGGTGATTCACGTGCGTAGCGAAGCAGAAGTAACCGATCCTGCATCGCGTCCTGCAAAAGATAAACTCACCTGGAAGTTTAAAATGAACAACACCCGGGATGTTGCCTGGGCTTCTTCGAAAGCTTTTGTCGTGGATGCCGTACGGATTAATCTGCCGAGTGGTAAGAAGTCTCTTGCTATTTCTGCCCATCCGGTAGAAAGTAATGGAAAAGATTCTTATGGAAGAGGTGCAGAATATGTAAAAGGAAGTGTGGAGCATTATTCAAAAATGTGGTATGAATATCCCTATCCGATGGCTATCAATGTAGCTACTTCAGTTGGAGGAATGGAATATCCAGGCATTGTATTCTGTGGGTGGACGGCAAAGAATGGTTCGGCCTGGGGAGTGATTGATCATGAGTTTGGACATACCTGGTTCCCGATGATTGTTGGTTCCAATGAACGTAAGTTTGGATGGATGGATGAAGGATTTAATACATTTATCAATGATTTGTCTTCTGCAGAATTTAACAATGGAGAATACAAGCCTCGAAAAATGAACATGAACAGCATCGGAAAGATGTATATCGGGAATCCTCAGATAGAAAATGTAATGTTGATTCCTGATGGCATGAGGGAAAGAAATATCGGGATCAATTTATACTATAAACCAAGCTGGGCCATTCATATTCTTCGGGATCAGGTGTTAGGGAAGGATCGTTTTGATTATGCTTTCCGGACATATATTCAGCAATGGGCTTATAAACACCCTACCCCGTTTGATTTCTTTCGGACGATTGAAAATGCAGCCGGAGAAGATTTAAGCTGGTTCTGGAAAAGCTGGTTCCTGAACAACTGGAAAATGGACCAGGCGATTGAAGGGGTAGAAGCAGAGAAGAAAGACGGCGCATTGGTAGCCTATGAAATTGTGGTGGCTAATCTGGAAAAAATGCCATTGCCGATCATTCTTGAAGTGACTAAAAAAAGCGGCGCTAAAGAAATAGTGAAAGTGCCCGTAGATGTATGGATGAAAAATACAAAATGGGCTATTCGTTATGCCACGACGGAAGAAATTACCGAAGTGCGTCTGGATCCGGAAAGTGTATTGCCAGACAGTAATGTTGACAATAACAAATGGACAGCCCCCGTTAAATAAAATTAAGTAGAAAGTCAGTCAGACTGGCTTTTAGCTCAAAAGAGGGTGTCCAACTGGACACCCTCTTTTTTATAGTGTGGTATGGAGCGATGGAGAAAAAGTTAAACAGGGGAGACCTTCCTTAATTTAGAAGCAAATAGTGAGATAGCGGATAAAAAGTGTATTTTTGATATACGGGCATGCCGTTCCGTAAAAGGAGGCTTGGCCGCTTGGTCTGTAGCTTAATTTCTGATGCCTTATGTGGAAACGACTTCCCAGCTCCTTTTTTTTATTCTTATTCTTGGCCTTTCTAGGTTCGCCTGCCGAAGCCGTATCCACTGCGTCCACCAAGCCCAAAGCCGTATTGGTCTTTTCACTGACAAAGTCTTATCGGCACACTTCCATTCCTGAGGGAATTGAGGCAGTTGCGGAGTTGGGCAAAAAACATCAGTTCCGGGTGGACACTACTCAGCAACCTGCTTTCTTTACGAAAGAAAATCTCCAGAGGTACCGGGTGATCATTTTTCTAAATCCGACAGGTTCTTCCATTTTTAACGAAGAACAGAAGGAAGCCTTTCAATGGTATATCAGGCAAGGGGGTGGGTTTGTCGGGATTCATGCCGCCGCAGATAGTAATTATGAATGGGAGTGGTATGGGAAAATGGTGGGGGCCTATTTTGAAAGTCACCCAAAGGTGCAAAAAGCCGTTCTCCGGCGAACATCCGGGAGCCATTCGTTAAAGAAAAGGCTTCCTCTGTTCTGGGAGCATACCGATGAATGGTATAATTTTAAATTTTTTAATCCGAAGGTAAAAGTATTGCTGAAGGTGGACGAAAATTCTTATGCGGGGGGGAATATGAAAGGGGATCACCCGATTAGCTGGTTTCATTCTTACGATGGGGGAAGAGCTTTTTATACCGGATTAGGCCATACACAAGCTTGTTACAAGGAAGCGGTGTTCTTGCAGCATTTATGGAACGGTATTAAATGGGCAGGGCGATTTTAGTGAAAACGTTTTAACGATAAATTGATGATTAGAATTAATGAAGAGACGGCGGTGGAAGTATTAGATGAAATCAGCGTTGGTCAGACAGTGACTGATACTTTCAGTAAAACAGGGCAGGTAGCCGAGATCGAGGTAAGCGATGACGGTTTGTACAAAACGTATGTTTTTACTTTAACGACGGGAAGGGTCATCACCACCCGACGTTAGCTTTTTGTGGAGACGGATACGAATCATGAGGGAGCTTCCCAGATAAAAAACACCAACGAACGCTAGTGCATGTAGCATGACCCTGGGATAGCCCAGCTGGTCGACATTGATAAAGGGATACGGGTACCAGTGGATCTGCATTCCTCGAAGGAGGGTTACTCCGAAGTAAAGTGTGGGGAAGAGGAGCCAGTAGAATTGATCTTTCCGGTTGAGTGCCTGATTGCTGGTGGAGTTCCACCAATATAAGAGATATCCCAGAGGAATGGCTGAATGGAGCATAAGATCGGCCACCCATTGCCAACCCGTTGGATTCCACTGATGGCTTAAGAGTAAGTGATAGGTGAGCGCCACCATGCCGATATAGAGCGCGGCCGCCGTTTTGACGGAATCGTGCTGAAAGAAAAGAACGGGGGCGCTTTTCCTTCGGAGTGGGGCGAAAGTCAGGATCAGGGCGATCAGTACGTTGCTTAGGATCGTGAAGAAACTAAAAAAATAGGCCGTGCCTAAGGAGGTCAGCTGCCATTGAATAAACAGGCTAAGCCAGGCAAGTACTGCCAGGGCCTGCGGATAGTAGGGCGATAATTTTCTGAGAAAGGACCACATCTTTAAAAGCTAAATATACTAAAATTGTTAATTTTTCAGCAGTTGTATGGGAGAGAAATCCATTGTTCTCGAACGGAGGGGATGGGTGTCGGGAATGTTGAATAAAATTATGTCAATCCCTTGATAATCATAAAATAACTTCGTACTTTTGCAGTCCCTAAATGCGGGCATGTGAAAATGTGTGCGGATTAGGGGGCGATATTTTAAATAAATAGAAAAAATAAAAGCAAGAAATGCCAACCATTCAACAATTAGTTAGAAAAGGTAGAGTAGCACTGGAGTTCAAGAGTAAGTCTCCGGCGTTGGACAGCTGTCCACAGCGAAGAGGTGTATGTACACGTGTATATACTACTACCCCTAAAAAACCAAACTCAGCGATGCGTAAAGTTGCCCGTGTACGTTTAACCAATGGAAAAGAGGTGAATGCCTACATTCCTGGAGAAGGACACAACTTACAGGAGCACTCAATCGTGTTAATTCGTGGTGGTCGTGTGAAAGATTTACCAGGAGTACGTTACCACATTATTCGTGGAGCATTAGATACTTCAGGGGTAGCGGGTCGTAACCAACGTCGTAGTAAATATGGTACCAAGCGTCCAAAACCAGGACAAGCAGCTGCGGCACCAGCAAAAGGTAAAAAGAAATAATTAGGAGGAAACAGACATGAGAAAATCAAAACCAAAAAAGAGAATTATTCTTCCTGATCCTAAATTTAATGACGTTCAGGTAACGAAATTCGTGAACAACATGATGTTCGACGGTAAAAAATCCATTGCTTATACGATTTTTTATGATGCGGTTGAACTGGCTGAGAAAAAAGCGGGTGAGAGTGGCTTAGAAGTATGGAAACGTGCGTTGAATAACGTGATGCCTTCTGTAGAGGTAAAGTCTCGTCGTGTTGGAGGAGCTAACTTTCAGGTGCCTACCGAGGTAAGACCTGATCGTAAAATGGCTTTAGGTATGAAATGGTTAATTTCTTACGCACGTAAGCGTGGGGAAAAAACCATGAAAGAGAAATTAGCCGGTGAAATCGTTTCTGCTGCCAAAGGCGAAGGTGCTGCAGTGAAAAAGAAAGAAGATACACATAAAATGGCAGAAGCTAACAAGGCTTTCTCGCACTTCAGATTCTAAGATTCTTATAGATAAACAATGTCAAGAGATTTAAAATTTACAAGAAATATTGGTATCGCTGCTCACATCGATGCTGGTAAGACAACCACTACCGAGCGTATTCTTTATTATGCCGGAGTAAATCACAAACTGGGTGAAACTCATGAGGGATCGGCCACAACAGACTGGATGGCACAAGAGCAGGAAAGAGGAATAACCATTACTTCTGCAGCGGTTACTGTTTTCTGGAACTACCGTGGAAATAAGTTTCAGGTGAATGTGATTGATACCCCCGGACACGTGGATTTTACCGTAGAGGTAAATCGTTCATTAAGAGTATTGGACGGGTTAGTATTCTTGTTTTCAGCAGTAGACGGTGTGGAGCCTCAATCTGAGACCAACTGGAGATTGGCGGACAACTACAAAGTGCCTCGTATTGGTTTCGTAAATAAAATGGACCGTTCAGGTGCCGACTTCCTAAAAGTGTGTAAGCAGGTCAAGGAAATGTTGGGTTCTGAGGCTGTAGCCCTACAGTTGCCGATTGGATCTGAAGATTCATTTGAGGGGGTAGTTGACTTGATCAATAACCGAGGTATTGTGTGGAATGATCATGATAAAGGAATGACTTTTACCGAGGTTCCTATTCCAGCAGACATGCTCGAAGAAGTCGCTGAGTATCGTGAAAAATTATTGGAAGCTGTAGCCGGGTATGATGAGTCTTTAATGGAGAAATTCTTTGAAGACCCTAACTCCCTCACAGAGCGCGAAATATTAGATGCTTTACGTAAAGCAGTGTTGGATAACTCGATTGTGCCAATGGTTTGTGGTTCTTCCTTTAAAAATAAAGGAGTTCAAACCATGTTGGATTTCGTGATGGAATTATTGCCTTCTCCTATGGATCAGGAGGCCGTTACAGGTACCGATCCGCGGACTGAAGCTGAGATTTCACGTAAACCTGATGTGAATGAGCCTTTTGCAGCGCTTGGTTTTAAAATTGCGACCGATCCTTTCGTAGGACGTCTTTGCTTTATCCGGGCTTATTCAGGAAAGTTGGATGCGGGTTCTTATGTGCTGAACACTCGTTCAGGAAATAAAGAGCGTATCTCGCGTATCTTCCAGATGCACGCAAATAAGCAAAATCCAATTCCTTTCATTGAAGCGGGTGATATCGGTGCCGTTGTAGGTTTCAAAGATATTAAAACAGGGGATACCCTTTGTGATGAAAAACACCCAATCGTTCTTGAGTCTATGAACTTCCCTGATCCGGTAATCGGATTAGCGATTGAGCCTAAAACGCAGGCAGACGTGGATAAATTAGGAATCGCTTTAGGTAAATTAGCGGAAGAAGATCCTACCTTCAAAGTGGAAACGGACAAGGAAACCGGTCAAACAGTTATCTCCGGAATGGGTGAGTTACACTTAGATATTTTGATCGACCGTTTAAAACGTGAGTTCAAAGTAGAAGTGAATCAGGGAGCTCCGCAGGTGGCGTATAAAGAAAGCATCACCGGATCTACGCATCATAGAGAAACGTATAAAAAACAATCTGGTGGTCGTGGTAAATTCGCAGACATCCAGGTGGTGGTTTCTCCAATCGATGCTGATTACGAAAAAGGAGGTCTGCAGTTTGTGAACGAAATCGTAGGGGGATCTATTCCAAAAGAGTTTATCCCATCTGTTCAGAAAGGTTTCGAAGCTGCAATGGTGAACGGTGTTTTAGCCGGCTTCCCACTTCCAGACATGAAAGTGAGATTGGTAGATGGTTCATTCCACGCAGTGGATTCGGATGCCTTATCTTTCGAGTTGGCAGCTAAAATGGCCTTCCGTAATGCCCTTCCAAAATGTGCTCCTACCTTGATGGAGCCCATCATGAAAGTAGAAGTATTGACTCCGGAAGAAAACATGGGAGATGTGATGGGTGACCTTAACCGTCGTCGTGGACAATTACAAGGAATGGATACGCGTAATGGTGCTCAAGTAATCAAAGCATTGGTGCCACTTTCTGAAATGTTCGGATATGTAACGCAGTTGCGTACCATTACTTCAGGTCGCGCTACTTCTACCATGGAGTTTGATCATTACGAAGCTGCTCCAAGAAATATCCAGGAAGAGGTCATCGCCAAATCTAAAGGAAAAGTTAAAAACGAAGATTAATTCGAAACAATCAAAAGAAGAGGACTCACCTGTCCTTTTCTTTTGAATTTTATACACAAGATCCCCGGTTATAAATAGCTCTAACCGTGGACGTAAACAAAAAGAAATGAGCCAACGAATCAGAATCAAATTGAAATCTTACGATTATAATCTCGTAGATAAGTCTGCTGAGAAAATCGTGAAAACGGTAAAACCTACCGGTGCTGTGGTAAGCGGACCAATTCCTCTTCCAACTGAAAAGAAAATCTTCACCGTTTTACGTTCACCACACGTGAACAAGAAAGCACGTGAGCAATTCCAATTATGTGCCTATAAACGTCTTTTAGATATTTATAGCTCTAACTCAAAAACGGTAGATGCGTTGATGAAGTTAGAATTGCCAAGTGGGGTAGAAGTAGAAATCAAAGTTTAACAGAACAGATTTCCATATGAAATAAAAAGGTGTTCCATTAATGGAACACCTTTTTTTATAACGTTTTTTATTCAGGAAATAAGTGGGAATCAAAGCCCGGATATTTCAGCGCAAAAAAGGGTTATTTTCCTTTGCCTTTCAGTTCTTCTACAAGGTTGCGTTCGTCCTGCAATTCGCGTGCAAGTTTGCGCTCCTTTTCTTGTGCTTTTGATTTGTAGGATTGAAACTCCTTTGTCAAGTCTGCATATAATTGTTTTTTATCACGGGCATCCAGCTTATTCTTGGAAGAGGATAGAACAACAACCGTCAAGGCGATAGCGAGCAAGAGAATGATCGACCATACCAGCGTGTGATACAGACCCTTCCCCATCTCCAAACCCAGGAAGCTCAGTTCATCTCCTTTTTCTTCATGTGTGAGTAGGACGTTTTCTTTGTCGGCTAATTGCCGTTCTAGCTGACTAATTCTGTTCTTCTGAGCCTCCGTGCTTACTTTCAGCTGTCCAGACTGTTTTCGCTCTGCAATCAAAGTGTCAGAGACGCTTTGCCACAAGGCGCTTAACCGGTAAGGGTTGACCAATTTATAACCGTTGAGCGTTTTTGATCGGGAAAGCATGAATTGATACTGACCGTTGAGAGAGGGATCCGTATTTCGGGCCGAGTCGATATTTGTCGGATTAAAACTTCGCGAGGTAGCAGGAATCGGAGGGTTTACCTGTCGCTGTTGACCGACACTCTCAATGGCAAAGATACATAGGAAGAAAACGCTAAGAAGGGGGAAAAGCAGAGATCTCATAGCCGTTTTGAAGTTTTTATTTTAACAAGTATATAAAAAATATTGAACTCTTAAGGGCTTTTTGGGATTTAATTGCATGACCATCCTTTCTGATGCGTACAGACAGAGATCATATTTCCAACTGATCTGTGTCAGCCCTTTGTGGATTCTCTTTCTGTAGGTTTAGCAAATGCAAATAGGAATTATTGGAATGGGGGAGATGGGCCGGCTCTACGCCCATACTTTCAAAAGGGCAGGGTATGCGGTTTGTGGGACGGATGTGGCTTCGCGGTTGAAAGAACTGGAGCAAATGTTGAAAGGAAGTGGGATAGAACTTCTGGCAGATGGGCATGCTGTTGCACGCTGTTCCGACCTGATCATTTACGCAGTGGAGGCAGAACGGATTGGGACCGTGGTGAAACAATATGCGGCTTCTACCAAATACGGGGCGGTCGTATGTGGACAGACCTCGGTTAAGACACCGGAGATCCAAGCTTTTGAGGCCTATCTGCCTCCGGAGGTTCCTATTGTCTTGTGTCATTCCCTTCACGGACCTGCCTTTTCTACAGAAGGACAAAACCTAATCCTGATTTGCCATCGGGCAGACAAGCAAGCCTATTCAAAAGTGAAGGGGATTTTTAATGCGTTCAAATCCAATATCATAGAAATAGCGGATTACCGTGTGCACGACCAAATCATGGCAGATACACAGGCCATTACACACATGGGCTTCGAAAGCATGGGTTCTGCATGGAAGAATGCCGGGTTCTATCCCTGGGATCACCCGGCTTATGCCGCCGGGATCGACAATGTGAAGATTCTGATTACTTTACGGATTTTTGGCTATCCATCGCACGTGTATGCAGGATTGGCAATTTTAAATCCTTTTGCGAGAAAACAGGTCAGGGGATATGCTCAGGCGGTGAGGGAACTGTTTCGGCTAATGATTTGTGAAAATGAAAAGGAGTTCCGTCGTAAAATCTATGAGGCGCGTGATTTCGTGTTTAGAGATGAAGGAAAAAGCCTGCTTTTTGACGAAGAAATCATGACTGCTTTTAGTCTGGCTACACCGGGACGACAATACAAAGCGAACTCGCATCTGAGTTTGTTAAGCATGGTATATGCCTGGGAACAAATGAAAATAAATCCATACGACCAGTTACTTTGCCAGACCCCGCCATTTCGTTTGCGCTTGGGCATCACTGAGTATTTATTCAGGAATGAGGCCCTTTTAGAAGAGACGATCCGGACTGCCCTGCATGACAGAAGTATTCGGGCGGATGACCTTGAGTTTCATACCGCGGTTCATGAATGGGCGTCACTCATTGCGCATGGAGATATGGAAGGCTATAAAACTCAGTTTGAAGAAGCACAGTCATTTTTTAGAGAACGTCTTCCTGAGGGGTTGCGCATGAGTGCAGAAATGATCCGGCGCTTGGGGAAGTCAGAATAACACTCTTTATAAAAGATACACAAAAGAAATGGTTTTTCCAAATAAATTATAGTATTTCTATGTAATCTATAGGATTTATTTTATTGATGCAATTAGTTGTAAGGCGAAAGCAGGTGGGCTATATTTGCTCGATGACGGTATTGGTTTTTACGCTAATTGTCCTGCTGGGTGCTTTTCTTGCTGGGCTGCTGGGTTCTATGACGGGGCTTGGCGGCGGAGTGATCATTATTCCATTGCTGACCCTAGGGTTGGGTGTGGATATCCATTATGCCATTGGTGCGTCCATTATCTCGGTTATTGCTACTTCCTCTGGCGCAGCTGCCGCTTATGTGAGGGAAGGCATTACCAATATCCGGATAGGAATGTTTCTTGAAGTAGCCACCACCTCCAGTGCCATCCTCGGTGTGGTCATCGCTTCTTCTATCAAGCCGGGCTACATCATGATTATTTTTGGGTTGATCCTGCTTTTCTCGGCGATCATGATGGTGGTCAAGAAAATTGATTACTCGGATAACTTAAAGACCAGTCGTCTGGCCAATTATTTCAAGCTGAATGGCAGTTACCCGGTAGAAGGTCGGCCAAAAGAATATGCAGTACACCGTGTTTCAGGAGGTTTTTTAATGATGTTTGTTGCAGGAACTTTATCGGGCTTGCTTGGAATTGGATCTGGGGCTATTAAGGTCATCGCCATGGATAACATTATGAAAATCCCTTTCAAAGTATCGACGACTACCAGTAATTTCATGATGGGGGTTACGGCGGCAGCAAGTGCGTTGGTGTATCTGCATAAAGGTCAGATTGATCCGCTGATTGCAATGCCGGTAACAGTAGGGGTAGTTCTTGGCGCTACACTCGGAGCGAAAGTCCTTATTCGTACAAAAACGGATCGACTAAAACTTATCTTCTCGGTGGTCATTACCTTTCTTGCGTTACAAATGATTTATAAAGGAATAGATTCAGGCCTATGAGTAAGATTAAATACTACCTGAATGATCGGGAGATACAAATCATTGTGGCAACTTTGCTTCGGATCGGGGTTATTGTTTCGGTCTTGTTCGTATTGGTGGGGGGAGTGGTATATCTGTATCAGCAGCAGGGGCAGCAAGTGGCATTGGGCACGTTCAGACCTGAATTAAATCCTTATACATCGATCCGGGGCATCGTGGAAGGGTTGCGGGTTTTGGAGGGACTGGCTATTGTCCAGCTAGGGGTCGTGTTATTAATTTTTACACCCATTGCGCGCATTGTTTTTTCCATTTTTGGCTTTCTGATCGAAAAGGACTGGTTGTATGTCTTTATCGGTTTTCTTATTTTGTGCATCATTTCGGCCAGCTTGTATTTTGATGTCGTCCATTAGAAGCACGAGCAGCTGTCTTCTTATCTGATAATTATTTGAAAAAATAATTAGCTAACTATTTGAAAATTAATAATTCTTTCCTATTTTTGCCGTCCCTTAGCGGGGATGTATATCCACCTTGAACGAAGCCCTACTGCTTCGATGGGTGTTAAATTTATTTAGAAAATGTCAGGTATTATTGGAAAAAAAGTAGGAATGACCAGTATTTTTGATGCCGAAGGGAAAAACATTCCTTGTACGGTAATCGAAGCTGGGCCTTGTGTGGTGACACAAGTTAAAACCGAAGAAAAAGACGGCTACGTATCAGTTCAATTAGGATACGATGAGGCCAAAGAAAAAAACACGAACCAACCTTTAAAGGGTCATTTCGCCAAAGCGAAAACCACTCCAAAGCGCAAAATTGTTGAATTCCCACAGTTTGAAAATGCAGTGAATCTGGGAGATACAGTGACTGTAGGTATTTTCAACGAAGGAGACTTTGTGGATGTGGTAGGTACTTCAAAAGGAAAAGGTTTCCAGGGTGTAGTAAAGCGTCACGGTTTTGGTGGTGTGGGAGGTCAAACTCACGGACAGCATAACAGGATGCGCGCACCGGGTTCATTAGGAGCTTCTTCTTATCCTTCACGTGTATTCAAAGGAATGCGCATGGCGGGAAGAACCGGAGGTGCCCGTGTGAAAGTGCAGAACTTACAGGTATTGAAAGTTTATCCGGAGCAGAATCTGGTAGTAGTAAGTGGTTCCGTACCTGGAGCTAAAGGTTCTTACGTAATCTTAGATAAATAAGCAGATGGAAGTTAAAGTAGTAAACATTTCAGGAAAAGAGACAGGTGCCAAGGTGCAACTTTCTGAAGCCGTATTTGGTATTGAGCCAAATGATCATGCGATTTACTTAGATGTAAAGCAATATCTTGCTAATCAACGTCAGGGTACGCATAAATCTAAGCAACGTAACGAGATTGCCGGTTCTACCCGCAAATTATATAAGCAAAAGGGAACAGGTGGTGCCAGAGCTGGAAGTATTAAATCTCCATTGTTCAATGGCGGAGGTCGTATTTTTGGCCCTCAACCAAGAGATTATAGTTTCAAATTAAACAAGAAACTAAAATCCTTAGCCCGTAAATCTGCCCTTTCTTATAAAGCAAAAGATAACAGTGTCGTGGTATTGGAAGATTTTACTTTCGATAACATTAAAACCAAAAACTATATCAATCTGGTAGCTGCGCTTAACGTGGCAAACGAGAAAACGTTATTGGTGTTGCCGGCACAGAATAAAAATATCTATTTATCAAGCAGAAATATTCAGAAGGCTAAAGTCATTACTGCCGATCAGTTAAATACATACGATGTATTGAACGCTAGTAAACTTTTGTTAACTGCTGATTCACTTAAAACTTTGGAGGAGGCGTTTGCCAAGTAATATGGACATTTTACAAAGACCAATTTTAACGGAAAAGGCATCTGCATTAACAGAGAAAGCGAATCGTTTTACATTTAAAGTAGACTACAGAGCTAACAAGTTGCAGATTAAAAATGCCATCGAGAAGATGTATGGTGTGAACATTGTAGCCTTGAATACCATGGTGGTAGATGGTAA
The DNA here is from genome assembly GCA_037190785.1 of Pedobacter sp. Classification (GTDB taxonomy): domain Bacteria; phylum Bacteroidota; class Bacteroidia; order Sphingobacteriales; family Sphingobacteriaceae; genus Pedobacter. The sequence continues at coordinate 288,448 of JBBCJN010000004.1, read as the reverse complement.
AACTAAATCAAGAAACACAAAAGCTGGCTTAGTGACGGGTCGTAGCCCGAAATATAAAAAAGCGATTGTGACTTTGAAAGATGGTGAAACCATCGACTATTACGCGAATATTTAATAAGAATTGAATAATTTATAACTATGGGCTTAAGAAAATTTAAACCAGTTACTCCGGGTACCCGTTTCAGAATTGGGGCCAGCTTTACGGAGATTACCGCAACCAAGCCCGAAAAATCATTGGTTGTATCTTCTAAGAAATCGGGAGGTCGTAACAATTCAGGAAAGATGACTATGCGCTACATTGGTGGTGGTCATAAGAAATCGTATCGTTTAATTGATTTTAAACGGAATAAATTTGATGTTCCTGCTACAGTAGCTACTGTAGAGTACGATCCGAACCGTACAGCACGTATTGCATTGTTACATTATGCAGACGGCGAGAAGCGTTACATTATTGCGCCTGAGGGCTTGCAAGTAGGACAAACCGTGCTTTCGGGAGACAAAGCTACTCCAGAAGTAGGAAATACCCTGAAATTAGCGAACATTCCTTTGGGTTCGATCATCCACAACGTGGAGATTCACCCTGGAAAGGGAGCTCAGTTGGCACGTAGCGCAGGTGCTTATGCACAATTAGCAGCGAGAGATGGTAAATATGCCACTTTGAAAATGCCTTCTGGTGAGACCAGATTAATTTTGACAGCTTGTTTAGCTACGATTGGAGCTGTTTCCAATTCTGATCATGCGAACGAAGTATTGGGTAAAGCGGGACGTAAACGTTGGATCGGCCGTCGTCCGAGAACACGTCCGGTAGCGATGAACCCGGTAGATCACCCGATGGGTGGTGGTGAGGGCCGTGCATCCGGAGGTCACCCAAGATCTAGAAAAGGATTGTTGGCTAAAGGCTACAAAACGCGTTCACTTACAAAATACTCAAATCGTTTCATCATAGAGAAAAGGAAAAAATAATGGCTCGTTCGATTAAAAAAGGACCTTATATTGACCATAACGTAGAGAAAAAAGTAGTCTCTATGAACGATTCAGGCAAGAAGTCTGTGATCAAAACTTGGTCTCGCAGATCAATGATCTCTCCGGATTTCGTTGGTCATACATTTGCAGTACATAACGGGAATAAATTTATACCGGTGTATGTTACAGAAAACATGGTTGGACATAAACTGGGAGAGTTCGCTCCAACCAGAACATTTAGGGGTCACTCTGAAAAGAAAAAATAATTAAGAGATGGAAGCAGTAGCGAAATTAAACAATTGTCCAACCTCACCGCGTAAGATGCGTTTGGTTGTTGATCTGATCAGAGGTGAGCGTGTAGAGAAAGCATTGCATATTTTGAAATATACCAATAAAGACGCAGCAATTAGAGTAGAAAAGCTTTTGTTGTCAGCGATCAAAAACTGGGAAGCAAAAAATGAAGGTTCTCGCCCTGAAGAAAACCAATTATACGTGAAAACGATAATGGTTGGCGGAGGTCGTCAGTTAAAGAGATTGAGACCAGCTCCGCAAGGCCGTGGTTATAGAATTCGTAAACGTTCGAATCACGTGACCCTGATTGTAGATAGTAAAAACGTTCAAACTCAAAGTAATTAACAGAAATGGGACAAAAAGCACATCCAATAGGAAACAGATTAGGAATCATCAGAGGTTGGGATTCTAACTGGTTCGGAGGCAACAACTATGCTGATAAATTAGTTGAGGACGAAAAAATAAGAAAATACCTTTCTGCACGTATCGCAAAAGGAGGTGTTGCAAAAGTGGTAATTGAGCGTACATTGAAACGTATTACAGTAACCATTCATACAGCCCGTCCAGGAATTGTGATCGGAAAAGCTGGTCAGGAAGTAGATAAGATCAAAGAAGAGTTGAAGAAATTAACTAAAAAGGAAATTCAAATCAACATTTTTGAGATCAAACGTCCTGAACTCGATGCTCAATTAGTAGCAGAAGGAGTAGCCAAACAATTAGAAGCGAGAATTTCTTTCCGTAGAGCCATGAAATCAACGATTGCATCCACCATGCGTATGGGTGCTGAGGGGATTAAAATCATGACTTCAGGCCGTTTAGGCGGTGCGGAAATGGCGCGTAACGAACAATACAAAGAAGGAAGAATTCCTTTGCATACGTTTCGTGCAGACATCGACTATGCTTTAGCAGAAGCTTTAACTACTTACGGTAAGATCGGGGTAAAAGTATGGATCTGCAAAGGTGAAGTGTATGGCAAGCGTGATCTTTCTCCAAATATCGGTTCAACCAGCAATGCACCAGGTAAAGGTGGAAGACCGGAAGGTGCGTATGCAGGTGGAAGAGATGGTGGAAGAGATAACCGTGGAGACCGCAGAAATGACAAACGTCGCAGTGGCGGTAGAGATAATAAAGGCGGTGCCCCAAGAGGACCACGCAAATAGTTAACAAATCGTTTAACGATCATATTTTAAAGTAAAATGTTACAGCCAAAAAGAACGAAGTTCAGAAAGATGCAAAAAGGCAGAATGAAAGGTTTAGCCACTCGTGGTGCTGAACTGTCATTCGGATCTTTCGGGATTAAATCTTTAGAAGCGACTTGGATCACCAGTCGTCAGATAGAGGCAGCCCGTATTGCGGTAACTCGTTTCATGAAACGTGAAGGTCAGGTTTGGATTAGAATATTCCCTGATAAACCAGTGACTAAAAAGCCCGCTGAGGTACGTATGGGTAAAGGTAAAGGTGCCCCTGAATATTGGGTAGCCATTGTGAGACCAGGACGTATCCTGTTCGAAGCAGAAGGTGTTCCTTTGCATATTGCCAAAGAAGCATTGCGTTTAGCCGCACAGAAACTGCCTGTTCAAACAAAGTTTGTCGTACGTAGAGATTACGTAGAAGCATAAAGCGTTGTGGGATCAATGTTGTAAGTAACTTGTTATTATAACCGCTAGACCCATCACTTAAATTTTAAAAAAATGAAAAACTCAGAAATCATAGGGCTTTCAAAAGAAGAATTAGTAGCTAAGATTGCAGAAGAAAAAGAAAACTTAGTTAAGTTGAAATTCGCGCACACCATTTCGGCTATCGAAAATCCTAGCCGCATTACTAAGGTAAGAAAGGATATAGCCCGATTAAACACTGAATTGACAAAGCTTAAAGCGGCGTCAGCTACTGAAACTAAATAATATTTAGAGCCAAATGGAAAGAAAATTAAGGAAAACAAGAACCGGATTAGTTGTCAGCAACAAAATGGATAAATCTGTTGTCGTAGCTGTTGAGCGTAAAGTAAAACATCCGATCTATGGGAAGTTTGTGAAAAAAACTACCAAATTTATGGCTCATGACGAGAAGAACGAATGTGGTATCGGTGATACGGTATTGATCATGGAGACTCGTCCGCTGAGTAAAAACAAGAACTGGAGATTAGTACAAATTTTAGAAAGAGCTAAATAAGATGGTACAACAGGAATCAAGATTAAACGTAGCCGATAATAGCGGCGCAAAACAAGTATTGGTGATCCGTGTACTTGGTGGAACCGGCAAGAGATATGCTTCTATTGGTGATAAAATTGTGGTCACTGTAAAAAGCGCTTTGCCTTCAGGTAACATTAAAAAAGGGACTGTTTCTAAAGCAGTTGTGGTTAGAACGAAAAAAGAGATTCGTCGTAAAGATGGTTCTTATATCCGTTTTGATGACAATGCGGCTGTATTACTCAATGCACAGGACGAACCGCGTGGCACACGTATCTTTGGTCCGGTTGCGAGAGAACTGCGTGAAAAACAATTCATGAAAATCGTATCATTAGCACCGGAGGTATTATAACATGAAAAATAAAGAAACGAAAGCCAAATTAAAGATCCGTAAAGGAGATTTAGTAAAGGTGATTGCTGGCGATTCCAAAGGCCAACAAGGTAAAGTACAGGAAGTACTTGTTGCCCAAAACCGGGTTGTGGTAGAAGGGGTCAACCTGATTTCAAAACATACAAAACCAAATGCCGCTACGCCAAATGGTGGTATCATTAAAAAAGAGGCTGCTCTTCATATTTCTAACGTACAGTTGGTGGATCCTAAAACCGGTAAAACTACACGTGTCGGCAGAAAATTAAACGCTGACGGAAAATTAGTGAGAGTTGCAAAAATATCTGGGGAGGAGATCAAATAATGGCATACATACCAAGATTAAAAACCAAATACAAAGAGGAAATCGTAGCTGCACTTAAAGATAAGTTCAACTATAAAAGCGTAATGCAGGTTCCTAAATTGAAAAAGATTTCAATTAACCAAGGCGTTGGCCGTTACTCTGTTGCTGATAAAAAAGTAATGGATAGTGCCATTGCAGAGTTGACAACCATTGCCGGACAACAGGCGGTAGGTGCAAAATCCAGAAAGGATATCTCGAACTTTAAATTGCGTAAAGGAATGCCTGTAGGTGTTCGTGTTACTTTACGCGATAGCAATATGTACGAGTTCTTAGATCGTCTGATTTCTGTAGCGCTTCCCCGTATTCGTGATTTCAAAGGAATCAATGACAAAGGTTTCGATGGAAAAGGGAATTATACCCTTGGAGTAACAGAGCAAATTATTTTTCCTGAAATTAATATTGATAAAATTAACAAAATTTTAGGAATGGATATTACCTTTGTAACCTCTGCGGAAACAGATGTGGAAGCATTGGAACTTTTGAAGCAATTCGGTTTACCTTTTAAAAATCAAAAAACAGAGCAATAATGGCAAAAGAAGGTGTAAAAGCTCGCGAGATTAAGCGTCAGCGTTTAGTGGCTAAATATGCAGAGAAACGCGCTGCATTGAAAGCTGCTGGTGATTTCCAGGGATTGGATAAATTACCAAAGAACTCTTCAGCTGTTCGCTTACATAACCGCTGTAAATTAACCGGACGTCCACGTGGATATATGCGTACCTTTGGTATTTCAAGGGTTACTTTCCGCGAAATGGCTTTAGAAGGTAAAATTCCAGGGGTTAGAAAAGCCAGCTGGTAACAAAAACTAAATAGACTGCAGGTATCAGGAATCAGAATAGTTAACCGTTCTGGTGCCTGATACTTACGTGTATATACGATAAACAGAATTTTAACCGGTAACAGGTCTCTTAACCATGGTGGTCTAAAGGGAAACCATTACCACAAATTAATCATAATGAATACAGATCCAATAGCAGATTATCTGACAAGGGTTAGAAATGCCATCAAGGCAAATCACAGAATTGTTGAGATCCCTGCTTCTAACCTGAAAAAGGAAATCACTAAAGTACTTTTCGACAAAGGTTACATCGCTAACTACAAGTTCGATGACAGCACCGTTCAAGGTGTTATTAAAATTGCACTGAAATACAATGCAATTACTAAAATCCCTGCTATCCGTACGTTAACCCGTATTAGTAAGCCAGGATTGAGACAATACGCAGGCGTAGATAATATGCCTAGAGTATTGAATGGTTTAGGTATCGCCATCTTATCTACTTCAAAGGGAGTTATGACCGACAAAGAAGCAGCTAAGTTAAATATTGGTGGTGAAGTATTGTGTTACGTTTATTAATCAAAGGAGGATCACACCATGTCTAGAATAGGAAAAAATCCAATTAACATTCCTGCGAACGTAACCGTTACCGTAGATAATGAGAATGCCGTTACAGTAAAAGGCCCTAAAGGTCAGTTAATACAGGCAATAGATGCTGATATCAAAATTTCTCAGGAAGATGGCGTATTAACTGTCGTTCGTCCTTCTGATCAGAAAAGACACAAAGCATTGCACGGTTTGTACCGTACATTAATTAATAATATGGTGATCGGTGTGACCGATGGCTTTAAAATTGAGCAGGAATTAGTCGGTGTAGGTTACCGTGCCTCTAATCAGGGAAACACCCTTGATTTGGTATTGGGATATTCTCACCACTACGTGTTCCAATTACCGGAAGAAATTAAAGTGACCACCATTTCAGAGAAAGGGCAGACACCTAAAATCGTTCTGGAAAGCATTGACAAACAATTGATTGGTCAGGTGGCAGCGAAAATCCGCTCGTTACGTAAACCAGAACCTTACAAAGGAAAAGGTATCAAGTTTGTAGGTGAAGTATTAAGAAGAAAAGCAGGTAAATCAGCTTCTAAAAAATAATTAAAATGGCAGGAAAAAAATTATCTCGTAGAGATCGTATAAAAAAAGGTATCAGAAAGAAATTATCAGGTTCTGAAAGCCGTCCACGTTTATCAGTTTATAGAAGCAATAAAGGGATTTATGCTCAGATCATTAATGACGTAACTGGTAACACCATCGTGTCAGCATCTTCTTTATCTAAAGATTTCACTGCTACAGGCACAAAAATTAACCAATCACAGGCTGTGGGAAAGCTAGTTGCTGAAAAAGCATTGGCAGCAGGCGTAAAAGAAGTGGTTTTTGATCGTAGTGGTTATTTATACCATGGTCGTATCAAATCGTTGGCTGATGGAGCCCGCGAAGGTGGTTTAGTATTTTAATCTTAGAAAACAGAAAGATGTCAACTATCAATATTAAAAGAGTAAAAACCAGCGAAATTGAATTGAAAGATCGTTTGGTAAGCATCCAGCGTGTGGCTAAGGTAACCAAAGGAGGGCGTACTTTCAGTTTTTCAGCAATCGTAGTGGTGGGAGATGAGCAAGGCGTGGTAGGTTACGGTTTAGGAAAAGCGAAAGAAGTCACTGAGGCCATTGCTAAAGGTGTAGACGATGCAAAGAAAAATCTGGTAAAAGTGCCTATCCTGAATGGAACTGTTCCTCACGAACAGATTGGTAAATTTTCGGGAGGTTTTGTGTTAATTAAACCAGCTGCTGTAGGTACCGGAGTTATTGCCGGTGGTGCGATGCGTGCTGTGTTGGAAAGTGCCGGTATTCACAACGTATTGGCAAAATCAAAAGGTTCATCCAACCCACATAACGTGGTGAAAGCAACCGTAGATGCATTGACGAAAATGCGTGATGCGTATACCGTTGCCCAACATCGCGGGGTTGATTTAAATAAAGTTTTTAACGGATAATAGTATGGCGAAGATCAAAATTACCCAGGTAAAAAGCGTTATCGATAGAAGCGAACGCCAAAAAAGAACCATGAAAGCTTTAGGTTTATCTAAATTGAACCAGAGCGTGGAAGTAGAGGCAAATGCAGCGATCATTGGAATGGTTAAAAAAGTTAACCATCTGGTAGCGATAGAGCAAATTTAATCATAGAAACCAGTCTTATCTACCGGTGAGGCTGGTTTCTGTTTTGTTTCACGTTGACCCTGATTAGTGAAAGCGAAGGGCAACACAAATATGTAAAAATGAACTTAAGTAATTTAAAACCTGCAAAAGGTGCTGTAAAAAAAGAGAAAAGAATTGGTCGTGGTCAGGGTTCTGGACGTGGGGGTACATCTACCCGTGGTCATAAAGGAGCAGGATCGAGATCAGGTACATCTACAAAAGTAGGTTTTGAAGGTGGACAAATGCCTCTTCAACGTCGTGTACCTAAAGTAGGTTTCAAACCGATTAATCGTACCGAATACGTAGGTATCAACTTAGACGTTCTTCAAAGTTTAGCAGAAAAATTCAGCTTAACTAATATCGATTTTAGTACCTTGCAGGCGCACGGTTTAGCATCGAAAAATGACCTCGTAAAAGTATTGGGTCGTGGAGAAATTAAAGCTAAATTAGAAGTTAAAGCTCACGCTTTTTCTGCATCTGCACAGAAAGCTATCGAAGCTGTTGGAGGCTCAATCGAAAAATTGTAATTAATGAAGAAGCTATTTACTACTTTAAGTAATATTTGGAAAATACAGGAATTAAAAGAGCGTATTTTATTTACGCTGATGATTCTTGTTATTTACAGGTTAGTATGTCAGGTGGTTCTGCCAGGTGTAGATCCCGCCCAATTAAGTAATACTGAAAAAACGGGTATTTTAGGGTTGTTGGATATGTTCGCAGGAGGTGCTTTCTCGAAAGTATCCATCGTGGCGTTAGGGGTAATGCCTTATATTTCAGCATCCATCGTGGTTCAGTTATTAGGTATTGCTGTACCTTCTTTCCAAAAAATGCAAAAAGAAGGGGAAAGTGGCAGAAAAAAATTAACTCAATTTACGCGTTATCTGACTGTACTGATTACCGCAGTGCAGGCGATTGGTTACGTAAAAACTCAGGTAACCCCTGAGGCGATTGTCATTAATCACACCCTGTTCTACATTACATCCGGCTTTGTGTTAACCGCAGGAACCTTGTTTGTCATGTGGTTAGGTGAGAAAATCACGGATAAGGGAATTGGAAATGGTACTTCTTTGATCATCATGGTGGGAATTATTGCCCGTTTGCCTATGGCGCTTCAACAGGAGATCACTTCCCGTTTTACAGGAAACGATGGCGGCCTAATTATGCTGCTTTTAGAAATCGTGGCGCTGTTCGCAGTTGTAATGTTTACCATTCTTATTGTACAGGGAGTACGTAAAGTGCCGGTACAATATGCCAAACGTATTGTAGGAAATAAACAGGTAGGTGGTGTAAGACAATACATCCCATTGAAGGTGAACGCTGCCGGTGTAATGCCGATCATCTTTGCACAAGCATTGATGTTCATCCCAAATGCACTAATTGGCGTGTTCCCTAAATTACAGGATAGTTGGTTACATCATTACAGTGACATGACGTCGGTGACGTACAATGCTTCTTTTGCATTTCTGATCATCGCTTTTACGTTCTTCTATACAGCCATCACGGTGAATCCTACCCAAATGGCAGATGATATGAAAAAGAACGGAGGCTTTATTCCCGGTATTAAGCCAGGAGTAGCGACTTCAACTTTTATTGATGATGTGATTTCCAAAATCACCTTCCCGGGATCGTTGTTCCTTGCCTCGATTGCAATTCTTCCTTCATTGGCTATCAAGTTTGGTATCCAGCAGGAGTTTGCACATTTCTTTGGAGGAACTTCTCTCTTAATTCTGGTAGGGGTGGTGCTGGATACGCTTCAGCAAATTGAGAGTTATTTATTAATGCGCCACTACGACGGTTTGATGAAGACCGGTAAAGTGACCGGACGTTCAGGAATTCCTGCAGCCGGTGGAAGCGCTGCCGCGTTGTAATCAAGGCATGTCGAAGATTTATTATAAATCAGCAGAAGAGATAGAGCTGATCCGTGAAAGTGCGATGCTGGTTTCACAAACCCTGGCTGAGGTTGCGAAAGTAATCCGGCCAGGGATTACTACTTTATCCCTGGACAAACTTGCGTACGAATTCATTAAAGATCAGGGTGCCATTCCCGCATTCCTGAATTACGGAGGTTTTCCTTATTCGTTATGCATTTCCCCTAATGAGCAGGTGGTACATGGTTTTCCCAGTGACTATGTGATCAAGGAGGGCGATCTTATTTCTGTAGATTGCGGAGTGATCAAGCATAATTTTTATGGCGATTCTGCGTACACTTTTTCTATTGGAGAGGTGGATTCTGAAAAGCAGCAATTAAGCCGGGTTACTCGTGAATGTCTGGAGAAGGCCGTAGAGAAAGCGGTGGTAGGTATGCGGATAGGCGACATTGCTTTCGCCGTTCAACAGCATGCGGAAGCACATGGTTACGGTGTTGTGAGAGAATTGGTAGGACATGGAGTAGGTGTTAAATTGCATGAAAAACCGGAAGTGCCTAATTATGGGAAAAGAGGAAGTGGGATCAAATTAGAAGAAGGGATGGTGCTTGCAATTGAACCCATGATTAATGCTGGAACAGCGGCGGTTAAATTTTGGTCGGATGGATGGACAGTGACCACCAAAGACGAGAAGCCTTCGGCCCATTTCGAACATACCATAGCCGTTAAAAAGGGGACAGCGGATGTTTTATCGACTTTTTCCTTGATTGAAAAAGTTTTGCAAGAAAAAAAATAAAATATTCAAAATTTTTGTTTAATTTTGCAACCCTGTTTAGTAGCAGCTAATTAAGTAAAAATCAATAGACTATATGGCCAAACAAGCCTCGATTGAACAAGACGGAGTAATAAGAGAAGCGTTATCGAATGCCATGTTCAGGGTTGAACTTGAAAATGGTCATGAGATAATTGCACATATCTCGGGAAAGATGCGGATGCACTACATCAAGATTTTACCTGGAGATAAAGTAAAATTGGAGATGTCGCCTTACGATTTGACCAAAGGCAGAATCACTTATAGATATAAATAAAATGAAAGTTAGATCATCAATTAAAAAACGTAGCGCTGACTGTAAAGTTATTCGTCGTAAAGGTAAACTTTACGTTATTAACAAGAAAAACCCGAAATATAAGCAGCGTCAGGGATAGTAAAAACATTGGAACGGAGTTCGTACAACGGTGGCCCGCCGTTCGATCGTTCAATTAAAAACAATTTATAAATATGGCAAGGATATCAGGTATTGATTTACCGAGAAACAAAAGAGGTGAGATTGGATTAACCTACATTTATGGAATAGGTAGATCTACTGCACAGAGTATTTTAACTGAGGCAGGTATTGATTTTAACAAAAAAGTACAAGAATGGTCAGATGATGAGTTGTCTGCTATTCGTACAATCATTAACGATAACATCAAAGTAGAAGGTGCATTGCGCTCTGAGGTTCAGTTAAACATTAAACGTTTAATGGATATCGGTTGTTACCGTGGTTTACGTCACCGTAAAGGCTTACCTGTACGTGGACAGCGCACCAAGAATAATTCCCGTACCAGAAAAGGAAAGAGAAAAACAGTTGCTAACAAGAAAAAAGCATCTAAATAATCATTGATAAGCAGGTGAGGATCTGCTTGGAATAGAAAAAATTAAATTTAACTGATGGGTCCGGATAAAATGTCCAATAATTCACCAGTGCTTAATTAAAGAAAAATGGCTAAAAGTAAAAAAGTTACCAAAAAACGTATTGTGACCATTGAGCCTGTAGGTCAGGCGCACATCAATGCCACATTCAATAATATCATTGTGACCTTAACAAATAACAGTGGTCAAACCATCTCATGGTCTTCAGCAGGTAAAATGGGTTTCAAAGGTTCTAAAAAGAACACGCCCTATGCTGCAGGTCAGGCTGCACAAGATTGTGGTAAGGTGGCTTATGACTTAGGTCTACGTAAAGTAGATGTCTTTGTGAAAGGACCGGGTTCAGGTCGTGAGTCGGCTATCAGAACCCTGCAGGTGGCTGGTATTGAGGTGATCTCTATCAGAGACATCACACCCCTTCCGCACAACGGATGTCGTCCACCTAAAAAGAGAAGAGTTTAATTTATTATTTATTTTTAAAGCTAAGAGTCGCCCGATGCGTTGGGACGATACTTTAAAATCAACAAAACATGGCAAGATATACCGGACCTAAGTCCAAAATCGCACGTAAGTTCAGAGAGCCTATTTTCGGCCCTGATAAAGTATTGGAAAGAAAGAACTATCCTCCTGGCCAACATGGCGTTTCTAAAAGAAGAGGAAAGCAGTCTGAATATGCAGTGCAGTTAATGGAGAAACAAAAAGTGAAATACACCTATGGTGTATTGGAGAAGCAATTCCGTAACCTGTTTACGAAAGCATCTTCACGTCAGGGAATTACTGGTGACAACTTATTGCAATTATTAGAGGCACGTTTAGACAATACCGTTTATCGTTTAGGGATTGCCCCTAGTCGCGCGGGCGCTCGTCAATTAGTGAGCCACAAGCACATTACTGTGAATGGAGAAGTGGTGAATATCCCTTCTTATCAATTGAGAGCAGGAGATGTAATTGCTGTTCGTGAAAAGTCTAAAAACTTAGAAGCAATTACTAATTCTTTATCTGGTAAAGCTATTAACAAGTTCAATTGGTTAGATTGGAATGGAAGTGAGTTGAGTGGTAAATTTATTTCTTACCCTAACCGCGATGAGATTCCTGAAAACATCAAAGAGAACCTTATCGTCGAGTTATACTCTAAATAATTTTCCTGAGTAGGAATTTTATTTAACAATTTAACGTGACACAACATTAATAACGAACTAAAAACATCATAAATGGCAATTTTAGCATTTCAGAAACCAGACAAGGTAATCATGCAGAAATCAACTGATTTCGATGGTCAATTTGAATTTCGTCCTTTAGAGCCCGGTTTCGGTGTAACCATTGGTAATGCCCTGAGAAGAATTTTACTTTCTTCTTTAGAAGGTTTTGCCATTACAAGTATTCGTTTTTCAGGTGTTTCTCATGAGTTTTCGACTATCAAAGGTGTAGTGGAAGATTTAACCGAGATCATCTTGAACTTAAAACAAGTTCGTTTCAAGAAAGTAGGGGAGTCTGGTGATTCGGAAAAAATCTTTATCATCATCAATAACCAGGAGCAGTTTGTAGCAGGAGATATCACAAAGTTTTCGAATAACTTTGAAGTATTAAATCCGGATTTTGTCATTTGCAACATGGAAAAATCTGTGACTTTGGAGGTAGAATTGACTGTCAATAAAGGTCGTGGCTATGTTCCGGCAGAAGAAAATAAAGTGTCAGATTCAGTGGTTGGCGTGATCGCAATCGATTCGATTTTCACTCCAATGAAAAATGTAAAATATACCATTGAAAATTTCCGTGTAGAGCAGAAAACAGATTACGAAAAATTAATTCTGGATATCTCTACGGATGGTTCTATTCATCCGGAGGAAGCATTAAAAGAAGCTGCTAAGATCCTTATACAGCACTTCATGCTGTTTTCTGATGAGAATTTGGTATTGGAATCACAAGCAAAAGAAGAAACCAAAGAAGTAGATGAAGAAATTTTGCATATGCGCAAAATTTTGAAAACGGAATTGGTCGACCTTGATCTTTCTGTCCGTGCATTGAACTGCCTGAAAGCTGCCGACATTCGCACATTAGCAGATCTTGTTTCTTACGATGTGGCCGATATGTTGAAATTCAGAAACTTTGGTAAAAAGTCATTAACTGAAATTCAGGAGCTCGTGAAATCTAAGCAACTATCTTTCGGAATGAACCTGGCTAAATTTAAGTTAGACGAAGAATAAATTTAAAAAGGAAGCTGTATATGGCTTCTCAACAGAATAAATGTAATATTCACTGTGTATAATTCCCTCAGATTAAGTTCAAAGAGACGGTATACACTTTAAAAACCATAAAATGAGACACGGTAAAAAAGTTAACCATTTAGGCAGAACCTCATCGCACAGAAAAGCGATGTTAGCGAACATGGCCTCGTCGTTAATTAAAAGTAAAAGAATTTCTACTACTTTGGCTAAAGCAAAAGCACTTAGAGTGTACATTGAGCCATTGATCACCAAATCAAAGAACGATACTACGCATTCACGTCGTACTGTATTTGCGTATCTTCATGATAAAGAAGCTGTCGCGGAGTTGTTTCGTGACGTAGCTGCGAAAGTGGCTAACCGTCCAGGTGGCTATACCCGTATTATCAAATTGAACAATCGTTTAGGTGATAATGCTGAAATGGCATTGATCGAATTAGTGGATTACAACGAAGTGTACGGTAAATCTGTAGATGCTGGTGCTGAGAAGAAAACGACTCGTCGTAGCAGAAGCAAAACGAAAAAAGCAGACGCACCAAAAGATGCAGCGGTAGTTGAGGAAACTCTAGTAACTGAGGACGAGGCTCCGGTAGTGGCCGCAGAAGAGACTGCGCCAGTACAAGAAGAGACTGCCTCAGAAACCAATGAGGAAGAGAAAGCTTAATTGTTTTTCAATAAATTATAAAAAAGGACATGCCAAAGTGCATGTCCTTTTTTATTTAATAAGCTAAAATTCAAAGGAAACTTTCTAAAATGAATTTTAAGCACGATGGCTATATGGAGATGTTAAATCTATTTCGTAAGGAACTCGAACAAGCGCTCGCACAAAAGGTTTTTGTGAAACTGTCGTTGGGAAATTACCAAGGAGACGAAGCCGAATTAAAACAAGTCTTTGTCAAAGCAGTTCTTATTAAGGGGCAGGAAATGTTGTCTTTTACTTATCGATATAAAACAAAGGATATCCATAAAAACCATGTGCGCTCATCAGGACTGGACTTGATCGCACAAGCGATGGAGCAATCATTCAAGATTGCCACTTTGTTTAATCAACAGCAGGAAATTATCTTTGAATATGACAGAAAAGGAAAACTTCGAAGACGTGAACGGTTGCTTACACAATCGCTGGTAGTAAACCGCTCGCACGACAGGTCAAAAAATTACCTCGTCAATAGCGAGCGTCCCTATTTGAACCTGCTCGGTCTCACTGACCATAAAGGGGAGGTGTTGAAGCATGCACAGGATAAATTTAAACAAATCAATCATTACCTTTCTTTGCTCGATCCTTTGTTACGTGATCTTCCAGCGGGGGCCATACGGAAAGTAAGTGATATGGGGGCAGGGAAAGGCTATCTCACTTTCGCCCTTTACGACTATTTATCAACAACCTATGGGAAGGAGCTATGTGTAGAAGGTGTCGAACAACGCTCAGATCTGGTAAAGCTCTGTAATTCGCTGGCTGATGGAGTAGGATTTAAGCGACTTCATTTTGTAGAAAAATCCATTCAGGAGTACGACGCACAAGGAACGGATCTCTTAATTGCCTTGCATGCCTGCGATACAGCGACAGATGATGCAATTGCTAAAGGAATTAAGGCAGGGTCGCGGCTTATTGTAGTGGCTCCCTGTTGTCACAAACAAATCAGGAGACAATTGGAGAAGAGCAAGGTACAGAACCAGGTCTCCTTTTTGACAAAATACGGGATTTTTCTGGAAAGACAGGCAGAAATGATCACCGATGGGATGCGAGCGCTCCTGTTGGAATATTTTGGTTATAAGACAAAAATACTTGAATTTGTATCGGACGTTCATACTCCAAAGAATGTCATGATTGTGGCTGTAAAAGCCATCGAAAGGGCCAGTGACAAGATGGGGATGGAAGAGCCTCCCCTCGATGAGAGAGCTCAGCTGTCTGCTCGTCAGGAAGAGATTCGCAGAGAACTTGAGCGTATCAAGACAGATTTTGGCATTCAATACCATTACCTGGAGCGTCTTTTAGTACTTTAATCAGTGACTTTTAACTTTTCAAACACGATCTCCTTATAGGTTTGACCAATAGGAAGTCCGGTATCGCCAATTTTAAGATGATTGCCTTCCGGGTAACGGATACGCTGAAGCGAGACGATATAGGAACGGTGAATACGTAAGAAGAGATGGTTTGGCAGTATTTTTTCAACGGCACTGAATTTCATATGGGAGATGAGTGTTTTCTCTGAGGTCACGAACTTGACATAATCGCCCAGTGCTTCCAGGTAAAAGATATCTTCATAGTTCACTTTGATTAATTTGCGATCTACTTTAATAAAGAGATAGGAATTGACCGGTACGACAGGAGTGACAGAAATTGTTTTCTGTGGGCTTGTCTTTTGAATAGCTTTCATAAATCGTTCCAGTGTAATCGGTTTTAAAAGGTAATCCACAGCTTCCAGCTCAAAGGCTTCCACGGCATATTCATGGTAGGCAGTGGTGAAGATAACTGCCGGAGGTTTTTTTAAGGATTTTAAGAAACTCAATCCGGTAATCCCGGGCATGTTGATGTCCAGAAACAGTAAATCTACGCGTTGCTGATGAAGGATGCCAAAGGCTTCAATGGCATTTTCACAAGACTCAACCAGGCTGAGCGTATCGACTTGTGCAATGTAACCTTCAATTAACTGCCTGGCCAAAGGCTCGTCATCAATAAGTAAGCAATGGATCATTTTTTAGGGAAATGGAGTGTAAGAATGACATCGAAACTGTCGTCATGTTGATCTATTAACAAAGAATGTTTATCCGGATAAAGAAGGTTGAGTCTTTTTTCCGTGTTTTTAAGCCCCAACCCTCCCGGTTTGGACACACGGTCGGGAGACAATTTGGCATTTGCCGGTGTGCTTTGCGGTGTCATCTGGTTACTAGTTTGCAGTGTTAATTCATCTTCCTCAATGAGAATTGTCATACTGATTTCGGCGACTTTTAGGCCGTTCACCTGGGCATGTTTAAAGCAGTTTTCAATAAAAGAAACAGTAAGGGTTCTACCTGATGCCCTCCCGGATCACCCTGAATTTCTAATCGGATCACTTCTGGATCTGTAAACCGTAATTTCTCCAAAGCAATGTATTTACTGATAAAGCTAATCTCTTTTTCAAGACTTACCTGTTCACTTTCACTTTCGTAAATGATGTAACGCATGATCTCAGAAAGGTGAGCAATCATAAGCGGAGCTGTTGGAGAATGTTGCAGGGTTAAGGTATATAAATTGTTAAGTGTATTAAAGAAGAAGTGCGGTTGTAGTTGAGATTTTAGGTGGTTCAATTCAAGTTTTACTTTCCCGTAAGCGATTTCATATACTTTTTGTTGCTGTTTGAACAGTTCTTTGATCAATGCAAGTGCCAGGGCGGTGAGTAAAAGCAGGAAGGTATAACCCAGCGTCTGATTAAAAAAATAGCCATATTCAAAAAGTTCTGGATGCCCACTTCTCAATAGATTCTGATAATCTACCGGAATGAATGGCAGATGGATCAGCAGCAGGGCAGCTAATCTCGCATTTAGTTCATAAAAGATAAGAAAGGGGAAAAAACAGAGGATAAAGAGAAGGTATCGCTTTTTAAAAACGGTATGCGGAAGATAGCTCCGGTAAAACAGAACGATAGAAGGTAATTGCAAGATGTTTAAGAGGATAAGGCTAAAGGTGAAACTTATTTCAGACCAGATCTGAATGCCAACAAAAAAGGGGATCACGGTGCTGATCAGAAATAGGTAAATGGCCTCACTCCATTTTACTTTTCGGACATAGGTCCAATTTCCTACTGGTTCCATGTTTAAAATCAGGAAAAGAAGGGCGATGTCATTTGATTTTTCGATGAACGTGTATTTTTACCTGTCGAATTTCAGACAATTCAGTTCGTCTGGTAAATGAACTGTCCGAACTGATTTTTTCCATAGGGCTGAGTTTAGCTCCATCTTTGGGGCAAATTTAAAGAGATGAAAAAGTACTTACTAATGGGGATGTGCCTGTTTTTGACTATCGGGGGCAGCGCACAGAATCGTAATCAGGTGGACCAGCTGGCTAAACTGGCCAAAGTCTGGGGCTTCTTAAAATATTACCATTCTGCTGCTTCAGGTAGCCCTGATTGGGATAAGGCATTGTTGGAGCTCATCCCTGAAGCAATTAATCGGCCCTCGCATTTTGAAACGCACTTGTTTCGGTGGTATCAGGGCTTACCTGTGGAGACCTATTCACCCATTCCAACACAATCCAGGGGAGATTCAGTGTATCACATTTTCACCGTCAAAAATATTCGGACATTTGGCTTAAAAAGTGAATTTACCCGCCAGCTCACCCGCCTTTTTACACACCATCTTCCAGCTCCCAGTGTGTATGTAACAGATACGTATAAGGGCTATTCCTTGGACTTTCTTTTAAATATGGAGGAGGGCTTTGAAGAAAGCTATCCATCTACCGAGTTGCGGCTTCTGGCACTTTTCAGATTTTGGAATATCATTAACTACCAGTATCCACATAAGAACCAGCTTCCTCTTGACTGGGATAGGGTATTAAAGAAGTATATCCCTTATTTTATTTTTATGCGGCTCAATCGAAGGAAGTTTATCGTGTGGCCGTTCAACACCTATTGGCGGAAATGGAGGATAACCATTCGTTTTATAAAGAGACTGATTTCTTGCTGAATCAGCGCTGGCATACTTCTTTTGGCTTGTTGCGGTGGAAACGCAAATATTATGTAAATAAAATCCATTCTCCATTATTAGCAAAAGAGGATAAAATTGAACTGGGGGATGAAATTTTGACTATTAACGGGTTGTCTACCAAGCACTATGAACAGCGTTACCTTTCTGCAGTGAATGGTTCGAATCGTTCATCAAAGAACCGGGAGCTTGCGGCTCAGCTTTTTAGAACAGACACAGCTAAAAGGGTTTATGTAAAGGTGAAGCGGCGTAAAGATTTCAAAGAGCTCCTCATCAAGAGATATCCTTATGACACTCTTTTAGCTCAAACGTCAATTACACGTACTCCATTGTGGAAAGAAATGAAACCTGGTATCTGGTATGTGGACTATTGCAAACTCACGAAGGAAACTGAATTGCAACAGATATTTGAAGCCATTTCTTCTGCCAAAGGAGTGATTTGGGACCTGAGAGGCTATCCGGATTTTGACATGGTGAGCTTAACTATGCCGGCCCTCATGCCGGATTCCATTCGTCTGGGGTTTCTTTTAAATGCCGATTTGAATTTTCTGGGGAGCTTTACTAAAAAAGAAGAACTGTACTCTCCCATAAGTTCGCGATTTCCAGTGTATAAGGGTAAAATGGTTGTTTTGGTCAATGAGCAGACACAAAGTCTTGCGGAAAGTGTGAGTGCACAGCTATCCCTTCGAAAGCAAACCAGGCTGATGGGTCGTCAGACAGCAGGTACCACAGGAAATGTGAGTTATTTCCCGGTGCCGGGCGGTATAAAGGTGAGTTTTACAGCCGTAGGCTTTGAAGGAGAGAAGAGGAGTTTTGTGCAAAAGAAAGGCGTAAGAATTGACGATTTGTTTCCGCTGTCGCGGGAATCACGCCAAAGTTCAGAAGATCTCATGTTGCGAGCAGCCCTGAAAAAAATCGCAAGATCAAGCCTGAAAAGCGGGAGGACGAACTGACGATTGATACATAGGAGTAAGTATCTGTTTTCAGAAAGATAGGTTTTTTATGAAATTGCTGACAAGCTGTCAGCACCGGAGGGAGGTATTTTTTACATTTTAACAGGAAATAAGGAAAGAATGCTGACAAAACCTAATTGGCACATTGCTTGTTCATAGCATGTAAACATTCGTAAAAAAGAAAAAACAAATAAAATGGGAAAAATAATTGGTATAGACTTAGGAACAACAAACTCATGCGTTTCCGTAATGGAAGGGAATGAACCTGTAGTTATAGCCAACAGTGAAGGTAAACGTACTACGCCGTCAATCGTTGCTTTTGCTGAAAATGGCGAAAGAAAAGTAGGTGAGCCTGCGAAACGTCAGGCAATCACAAATCCTACAAAAACGATTTATTCGATTAAACGCTTTATGGGTAGCAGTTATGAAGAAGCTGCCAGAGAAATTTCACGTGTGCCTTATAAAGTGGTAAAAGGAGATAACAATACCCCTCGTGTAGAGATCGATGACCGTAAATATACGCCTCAGGAGATTTCGGCCATGATTCTTCAGAAAATGAAAAAAACGGCAGAAGATTTTCTTGGTCAGGAGGTGACGGAAGCAGTGATTACCGTTCCTGCCTATTTCAATGATGCGCAGCGTCAGGCTACAAAAGAGGCTGGTGAAGTGGCTGGGTTAACTGTCAAAAGAATTATCAACGAGCCTACAGCAGCAGCACTTGCTTACGGTTTGGATAAAGCGCATAAGGATATGAAGATCGTTGTGTTTGACTGCGGAGGTGGTACACATGACGTGTCAGTGTTGGAATTGGGAGATGGTGTTTTTGAAGTAAAGTCAACAGACGGAGATACACACCTGGGAGGAGACGATTTTGATCACGCAGTGATCGAATGGCTTGCAGAAGAGTTTAAAAATGAGAACGGAATGGATCTTCATAAAGATCCGATGGCGCTTCAACGCTTGAAAGAAGCTGCAGAAAAGGCTAAAATTGAGCTTTCGAGCACGACTTCCACTGAGGTAAATTTACCTTACATTACTGCGGACGCCAGCGGACCTAAACACTTGGTAAGAACGTTGAGCCGTGCTAAATTTGAACAATTAGTCGCTGACCTTGTAAAACGCACCATCGAACCTTGCAGATCTGCGCTTAAAAATGCCGGGTTAAGTGCAAGTGATATTGACGAAGTCATTTTAGTGGGTGGTTCCACACGTATTCCTGCCATTCAGGAAGCAGTTAAAGCATTTTTCGGAAAGGAACCAAGTAAAGGGGTAAACCCGGATGAGGTGGTTGCAATTGGCGCTGCCATTCAGGGCGGGGTCCTTACCGGTGAAGTGAAAGATGTCTTGTTACTGGATGTTACTCCTCTTTCGTTGGGTATTGAAACCATGGGTGGTGTCATGACCAAATTAATTGAAGCAAATACCACTATCCCTTCAAAAAAAGCAGAAACGTTTTCTACCGCCGCGGATAACCAGCCTTCGGTCGAAATCCACATTCTTCAGGGAGAGCGTCCAATGGCTGCGCAGAATAGAACGATTGGTCGTTTCATCTTGGATGGCATTCCTCCTGCACCTCGCGGAGTTCCTCAAATCGAAGTTGCTTTTGACATCGATGCGAACGGAATTTTACATGTAAGCGCAAAAGATAAGGCTACCGGGAAAGAACAAAAAATACGTATTGAGGCTTCTTCAGGTTTGACCGATGAAGAGATTAAGAAAATGAAAGCCGAAGCAGAGGCAAACGCCGAAGCAGATGCCAAAGCAAAAGAAGAAGCAGATAAAGTGAATAGTGCAGATGCATTAATTTTCTCTACTGAAAAACAATTGAAAGAATTTGGTGAAAAATTGTCTGCAGATAAGAAAGCTCCGATCGAAGAAGGATTAAATAAATTGAAAGCAGCTCATGCTGCCCGTAACTTCGCAGATATGGATGCGGCACAGGCTGAATTGCAAAACGCCTGGAATGCGGCTTCAGAAGAGATGTATAAAGCAGGTCAGGAAGGTCAGCCACAAGGCGAAGCTCCACAACAGGATGCCGCTCAGGGTGGAGATACAGTCACTGACGTGGATTTTGAAGAAGTGAAAGACGATGACAAGAAATAGATAAGCGAAAGCTTCTTTCGAAGATAGAAAAGCGTTACCAACAAAAGAAGGTGACGCTTTTCTATTTTTAGAACTTTTCGGGAGTTTGCGAGTTTTCCTGAAGTATTTGTCTGATGAGCAGTTGCAGCTTTTCTTCCTTATTAAAAAGATCGTTTAGTAAAGTGAATTGGTTTTTAGCCCGATCGAGATTCTGATCTGGATAATGAACGGGGTAATATTGGCTGTTGTTTAAAAAATCTGTAAGGAAGCGTAAAGCTTGCATATAGATCATGTATTTTCCTGAAAAAAGGAGTTGGTCTTTCTCTGTTTCTGTCAGAATCGACGCCATTTCCAGCAAGTATCCTCTCAAAGTTGCTTCAAAATAAGGAAGACGAATGAAAACAGTCGAAAGGTTTTTTTCATTCTCGTCCGCAGCAGACAGATAAGTGCGCATCATGTCTCCCAGATCAGAAATAAATTTTCCAGGCATCAGTGTGTCGAGGTCAATCACACATACCCCTTCTCCATTTTTGCTGTTCAAGAGTACATTGCTGATTTTAGTGTCATGATGCATGACTCTATCCGGAAAATCGGGTAAATCTTTCAAGCGAAGGTATTGGTCTACCAATGTCCGATAGGCAATGGCCTGTTTTATTTCGGGTAGCGCCTGCTCCTGGAGTTTTTTATCTCCCGTTTGAAGAATTCTTTCAAACTGATGGTAGCGAAGTTCCAGGTCATGAAAGGACGGAATGCTCGCCCCCAGTTTTTTAGCGTCGAAATCATTTAACAGGCGGCTTAATTTCCCAAACTGACGTGCAGCTTCGAAGGCCTGTTTTGGATCATTCAGTGTATCGTACGTGATGGTGTCCTGGATAAAGGGACTTAAACGCCAATACTCGCCTTTGTGGGTAATCAGCGTTTCTCCGTTTGTTGCGGGAAGGGCGGCAGGGAAGAGATAGGACGGGAACTGCGCGTTGAGGTAAGCGGCCACTATCTGTATGTTCGCTGCAATAATTGCAGGCTCTTTAAAAACATGCGTATTTATATTTTGCAGAATGAAGCAACTTTCCTCTTCTGTTTTCAATAAAAAAGTACGGTTGATAAGACCGTTTCCAATGGGTTGCGCATGTACTTGTTGAGTAGAAAAACCGAAGGCCGCTAAAACGGCCTTCTCTATACTTAGTTCCATAATTTTTCCGGATACACTCCTTCTTTAATCAACTGGTCAATACTGGCCTGTACAAAGGGTTTGTCTTCTTTATAGGTTACCCCAAACCATTGAGTGGAGGTAGGAAGTATCTTGAAGTTGGCCGTGTTGTTTTGAATGAAGTGTTCACCAATAAGTGGAATGAAAAATTCCGCTTTGGGCTGATCTTTGTGGGCCAGTGCAAACTCTTTAAATAATGCTTCTGTTTTTTTGAAAACGGCCGGGGTGAATCCCCAAAAATTCATAGAGACGGGCGTTTCAAAATCGAGCGGATAGGTTTGCCCGCTTTCTTCATACACAATGTGGTCTTCTTTTTTATATACATTGGTACGTTCTACAATTTCTTCCAGAAACTGGTTTTCATCGGCTTTACACACTCCTCGTGAAACAGACCCAAAATCAGATAATGTTTTTCCGATCTGATAGCCCACAATAGAGAAAAGCTGATCATCCACTTCTTCATTGAGGAACTTTACCATTTGATGGAAAGAATCGTAGCCGTAAAAATCGTCGGCGTTAATGACACAGAAAGGTTCTTTGATAGCAAATCTTGCCGAAAGAATGGCGTGAGCCGTTCCCCAAGGTTTTTCTCTGTAAATTTCTTCCTCGATTCCAAACGGTTTCAGGTCAAAATTTTGGAAAACATAATCTACTTCGATTCGTCCCTCGAGCTTTGGGTTGAAAGTGGCCCTGAAATTATCTGCAAATTCTTCTTTAATAATGAATATCACTTTTCCAAAACCGGCCTTGATTGCGTCATAGATGGAATATTCAATGATGGTTTCTCCATTTGGTCCGAAGCCATCAATTTGTTTCATGCTGCCATAACGACTTGCCATCCCGGCGGCTAAAATTAATAAAGTAGGTTTCATCAAGTAAGATTATATAATTAATACATAGGTTAGCTTCCAAATTTAGGATTTAAAAGCCAAATATTCCACCTTTTTTGCTTCGTGTTTTTCGGCCGCCAAGCATTCCAAAAATTCCTCTGACAATCTCTCTGCCAATCTGTCGAGTAATGGGAGCGCCCATCACCTGTTCCATCATACTTTTCTCTTGTTTCCTGCTTGCAGTTCCTGTTCTGGCGGTGGCTGCTGGGATGGATGCACTTTCCTCTTGTTGACGGTTAATGCGATCGGTCAGAATTTCGAATGCACTGAGGGGATCGATGGTTTGTTGGTACTTTTTAAACAAGCCGCTGCTTTGCATCAATTGTCTGCAGTCAGATTCGGACATCGGTCCCATCACCGCCCGGGGGGGAGTTAACATGGTTGCGGCCACTTCGGTAAGAATCCCTTTTTCATTGAGAACGGTAATCAATGCTTGCCCCGTACCAAGAGAAGTCAGTACCTGGTCGATTGCATAGAAGGCAGATTTGGGATACGTATTGACCGTTTTTTTGAGATTGGTAGCGTCGTTTGGAGTAAAAGCCCGCAAAGCGTGTTGCACTCTGTTTCCCAGTTGGGAGAGTACACTTTCAGGAATGTCCATCGGCGATTGGGTACAGAAGAAAACACCGATTCCCTTTGAACGGATGAGCCGGATAATGGTATTGATCTGATCCATGAATGCCTTGGAAGAATTGTTGAAGAGGAGATGTGCTTCATCAAAGAAGAACACCAGCTTGGGTCGATCCAAATCTCCAACCTCGGGCATTGACTGGTATATTTCGGCCAACAGGCTTAGTAAGAAGGTTGAAAACAGGACCGGTTGATTTTGAACATCGGAGATATCCAGCAGGCTAATGACCCCTTTCCCATCCACTCGTTCAAATAAATCTTCAATGTCGAAAGAAGTCTCCCCGAAGAGGTTGCCCAGTCCTTGTTGTTCGAGTGCCACAATTTTTCGCAGCATGGTCCCTGAAGTAGCTGAAGAGATGGAGCCGTAGGCCTGTTTGATTTCTGCTGCCCCAGCACCCTCAGAGAGGTAAGAGATTAGTTTTTTAAGATCATTCAGATCGACAATCGGAAGTTTCTGATCATCCGCATATTTGAAAATGACGGCCAGGACACCAGTCTGCGTATCGTTCAATTCCAATATTTTGGCCAGGAGGACCGGGCCAAATTCAGTAACTGTGGCACGCATTTGGGCTCCCTTGAACCCACTTAAGGAATACAGTTCGATCGGGAACCCGGAGGGCACGAAGGGTTTGCCCAGCTGCTCAGAACGTTCTTCAATTTTTGCATTGGAACTTCCGGCCTGGTACAGGCCGGAAAGATCGCCCTTTACATCGAGCATGAAGACCGGCACTCCGGCATCCGACAGTTGTTCCGCGATAAGCTGTAGGGTACGCGTTTTCCCCGTCCCGGTAGCTCCGGCAATCAAGCCATGACGGTTCATCATCCGTAAAGGAAGATTGATTTCTGCCTCAGACACCACCGATCCGTTTAGCAGACCTGCTCCTAGGTAAATCGTAGGTTGCTGCGTATGATAAGAAGCCCTGATCTTTTCGATATACGTATTTCTCTGATCTGTCATTGTCCGTGTTTTTCGATTTTCCTAAATAAATTTGTTAGCTGAAACTACGAAAATCCTGCTCATTTTCAATGCTTAGTAAACTTTCGTAGATAAGACGAATCACATTATCCACATCTTCTTTATGCACCATTTCAACCGTCGTATGCATGTACCTTAGTGGTAAAGAGATTAAAGCAGAGGGCACTCCTCCATTGGAATAGGCGAAGGAGTCGGTATCGGTTCCGGTTGAACGTGAAGAAGCTTGTCGCTGAAAGGGAATGTGATTTTTCTCTGCGGTCTGGATCAATAATTTATTGAGATTGGTTTGTACTGCCGGAGCATAAGAAACGACAGGCCCTTTTCCGCAGGCTAGATCCCCTTGTATGTTTTTATTAATCATCGGGGTCGTGGTATCGTGTGTAACGTCAGTGACAATGGCCAGATTAGGCTTGATGCGATGTGCAATCATTTCAGCACCTCTTAATCCGATCTCTTCCTGCACTGAATTGACAATGTAAAGGCCAAAGGGGAGCTTGACTTTGTTTTCTTTTAACAAACGGGCTACTTCCGCGATCATAAAACCACCGGCACGGTTATCGAGTGCGCGACCTACATAATAACGGTCATTCAGCAACATGAATTCATCTTCATACGTAATGACACAACCCACGTGTACGCCTAAGGCTTCCACTTCTTCCTTAGAAGTGCATCCACAATCAAGGAAGATGTTTTTTAATTCCGGGGCCTGTTCTTTTTCTCCGTGACGAGTGTGAATGGCCGGCCAGCCAAATACCGCTTTTACCAAGCCCTTTTCGGTATGGATATTTACACGTTTGGAGGGAGCAATCTGATGATCTGAACCCCCATTTCGGATGACATAAATTAACCCGTCATTGGTGATGTAGTTCACATACCAGGAAATTTCGTCAGCATGAGCTTCGATCACTACTTTGTAAGCGGCTTTCGGGTTAATGACACCTACGGCAGTTCCGTAATTATCTACAAAATAATCGTCTATATAAGGTTTGAGGTAATCAATCCATATTTTCTGACCTTCCCATTCATACCCGGTAGGGGAAGGATTATTGATGTATTTTTCAAAGAATTGTAGGGATTTACTATTCACTACTTTTTCGTGTTTTTTTTTGCTTTCTGTTTCTTTCTTTTTTGTCATGTTGATAGTTGTTACAGCGTTCTATGATTGGATAAGTAGAGGCTAATTCTTTACTGAAAGGTGCTGATAACAGTTGCCCGGACACCTGTTCGGTTTGAACGACTGCTGTAAAAATAAACATATTGTTGTAACATTTACAGGCTTTTACTCGTCTATTCTTAAAATAAGAAAACGCTGACACTATTCAAAAAGACTCTACATCTTCCTTCTTTCCTCTATGAAACATTTTTCTACCCTCTGTTGCTGGTGTATACTGGCTGTGTTATCCGGTTGCGGTGTTCGCTATGTGCCGCTCATGGTGAAAAGTGAACCCGAAATTACTTTTTCAAAAGATTCGGTTCAGGTATTGGTCATCAATCGTTTTGATGTGGCAAAAGCTGATTTCTTACTTGGAAGAGAAAAAAAGAAAGAGGTATTTGCCCAGGGGATCCGTGCGGAAATTCAGCAAGTAACAGAGGAACTTGAAAGAATGAAAGGACTTCGCCTGATTTTGCCTTCTCATTCAGTCTTATTACCGAGAGATATAAAGGCCAGTTTGGATAGCAGCGTGTTAACCGTCTCCGAAATTCAACAGCTGGCAAAGACGTATCAAGCAGACTACATTCTTTCGCTCGAAGATTACGAAGCGAAGTTTGTACAGGATGAGGTAAATCGTACAAAGAACGCTGACGGTAGTGTGAGTAAAGTGGCCACCTATTCGTTGTCTGTCCGTTCTGCTTGGGTATGGTATGATCCATATGGACAATCGTTTAAAGAGTTGCAGGGAGATGTCTCTGCATATCATTCCGAGCGAGGCGTATTGAGTGGAATTCTCGCTTTAGGTCCTGCATTAGGGACAAATGCCCGCTTGGTAGTGGACATGTCGAAAAAAGCAGGTGCCCGGGTGGCTGCGTACTTTAAAGTACAAAACAAAAGTTTGGAGCGGCCCCTGTACAATGATCGGGAATTTCGTCCTATCGCTGAAATGATCCGTAAAGGAGCGTACTCTTCCGCACGAAAGGAATTGCAGCTGCTGGCACAGCAGACAGATCGGGCCACTGCTTCGAAAGCGTATTATAGCCTGGCAGTACTCGCCGATTTGGAAGGGAACCGGTCATCTGCCATCGATTTTGCCACCCTTTCACTGCAAAAGAAAAGAAATATGTATGCCACGATGCTCCTAAATGGGCTGAAAGAAAGTTAATCAGGATGCGCCTGGATAATTAATTCCATTTTTACATAGGTGATCTCATGGATGGTATAGGTCTCGGATGTAACCCGAAATCCAAATTTTTCATAAAAACCTCGGGCGTCGACACGTGCATTGCACCACAAGCTGCGCAGGGGAAGCCCCTTCGAATAGTCGATGAGATGCCGCAGCAGCACTGTCCCCAATCCTTTTTTTTGCATCGTCTTTAATACAGCGAATTTTCTAAACTGAGCCACCTGGTCTTTCATAAAAAGAGAAACCACTCCTGAAAGAGAATGATTAACATAAAGACCGAAGTGAATTCCATTTGCATCATCCGGGAGTTGCATGGTGTCGATGGGCTGTTGCGGATACAACACATCTCTGCGAATGCGCCAAGTAAGAGAAGGGGGTAACTGCTCTATCTGAAGAAGAGGAAACAGTGGCTGATGGCTCATCTAATAAAGGTAGAAAAAGTCTTCGGAACCTTTTATTTTTCATTTTTTTTATTTATATTTAAAGGATAAGGGCTTTTCAAATTAAAAGAATCTAAAAAACTAATTAAACTTATTTATGAACGCAAGCAAATTATTTATTCCGGGACTTTTATTTATTGTATTAATCATTGTGGTGCTGATGTTTGGTTTACCTGTTTACAATGTATGGCAACAGGAAATGGCTGGGAAAGCGGAAATGGCAAAAGCAGAGCAAAATCGTAAAATATTAGTGGAAGAGGCCAAGGCCCGACTTGAGGCTGAAAAGTTGAATGCAGCTGCTGAAATTGAACGCGCAAGAGGGATGGCTGAGGCAATGAAAGTAGAGAACGGTACCTTGTCGACCACTTATAATCAATACCTCTTCATCCGGACATTAGAAAAGATTGCGGATAAAGGGAGCCTCCCGCAAATTATTTATGTGCCAAGTGAAGGCTTAACCCCTATCATGGATGTTTCTAAAGGGATGAAAGTAGCCCCACCTAAGAATTAGGGAAGTCTATTACCAGTTGACTTACAAAAAAGCCTTCATCTTTTCCGGGTGAGGGCTTTTTTTTGAAAGGCATAATGAATGCATAAATTCAGCAAGACGAGTGCGCCACAGCCATAACAAAAGTATTCCCATCCTCCCGTATCCCACAACCAGAGACCCAGCGCAGACCCCGTGCCTGCTCCGATGAAACTCACAGACATAAAGACCGTATTTAATCGGTTCCTTGCCTCAGGAACAAGCGTATAGATACGCGTTTGATTGGTGACATGTATGGCCTGTTGGCCAATATCAATAAGGATAATTCCGACAATAAAAAGAAACAGGATATTTCCAGTCCAGTAAAAAAGAATAAAGCTGATTAATTCGAGGGCAAGTCCAATGGAGATGTTAGTGGTTCCTCTGTTTGCTCCGCTCAATTTTCCAACCAATGGCGCAGCCAATGCTCCGGCGGCACCTGCGATCCCGAACAGACCAATTTGCAGGCTTTGCATGTGATAGACAGGAGAGGCAAGGTATAGAACCATCGTGGTCCAAAAGGCGCTGATCACGGCAAAGGCAATGAAGTTAACAAGGGATGTTTCTCTTAAAACGGGCTGGGTACGTATGTAAGAAAACATGGAGTGCATCAATTGAAAATAGCTTCCCGAAAAGTCAGGTTTGCTTTTTGGAAAGGTTCGATACATGAATAGGACCAGGACGCCGCATATGCCGGCCGCCAGGTAATAAACAGCCCGCCATCCGAGCCAAAACCCGATGGTGCCACTGAGTGCCCTGGAGGCCAGTATCCCAATAAGTAAACCGCTCATGATAATGCCAATGGCATGGCCTCTTTGTTCATCCGTACTTAAATTGGCCGCTAGGGGTAAGATCAGTTGTGGGACAATGGAACACAAGCCTATGCATACGCTGGCGAGGCACAAGACTATAAAAGAAGGTGCCAGAGCAGCCGCCAATAGGCTGACGATGGCTAAGCAGGTTACCAGAAGGATTTGTTTCTTCCGCTCCATTCGGTCTCCTAAAGGAACCAGGAGGAATAAGCCCAGGGCATAGCCGCCCTGTGTCAGGTAATTGATTTTTCCGGCCATGGATTCACTTAGCTGAAAATCACGGGCAATGAGAATGACTAGAGGCTGACAGTAATAGATATTTGCGACAATCAACGCAGTACAGAAAGCCATTAAAAGCGTTTGTGAACGGGTCAGTGACATGGGGGTATTCCGAAAATAAAACCTTGCAAAGGTAGTTGCTTAATGCAACAGGGAAAAGTCATTTTTGAGGGGGCACCGTTTACCAACGGTATTGAAGCCGCGTGGTAAATACATCGTCTTTCAGATCGCGGATATACCCAGGTAAGGCAGTGCCTTCATTGTGAACATGCTCATTATAAACGGTTAATTTCACTCTTGAGTTAAAAGCATAGGTTACTCCGTATCCAAAGGTGCTGAATTTAATATCCCCTGCGGTTGTGTGATTTCCCGGAAGTCCAATTTGCGACTCCTTTACCCGGGTATTGGGATCGTACACGTCATAAGCCATGATGGCTTCGAAACGGCTTTTTGAAATTTGCTGGGTAAGCCAGAAGTAATACCCGTTAAAATGTCGCAGATAAAGGTCGGTGAGAGGTTGAGATGAAAAGCTGGTGCTTGCCACGGGGCCTTTAATGGATTCTGTGGCTGCCACTCCGGGCTGAATGCCTTCCAGATATTCCGCTTTGATAGAAGTAGTGCCAAAGCCATGATCTATCTGGAATTGAAAATTGGCTCCGTAATAATTTCTTGCCAGATGCGCATCCACATGGGTAGGTGAGGTGCTGGGTTTAAACCCGCCTGAAATATTTTTGTAATAAGTGGTCGTATGGCTGCGAACAGTGCCTTTATAGAAGGATGCACCAAAGCCCAGGTGTATTTTTTTGTTGGCAAGACTGTCAAACTGAAAAGCGAGGTTCCCGACCAGGTCTTTTTTTGAATCATAATCCCGTGCGGACAAACCACTTCCATTCATAACGGCCACCTCCGCTGTCAGAAAGGGCAAAATCCGGGGATGGTTGAAGCTGATCATTCCCCCCAGATCTCTTTCTCTGGGCATCAATGTTTGCATGACCCTGGCTCGCTCTGGAAAATCACGGTATCCGGACGAATAGATAATGGCGTAACCGAAGGGGCGATTGAAGAGCCCGGCTGTTAAATGCAGTCCTTCAAGCTGCGGAGGATGAAGTAAAATGAAGGCGTCCATCAGACTTACGCCATTCTGCGTACCATCGATCTGGAAAACTACGCTGGAGTGACTATCCACCCGATCGATTTTTAGGCGGCCGCGGCGAATCATAAAGCGACTCTTGCTATCTGCTGCAAAATCACCTCCGGAGAAGTTGGCAGCACCAGGAGCTTCAGCGAGTTGGAACTGAGATTGGAGATAGCCGGTAATTTTTATATCATGAATGTCTCTCGAGGAGGGCGCATTGTTGTTTTGAGCCGACAGCATGTAGGGAAATAGAAACAAAGACAGGAAGATGAATAGGCGCATTTTTTTTAAAAGATTGGTTGAATGGTCACAGAAAAGCGATTAAAAGAACTGTTCTCTGTGTTTTTTTGGCAAATTTCAGGTTTAATTACAATATTTTTACCATTTTGTTTGTGCTTTTTAATTCAATGGTATTATTTTTGGGAAGTTAAGTGAAAAAACTGACTTTACATGCAACTCAGAAAGTTTCGATTATTTCTCGTCATTAGCTTTATGGGCATCTTTGCTTCGAAGATGATCATTTCTGGTTTGCCTGTGTTTTTTACGCAGCTGGATAAAGGGTTGATGAATGCGGTGATCATGCAGCTGGAAGTAGAAAATAATCACGATGAGAGTGGAAAGTCACATGTCAAATATGCAGATCATAAACTGATGTTTCACCGGTATGATCTCGCTTATATTTCTTTGGATCTGGATTACGGGGTGGATAACAGCTTTATTGAGCATTCAGGCCGATATATTGATCCTTATCATCCACAGGTTCCCACACCGCCTCCTAACTGTATTTAATTTTTTTGTTGATTTCTTTGTTCTCCTTAATGAGGGGAAGAGGGATTTTTGAATTAAATTATTAAATTTAATAGTAGGATTTTTATGCAAAATAATCGTTCAGTTTTTTCCCGACTGGAAGTAAAAAACTATATTCTTAAAAGGAATTTAAAAAGGGATTTGCCATCCAGTGTGGTGGTGTTTTTAGTGGCTTTGCCACTATGTTTAGGGATCGCTTTGGCCTCCGGAGCTCCCCTTTTTTCGGGGTTAATCGCCGGTATTGTAGGAGGAATTGTCGTTGGATTTTTTAGCGGTTCTCAATTAAGTGTTAGCGGGCCTGCGGCCGGATTAACCGTGATTGTGCTAGGCGCAATCACCCAGTTGGGTGATTATAGGGTCTTTTTACTTGCTTTGGTTTTGGCGGGTGTTTTTCAATTGGTACTCGGCCTTATTAAGGCCGGGACCATTGGAAATTATTTCCCCTCCAGTGTGATTGAAGGGATGTTGGCCGCAATTGGATTGATTTTGATCCTAAAGCAATTGCCGCATGCGTTGGGCGTAGATAGTGATTTCTTCGGTGACGAAACCTTTCAGCAGGCAAATGATCAAAATACTTTTTCAGCGATTGGAAACGCTCTTCAGCAATTCAGCCTGGGTGCCATTGTGATTAGTGGTTTGTCGATTTTGATTTTGGTATTCTGGCCGAAGATCAAGAAGATAAATGCGGTTCCTGCACCACTGATTGTGGTGGTATTAGGGGTGCTGTTAACCATGGTATTTCAACAAACCGGCTATGCGTTGAGGCCCGATCAGATGGTGAATATTCCTCTGTTTGACGGATGGAATGAATTCATTGGATTGTTCAGTACACCTGATTTCAGCGCCATCGCGCAGAAGGATGTGTGGGTAGTGGCAGGAACCATCGCTATTGTGGCCAGTTTGGAAACCTTGTTGGGAATTGAGGCGGTCGATAAAATTGATAAATTGAAGCGTGTAACTCCTCCAAATCGAGAACTGGTGGCACAGGGCATTGGAAATATGACCAGTGGATTAATTGGAGGATTGCCAATGACATCAGTGATTGTACGCAGTTCAGCCAACGTTAATGCAGGAGCTAAATCAAAAATGTCGGCCATTATTCACGGAGGTTGGTTACTGCTTTCCTTGTTGTTCATTCCAACCCTGATCAATATGATTCCTCTGGCCTGTCTGGCAGCCATTTTATTGGTAACAGGATATAAGCTTACCCGCATCCCCTTGTTTCAGCATATGTACAAAAAGGGATGGGATCAGTTTCTGCCTTTTGTAATCACAGTTCTTGCGGTGGTATTTACCGACTTGCTGAAAGGAGTCGCCATTGGAATGGTGGTGTCCATCTTCTTCTTATTACGTACGAACATGCGAAATCCTTATTTTTATAGAATACAGGAAGAGGGCGATAAGAAAAATCTAAGAATAAAACTGGCTGAGGAAGTCTCATTCTTAAACAAAGCCGCCATTCAGGTGTTGTTGATGGGTATTCCAAAAGAAACCAATGTGATCATCGATGGCTCTAATTCCCGATACATTGATCCGGATGTGCTGGAAACCATTTTTAATTTTAAACATAACGCTTACAGTAAAGGGATCATCGTAACTTTAGAACACATTCAGAAGCAATACACCATTCCAAAAGTGAAAACAAATATTAAAGAAGAAATTATTAAAGACTAATTATATGTGTGCAAAAAATATAGAAAAAGAAGAAAATCATAAAGTAATTACTTACGATAATCTTTTAAAATGGAATAAGGAATGGGTAGCGGATACGCTAAAAGAAGATCCCGATTTTTTTAATCGTTTGTCCTCAGGACAAAACCCTCCGGTTCTTTGGGTAGGTTGTTCTGACAGTCGTGTACCTGCCAATCAAATCACCAATACCAATCCCGGAGATATCTTCGTACACCGTAATATTGCCAACGTGGCGACACATACCGACATGAACTTATTAAGTGTACTGGATTATTCGGTGAATGTTCTTAAAGTGAAACACGTCATTGTATGTGGACACTATGGTTGTGGCGGGGTCAAGGCCGCCCTGGGTGACCAACAGGTTGGTTTAATTGATAACTGGCTACGCAATATCAAGGATGTATACCGTATTCATGAGCGTGAAATGTCGACGATAAAGGATCCACAACGTCGTTTTGACCGTATGGTCGAACTCAATGCCATTGAAAGCGCCGCAAATATCATGAGTACTTCCATTGTGCAAAATGCATGGGCCTCGGGTCAGGAACTATCGGTACATGCATGGGTGTATAGTCTTCAAACAGGGTTAATTACTGATTTGAAAGTAAGTGTATCCAGTTCAGCGGATATTTCTCCGGTTTTTAAGTTAAAAATCGATTCATAAAGCATCATCTTAGGTCAATAAATAAAAACCGCCCCGTTCGATTAAGGGCGGTTTTTTTATTGATAGCCTCCTGTCGGCCAACTTAATTTGAATCGAAAAGGCCATTTCTATAACGAAAATGGCCTTTTTTTTAGAATTAGTTCCTCAGACTTTATCTTCCTCTAAGAAAGGATACCGGTAATCTTTTGGCGGATCAAACGTTTCCTTGATGGTTCTTGGAGAAACCCATCTGAGCAGGTTAATCATAGAGCCTGCTTTATCATTGGTTCCGCTTCCCCGGGCACCTCCGAAAGGTTGCTGACCTACCACTGCCCCGGTGCATTTATCATTAATGTAGAAATTCCCTGCCGCATTTCTAAGACGCTGGGTAGCTTTTTCGATGGCATAGCGATCCTGGGCAATCACGGCACCGGTTAGTGCGTAGATCGAAGTCGTATCAATAATGTCTAGAGTTTGATCAAAGTCTTTGTCCTCATAGACAAATACGGTAAGCACAGGGCCAAATAACTCTTCGCACATAGTCACATAGCGGGGATCCTGGGCAACGATCACTGTAGGTTCGATAAAGTAGCCTTGGCTCTTGTCGTAATTTCCACCAGAGATGATCTCTACTGAGGCATCCTGTTTCGCTGCATCGATGTATTTCGCAAGGTTATTAAATGACTTTTCATCAATCACGGCATTGATAAAATTGCTGAAATCTTCCGTAGGACCCATTTTAAATGTGGCCAGGTCGTTGATCATGCGCTCTTTGATCTGAGGCCATATACTGGCGGCAATGTATACGCGGGAAGCTGCAGAACATTTTTGTCCCTGATATTCAAAGGCCCCTCTCACAATGGCTGTTGCGGAGGCTTCAATATCGGCCGAACCATGGACCAGGATGAAATCTTTTCCTCCAGTTTCTCCGACGATGCGTGGGTATGTTTTGTATTTATGAATATTATTTCCGATGGTTTTCCATATGTCCTGAAAAACGCCTGTAGATCCGGTAAAATGAATTCCGGCAAAATCAGGATGGTTGAAAATAACTTCTCCTGCATCCGGACCCGAAGCATACACGAGGTTGATGACACCATCCGGTAAACCAGCCTCTCTAAAGATTTTCATAATCAGGCTGGCAGCATAGATCTGCGTGTTGGCTGGTTTCCAAACGACCACATTGCCCATTAGTGCAACGCAAGAAGGAAGATTTCCGGCAATTGCAGTAAAATTGAAAGGAGTTAACGCAAACACGAAACCTTCTAATGGTCTTTGCTCTACACGATTCCAGGTTCCTCTCGGAGATACCGGTGGTTGTTGTCCATAAATTTCGGACATATAGCTCACGTTAAAACGCAAGAAGTCGATCAACTCACAGGCCGCATCAATCTCTGCCTGAAATGCATTTTTGCTCTGTCCCAGCATCGTTGCAGCATTCAACGCATAACGGTAAGGACCGGCAATCAGGTCAGCGGCTTTTAAAAAGATCGCTGCACGGTGTTCCCAGGCCAAACTTTCCCAATCCTGCTTTGCGGCTAAAGCGGCATCTATCGCCTGAGTAACATGGCTCTTGTTTCCTTTGCTATAATGAGCAATGACGTGCTGGTGGTCGTGAGGAGGAGTGATGGCTCCTTTCGCTTCCGTAAACACCAATTCGCCTCCGATGTACATGGGAATGTCGATCACTTTTGAACGGGCATCAGCAAGGGCTGACTTTAATAGTTTGCGTTCAGTGCTGCCTGGCGCATAACCCAAAACGGGCTCATTGACAGGGCTGGGTACGTTGAAAAATCCTTTAAGCATAAATTGAGTTCTTATTTTCACAAAGATAAGGTTTTCATCTTTAGCAGCGATAAAATGCCCGTAATAAACCTGTGATTTAATTTGAGTTGCGGCAGAGCACATGTAAACTATAATCCTTACTTTTGAGTGGAGAAATGAGATCATACTTAAGACTTTTGTTACTGCCATTTTCCTGGATTTACGGGGCGATTACCTGGGTTAGAAACAAATGTTACGACCTGGGTTGGTTGAAATCCACGCGTTTCTCCATTCCAGTCATCAGTATTGGCAATCTGGCGGTAGGAGGGATGGGAAAAACGCCTGTCACCGAATACCTGGTTCGCCTTTTAAAAGAATACAAAGTGGCGATTTTAAGCCGGGGATATGGGCGTGACACCAAAGGCTTTATCCTTGCGGATAGTCATGCTACAGCTCAAAGCATCGGAGATGAACCTCTACAGTATTACCGGAAATTCCCCGGTATATCCGTCGCTGTCTGTGAAGACCGTTGTAAGGGAATTCGCCAGCTGGAAACTACCCATCAGGTGATTTTGCTGGATGATGCCTTTCAGCATCGACGTGTCAAGCCAGGTTACAGCCTTTTGATCAACGATTATGCTTCGTTATTTAAACCGGCTTTCCTTCTCCCGGCAGGTATGCTCCGCGAAAGTTTGGCTGGGTACCGCAGGGCGCAGCACATTCTCATCACGAAAAGTCCCGAGCCTGTGCCGGACGAAGCCCTTCAAAAGGTAAACAGCCGATTCCCTCCCTTGCCCCACCAGCTGATGCAATTTGCCCATCTTCATTATGGTCGTCTACTACCGGTGTATCCAGAACATGCTGGGACATTTTCTTCAGAATTGAAAAAGTATGAGGTGTTTGTACTAACTGGTATCGCTCGTCCGGAAACGCTGTTAGCCTATCTGAAAGCGCAAGGAGCCAGCTGTCATCATATGGAATATCCGGATCATCATGTTTTTCGACAATCAGAAATCATTCAGTGGGTAAAGGCTTTTCATGCCTCTGCTGCAAAAAACAAATTGCTTCTGACAACAGAAAAAGATAGTCAGCGTTTATTAGATGAAAAGTTTAAAGATTTACTTTTAAATTTGCCGCTGTATTATATCCCAATAGAGGTGAAGCTGGGAGAAAAAGACGCACTTATCTTTGAAAAGAATATATTAGAGTATGTTACAAGCACTAAGAGAATCCGTTGAGTTCCTGAATCGCAGGACCGCTAATTTTGAACCTGAAGTGGGTATTATTTTAGGTACCGGCCTTGGCGGATTAGTGAGTGAGATAGAGGTCGTACATCAGATCATGTATTCGAGTATTCCAAATTTTCCGATTTCTACGCTGGAATTTCATTCAGGGAAATTGATTTTTGGATTATTGCATGGGCGTAAGGTCGTCGCCATGCAAGGCCGGCTTCATTATTACGAAGGGTACAGTATGCAGCAAATCACTTTTCCTGTTCGTGTGCTGAAGACATTAGGTATTCGTCATTTATTTGTGTCCAATGCAGCCGGATCTCTGAACCCCAATTTTAAGAAGGGAGATCTTATGGTCATTCAGGACCATATCAATTTGCAGCCCGAGAGTCCATTGAGAGGAATAAATGACGATGAGATGGGTCCACGATTCCCGGACATGAGCGCCCCTTATCAGAAAACGTTGATCAAAAAGGGACTGGCGATCGCTAAAGAAAAGGGAATTATCTGTCATGAAGGAGTGTATGTAGCGGTGACAGGCCCTCATCTGGAAACACGAGCAGAGTATAAATATCTGCGCATAATAGGGGGAGATGCCGTAGGAATGAGTACGGTGCCGGAAGTCATTGTAGCCAACCACATGAGTTTGCCAGTTTTCGCTATCTCTGTACTTACGGACGAAGGATTCCCCGAGCACCTTGAACCCTTTAATCTTGAAGATATTTTATCTGTAGCGCGGGTCGCCGAACCCAAAATGACCTACATATTAAGTGAATTAATCTCTTCCTTGTAATGCGGCTTTTATTTATCCTCTTCTTATGCGTCGGTGTTAGTTGGTCCTCAGTGGCCAGATCGCAGGACCTACAGACGAATATCAACGCTAACAAGCAACAACGCGATTCCTTAAGAAAGGCCATGGATTCAGAAAAGGACTCGCTGGTATACACCGCTAAATTTATCCGGTATACTTCTCTTAAATTAACCAGGGATAGCACCATCACCCTTCCATTGGATACGAGTTTAACGGGAATTCAGAATTTTAGCGTGATCGCACAGCCACGAAAACCTACCATCGGATTGGGTAACCTGGGGATTGCCGTGACGCCATTACTTTTCGAGCCGGTTAAAACCATTGGTTTTGATGCTGGTTTTCATGCGCTTGATCCCTATGCCCTGAATCCGGAAGATATCTTTTTCTATCGGGCACGAACTCCCTTTACCCGTCTGTATTATGTGAATGGGGGACAAAGGGAGCAGGTATTCCAGGTGTTGCATACACAAAACATTAAAAAGAACTGGAATATTGGGGCACAGTATGAGCGTATCGGTGCCAATGGGGAATATGCCAGACAAAGAGGGGATCACCTGAATGGGGTTGTGTTTTCCTGGTATGAATCGCCCAATAAGCGGTATAATTTGATGGCCAATGCCATTTTCAATACGATGAAGGCTGCGGAGAATGGATCCATCCAAAACGAAACGATCTTTGAAACAGAGGGGGATCGGATTGTGACGAAAGAAGCTGAGCCAGTCCGGCTCCTTAAAAGCAGTCAACTGTGGCGAAAAAACAGCTTTATGATGCGGCAGAGTTATTTTGTGGGAAGGATTGATACAACTTCTGCCGATCAGACACAGAATATCCTGCCGACAAATAAAATCGTTCACACCATTTCCTATACTAACCAGGCTTTTTCCTTCAAAAAGGATGATGCAGATACTTACCATGTTTTTCCGGAGGCCACTCTTGCAGATGCCACTTTTACGAATGATTCTACGTATGTCAAACACCTGAAAAATGAATTTGTCTATAGTTTCTTTTTGAGGGCCAAAGGGGATATGATCAAGAACGAGCTTAAAATAGACGCAGGTATCCGTCATGATTTTTATCGTTACAGACAGGCGGTGCTAAAGGCCGATGGCAGTCCGTTTTTTAGTGAAGGAGCCAGCTTCCAAAACATAGCTCTTTTGGGAGGATTGGGATACCGTTTCAGTAATAAAGTAGATCTGAATGTCCAGCTGCAGCAATTATTTCAGGGAAGAAATGCGGGTGATTTTTTGTATGAGGCAAAAAGTAATTTCTCTCTAAGCGAAAAGACCGGTGTCATCACCCTGGGGGCCTATCTCCAGAATAAGTCTCCTGAAGAATTGTTTTTGAAATATACAGGAAATCACCATCAGTGGGATTACAGAGATCAATTTGACCGGACAAAAGTGATGAACTTGTCCTTTAACTATCTAAATAACTATTTAAAATTAGATGCGTCTGCGGCTTATTTTATGGTAACTAATTACCTCTATTTTGATGCCGGTAACCTGGCAGGAGAGGTGACCCCGATGCAGGCAGGAGGAGATGTTCATCTGCTTAAAATCAGTGTAGGGAAGAAATTTACTTTCGGGAGCTTCACTCTTGATAGCTACGTGGTTTACCAGAAAACAGCAAACAATGCTATTCTACGGATGCCAGAAGTCTATACATTCAATAGTTTTTATAAAGATCAGACGTTTGCAAAAGTATTGAAAACGCAGATAGGCTTTGATATCCGCTATCATACACCGATAAAAGCACTGAGTTATGCACCGGCGGTTAGCCAATTCTATAACGGCTCAGACGTGACTTTTGGCACCAAACCAATTGCCGATGTATGGGTAAAAGCGGGACTAAGACGTGCCAATCTTTTCGTGAAATACGATTTTGTTAACCAGGGGCTGTTTAACCGTGGTTATTATACGATAGACCGCTATCCAATGCCGGGAAGAGGATTTAAATTTGGTGTTACCTGGAATTTTTACGACTAAAATCTTATGTTTTCTGGGGTTTTTTTCTGGCAGCAGGAAAGAGTACATTATTTAAAATAAGACGGTATCCTGGTGAATTTGGATGAAGACTAAGGTCGGTCGGTGGATCATTCACCTGGTGTTGATAGTCTTCAGGATCATGTCCTCCATAAAAAGTAAACTGTCCTTTTCCGATTTCGCCATGGAGGTACCGTACCTCCGCTCCCGCCTTATTTTCACCCATTACTGTTATTCCCGGTTTTACTAGGCTTTTTCGGAAGGCGGTGGTTTGTCCCATGAATCCTTTGATGACTTTTTCATGGTTTTGGGTCAGCATGGTCGGTACCAAATCCCATTTAGCCGAAAAATCAAAAAGGGTAAAAAAATCATTGCTCTGAGTAAACTGCCTGGTTTCGGTTACGTCAATGTCGGAGAACTCGTAGCGCTCCGGATTCATGTCCAGCTTAAAATTTGTAAAGGCCAGCGACCTGGAAAAGTCGAGTTTGCGTTGTGCATCCGGGTCGGCGGGATCTCCGTCAAACATCTTATCACAAATATCGATGCCTTCCGCAGCCAGGGCAATATCAAAACTATCGGTTCCGGAACACATGGCGAAAAGAAATCCCCCACCGGCACAAAATTCCTGAATTCTCTTGGCAACCGCCAGCTTGAGTTGCGAGACTTTTTGAAACCCATTTCTTCGGGCTGCTTCCTCTTGATATTTTACATCTGCCTGGTACCAGGAAGCGTTCCGGAAGTTTGCCCAGAAGCGTCCGTACTGACCTGTAAAATCTTCATGGTGAAGGTGTAACCAGTCATAACCGTTCAGTTTGTCCCTCATGATCTCGTCATCATAGACCAAATCATAGGGGATTTCAGCATAGGTCAATACCAACGTGACAGCGTCATCCCACGGAAGCTTGCTTTTGGGGGAATAAACGGCTATTTTAGGTGATTTTTCCAGTTTCACCATCTCCATATTGATATCCGGGAGGCTGATTTCCTGAAGTAGCTGACTGACTTTTGCATCGGCCATAATTTCATAAGAAACTCCGCGTATTTTACATTCCTCTTCAATGGCCTTATGGTAATTGATCAGAAAACTTCCGCCCCGGTAATTTAAAAGCCAGTCTACTTCGGTTTGTTTATTGAGGGTCCAGTAAGCAATGCCATAGGCCTTGAGGTGGTTTTTCTGGTTCTCATCCATGTATATGAGGATGGAGGCCGCCCCAGCCTGCAGACATGAGATAAAAAGAAAAATAAATAGTAAAAAATTTCGTACATTCATGTTTCGAGAACAACTTAAAGGTAATTTTTTTGTTGTCGATCAATCCCGAAGGGATTTTGTATGCGGTGAATGTACAACTTTTTAAGTACTTTTCATTTTTTGCATCGAATTGTAAACTAAAAGCGCCTTGATTCATTTCAAATTACTAAATTTGGCGCTCACAAAAAACTGATATGAGTAAAGCAATAATTAAAACGGAAAAGGGCGACATGACTGTGGAGTTTTATGACAATGATGCTCCCAATACGGTCGCCAATTTTAAAAAGTTAGCTCAGGAGGGCTTTTATGATGGGGTAACGTTTCATCGTGTAATCCCTGATTTTGTGGTTCAAGGGGGCTGCCCCAACTCAAAGGATCCCGCAAAAGCTCATTTGGCCGGCACCGGAGGTCCTGGTTATAAAATTGATTGCGAGCTAAATGGGGAGCAGCAATACCACGACCGTGGTGTTTTATCCATGGCTCATGCCGGAAGAAACACTGGCGGGTCTCAATTTTTCATTTGTCACAGCAGAACAAATACGGCCCACCTGGATCGGAATCATACCTGCTTTGGCAAGGTTATTGAGAATGTTGATGTCGTGGATGACATCCGACAAGGGGATAAAATAGTATCCATTGAAGTAATTGAAAACTAACATTAACCACTTATAATTAGATCCGAAGTTGCCGAAATGGTTTTATAACCGGATCATCTATACGAATTATGAATTTAAGAGGAGTTGTAGCGGTATCAGGCAGACCTGGTTTGTTTAAATTAATCGGTCAGAATAAAGCCGGTTACGTATTAGAGGGATTAGATGCTCAAAAACTTAAAATTGTCGCTAATATTTCGACGACCAAATTAGCATCTTTAGAAGATATCACTATTTACGGCGATGAAGAAGAGTTGAAACTTTCTGATGTTCTTTCCAACATCGGTGCTTCAGCAGATGTGCCGGACGCAAAAGCAGATGTGCAAAAACTGAAATCTTTTTTTGAACAGGTCGCCCCTAATTTTGATAAAGATAAAGTGTACACGTCAGATATCAAGAAGATTCTGGTGTGGTACCATTTACTAAAAGACCTGCCCCTTTTTCAGGAAGCAGCTCCGGATGCAGCCGGACAGGCCGCTCCTGTGCAGATCGAAGAGAAAGCAGAGGTAAAAGCGAAGGCAGTAAAAGCAAAACCATCGAATGCGAAAGCGCCGACCAGTAAAGCATCTGCCCCTGCAAAGAAGGCCAACATGACGAGTAAAAAAGGGGTGTAATCAAGCCCTTTATTTTATAGAAAGCCCTGCATTTGTAGGGTTTTTTTTTGTCCTGTCGGCGTATAAGTTTATCATTGCATAGTTTAGGGACACGCTGAGGCCCCATAAACACCCAAAGTCAAGAAACGGTTCTCTTGCGTTTGCCAAAATATGGAGGGAAAGATCAGATTCCCCGACCCCTCACTGGCGAAAAGTTTATGCAAAAAACCAAAATAAAAGTCCGATAATGATCGTAATGATCACGGCCATATTTAAATATTTTCTTTCTTTAGAAGTATCGGTTCTAAACCTATACTTTCTTTTATAATCATCTAACAGCATACTAACTCCTTTTAATAAAGATGAAGAAATAGGGGTTTTTCCATAAAAAATTATTCATGATGATATGGCTCGTTCCTTAAAATAGTAAATGCCCTGTAGAGTTGCTCTACCATGAAAAGCCGAACCATTTGGTGTGAAAAGGTCATGTCTGAAAGAGATAGGGTCCCATTGGCTCTTTGGTATACCTTTTCATCGAAACCATAAGGACCACCAATCACAAATACCAATTGCGGGGTACTGGCAACCATCTGTTTGTTTAAGAACGCAGAAAAACCGGTAGAAGTGTACTTCCTTCCTTTTTCGTCCAATAACAGGACCATGTCGCCAGACTGGAAAAACTTCATTAGTGCCTCACCTTCTTTGGCTTTTTGCTGCGCTTGGGTCATGTTTTTTACATGCTTAATGTCGGGTATGATCAGAAGCTGGAAAGAGATGTAATGTTTTAATCGATGAAGGTATTTTTCAATCCCCTCTATCAGGTATTTATCTTCCGTTTTCCCGACAGCTAATAAGGTAATTTTCATTTCTTCTTGTGCTGATTTTTGACAGATCCTGCGACGATTGTTTATATTTAGCTTTTTAAAATCCTTCAAATATAATGTTAAATACCCAGGAAGCGATCAAGGCGAATTACGAAAATTTATGTGCCGTCATTGAGCACCAGTTAAAAGAATTACAAACTAAGATAAATAGAATGTCTATTTATAGGATGTCTCTGTTGGTTGCAGAAATTTTGGCAGTGGTGTTTTTTGTAAAAGCCAAAGGAGAATGGATGGAATGGCTGAGTTTGGCCGGGCTATTAGCACCTGTCGTGTTATTTATTCTGGCTGTTAAGCGGCAGCAGGCTTTGCAACAGCAATGCGCGTATCAGGAGCAATTGCTTTGGGTTTATCAGAATGAGCTTGCCCTGATTGCCGGAGGGGAAAATGGTTATGATCAAGGAAGTGCTTTTGAGGATGAACAACATCCTTACCTGGCAGACCTTGATATTTTTGGTAGTGCCTCGCTTTTCGAAAAAATCAATCGTTGTGCCACTGTGAGAGGAAATAAAGAACTGGCGCATCATTTAAGTGAGCCCGTTAGTTTAACAGAAATTCTTAGCAGACAAGAAGCAGTGAGGGAAGTGGGCGAACATCTTCAGGAGACCTTTGCATTCAGAGCGCATTTGAGGGAACACGATGTTGTAAAAATTGAACAAATTAAGGATAAATTACACTCACAGCTGTCCCAGCAGTTAAAGTTTACCCATCAGCCGCTTCTTAGGAATTATGTGAAAATCATTCCCTACCTGATGATTCCACTAAGTGTGCTCGCTGTTCTGGTTGGTGATCGTTGGTGGGGAGCGCTCGTTTTATGCTCCTTATTTCATGCGTTGCTGACATTTTTATGGATGCGCCCCATTAATAAAGTATATGTGGGCTTTAGTGGAGGAGCACAAGTATTAGCACAGTTTGCTGCAGCCATCCGATGGAGTGAAGATCGGTCCTGGAGAAGTACTTACATCCAGGCCTGGTTTGGCAGCGAAAAAAAGGTGAGTGACCAAATTCGCTCATTATCGGCCATTATTCAGGCCTTTGATGCCCGATTGAATATTCTTCTCTCCGTTTTTTTAAACGTTATCTGGCTGTGGGATCTCCGCTGTTGTATCCGCCTGGATGAGTGGCACCGTCGGGCTGCGCTCAATGTGCAGGAAGGTTTGAACCGTATTGGAAAGCTCGAAGAATTGATTTCCCTGGCCACTCTGGCTTATAATCACCCAACCTGGACCTATCCAACCATCGAACAGGATTTTACATTGACAGCTGAGGCCCTGGCTCATCCTTTAATCCCACAGGAGAGAAGTATTCCCAATCATTTCGCCTTAAGCAAGCATCCGACCGTAGACATCATTACCGGCTCGAACATGGCGGGAAAAAGTACCTTTTTAAGAACGGTAGGGGCAAACATGGTGTTGGCTTATACAGGGGCTGTAGTAAGCGCTTCAGTCATGAGACTTTCCGTATTCCATGTGATTACGTATATGCGTATTAAGGATTCTCTCAATGAAAGTACATCAACTTTTAAAGCCGAGTTAAACCGCCTGAAAATGATCCTTACAGAAGTACATCGCGATCCGAAGGCTTTTGTCTTAATTGATGAAATGCTGCGTGGAACGAATAGCAAG
Organism: Pedobacter sp.; assembly: GCA_037190785.1. GTDB lineage: Bacteria > Bacteroidota > Bacteroidia > Sphingobacteriales > Sphingobacteriaceae > Pedobacter. The sequence continues at coordinate 244,594 of JBBCJN010000004.1, read as the reverse complement.
GACAAATACATGGGATCGAAGGTGTTTGTGGAAAAGTTAGTGGAATTGAAAATTCCTGCGCTGGTTGCTACACATGATCTTCAGCTATCCGAACTGGAAGAAGTCCATCCATCTCTTGTCCGCAATTTTCATTTTGATATTCATATTGAGGCAGGCGAAATGCATTTCGATTATTTGATGAAGGAGGGGGCCTGCAATGTATTCAACGCCGCGATCCTCTTAAAAGAAATCGGATTGGAGCTGTAGGAATGATTTGTTATTGAGTTAATAGAAAGTTTACGTATTCTTAGCAATTTGCAGAAACGAGATGAACCTGAGCGCTAAAGATTTTGGAGAAGATTTTCTTTGGGGGATAGCCACGGCAGCAGCCCAGATCGAAGGAGCAGTTCCTGCTTATGGGAGGGGCGATTCTATTTGGGATACTTTTTCCAGGAGAAGAGGAAAAACTAAACAAGGGGCCACCCCGGCCTTAGCTTGTGATTTTTATCATCGTTATGTTCAGGATCTGGAACTTGTTCGTTTTTTAGGATTTAAGGTCTTCCGCTTTTCCATTTCATGGTCACGTGTCCTGCCCGAAGGGGAAGGAAGGGTAAATCCTGAGGGGCTACTTTTCTACCACCAGCTAATAGATACGTGTTTACGTTTGGGAATAGAACCCTGTGTGACACTTTATCATTGGGATTTACCAGCCGCTCTTGCGAAAGAGGGAGGATGGACGGCTTATCGCATCAATGCACAGTTCAATGCGTTTGTTCATCTCTGTGTTGAGCATTATGGCGATAGAGTTAAGAAATGGATTGTCCTGAATGAGCCCTTTGGTTTTACCTCTTTAGGCTACATGTTGGGCGTACACGCTCCGGGAGAAACAGGTCTGAGTAATTTCTTCCCGGCAGTTTTACACGCCGCAATTGCTCAGGGGGATGGTGCCAGGATTATCCGGGATGGATGTAAAAATGCGATGATTGGAACAGCCTTTTCCTGTTCTGAAATTGTTCCATTTAGCGAGAGTGAAGCAGACCGTCTGGCAGTAAAACGCGTAGATTGTCTAATGAATCGACTGTTTATTGAGCCTGCTTTGGGAATGGGCTTCCCCACAGTAGACTGGGAAGTCTTGGAGAAGTTTGTGGTAGGAAGTTCTACCTGGCGTTATCAACAACGGATGCAGTTTGATTTTGATTTCATCGGATTACAGAACTACTTTCCATTGACGATTAAATTCAATTCTTTTGTGCCGACAATTCAGGCCTGGGAAGTGAAAGCAAAAAGTCGAGGAGTACCCTGTACCGCAATGGGCTGGGAAATCAATGCCGACAGTTTCTATCGCATTATTAAACAATTTGCTGCATATCCAGGGATTCGTAAGTTGGTGATTACTGAAAATGGCGCTGCATTTAGAGATCAGCTGCAGGGTGGGAAAGTTGCTGATCAGGAACGTATTGCTTATTTCGAACACTACCTGAAAGCGATGCTGAAAGCAAAGCAAGAAGGAAGTCCTATTGCAGGCTACATGGCCTGGACCCTGATGGATAATTTTGAATGGGCGGAAGGTTATCAGGCCAGATTTGGTCTGGTATATACTGATTTTAAAACCCAAGAGCGTATCGTAAAGGAATCGGGTTATTGGTGGAAACATTTCCTCGAAGCCAGCTTCTGATCTTCTACGTAATGCATCGTTGTTTTTCGGGATCTTGGTCTTAAAATCCCTCAAATTCCCTATGTTTGTGTATGACTGAAGATAAAATTATTGTATATAAGACTTTTGAAAACCCCTTGTTAGCAAATATTATTCTGACAAAGCTTCAGGATGCCGGTTTTCAATGTTTCCTTTCCGGTGAGCATACAGCCGGTTTGAGACCATTATTTGATGCCTCCATCAGTGGTATTCAGCTGCATGTGTTCGAAAAGGATTTGAAACAGATCGAACAGTTACTGCTGGAAGAACCCAATTTTTAAACCTTTTCTGCCTTATTTCGCCTTTAGGCCCCTTAAAATTTCTGCCCCCTATACGGGAAGTGGCATCTTGTTATCGCCTTCGGTCTGGTGTTGAAAGCGATTTTCATGCCTTTTTGTGAGATGCCAACGCGGATACTAAAGGGATTGCCTACGTCAGGTGCGGATGCTCTCTTTATCTTCACTTAAGGTTGTTTTCTAAGGATAGGCTAAAGTACGGACGACTTGAGCTTGGTGTGGAGCGAGTAAAAAGAAAAAGCCCTTTTAACCATGTAAGCTAAAAGGGCTTGATCATTTCGTTTAACGGAAAGGCGAAAACGCTCAATCCTTTTTATTGGCCAGCTTTTGCAGCAGCTTCTCTCCGGATAATGTTTAATGCGCCGCCAGCTTTGAACCAGTCGATCTGCTGATCATTGTAACTGTGATTTACCTGGAATTGATCCTGGCTTCCATCAGCGTGGTGCAATACCAGTGTCAATGCTTGATTAGGAGCGAATTCTGTTAAGCCGAGGATGTCTACCACATCATCTTCCTGGATTTTTTCGTAATCGTCTTTATCCGTGAAGGTAAGTGCAAGCATTCCCTGTTTTTTTAGGTTAGTCTCATGGATACGTGCAAAGGATTTTACCAAAACGGCACGAACTCCCAGGTGACGTGGTTCCATGGCCGCATGCTCACGAGAAGAGCCTTCGCCATAGTTTTCATCGCCTACTACAATGGATCCAATGCCTTCTGCTTTGTAATTGCGTTGAGTAGCCGGAACAGGACCGTACTCGCCGGTGAGTTGATTTTTTACAAGGTCCGTTTTATCATTAAAGCTGTTTACAGCTCCGATTAACATGTTGTTTGAAATGTTGTCCAGATGGCCACGGAATTTTAACCAGGGGCCTGCCATGGAGATATGGTCAGTGGTGCATTTTCCTTTCGCTTTAATCAAAAGCTTAAGCCCAGTGAGGTTGGTGCCTTCCCAAGCCGCAAATGGATCCAATAACTGAAGACGGTGAGAAGTGGGGGATACCAATACCTCCACGTCGGAACCATCTTCTGCAGGGGCTTGATACCCGGCATCTTCCACGGCAAATCCCTTCACTGGAAGCTCCCAGCCTTTGGGTTCATCAAATTTCACCTGTTCCCCTTTGTCATTGGTTAGAGTATCTGTTACAGGGTTAAAACTAAGATCTCCTGCAATGGCAAGAGCAGCCACAATCTCTGGAGAAGTAACAAAGGCGAAGGTATTGGGGTTGCCATCGGCACGTTTCGCAAAATTTCGGTTGAACGAGTGGACGATGGTATTTTTTTCTTGTTTCTCAGCGCCTACACGATCCCACATTCCAATGCATGGTCCACAGGCATTTGTAAAGATGGTCGCATCTAGGTTTCTGAAAGTGTCTAGTAAACCGTCTCTATCGGAGGTGTAACGGACCTGTTCGGAACCTGGATTAATTCCAAATTCTGCTTTCTTTAATAAGCCTTTATCAATGGCTTGTTGCGCAATAGAAGCTGCCCTTGACAAATCCTCGTAAGAGGAGTTGGTGCAGGAACCGATTAGCCCCCATTCCACTTTGGTAGGCCATCCATTTGCTGCGGCAACTTCTTTCATGTGTGAGATGGGAGTCGCCAAATCTGGAGTAAATGGTCCGTTAAGGTAAGGCTCCAGTTCATCCAGATTGATCTCAATTAATTGGTCAAAATATTTTTCAGGATCGGCATATACTTCCGCATCGCCTGTAAGGTATTCGCGGATACCATTGGCAAGATCGGCAACTTCTTCACGATTTGTGGCCCGTAAATAGCGTTCCATGCTTTCGTCATACCCAAAGGTAGAGGTTGTTGCACCGATTTCAGCGCCCATGTTACAGATCGTCCCTTTTCCAGTACAGCTTAAGTTTTCAGCGCCCTCTCCAAAGTATTCAACAATGGCTCCGGTTCCTCCTTTTACGGTTAAGATGCCGGCCACTTTAAGAATAACGTCTTTCGCAGAAGTCCAGCCGCTTAGTTTTCCAGTTAGTTTTACACCGATGAGTTTAGGGAATTTTAATTCCCATGGCAATCCTGCCATCACATCACAAGCGTCTGCACCACCCACTCCGATCGCCACCATTCCTAATCCTCCGGCATTCACCGTGTGACTATCGGTTCCAATCATCATTCCCCCAGGAAAAGCATAATTTTCTAAAACCACCTGGTGAATAATCCCTGCTCCCGGCTTCCAGAAACCAATTCCGTATTTGTTAGAAACAGAAGATAAAAAATCAAATACTTCCGCACTTTCAGTTTTCGCATAAGCTAAATCGATTTCCGCACCTGATTTTGCAGTGATCAGGTGGTCGCAATGTACCGTAGAAGGTACCGCTACTTTGGGTCTTCCCGCCTGCATGAACTGTAACAAAGCCATCTGTGCAGTTGCATCCTGCATGGCTACCCTGTCAGGGGCAAAATCCACGTAGTCTGTTCCTCTGATGAACGCCTTCTGCGCTGTTCCGTCCCAAAGATGGGCGTACAATATTTTTTCTGAAAGGGTTAAGGGTCTGCCAACCACCTTGCGTGCCGCATCTACACGACTACCAAAGTTTGCATAAACCTTTCTGATCATTTCTATATCAAATGCCATTGATAATCCGAGTTAAAAGGTAATCTATTCACTAATTTTGGTAGCGAATTTACAAAAAAAAAGGGGGCTGACCTATCATCTGTATCTCATTATATTATTTGGAAATATTCTAAATAATAAAAGGAAGTTTGTGTGGCTAAATGTGAAGAATGGCCATTTAGGGCTGCGTCCGTAAATGAACAATAATGTGCGATTCCGAACAGTTTTGGCAGTAGGGAATGCCAAAAATAAGCTTCCCATCGCGGGCGTGGAGGACTTGTTATTTTGGCACTATGTTGGTTTGAAGCCTAGAGGGTATCGAAGCGGTAACCTTTTTTCTGTAAATAGTCCAGTGCTCTGGGAAGTGTGTAGTGCAATCTTTTGAAGGCTTTCTCGCTGTCATGAAATACAATGATAGCTCCATTACGTGTGTGCCGGATGACTTGCTGATAGCATTTTTCGGGTGATAAACGCTCATCAAAATCTCCGCTGAGCACATCCCACATTACAATCTGGGTGGGTGCAGCGGGATGAATTGAAAGAGATGAGTGAACGAGGTTGTTTAATGCGCGAATTTGCGCTTTGCGAATTCGTCCGTAAGGGGGACGAAATAATGGAGAACGGGTATATTCCTGACATTGGAGAATGTTATTGAGGTATTCTTCAGTAGTGGTTTTCCATCCATTTAAATGGTTAAAGGTATGATTTCCGATGCTGTGTCCGTCTTGTTGGATCGCGTGGAAAATGTCTGGGTGTTTCCGAATATTATCTCCAATGCAGAAAAATGTGGCCTTGGCGTGGAAGGTTTTTAAAGTATTTAACACAAATGTTGTAACATTTGGTATAGGTCCGTCGTCAAAGGTTAAATAAACAACTTTTTCAGATCGGGATTTGTTCCAAAGCAAAGTTGGATAAAACCATTTAAGCCATAGAGGAGATTTGACTAAGTACATTTCCAAAGGTAGAATAAATAGGAGATACTTAAGAAATACCCGGAATGAATTGTTTGATTTATTTTAATATTGTGAAACTAATTTTTATGAAACAAGTGGCTACTAATCGCCTTTCGAAAGGAGTTTTTATCGCAGTTTGCACTGCCGTGATGGGACTAAGCGTTGTTCCCTCCCAGGCTCAGCAGATCATCACCTTGCAACAGGCGATCGAGAACACAATGAACAACAATCTACAGGTTAAACAGTCTAAACTCAGTGAAAGTCTTTCTGAGGAAAACCTAAAACAAGCGAAGGTGGCGATACTTCCGTCTCTCAATGCGAGTGTCAATCAAAACATGGGATGGGGTCGTAATCAGGTAGCTTCTGGTTTATTCCAGAATACACAGAATTACAACCTTAATGCGGGGGGAAGTTCGTCGATTGACTTATTTAATGGCTGGAGTAAGATGAATCAAATTCGTCAGAATAAAGTATTGGTAGACGCGGGTAAAGCAAATACGGATAAGGTAAAAAACGACCTGATTCTTCAGGTCATTATTTCTTACTTGGACATCATGTACAATAAAGACTTATTGCTTGCGGCCGAGGATCAGTTAAAGGTGAGTAAGCAAACCTTAAATCAGCAGGAAGTATTACTCGAAGCAGGGAATAAAACCCTGGCAGATGTGTCGCAGGCGAAATCTCAGGTAGCTACCTCAGAGCTCAATCTCACAAATGCACAGAATGCGCTTACGATTTCTTATCTGACCCTGGCACAACTAATGGATATTCCTCCGGCTACCAAATACGATATCCAGGTGGTTGCTGTAGATGAGATAAAGGCGGCTTCACGGACCATTGATGCCGAGCAGGTTTTTCAAGAGGCCATTGGCGTGTTTCCGGATATTAAATTGGCTCAGCTCAATACTGCGGCATCCAGGGTAGGAGTGGAGGTAGCGAAAGCGAATCTCTATCCGCGCATTTCTTTAAATGGAAGCTACGGAACCAATTATTTTTACAGTTATGCCAACCCTTCCAATCAAACGTTTAGTGAACAGTTGAAAAATAATATCTCAAAGGGAGTTGGCATGGGTCTTTCTATTCCTATCTTCAATGGTTTGCAGGCAAAATCAGGTGTAAAACGTGCACGGATTAACCTGATGCAGACCGAAACCCAAGAACTGTTGGCCAAGAATAATCTGAATAAAGTCATTTATCAGGCCGTGGCCGATTTGAAAGCAGCCGAAAGTCGATATGTGTCTACGACCAATGCCTTCCTAGCGCAAAAAGATGCTTTTTATGTCATTGATGTTCGTTATAATGAAGGACTCGTCAACTCTCTGGATTACAGCACTTCATTAACCAATAAAAACCGGGCGGAAATCGATATGATTCAGGCCAAATACGATCTGATCTTCCGTAGTAAGGTCATTGATTATTACCTGGGTAAACAAATTGTATTTTAACTCATTCAGAATATATCTAAAATAAACAAGCAAACTATCCTGAAGATGTGCTCATCGAAAGGGGAATAGCGAAAACAACACCATATCATTATGAAACTTAAACACCTATTAATTGCCATCGGAGTTCTTCTTGTCTTAGTGGTGCTGGCCAAAGTGACTGGCCTGATCGGGGGGGAAGAAATTGAAAAAGTAACCATCGAAAAGGCAGCGAACAAGAAAGTAGTGGAAACTGTGACAGCCAGTGGAAAACTACAGCCTGAAACAGAGGTTAAACTCAGCTCTGAAGTATCAGGAGAGGTCACCGAACTTCATGTAAAAGAAGGCGATGTGGTGAAGAAAGGACAGTTGTTATGTAAAGTGCGCCCGGATGTGTTGCAATCGGGTTATGAGCGCGCAGTGGCCTCATATAATTCACAAAAGGCAGCGGTGGCTGCTTCTCAACAACAGCTGGTACAGGCACAGGCGAATTTTGAAAATGCCGATGCTACTTATAAAAGAAACGTCGCACTTTATAACAAAAAGGTTATCTCAGCTTCAGAATTCGACGCTGCCAAGGCAGCTTACCTCACCGCAAAAGCAACTTTAGAAAGTGCGAAGGAAAATCTGGTGGGTTCTAAGTTCGGGTTGGAGCAATCGGGCGCCAATGTGAAAGAGGCGGGTGCCAATCTTGCTAAAACAACCATCTATGCCCCCGTTGATGGGGTGGTGTCGAAATTGTCAATTGAACTCGGAGATCGTATTCTGGGAACCTCGCAAATGGCAGGTACAGAGATCATGCGCATTTCCAATTTGAGTACGATGGAGGTGAATGTGGACGTAAATGAAAACGATATTAATCGTGTAAATGTCGGAGACAGTGCAGTTATCGAAATTGATGCCTTTTCAGATAAAAAATTTAAGGGAATTGTTACCGAAATAGCCAGCTCTTCCAACAATGTGGGTACAACGACTTCTTCCGTTGATCAGGTGACCAACTTTTCTGTAAAAGTGCGCATCCTTCCCGAATCGTATAGTGCGGTAAAAGGAGCAAAAGACCTTCCATCGCCTTTCAGACCTGGTTTGTCTGCCACAGTGGATATTGAAAGCGAAACTGAAACTGCGCTCGCTATCCCCATTCAGGCAGTATTTGTGAAGGAAGATAAAGAAGTGAAGGAGGATGTTAAAAAAGATTCTTCCAAAGAGAACGTCCGTAAAACAGAAACGAAAAAAATGAAACAATACGTGTACCTGTTTGATGCGTCTACCTCTACAGTGAAACCACAGGAAATCACTACCGGTATTCAGGACGATCAATACATCATCGTTAAAACCGGCTTAAAAGCAGATCAGGAAATCGTTAGCGGTCCGTATTCCGCCATTCAGAATAAGCTGAAAGACGGGGTTAAGGTGGAGAAAAGCACTAAGGATAAGCTCTTTACCGGGAAAGATAAAAAGTAAGCTGCTAAATCATAATATTTAAGTATTTTTGAAAATCATTCAGGTTTAGGCTAACTGCTTTTTTGCAGTTAGCCTAAACCTTTTATGTTTCATTTGTACGCTTATGAATGTTGCTAAAGTAGCGATGATTGGCGGTGGCAGCTGGGCCACGGCGATTATTAAAATGTTGTCGGATAACCTAGTAGAAAAGGAAATCTTCTGGTGGATGAGGAACGAGGAATCGATCGAGCACATTCGTTCTTTCAGGCATAATCCTAATTACCTAAGCTCTGTAGAAGTGAAGCTTCCGGCACATCATTTGTCAAGTGATCTTTCGGCAGTAGTGGCTATGGCAGATTACATTATCCTCAATGTTCCGGCTGCTTTTTTGAAAGATACACTAGCGTCGATCGATCCGGAAGCCTTGAAGGGGAAAAAAATAGCTTCAGCAATAAAAGGAATTGTGCCTGACGAAAACCTGATTATAGCAGAGTTTATGAAGCTGCATTACGGGATCGCTTTTGAAGACTTTATGGTAATCAGCGGCCCTTGCCATGCGGAGGAAGTTGCTTTGGAAAAACTTTCTTACCTGACCATTTCTGGCCTTCATCAGGAAGAAGTAAGTCATTTTGCTTCTCTGTTAAATACCCGTTATATACGGACCAATGTTTCTGATGATATTTTTGGGACAGAGTATGCGGCAGTACTTAAAAATATTTATGCAGTGGCGAGTGGCATTTGTCATGGATTGGGTTATGGGGATAATTTTCAAGCAGTCCTGATCGCCAATGCGATTCGAGAGATTGGACGTTTCGTAGCTGCCGTACACCCGATTAATCGAGATATCAAAGAATCGGCCTATCTGGGAGATTTGCTTGTCACTGCTTATTCGCAATTTAGCAGGAACCGGACATTTGGAAACATGATAGGGAAGGGCTATACGGTTAAATCTGCTCAATTGGAAATGAATATGATTGCAGAGGGCTACTACGCGGCCAGCTGTATGCATCATATCAATAAAAAATACAAAGTACACATGCCGATTTGCAGGGCCGTTTACGCAATTTTATATGAACGGCATTCCCCACATATTGAAATGAAACTACTGACAGAAGTGCTCAATTGACGTGGTTCAAAGATCTAATTTTTATTTTCGCAAACCATCCTTGCCGGAATGTTGTTTTAGTAAAAAGGGTGGCGATACACGATCTGATTGGATAGTCTTCTCTTCTCTTCCCTGCACATGCACTGGCTTTCTGTTTTATACGGGGGTTAGGAAGAAAAAATAGCGATCAATGAATGGGGAAGGACGATGAAAAGGTAGGAAATACGATAATTGAAATTACAGTGAAGGGGAGTTGCAATAGTCAACCAAGTATGGGATTGAAAAGAATTGCGAGGGTTAGGATACGAGGATTCGGAAATAAGTAGAATGCCCGCAGGAGGGATGAAAATTTCCCTGAAACGTTTATAATAAGCGATAAGCCCAAAAAAGTAACCATTAATAAAAACAAAAGCCGTTTGAATTTTCAAACGGCTTTTTTAATATAAAAGAATTCGTTATGAACGTCTTTTACGGTCATTGTAGTCACGTTTTCCGGCTCCACCGCGCTCTTCCCGGCTGCGGCCTGAAAAATCTCTAAATCCTCCTTCACGTCTCCCGCTAGACCCACGGCGATCGCCATTTCTTCGGTCTCCGGAATAACTTTGTTCACGTCTTCCGCTTCCGCCAAAACCACGACGTCTTTCACCTCCTTCCGAACCACGGCTGGTAGCAGCTTCTCCGCTGATTTCGATACGTACTTCCCGACCGTTAAAAAAGATCCCTTGGAAGTTCTGCATCAGTGTGTCCACTTGAGGGCTTTCTACTTCTACAAAAGAATATACGCCTTTCAGGTCGATTTTTCCAACGGCTTTTCCACTGATACGTCCATTGTTACAGACAAAACCAAGCAGATCTCCTCGGGTAAAATCATCGACCGATCCAACATTGACAAAAAGACGGGTATAAGCTCCTCCGGTACTAAAGGATTTGGAACCTCGTCCTTCTTTTTCAGGTCGCTCACCGGCAGCTACGTTCAGGTCCGGCGCATTTTTGTAATATTCAAGGAAACGATTAAATTCAAGGGATGCAAACTTCTTGATGACCTCTTCTTTACTTAAATCGGCAAACTCGTCATTAATTCTTGACATGTACTTGTCGATTTGCTCCTCATTGACTTCTACATTGTGAACGCGATGAATAAGGTCAAACAATTGTTTTTCACAGACGTCGAATCCGGTAGGGAGTTCTGCTTTGGTAAATTTCTTTCCGATGATTTTTTCAATCTGACGGATTTTCCCAATTTCTTTTGAATTGATAATGCAAATAGAAGTTCCAGTTTTTCCGGCTCTGGCGGTACGCCCACTTCGATGGGTGTAACTTTCAATTTCATCCGGAAGTGCAAAATTAATCACGTGGGTTACGTCATTGACGTCAATCCCGCGGGCAGCCACATCGGTGGCGATGAGTAATTGCATGTTTTTTTCACGAAACCGCTTCATTACTTTATCCCTTTGTTGCTGGGACAAATCTCCATGAAGGGCATCGGCATTGTAACCGTCCTTGATCAGGTGTTCAGCTACTTCTTGCGTATCGATTTTGGTTTTGCAAAAAACAACCCCAAAGATATCCGGATTGTAATCCACAATCCGTTTAAGGGCGGCATATTTATCGCGTGCTCTTACGACATAATATTCGTGATCGATATTCGCATTTCCCGTATTTTTGGTTCCCATCGTCAATTCGATTGGATTTTCCATGTAATTGCGGGCAATACGTCTCACTTCAGGAGGCATGGTGGCCGAAAACAACCAGGTCTTTTTTTCGTCTGGCGTTGTCGACAGGATGTCATTGATGTCTTCCTGGAAGCCCATGTTCAACATTTCGTCGGCCTCGTCAAGTACAACGTATTGTACCTGAGAAAAGTCGATGGCCTTCCGGCCAATTATATCTAACATACGGCCGGGCGTGGCCACTACAATCTGTACTCCGTTTCTTATTTCACGGAGTTGTTGCATAATGTTCGCACCACCATATACTGCCACAATATGGGCATTTGGGGTGTTCTTGGAGAAATTCCTGATGTCGTTTGCAATCTGTAGGCATAGTTCCCTGGTAGGGCATAAAATCAATGCCTGAGGGCGATTGCTTCTAAAGTCGATTAATTCTAACAGTGGTAATCCGAAAGCGGCTGTTTTTCCTGTTCCTGTTTGGGCCAAACCAACAAAGTCATTACTGCCTTCTAACAGAACAGGAACGGCTTGTTCCTGGATGGGCGTCGGGTTCTCAAAACCCAGCTCTTTTATGGCATTAACAACGTCATCACTTATCCCCAATTTACTAAATGGGTTTATCATCTTGATGTTTTAAAAAATTGAGGTGCAAAGATACGACTATTTTTTATTATTTCTGCATTGTTAGAGAAATAATTGTCTGATTCAAAGGAAATAACCTGTCCGGAAACTAGGAGGTGGACAGGTGCATGACTTCTGATAAATGCAACAACTCTTCAGCAGATAGACCAAAATGAACGGGTTGCCAATCAATCGGTCAAAGTCGTTTTCGAAAGCAGATGCTGTTTTCTGCGCCTACATACGGCCCATAATTTTCGATCGTTCCGTATCCTTGTTTTGGATAGAAAGAGACGGCTTCTAACTGCCGTTTTCCTGTTTCAAGGACACAAAAGGAGTAACCCATTTCCTTAGCCCAGGTCTCCAGTTGGTTTAATACCGCCGCTGCAATCCCTTTTTGCCGGTAAGCGGTTTCGGTATACATCCTTTTTACTTCCATGCTTTCCTGATCGAAGGCTTTAATGGCCCCACATCCTACTGCAATGCCCTTCCAATAAGCCACAATCACATGATGAATGTGAGTGGTTTTGTTGAATTGAGAATAGAAGGCATGTTCTTCCCCGTCTGTGATTGCCAGGAAATGATCCAGCGACTGAATCAAACCTTGAAAATCAGTGTTTCCTGAATCTGTTTTGACCAGTTGTAGCTCAAAATCGGTCATTAGCGCAAGCGGTCTGCCGAACGGATAAGCTGCTCGTCTTTTGTAATGCCTTTTGCGGCAAGCAGGCAGCACACAATAGCCAGTACCGGAAGAATAAGGCCGACATCATAACGAGCATTTTCTATTCCTCCCGGAATGTTTCCGGCATAACGGCTTGCCCAAAAAGAAAGGCCTATGATTAAGAGAATAAGGAGGTAGATAATTTTTTTCTGAAGTCCCCGATTTCTATAATTAAAAACGTTTAAAAAACAACCTAAAGAGACCAGAATGGTATAGATGTAGAGCCCTGTATAATGTTCAAGTACACTGCTCATTGTGCCGGTTTTTTGATGCAAACCACTTACCAGCAAGCGGTATTCACTTTCTTGAAGAGTGCTGCCTAGTATCGGGATAAAAAGTAACAATAATAAACTAAAGGCGGCAGCTAGCAGCCATATGGATTGAACTCGTTGTATCATATAAGTTTTTGATTGCAGACAAACTTAATAAAAATGTTAGTAAAAGTAGTGAGGACAGGTCAATTTTGAGTGCTGAAGGAGCATTTCTGTAGATAAATTAATGTGAGGGAATGTGAATGAAATGGAGATAAAAAGGTACTTTTGCATTCACGTGCTTCAGAAAAGATATTTTATAGAAATTAGTTACGATGGGACGCCCTATCATGGATGGCAGGTACAACCTAACGCCTCCACGGTTCAGTTATGCCTGGATCGGGCACTGACTACTTTTTTTCGTCAAAAAGTAGAAACGGTAGGGTGTGGTCGTACAGATAGTGGTGTTCATGCACTTCAGTTTTTTGCACATTTCGATTTGTTTCCTCCTTTTTCTGAAAATGTTCCGGGGGCTTTGACCGGTATCAATGCCTTGTTGCCTTACAGCATTGCGGTCCACCGGATTTTTGAGGTACATCCCGAATCACACGCGCGGTTTGACGCAGTTTCGCGTTCATATAAGTATCACCTCCATTTCGAAAAAAATCCTTTTAAAACAAACCGTTCTTGGCTTCATAAAGCTCCCCTGCAAATGGAGGAAATGAATGCCGCCGCCGCCCTGCTCCTATTGCATACAGACTTCTCCAGCTTTAGTAAAGCACATACGCAAACATTTACCAATAATTGCAAAATCAGTGAAGCACTCTTCAAGGTCACTGAAGATGGATCATGGGTATTTCATATTACCGCAGACCGTTTTTTAAGGAACATGGTCAGGGCAATCATGGGAACACTCATTCAGGTAGGAAAGGGAGAAATCCAAGCGCGGGACTTAAGCGCCATTATCGAAAGTAAAAATAGAGGAAAAGCGGGGCAATCGGTACCTGCCTGTGGCTTGTATTTGTCAGAGGTTCGGTATCCGGAGGGGCTTTTTAATCTGGAGAAATGTAAATAAAATGCAATGGCAGAAATCACGGGAGATTCTTTTAATATAGGGTTGCTAAAAAGGGTTTTTGCTTATGTAAAACCCTACAAGACCACTTTCGCATGGGCAGTTTCCTTCACAGTATTATTAGCAGCGATTAGCCCCCTCAGACCCTGGTTAATCGGGTATACCATTGATCATTTTGTTTTGCTGAACGACTTTGATGGGTTGGTGAAGATGACTTTTGTCATGTTGGGACTGCTGCTGCTTCAGGTGGTCATTCAATACAATCAGACGCTAAGCACTAATCGATTAGGTCAATCCGCCATTCGCGATTTACGAATCAATGTTTTTAATCATATTACCCGTCTAAGATTAAAGTATTTTGATCAGACTCCGATCGGACAATTGATCACGCGTACGGTATCGGATATGGAGACGATTGCGGATATTTTCTCCGAAGGATTGATTGCCATGATTGGGGATTTATTACAGGTGATAGTCATTATTGGAGTGATGTGGTACATCGATTGGGAGCTTACGCTGGTGGTACTCTTGCCCATTCCTTTTTTATTGTTGGCTACCCGGATCTTTCAAAAAGCCATAAAGGGCGCGTTCCAGGAGGTTCGGACAGAAGTGTCTAACCTGAATACGTATTTGCAGGAGCATATCAGTGGAATGGCAATTATTCAATATTTTGCGCGTGAACGTCAGGAATATCGAAAATTTGAACACATTAATTCCCGTTACCGGGATGCGAACATTCGTTCAAACTGGTATTATTCCATTTTTTTCCCGGTAGTGGAACTGATCTCTGCCTGTTCCCTAGGATTGTTGATTTGGTACGGTTCGAAAAGTATTCTGGCAAAACCCCTCGAAGTACAACCGGGAACGATTACCTCTTTTATTTTGTTTTTGAACATGCTTTTCAGACCTATCCGGGAACTTGCAGATAAATTTAATACCCTGCAAATGGGGATGGTGGGAGCTGAAAGAGTATTTAAAGTACTCGATACACAGCAAGTCACACCAAATGAGGGAATAGAAGCCCCTGCTCAATTGAAAGGAGCAATCACCTTTAAACATGTCTGGTTTAGCTATGAGCAGGATCAGATACCGGTTGAGGAAGAACAGTACGTGTTAAAAGATCTTTCTTTTGACGTAAAATCAGGGCAAACCGTTGCCTTAGTAGGGGCCACAGGAGCAGGTAAATCATCCGTTATTAATCTACTAAATCGTTTTTATAACATCCAAAAGGGAACAATCGAAATTGATGGTCGGGATATTTATACCTACGAGTTGCAAAACCTCCGAGGGCACATCGCAACAGTGTTACAGGATGTGTTTCTTTTCTCTGATACCATTTTCAATAACATCACCCTCCATCATCCTGACATTTCTATGGAGGAGGTAGTGGAAGCAGCAAAAAAAGTGGGGGCTCATGACTTTATCATGCGCTTGCCGGGAGCTTATGAATACAATGTCATGGAGAGAGGAGCTACCTTATCTTCCGGACAGGCCCAGTTAATCTCCTTCATTCGCGCCATGGTGTATAAACCTGCTATTCTGGTATTGGATGAGGCGACTTCTTCCGTAGATACCGAAACGGAGGTCCTTATCCAAAGTGCCATTACGAAATTGATGGAAGGTCGAACTTCGATTGTGATCGCACATCGTTTGTCTACCATCCAAAAAGCAGATATGATCATTGTACTTGAAAAAGGAAGAATCATGGAAATGGGCAATCATCAAACACTCTTAAAACTGAAGGGTTATTATAAACGATTGTTTGATCTCCAATTTTCTTCTACAGGGATACACCGGGATGATGATTTAGCACCCGACAACTCCCTCTCTCATACGCAATAAATGGTCGTTTCATTTTGAAAATCCAGTATGTTCCTGTTTAAATATACCCTGCGTGTGAACGAGCTAGCAAAGAAGCTTAATACAGACCGGCTCAACATTTCGTCTTCTATGGCGAGGGATAAAAGCATCTCAATTTTTTTATCTGTATCATTCAATCTATCTTAAAAATACGCAGTTCCTCGTATTGCGGACCACAAGGCCGTTTTTAAATTTTGCTAATTATAAATCAATTAGTGAAATAAGATGCCTGACCCATTAAAACAGTATGCACTTTCTTTTATGGAGCCTCGTAATTTTCAGGGGAGCCAAACACTAATTTTATTGCTCTTCACCTTTCTTGGGGTAGCGGGCGGACAGGTGACGGTATTCTATATGGTGTATTTGTTCTGGTTCCAGGAATTGATACGAACATTCGTCGATTTTGTCTACCTCTTTCAGAAAAAGAAAGGTGTGCGTGAGAAAGTTGAGTTTATGAAAATAGCTTTTGGTAGTTTTTTTATCCTTTTTATTTATGTGGTTTTTATCATCTTGTTATTTGGGGTCTTGTTGAACTGGGGGAATCGGGAACTTACAACAACGAATATGCAGATTTTATTCTTTCATAATTGGTATTTTAATGCCAATATGTTCTTGTTCCTGACGGGCTATATGTATGTTCGTTTCAAAGAGAAGACTCAAGGGTTGCAGCTGCTCATTTTCAATAGACGACATCTCATTCTGCATATTTCTATTATTATGGGTGCCTTGTTGCAGCTTGCAGTGGTTCCTCAATTTCGAATAAATAATTTATGGGCATCGGCATTGGTTGTATTGCCCTTTCTCTTTTTAAAAACACTGTTTGATAAAACCCCTCCATCCCCATCGGTCACCCCATGATATCCTCAAAAAATAAGCCCAAAGAAATAGCGCATACGTACCCTACAGATGTGTTTGGAAAGTACAGTGTCTGTCTGTTACGAACAAGCTCGAGGCTGAATGAAAATATGTTTTGCCAAATTGTAAAACTGAACGATCATAGACGCCTGATATGGGGAGATTTCATGAGTAATAGGAGGAATGATCCTCATTTCTTATTTGAAAAAATCTTCTCCTACAGTGGTTCAAAGTACATAATGAGGAAGATAGAGGAAAGGGAAATACACTGGAATAACGGCCCAGACAACCTCCATATTGGGGTGATAATGGGACGCTCCCCGGAAAATCAGGTATGTCGGGTCTATGACGATCGTCCCTATACAAGTCAAACGACTTCTCCTCCCTCTGCAATCATTAGCAAAACAGGGAAAAGTGATGAAGCGGGGTCTACAGGATATATCAGCTGGGAAAAAATCATAACGATCACCTCGGTACCCACCACGCTTAGTTTCTCCCAAACGAAGAATTGCACTTGTTGCGGAAGGTCATTAGGCAATCAAGCCATTCCCTTAGTGGATCGTCAACGATAAATTAAGAATGAACTATACTTTTAGAAAATCCGCTTTTGAGAAACCATGTACATGGACCATCACTGCCCAGGGGCTGTTATATGAAAGCCATCCGGAGGGACATCAATACCTGATCCCTTATAAAAGCATAACCTTTGTGAGGCTTCAGTTTCAGCCATATCATCGTTACCGACACAATAATTATAGGTGTAGGATAAAATCTACGCTTGGCATCTCAGACATTCTTTCTACGAGTTATGTTGATTTTTCCAAATTCACTGATCAGGCTGAGACTTATACCGCCTTCATAAAGGCCCTGTTGGCCCTGCTGAGAAAAGAAAACCCTAATTGTAAACTATATTCTGGACAAACTACCCAGGCATTTTATGGCAACCTGATACTCCTATTGATTTCAGTATTCACTTTATGCTGGTTGTCACTTTTTTTACCCCTACAGGGGAAATTAGTAGGTATAGGCCTGTTATTAATAGCCGCCTGGTCCTATCTAAGAATGTCTTTTGTTGTCAATTTGCCTAGGAAAATTGGAGGAGACATCCCGAAGTATGTATTGCCCCATGCAAGACAAAACACAGAAGTTGAATTAAAACAATAAAATGAGAATTACCTTTTTAATCATTGGCCTTTTATGCATGCATGGCTGTTGGGCACAACTTAACCACAGAGAGCTTAGGGGGGAATGGCGTCTTAATTCCCTTTTCGAAAAGGAGATCAGTTCTGGGGAAAAGCAGAAAAGATATACTTTTAAAAAAGACAGCCTTTATTATTCCAGTGTCCGCCAAAATGTTTCGGGAACATATCTTTTGGAAGAAGCAACAGGGCAGATTCTATGGAGAACTGCCCAGTTCGAAAAGCCTGTAATGTTATGGATAAAACGAATACACCAGGATACCCTACATGTTCGGGAAGGTGGAGAACACGCTGTGACAGGTGTATTGGTCCGTATTTCCGCTCAAAGCATCGTTCATTATCAGAAAGCGATGGAGGCACAGGCAAATAAAAAATTTAACCTTGCTTTTTCGGAACTGCAATTGTCGGCCCAGCTCTGCCATCCTGATGCAATGTATCTGTTAGGAATGTATTATTTCACCGGTACGGCTACCAAATTGGACGAAAAGGAAGGAAGCAGGTGGATTCGAAAAGCTGCGGAGGCAGGAAACCGGCAGGCTTTATCTGTGGAAAGCTCGCTTAGGAATTAAGATGAGCGAGAAGCTCGCCCGTGCTAAATGGAAGAGATTATAAAATTAAGAAATATGAAAAAGAGCATGATCATCATTGTTCTTTGGTTATTCTGTGTCGAGTTGCATGCGCAGGCTTTGCAAGACTACTACATGCGTATTAAACAATTGGAAAACCAAGTGAATAGTGAATCGAAATCCGCCGAAAAGGGGAAAGCATTGGTGGATTTTTATTACGCAAGAATGAAAGAGGTAGATAAAGAGACTACCAGAAAAGAAACTTATTCCTTTCTACGGCAATACCTCGATTATGATTTTCATGCAGGGCTTATGTTTTTCGTGAAAATACCCAATGCCGCTGAGAATGTCGAATTGGCTAAAATATGGTTAAATGAAAATGAAAAAGCAATGTTTCAGCCCATGTCCAATTACCTGACGGCTGTTTATAATGCTCGATACAATCAAACAGCTGCTCCGGTATATCCTTCATCTCTTCCTCAATTTGGAACAGGTTTGATTGGCTCGTGGGAGAAAAGCAGACTTGCCAACAGGCTAAAAGGAGATGCGGTCACTCAGCACATCGGAAATAAAGTTCCCCTGGATAATGGCGAAGCAGAATTTCGAAAAGGGTATCAATATGACCAAGTAAAGAATTATATCGAGGCAATGTACTGGTATAAGAAAGCTGCTGAGAAGGCGTATTCATCGGCATTTTTGAATATGGGGGTACTCTATTTTAACGGGAAAGGAGTGCCGCAAAACTATGTGGAAGCAATGAACTGGTATAAGCAGGCTGCCGAAAGAAATAATGCACAAGCCACCTATTACGTGGGTACTATGTACTACATGGGACATGGAGTAGAAAAAAATGAAACGGAAGCTAAATCATGGTTTCAAAAAGCAGCGGATAAGGGATATGAAGGTGCTAAAACAGCTTTGAAAGAGCTACAGTTGCGAGCTATAGACGGTACAACAGAACTAAATAAAGGGCTGGCTGCCGACGATGCAAAAAGCTACGAGGAAGCAATGAATTGGTATAAAAAGGCTGCTGCAAAGGGCAATGATAAAGCCATGCACAATATAGGATTATTGTATTCGCAGGGGAAAGGGTTTAAGGAAGACTACTCGGAGGCGCTGGGCTGGTATCAACAGGCAGCCAGTAAGGGAAATCCAAAATCGATGTATAATTTAGGAACAATGTACCATGAAGGAAAAGGGGTGACGCAAAATTATGCCGAAGCTTTACATCAATTTAAGAAGGCCGCCGAAAACGGAGAAGCAGAGGCGATGCATAATATCGGAGTGATGTACTATTACGGTCAAGGGATGACAAAAAATGTCGCTGAAGCCAAGTTATGGTTTCAAAAAGCGGTCGAAAAGGGGTATGAATCTTCCAGAAATGCACTGAAGTTAATCGCTCAAATGGACGATAAGGATGGAGGAAACATGGAGAACGGAAGGGGGACCGCCGCCTATCAGGCTAAAAAATATACGGAAGCCATGCAATGGTACATCGCAGCGTCCGGCAAAGGCCATGCCGCGGCAATGTTTCATATTGGGGCGATGTATTACAACGGAGAGGGTGTAGAAAAGAACTATGCGGAATCAATTAAATGGTATGAAAAAGCCGCAGAGAAAGGGCATATAGAGGCGAAGAGCTTGTTGCAACTTCTTAGGGAACAGGGTAGGCAATTGGCAAAGATTAACGGCGCGGAAGAGAATGAACAAGGGAACCGGCTTTCTAAAGAAAATAATTTTACAGATGCTTTAATCTCGTATAAGAAGGCGGCTGAAAAGGGAAGTGCTTTAGGAACAACCAATGTGGGGATCATTTATTTTAAAGGTCAGGGAGTAGTTAAAGACGTCGTTGAGGCCGAAAAATGGTTTCAGCGGGCGGCTGTTATGGGGGAGGACTCTGCACTCTATTTGCTTGGACTCATTTACTATCAGAAAAAAGAAGACAAACAAGCTAAGGAATACCTGCAAAAAGCCATTCAGATGGGTAATAAACAGGCCGAAGAATTTTTTAAGAAGGCGGCCTGGTAATTAGTCGATTTAAAGCAAGACACTTGCTCATACACTCTATTAGAAATAGAAACCAAGATGAAGAAGCAAATACTAAACTGCGTAATTTTTATGGGAATGTTTCGCTTGCTTTTGGTAAGTAACAGCCTTGCCCAAACTCCTGTTGCCTTTCTGGGTAGTAATGATCTGTATGGACTTAAATCAACTGTTGGTGCCGTCATTTTGCTACCTAAGTATGAGTTTATCAATGCTTTTTCAGAAGGTCTGGCTGTAGCCTACACCGGCTCCCTTTTTGAAAATCGTTTGTACGGTTTTTTAGACAGCACGGGAAAGGAAAAGATTCCACTGAAATATCATGTCGCCTGGGATTTTAAAGATGGCCTGGCAAAAGTGCAGATAAATGAAAAATGGGGATTTATCAATAAAAGGGACAGCGCGCTCATTCCGCTCGAATACGATGCACTTGAAGAATTTTCAGAAGGTCTGGCAGCGGCTCAACGTGATGGGAAGTGGGGGTTTATAAATAAGTACAACGAGACAGTGATCCCTTTTCAATACGAAGGAACGCTTTCCTTCTCGGAACAACTGGCTCCGGTTTTAAAGGGTGTGAAATGGATGTTTATAGATCGGAGAGGAACCGAAGCGATTGCCGCTGATTATGACCAAACAGACGTTTTTAGTGAAGAAATTTGTGGAGTAATGAAGAATGGAAAATGGGGATTTATAGACAAGACAGGGAAGCTGGTGATTCCCTATCAATACGACTTGGTGATGTGGTGTAAAGAAGGGATGATAGGGGTTGGTAAAAATGAACTTTGGGGATTTATAGACAAGGCAGGGAAAGACGTAACCCCGATTCACTTTCGTTTGGTGGAAGATTTTGAAAAAGGAAAAGCAAAAGTGGAATACAATGGCAGGGCGTTCTACATTAATAGGGAGGGGAAGGAAATAAAATGAAAATAATTGCTAAAATGACAGAACATGCGTCTCCGAAAAAATGAACTCCTCTTTTTTGCAGCCTTGATGTTCGCATTGGTCTTTCTCCTGACAGGCATTTTCTGGATTTATTGGATTGCATTATTCATTGCTTATCCATCAGGCTTGGCATCCTTCTTTCTCTGGCGGATTGTTCGAAAAGACGGAAGGAAGAGAAATGTGCTGATTCCTCTGTTATTGCTCATAGGCTTTCTTCTGTCTATGATTGTGATATCCCCTTGGATTATTCAAAGAGTGACGGGCATTTAAAAAGTTAAATAAATAATGAAGGCGCATACAACCTTGTATGAGAATTTCCGTAGCACTACACTTCATTTAGTGAGTTTAGTGACCATTGCGCTTGCCATTTTTGTACTCTGGATGATTTTTCATGATCTTGAAGGGTATCTTGCGGAGTTCCGCTCATTAGAGACGGCCGCAGGATGGACGTTGTTTTTTATGGCTGCCGGAAGTGCCATGCTGAGCTGTATGATTTGGTTAAGCGGACGTTATGTATTAAGTATAATACAAGAAGGGAATTGTGTCAGAATTAAAACCTGGTCTATTTTGGGCCTACATAAAACCAAGGCCTACCCCGTATCTATCCTGAACGCTTGCGAATTTAAAACAGGCAAAAGCAATTTTCTAAATAGTCCTGTGGTGATTGCTTCCTGGCTAAAATTAAAGACTCCAGTCGGAAAAACGCTTGTGATCGATTTGGACGGGAAATTCTCGGATCCCAGGAAGAAAACTCAGGCCTTTAAATAACTGAAATTACCCATAAAATTTCATTCCACCCTGAATATTTACATAAGTGTCTCTCAAAAATTGATCTCCAGAATTCATGTTTTGAATTAATGAAGATATCATTTAGCCTGACAAGTAAATTTAATGATGGTTTTTTTAATGTGTTGATTATGAGTTTGTTTTTTTGTTTTTGAGTTTTTTTTTGAAAAAAAAATCTTTTTGACGGTCCTTTCTATTTAAAAACCACTCTATATAGAGGAAGTAATTAATAGAAATGGAGAAACATCAGCAACGGATTGCCGATTTATTAGATAAATATGTGTCGAAATCCATATCGGAAGAAGAGTTTAAAGCGCTTTTTTCGTATATAGAGGATCCTGCATATAGAGAAGAAGTACTGAACTACCTGAAAGGAGCAGATAAAATCCAACTTCCGGATGCGGAAGCACATCACATCGACTGGGATTTAATGTATCAGCAGGTAATTCATACACCTGCCGAAAAAATGGGAGGACGATCTTTTTTATCTCCTTTTTTTCGTTCATACCTAGCCATTGCTGCGGTCTCAGTGTTGACCTTCCTTGGAATAACTTTCTTTTTTATTCGTCATCAGGAACATCCTGTGGCTCAGGAAATGGCAGCTGTCGTATTTAAAGATTTACGACCAGGAACGGATAAGGCATTTCTAAAGCTAGATGATGGAACAGAGATCGTACTGGATAATGAACATGAGGGTACGCTGGCCTATCAGGGAGCGACAGCTGTTCAAACAGCTAATGGAAGGGTCATATATCAATCCACGGGAAAAGCATCCTCAACTGAAGTTTTATACAATAGCATCCATACTCCCCGTGGCGGACAATACCGTTTAATCTTACCTGATAAAAGTGAGATTTGGTTAAATGCAGAATCATCGATTCGTTTTCCCACGCTATTTACAGGAAAGGAACGAGAGGTTGAAGTGACAGGAGAGGTGTATTTTGAAGTGGCTTCCGATAAGTCAAAACCATTTAAAGTTAGGACAGGGAATGCACTGATCGAAGTACTTGGCACCCACTTTAATGTGATGAGCTACACGAATGAAGCAAATCATACAGTGACTTTAGTAGAAGGTTCAGTGAAGATCAGCAATGGGGGGGCAGCGCAGGTGTTGACCCCGGGTCAGCAGGCCGTTTTTCAACCTAACAGCAGTCACATTACCTTGCGCACTGTGGACGTGGATCAGGCCGTCGACTGGAAAAATGGGCTGTTTATTTTTGAGGATGCCTCAGTCCCGGAAGTAATGCGCCGTATCGAACGATGGTACGATGTCGATGTCGTTTATAATCAACAAAATATCCCTAAAGATAAATTCACCGGTGTAATTCGACGGAATACGAATGTATCGAAACTCTTAGGTCTGTTGCAGCAGGCAGGAGGTGTTTCTTTTGAAATCCGTGATAAAATGATTGAAGTGAAAACTAATAAATGAAATTGCTTATGATAAAAAGTTAATTCAAAAAACTCCTTCCGGTTGCAGCCGGAAAGAGTTCGTTACTGCTTGCAGGCAGTGTTAATTCGGGATACAAAAATCAACTTACCTTATAACCCAAACTAAACAAATTTATGAAAGATTGTATACAATCTCAAATGGCGCCCCGTAAGCTTCGGAAAAGGCGTCCAGTCCAAACAAGTGATTTCAAAAAGGTCTTACTCGTAATGAAATTTATTGCCTTATTTGTATTTAGTATATGCCTCCAGGTTGGTGCCAGTACACATGCGCAGAAGGTCACATTAAAAGTGAACAATACCGGTCTGAAGCAGATTTTTAAAGAATTGAGAAAACAGACTGGTTATTATTTTATCTACAATAATCAGGTGCTGGAAAATGCGCAACCTGTCACCATTGATGTAAAGAGTACAGATTTGGAACCTTTGCTAAAAACGATCTTTAGTAACCAGCCGCTCCACTATAGCATCGAGGATAAAACGATCATCGTCCAAATGAAGCCAGTGAGGAGAGGAGCAATAGATAAAGTGATTCAGGGAACCATCATCGACAAAGAGAATGGTGCACCTCTTCCAGGAGTTTCCATCCGAATTAAAGGAACCGATTTGGGAACGGTCTCTGATGGAGAAGGAAAATTCAGACTGAGTTTGCCGGAGGGCTACCAAGTTATTCAGGTGAGTTTTTTAGGATATGCCACGAAAGAAATCAATGTTGCGAACCAAAGTCAAGTAGCTATTCAGATGGAAATGGAAGATAAGGCACTCGACCAGGTGGTGATCCAGGCATATGGAACTATTCGAAAGGGAGCATTAACCAACTCTGTTTCCACCATCAGTGCAGTGGACATGGAGAAACGTCAGATTGCTCATGTGAATACCGCTCTGGTAGGTGCTGCACCCGGTATTCAAACCACCACAGGAAGTGGACAGCCCGGGACGGGGCCCGCTATACGAATCCGGGGATTTGGAAGCATTAATGGCGGAGTAGATCCTCTGTATGTGGTTGACGGGGCTCCTTATGAGGCCGCTCTTAATAACATCAATCCGGATGATATCGAAAGTATCTCGGTATTGAAAGATGCCTCAGCATCCGCTCTTTATGGCTCCAGAGCCGCAAATGGTGTGATCATCATCACTACGAAACGGGGAAAAAACAATGATCCAAGTCTACAGTTACGTGCTACGCAGGGTCTAAACTCTAGGGGTTTGGCAGATTACGATAAAGTGGATGCGTATCAATATTATCCTTTATTATGGGAATCCATGCGAAATAACCTGGTGAACAACGGGTCAAGTCTGCAAGCGGCCAATGATGCAGCCACCGCCGGAATTGCCGGAGCATTGGTTTACAACCCGTTTAATGTGGAAGGAAACCAGATTGTAAGAACGGACGGTACCATTAATCCCGCCGCAAGATTGCTATACCCAGAAGATCTTGACTGGAGAAATGCCATTCGTGAAACAGGAATCCGAAGTGAATATAACCTTAGCTACAGGGGCGGGTCGAATAAATCTGATTTTTATGCTTCCCTAGGTTATCTGAAAGATGAAGGTTACTCCATCTTAACCGATTTTAACCGTTTTAGCGGTAGAATCAATTTAAACTCTGAGCTAAAGAAATGGTTGAAAACAGGACTTAACTTATCCACCTCTTTTCAAAAAACCAGGGTAGGAAATGAGGACAGCGGTATCTGGGAAAATCCTTTTTATACCGACCTGATTTTCGGGCCGATTTATCCTGTTCACGAACACGATGCCCAAGGGAATTATGTTTATGACAGTGAAGGGAAGAAGGTGTTTGACCCCGGATATACACGTCCCATTGCGCCTGGAAGAAATGTGCTGGCTGAAACTACTTATAACGACAACTTTACTGAAAGAAATTTCCTGAGCGGAAGATCTTATGTGGAAATGCAATTGCTTAAGGGGTTAAAATTTACAGCAAACGTCAGTTTAGATATCAATAATTACAAGTTTAACGTGTTCGATAGCCCCTTAATTGGGGATGGAATGACTTCCGGCGGAAGAAGCAATAGAACTATTTCGGGCTCAAGAACCATTAATTTAAACCAGCTTCTCAATTACAACAAAAATTTTGGCCGTCACCAGCTCGATCTTCTTGCCGGACATGAAGCTTATCAATACCGTTACAACTATTCTTATG
Organism: Pedobacter sp.; assembly: GCA_037190785.1. GTDB lineage: Bacteria > Bacteroidota > Bacteroidia > Sphingobacteriales > Sphingobacteriaceae > Pedobacter. Next base: position 218,942 of record JBBCJN010000004.1, on the reverse strand, counting down.
GAAGTGCTTCAGGACAGATTGTGAGTGGCTCTACGGAGTTGAGAAATTTCGCCAATATCCTTTCTTTATCCTCGTATGAAGATAATTATCGAATCGAATCCTATTTAAGTCGCGCACAATATGAGTATGACGGTCGCTATTTTGCTTCGGCCTCTTTTCGTACAGACGGCTCTTCTAAATTTTCTTCCGATAATCGTTGGGGTTACTTCTGGTCAGTAGGTGCGGGATGGCAGATTAACAAGGAAAAATTTTTCAATGTTAAATGGATGAATAACCTGAAGTTGAGAGGATCCTACGGACAAGTTGGATCGGACGATTTAGGGGGCTATTACCTTTACCAGACTTTTTATGATACCGGGTATAAAAATGGAACGGAGGCCGGTGTGAAGCAAAGTTTGGTGTTAGGAAACGATGAAATCCAATGGGAATCGAACAATAACATGGACATTGCGTTGGAATTTGGGGTATTAAAGAACCGGATTTCAGGAAGTGTAGAATATTTTAATCGCTATACCGATAACCTGCTTTTTAAAGTTCCTTTAGCGATTTCTTCGGGTTTGACCTCACAAAACAGAAATTTCGGTAGTCTTTACAATCGTGGGATTGAAGTTCAATTGGATTTTGTGCCGGTGAGAAACGATCAATTCAAATGGAATTTAGGCATTAACTGGACCACTTTGACTAATAAAATAGCGAAGCTTCCATTTGACGAATACATTGACGGAACAAAACGGTACATTGTGGGTAAGTCACGTTACGATTATTGGCTAAGGGATTGGTATGGGGTAGATCCAGACACAGGCGCTGAGCTGTTTGTTGCCAATGCCACTGCTACTAATACAAAAACAATGCCGGATGGAACTGTTGTAACTACTGCAGGCACCAATGCCGCCTATCATTATGCAGGAAGTGCTATTCCAGATTTCTTCGGAAGCATTAATAATACGTTTAGTTATAAAAACTTCAGCCTGGATGTACGCTTTATTTATCAGGTGGGAGGCGTTTCAATGGATAATGATTACCAGTCTTTAATGTATAATGGAACTTACGGGCGTGCACTACATGTGGATGCATTGAAAAGATGGCAAACACCCGGTCAACAGACAAATGTTCCTAAGCGAACCTTAGGAACCACCATGTATGACAGTGATCGTTGGTTAATGGATGCTTCTTATTTAAATCTGCGTTCAGCCAACCTAACCTATATTTTGCCGGCTTCGTTTACTAAGAAACTGGATGTTCGTTCAGCTAGAGTATACCTCACGGGTGAGAATTTGTTTATGAAATCGGCCCGCAAAGGTTTTGATCCATCACAGGCTTATAATGGGAACACCTCTTACACCTATGCGCCTACCCGTATTATCTCTCTTGGTTTAAATGTTAACTTTTAATTGATGATCTCATGAAAAATATAAGAAAAACAAGTGGTGTTTTTTTGATCATATTGACCTTATTCTCTTGTAAAAAGGATTTTTTGGAAACGTTTCCTACCGATAAAGTTGCTCAGACAAGTGTGTTTGAATCCATTTCCAATGCAAAACTTGCTTTAAATGGAATGTATCGGTTACTCTACCTTCAAATTTCTAATCAGTCGCAGGATGGCCATGGAGCTATGATAATCAATATGGATGCGATGGGAGAAGACTTGGTCTGGTCGGGAAATACCTATAGTTATTTTAAACCTGCTTTACGTTGGGTAGATCACCGAAGTGCTTCCAGTTCATTGGCAGCTTATCCTTATCTGTTGTATTACCGCGTGATCAGTAATGCAAATATGATTGTAGCTAATATAGATGCTGTTGAGGGAGGAGAATCAGAGAAAAACATGATTAAGGGAGAGGCATTGGCCATCAGGGCCTGGGCACATTTTCAATTGGTTCAATTGTATGGGAAACGTTATGAGGGTGGTAAGCAAAATACGCAGCCGGGAATTCCTGTGATGATTACGGATAAAGGGGACGATCAGCCAAGGGCTTCTGTTGAGGAGGTATATAAGCAAGTAACGGAAGATCTTGAAGAAGCAATTCGTTTGCTTGGTGCCGCTGCAGCACCAGCGTATAAAACGCATATAAATAGCACTGTAGCGAAAGGAATTCGGGCAAGAGTAGCCCTAACCATGCAAGACTGGCCAAATGCCGCCAAATATGCCAACGAAGCTCGTACGGGACAAACTCTTATGAGTAATGTGGAATACCTGGATGGCTTTACTAATATGAGTAATAAAGAATGGTTATGGGCAGTTAACCAACTATCTGATCAGGTGCCTACCTATGGGTCTTTTTATTCATATATGTCGACGAATTTCAATTCTTCCTGGAACCGACTCGAGCCTAAAATGATCAATTCAACGCTATATGCGAAAATCGCAAACACAGATATTCGCAAGAAGGTGTGGTGGGATGGAACTGCTTCGGAAAAAGTGAATTTTACAGGGGCGATAGATGTAAATACGGGTGCTACAGCTTCTACTTCGAAGATTATTAAATATATGCACCGGAAGTTCAGGGTCCCTGATATCAATAGTCGATCAGGTGATATCCCGCTGATGAGAACAGCAGAATTGTTCTTAATTGAAGCGGAGGCACGTGCGCGGTCAGGCGGACAGGATGCAGCAGCAGCAGCCGTTTTGTACCAACTGGCGGTTAATCGAAATCCTTCTTATGTGTTGTCAACGAAGACTGGTGCGGAATTGATTGAAGAAATCATGGTTCAACGTCGTATCGAACTCTGGGGAGAAGGATTTCGCTTTTTTGATCTGAAGCGCACAGATAGTGATATGGATCGGAACGGAATGGATAATCCCAGGGTAAGCACATCCGTTACTTACCTGGACATTGCCTATACTTTGTTTAAAGACCGTCCTTCGAAAAATAATTTATGGGAATATAAGATTCCTCAGGATGAAATTGATGTAAATACTAAAATAGGTCCGGAGGATCAAAACCCCTAAGTGATGATGGTAATCCCCGGAAATTTCCCGGGATTATTTTGTCTGTTTATTTAAGATTGATACGTATGATGGTCATTGTGCGAACTAAATTCTTTTTTTTCCTGGGCTTGGGAGGATTACTGCTACTAAGCTGTACAAAGAAGCTGCATTCGGGCCGCGCAGAAGTTGGTTCTGTTAAAGGGGTGTTTAGCTTTAACTCCGGAACGGTGGTTTTTAAAAATAATTTTGCCGGAGCCAGAATGAATGAGGTTGTTCAGGAAAATGACAGTAGTTTCTCCATAAAAATTTTGCCGGAAAATGAACCAATCAACCCGAGTCCCTGGTATGCTTTTAAGGTGTATGGAAAAGGACAGAAACGATTGCAAATTCGATTGGATTATCCTGTGTCCAAACATCGCTATTCTCCCAAAATCAAACACGGGGATGAATGGATTCCGGTGGAAGGGACAAAGGTAGCTGCCAACGAAAAGTCGCTTACTTTCGCTCTTCAAAGTGTGGACACCATATTGGTGGCGGCACAGGAAGTAATGAGTAGTCGTGAACAGGGAGAATGGTTGAAAAAATTGCCGGCTAAACTGATAAGAACGGAAATAATTGGCCATAGCCTAGGGGGGAAGCCGATCACTGCATTTTCCACTGGAGGAAGTAATGGCAAAAAATTAGTCGTGGTATTAAGCCGTCAGCATCCTCCGGAAGTCACAGGCTACATGGCGATGCAGGCTTTTGTAGAAAAAATTCTTGACCAATCTGAATTGTCTAAGCAATTCAGGAAGAAATACGAGTTGGTGGTGATCCCATTTATTAATCCGGATGGAGTAGATCTGGGTTACTGGAGGCACAGCCTCGCTGGAGTTGATCTCAACCGCGACTGGCAGGACTTTAAACAGCCTGAGACGCGGGCAGTGAGGGATTTCTTATTAAAGAAATTGGAAGATCAGGGAGCAGTTACTTCTTTCGGGATTGATTTTCATTCGACTTATCAGGATGTTCTTTATACCAATGAAGACCAACCAGGACAAACAACCAGCATGCCCGGCCTTACAAAACGTTGGATTGAGGCCATGTCACAAGCCATTCCAGGTTTTGTGCCTTCTGTGAAACCTTCGCCCAATGGCGGAAATGTTTCCAAAAGCTGGATGGGGAGGGTGCTAAAAGCGGAAGCATTGACTTATGAGGTGGGAGATGATACTCCTCGTGCGGAACTTCGCCAGAAGGGAGTGATTGCAGCGCAGGAGTTAATGCGTCTTTTATTAGCAAATTAACTGGTCTGTAAATGGGGAAGATGCCAATGGTTTGGCCGGGACACTCTACCTAGAGGGGATGGATTGTGTTAGTTAACCTCGGGATAATTCCCAGATAAGGTACACAAACAAATGAATCTGATGGGAAGAAAGGTATTGACGAAGGTATTTTAAGGTTTCAACGATGACATTTTTAACCCGACTTTTGGAAAGTTGCAGTTGAGATGCAATTTCCTCATGGCTAAGTCCCTTCTCCCGACTAAGCTCAAAAATTTCCTGTTTCTGAGCAGAAAGATGAGAAAGGGCAGTTTGAATGAGACGTTCACTATCTTTTTTATGAAGTAAATCGTCGGTATTGCAATTTTCTTCCTGCATCAATCCCCATAATTGCTGTCTGAGTTCGGCAGACTTAGCGGCCTGACTCAGGGCATGATACACTTTATGTCTGGCCATGGTGTAGATGTAAGATCTCGGATGTTGAATTTCTGTCAGATCTTTTCTGCGTTGCCATAACGTAAGAAAGATGTCTTGTACAATCTCTTCGGCATCGGCTTTTGAATGGATAAACTTGATAACAAAGGAATATAACCTGGTTTTGTATAGCTCAAAAATGTGTTTAAAGGCAGATTCATCACCCGCAGCAATTTTTTGCAGCAGCGTTTTTTCGCTATACAGGTGATATACGGTCATAAATAGTTCGTTTGGTTTAAGGTAGTTAAAGATAAGAATATCTTTAACTAAATGCCAAAATTCCGTTATAAAATTGGGAAAAGTAAAGGGATCAGCGGTAACAAACTGAAACGTGGGAAATACAGAAAAGGGTTTATTTGGATAAGTGCCATTCCAGGTAATCCCTATAACGATCTATTCCTTCTGTACGCTCACGTTGTTGAATGAGTAACATGCTCGACACTCGCAGGTACTTGATATGCCATTCCTGAGAAGGAGTGCTGATCAATTTTAAATTTTCGCCTGATGCATCTACCTCATACGTTCCCGTTTGTTCAAGGAAACTAAAACGATGATCCGACAAAAAGACGAGCGAGTCTATTTCCGTATAGCTTGTAGTGTCATTAACGACGGTATCTCCATTTTTTATATGGATTTCAATGAGAGATTTTGAACCCCACTTTCCAACGAGGTAATTGCTGACAAATTCTCCTCCCACAGCCCCTTTTTTACATGCACTCAAGATGCTGAACAGAAGCAAAAGTAATAAAGAAGAAAAAAGTTTGTTTCCCATCGCAGTAAAGATACGAGAATTTATAGGAAAAAAATGGTCGAATTTTGAAGCAATGGTCGGATCATTCAGGCGGGGCGGCACTCATTTGACTTTATTTATCTAAAGCTGATACATTTTTATTCAATTCTCAAAACCAGTATAGGAACTCAAAAAAATATAATATTTTCATTGCCCTATTCAGAATTAAAATGAAAAAGATCTTGTCTAACCTGACTTTTCAGGTATTGGTGGCTATTGCGTTAGGAATTGCGGTGGGTGTTTTCTATCCGGGTTTTGCCCTGCATGCGGAGATTATCAGTAAAAGCTTCATTAATATGATCAGCATGCTGATCGCTCCCATTATCTTCTTTACCATTGTATTAGGGATTGCTCATATGGGAGACATTAAAAAGGTGGGACGTGTGGGGGGAAAAGCGTTGTTGTACTTTGAAATTGTGACCACGCTTGCCATTGCTATTGGTTTGGTAGTGGCGAATGTGAGTAAGCCTGGGGAGGGGATCGATGTGCCTCAAAATGACCATGCGAATGTGCAAAATTATACTCAGCAGGCTGGAGACATTAACTGGCTGGAATTCATTGCCCATATTATCCCTAAAAACATTTTTGAGGCGTTTAGTAAGGGAGAAATTCTTCAGATTTTATTCTTTGCTATCCTTTTTGGTTATGGCTTGAGTAAAATGGGCGACAAGGGGAAGTCATTGTTGTCGAGCTTTGATAAGCTTTCGAAGGTATTGTTTAATATGATGAAAGTGGTGATGCGGGTGGCTCCTGTGGGGGCGTTTGGTGGGATGGCTTATAGCGTAGGAAAATATGGACTAAGCACCCTGCTCCCTATGGCGAAACTGATGGGTGCTGTTTATCTCACTTGTTTCCTCTTTATTTTTGTAGTGCTAAATGCTATCTGTTATTATTATAAATTTAGCTTGTGGCAATACCTGAAGTATATCCGTCAGGAAATTTTAATCGTTTTGGGCACCTCTTCCTCCGAATCTGTATTGCCCAGTATGATGAAGAAGATGGAAGACATTGGCTGTGAGAAGTCGGTGGTTGGTTTGGTGATTCCTACAGGGTATTCTTTTAATCTCGACGGAACCTCTATTTACCTAGCTATGGCAGTTATATTCCTCACACAGGTTTTTCAGATTGATCTTACCTGGGTAGAACAGTTGAGCATCATGGCCGTTTTGATGGTAACTTCGAAGGGAGCTGCTGGGGTAACAGGGAGTGGTTTCATTGTGTTGGCCAGTACGCTGGCTGCATTGAAAATAATGCCGATGGAGCACATCGCGATATTGCTGGGTGTGGATCGTTTTATGAGTGAAGCCCGTGCGATCACGAACATGATCGGAAATGGGATTGCGGCGATTGTCATTGCAAAAAGTGAGAACGAATTCGATGAGGCGAAATACCTTAAAGCGATCCAACCGGCCAATATTGAACGTGCAGAGGAGGATCATTTTTAAAGGAATTTTGGTCAAGTGGCCTAAATAGGGTGTTCTGGGTAGATAAAAATGCGAAAGAATACCTGGAAAGTGCTTTAGGAAACTTTCTATGAAAATACTGAAATGTAATGTTTAAATCACAAATTATCTGTGGTTAAGATTTGATTTTCCATCGCAATTACCGTAAGTTTGCACAAAAAATAGATACAATGAGTGTTTTAGTAAATAAAGATTCAAAAGTCATTGTTCAGGGGTTTACCGGAAATGAAGGAACCTATCATGCAGAACAAATGATCGCTTATGGTACCAACGTTGTTGGTGGTGTCACCCCGGGTAAGGGTGGGCAAACACATTTAGACCGTCCTGTATTTAATACTGTAAAAGATGCTGTTGAACAATCAGGGGCGAATGTATCTATTATCTTTGTACCTCCTCCCTTCGCTGCAGATGCCATTATGGAAGCTGCTGAGGCAGGAATTAAAGTTATTGTTTGTATTACCGAGGGTATCCCTACGAAAGATATGATTGCGGTTAAGTCGTATCTTTCAGATAAAGACAGCCGTCTAATCGGACCAAACTGTCCGGGAATTATCACAGCTGATGAAGCAAAAATCGGAATCATGCCTGGTTTTATCTTTAAAAAAGGAAATGTAGGGGTGGTTTCAAAATCAGGTACATTGACTTACGAAGCAGTGGATCAGGTGGTGAAAGCAGGTTTAGGAATTACGACTGCCATTGGCATTGGAGGAGATCCTATTATTGGAACGACAACCCGTGAGGCGGTTGAGCTATTGATGAATGATCCTGAAACGGAGGGAATCATCATGATTGGTGAAATTGGTGGAGGAATGGAAGCAGAAGCAGCTCAATGGATCAAAGCGAACGGAACAAAACCGGTGGTTGGATTTATCGCAGGCCAAACGGCTCCTCCGGGACGTCGTATGGGGCATGCTGGGGCAATTGTGGGTGGAGCCGACGATACCGCTGCGGCAAAAATGAAAATCATGGCAGAATGTGGAATCACTGTGGTGGAAAGCCCAGCCGAGATTGGTGCAGCAATGGCCGGATTATTAAGGTAATTTTAGCTGACTAGAATACAATGAAAAGCGAGTCTCCTCAGAGATTCGCTTTTTTGTTTTTTTCCGGTCATCAGCCGCTCGCATGTGTTATGTCTCAGTTCTTTGTGTCGTGAAGAAATTAACATTCGTATGAAAAAAAAGAAACAGTCATTTTTTATATTTGTTTATAAAGTATAATCATGAACAGATCAATGCCTTATTTATGGAGCAATGTCTTGGGATGGATGGTCGTTTTCTGTCTGTTCACCAGTTTCAGCGCCTGTGCACAAAAAAAGGCAAAGAAAGAAGTATCAACAACAAATCCTATGGAATGGAATAAATTAACAAAAGAGGAGGAAGCGATCATTGTTCACAAAGGGACCGAATATCCGGGAACCGGAAAGTATGATCAATTTTTTGAAAAGGGAACCTATGTTTGCAAAAGGTGTCATGCGCCATTGTATACTTCTGACTCTAAGTTCGACGCACATTGTGGATGGCCTGCTTTTGACGATGAGATCAAAGGCGCAGTGAAGCGGATTCCGGATCCGGACGGACATCGGACGGAAATTGTGTGTGCCAAATGCGAGGCCCATTTAGGACATGTTTTTATTGGAGAACGTTTAACTTCTACCAATACCAGGCACTGTGTGAATTCCATTTCTATGCACTTTATTCCGGCTGCCAAGTCGCAAAAGTGACATAATACTTTTTATATTCAGGAAACCTCAGGAGAAATTTTAACGGAAAGACGACCTCCCGTGTTCGAAGCTTTATATATCTTTGTGTAACTATGCGGTTGTTGTTAACTATTGTCATTTTTTTTGTAATAGCTTTTTCATTTTCTTCCGCAGCTCAGGAAGGAGGGGAAAAGCTCCCCGATACTGTCATTAAAACCATTTATACGACTTACTATGCGAAAAAATTTGAGGGGAGAAAGACTTCCAGTGGGGAGATTTACCGGAGCTTTAAATTAACTGCCGCACATCGTCGTTTGCCGTTAGGAACAATGGTGAAAGTAACGAATCTTCACAATGGTCAATCTGTTGAAGTAAGGATCAACGATCGAGGTCCCTTCAGTAAAAAATTTGAATTGGATATCTCTCAAGCAGCTGCGAAAGCGATTGGAATTTACCGACTTGGTTATGCTCGTGTCGAGATCCGATACGTGGATAAATCCGGGGGTTGATCCCATCTTCTAATTTTTTAAAATTATTAACACTGTGTTTTTATTTTGGGAAGTGCTTAAATAGAAATGTTTAGCTTTTTTCCATCCTGTTTCTGACAAAAAAATGATCTGATTCTAGCCGCGATTCCTTCGGATGTTAACAACTTTGTGAGGTTAAAAATCCAGCATAATATATATTTGTTAAACAAAGTTCTTTAAAAAAGAATCCACTACAAAATTATTCAAGTATTTCATATTTAATCGGTTAAATCCGATTTTTAAGTTCACTTTTTCAATGTGTATGCATTGGATGGTTTTGTTAGCGGCCTTACTTTAGAACGATACAGGTTGCCTGTGCCAACCACTTCCTCCTGGTAAAGGGACGAAGGAACTGACCTGGAACTAATTTCGAAACGTTAAAAATAAAGCTTATGGAAGACGAATTATTACTAAGGGAAAACAAAGATCGCTTTGTACTCCTGCCTATTAAGTTCCCGGCGATATGGGAAATGTACAAAAAGAGCGAAGCAAGTTTTTGGACGGCAGAAGAAATAGACTTATCAGATGATCAGAAGCATTGGGATGGACTGAATAGTGGAGAGCGCCATTTTATTTCGCACATTCTAGCTTTTTTTGCTGCAAGTGATGGAATCGTAAATGAGAATTTGGCAGTGAATTTTATGAGTGAGGTGCAAATTCCTGAGGCTCGTTGTTTTTATGGATTTCAGATCATGATGGAAAACATTCACTCTGAAACGTATGCCTTATTGATCGATACCTATGTGAAAGATCCGGAAGAAAAAGACCGGTTATTTCACGCCATTGAAACCGTACCTGCAGTGAAGAGAAAAGCAGAGTGGGCATTGAGATGGATTGAAAACGGAAGTTTTGCAGAGCGACTGGTAGCTTTTGCCGCGGTAGAAGGAATTTTCTTTAGTGGAAGTTTCTGTTCCATCTTCTGGCTGAAAAAAAGAGGTCTCATGCCAGGTTTAACTTTTAGTAATGAGTTGATCTCTCGTGACGAAGGGATGCACTGCGAATTTGCCTGTTTGTTGTACAGCATGTTGAAAAACAAATTGAGCGAGGAACAGGTCTATGGTATTATTAGGGATGCCGTAGAGATTGAGAAAGAGTTCATCACGGATGCCCTTCCGGTAGCCCTTATTGGAATGAATGCCAAACTGATGAGCCAGTACATTGAATTTGTTGCGGATCGTTGGTTAAGTGAGTTAGGCTATGCCAAAGTGTATAACTCCACCAATCCTTTTGATTTCATGGAAATGATTTCCTTACAGGGGAAAACAAATTTCTTCGAGAAAAGGGTAGGAGATTACCAAAAAAGTGGAGTGCTTACAGCTTCTGAAGATAAGGCTCAGGCCTTTTCGCTGGATGAAGATTTTTAATCCCTCGGGGTTTCAGGTACCCTTCGTCGACTTTTACCTGAGCAATGAATCAGTTATAAAACCCGGTCGCCGTTTGAATAAAATAGCACCACAATATTGAAAAAGGATGTTTGTAATAAAAAGAGATGGCCGCCAGGAAGCGGTAAAATTTGATAAAATCACCGCCCGTATTGAAAAATTATGCTATGGTTTTAACGCTGAGTTGGTGGATCCTATTGATGTAGCTAAAAAGGTAATTGAAGGGCTTTATGATGGGGTAACTACCTCCGAACTGGATAACTTGGCTGCGGAAACAGCCGCCTCACTTACGACTAAACATCCCGATTATGCTTTGCTTGCATCTCGCATCGCTGTCTCTAACTTACATAAAAATACCATAAAGTCCTTTTCCAAAACCATGGAAATGCTTTATAACTACATTGATCCAAAAACCGATAAGTCGGCCTCTCTGATTGCTGAAGATGTGTGGGAAGTCATTAAAAACAATGCTGAAATTCTCGATAGTACCATTATTTACGATCGGGATTTCGGATTTGATTATTTTGGATTTAAAACCCTTGAAAAATCATACCTTCTGAAGGTGAACGGGAAAATTGTGGAACGCCCGCAGCATTTGTTTATGCGGGTATCGATCGGGATTCACAAGGAAGATATCGACAGTGCGATCAAAACCTATCACCTGATGAGCGAGCGCTGGTTTACACATGCCACGCCAACACTTTTCAACGCAGCGACGCCAAAACCTCAAATGTCTTCGTGTTTTCTTCTAACAATGAAAGACGATAGCATTGAAGGGATTTATGACACTTTAAAGCAAACGGCGAAAATTTCGCAAAGCGCGGGAGGAATCGGCTTAAGCATTCACAATATCCGATCAACCGGAGCTTATATTGGAGGAACCAACGGGACCAGTAATGGGATTGTCCCCATGTTACGGGTATTCAACGACACCGCTAGGTATGTAGACCAGGGGGGAGGTAAGCGCAAAGGAGCGTTTGCCATTTATCTTGAGCCATGGCATGCGGATGTGTTTGAGTTTTTAGACCTCCGGAAAAACCATGGAAAAGAGGAAATGCGTGCACGCGATCTTTTCTATGCCTTATGGATTTGCGATCTTTTTATGCAGAGAGTAGAAGATAACGGAGATTGGAGCCTTTTCTCACCCGATGAGGCACCTGGGTTAGCCGATTGCTTCGGAGAAGAGTTTAATGCACTGTATACCCGTTACGAGCAGGAAGGAAGAGCACGTAAAACAGTGAAAGCGCAAGAATTATGGTTTGCCATTTTGGATGCACAGATCGAAACAGGTACGCCTTACTTGTTATATAAAGATGCGGCAAATAGTAAATCCAATCAGCAGAACCTGGGAACCATCAAAAGTTCCAACCTCTGTACGGAAATCATTGAATATACCTCAAAAGATGAGGTAGCGGTCTGTAACCTCGCTTCCCTGGCCCTTCCGCGTTACGTGATTAATGGTGAGTTCGATCATCAAAAACTATACGAGGTGACTTATCAGGTGACGCTTAACCTTAATAAGATCATTGACCACAATTACTACCCGGTTCCGGAAGCTGAGAATTCGAATAGACGTCATCGTCCCATTGGGCTGGGAGTACAAGGATTGGCCGATGCATTTATTTTGTTACGTCTTCCTTTCGAAAGTGATGCCGCTAAAAAATTAAATACCGATATTTTCGAAACAATTTATTTCGCAGCCATGACCGCTTCTGCTGATCTTGCTGAAAAACACGGATCTTACGAAACATTTGCCGGTTCTCCATTGTCAAAAGGGCAGTTCCAATTTGATCTTTGGAAGGTGAAACCAGAAAGTAATCGTTGGGACTGGGAGAGCCTGAGAACACGCGTAATGAAAACAGGAGTCTATAACTCTCTGTTGGTTGCGCCAATGCCTACCGCTTCCACTTCGCAGATTTTAGGCAATAACGAATGCTTTGAACCTTACACTTCGAATATCTATACCCGCCGGGTGTTAAGTGGTGAGTTCATTGTGGTGAATAAACATCTGTTGAAAGACTTGGTTGCACTTGGGTTATGGAATCCCGCAATGAAGGATAAGATTATTCTGGCCAATGGATCTATTAAAGATATTCCTGAAATCCCAGACTATATTAAAGAGCTGTATAAAACGGTGTGGGAGATTAAGATGAGGAATATCATTGACATGGCGGCAGACAGGGGTGCTTATATCTGTCAGTCTCAATCCCTGAATCTTTTTGTAAACGCGCCAAATACATCAAAGCTGACGTCTATGCACTTCTATGCCTGGAAAAAGGGTCTCAAGACCGGTATGTATTACCTACGTACACAGGCGGCTTCTCAAGCAGTAAAATTCACTGTTGAAAATCAGGGAGGAAAAGCCATTGAAGCTGTAATCCCTCCAGTAATTGCTCAGGATCAGGTGGCAGAGGAGATCGCAGACGGACCTGTTTGCACGATGGAAGAGGGATGCATTAGCTGCTCCGGCTAGACCCGCTCTTTTTAAGTATACGGTATTTCAACTCTGGCGGTCGGGTAGACAGCCAGAGTTTTTTATATTCTTATTGACAGGTCATGTCCTCCAGCTAGAAAAAAAGCGTCAATCCTGAGGTTGTATTTTTTCATCCCTCAAAGAGAACTCATATTTAGTTGTACCTTTGTGAAAGGGCCGGTCATACTTTCTTTATGCATTCGAAAATTCTTAGCAAACATGAGATTATTTCCTGTGAGCGTTGTCATACGGCAATTGAATGCAAGGCGAATGCCTATACCAAATGTCAGTGTAGTGTGGTGCAGTTAAGTTTAAACGAAGTTCAGTACATTAGTGAATTATACGATGGTTGTTTGTGTGCTGCCTGTCTGCGGGCTCTGCAAATGGAATATCAGGAAAGTCTGGATTAGTTATGAGGGGATATGAATGGCCACTAACGTTCCTCTGCCGGGAGCAGTGTCAAACTCAATGGTTCCTTTTAGAAAAGCAATGCGGGATGTCATATTCCGGATCCCTATCCCTTCTTCTTTGTTCACCGTCTGAAAATCGAAACCCTTGCCGTTGTCCTCAATGGTAATGGATACGCCATCCTCATCTTTTAAAAACTGAATGTTTAGCCAAGTGGCACCGGCATGTTTGATCACATTATTGACTGTTTCCTGTATTACTCTATACAATACCGTCTCAATCTGATGATCCATACGGTTATGAATCCCAACGGTTTCCAGACTTATTTTAAGCCGTTGCTGGTCAATTTTATTGATAAAATCCTTCACTGCAGTGGTTAGTCCGGCTTTGATCAACGCATTAGGCATCATCTGGTGAGAAACAACACGCATCTCATCATAACTCTCATTCATAATTTCCAGAATAGTTTCCAGACGAGGGCGAATTTCAGCCAACGCCTGATCCTGTAGACTTAATACACTATTCATATTCATGAGGGCTGCAGATAATAACTGCCCCACCCCATCATGAAGATCACCGGCAATGCGTGTTCTTTCATTCTCTTCTGCACTCAGTACTGCCTTGATCGTTTCTTCCTGTTGCTTATGAAGCTCCTCCTGATACCTCATTTCGGTGCGGACCTTCTTTCGGCTTTGAATTAGATAGACGAGGCCAATTCCACCAATAAGAAGGAGGGAGATGATCACTAGGAGGGTATTCCGTTGTTGGATTCGCAATTGTTGAATTTCTGTTTCCTGTTTCAGGACCTGAATATTCTTCTTCTGGGTTTCTGTTTCTATGTTTTTTTGTTGAATGGCGTTTTCCTTTTGACTTAATAGGAGATTCGTATTGTTCAGTTCCAGCTGCTGATTATCTAAGAGGAGATCCTGTTTGTCTAATTCGAGTTGCTGTGCATGAATGTTGAGAGCTTGTAGTTTGGTTTTTTCATTGAGAAGACTGATTTCCTGTTGTTTTTTCTCCGTTTCATACCTGGTCTTCAGTTCATTTATTTGTTTTGAGTTTGTTTCATTGAGTACGGAGTCATGGAGTTTTACTCCCTGTACCATTAGGTCGAAGGCCAGTGCATGATTTCCCTCTGCCGCTCTTAAGAGGGCCAATGCATCGAGTGCTTTTTTTTCAAGTGCTTTGTACTTCCCTTCCTGACTTAAACGAAGGGCCTTTTGTAGGTCCTCATTTGCTTTTGGTAAATCCTGAATGGCGATATATATCTTTCCGCGCGTGGTATAAGAAATGATGAGGTTGTTAATGTGCTTTAATTGACTTAGGATTTGAATTGCTTCGTTGGCATAGTTCAGCGCTTTGTCAAATTGATTTAAGCGGAGCTCTGTTTCTGCGAGCGATTGTGCCGACCCGCCGATTTGTCGCATATCACCTAAACGTTTATTCATCTCGTAAGCTTTCTGGAAGTAATGTTTGGCCTTTTCGTAATCGGCAAAACCCGAATGAGCCCCTCCTATGATGGTGTAGGCAGTGGCAATCCCATCTATCCTGTTAATTTGTTCATAATTTTTGAGGGCGGTCGAAGCGTATTGCAAGGCATCTGCGTATACATTTCGGCTAAACTGAATCATGGCCAATTGAATATGGATGCCCGCCAATACCTGCGTGTTTTTTAATTGTTCGGCGATTTTGATTGATTCAATCAATCTTTTTACAGCTTCTTCGTAGTTTCCCTGCTGTCGATGGACATAGGCAATGTTTGCCAGACTAAGGGAAATGGACAATAGATGCTTGCTTTCATAAGCTAAGGCAAGCGATTGGTCGTATCGGGCCAGGGCGTCTTTCGGTCTGCCAAGTTCAATATAAATATTTCCCTGATTTCGGATGGCTTGCGATTTCTCGGATAAATCAGTGGTAAGTTTTTCTTCTTCTTTAAAAATGCTAAGCGCGTCGATAAGTCTGCCACTCGCATAATAAGCCTGTCCGAGATTATCTTTCGCTATAATACGAAACTTTATAAACTTTAATCTTTCAGCCAGATCATGAGCCAAAAGACTGTATTTGAGGTTGGAATCTACTTCTTTTCCCTGGTATTCTCTGCTAAGGTTCAGATAGGTTTTCAGTCGAATAGTGTCCTGTGTAGGATGTTTTTCCAGGGTTTCCATGAGTGTTTCACGGACGTCTTTTTTTTGGCGGGCATAGCCAGATAGTGACAGGATCAGGCAAATGAAAAGGGCAAGCAGGGCTTTCATGGAAGGAGCGGGTGTTTGTCGTCAATTAAAAACAGAATAAGTATAAAATTATTAAAATAACTATGTAAATTTAGTACGTGTTTTTACGGATGTTGTCTCTTTTATGTCGTCAGGAATAACACTGCTTATTCTCATACTATTCGTGTAAATGAAAATATTATTAGTGGATGATCACGCCATTGTTGCGGATGGGTTGCAGCTTTTGTTGCAGCAGGAAGAAACCTTTGAGGTGTTGGCTAAACTCACCTCTGGGGATTTTGCTTTGGCTTATCTGAAGCAGCATCAAGTGGATTTAATGATCACTGATTACTCTATGCCGGACATGGATGGGTTGGATCTGGTAAGACAGGCAAAGCAACTGCAGCCGTCTTTAAAAATCATCGTACTCACTATGCATGATGAACTGACCATGATCAGAGCAATGTGGGCAGAGGGAGTGGATGGCTATGTTTTAAAGCGCTATGCGCAACAAGAATTGGTGAAAGCTATCGAAAGTGTGATGCATGGACGACAGTACATGAGTGCAGAAGTAAACAAAGCCCTAATTACGGCTCTGCTTCCCAAAGAGCAACCAGAGAACCAGATTACAGAAAGAGAGCAAGAAGTGCTGAAGTTACTAGCGCAGGAACTAACCAGTAGGCAGATTGCAGATAAACTTTATATCAGTGAAAGGACAGTGGAAACCCACCGAAAAAATCTGATGCGAAAAACGGGAGCAAATAATGCGATTGGTCTCATTCGCTATGCATACTCAAAGCGTTTAATTTAAATGTTGCGTTGCTTTGTATTTATTCCGGCTTTCCTGCCAGTGGTTTTTTATGTAACTTTGTTTAAATTTTAAAGAAGATGAGCAAAGTTAAGGTAGGAATGGTACAAATGAGCTGTACCAGTAACAAACAGGAGAATTTGGAAAAGGCTATTTCCAAAGTACGTGAGGCCGCCGAAAAGGGAGCACAGATTGTATGTTTGCAGGAGCTATTCACCTCTCTTTATTTCTGTGATGTAGAAGATTACGATAACTTTGAGCTCGCAGAAGCTATTCCAGGGCCTTCAACTGCAGCGCTTTCAGAAGTCGCGAAAGAATTGAACGTTGTCATCATTGCCTCTTTGTTCGAAAAACGGACCGAAGGTTTGTATCATAATACGACGGCTGTATTAGATGCCGATGGGACATATTTGGGGAAATACCGTAAAATGCATATCCCTGATGATCCTGCGTATTATGAGAAGTTTTACTTCACTCCTGGCGATCTGGGTTACCGCGTATTCCAGACCAGATATGCAAAAATCGGTATTCTTATTTGTTGGGATCAATGGTATCCGGAAGCCTCTCGCATTACGGCGTTGATGGGAGCGGAGATGCTGTTTTTTCCGACAGCCATAGGATGGGCGACTGATCAAGATGAGGAAACGAATCAAGATCAATACAATGCCTGGCAAACCATTCAGCGTTCTCACGCAGTGGCAAATGGCGTGCCTGTGGTAAGTGTAAACCGAGTGGGTTTTGAGCAAAATGGTGCCATGAAGTTCTGGGGTGGGAGTTTTGCCACGAATGCGCAGGGAAAACTTTTATACCTGGCATCTCATGAGGAAGAAGAAACCACGGTGGTAGAATTAGATCTGAAAGAAACGGATTTCTTTCGTAAGCATTGGCCATTTCTTCGGGATAGACGAATTGACTCGTATCAACCCATTACCAAAAGATTTATTGACGAGGACAGGTAAGCGATCAGTTAAAAACGCTCTGTTTCTTTCTGAACGACCTGTAAATGCACTACTTTGGAGAAAGGTATGCACCACCGGATGCCGATCCGATATTTGCTAAACGAACGGTGTTTTTTAAATATCTCGGGAATCAGGAAGTCAGGGACCAAGGATACTTCCGGGTATACCCCGAAGCTCAAACGACATTGATTTTATCATAAACAACCATAAAATGTTACAGGATTTTCCCAATACACCCAAAGCGCAGGGCTATCAGTTTCCTGCAGAATGGGTTCCTCATGAAGCCACCTGGTTAAGCTGGCCACATAAAGAAGCTTCCTGGCCAGGAAAGATCGAAACAATTTACCGTCCTTATTGTGCCTTTATCAAGGCGATTGCAAAAGGAGAAAAAGTACGCATCAACGTAAAGGATGAAGAAATGCGTCAGTTTGCCATCCAAAAATTGGAGGAGGCTGGTGCCGATTTAAGCCAGATTACCTTTTTCTTCCACGAAACGAATGATGCCTGGTGCAGGGACCACGGACCTGCTTTTGTTATAAAAGGAGATCAGAAAGCGGTGGTGGACTGGGGTTACAATGCCTGGGGGGGGAAATATCCGCCATATGACTTGGATGATGTGATTCCTACCCGTATTGCCCAGCATTTTGATTTGCCTCTTTTTCTCCCGGGAATTGTGATGGAGGGAGGAGCGGTAGAGTTTAATGGAGCAGGCACGGTTTTAACCACCACAGCTTGTTTGTTAAACGAAAACAGAAATCCGCATTTAACAAAAGAAGAAATTGAAACCTATCTTTTGAACTATTATGGACAAAAACAGGTTTTGTGGTTAGGAGAAGGGATTGTAGGTGACGACACCGACGGCCATATTGACGATATTACCCGATTTGTAAATGAGGACACCGTTTTAACGGTGTTGGAGGATAACCCCGAAGACGAAAATTATGAAATTCTTCAGGAAAACTTCCGTCAACTGCAGAAGATGCATTTATGGGACGGAAGACCCCTCCGTATCCTAACATTGCCGATGCCTGCTCCTGTAATATATGAAGACACGAGGCTGCCCGCGTCCTATGCTAACTTCTATATTTCTAACGCAGCAGTAATCGTGCCTACTTTCAGGGATCCCAACGATGCAATTGCCCTTGACATTATCGGAAAAGCCTATCCAGATAGAGAAGTGATCGGAATTGATTCGGTGGATATCATTTGGGGGCTGGGGAGCTTTCATTGTTTAAGCCAGCAGGAGCCTGCTTTGTAATGCTAAGAAATGAAAGGGGAGTTTAAGTTTCTGTAATTTATATTAACTTTATCAATCAAATTCAAACTGACTAAAAATAGTACATCGTAATGAAATTACTTGAAGGAAAAATAGCCCTGATCACAGGAGCTTCTAAAGGGATAGGTCGTAGAATCGCAGAAAAATTTGCCGAACAGGGGGCGCAGGTGGCATTCACTTACTTATCTTCAGTGGAAAAGGGAGAGGCCCTGGAAAAGGAATTGGCAGATTTTGGGACCAAAGTGAAGGGTTATCGATCAGATGCCTCTAAATATGACGAAGCTGAAAAACTGATCAATCAGATTATTGAAGATTTTGGTGGGCTGGACGTGGTTGTCAATAATGCAGGAATTACAAAAGATGGTTTATTGATGCGGATGAATGAGGAACAGTGGGATGATGTAATTAATGTAAACCTGAAGTCTGTGTTTAACGTAACCAGAGCCGTTTCTAAATTTATGATGAAAGCACGTAAAGGAGTTTTTATTAATATGAGTTCGGTGGTGGGTGTGACAGGAAACGCAGGACAATCTAATTATTCGGCCTCTAAAGCCGGGATTGTTGGATTTACCAAGTCAGTTGCAAAAGAACTGGGCTCCAGAAATATTAGGGCCAATGTGGTTGCTCCTGGATTTATACGTACCGAGATGACTGATGTCCTGGACCCGAAAGTTGTGGAAGGATGGGAAGCAGGCATCCCATTAAAACGCGCTGGCGAAACAGATGACGTGGCCAATGTATGCGTTTTCTTGGCGTCTGATTTAAGCGCTTACGTGACTGGACAAACGATCTCTGTTTGCGGCGGAATGTTGTAAGAGATTTCTGATGAAAGAATAGGCATCGCTCTGGTATATTATTTATCAGAGCGATTTTTTATGCTCTCTTCAGTAAACAGGGTTTGATCAATTTGAAATCGGCCTGTGTTGAGTTCAGGAAATTTAGCATCTTTACCTAGAACACATGATACCCTTTATTTCTTTCTCTTCTATAGTGTATTTGCTGGTCTCCTTGATCATTGGGGGAGGATATGCGTGGTTCTTATATGGCAAAGATAAAATTCTATCGAAGAAACAACGTTATTCCCTTGCAGCTCTGCGCGCCCTCTGTGTATCAATCTCGTGTTGGCTGTTGCTGGCCCCGCTTTTTAAAGCAGTCTCTTATGTAAAAGAGAAACCCCTCATTTTGTTGATCAACGATCATTCGATGTCTGTGGGTCAATATCAACCAACAGGTTTTGATGAAAAGATTTATCAGCAAGAGATGAATCATCTTCATACAGAGCTTGCAAAACACTATGATGTAAAGACTTTTCATTTTAGTGACCAGGTATATCCTGGATTGAATTTTGATTATCAAGGCAAACTCAGTAATGCGTCGGCCATGTTACATTATCTTTCCGAAACATTTGTTAACAGGAACATAGGAGCGGTTGTTTTGGCTACTGATGGGATTTTTAACAGAGGAGGAAATCCCCTTTATGATCTTAAAAAGATAAATGCTCCTTTTTATCCGGTGGCACTGGGAGATACAACTATTCGCAAGGACCTGGTCTTATCGAATGTTAATTATAACCATTTAGTATACCTAAATAATGAATTTTTACTGGAAATAGAAGTAGAGGCTTTTCAAGCGAAAGGCGATAAATTGAAGCTGAACGTTTACGAGGATGGGTTAAAGGTAAAGGACTTAGAGGTGCCAATCCAATCTTCTTCTTTTGTCAGAAGTATTCCGGTTTCTTTGAAGGCAACGAAAAAAGGAATACGCAAATACCAAGTTCAATTGGAAAGTTTGCAGGGAGAAGTCACCCTGAAAAATAACCATCAACAATTCTATATAGAGGTTTTGGATGAGAAGAGAAAAATTCTGTTGGCCGCCAGCAGTCCTCATCCCGATTTGGCAGCTTTGCGACAAAGTCTTACCGCGAACGACCATTACGAAGTAGAGTTGGCTATAGGCAGGGAGGCAGAAACTAAAGGAATGGAAGCGTATGGATTGGTGATTTTTCATCAGATTCCAGGAATTTCGTATCCGGGATCCCCGCTCCTGAATGAATGGAAAAAGAAGCAGATCCCTGCCTGGTTCATCGTTGGTGCACAGAGTCAGCTTTCTGCTTTTCCGCAATGGAATGCCTCATTAAGGTTGACAGGTATGGGCAACCAACTTCAGGAGGTACTGCCGGAGAAAAGTGCGCAATTTTCCCTTTTTAATTTGGAGGAGCCATTCTTAGCTCGTTTATCTACCCTGGATCCCTTACTTTCTCCGGTTAGCCAGTTCCAGCTAGAAAGCCCTTATGAAATGCTTTTTTCTCAGAAAACAGGCCGCACACTCAGCTCTCGGCCTTTATGGTTTTTTACGTCGAACGGTTCTAAGACAGCTTATCTGTTAGGGGAGGGGCTATGGAAGTGGCGGATCGAAGAGGCTGCCGCACACTCCGAGGCGAGTTTAACCACTGAATTGATTGCCAAGACAGTTCAATACCTTATTGCCAAAGATGATAAACGGAAATTTAACGTATTTCCTGCCAAAACCTCATTCGATGAAAGCGATCAGGTCATTATCAATGCCAATTTATACAATGACAGTTATGAGGCGGTAAATGAGCCTGAAGTGATTATCGAAGTGAAAAGTGAGGATGGGAAGAGATATAATTATGCGTTTTCGAAAAATGGAAATGCTTATCGACTGGATGCAGGGACTTTGCCACAAGGTAGTTACGAATACGCGGCTCAAACAAAACTGGGAAGTCAGGAGCAGCGTGCCAAAGGTGCATTTCATGTCAACGGTCTTGTGACGGAATACCAGCAAACCCGTGCAAACCATCAACTATTGCATACCATTGCCGATCAAACGGAAGGAGAATTGGTTACTCCTTCCCAACTGGGCGCATTAACAGAAAAACTGCTTCATCACGAAAACATTAAGACAATTAATTATGAGGAGCGTAGTTATGAAGAATTGATTAACTTTAAATGGATCTTCTGGTGTTTGCTGAGTTTATTAACGCTGGAGTGGCTGGTCCGGAAACGTAACGGTCAGAGTTAATGGAAATAAGTACTACATATGCCATTGAAACACTAGGTACCATCGCATTTGCGATATCAGGGACCTTTGCGGCCATTCAAAAGCGCTTGGATCCTTTTGGCGTATTGATCATTGCTTTTGTGACTTCCATTGGAGGGGGCACAGTAAGAGACCTGCTATTAGGCGACACGCCAGTGGCCTGGATGAGAAATGTGAATTATTGTTTACTTATTCTCGTTACTTCTTTACTAACGATTTTTTTTAAAACACAAATTAAGAAGTTTAAAGTCACCTTGTTTCTATTTGATTCGATGGGGTTGGGACTTTTTACTCTGGTCGGTGTGCAGAAGGGCATTGTTTTTGGGTTAAGTCCTGGGATTTGTGTGGCACTAGGAACCATTACCGGTTGTTTTGGTGGTGTGATCCGGGATACTCTTTTAAATACGATCCCTTTGATCTTTCGGAAAGAAATCTATGCCACCATCTGTATTTTGGGCGGGGTTCTTTATTTCGCATTGCTCCATCTTCAGCTGAAGACTGATATTGCTCAGATTGTGGTCATCAGTTTTATCTTCCTGGCCAGGATTATTGTGGTTCGTTACAAACTGGCTTTACCCAAGTTTGGTTACTAATCAGGGATAGAGGTAATTTTCTAACCGATGGTGTTCGAAAGCATCCTGCAGCTGCCACAACTCTTTAGGCCAGCTTTTTTTGTCTTCCTGCTGGTCAAGGTAAGGGAGAACCAGCGACATCGCGCCTAAAACAAGTAGCTTCTGATCACTCATTTCCGGGTGTGTCAGTGTATATTGGGTGAGGGCAGCCATGTACATCAATAGAAGGTCTCTGTCGGTATTGAAAAAAGCCACCTGTTCATCGGCCAGATAAAAGATGTGATCAGGAGTTCCATTCATCCAGTTTAACAGAAACTGTCCCGCCTCTGTACGGGATTTGTTTTTTTTATCTATGGGTGTTTGAAAAAGATAGGAGACGACTTTGAGAACGACAGGTTCCTGCTGTTTATAGCTCGTTCTTTTACTTAGTTTGATATTTTTGAGCGGTGGTAATTGCTGACCATGAACGGATATTCCTGCACTTAGAAATATGGATAAAAGCAAAAAGCTGAGAGTTCTGATCATAAGGCCATCGACTTAGCTTGATAAATTAAGGGGTCGCTTTTTCTTTAACAATGACAAAAACGTCTTCATTCTCCTTCTTCATAAAATATTTTTCCCGGGCATATTTTTCGACGGTATTCATGTTACTATCTAATTCATTCAGGTCTTTTTTAACCATGGCTGTTTGCTGTACATAAAACTCTTTTTCCCGTTGGAGCTTATTCACCTCACTTCTGTATTCGTATTGAGAGATGATGTCGTTGGTGTCGAAGAATAGCATCCATGTGGCAAAAGCAACGATGGCCAGGAAATATTTATTTCGGATAAGGTCGAATAAATGGTTCATACTAACAAATATAGAGATCGTTTCTCCCAGTTCCAAAGAAATAATGAGACAGCTTCTGAAATTTTCGGGTTGGGTGTTAAAACAAAACAGGGTATCTTAAGATACCCTGCCTCACTGATGAACAGCTCATCAACTTATTTTTTAGCGTATTTAAAGTTTTTTCCGATGAAACGGGCAGCTTCTCCCAACTCTTCCTCAATTCGAAGAAGCTGGTTGTACTTGGCAATCCTGTCCGAGCGGGAAGCGGATCCTGTTTTAATCTGACCACAGTTCAAGGCAACGGCCAGATCTGCAATGGTCACATCTTCCGTTTCTCCCGAGCGGTGCGACATTACGGAGGTGTATGCATTGGTTTGCGCCAGACTAACCGCATTGATTGTTTCTGTGAGTGAGCCAATCTGATTGACTTTTACTAAAATCGAATTAGCTGTTTGGGTGTCAATTCCTCTTTGAAGACGTTTTACATTCGTTACGAATAAATCGTCCCCGACTAACTGGACTTTATCTCCAATCTTATCTGTTAATATTTTCCAACCTTCCCAATCATCCTCAGCCATCCCGTCTTCAATAGAAATGACGGGATATTTTTCCGTTAAAGAAGCCAAGTATGCGGCTTGTTCTGCACTGCTTCTGATGGCTCCCTTCTCTCCCTCAAATTTTGTATAATCGTATTTCCCATCTGTATAGAATTCGGAGGCAGCACAGTCGAAAGCAAGGCAAATTTGTTTTCCTGCTTCATAACCGGCCTTCTCGATGGCTTTTAATATTGTCTCAACAGCATCTTCTGTGCCTTCAAAAGTGGGGGCAAAACCTCCTTCATCACCCACGGCCGTAGAAAGCCCTCTGTCATGCAGAATGGCTTTTAATTGATGAAAAACCTCGGTTCCCCAGCGTAAAGCCTCAGAAAAAGAAGCGGCGCCCACCGGCATAATCATAAACTCTTGAAATGCGATGGGGGCATCTGAATGAGACCCTCCATTGATAATATTCATCATCGGAATAGGAAGCGTATTGGCATTAACTCCTCCAATGTAACGATATAATGGCTGCCGACTTTCCTGTGCAGCAGCTTTAGCTACGGCTAGGGAAACTCCCAAAATGGCATTTGCGCCAAGATTTCCTTTGTTTTCTGTGCCGTCCAAACCGAGCATCAATTGATCAATGGCATTTTGTTCAAAAACATCAATTCCTTTTAATTCAGGTGCAATTTTTTCATTCACATTGGCCACTGCCTTTAATACCCCTTTTCCTAAATAGGTTTTTTTATCCCCGTCTCTTAATTCCACCGCTTCATACATTCCGGTTGAAGCACCGGAAGGAACGGCTGCACGACCTAGAATTCCGTTTTCTGTAATTACGTCTACCTCAACAGTGGGATTGCCTCTGGAGTCAAGGATTTGCCTTGCACGTACATCGATGATTAAACTCATTTCTATTTGCTTTTATTAGTATATAGGTACCTTAGTGTAAAATTTACAATTACTAAGGAAATGTTCAAAGTTATAATATTTTTTATATTATCAGTAAAAAAGCGCTAATTGATTGCTAGTCTTTTATTTAATCGATTTTTCATTGCCGTATTCTTCTTCTTTTTTAGGAAGCGGCCAGGAGAAAGTCGTATTTAGTTGACAAGTTCATGAAAGGGAGAGGAAAGGCGAAAGCAAATGGTTAAGCTGGCCCGTTCATTTTTTGTCTGGCCGTTACCCACCATAAAAACTCAGTTATAAAGGTATTCGCTCTTTTTTCGGTCGCTTCCCGATCGCTGGGCTTGCCTTCCTCATCAAAACTTTTTTCGACAGTGGGAACCGGGAAAGTAGAGGGAACCATTAAAGCGCCTATTTTCCATAAGGTAAATAAGAGTGAAGTGATCACTTGACTTCCTCCGAATGCCCCTGCCGAGACGGTCGCAATGGCCACTGGTTTTCTTTTCCATTCGGCATAGAGGAGATCCACCACATTTTTTAGACTGGCCGGATAGCCACCGTTATATTCAGGAGTCACGATCAGTATGCCTTCTGCCTGGCTGATAGTGTCTGCAAAAGAAAGTATCTCCGGTGTGGGATTGGTAAGAAAACGAAGACGTTCTTCAAATAGCGGGAAATGAAAAGTATTCAGATCGAGTAAAGTTACCCGTGCCAAGGCTCGACCTTCCAGGTAATTTTTAAAGAAAAGAGCTACCCGATGGCTATTTCTTCCCTTACGGACACTTGCAGATAGGATGACAATGTTTTTCATGATGTTTTCTAATATCAAAGGATGAAATTAAGAAAACATTTAGGATATAATCGTTGTTTTGGAGAACTATTTCCAGAGCTCTTTTTTTTTATCAATCACCAAACGAGGAGGAGAATTATTCCCATTTAAACGTTTTTACGGCAATTCCGTAAATGACGATTCCCCAGGTAATGACAATCAGTAATTGACTTTTCACTTCCCAGAGACCGACCCCTTCAAAAGCGACTTTCCGCATCGCATCATTGAGATAGGTCAGCGGCAATGCTTTGCTCACGGGTTGCAGCCAGATGGGGAATGCCTCTACACTGAAGAAAGTACCTGAAAGAAGGAATTGAGGGAGGGTAATGATATTGGAGATGGGTGGAATGGTACTTTCGCTTTTGGCTATTCCAGACACGACAAATCCGAAGCCCATAAATACAATCAGTCCTAAAAAAGATAAAAGGAGCATGTTTAGGACAGTGAGGGCTCCGTGGATAAGGGTAAACTGGAAAAAGAAATGTCCGATCAGGATAATGAACAATGCTCCAAGCAAGGCAAAGCCGATGCGTGCGATGGCTTCGCCCAAAACGATGCTGGATTTTCGAACGGGTGTTGCAAAGAAGCGTTTAATTACCAGGTTCTGACGCAGACTGAAAAAAACGAATGCGGTTCCGAACACGCCTGTACTTAAAAGGGAAAAGCCCAGTTGTCCGGGGAGAATAAAATCGATGGTCCGGTATAAGCGTCCACTGATCGTGCTTGAGGTAATGGTCGTAATGGCAGGTGTGTTTTCCTTTTGGTTCAACCTGTAACTTATTTCATTGAGTACGGTACGCAGAATGTTCCCTTTATCCAAAGCTGCTGAAGTATATTTAACGTCTGTGAGATAGGCCGGAAGGGACTGGCTATTTTTCGCAATGGAGATCAATGCGTGGTAGTTGCCTTTTTCAAGCTTTTCCATAATTTCAGGAATACTCTCTCCTTTATGAAGCCGAACAAAGCTGCTCTCTTCCAATGCGGTAATGACCGGATTTTGCCGATCGGAATCTGGTGAAATGGCTACGTCAATTTTGGTTCCTCCATTTCCCAGAAAACCAAATACCAAAATAAAGATCAGCGGGAAAGCCAATGTAAAAACCACCGCCGAAGGGCTTCTCATAATGGAGATAAAACTCGCTTTGGCCAACGCGAGGGTCGCTTTTGTATGATTGTAAGAGGATTTCATGTTACATTAAAATCTGATTAGGACTCGCGCCATTCTTTTCCTGTAAGATGAATAAAAACATCTTCCAGGTTTGCTTTTTTAACTTCCTTTTTTCGTTTAAAGCCCGTTTCAATGAGTTGATCTATGAGACGATCAGGAGTATCCAGAGCGATGATATTCCCATTTTCAACAAAGGCTACCCGATCACATAATTGTTCTGCTTCGTCCATGTAATGGGTGGTGAGTACCACGGTGGTTCCTTGTGCCCTGATTTGAATAATCAGGTCCCATAAATTGCGACGTGCATGCGGGTCTAAACCTGTGGTAGGTTCATCCAGGAAAATAATTTTGGGTTGATTAATAAGGGTAGTGGCAATGGAGAAACGCTGTTTCTGGCCACCAGATAATTCTTTGTATTTCGCCTTCGCCTTGTCTTGGAGATTAACTTTTTCTAACATGGTCAAAGGTGCTATCTCGACGTTATATAATCCTGCAAAGAGGTGTAATAACTCAGTCAGATTAAGATTAGGGTAATAGCCCGCCGCCTGTAATTGAACGCCAATTACTTTTTTGATGGCGTTGGGGTTTTCATCAATGAGATGTCCATCCACCATCACTTCCCCAGAAGTTTTTTCTCGCAGGGTCTCGATGATTTCCAGTGTCGTGGTTTTTCCTGCACCATTTGGACCCAACAACCCGAAAATCTCATTTTCATACACTTCAAAGGTGAGGCCATTTACCGCCTTAAAATCTCCGTAATGTTTGACTAATTGATTGACGCTGATAATTGCCTTACTCATGTTTGTTGTCCGGTCGGTCTAGATTGGAAATTGCTGTGGATAACTAAAAAATGATGTTACCTCTTTACGATAAAGGTAAGGAGCATTTTAGCATTTCCGCTATTTTTTAACTTTAAAGATGAAAAAATGGAGCTCAAATGATACAAGACCAGAGAAATACAGTTACTGCCAAAATGAAAGTAACTGCATTTCTATGAAAATGTTTACCAGCTGAGATCGCCCTTAATGAGGCTGACAAAATCGTCGAACAGGTACCTGGAATCGTGCGGACCTGGAGAGGATTCCGGGTGATATTGCACTGAAAAAGCTTTTTTTCCTTTTACACGTATTCCTTCAATGGATTGATCATTGAGGTTGATATGGGTGATTTCCACTTTGGTCGATTGTCTGACTTCTTCAGGAATTACTCCGAAGCCATGATTCTGAGAAGTGACTTCGCAATGGTTTTTAACGATGTTCTTTACCGGATGATTCAGTCCACGGTGTCCGTTAAACATTTTCATGGTGCCGATGTCATTCGCTTCGGCTAACAATTGATGACCAAGACAAATTCCAAATAATGGTTTTTCGGCCTGGAGAATGTTTTTTACAGTTTCAATAGCATAGGGCATGGCAGCTGGGTCGCCAGGTCCATTGGAGATAAAATAACCATCTGCTCCCCATTGATCCATTTCCTCAAAAGAAGTTTTGGCAGGGAAAACTTTCACATATATGTCTCTGTCATCAAAATTACGAAGAATGTTTTTCTTTATTCCCAGATCCAATGCCGCCACTTTCAAGCTTGCATCAGGATTTCCATAGAAATAAGGTTCTTTCGTAGAAACAACTGAACTTAATTCGAGACCACTCATTGGAGGGACGGCATCTAATTTTGCTTTGAGTACTTTGAGATCGGTGATTTCTGAAGAAATGATTGCATTCATGGCTCCTTGATGTCGGATATGACGGACTAAGGCACGTGTGTCGACCTCTGCTATTCCGACGATGTTTTCATTCTGAAAGTTATCCTGAATCGATTCGGAAGCTTCTTTACGACTATACAGGATATTGTAGTTTTTACAAACCAATCCGGCAATTTTTATAGAATCAGACTCTACTTCCTCTTTATGCATTCCATAATTACCGATATGGGCATTGGTTGTAACCATGATCTGGCCAAAATACGAGGGGTCGGTAAATACTTCCTGGTAACCTGTCATGCCTGTATTAAAGCATATTTCACCGGTTGTTGTTCCGATTTTGCCAGCGGCTTTTCCATAAAATACGGTGCCATCCGCTAATAATAAAATGGCAGGTAACTTGGTGTAGTTAGTCATTGAGTTCAGAAATAAAGGGGTTGTTATTAAAGGTGTTAAATGAAGCGTTTACATGAGTGGTAAAGGCCCTGAAAAGAATTAGAAAAGAAGTCTGATTGAATACATTCATTTCAGGGTACAAAGATAAAGGTTTTTGAAAGGATATTCAATATTTATTTTTCATAATTAACAGGCTTTTTAATTGAATGGGAAACAGATGGTTTTTAAAGGAGGTAGAAACTGGCGTTTTTGACATTTTACAGGTTTTAGTTGCCCATTTTGCCAATTGTAAATCCTAAGTTTGTGAAACAAAACAAATATTATGTCAGTCAATAAAGAAATTAAACGGATTACGACACATACCCTTCAGGAGATGAAACTCCGTGGCGAAAAGATTGCGATGTTAACGGCATACGATTTTTCCATGGCAACGATCCTGGATGATGCAGGTTTAGACGTATTGTTGGTAGGCGATTCGGCTTCCAATGTGATGGCAGGTCATGAAACAACCTTACCTATTACGCTGGATCAAATGATCTATCACGCTCAGAGTGTGGTAAGAGGAGCGAAACGGTCGTTTGTAGTCGTTGACCTTCCTTTCGGATCGTACCAAGGAAATTCGAAAGAGGCGCTTCATTCGGCTATCCGTATCATGAAAGAATCGGGTGCTCATGGAGTGAAACTCGAAGGAGGTACTGAAATTACTGAATCCATCCAACGCATTGTGACGGCAGGCATCCCGGTGATGGGACACCTGGGTTTAACCCCTCAGTCAATTTATAAATTCGGAACTTATACTGTTCGAGCAAAGGATGACGCAGAGGCCAATAAACTTCGTTCAGATATTCTTGCCCTACAGGAGGCGGGTTGCTTTGCCGTGGTGTTGGAAAAAATACCCGCAAAACTGGCGAAAGAAGTCACCGAAAGTCTGGCTATTCCTACCATTGGAATTGGCGCAGGACCTCACTGTGATGGACAGGTGTTGGTTGTGAATGACATGATCGGCCTAACAAAAGGTTTTCGTCCGCGTTTTTTAAGACAGTACATCAATTTGTATGAGGAGATTACAGCAGCTGCTCAATCTTATATCAAGGATGTGAAAGCCAGTGACTTTCCAAACGAAAAAGAACAATATTAGAGCGGAGTTTTTAAGCTGATTTAAGGAGCTACAGAGTAAGATGAAGTCAATTTCAGATGCAGATATTTTATATGAGGATAATCACCTGATTGCAATTAATAAACGAGCAGGTGACATTGTGCAGGTAGACGATACGGGGGATGAACCGCTGGATGAAAAAGTGAAAAAATACATCGCCAGGAAATACAACAAACCGGGAAGTGCTTTTCTAGGAGTGGTTCATCGCTTGGACCGACCCGTAAGCGGAGTCATTCTATTTGCGAAAACCAGTAAAGCCCTCGAAAGGATGAACCTAGTCTTTAAAGAGAGACAGGTACGCAAAACGTATGTCGCAGTGGTTCGCAAGCAACCTCGTCAGCATGCCGGTAAATTGGTCCATTGGTTAATCAAAGACCCTTCAAAGAATGTGGTTAAGGCGTATGCAGCCGAAACCCCGAACGCACAACGCTCAGAGCTGGATTATAAAGTGTTGGGTGAGTTAGCTGGTTATTTTTTGGTGCAGGTAAACCCGCTTACTGGTCGTTCGCATCAAATCCGTGTCCAATTGGCCACTCTGGAATCTCCGATTGTGGGAGATAATAAATACGGCTATCCAAGAGGCAGTCGTAAAGGAAGTATTTGTCTACATGCTCGGAAACTTGAGTTTATTCATCCGGTGAAGAAGGAACCTGTACTTATTGAAGCTCCTTTACCCCGGGATGGATTCTGGGAGAAATTTGATCATTTTAATGTGGACTAAAATCGCTTCCGATTTTTTTTCTATTTCTAATTTTATTTATTTTTGTAACCACATTCCGGTGCTTCGCGATACCATTCGAGAGTGTCCGGTTTTAGTATATAATATATCGCCTTTATTTTAAAAAAATAATAGAAATCAACATGAAAACAAATCGATTTGCAGGAATAGCCATGGCTTTTACAATGGTGGCGTTCATGATCTCATGCCAAAGTAATTCGAAAGATTCTGCACAGGATGGCGCAGACTCGACAGTAGTGGATAGCAATGGAGATACTACACATGTAGGGAGCTCTGCGACTTCCGTTTCAGCGGTAGCCTCTCCCTCTGCGAAAGGGGCTTCTCTCATCAATGTGAAGCCGGAGGAAAAGGTCGTATTGTCGAAATTTTCAAACGCTGAAGTGAATACCATCTTTAGTCAATTTGAGGCGATTAAAGAAGAATATTTAGTAGCTCTTAAAGAAAAAAATGCAGAAAAAATAAAAGAGGCCAATGAGAAGTATCAGAAATGGGTGCTTACTGCTTCTTCTCTAACTGATAAAGTGGGTGCACAAGAAAATCAACGTTACATTGATCAATACACTAAATTGGTATCCCAGTGGGATAATGCAACCCGCTTATACAAAAAGTAGGGAGAAATTCTTGTACAGAAGCCATTTGAAAGGAGAAGTCGAGTACGGATTTCTCCTTTTTACATTTAACGGCAATCGGTAAGATGAAAGGTCATACCCTCCTCAAATTGAAGAGAAGAGCGATCATTGAATGACCAGCGGTTGTTTTTAAAGCTAATTGGTCCATTTCCTTCCTTGAACGTATTGCCTTTACGAAGAAAAACGACTTCCCTTGTTGATTCAATGCCCTCCGATTGGAAAATATAATCGGCGATTAGCGTATCACCCTTTAGTTCTCCCCGGATAAAGCCTTTATTTTGATCTTTTTCTGCCCATTCGTAATTTAACTTTCCGGTGACGATGCCCTCGCTCGTCAGGATTTGCAGACGCGCTGTGTCGCCCTTTTCCGAGTAGAGATAGCACTCTTCTTGGTTAATTTCAGCAGGCATTTCTTCGTGGTTCCCTTCAGTGACTGATGGGGACTGGCAAGCCAACCAGGGGAATAGCAGCATTAGGCAAGAAATGGGTTTTTTCATCTTGTTTCAGATAAGCGTATGGATCTTTTCGAGTAACAACTTAAACCGGGGAAAAGTTTTGGACATAGGGATAAAGAAATGTAAAGGACCGTCACTTTGGAGTAAACGGCCCTTTTCCAAATCAATCAAACTATATAACAATGATGAAGTACATCCGGTAAAGAGATCAGGACGCCCATGTAAAAGTTGCCGCTGCTCCTGCCGGCACACTTAGGGTACAGGTTTTGTTTTTGTAGCGCAGATGGAAAGTCTGATCGGAGGGGGAGGTGTTCATGACGATCAGAACATTTTTTCCTTCCGGTGTCTTAAAGGCGACGTTGGCCAATTGACCATAAAGGGAAGAATGGATACGTTTGGAGCCTGCCGGGACAAACTTGGAGGCGTGGGCGATGACATAGTAAGCCACATTTCGCTGAACGGAGGGTGTGATTGTGAGTGCTCCCAAGCAATTGCTACAGCCTCCTTCGGTATGAGGTTTATACGCTGCATCGGCAGCCAGATTCCATTCGAGTACATTTCTGCTCCAGTTTCGGGTAGCTCCGATCAACACATTTACCAGGTGCCATTTGAGGTCTTCAGCAAAGTTACTTGGCCCGCCTACCCATTGCTCCGTAAAATAGATTTTTTTGTCAGGGTAAGCATGGTGAACCGTTGAAAGTGCCGAAATCTGGCCACCGTAAAGATGAAAGGCCGATCCATCGATGTATGGATAGGCTTCCTGATCAGCGAGAATGCTTAATGGATACTCAGGTCGGTCCGCATTGTGATCATAGATGATGATCTTAGTGTCGATTTTGGCTGCCTTGAAAGTGGGACCTAATGCCGTTTTGATAAAGGTAGCCTGTTCCGCTGCTTCCATATACATACTCGGATTGTTCCCGGAATGCAGAGGCTCATTTTGAATAGTGAGCGCATCGATAGGGATTCCATGTGATTTCATCACTTGCACATACGTTGCCAGGTAACGGGCATACACATCGTAATATAGAGGGCGTAAACTCCCTCCTTTAAAGGAGAGGTTGGTTTTCATCCAGGTGGGGGCCGTCCAGGGAGAACCCATGATTTTAATTTTGGGATTGATTTCCAGGATGCGTTTTAAAACAGGGATCAGATCCTTCAATTCAGGTTCAATCGAAAATTTCTCCAGGTTTAAGTCTGTTTCCCCATAAGGCAATTCATTGTACGTAAACACCGCTGCACTCAAGTCTGAAGCGCCGATGCTGATTCGTAAATAACTCACGCCAATTCCTGGTCCGGAAGTAGAAAAAAGTTCGTTTAAAAGAGCCTCTTTTGCGTCCTGACTAAGTTGATTGATGAGGGTGGCACTTCCCCCGGTCAGTGTATATCCGAACCCGTCAATTTCCTGAAATTGTTGGGTGTCATCTACCTCGATCAGTGTTCCGACGGGGCTTCCTTCACTAAAACGCCATTCTCCTGATTGCTTTTGAAGCAAGGCCGACTGGTCTGCCCTGGTTAGCCAGTAATCCACCGGTGGACCGTCATTAAGGGGTGGAGAAACCACCGGGGGGTCCTGGTTGATCGGCTTAGTGAGCGGCTTTTTACAGGCACAAGAAAGTAACATCACTCCGGAGAGGGCCAGGCTAAGGAACAGGAAGCGCTTTAGGACACTCATGGATGGTTAAGGTTGATAATGAAACTTGATGCTTTTGTCACCCAATTGAATTCGAAATTCTCCTTCTTCAGTGATCCATTGATTGGAGGAGCTGACGTAAGCCAGGTCGGCAGGGGTCAATGTAAAGGTGACTGTTTTGGTTTCTCCTGGTTGAAGTTCGATTTTCTCAAAACCTCTTAACCGGCGTGCATCCGGACTAATGTCGCTGGCTACCAGATCGGTTGTAAACAGCAAAACACTTTCTTTTCCCGCTCTTTTTCCGCTGTTGCTTACATTTACCCGAATGGTGAGTTGCCCGTCTTTTTTAAGAATGGGGTCACTCAGCTGAATGTCACTGTAGGTAAATGTGGTATAGCTGAGGCCATGTCCAAAGATGTATTGAGGATTAAAGTCGGCATCGTAGTTGTAAATTCCTTCGGCAGTTTCGCGCGCTTCGGCGGGCTTATGATAGTAGGTGAAGAGGGCATTTGGAAATTGAGGATAGGTATAAGGAAGCTTACCTGAGGGATTCACATCTCCATACAATACATCTGCGAGGGCTTCTCCCCCAAAGTTTCCGGGAAGGTAGGTCTGAACAACCGCCTGCATTTTTTTCTCGAACTTACTGATGACCCTTGGGCGTCCTTCATTTAATACCAGCACCACCGGTTTTCCGGTAGCCGCTAGTTTTTGCGCGAGTTCAGTTTGTAAGTCTGATAAATACAAGTCGTGCAGATTGCCCGGTGTCTCGGTGTAAGAGTTTTCCCCTAAGCATAAAATAATTACATCGCTTTGTTGGGCAGCAGAAATCGCCTGTTCCATTTGATCGGCATATTCTTCCCAATATTTACCACTCATTTTATAACTTACCCCAGGAATGTACGTGACCTTTTCTTTGCCAATTTTATTCTCTAATGCATGTAGAATGGTCTGGTATTTTTGCGCAAACTCATCCACTTTTTCTCCCTGCCAGGAATAAGTCCAGGCGCCGTTAAGCGTGCGCATGGAATGTGCATTCGGGCCGGTAACCAATACCTTGGCCGATTTATTTAACGGAAGGAGCTGTTGTTGATTTTTTAAAAGGGTGATGGACTCGGCGGCCATCTGTCTGGCTGACTGCTCAAATTCAGGGCTTCCGAATTCTGGATAATCTTTAATGAAAGTGACCGGCTGATCAAACAGATTGAGTTCATATTTAATGGTTAAAATCCGGCGTACGGCATCATCAATACGTGACTGTTTTACTTTTCCTTCTTTTACAAGGGCGATGAGATCATCACAAAATGGTTCATAGTGATAGGCGATCATTGACATATCGATTCCGGCATTGATGGCCATCATCACTGCTTCTTTGTTGTCTTTTGCGACACGGTCTCTTTGATGGAGATTTTCAATATCACCCCAATCCGTGACCACCAGTCCTTTGAACCCCAGTTCCTCTTTTAATAATTTGGTCAAAATAGTATGGTTCGCATGTACAGGAACTCCGTTAATTAACCCGGAATTGATCATGATGGTTTTTGCACCGGCCTCAATGGCTTTTTTAAAAGGAGCTAAATGGTATTCTTTTAACGCCTGATCAGAAATGATAGCCGGCGTGCGATCTTTCCCCGAAAGGGTCGTCTGGTAACCAAGAAAATGTTTAATGGAAGAGGCGACTTTATGGGGATGACCAATGTTGTTCTGATCACCTTCATATCCTTTTACCATTTCCTTTCCTAACTCACCAATCAGAAAAGGATCTTCTCCGAAGGTTTCCCACTGACGGGGAAAGCGAGGGTCAGCCCCTAAGTCGAGTACGGGCGAAAAGGCCCATGGAATGGCACTTGCACGCGTTTCGTAGGCGGTGATTTCAGCCCCTCTTCTGACAAGTTTGCGATTAAAGGTAGCCGCTTGCCCAATTTGCTGAGGGAACATGGTCGCTCCTGCGGTGTAGGTTTCTCCATGGATGGCATCAATCCCATAAATAATTGGAATAGCCAGTCGGTTTTTTTTCATGGCCACTTCCTGGATTCGCTGGATAATCTGTTGCCATACTTCAGGGGTACGTGCTCGGTTATTAGAAGCATTTAACACTGAACCTAATTTGTATTGCACAAGGGCCTTTTCCATCGCTTGCTCATCTAAGCTGAAAGGCTCATCGCTACTGAAGCGATTTTCTCCCTTGCCGATCACATCGAGGGTAATTTGGGCCATTTGCCCCACTTTTTCTTCCAAAGTCATTTTAGAAAGAAGGCTCTCCACTTTCTTTTGAATGGCTGCCTCCTGAGAGTTCTTTTGAGCAAAGCCCTGAAGGCCAATGAATGCGATCAATACGGCGAGGCTGTAATGTTGAATGTTCATACGAAATAAAAGATGGTTGATCTGTGAACGACTAAAATACACCTTAAATCCCGTTAATAACAGGGTTAGTTGGACTCATGAAGACAGATAGTAGGGGAGGTTAATGCATTATTTTTTCAAAATAATTTTTGTTAAGGAGTTGAAAATAAGGTTGTTGAATGTCTTTTGTGCCGAATCTGTTTGTACTTAAATAACAGGTGCTTGTTGTGGTAATGTGCAGGTTAAGAAGGAGAAGAAATAAGAAGTTTTCTTAAAGATCGTTCCCAGAAAGAGACCATACGGCAGGAGGAAGATCGCGGGAATAGCCCCATTCGCTAAATGGAATTTCGTTTGATCTTATTCTTAAATATAACTAAAAAAGAGCAGAAAAACAAATTTTTTATGGAGAGGTAAGGCTGTTTTGGAACAGCCATTAAGGCTTAACTCAGAAGGCTTCAGGA
Source organism: Pedobacter sp. (assembly GCA_037190785.1). Lineage (GTDB taxonomy): Bacteria > Bacteroidota > Bacteroidia > Sphingobacteriales > Sphingobacteriaceae > Pedobacter. Next base: position 182,871 of record JBBCJN010000004.1, on the reverse strand, counting down.
GGGAATAGGTTCACTTAGGATGACCTCCCCTTTTGAGTCATAATAAGTGCAAGTCAATGAAGATACATCAACTATCCATTTTGTTATTCCTGTCTCTGCGCAATGACGACAAAAGGTAAAGTAATCAGTTTCACCTTGTTGATGGGTGTAAAGATAAGACTTAAACAAATCAGGAAGTGCGTCCGAAGAGATTCCCAGGGAAGGGTATTGAGCAGAAGATTCGATCTCGTAATTGTGCTCCCCTGTGTAACGCGTGTGACTGTCCTTTACCCAGGTTTCGAAGCTACGGACGCCCAATGCTTTTAGCTCTCTCAGGTATTGAGGAAAATCGGTTCCTGAATGAACCCTTTGATGTGCCGCTTCAATTTGCTCGATAGTAAACATTTTTTCTTTTTAACCTAGGGTGAAATTTTTGCACTGCACTAGCTGATCTCTCGTATTTGCAGGAGGAATTGGACCAAATAGCCGGCCTCAATTTGATCCAGCAGAGGGTCTCGTTTGTGTTTTGAAGAATACTCTGATATAGATCGAATCTAATTTAGCCAAAAATACAGTAGTAGTAAACAGACAGAAGTAAAAGTTAGATTAAACCGGTTAAGAAGCGGATACTTTTCTCACATACCTGTAACAGAGCGGGCGGCAGGGTTTCTGCGGCGTAAGGATGATTCGATCCGAATACATGGTTTGCATCTTTAATACTCAGCAGCCGGCTTTGGGGTTGGGCGTTACTCAGCTGCTGGGCACAATCAAAGGGCACGTTTATGTCGTCTGTTCCATGCACAATTAGCCAGGGAATGCGTATTTGCCGTGCGGCTTCGAGGATGTCCAGTTGTTTCTGGTTATTTTCATAATCGTTTAATAGACCGATGTTCAAAGGCATACGTTCTCCTGTACGTGCATTAAGGACGTGGATCCGTCCATTTCTTCGCCATTCTTCCTCTTGCTGTTTTTTCCACAAACTACGAAAGTCGACAATGGAACTCCAGGTAATTAAGGCAGCGACATGCGGATGTCTTGCGGCCTTTAAAATGGAAATGCCACCTCCACGACTGTGTCCAATGAGGGTGACTTTAGAAACGCCGAGATAGGTCACTGCATGGTGAATGATCACCTCCAAATCGGCCATCTCCCTGCTGAATGTGTTGTCTGCAAAACTATCTAAATCGCTTATCTCACCAGGCCTTTCCGCAGATACCCCGGCATAAGAAAAGTTAAACTTCAAAAAACGAAAGCCGTTCTGAACAAAATGACGTGCGACCAGCTGGTGACTTCCCCAGTCTTTAAATCCTTTAAATCCGTGAACGAAAATCAGAAGAGGTACATTTGTATTTTTATCGTCATAAGTGAGATCGCCATAAATGGGTTTTCCATGAGGGCCCATCAATGAAAATTGCTCCTGATGTATCATATTTAGTGGAATTAAGCTTGTTTTACAATGATAACAAATTTAAACGCAGTTGGTTTCCCCCTAAACAGTTAATTTAAAACCTTTCTAAATTAGCCTAAATTACAGCATAATGACAGTTTTGCCGCTTTACGTTTTTACTTTTGTTCGCACTAAATTAATAGGCTATACCCGTTTTGGAATATTTAAAGATTATTGCATTTACACACAAGCACATAGACCTGAAAGCTCTAGGTAAATTGGTAATATGTGAGCAGACACTGGACGAAAGGTTGCGGAATATCCAATCAGAATTATCTATTAAAGAAATTTTTTACGTGGGAACATGTAACCGGGTAGAGTTTATTTTTACTTCTTCGGCATCGCTTGATAAGGGGTTTATTACCCGTTTTCTTCAGGTACTTGACATGGGCTTGCCCGAGAGTTATATGGAACAATTCGTTCAGAATGTTTCGGCTTACGAAAAATCAGCTGCTTTTAATCACTTATTGCGTACATCCTGCTCGCTGGAAAGCCTGGTGGTAGGTGAAAAGGAAATTCTTGCCCAGGTAAGGAAAGCTTATGAAGCCTGTCGGTTAAGTGGTTTTACCGGAGATTACATGCGGATGATCATGAACCGGGTGGTAAAGACCGCTAAAGAAGTCTATACGCATACCAATATTTCTAAAAATCCCGTTTCCATTGTGTCATTAGCTTACCGGAAGTTGAGAGAACTGAACATGTGTGCGAATTCCCGTTTGTTGATCATTGGCGCAGGAGAAACCAATCACCTGATTGCCCAATACCTCAAAAAGCATAAATATTCAAATTTTGCAGTGTTTAACCGCACGCTGGAAAAAGCAGAAAAACTGGCAGCCGATCTGAATGGAAAGGCTTATCCGCTGGAAGCACTGAATCACTTTAAGGAAGGATTTGATGTCATCATCACCTGTACCGGAGCTACCACTCCTATCTTAACAGAAGTCATCTATGCCGGCCTGCTAAATGGAGAAACAGGAAAGAAGGTCATCGTAGACCTGGCTGTTCCTAATGATACCGCGCCGGTAATCATGAAAAAATATCCGGTGCACTATATTGAAGTTGAATCATTGAAAGAGATCGCCCGGAAAAATATTCAGGAGCGTTACAATGAATTGGTGCATGCAGAGCATATCATAGATGAGAATATCAAAGAATTCGAGTCGGTATTGCGTCAACGGAAAATTGAAATCGCGATGAGTGATGTTCCCAAAAAAATCAAAGAGATCAGACATACCGCAATCAATGGGGTGTTTGCTGATGAAATCAATACCCTGGACGACAATTCCAGAGCCCTTCTTGAACGGGTAATGGATTATATGGAAAAGAAGTGTATCAGTGTTCCCATGGTGATGGCTAAGGAGATTTTGGTGAAAAACAGTTAAGCCTTTTATACGTCCCATAGCCTGCTTTCATTCCGTCTGCTTGAGAAATTTTCATTAGATTTGTGGAAAAAGAAGTATAAGGTGAAAAAAGTAATTATTGGTACTCGTGGAAGTGACCTGGCCTTATGGCAGGCCAATTATACGAAAGACAGACTGGCCGAAATAGGAATCGACAGTGAGCTGAAGATCATCAAGACACAGGGAGATAAAATCCTGAATTTGCGGTTAGATAAACTCGAAGGAAAAGGGTTCTTTACCAAAGAATTGGAAGAAGAATTGTTGGCTGGTACCATCGATATGGCGGTCCATTCTCATAAAGATTTGCCTACTACTCCCCCCGAAGGATTAAGCATTGCTGCTGTCACTGAGCGGGAAGATCCGTCTGAATTACTTTTAATTTTAAAAGATTGTGTGGACGTGGCACATCCGTTTTCTCTGAAACATGGCGCGATGGTTGGAACTTCCTCCAACCGGAGGAAAGCGCAATTGCTGGCTTTAAGACCCGACCTCGCTATTATTGATCTGAGAGGGAATGTACCTACTCGTATACAGAAGCTGCGCGACGAGGATTACGATGCTATTTTATTGGCAAAAGCAGGCGTGAACAGACTTAACCTCGACCTGAGTGAGTTTCATGTAGAGGTATTGGATCCCACAGAAGTAGTACCTGCGCCTGCTCAGGGTGCGCTTGCCATCCAGATCCGCTCGAACGATACAGCGTTGTTTGAACAACTGCAACTACTGAATGACCCGGTAACGGCAGAAGAGATCGGAGTGGAAAGAACGGTACTCCAGTTATTTGAAGGTGGTTGCCACATGCCTCTTGGCTGTTACTGCAAAAAAGAAACCACTCATTTTGAAGTATGGACATCTAAAGCAGATAGTGATGAGGATTTTCCGGATCGTCTTTTTATGCGATCGGTTTCTACGGAAGGTCTGGCAGAGCAAATCGTTACTTACTTCGGGAAAGAAAGACAGTTTCCGCAAAAGGTGTTCATCTCAAGAGAGGTCGGTGAGCATAGCTATTTCCGTAAAGCGTTGTCCAAGCACCAGATAGAGGTGGAAGGCAGATCACTTATCAAAACATTTCCGATTGTTCATACCCTAGATCCATTTTATTTAAAAAATATTGACTGGATTTTTTTCAGTAGCCGCAATGCGGTGAACTATTTCTTTCAATTGAACCCCGTATTGTCGAAGAAGGTCAAGTTCGGCGTAGCCGGAAGAGGCTCGGAAGATTCCCTTCGAAAGCAAGGTTACCTTGCTGATTTTGTAGGAGAGGGGGGGGATATTCAGGAAGTGGCGGCAGAATTTGCACGACGGGTGGATGGAGAAACTGTGCTATTCCCGCGGGCACAGGATTCGTTGCAAACAATCCAGAAACAATTGACTGATGCGACTAAGGTGGTGGATTTGCCGATCTATGAAACGGTAATTGAGGAAGAAGTAGATGGGACCTCTGCGGAGGTGCTTATTTTTACCAGCCCTTCCAATGTGGACGGTTATTTTGCAGAAAATCTGCTCGAACCCGGACAGACAGTCATTGCGATGGGAAATTCGACCGGGAAGAAACTGGATGAAATAGGCGTTACTTATCGCTTGCCCTATTCTCCCGATGAAATAGGGCTCGCCGAAGCCGTTTTTGGAATAGGTCTCTAATACACTATACAATCAGATACAAGCAGCGAGTGGGGAAACACCCTGCTGGCTTCAATAGAAACAGACACTATGATACACCGACCGCGAAGGCTTAGAAAGAATGAAGTGGTTCGTTCCATGATGGCCGAAACCAGGCTTTCCAAAGACCTTTTTGTTTATCCTTATTTCGTTGTGCCCGGGAAAGGGGTAAAAAACCCCATAGCCTCGATGCCGGGGATTTTTCATTTTTCTATCGATATGCTGATGCAGGATGTAGAAACCGGCTTAGCTATTGGGTTGAATAAGATCATGCTTTTTGGAGTGGGCGATGAGAAAAGCCACGATGCGGTGGCGGCTTATCAGGCAGATTCGCTGGTGCCTACTGCAGTCAGGGAACTGAAAGCCCGATTCGGTGATTCATTGTATATCATTACTGATGTGTGTGTGTGCTCTTATACAGAACATGGGCATTGTGGGATTTTAAAAGACGGGGAAGTGAGAAACGATGAGTCGGTAGAGTTAATCGCTAAGATGGCGGTTAATCATGCGGAGGCGGGTGCCGATATGCTGGCGCCTTCGGATATGATGGATGGGCGTGTATCGGCCATTCGTCACCGGCTTGATGCTGCCGGATGGACGCAAACAGCGATCATGTCACATGCCACCAAATTTGCGTCTGCTTATTACGGACCGTTCCGGGAAGCTGCCGATTGTGCCCCCCATCAGGGAGATCGCAAATCTTATCAGATGGATTTTCGTAATCCCGACGAGGCGTTGCGAGAAGCGTTGTTAGATGAGACCGAAGGCGCTGATGTGCTGATGGTAAAACCAGGATTAGCTTATCTTGATATCATATCTCTGTTGAAAAGAGAAACTTCCAGACCTATTGCCTGTTACAACGTGTCGGGCGAATATGCCATGATTAAAGCCGCGACAGAAAAAGGATGGATCGATGAGCAGAAGGTCGTCATGGAAACCATGTTTGCCTTTGCGCGAGCGGGCGCCCAGATCATTACCACCTATCACGTGAGGGATATTTTACAAAATAAATGGCTCTAAACTGACCGTTTTGATCATTTTTTAATTCAATTTTACTCGATGTTAGAATCACTAAAAAAAATATTTGCAGGAAACGAGGAGGAAATGCCGGTGAATTACAGTACGAAACCGGACATTTCGCGGGAGAAATCAGCAGCTCTATACGAGAAATCTAAAAAATATTTTCCCGGCGGGGTGAATTCGCCGGTGCGGGCCTTTAAATCGGTGTATGGAACCCCTCTTTTTATTCAGAAAGGAGACGGTTGCATGCTTTGGGATGCCGATGGAAACCAGTTTATTGACTTTTGTGGAAGCTGGGGCCCCATGATTTTAGGACATAATCATCCAAAGATTAGGGAAAAGGTGACGGATGCCTTGCAATATGGAATGAGTTTTGGGGCGCCTACCGCTCTTGAGAATGAACTCGCCGAGCTCATCATTAAAAATAATCGTTTAGTAGAAAAGATCCGCTTTGTTAGCTCAGGAACCGAGGCTGTCATGTCGGCTATTCGACTGGCAAGAGGCTACACGGGCAGGCACAAAATTCTTAAATTTGAGGGATGTTACCACGGACATAGTGATTCACTGCTCGTAAAAGCGGGCTCTGGTCTGGTAACTTTTGGAGAAACTTCTTCGGCGGGTGTGCCTGAGTCATTTGCTGCGGAAACCATCGTGATTCCTCTAAATGATCGGGAGGCATTGACGGAGGCTTTTGCGCAGTTCAAAGAGCAAATCGCTGCCGTCATCATTGAAGGGGTGCCGGCTAATAATGGGTTATTGATCCAGGATAAAGCCTATATTCATTTTCTGCGCGACTTATGTATCACTGAAGGAGCTTTACTGATCTTTGATGAGGTGATCACCGGATTTCGTCTTGGTTTTGAGGGGGCAGCTGCTTATTACGATATTCAGCCTGATATTCTGACCTATGGTAAAATCATTGGAGGGGGTCTTCCTGTAGGAATGTACGGAGCTTCGGCCGAGGTGATGAGCCATATTTCTCCTGAAGGGGGAGTGTATCAGGCGGGAACTCTTTCCGGAAACCCAATTGCCATGGCTGCAGGAATAGCTGCCCTCACTCAGTTACTGAAGTCGGGCTTTTATAAAGAACTGGAAACGAAAACCAAAGAATTTACAGATAGCATTCAGCGTTTTGCCACAGCCAGAAATTATCAGTTTAAGGTCTTTACCATTGGTTCGATTTTCTGGTTTGCCTTTACCGATAAAGCGCAGATCATGGCGGCCTCGGATATTGAACCCGAGAGCATGGAAAAATTTAAACTCATGCATCGGGAACTTCTTAATCGGGGAATTTACTTTGGCCCTTCCGGATATGAAGTTGGTTTTATTTCGGCGGCTCATACAAAAATTGAATTAGAAAAAGCAAAAAGAGCAATTTTTGATGCCCTCGATCTGGTGTTTAAAGTCAGCAAACAACAGGGAAGTTAACCCTGAATGGAAGAATGAAAAAATGTTTCTGTAGTTTAGTTAGATGGATCACTAAATGAGAAAGTCCTTACTTATATTTTACTTCTTATTGCTTTACGCCTTACTCGAAATGTTCTGGTGGGGCACAGTAGTGGTAGAACTCCAGCCTCAGCGGATGGCAATGGTGATGGGAGAGGGGGCGGTATTTGTATTTTTGCTGTGTGTGGGAGCTTATTTTATTCATGCCTCCATTAAGAAAGAAACCAAACTGCATGAACAACAGCAGAACTTTCTTTTGTCGGTAACTCACGAGCTGAAGTCGCCCTTGGCGGCCATCAAGCTGTCCTTGCAAACAATTCTTAAACGAGACTTGGAAAAACCAATGAGAAATTCATTGCTCAATAATTCACTCAAGGACATTGAGCGTTTGGACGATCTTGTCGAAAACATGTTGCTGGCAACAAAAATTGAGAGTCGTACTTATTCTTTCCCTAAAGAAGAGTTTGATTTTTCCGAGTTGGTCACTAAAATAACAGACCGTCTGCAGGTGCATTCCTGCGGAAATGAACAATTGATCAATGCACGTATCGCGGAGGGACTGTGGGTGAGGGGGGATAAGTTCGCATTGTCCTCAGTGGTTACTAACCTGGTCGAGAATGCCGTAAAATATTCTGGGCCATGTGCCGAAATTGCAGTTGATTTATGCCAAAATGACGGAAAGATCATTTTAACGGTTTCTGATAAGGGGCCGGGGATTCCAGATAGTGAAAAGCTGCATATTTTCGATAAATTTTATCGTGTGGGTGACGAAAATGTGCGTAAGTCGAAAGGAACGGGACTTGGCTTGTTTATTGTTAAGGAAGTATTACAAAACCACGACGCTGATATCAGCGTGAAAGATAACGCACCGCAAGGTGCCATTTTTGAAGTAACATTTAATTAATATGTCACAGAAATTAAGAATACTCCTGGTAGAAGACGAAGACCATTTGTTAGACGCCATTAAACTCAACCTCGAGCTGGAGGGCTATAAAGTACATGCAGTGAAAGACGGTAAAACCGCGTTAAAGATATTTAAAGAAGAACGTTTTAACCTGATTATTCTGGATGTCATGCTCCCCGAAATGGATGGTTTTCAGGTATGCGAAACAATCCGTCTTGAAAATACAGAGGTTCCCATTCTGTTTTTAACCGCGAAGAACACCAGCGAGGACCGTGTCATGGGGCTTAAAAAAGGAGCGGATGATTACCTTGTTAAACCATTTAATTTGGAAGAATTAATTCTGCGTGTAGGGATTTTGGTGAAAAGAAGCCTCAAAGCAGACGACTTGAAAGAGTTGAATTCTTACAAAATTGGGGATAAGACCATTTACTTTAATTCTTTCGAACTGAAACAGGATGACGGGCTGGTGGTTCCTCTTACTAAAAAGGAGACCATGTTATTGAAGCTTTTAATTGAGCGTAAAAACGAAGCCGTATCACGGGAACAAATTTTGGAGACGGTATGGAATTACGATGTGTACCCTTCTACACGTACCATCGATAACTTTATTCTGACTTTCCGTAAATACTTTGAACCTGATCAGAAAAACCCGGTATACTTTCACTCAATCCGAGGGGTGGGTTATAAGTTTACCGATACCCATGCATAATGTATACGAAAACATTTAGGTATTTGTTAATGGTCGTGGCCATTGGAGCGACCCTGATTAGTTTGTATGCGCGAAAGTATGAGCTGGCTTCCATTGCCGGCTTTCTCTTTGCTTTTGTGTTATATTCGCATTATAAGTACGCTTCCATTTTGCTGGCCTCCAAACATTTTAAAAAGGGAGATTATGAGCAGACAGAGAGCATTCTGGACGAGATTAGCAAACCTGACCTGTTGGCGAGGAGCCGTCGGGGTTATTACGAATTTATGAGAGCATCCATCGCCTTGCAGCGGGAGGATTTTGAATCGGCTGAATTTCACTTTCAGATGGCCAGCCGTTTTCCCTTGGGGAGTAAAAATGATAAAGCTTTTGTGTTGATCCACCTGGCCAACCTGGCTTTGAGAAAAAGAGATAAAGAACGTGCCCTAGCTTATGCAGAAAAAGCCGGTGAACTGGCCAGCAGCTCAAGAGCAAAGAGCATAATTAATGTTATAGAAGAAGAAGCCAGAACACTGGCCTGATAGAATGAAGAATACGCTATTTTTAGATGCTGCGATGAGCAAAGCGACCGAGCGCCCTCCCGTATGGATGATGCGTCAGGCAGGCAGATTTATGCCACAATACTGGGAAATCAAAAATAAATACAGCTTCCTGGAGATGTGCAAAACACCGGAAATTGCCGCCGATGTGACCATGTTGCCGGTAGATTTATTGGGAGTGGATGCGGCGATCCTCTTTTCGGATATCCTGGTGACAGGAGAAGCCATGGGCGGAGATTTGAGTTTTACTCAAGGCGTAGGTCCCCGATTTGCCAATCCCGTCAGAAATGCTGCGGATATTGATCATCTTGAGACAGATGTCTTGGATCGTTTGCAATATGTGGCTGATGCCATTGAAGTAATTCAGCAACGTCTCGATCGGCGCATTCCGCTTATCGGTTTCGCCGGTGCTCCTTATACGGTGATGAGTTACCTTATTGAAGGGGGCTCTTCGAAAGACTTTAAATTAACGAAGTTATTTATTCATAATCACCCTGAATTGGCCCATCGCCTCTTGGATAAGATAGCGAAGGTGACAACGGATTACCTGAATATGCAAATAAAGGCCGGTGTGAATGCCCTCCAGTTATTTGATAGCTGGGCTTTATCGTTGTCCTGGAATGATTATCAGGAGTTTTCACACCGTTATAACGAGCAGATCATCGCTGGCCTGAATCGCAGTGGAATACCGATTATTTCTTTTTGCAAAGGAAGCTCTGTTTTTGCACCTGTCATGGCACAGGCCAAACCGGACGTTGTTTCCATCGACTGGAATGCTGATCTGTTGAGAATTAAGAAAGCGCTGCCCGAAGGCATCGCCGTGCAGGGTAATCTGGACCCACATATTTTGTATGCCGAAAAACCGGTTATTCGTAAACACATACATCAGCTGTTCGAACACATGCGGGGCGAACAGGGATTTATTTTTAATTTAGGTCATGGCATTATGCCCGATATCCCTTTTGATCATGTAAAATATGCATTTGAAGTGGTGCAAGATTTTCGCTATTAAAAATTAGGGAAAAGGAATAGTCATTTAAAAGCCAGAGACCTATTTATTTACCATGTCCATGCAGGAATATTACCCTTACGTTTTAGCTGTACATATCGTGTTCGTAGTGAGCTGGATGGCTGGTCTTTTTTACATTGTCCGCCTGTTTATTTATCATACTGAAGCAAATGATCGTCCGCAATTCGAAAGGGAAATCCTCCAGAAAGAGTTCACGAAAATAGAAGCTCGCCTGTGGAACATTATCACGGTTCCAGCCATGGTGCTTACGGTAACTGCAGGAGTAACAATGTTGCTGATCCGGCCTTACCTCTTAGATCAGTCATGGATGTGGGTAAAACTAGGTTTTGTAGGATTGCTGTTGTGGTATCACTTTGTGTGTCAGCGGATATTGCGGCAATTGCGGAAAGATATTTTTAATTATAGCTCTACCCAGTTACGCTTTTGGAATGAAGTCGCCACTATTCTGCTGGTTGCGATCGTCTTTACAGTCATTCTTAAGAGTGCGGTCGATTGGTTATATGGGCTGGTGGGGCTAATGGTTTTTTCAATGGGGATCATGGCCGCTGTAAAATTGTACAAACGTTATCGGGAGAAATAATTCATAAAAGGTGATGAAAAAGTCCTTTCTTGTCGTTCTGTTGATCCTGTATGCCTGCTCTTTGAGCGCCCAATGGAATAACGAGGCCTTGTTTAACCGCATTCGTCCTTCTGATAGCCTGGCAGGTCATTTTCAATTGACTTTTTACAATTTCAATTTTGTCAGAAATTACGAGTACGCCAATCAATTTCATGATGGCTATACGCTGTATGGTACCCAGATAGAACCTCAGGTGGTATATGGAGCGCATAAGAATCTGGCCATTGTAACGGGGATTCATCTAAGAAAAGATTTTGGAAGAGCAGGGGTTTCCGAAGCCGCACCCATTTTTAGCGTTAAATACCAAAAAAAAGCCCTGACATTGATTTTCGGAACGCTGGAGGGAAATATTCAGCACGGTTACATAGAACCTTTGTATGATTTTGATCATAAAATAAACCAACCCTTGGCCAATGGTACCCAACTGCTGATTGATCAGCCTGGTTTTAAGCTGGATAGCTGGATCGCTTGGCAAAAGATGATTGATAAAGGAGAAGCCGCGAAAGAAGAAATCATCGGTGGCTTTCGTTCAGAGATCATGCTTACGAAAAATGGTGATTGGAAATGGAGCGTCCCTTTGCAATTACTGGCCTATCATCGGGGAGGTCAGATCGATGTACGGAAGGACATACCGGTGATGACCCTGGCAAATGTTGCCGGGGGTATTAAAGTGAGTCGTTCTTTTGATTCTCCGATCCAGGAATGGTTTATGGAGCATTACATTGCCGGAAGTAAAGACTTTTCCTCCACTCCTGAAAGCGTCTACCGGCAAGGGTATGGATGGTGGCTCAATACGGGTTTGCAGAGTAAGTGGGGAAGTTTGGTGGCTTCTTATTGGGAAGGAGATCGTTTTATTGCAATAAAAGGAATGCCTCTTTTTCAGTCGGTATCCAATAATCTCTACGATCAAGGACACAAAGAAGCCAAAAGAAGCATTTTGACGCTACGCTATCTTTATCAGAAGCAATTGTTACCGGGACTTTTTCTGGATGTTCGTTTTGAGCCTCATTGGGATCTCAGAAATGCCGCTTCTTCCCTGCAATTTCATCATTCCTTCTTCCTTACGTATAAACAGTCGTTCCTCATCAAAGCAAAAAACAGGGAGAAATAACCGAGGGGATGGAATGATTTCTTATTTAAGTATTTGTAAATGAGTTGTTTTTGTTTTTGTGGAGCATGGTTTTGCCAAGTGTTTTTTGAAGCATTAAAAAAAGTGAAGCTTCCTTGCAACCATTTGGGAAATTTTACCATCTATCTTGTACAAGCAAACAAATGAAAGTGAGTAAAACATATACCGTTGAAGAACTGGTGCGGGGGTGTAAGGCAAACGAAAGACAAATGCAGGCACAGCTGTACAAGCAAACAGCTGCGAAGATGCTGGCGATTTGCATGCGTTACGCCAGGGATCAGATGGAGGCCGAAGATGTGTTACAGGTTGGATACGTCAAAGTTTTTCAGAAAATTAAAGAATACCGGGGCGAGGGCTCTTTTGAAGGGTGGATGCGACGAATCATGGTAAACACCGCCATTGAAAGCTATCGAAAAAACCTGCGTATGTTACAGGTGGTTCCCATTGAGGACGCATATGAACAGCCCTCACAGGGATTTGATTTCAGCAGTTTGGGAATGAAAGAGCTGATGAAAATCATCCAGAAGCTGGCCGATGGTTATCGGATGGTATTTAATATGTATGTGATTGAAGGTTATTCGCACAAAGAGATTGCCGAGACGTTGGGCATCACAGAAGGCGCCAGTAAATCGCAATTATCAAGGGCGCGAGCCATATTGCAACAAGAAATTATAAAATTGGGAGGTAAAGATTATGCAACCTATGCAGGATAAAGAATTTGATCAGTTTTTTAGGGATCATTTTGCTGATGCGGAAATTACCCCTTCAGCCGGGCTTTGGGAGGCCATTGAAACGCGTATTGAACCAAAGCGTTCGCGCTCATTTCCCATCTATTGGATGGCTGCGGCTAGTGTAGCGGTGGCGATTATAGGGGCTTTGTTCTATCAAAAGCCGGAAAAAATCCGTTTATATAAAGAAGAACATAGTAGCTTATCGGCACATGCCGGAGGTACAGCAGCGCCAACCAAAGTGGTATCTGTAGCTACGATCGAAGGGGAGAACCAAAAAGAGCCCACTCTTTTAGCAGCAGGTCAACGACCTGTTGTGCGTACGTTGAAAAGTGAGAAAAGAGTTGTTCCGACGGAGGAAAAAAATAATTCGGGGGGCGTGCAACCTGAGCGCTACATTGCGCATCTACCTATTAAACCTTCTGAAGCGAAACCTTTGGAACTGGTAAAAACAGAAGATCTAATAGATGAAACGCCGATCGTTTATGCGGCCCTGAATGATCAGGTTACGGAGACTGCAGATGAAGTAACTTCACCAAAAAAGGGGATTAGAAATGTAGGTGATCTGGTAAATTACGTGGTAGATAAAGTTGATAAGAGAGAGCAAAAACTTATCCGGTTTAATACCGACGACGACGATAACTCTTCCATTGTAGCCATTAACATCGGTTTTCTGAAGTTTAACCCTAAAAAGAACAGATATTAAGTACACACACCAAACATGAAACAGATGAAATTGAGACGCATTATTACATTAGTTGCTCTTGTTACAGGAAGTATGACCGTTTCGTCCGCACTTGCTCAACAAGACAGTGTTAAAAAGAGCCGCTTCGACATTAACTATGGAACGAGCATCTCTTTTGGAGAGAAAAGAGATTCAATCCGCAATGAAAAACGCAACAGCGCGCGGTTTGTCGGAGGTGTTACCTTTACACGTTTAGATATAGGTTTTGCCAAACTGATCGATAATGGTGATTTTACTCTGTCGCCCGCAAATAAATTTCTGGGTTATAGAGCTGGGAAAACCACCAATATTTCTTTCGATGTACTCCAGCTCGGCTATCGGTTTAACTCCTCATTGAAAGTATACGTGGCCGGAGGGTTTGACTGGACACTTATTCGCCTGAAAAACGATTACACCATTCAGGCTACAGACGATGAATTGACCTATGTAGAAGAACCGATTAAATTCAGTAAAAATCGCTTCTCTAACAGCTACTTGCACATCCCATTAAACCTGGAGTTTCGTTCAAAAGAAAATCACAAAGGGAAACGCTTCTATTTCGTCGTCGGGCCTGAAGTGGGTTTCCTGCTGAATGGAAAAGTAAAGCAAATCAGTGAGGAACAAGGGAAGCAAAAATTTAAAGACGATTACCACTTTGCACCTTTCCGTGTAGGAGGAACAGCCCGAATGGGATACAATTCCTTAGGGGTCTTTGTCAAGTATTATGAGACCGATTTATTTGAAACAACGGCGCAGAAAGGCTTGAAAACAATGGCTTTCGGTTTGACTTTTGGATTGAACTAATTCTGCTGAATACGGCTGTTGAACCCTCGTTACTTACCTGAAACGAGGGTTCTTTTATTCTTGTTTTATTCCTTTTTTTTTCTTATATTTAAGAAGAGGCTATATATATCAAAAGCGTCTTTCACACAGGAAATCAAACCTTTTCTTATCTTTACGACGTGAATACAGCGCAGATTCAGGTTCGCCAACTTAGCAAGCAACACTCTTCCCCCTTTTTCGCCGGTATAGAAGCCATTCAATTTGATTTGAATAAAGGAGAAATCATGGCCGTAATCGGAGAGAGTGGTAGCGGAAAATCGACTTTATTGAAATGCATTTATGGGTTACTTAGTCCAGATCAGGGCGAGGTGCTTTTTGAAGGAAAACGTGTAAAGGGTCCTGAAGAACAGTTGATTCCCGGACATGCAAAGATGAAAATGGTGACGCAGGATTTTGCACTTAACCTTTATGCAAAGGTCTACGATAATGTGGCTTCGATGTTGTCTAATCAGGACATTCAAGGGAAGAGAGAAAAAACATTAGCCATGTTGGAAACATTGCGGATCATTGCCCTGAAGGATAAAAAGGTCATTCATTTAAGTGGTGGAGAGCAACAGCGGGTGGCCATCGCACGTGCGCTGGTGGGAGGTACAGAGGTATTGTTGCTGGATGAACCTTTTAGTCAGGTAGATTCAATGTTAAAAGCTCAGTTAAGAAGGGATCTTAAAAAGCTGGCCCGGGAGAAAGGAATCACGCTTTTGCTGGTTTCCCATGATCCTGCAGATGCCTTATCCATGGCTGATCAGGTACTGATTCTCAAAGAAGGAAAACGGATTGATTCAGGCACTCCCCGAAAGGTATATGAGCAACCAGCCGCGACGTACACAGCCACTTTGTTAGCGCAAGCCAATGTGTTGAATGCCACAGCAGCTCGTACTCTGGAGATAGCAGTGGCAGAAAATGAACGGATCGTGATTTATCCGGAATGGATCGGCTTGGAAATCAACCCAGAAAGGGGACAATGGCAGGTAATAGAGGTGGATTATAAAGGATCTAGTGAAGATCTCCTGATTCAGCATGTAAATGGACTCACGCTGAAAGCCACTACGTTTGTGGTAGGGAGCTATAAAAAAAACGACCTGGTTCAGCTGAACACAGGTCGCTATCTAACATTTTAAACTCCTCTTATTCAGAGGCAATAAGTACTACTTTTACTCTTACAGTGCCCGTAGGGCGAATAGGGGTGCGGTCCTGTAAATCGGAACTTTGGATATCAATAGACAGCCCGCCAGGATACACCTCGAAGCTGTAAGAATCAATGTTATAGACGAAAGGTAATTGAATGTAGCTGGCCCCGCTATTGTACGAAACGTATACGAGGGTGGCCTCATTATCCACATGAAATTTGTCAATCGCGGAAATGGGAAGTTCAGCAGAATATGTTCTTCCATCATTACTTAAAACCCAGTTCGAAACCGGAATATCCCTTACAACAGTGATGTTCGGAGTGGTTTGCTGAACGATGGTATCTTTTTGGCATGACGCTAAACCTAGTGAAGCGAAACATAGCAGGATAAGAAATAGATTTTTCATTGGGTACTTATTTGTGTGTATACCCGCTGTCATACAAATCCATTGCCAAATTAGTTCGATGCGCTAAAAAATATTTTTTCTTTATAGGAGAGCTCTTTCTATCAAATAAGAAATGACAATTTAGTACAATGTGATCCGGAATTGTCTCAAATTTGAAGCAGTTTCAGGAGATAAAGTCTTCTCGATGGGGATGAAAGACATCAATCAATAATCCTTCAGCGAGACAGCCAACACCCTGTGGTTCCAGAGAGGAAGTAAAGAAGACATCCCCTCCCTGAGTTTTTTTCGCTGTACCGATCGTAACTTCAAAAGTCCCTTTTGCTACATAGGTTAACCGCAGGTACGAATGCATATGCAATACGCCCGCAGCTCCTTATTTAAAACCGCGCATCATTTGTTCATTATAGGTCACGATTTTTCGACGAACTCCTGCTCTAGGTCTTTCCAGGAAAGTTCATGGTCTTTTAGGAAGGTGTCAGATTTCATTTTATACGAGGTATTCAAAAAGTGTTTGTTCCTGATTAAGTTCAATAATGTCAAATTTAAAAGATTTCATTCGCTCCAGTAAGGAAGGGTAATCTTCTTTGTCTTTTAACTCAATACCCACCAATGCCGGTCCATTTTCCCGATTGGTTTTTTTGATAAATTCAAAACGGGTAATGTCATCATGTGGGCCTAATACTTCATTGACAAAAAGTTTCAAGGCACCGGGTCGCTGAGGGAAGCGAACTATGAAATAATGTTTTAGTCCTTCAAAAAGCAGTGATTTTTCTTTTATTTCCTGCATTCGTTCAATGTCGTTATTGCCTCCGCTGATGATACATACTACTTTTTTTCCCACGATCTGCTTACTCAGCTGACTGAGGGCGGCAACGGTCAGGGCACCTGCAGGTTCAACAACAATGGCGTCTTCATTGTAAAGTTTTAAGATAGTGCTGCAGATTTTTCCTTCCGGAACGAGGTGCATTTCGTCTAAGAGGTCTTTACAATAGCTGTAAGTTAAGGTGCCAATGCGTTTAACGGCAGCTCCATCTACAAAACGGTCAATGGAATCAAGGGTGACCGGTTTTCCTTTCTCCAACGCACTAACCATCGAAGGGGCCCCCTCAGGTTCAACTCCAATAAGTCTAATTCGAGGATTGACTCCCTTAAGATAACTCCCTACTCCGGATGCCAGGCCTCCGCCGCCAACTGGCAGGATGACCATGTCTGCATCTGGCAGATCTTCAAAAATTTCCACTCCAACAGTTCCCTGCCCCTCAATGATTTTTTCATCGTCGAAAGGAGGGATAAAAGTGGCTCCATGAGTTTCCGTATACAGGAGGGCTTCTTTCAAACAATCGTCAAAGGTGTCTCCTGTAAGGATTACCTCAATGTATTCGCCGCCAAACATATAAGTCTGTTTTACCTTTTGTTTGGGGGTGATTTCAGGCATGAAAATAACGCCCTTGATTTGGAGCTTTTTACAGGAGTGTGCCACCCCTTGTGCATGATTGCCTGCACTGGCACACACCACCCCATTCAGCAGTAATTCAGCAGATAATGAGCTGATTTTATGATAGGCCCCTCTCAATTTATAGGATCTGACGACCTGAAGGTCTTCTCTTTTCAGGTAAATCTGGGCGTTGAATTGCGCGGATAATCCGGCATTCCATTCAAGAGCTGTCCGTTTCACTATTCCTTCCAGCCGTTTCGAGGTTGCTGTGAAATCCAAAGGGTATGAAGCAGTTTTCATAGTTGTAGGTAAGGGCTAAAATGAGCTTCCTCTATTTTTTTATTGTAATTGAGCTTTGACAAAATGAAGATGTACCAATTGATTTAAATCGGTATCATCAATTCCCTGTTTGCTGTCAGCGAGTACTAAAAACTGTTGATAGACCAAGGCTAGGTTATCTTTATCCAACCGGTGTCCCAGGCGCTCCAGGTGATGCTTCAGCGCATGTCTTCCGCTTCTGGCGGTCAATACAATGGTTGCGTCTGGAAAACCCACATCCTCGGGTCGGATAATCTCGTAATTTTCCCTCATCTTCAGGAAGCCATCTTGGTGAATTCCAGAGCTATGGGCAAAGGCATTGGATCCTACAATGGCTTTATTGGGTTGTACCGGCATATTCATCTGGGATCGGACGTGATGGCTGATCGCATAAAACCCAGGTGTATGAATGTGGGTATGTAAATTCAGGCTTTTATGTGTTTTCAGGATCATTACGACTTCTTCCATGGAGGTATTTCCCGCACGTTCGCCAATGCCGTTGATTGTACACTCCACCTGTCGGGCCCCGTTTTGCAGGCCGGCAATGGAATTGGCGGTGGCCAGGCCGAGGTCATTGTGGCAATGGACCGATATAATGGCTTTATCAATGTTCCGTACATTTTCTTTCAGAAACCTGATTTTATTTCCATACTGGTCGGGCAGGCAGTACCCATTGGTATCTGGAATGTTGACCACTGTTGCACCGGCGGCGATGACGGCCTCAATCATTTGGGCAAGGTACTCAATGTCTGCACGTCCGGCATCTTCCGCATAAAACTCCACGTCCTCCACATAGCTTTTG
This sequence comes from Pedobacter sp., assembly GCA_037190785.1. GTDB lineage: Bacteria > Bacteroidota > Bacteroidia > Sphingobacteriales > Sphingobacteriaceae > Pedobacter. The sequence continues at coordinate 164,610 of JBBCJN010000004.1, read as the reverse complement.
GCGTATCTGACGGCTTCGATGGCTCTTTCAAGGATTTCTTCCCGGGTGCTATTAAATTTATGACGAATGTGCATGTCTGAGGCCCCAATTCCGGTATGGATTCGTGGTCTTTTTGCATATTTCAATGCTTCGGCAGCCACGTCGATGTCGTTTTTGTTGGCCCTGGTCAGCGCACAAATGACCGGGTCTTTCACCGCTTTGGATAGTTCCACGACACTGGCAAAATCGCCTGGACTGGACACAGGAAAACCGGCTTCAATGATATCCACTCCGAGGGATTCCAACGATTTAGCAATTTCTATCTTCTGGCTGGTGCTTAACTGGCAGCCCGGAACCTGTTCGCCATCGCGTAACGTGGTATCAAAAATGTAAACTTTGTTAGGATCGTGTAGCATATGCATAAAGGTTAGGTTAGTCGAATTGAGAAATGAATGTTAACACCAGTTGTCCCATTTCTTTGGTTCCAAGAACCTGGTGACTGGCTGTATGTTGATCGGCAATATCTTTGGTGCGAAAGCCTTCTTTGAGTACAGTGTCTACGGCTTTTACAAGAATCGCGGCCTCTTTTTTTAGTCCGAAGCTAATTTCGAGCATGAGGGCTGCTGATAAAATGGAGGCCAGTGGGTTGGCGAGGTTTTTTCCGGCAATGTCGTGCGCGGATCCATGAATGGGTTCGAAGAATCCCGTTCCATCGCCCACAGAGGCAGAAGCCAGCATTCCCATCGAACCAGCAATTTGAGAGGCTTCATCTGTGAGGATATCACCAAATAAATTGGCTGTTAAAACCACGTCAAACTGACGAGGGTTTTTAATCAGTTGCATAGCAGCATTATCAATAAAGAGGTGTTCTGTCTGAACTTCCGGATACTCTCTGGCAATTTCCTGGACTGTTTCCCTCCAGAGACGGGAACTCTCCAGTACATTGGCTTTGTCTACAGAACACAATTTTTTGCTTCGTTGCATGGCGGCCCTGAATGCTTTATGAGCAATGCGTTCTACTTCATAACGATGATAGATCATCAGATCTGAGGCCGTTTCACGATCATCGGAACGCTTTTTTTCACCAAAGTAAACATCGCCTGTCAGTTCCCTAAAAAACAAGATGTCGGTCCCGCTGAGAATTTCCGGTTTAATACTGGAGGCATGTAACAATTCATCGAAAAGAAGAATGGGACGTAAATTGGCGTAAAGGCCGAGTTCTTTCCGGATTTTCAATAGACCTTGTTCAGGGCGTATTTTTAAGGAAGGATCATTGTCATATTTGGCATGCCCCACGGCGCCGAAAAGGATGGCGTCACTTTTCCTGGCTTTGTCCAATGTGTCATCAGGAAGCGGATTGCCGGTCGCCTCGATGGCTACATGCCCCATCAGTGCTTCTCCAAAAATAAACTCGTGATTAAATTTGGAAGCAATCTGCTCCAGTGCAGCTTTTCCCCAAGTGGTCACTTCAGGACCTATTCCATCTCCCGGAATGACTAAAATATGTTTTTTTATACCCATGTGGTTTGTGTGTAAATCGGATGTTGTTCCACGCATTTTCCCGCGCTTAGTAGCAGTCGGTGAGAAAGACATCCGGGTAAGTGTTCAGGATCGTGCGATACATAAATCAGCGTTCGTGCTCCTTCATGTAATTCATCAATCAGTTGATTAAAATGACGAGTTTGTACTTCATCCAGGCCTTGACAAGGCTCGTCAAGGATGAGCAGATCTGGGTTTTTGATGAGCGCCCTTGCCAATAAGACCAGGCGTTGTTTGCCCACCGGTAGGTAAGCCAGCGCTTTGTCGCGGTAATTGTCCAGGCCAAAATAGGACAGCAATGCATTTACTTTTTCCTGTTTCGAGAAACTCAGATCCCTGAAGAGTCCCACGCTGTCATAAAAGCCGGAGGCAACGGCATGCAGTACCGTTGATTGAGTGTCATAGTACCAATGCAATTCGGGCGAAATCAGGCCAATACGTGCTTTGATATCCCAAATGCTTTCTCCTGTTCCCCTTTGGGTACCAAACAAGGAAATGTCATTGGCATAGGATTGTGGATGGTCACCGCTGATCAGGCTTAAAAGTGTGGATTTTCCCGAGCCGTTAGGACCTTGTAAAAGCCATTTCTCGCCCGCTTTTATTTCCCAGTTTAGTCCTTCTAATACGCGTTTATCCCCATAACTGACATGAATGTTTTTCATTTTGACCAAAACTTCTCCCGCAGGAACAGGAAGGTCTGCGAAAAAATCGGGAAGTCGAATGGAGGAAAGTGTCTCTGCCTGTAATGGAGCGGGTATCTCCGAAAGGACGTTCAGGCGACCGCTTTCCAGTTGGGCCACCCGGGTGATGAACGAAGGCATTTCGTTGGCAGGGCAAATGAGGATCAGTTGTCCGCCCCTGTCTGCCCGTACCGATAACAAATCATTTAATCGATCGCGACTTGCTTTGTCCAGCCCTGTATACGGCTGGTCTAACACTAAGAGGGTCGGATTGAGCCACAAAGCTTTTAATAATTGAAGCTTTTTATGCTCTCCACTCGACAATTCAAGACACTGTCTGCCCAATAATGTATGCAAATGAAAAATATCGAGCAATGAAAGGAGAACGTCGCCCTCTAAATTATAGGTGGCGCCATGCTGATCAAGATCCTGTTGAACACTGCATGTGCTCTTCGTTTGCTGCGCCTGATAACGCTGTTGGTAATAAAAGTTGGCTACTCCATCAAGTGCCGTAAACGTGTGCCATGGATCTACATACCAGGAACCAATTCCATTTGGAGAGGAATTGGCGATCTGCACCTCCCCTGAATGAGCAATTAACCCGGCTATCAGTTTTCCAAGCATGCTCTTCCCTGATCCGCTTTGACCGAGTAATAGCCAGCTCTCACCGTTCTGAATGGTCCACTGAATGGTCCACTGAAGAGCGGATGAGGCTGCTTTCAGGTGTGAGGAATGAATATGGATCTTTGTTTCACTCATTGAAAAGTTTGTTCGTATTGTTCGATCAGGTGCTGATGACTGCGGATATAATCAATGTCGTCATATCCGTTAAGTAAACAGGATTTTTTATAAGGATTGATCTCGAAATGGGTTTGCAGGTTTTCCGAGACAATGGTCAATGTTTGTTGCTCTAGATCCACTTCGAGTGTTGTTTGCGCATCTTTGGAAATGGCAGTAAAGATTTCTGCCAGAAAAGCTTCACTCACCTGAATCGGAAGAAGACCGTTATTCAATGCATTTCCTTTGAAGATATCCGCAAAGAAACTGCTAATCACTACATCGAAACCGTAGTCCTGAATGGCCCAGGCAGCATGTTCCCGACTGCTTCCACAGCCGAAGTTCTTACCAGCTACCAGAATCCTCCCTTTATAAACGGGGTTGTTGAGGACAAAATCGGTTTTTGGCTGATTATCAGAATTGAAACGCCAGTCGCGAAAAAGATTTTCTCCAAAACCTTCACGGGTAGTGGCTTTTAAAAAGCGTGCAGGGATGATTTGGTCCGTGTCTATATTCTCAATAGCGAGAGGAACAATGGAGGAAGTTAGTTTTTCAAATTTTTTCATCAATAATTAATTTTTAAAGGCACATGTTGACCTTTCTTTTTCCGAGGGATATTTAGTTTCCTGGAATGTATTTATTTAATGGCTTTAATCCTTATACGTTTATAATCGGCAATCCACTGGCCTTCGCAGTAGAGTTCCGGTTTTAAAAGTTCCACACTTAATTGTTTCACTCGTTCTCCATCTTCCGGGGATAGGTGTCTAAAGGCATGGCTTGCAAATTGGCTGATCCAGAGATACATTCCTTCTTCTCCCACAAGGGGAGTGGGTCGGTCAAAGTGCCACAGGTGTTTTACTTCAAAGCCTGCGGCCTCAAGTAAGGTGGCATAGTGCCCGATGGATGGGAAGAACCAAAAATTAGTAATGAGCTGATGTTCCAGGTTCAAAGCAGTAGCCGCGTGTTCGATGGCTTTTACGATGGTAGCCACATTCCCTTTTCCTCCAAACTCAGCCACCAGGCGACCCCCGGGCTTCAAGGCGTTGTAAATCCCCCCTAACAGGGCTTCCTGATTTTCGATCCAATGGAAAGTAGCATTACTAAATACGGCATCAAAGGTCTCATTAAAATTTAGTCGGGAAGCATCTTGTTGAAGGAAGGAAAGTTCAGGGAACCGGACTTGAGCTGTGTTTATCATGTCGGCCGAAGAATCCAGCCCCATCACTTCTGCGCCCGTAGCATGAATTTGGGCTGTGAGTTCTCCTGTTCCGCAACCGATATCCACGATGCGTTCGTGTTGTTGCGGTGCAAGCCATTGCAGCACGTCGGCACCAAAATCACTTACAAAATGATGTTGTTGTTGATAGAGATCCGTATTCCAGTGTATTTCGGGCATAGTAAAAAGTTAAAATTCGGCTTGTTCCAATAGGGTGCTGATATCTGAAATTTCTCCGGTCACTGCGGCTGCTGCGGCGGTTAATGGGCTCACGAGCAGGGTTCTTGCGTCGGGGCCCTGTCTTCCTTCAAAGTTTCGATTGGAAGTAGAAACGCAATATTTTCCCGCAGGAATTTTGTCTTCATTCATTCCCAGGCAGGCACTACAGCCTGGCTCTCTCAGCTGAAATCCGGCTTGCTCAAACACTTGATGTAGCCCCTCCTCACGAGCCTGTTTTTCTACCTGTTTAGATCCGGGGACAATCCATGCGGTAACGTGTGGGGCTTTCTGGCGACCTTTTACAAATGCGGCTACTTCCCGCAGGTCTTCAATTCGGGAATTGGTACAGCTTCCAATGAAAACATAATCAATTGGTTGCCCCAGCAAAGTGCTCTGTTCCTGAAAACCCATGTAATCGAGTGCTTTCTGATAAGACATTCGTTCGGATTCGGGTTGGTCGGCAGTTGCGGGAATGGTTTCCCTGATGCCCATTCCCATTCCGGGGTTGGTTCCGTAAGTGATCATGGGGCTAATGTCTGCGGCATTGAAGGTCAGTACTTTATCGAAGGAGGCGTTTTCATCACTTTGAAGAGTGTTCCAGTAAGCCAGTGCTTTGTCCCACGCATCGCCTTTTGGCGCGAAATGACGGTCTTTGATGTAATCAAAAGTGGTTTGATCGGGTGCAATAAGCCCCCCACGGGCACCCATTTCAATGCTCATATTGCAGATGGTCATTCGGGCTTCCATGCTGAGAGAACGAATGGCAGAACCGGCGTATTCAATGAAATAGCCCGTTCCTCCGGCTGCTGAAATCTGTGAAATGATATAGAGGATAATGTCTTTGGCGCCAACTCCTTGGGCAAGACTTCCGTTCACTTCTATTTTCATGGTTTTTGGAGGTTGTTGCAACAGGCATTGGGTAGCAAACACCTGCTCCACCTGACTGGTTCCTATGCCGAAGGCAATGGCTCCAAACGCGCCGTGCGTAGAGGTATGGCTATCCCCGCATACCATCGTTTTTCCGGGCAATGTGATTCCCAATTCAGGCCCGATTACGTGAACAATGCCCTGGAAAGGATGTCCCAAGCCATAGAGCTCAATGCCGAATTCGGCACAATTCTTTGTGAGCATATCTACCTGGTACCTCGAGAGTTCCTCCTTGATCGGGAGGTGCTGATGAAGCGTGGGTACATTGTGATCCGCCGTTGCAATGGTTTGAGCAGGACGGAACACCGGAATTCCCCTTTTTCGTAATCCATCGAAAGCTTGTGGGGAAGTTACTTCATGGATGAGGTGTGTGTCGATATACAAAATATCAGGAAAGCCTTCTTCACGCTTTACAACGTGTGCGTCCCATATTTTTTCTACCAGCGTTTTTGACATATCGTTTATTGTTTTGTTTTTGGATTACTAAATCGTTTTAATCGATTTCATGGCGGTCATTGCTTTTCGCAAACGACTGCCTACAATTTCTACTTGGTGGTTACGTAACGTTTCATTGACGGCAATAAGTTCCCGATTATCTACTCCTCCATCTTTTCCGTCGTTGTAATTCCGACCAATTAAATCTGTGTCGACACCTTGCATGAACTCGGCTAGGAGTGGTTTACAGGCATGATCGAAGAGGTAACAACCGTATTCGGCGGTGTCGGAGATGATGCGGTTCATTTCAAATAATTTTTTCCTTGCAATGGTGTTGGCGATAAGCGGGGTTTCATGGAGGGATTCATAATAAGCAGATTCAGCTTTAATCCCTGCTTCTACCATGGTTTCGAAGGCTAATTCTACACCTGCACGGATAAATGCAACTAGTAGAAGGGCATTGTCGAAATAGGTCTGTTCACTAATTTTGGCTTCTCCTGCGGGTGTTTTTTCAAAGGCCGTTTCGCCCGTCGCTGCGCGCCACCCAAGAAGGTTCTTGTCTCCATTCGCCCAGTCTTCCATCATGGTTCTGCTAAACTCGCCACTCATGATATCGTCCTGATGTTTTTGGAACAGAGGGCGCATAATCTGTTTAAGTTCTTCCGAGACATGGAAAGCTTTGATTTTGGCAGGATTGCTTAAGCGATCCATCATTCCGGATACTCCGCCGTGTTTCAGTGCTTCCGTAATTACTTCTACTCCGTATTGAACCAGCTTTGAAGCATAACCTGGCTCGATACCTTTCTCCACCATTTTATCGAAGGAGAGGATGGATCCTGTCTGGAGTAGTCCGCATAAGATTGTTTGTTCCCCCATCAGATCTGATTTTACTTCGGCTACGAAAGAAGACCGCAATACCCCGGCTTTATGGCCTCCAGTACCCACGCAATAGGCTTTTGCCTGGGCTAGACCTTTTCCCTCGGGGTCGTTTTCAGGATGTACGGCAATCAGGGTAGGCACCCCGAAACCCCTTAGGTATTCCGCCCTTACTTCACTTCCCGGACATTTAGGAGCCACCATGATGACTGTAATGTCTTTCCGGATTTGCATTCCCTCTTCCACAATGTTAAAGCCGTGCGAATAGGAGAGCGTAGCCCCTTTCTTCATGAAAGGCATAACGGCATTCACCACGGAGGTATGTTGTTTGTCGGGGGTTAAATTAATGACCACGTCTGCTTCGGGTATAAGGCGCTCGTAGGTGCCTACATTAAAATGGTTGTCCGTGGCATTTTTCCAGGAATCTCTCTTTTGATCAATGGCTTCCTGACGTAAGGCATAAGCCACATCCAGACCACTGTCTCTTAAATTTAAACCCTGATTAAGCCCTTGGGCACCGCATCCCACAATGACCAGTTTTTTGCCTTTTAGTACGTTGACACCATCTGCAAATTCGCTAATGTCCATAAATTCACATACGCCCAGCTGATTAAGTTGTTCTCTAAGTGGTAAAGTGTTGAAATAATTTGCCATTGTGTTGTTTTTAGTATCTTTTTAATGAAAATTCGATTGTTGATTGTGTTTTACAGGAGGAAGGGGTTTACATACTGAAGATTTTCTCTCCCTTATTCAGGAATTCATTTTCGACGAGTTCTTCTCCAGGGGCCATGGCTTCAAATTCTTTTAATTTTTCATGGAAGCCTGCACTGTCTTTAATGATCGCCACACGCGCACTTCTCACAAACTCGATTAGTCGAAAGGGAGCGAGTGCCTGCACTAGGGCATCCGTTTCTTCTTTATGTCCTGTAACAGCAAAGACAGTATAATCTTTCCGGATCACCACCGCACTGGCACCATATTGCCTTAAGAGGCGTTCCACAGTTACTTTTTCGGTAATTTCATCGGTAGGTACTTTATAAAGTGCCAATTCCTGCCAGATAATTTCATCGTTGGTATTGAAATAGGCTTTGAGGACTTCGATCTGTTTCTCAATTTGCCTAACGAGTTTGCGAACCACCTCATAGCTCTCATGAATGACAATATTGAACCGATGAATTTTTTCGATCTCCGAAGGGGAGGTATTGAGACTTTCGATATTGATTTTTCTTTTAGAAAAAATAATGGCAATGCGGGTAAGGAGACCAATCCGGTTTTCGGCATATACCGTGATGGTGAATTCCTGCTTTTCGTCATGTGGAGGCGTCGCCTTAAGATGTTGAATGGTATCTATCGTACTCATGTTCCATGAAATTATCCCGGTTTGTCGGGGTTAGTTGCTAAGTTGAAAAAGGACAATTATTTTAAACGGATTTCACTGACACTGCACCCTTGCGGAACCATTGGAAATACATTATTTTCTTTACCTACCGCGATTTCAAGCAGGTAGGCTTCTGGATGCCGGATCATGTTTTCCAATGCCGTGCGCAGCTGATTTCTCTCGTCCACCCGGGCGGCCTCTAGGTAGTAAGACTTTGCCAGGGCTACAAAGTCGGGGCTCGTAATGTTGACGAAGGAGTAGCGTTTATCATGAAAAAGTTGCTGCCATTGCCTTACCATCCCCAGAAAACGGTTGTTGAGAATCAGTATTTTTACCGCCGCACCGAATTGCATAATGGTTCCTAACTCTTGCGGAGTCATTTGAAAACCACCGTCCCCGATAATGGCAATCACGGTTCTGTGGGGGGCTCCGTATTTAGCGCCAATGGCCGCGGGCAATCCAAATCCCATGGTGCCCAGTCCGCCTGACGTAATGTTACTTCTGGTATGATTGAACTTTGCATAGCGGCAGGCCACCATTTGATGCTGACCTACGTCGGTCACAATCACGGCATCGCCATTCGTAATCTCGTTGATTACCCGTAAGACCTCGCCCATGGTCATTTCATCTCCGGATGGATAAAGTTCTTCCTTAATCACCTGGTCATACTCTTCTTGATTGTATTGTCTGAATTGATCGACCCAGGCTTTATGGGTATTCTCCAGCACCAGCGCTGTTAACACAGGAAGAGTTTCTTTGCAGTCGCCCCATACACCTACATCGGCCTTTACATTTTTATCAATTTCTGCCGGATCTATGTCGAGGTGAACGATTTTGGCTTGCTTCGCATATTTATCCAGTCGTCCGGTGACACGGTCATCGAACCGCATGCCGATGGCAATGATCACATCGGCTTCATTGGTAAGGACATTCGGGCCATAATTTCCATGCATCCCTAACATCCCTACATTCAGGGGGTGTGCAGTGGGGAGAGCGCCTTCTCCCATGATGGTCCACGCAGCGGGAATTCCGGTTTTTTCAATAAAATCTTGAAACTCCTGTTCCGCATTTCCGAGGATAACTCCTTGTCCGAAAAGTACAAAGGGTTTTTGTGCCTGATTAATGAGTTGGGCGGCCTCTTCGATATAGGAAACTCTGATTTTTGGTTTAGGTCGATAGCTTCGAATGTAATGACATTTGCTGTATGGAGGAAATTCCTCGATTTGTAATTGAGCATTTTTGGTGATATCGATTAACACAGGACCGGGGCGTCCGCTTTTAGCGATGTAAAAAGCTTTGGCCAGCACCTCCGGTATTTCGCGTGCATCTGTTACCTGATAATTCCACTTAGTGACAGGTGTAGTGATATTAATGACATCGGTTTCCTGAAAAGCATCGGTTCCCAGTAAATGGGCGAAAACCTGCCCCGTGATGCAGACAATTGGCGTGCTGTCGATCTGCGCATCGGCAAGTCCGGTAACGAGATTCGTGGCCCCGGGCCCACTGGTTGCAAAAACGACCCCTACTTCGCCACTAGTCCGGGCGTATCCCTGAGCCGCATGGATGCCTCCCTGTTCATGCCTCACGAGGATGTGCTTCAGCCGATCACTATAGTCGTACAATGCATCGTAAATGGGCATAATGGCTCCTCCAGGATAGCCGAAAATAGTGTTCACACCTTCTTCTATCAATGAGTTTAAAAGGACTTGTGAGCCGCTCCCTTTAAAAGGGGCCGGGAAGGTACGGGCATACTGAGATGCCTGGTTCTGAGTAATAGGGGCGGTGGTGCTTGTCATATCAGTAAGACTGAGTTCTTTTTCAATTAAATGGTTAGTCAGTTATTTTGGAACGATCGATTTAGCTTTCATCTGTGACGCATCCCTGAGAGGCATCGGATACGGTTCTGGCATATTTATAGAGCACTCCTTTCTTCACTTTAAGTGCTGGGGTTTCCCAATTTTCTTTACGTTGTGCAATGATTTCATCCGAAACTTTCAGATGAATCGTGTTGGTCCGCGCATTGATCTCAATCCGATCATTGTCCTGGACGAAGGCAATGAGTCCACCGTCGACGGCCTCGGGAGTGATGTGGCCTACCACAAAGCCATGGGTGCCTCCACTAAAGCGGCCGTCGGTAATTAGGGCTACACTGCTACCCAGGCCGGCGCCGAATATGGCAGACGTGGGCTTAAGCATTTCAGGCATTCCAGGCGCACCTTTCGGACCTACATGGCGAATAACAACGACGTCGCCCGCTTGAACACGTCCGCTGGATATGCCGTCTATCAGTTGAAATTCTCCATCGAAAACACGTGCCGGACCTTCAAAAAACTCGCCTTCTTTCCCGGTAATTTTTGCCACACTGCCTTTGGCAGCAAGGTTTCCATACAATATTTGGAGGTGGCCGGTGCTTTTAATAGGACGCTCCGTGGAACGAATGATCTGTTGTAGCTCAAATTCAAGCTCTGGCACCTGTTCCAGATTTTCACGCAGGCTACGTCCGGTCACGGTGAGGCATTCTCCATGAAGCCAGCCTTTCGTAAGCAGGTATTTCATCACAGCGGGAACACCCCCAATTTTATGAAGATCTTCCATCATGTAACGCCCGCTGGGTTTCATGTCGGCCAATACGGGTATCCGGTTACTGATTTCTTGGAAATCGTCCTGACTGAGTGGCACACCTACGCTTTTAGCCATAGCGATCAGGTGAAGTACAGCATTGGTAGAACCTCCCAGAACCATCAGGGTAACAATGGCATTTTCGAATGCCTTGCGGGTCATGATGTCACTGGGTTTGATGTCCTTTTCAAGCAGGTAGTGGATAGCCTTACCCGCTGCACGGCATTCTTCCTGTTTTTCTTCACTAATCGCTGGGTTGGAGGAGGAATAAGGTAAACTCATTCCCAAAGCCTCTATAGCGGCAGCCATGGTATTGGCTGTATAAATGCCCCCACAGGCACCTGCTCCCGGGCAGGAGTGCTTGATGATTTCTTTGAAATCAAAATCATCCATCTGTCCCGCGATTTTTTTTCCTAATGCTTCAAAGGCAGAAATGATATTCAGGTCTTCTCCCTTGTAATGTCCGGGTTTGATGGTTCCACCGTATACCATGATGGCCGGACGATTTAGCCGGCCCATCGCGATCAGGGAACCGGGCATATTTTTGTCACAACCTGGAATGGCAATAAGCCCGTCGTAATATTGCCCCCCACATACGGCTTCTATAGAATCGGCAATGATGTCTCTGCTTACGAGTGAATAACGCATTCCTTCTGTCCCGTTACTCATTCCGTCACTCACCCCAATGGTATTAAAAATAAGCCCCACGAGGTCATTTTCCCATACACTTTTCTTCACTACGCTTGCGAGGTCGTTCAAGTGCATGTTACAGGTATTTCCATCATAACCCATGCTGGCAATGCCCACCTGCGCTTTATTCATATCGTCCTCGGTGAGACCGATGCCATAGAGCATTGCCTGAGCTGCGGGTTGTGTCGGGTCTTGTGTTAATATTTTACTGTATTTGTTTAATTCCATTTTAGTTGTCTTGTTTGTTTAGGTTGGGGCAAAAAAAAACCGCCTTCGGAGGAAGGCGGTTGGTAATATGTGTTGATTTGCAAATTACATACAAGCATCACCGCCTCCTTTGAAAGGAAGAATAATAATGACGTTGCTAATAATGTTGCTTGTTAAAATCATGTGCGATTGTTCAAAAGCAAACATACTAACAAAATCGAAAAATCAAAGAACTTTTTTCTATGGGATCATTAAATGATCACTTCGTAGTTTACTTTTTCGAGAACGAGATTCTTATAAGCACGCTGGATGGTAGCCCCAATGCTGTCATTCCAACGTTGTTTATAGACCACCTCATCGATGGTATGAATGCCCACGATTTCGGTAGCGGTACCACAGAAAAAAGCTCCATCGGCATTTTTAAGCTCGTTCACCGTAATTTCCTTTTCTACCACCTCGATATCCAGTACGTGACACAATTCCATCACTGTACTGCGGGTGATTCCAGGAAGAATGTGGCCTTTTGAAGGGGTATAAAGTATTCCGTTTTTTTCGATAAAAATGTTGGCCCCGGGGGCTTCGGCCACATGTGCATTCATGTCTAATAAGAGAGCTTCGTCAAATCCCTTCTTTTTAGCATCGGTAGAAGCAAGAATGGAATTGACATAATGTCCACTGATTTTAGCCTCTACGAACGTTGATTTTGGATTGGGTCTCTCGAAAGGGGAGATGCAGACTTTCAATTGTTTACTTCCGAGGTAGGCCGCCCATTCCCAGGCACATATCATAATGGAGACTTCTTCAGGAGCAGTCAATTTCATATGAGGCGCCGCATATACAATGGGGCGGATATAGGCATCTTTCAGATGGTTGATATCTAACAATTGATAGGTTCTCCGGATCAGCTCATCGATGTCCCATTTGAAGGGGATACTCATCAACTCACAAGAAGTTTTAAGACGTTCGAAATGTTCTCTAATTTTGAAGACCCGGGTGGCATTGTGTGTTTTGTAAGCACGGATTCCTTCAAATGCAGCCAGACCATAATGAAGTGATTGTCCATAAAGGTCCGTTTTACTGTCTTCTGCTTTGACATATCGACCGTTTAGATAGATGACTGTTTGTGAGTTATAGTATCCCATAGGAGTTGATGTTTAAAAAAAGCGCCTCTTGGAATGTGAGACGCTTCGAATATACTTTAGAGTTTAAATGTGTAAGGTTTAAGCGATCTCTTGTCCTGCTGATGATGTAATGTAAGGAGATTAAACAGGTGGAGGGGCAGGGTATTCAAAAGGAGGATTTGAGTTGCCATGGAGTAATGGGTTAATGGTAATTCAGGAATGGTTGTTTTACAAAAACCAATTTAGTTTTTGGTCTACATTCTTGCAATAGCTGGCGTTAAAAAAAATAAATAAGAATATTATTCTTATTTATTTCAAAATTTGAAATAAAATTTGTATATTTAATGATATATCATATGATAAATTGTGGCTTTGTAGACTAAATATGAAATTGGTATTCGGTCTATTTGTAATGCTTGCATAGTAAATTTGCTGTTTTCTTTCTTAAAATCTAAAATTCTGGTTTTTATTTTCTTTTTATCGGGGAAAATAAGTACAGAGATGTATGCTCAATTAGCGGCGCATCACCTGCTTAATGAATCGGTCCTTTTACTCATCACCGGAAAACGAAAAGGACCTGTTTACGAATGTTGCTTTGTACAGATCTTTTCTTCTGCATAGCCCGATGGTACTGGTGCCATGTCGATGGTTATCTTGTTGACAGGCAAATGGAAAGATAGTTGGAAAAATGTGGATGCATCAGGGCATTCCTGCCCTTGGTTTTTCGTTTTAAGAGGTAGCGCCACAGTGGTTATTTGACTAAATGGCAAGGCCTTTGTCGCCGCTCTTGAAAAACAATGGTCGTTGAGCACTTTTGTCGTTTCTTGGGTTCAAATGGAAGACTGAATGCCCTACATGGTGCAGCTACAAAGTTGGTGTTCGCTCTCGTAGCGCTATGTTAACCACAAGGAAGTCTCTAGCTATGGCTTAGGTGTCCAAGAGAAATGGAATTCGCTAACACAAAAAAAGGCTACCTTAGTAGGTAACCTTTTAGTCGTTATAAGCATTGGACTTACGCTTGTACGGCTTCAGCCAGTACAATGATTTTATTGTCGAGTGCCTCTACTACCCCTCCTTTAATGGTAAACACTTCCTCTCCGTTTTTTCCTTTTACGATCACTGGTCCGTCTTCTAAAGTAGAGATGATGGGGGCGTGATCTTTCAGGATTTGAAAAGAGCCTAAGGTTCCGGGAACAGTTACAGCGCTCACCTCGCCTTCGAATACTTTTTTATCAGGGGTTAAAATTTCTAAATTCATTTTTTGTTAAGATTTGAGATTTGAAGAAAAGAATGCTTTGCACACTCGCACATCTCCATACCTAAGGTCTCACATCTATTAGTTGGCTTCGGCAAGTAATTTTTTACCTTTCTCAATAGCTTCTTCAATGGTACCTACCAAGTTGAAGGCTGCTTCAGGATACTCATCCACTTCTCCGTCCATGATCATGTTAAAACCTTTGATGGTTTCTTTAATATCTACAAGAACACCTTTTAAGCCAGTAAACTGCTCTGCTACGTGGAATGGTTGGGAAAGGAAACGTTGCACGCGACGAGCTCTGTGAACGGTTAATTTATCTTCTTCAGATAATTCATCCATCCCTAAAATGGCAATGATATCTTGCAGCTCTTTGTAACGCTGAAGAATTTCTTTAACCCGTTGAGCAGTATTGTAATGTTCGCTTCCCAATACGGCAGGATTTAAGATGCGGGAAGTAGAATCCAAAGGATCCACAGCCGGGTAAATACCAAGCTCGGAAATTTTACGGGACAATACCGTTGTTGCATCTAAGTGGGCAAAAGTGGTTGCAGGAGCAGGGTCAGTTAAATCGTCAGCAGGTACATACACGGCTTGTACAGAAGTAATTGATCCACGTTTTGTAGAGGTAATACGCTCTTGCATCAGACCCATTTCAGTGGCAAGCGTTGGCTGATAACCTACCGCTGAAGGCATCCGGCCTAAAAGGGCCGATACTTCAGAACCTGCCTGAGTAAAACGGAAGATGTTATCCACGAAGAAAAGAATGTCTTTTCCAGCGCCTTCTCCATCGCCGTCACGGAAATATTCAGCCACTGTTAATCCAGAAAGGGCTACACGTGCGCGTGCGCCAGGAGGCTCGTTCATCTGACCAAATACCAATGTTGCTTTAGATTCTTTTAGTTTTTCGGTGTCCACGGTATTCAGATCCCAACCTCCTTTTTCCATCGAATGAAGGAAGTCGTCCCCATAATTGATTACACCTGATTCAATGAATTCGCGAAGAAGGTCATTTCCTTCACGGGTACGCTCACCTACTCCGGCAAACACCGATAAACCGGCGTATGCTTTGGCAATGTTATTTACCAGCTCCATGATCAATACCGTTTTACCTACACCGGCACCACCGAACAACCCAATCTTACCTCCTTTTGCATAAGGCTCTAACAAGTCGATTACTTTGATTCCGGTAAATAATACCTCTGTCTCTGTACTTAGCTCATCAAATTTAGGTGGCGTATTGTGGATAGGTCTGCCGTTAGAGTTCTCGATCGTGTTAATGCCATCGATAGCTTCCCCAACAACGTTAAACAGACGACCTTTAATCTGATCGCCTACAGGCATTTTAATAGGTGCTCCGGTATCTACAGTTGTCATTCCCCGCACTAAACCGTCGGTAGAGTCCATGGCAATTGCACGTACACGATCTTCACCAAGGTGCTGTTGAACTTCAAGAACAATCTTTTGTCCGTTTTCTTTAGTAATCTCTAAAGCTGAGAAAATTTTCGGTAAATGCGCCTCGTTAGCAAAACTAACGTCAACTACCGGTCCTATTATCTGCGCTATCTTTCCAATGTTAGGCATATATTGTTTTTGATAAAATTATAAAAATCAAAATGTTAATGGTGCTTTTACACACCCTGATTCGGTTTGCAAAGTTAAAGCTTTTTAACATAAATTATATATATTAAATGAAAAGTTTTTGAACAATTTTTTTTTGCTCGATTTAGATCTTGAAGGGGAGCAAAAAATACCTTTTTAAGAAGGCCTTATTGAAGACTTAAGTGCTTGTAAAGCCAGGTTTTCACCCCCTAGGCGAATGAGAAAATCAAACCTGAAACAGGTAAAAGAAAACTTTTAAGGATCAGTCAAAAGGTAAATAAAAAAAAATGAAGACAAGTTAAATGCAGAGTGATAACTTAGGGCTGAAATAATTTTAAGAATGAAAACAATAATCGTCACCGGGAGCAACGGACTTTTAGGGCAAAAAATTACGGAAAAGATTCTTCAGGAAGGAGGTGTCTGCCTGGTGGCAACAGGAAAAGGAGTCAATAGGTATCCGAAAAAGAAAGGATATGTTTATGAAGAAATGGATGTGCTGCAGCCGGCCTCAGTGGATCGAATAGTAACGAAATACCACCCGGATGCCATTATTCATACGGCTGCTCTAACGAACGTTGACGCTTGTGAAACCGCAAGAGAAGAAGCTTACGCTTTGAATGTTACGGCGGTAGAAATACTAATTGCCATTTGCCAGCAAAAGGGGATTCATCTGGTTCATCTTTCGACGGACTTTGTGTTTGATGGGTCAGAAGGCCCTTATGAAGAAACCGCAGCTCCCCATCCGCTCAGCTATTATGGAGAAACAAAATTAAGTGCGGAAAGGCTTATTTTGAATTCCAAGGTAAAAGCGGCGATCTTACGAACCATCATTGTATATGGTATCGTCAATGATATGAGCAGAAGTAACATTGTATTGTGGGCAAAAGGGGCCTTGGAAAAGGGGCAGCCAATAAATGTGGTGAACGATCAATGGAGAATGCCTACGCTTGCGGAAGATCTGGCCGACGCCTGTTTGTTGGCAGTAGCGAAAGAAGCAGAGGGAATTTTTCATATTTCGGGAAAAGACATGATGAGCATTGCAGAACTCGTGTATCGTGTGGCAGATTATTGGAAGCTCGATAAAGCTTTAGTCCGGGAGGTAAGCAGTGATACATTTAAACAACCTGCGCGTCGTCCTGCAAAAACTGGTTTCGTTTTAGACAAAGCCATGACAGAATTAAACTATCATCCGCATAGCTTTGAGGAAGGTCTTGCGGTAGTGGATCAGCAACTGCAGAACCGGGAAATAGTCAAATAATTAAATTGTTATTCATTTTTGAATTTTAAACCTATGGCACTACAAAAAGGGGATCTTGCGCCCGATTTTAAATTAGTCAATTCCGAGTTGAAAGAAGTAAGTTTAGCCGATTTTAAGGGGAAAAAACTGATTATTCATTTCTTTCCCATGGCTTTCACAGGGGTATGCACTACTCAGCTATGCACATTGAGAGATGATTTTGGTTATTATGAAGGGATCAATGCAGAGGTGATTGGAATTTCCGTTGATTCGCCATTTACCCTGGCAAAATTTAAAGAAGAACAAGCTTACCAGTTTCAGCTATTGTCCGATTTCAATAAAGAGGCCTCTCAGGCGTATGGTGCCTATTATGATGAATTTGTTCTTCATTTGAAGGGCGTTTCGAAAAGGGCGGCTTTTGTGGTCGACGAAGAAGGGAAAATTATTTACGCAGAGGTGTTGGATTCGGCAGGGGATTTGCCTGATTTTGATGCGATTAAAAAAGTGCTTTAAGTCAGGGGGGGAGGAGCATTGAAAAGCTCCATTTCCAAATCCATCTGGCCGATCAGCCTTTTAATGGCTTGTAAAACAGCCTAGCAGGATAAAATCTTAAATTATTGTATAAAAAAATTGTGAAATTGATTTGTAAACATTAATTTTGCAGTCCGTAAATGAAACGGTTTTCGTTTGTTTACGATCCGGACTTGTAGCTCAATTGGATAGAGCATCTGACTACGGATCAGAAGGTTAGGGGTTCGACTCCCTTCAAGTTCACTAAAGCAATTGGAGCCTTACAGCCAAATGGGCGGTAAGGCTTTTCACTTTTTAAAGATAACCTTAATGCTGAATATAGTTCTCTTTGGCCCCCCAGGTGCAGGCAAAGGCACCCAATCTCAAAAATTAATTGATAAATATCAGCTTGTCCACATCTCAACAGGAGATCTTTTCAGAGCACATATTAAAAATCAAACACCGCTGGGTCAGAAAGTAAGTCAGCTGATAGCAGATGGTGAGTTAGTCCCTGATCAGATGACGATTGATATGCTGGAAGAAGAAATCAATAAGAATCCGGAGGCGAAAGGCTTTGTTTTCGATGGTTTTCCGAGAACAATCCCGCAAGCTGAAGAGTTGGATAAGTTTTTGGTATCCAAAGGGAGCAAGATCAACGGTGTTTTAGCTTTGGATGTAGATCGGGAAGAATTATTGAAACGGGTAGCTTTAAGGCAGAAAGAAAGCGGGCGAGTAGATGATCAGGCAGAAAAAATTCAAAAGAGAATTGACGAATATTTTAATAAAATCATTCTCGTATTGCCTTATTACGAAGAACAGGAAAAACTGACCAAAGTGAATGGAATAGGAGAAATCGAAACCATTTTTAATCATCTTTGTGAAGTGATCGATCAGTACTGATCATCCCGTATGAACGATTTTTTAAAACTCAACCACGTGTAATCACTTTAAAACACGGTTGAGTTTTCTTATTTTTAAACCTTTCATTTTAAAGAGGTATGTCACAGGGTTCCAATTTCGTGGATTACGTTAAGATTTGTTGTCGCTCAGGCAAAGGGGGTGCGGGATCCGCTCATTTGCACCGAGATAAATTCACTGCGACAGGTGGCCCTGACGGAGGAGACGGAGGTCGCGGAGGGCATATTATCGTGAGAGGGAATGCTCAATTTTGGACTCTTTTGCACTTGAAATACCGCAAGCATATCATTGCCGAAGATGGCATGAGTGGAGGAAGCGGTCATAAATCAGGAAGGAATGGCAATGATGAAATCCTAGAAGTGCCCTTAGGAACCATCGCCCGGGAAGCAGAAACAGGTCACGTGTTGTTCGAGGTAACGAAAGACGGTGAAACACACATCCTGACCCCCGGTGGTCGTGGAGGATTAGGCAACAGTCACTTTAAAAGTGCCACCCTCCAAACACCTCGGTTTGCCCAGCCTGGAGAATCAGGCAGAGAAGAATGGATGGTTCTTGAATTGAAAGTTTTAGCAGATGTGGGTTTAGTAGGATTTCCAAATGCAGGAAAATCAACCCTTCTATCCGTTCTTTCTGCAGCAAAACCTGAAATAGCAGATTACCCTTTCACTACCTTGGTTCCCAACCTTGGAATCGTCTCTTATCGAGGAGGAAAATCTTTCGTGATGGCCGATATCCCTGGAATAATCGAAGGTGCCTCTAAAGGAAAGGGATTAGGCTTCAGGTTTTTAAGACATATTGAACGTAACTCGGTGTTGTTATTTATGGTACCCGCCGATACAGGTCGGAGCATTCAGGAAGAATATGCCATTCTAAAGAAAGAGTTAGCTGAATTCAACCCTGAACTGATGCAAAAGCCGCATGTGGTAGCCATTACTAAATCAGACATGCTGGATGAAGAATTAACAGCAGAAATGAAAAAAGAATTGCCCGGGAATGTACCAACAGTTTTCATTTCTTCTGTGGCCCAGCAGGGATTGACAGAATTAAAAGATTTGCTGTGGAAAGCCATTCATGAAGACTCTCCGGCAGAATAATAGGAAGGACGAATTATCTCCGCCTTCCCCTTTTATCTTTTAGCTTCTGGAAACAATGATGTTTTCCATCACAAGCATATCCATTTTTGTTCGAAGGTAACAATCCAATGCATGCTGCGGATGATTTACAATGGGTTCATTCTCATTAAATGAGGTATTTAATAAAATGGGCACCTGTGTTTTCTGATAAAAGGTCTCGATGAGACCATAATATTTTGGTTCCACTTCTTTATCTACCGTCTGTAAACGACCGGTTCCATCTACGTGTGTGACCGCCGGAATTGCTGATCTTTTCTCGGGTATAATTTTGAATACCTTTTCCATGAATGGAACATCGTCTACGCTTTCAAAATAGTCGGCAGTATGCTCTGTTAAAATGGAGGGAGCAAAAGGACGGAAAGATTCTCTACGTTTAATTTTGGCATTTAAAATTTCTTTGGCATCGTTACGACGTGGATCGGCAATAATGGATCGGTGACCAAGCGCTCGGGGACCAAATTCGGCTCTTCCCTGGAACCAACCCACAACGCCTCCATCAATAAGACAGTTCGCGACGGTTTCGAACAATTCTTTATCGTCCACTTTTCGGTAAGTAACTCCGTTTTTCTGAAGGACCTCTTCTATCTCTTCATTGCTGAATCGACTTCCTAAATAGCCATGTAACATCGGAGTGGTTCGGGGCTGCTTCAATATTTGGTTATATACCCATAGAGCTGCACCGATTGCGGTTCCGGCGTCGTGTCCTGCCGGAGGAATGTATAACTTTTTAAAGGGAGTTTGTTGAAGTATTTTTCCATTGGCTACCGAATTCTGCGCAACCCCGCCAGCAATGCAAACGGAATCGAGACCTGTTTTCTCATGAAGGCCCCGCAGCATATGGAAAATGAGTTCTTCGGTGATTTGCTGAACAGAAGAAGCCATGTCGAAATGGTATTCTTCCAGAGGGGTATCGGAGGATCTTACCGGGCCAAACTCCTCAATAAGTAAATCCGTGTAAAGGCTTCCTATCGCCGGAATGCCTCCTTCCCACACCATATTAACGCCTTTTTTTGGATGATTGAAATAATCTAGTTCCAGTTCGAAAAGACCATTGCTTTTAAATTTAATTACTTTTTTAAGCTTGTCAATATATTTTGGACTGCCGTAAGGAGCCAGCCCCATCACTTTATATTCATCGCCGTAATGAGGAAAGCCGAGCCATTGCGTAAACGTTGTATAAAATACGCCGATAGAATGTGGGTAAGACACCGTATCCATGACTTGAATTTGATTTCCCGTACCCGTACCCGTCATGGTACTGGTAAAGTCACCGAAACCATCAATAGAGATAAGCGCTGATTTCTCAAATGGAGAAGCAAAAAAGGCACTTGCCAGGTGACTTCTATGATGCTCCACATTGATGAATTGAGCTTTGAGGTCAGTCTTTGAAATAGGGAAATGTTTCACAAACTCATCTTCAATGGAAGAGGCTTTTTTCAGGTTTTTAACCCGGTCAAGCATGTTCGAAATACTTAGCTTATTTTTTAGTGCTGTCAGGACTTTTTTGTTGAAATTAGCCTTCGGATCTCTAGAAATAGCGATGTAATCTACTTCTTCTATCCCGATTCCCGCTTCTTTTAAACAAAAAGAAATCGCTTCAGAGGGGAAGCCTGCCCAATGTTTAATGCGCCTGAAACGCTCTTCCTCGGTTGCTGAGATGAGTGTTCCGTAATGGTAAATACAGGCCGACGAATCGCCATGATAAGCATTTATTCCAAGTATATACATTTGTTTTCAATAAGTTAATTGTGCTTTGTGCGGGTGCGTTTCCTGATCCAAAAATAAAGAAGAGCAAACACAAAAAGGTAAACGATGATATTAAAAATTTCGTGATGGTAGACAAAATTACTTCTTTGCGATTCAAATACTGCCATTACAAGGGCAAGTCCGGCAATGCGTAAAATATTAAGTGCGAAAACGAGCACCGTAGCGGCAATAAAAAGTTTTAATTTAGATTTAATCGGAGCGGGAAAGGCAAGGGTGAATGCTAGTAAAAAACTGAGTACACCTAAGCCCAGACAACTGTAATTTACACGAAGATGTGGTCCGCCAACGATCAACACATCACTTTCATTGGAAATGACATGGTAACCGAAAAGCTCAATCAACCCAGCGCCTGAGTCAATGAGAAAAGACTTAATCCACTGGATATAGTTGAAATGAGTTGCCAGATAAGCGTTATGAAATCGTCCTCCCTCACTGAATACACTATTCATGAATAGGTTCCCTTGGCTAAATAGCAGATACAATGCCACCATCACCACGACAAAACGAATGGCTGCGCGGTTGGCTTTTTTTTGAGAAGAAGCAGGGGGATCGGTGACTAAATTCATGACTTAGATTGTTTTTTTAAAGCCTTTAACTTTTGATCGATAAGCTTTCGGAACCAAAGGGCATGCAGGTAATGGAATTTTATTCCCACGGCTCCATCTAATATACCCAATTTAAAGAACATTCGATAAGAAAAGTATAAATAAGGGCGAATTCCGAGCGGCAATTTCCACCACATTCTTTTCAGCCAGGCAGTACGTTGATCCGGATTTCCAAAAAGCTGAGGCTTTAAAGTTTGTTGTCGTAGCCCCTGCCATCGTTCAAACTCTTCCTGAGCAACACGCTCACTGTATTTTTCATGCTTTTGTATCCAGAAATTGAGATCATTTTCTTTTAAGTTTTCTTCAATCAGGTAACCGCTTTTCCAGATGCTGGTTTGCCCGCTTACGATAAACCGATGATCCATGTTTTCATTTAAATCTGAAAATCCTTTTCCTGTCCGGAACATTTTTAGCAGATAGAAGGGGAAATAACCCCCATGTTTTATCCATGTTCCTTGGAAATAATTTTTTCTGTTAAAGTAAATACCATCAATGGTCTGATAATCGATATCCTTAAAATTCCGCAGTTTTTCGAATAGTTCGGGCGAAAGGGTTTGATCGGCATCTAGCCCAATGGTCCAGGGAGTTTGAATGTCGCAGTTTTTCAAGGCAAAATCCCATTGTTTCGGGTGATTTTCAAATGCATTATATTTTACTTCGGCTCCGTAAGTTGCGGCAATTTCGAGCGTCTTGTCCGAACTGCCACTGTCAATAATGTATGTTTTGGCATTTAGCTCTTGTAGGGATGTCAGGATGCGGGGAAGATGAATTTCTTCGTTATAGGTGAGAATAATAAAGCTGAAAGGAGGTTCCATAATTAATCGACATAGATAGACAATAAATTCCTGCTGGTGAAATTAGACCGCCGATAATTGATACACATTTATGTATTGCTGTACGAGAGAAATTTCATTAAAATCAGCGTTAATAATCTCTGGGGCTTTTTTTCTAATGATTGTTCGCATGTCCTTTGCTTTTCCCGCCTCCAGTAACTTTTCACCAATTGAACGGACATTCAGGGCGGCTACCCAGCCCAGTTGTGTACGCTCTACATAATCTGCCAACCCGACCTGATCACTTAAAATAACGGGAGTTCCAACGGCTAAACTTTCTATAACCACATTTGCGAAATTTTCAGTGTAAGATGTTAGCACCAATACGTCATGGTTGGCCATGACTGTGAATTTTTCTTCATTATGGATATGTCCCATCCAGTTTATATGCCCGGAAATGGTTAATTGCCGAGCCAATTGCTGAAGATGATGTACATATCCATCTTCCCCTGTGCCTGCAATGCTCAGTTCCCATGGCAGAGGATAAGTAGAGAGTGCCGTAAATAAAAGATCCAATCCCTTTATTTTATCAATACGACCTACAAATAAGAAGTTTAAACGTTCATGATCCCTTCCCGGCGCCTGTTTATTCACGGAATGGGGGAGGGCAACGATGTTTGGGATGACTGAGATTGTTTTTGACTGGACAAAAGCCGCCGTTTTCTTTTTTTCGAGGTTGCTTGAGGTAATCAGATGAACCCTTTTTAATAAAGCTTTGCCCATCACCCAATGAATAAAAGATTTGTAGAAAGAGTGACGATGTGTCTCGGTATGCGAGTTTAACATGCCACGGGGAGAAAGGAATACAGGTACCCCTCTTACTAAAGCAATGACGCAGCTAAGAACTGCTACCGTATTCCACCATGAATGTATGTGTACACTTATTTTTTTCTTTGATTTTCTGTAATGAGAAATTTTTTTCCATAAACCAAGTAAGAGAGCTGGGGAAAAATGCGTATGATCTTTTGTCCATCTAGAATAATAGGTGACGCTTACTCCCTCTACGATTACCGGCTGATTAACAGGCACGTTTAACTCTTCTTTTCCATTGGCCGTAGTGGTGATGACCTCTTGCCCCGATAAAGCATGAGCATAGGAGCCAATCGATTCTGCTAATTTAGCAACCGACATGGTAGGCCCTCCGTAAATAAACGCAGGCTTATAAGCGGGTGTAATGTGAATTAATATCAAAGCGATTTATATAAAATACCCCGGGCTTTCAGGATAGAATGAATAATTAACATGGTCACATAACTCCAAAAAACCGCCCCTGAAACGAACTCAAAACTATTTCCTCTCCAGAAAATCTGAAACAATCCAGCAAACATCACCGCACAGCCCAGAAAATACCCTCCAAATATACTTTCAGCTTTATTCGCGATTAATTGGGCGATGTAGCCGTAGGAGAACAAGGCAATGAATACGCCGATCATTCCAAAAGAAAGATAACCGTCTACAACGTAAGCAGGTTTTGCAGAAACATTCGAATACCTTTCTACCACTCCGGCTTTGTATACCCTTTGCATAATCATTTCTTCTACATCTGGCTTGCCAGGCCATAGCACGCGCGGCACAATAATGGAAAATGAGTTCTGTAATAATTCAAAATGGTAATAGGGAATATACCTGGGGGTAGAATTAATAAATTGCATAAACATTTCAATTTCAGAGATGCGATACACAAGAAACTCCCAGTTGTTGTCCTGAAGACGGTCATCCTTACTGTTTAAAATGGCATTAAAACTCTGATCCCTTGCCTCTACAACGTCTATTCCTTCATTGGCAAGGCGCCTGAAATTTCCAATAAAAGTCGGAAGTAAGAAAAACAGGCCAAGCAATAGAACAACGAATATAGGAATGATCTTTTTTCCGTAAATAGGTAATAAAAATACCCCAAGAAGTAACACACAAATGATGATCGGTTCTTTAAATCCGGAAATGAAACTATTGTACAAGTTGAGCGCAAAGAGAATAAGCCCCACGAAGGTATTCATCCTTTTGTGATCCCTAATAGAAAATGCAAGTCCGATAACGCCCGCCACAAAACTTAAACCGGCTAATTGAATGCTAAATTGGCTTAGGCCGGGAAGTTTAGTAAACAGAAAACTTAAAGGCAGACATATAATGGATAGCGTCAAAAGGAGGTTACTCATGGAACCGGTATAAATGGTGTATTTTTTTTCGATGGGGTATTTCATGGCCGACAATATCCCATGTACTAAGGCGGCATGCCCTAACACGTAGAGACGTTGACAAAATGCCACATCTTCATAAGTTTCTTTTGTAATAGGAAAACGCTGTCCGATGTAGGAAGAATATTGATATCCTAATAGATTCACATAATAGAAGATGGAAGTACAGCACATGTATCCGGCAAAAATGATATGCATCAAAAAAATGGGTCTCATTAGTTGTTCCAGAAAAGGCATGTCGTCCGGAAGTTTTTTAATAAGGTTGCTATAGCTTAGGTAAAAAATCAGAAAGGATCCTGCCCAGGCAATCAAATAGGAAATGTGAG
Source organism: Pedobacter sp. (assembly GCA_037190785.1). Classification (GTDB taxonomy): domain Bacteria; phylum Bacteroidota; class Bacteroidia; order Sphingobacteriales; family Sphingobacteriaceae; genus Pedobacter. The sequence continues at coordinate 139,569 of JBBCJN010000004.1, read as the reverse complement.
GCTGATTGCTAAACAGCCAGGCTACGGCAAATGGGATATAGAGTAAAAAATACCTTAATGGTTTCTCCGCTTTCATAAATGCTTCTCTTCTTCTAATGTTTTTATAATCACTTCTGTTTGCTTTTCAACTGTCCAGTTTCGGATGACTTCGCTGGAGATACTTCCCATACGCGCTAAATTTTTAGAATCGGACATTAACGCATGAAGCTTAGTGCTAAAATCTTCCAAATCTCCATTCCTGAATACTTCTCCATTTTTTCCAGGAATGACTAAGTCTGCTGCACAGCCCACCTGATCTGAGACAATGATGGCTTTGCCCGCTGCCATGGCCTCGTTTACCGCTAAGCCCCATGTTTCATTGTCAGAAGGTAAACAAAATAGATCACAACTACTATATACGACTGGCATTTTAGATTGATTTTGAAACTCAACAAAATGGATGGACGAACTAGCCGGATCCACCATGGACTTAAGCTCCTCTTCCATTGCTCCATTCCCTACAAAGAGCAAGGCCGTATCTGTTAAGTTCGCCTTTTGAAAAGCCTTTAACAGTAGCTCGGGCCGCTTCCTAGATTCTAATTTACCGCAAAATAACACCAAAGTTTGATTTTCACTAATCCCATAACGGTTTCTAAATGTTTTTCTGTCTTCAGTAGTTGCAGAAGAAAAGTGAAGATTGTCCACTGCATGTGGACAAAAAATAAGCTGGTTGTCGGTAAGACCCATTCTCTCGAAGTAAGCCTTGTTATCCGTCCCTACATAGAAAGCAATATCTACGTGTTTGTAGACCCAACGGAGAAATAAATGCCGTAGCCATTGCCTCAGTCCACCGGCATCATTCTTAAGAGTTGAATCTCCTCTAAACCATACAGGTTTTTTGCCTTTAAAGTACCTTAATGCTTTCAAATGACTTTGATAGGCCCAACCATACACAAGAATCGCCTCCGGGTCAAATTCAATTAGCTGCTTGATCAAATCCGGATTCTTAATTCCTCCGAAATGGTGGGAGCCCGGATTTTTAGATACGTTTTCAATTAAACGATAAGGATAGTCGCTTAATAGCGGAATATCCCAAGCCACTACTCGTTTAAAATCGGGATCAAACTTCTCCTTTGTTCCCTCTTCTCCCCATGTATAAAATACAAGCAGTTCGCAGTGTCTCGCTAAAAGCCGAAATAAAGGGCTGTGGTATTGAACGGGGTGCGTAGTAACGATGGCTAATTTCTTCATATATGATGTTTAAAACATTTCCCAGAAAGATCAACACTGATAAAAAACAACATATTTTTTATGGGGAAATGAATATCAGGTTTGATGAAGGGCAATTGATCGTTCAAATACCGCTGTTTGAAGCCCTGTTTGATAGCGTGCGGTGTAGGGGGCAAATAAAGCCCAATCTGTGGTGAGTTGTGTAGGATGTAGAATTTGCGTAATATACTGTCGAAAAATCTGAAAGTAATTATCCGGTTGGTCTTCGAGGGTGATGACCTCTCCCGCCCGGCAGGTCTTTAAGATTTCAACGGCACTGCTTGAAGGATGAAATACGCCCAGAAGCGGTTTTTTCGCTAATACATAAGGGTAAATTTTGGAAGCCGTATAGGCGGGGTCGTCTGAACCTATTATGACCAAACCATCGGCATTTTGCAGTGTTTTAAGACTTTCGTAAAAGCCAATCCGATCGGTGTATTCTGATACCTGATTTCCTAAGCCTAGTTCATCTGCAAGGGGTTTTAACGTTGGCTTGCCCTGCCCCTTGGGCGCGTAGCTGGTGCCGATGAAGTGTATCCGAATGCGTTCAAAATGGGCAGGGTATTCCTGTAAACCAAGCTGAAGACAGTCGAGTACTATTCGAAGCGCAGGAAGCATGTCGTATCCCCCACGACCAATGTAAACCAAGTGAATAAGTGTATCATTTGCAGGCAGGTGGGACGTCAAAGTGTGATGGTGTTGTTCTGCGATCTCAAAATCCGGCTGAAAAGCCCCGAATGTGATGACTTCCGCAGGTTTGCTTAGCAAGTGGGGATATCTTTCTTGAAGCGTTTGGATATAGCTTTTCGAGACACTGATCAATCCATCTGCCGTATTCATCGCAATGGGTTCTAAAAACTTATTCATGCGGTAGGAAAACCAATATTTTGGCGGGCGTTCACTCGAAGGTTTATCTTCATAATAAGTCGAATGCCAGGGGTCTTGCATGTCAATCACATAAGGAACATGAAAACGTTTTTTCCAGAATGCTCCCAGAACGGTCACCGGGAACTCCGTAGTGGAGAAATAAATCAGGTCAAATTTTTTCTCTTTAAGCAAACGAGAAACTGCCCAATAATAGAACCAAAGAGACCTCAAAGCAAGACTACCCAATCCAAATTTGGAAGTCCACCTTTTTGACCATGCTTTTATGCGGTGAATGGGAATATCAGGCGGAATGCTTTTCAAAAGCAGCTCATCTTTAATGGTATCGGCATACGATTCATGTACCGTCACAACCTCTGGTATCCAACCGAACTCCTTAAAATAAGGTAAACTCATTCTTATTCGTTGCATATCTGCTGTGTTGGAAGGGGGGAAATAGGGAGAAATGATTAATAACCTTTTCAATTGTTCAGGGTTTTTTTAATGATGAATAATAATTTTTGCTTTTCATGCTCCCAATTCAACGGATCATGAGCATACCGTAAAGCGCTTTCCTGATGTTGTTTCAATAGTTCAGGTTGATGAATATACAGGTTAAGTAATTCCGCAAGTTGACCTGCGTTCTCCTTTTCATAGACCAACCCCATTCCCGGATAATCTTTAATAAACTTTTTCTGAGCCTCGGTATCAGAGACGAGCAGTGCTAAACCCGATTGGATGTAAGTGAGTACTTTGTTACTGAGTGCGATAGTATTGTTAATGGAAAATCCGGGTTCGGTAGCTAAACCAATATCAAAACGGGTCGCAAATTCAAATAGTTCATCGGGAGGAATAGGTTCATGAAACTGGATGCAGGATTTATCTTTAAAATTCTGAGAGGAAATAAGTTGCATTAACTCTTCCTTTACATCCTCTTTCAGGTGACCTAAAATATCAAGTGTCACCTGGCCTTCTTCTGCCAATTTTAATGCTTTGATGACCGTTTGTAATCCTCTTAACAAGCCAATCGTCTGAGAAAACCAAAACAGTTTTAAGGGGCCAAGAACTTTTGCTGTTTCTTTTATCTTTTGCTTTGGAAATACATTTAACAGGGTGATGGGCTTCTGATTGGGATAAAGAGATTGATACCTTTCACTGATAAGGGGACTTGCTGTCGATAGGTAGTCCACTTGGTGAAGGTACTTGTCCTCAATGTAGGTTTTAAGCTTTACGTTCGGATCATTGGGGTCATTTGTCATCTCATTGCGATGAAAATCTTCTGCATCAAACCCACATTTCGCTCCATGATATTTTGCGGCAAGGACGGTAGCCGGAAGGGCCGCTAAATTGTGCCCAATATACATTGCTGCTTTATAGGCGATGGCTTTCCGAAAGAGAGCCATGGTACACCTTCCCAAAGCTCTTTCTGCTCCATGAAACCTGAAACCTGTTAATTTCACCATGATTTGCCCCAATTTGTAATTTAATCTGGATAGGAAATAGGTTATTTTCTCATCAACAGGATCTCCTCCAACCCGGACAGCCGTCCATTTCTTTTCCCGGAGAAGTTGCTCATCAGCAAGGGTGGCCCATTCATTAAGGTATTGATAAATGACAGTCACCTCATAGCCTTCTTCCGTTAATGCGTCTGCTTCTTTCACCATCCGCGGATTTAAGGAGGGCTGACCTGAAGTAATCAACACAATTTTAAGAGGAGTTAATTTCATAGATTCACAGAACCCCTCAAAAATTTAGCGAAGCTACTAAATGAAAGAAGCATAAAAGGAGTGATTGAATAAGACATAGCTCTAAACAGGAAGGGCGAGAATATTATCTGTACTGATTTCGGAAAAATCTCTGATAGGTTGTGTTCCATTTCGGTGGATACTGTAAAAATTATAATGAAGGGGCTGTAAAAGTTCAAATATGTAAAAATCTGGTAAGTTTGTTTTGCGATGATAATTAAGGTCGAATTCAAAAACAATAGCTGGTCGGTATTTTTGAATGGTTTTCAATAAGCCATGGAACACAAACCCTTCATAGCCCTCCACGTCTATTTTAATGAAGTTAATCGGGGTGTTTTCAAATAGCTCGTCCCCAATACGACACTCCACTTGTGTATCGCCTCCTTTATCGAATAAGTTAAATGCTCCCGGATTTTGACTTTCCGCATTTGTCTGAATAAAAATCGTTTCATTTTTAATCCCCAATGCGATTTGTTTGCTTTGGACATGCGTATAATGGTTAAGTGCAATATTGTATAGTAACTGATTGTAATTCTGGGCAACGGGTTCAAGAGAAATGACTTGTCCAGCTACTCCTGTCAGTTCAGCAAAATAAAGAGTATGATGCCCCATATTCGCGCCTATATCCAATACTGTATGTCCGGGACGGATGAGTCTTCGAAAAACAGATTTTATTTCTGGCTCATAATCACCCATATAGATGATGCTTGCTCCAATTAAAGTGGTGGGATCACAAAGGATCAGGTAATTCCCCTGTAGAGGATTTACCATCTGCTTTGTCTTCCCCAATAGTTTTTTCGAAAATGCAAAATAAAATAGCCGATGCTGTCCTCTAAAAAATGGACGATGAAGAATGGCTTTGAGGAATGCCTCGATGATCATATAGTGAGAGGAATATACATTAAAAAAGACGGAGTAATTAGGAAAGCTCCCCTAAAGATTGTTTTAAGTCATTAGCAACGGCTAAAAGTGAAATACTGCTGTGTTTAACCCGTTGAACATCTAATTCGATTTCGTGATAGGGAATTCTTTGTTGCATGCAATCCACCATGGTTTTTACAAAATCAGCTGGAGTATCTAAGGTCTCAATAAGCTGTCCTTCTCTCCAAGAATACCCTCTTTTTCCGGCAATGGTGGAAATCACCGGAATTTCCCATTCAATCGCTTTTGATAGCTTCATGGAAGCTCCTCGGGAATAATAAAAAATGGGGTTAATAAAATAGGCCCATTGACTTACCTCTTTCCTTAAATCGTGGTTGGACAAAGCTCCTTTATACTTTATAAAAGGGTAGGTGTTTTCTAATTTTTTACCTATATGTGAAGGCTGTCCAACGATGTGTAAGGTAAACTTACCGGATACCTTAGATAAACAGGCACATATCTGTTTAATGGCATTGATATTTGGAGAGTGGTCCAGGGTACCCACATAACCAAAACAATTCGGATGAGGATTTCGATCCGGAGCAGGATTCTGTTGGATGATCCGGTTAAATAAAAATGGGCGGTTAATACCCAACCACTTTTCGATCGATTCTTCCTCTTTAGACATCGTACAGACCAAATCGATAAACCTTCGGCGATACCAGGATTCTGTATATAGATGCAGCCCCAGTCTGAAAATGCCTGCCCATTTCAAGAGACGTTTGTAACGCGGCATGTCAGACGAAAGGTCTCCCAACAAGTCACCCGATTCATTTCCGTGGGAGAGAATAATTACTTTGGGAGGAGGCACTTCTTTTATTTCTTTGATAATTTTGGAAAAACGAATCAGCGCGCATTGATTCATGAAAACATGGGAAATTTTCTCTTGTATAATTAATTCCTGAATTTGAGAGCGATAGTGAGAAGGTTGATAGGCACTATAGTTTTCAAGATTTAGGCGCCGCAATGCCTTATATGCGATGGTGATAGCGGGTTTAACCTCAAACAAAACAACTTTATCCGCAATCTCCTGGATTACCTGCAAGTACTCTTGTGTACAGAGTTGAACACCCCCCTCTATATTTACAGACAAATCCTGTTTATTATGTAAGAATAGTGCTTTCATAAGTACATATTTTTAATTACCCGAACTTATTTTTATAGCTTGCCGATAGATTTCCAGGTAATTTTCTACAATTACATCAGAAGAGAAACGTCTTTCGGCCTCATCGCGCACTTTTTTTCTGTCAATTTGATCAATTTGCTGAACAAATTCGATCATCTCAGCTACCGTATGACATTTAAATCCGCTGATTCCGTGTTCGACCACTTCAGGTACTGATCCGCGGTTAAATCCAATCACCGGTGTGCCGCAAGCCATGGCTTCTGCCATCACAATCCCGAAAGGCTCATTCCATTCTATAGGCATTAGAAAAGCGAGCGCATTTCGTAATAAAACATCCTTTTGCTGGTCATTCACAGTCCCTATATAAGAAATTTGTTCATTAAGATGGGGCCGAACCTGTTGATCAAAATAGGATTGGTATTCAGGAGGAATATTTCCCGCAATGACAAGTGATTTCCCCGTCTTTTGGGCCACTTCAATGGCATTGTGTGTCCCTTTAATTGGCTCTATTCTTCCTAAAAATACCAGAGGAGCATCGTTGGGTACTTCCGTAGAGAAGGTGTATTTATCTATTTCTACTCCATTATATACCGTATAACTGGGAGCAATTGGTTTTATTTGATTTGAAATATAATCACTGCAACCTGTAAAATAGAGGGAGTTTTTGCGGGCCAAATTCATCGCCTTACCAATTTGCGTTAAAGTGGGTTCTCTTTGATAGGACATGATCTTGGGGATATTTTGGAACAAAAAGGGCAATAAATAAGCTAACCTTCCAAAACTATGTATCACATCCGGATTAAACGTCCGAAGAGAATTTACTTTCAAAATATTATGGAAATGTTTTAAAGGGCTTTGTTGATCGCCAAAAGCAACGAGCTTTGTGGGAACAACAGAGTCAGGGTGTGCCAATAAAATGGTCTCGTGTCCTCTCTTTTTAAGACCAGTGATCAAAAAATCGATCATTCGTTCAATTCCACCATAATTAAGTGGAGGTACAGGAATAAACGGGTCTGCAATCAGGGCAATTTTCACAATTAGAATAATTAAAGATAGTTTTTAATTCGTTTTATCAATTTCCATCCCAGAAATTGACTGAGCAACTTCGTGATCCCCCCGGCAGGATAGGGGAGAGCTGAGCCACCCAATTCGTTCACTTTTTGAATTGCTTTGAGGTATAAATCCGGAGCTGCGGGATAAAATTCATAGGCCCAAAGCTGATAGATATTGGCAGCCACCCGTCGAGATCTTTTGCTATTTTCAAAGGAAAGCAAGGCTTCGACTCCCGAACTAATAGATTTAAAAGCGGATCGGTAAGCTTTTTCACTTTTCTGAGCCGAGAGCGAAGGCATTCCGGATCGGTAATACAGGATTGCGCCGGGACAAAATCGGACCTGGCTTGCCTGTAATAATAGCCTGATACCAAAATCAATATCGTTGGCCAAGGTCAGTTCTGCTTTCCAAAGGCCAGATCTCATTAACACATTGCGGGGGATTAAAAAGAGGGCACATTGCATCATGTTTGCTCCATTTTCCAACGATTCTATCAACCAGTCGATGGGTTTCAGATGTCTCCAGACACTTTCGGGACTTTTTTTAAAAGTACTCAGATCGTCATTGTAAAACCTTCCCCATTCTGCAGTAGCAATTGCATCAGTGTAGTCCATCACCTGTGCCAGTTGTAAGGCAATGAAATCAGCTGAGATTAGATCGTCTGCATCCATAAATTTAACATAATCACCTGAAGCGTAAGAAAAGGCAAGGTTGAGCGCTGCTGCCTGTCCTATGTTTGCAATCGAATAGACTTTTATACGCGGATCGGTAAAGGAAGCCAAAATAGATTCCGTTTCGTCTGTTGAGCCGTCGTTAACGACAATGATTTCGATTTGATGATGACTTTGCGAAAGAAGCGAATCGATCGCGTCAGCAATGTACAATGAGGCATTGTATGCCGCTATACATATGGAAACAAGTGGGTAAGACTTCGATGATTTAGGATTGACGCTCTTCAAGTTGGTGATAAATGTTGGTGTATTTTTGAGCACATATTTCCAGACTGAGATGTGCTAAAATATATGCTCGTGGCTCAAATTTATTTTCTTCTCTTCTTGAAATGAATTCAGTAAGCACCGGCTCAAAATCTTCTTTCGAACTGAATTTCATCCCACAGCGGTCGTCCCAATAGGGAACAGAGCTCACAGGTCCATACCTTACTTTATGAGGGTAAAAAGAGGGATCCTGCCAATGCCCACCTCTGTCCCATGCCAGAATAGGTGTGTTCGTTGCCAGTATCTGCTGATAAGCCAATCCCTGAGTTTCGTGTTCACAAAGAAAAAGAACAGCCTTCGCCATACTTAACTTTTCTATCAGTTCAGGATGCGTATAAGATCCGTAACGAATAACCTGATAACGGAGTCCTTTTTTATTACAGGTTTCCATCAGAGGCGAAATTAGCGTCTCTTCATATTTTTCATGTTCCCAACGTATTTTATCATAGATTAAGAAATCCACCGTTAATAAATCTTGTTTAATTGCAGGATGCCATTTCTCCGTATCGATACCCACTGGCCAGGCCTCTACCTGGTCTCCATAATAAGGAGCACACATGTCTTTCATCCATTCACCGGGAACAAGCATCTTTTTAACATTAGGGTATCTCTTAAATAGATCCGGACATTCGATGGGGTGTGAAAATACACCCGCTCCAAAGAGAATGGGATTCTGAAATCTTTTCTCAAAAATTAAATGAGGTTTGCCAATCACACCGATCAGTTCATCCGGGTTTTTCCGAATATAGGCATAGTCATTGAAACGATAGGGAATGCCTAAGCGATCCAATCCTTTCATGAGTGAAAGCGCTACCATCATCACGCCTCCGGGTTTTGGTTTCCCACGAATAATTCTCCTTATCCAACGTCGGATATACCGGTCGTATCTAAGCCAACGATCCGGATCGGGTTCTTCATAAAACAAGTTAATCATTTTGCAGATGTTTCACTCTTTTAGTTTCTTTTATTTTTCGAAAGCCAAATACCCAATGAAAGAGAGGACGAAAGAACTGTTTGAAAAGAATTTTCGCCTTTCCGGCACCTTCAATAAACGTAGTTGCATAAAGGCGTTTCCAAAAAGAATATCTGTCTTGATGCTTTAAACGATAGGCCTCCATTTTATAAATCCAGCTATCCGCGTAATCGGCATTGAAATGAATAATAAATGTTTCATCCGTGGATGAATTTTTGTATATGCCGGCATAATCTGCCTCAACTCCATTTAGATTGCATGTACCCTTCAGCACATTCGAACGGATCGATCGATAAAACATGGCATCGCATTTAATGACGAGATTTCCTGAATACACCTTTTCTCCGTATAGGGCCATAGATAGTGCGAAGAGGGGCTCTTCATTCTCTTTACCTCTGAGTCTGACAAACCCAAATTCATCGTACTGGGTCTTTAACTCTAGCGCCTTTTCAAAAATGGCGTGAGCAATCGGATTTTTTTTAAAGAAATATACGGAACCTACAAAAACCGGCAGCTCATTCACTGACCAAGTATTCAACACAGATGGGATATCACAAAAGAAATGTCCTTTCCGTTGGAGGGTCCCAATGGCGGTAAAGTTAAACTCTTTTAACTCTTCAAAGACAGGGCTGAGGTCCTTATAGATTAAACAGTCACAATCTACAAAAAGCTGATTTTCTGAGTCGGCGTTTTCAAAAAGATGGAACTTGGAGGTGAAAGATTTGTCGATTTGTGAAAGTTCAATTTGTTTAATTGTTACCTTCGGATGGATGAGATTCGAAAAAAAGTTGTGTTGATCAGTTAATAGAATAAAAGTAATCTCATTATGCTTATTCCAATGCAAAAAGGAGGCGATTAAATTTTTTGCCAATTCGTAAAAATAAGGACTTCCGACAGCCACAGAAATAACGGATTTACCTGACATATTGAATGCTTTCGAAGATCAGTGGTATAAGTAAAATGAAAAAAAATTAATAGCCATAGCGCCAATATTGTATCTTTCTTGCCAGCTTCCATCCGAAAAGATGGCTCAGTTTTTCTATCAGAAAACCACCTAAAGGGGGAGGAGAATAAGCCTGATGAATAACAGGTTGCTCCTGCATTGCTTTGAGATAGATATCGGGGAAAGCGGGGTAGCTTTTCAAAATAATTTCAAAGAACTGACGATGGATCGCCACTTTTGCTTCTTCGGAATTATTTCGTGTCAACAGTTCCTTTTTCTTTACAATAGCAGCGGATAATTGGCTGTTGAAATGTTTTAGCGTTTTGCCCGCAGAAAGATTCTGTTGAAGTTGACCATATTTTCGGTAATAGTTGTAAATGTGAGCTACTTTTAAAACGCCTTTTGATTGCAATACTACACGTGCAAAATACTCTCCGTCATCGTCGAGGGTTAAGCTTTCATTCCAAAGCCCTGCGCGTTCAATCACACTTCTGGGGCTAAGCCAGGCATTTGGCTGAACCATCGAGGCTTCTCCGTGATATCCTCCCCATAGTTTGATTAGGAATTGGGCTGGATCATTACAGCTCTCGAGGAATTTTTCATCAAAAGGAGAAGGTACAGCCTGCAGAGGATCTTCCCCATCGAAAAAGTGGATCGTGCTGCATAAGGCTACTTTTTCAGGTGCATTTTTTAGAGCCATGACCTGAAGTTCAATTTTTTGTGGAGACAATAAATCGTCCGCATCTAAAAACTGAATGAAATCCCCCTTAGCTTTTGAAAGTCCAAGATTTCTGGCAGAAGATGCCCCCTTATTTTTTTGACTATAGGTAATGACTGATGTGTTCGAATAATTGAGAGCAATGCTCTTGGAAGAATCCGTGGATCCGTCATCGATCAGAATAATTTCCTTTTCCTTATAAGTTTGAGATAAGGCAGATTCAATACTGGCTTTCAGGTTTTTTTCCGCATTGTAAAAGGGAATAATAATGCTTACAAAAGGATCTGAATTCATAAAGAAAAATTAATTCTTCGGTCTTAAACCAGGCTTGAACAGCCTGATGAGCTTTTCTCTTGACCAATACGAAAAATAAGGATGGATGAGAGAAAAAACGTTGATCCAATTGGATTGGTCTATCGGTCTCCTCCCATTTAATCGGATAGCTAAACGTAAATTTTCTTTCACCAGTGCCCAATCCTGGAATGAGGCTGCTGTGGAAGCATTGTTCCACAATCCTTTTGCAATTGAAGAGGGATATGATTTTCCGAAAACACGCGCAGCTTTTTTAGATACTTCCAGGTAAGCGGCGGTACATTTTAACACATTTGAAGCAGACATACTTTCTGTGTATGCATAGTTAATGCAGGTAACCTCTTTTTCATAATCAAAAGTTAGTCCTGCAATAATGGCCTTTGTGTAAAAAGCCCGATCCTCATTGTACAATACCTTGGTATCCAGATCAAATCCTCCTATTTTTAAAAAGGAACTCCTTTTGCATAAGGCAAAATTGACGATCTTATTTTCTAACACAAACTTTACAGGATCTCTTAAAAGCGCTTCCCGATCGTATTCTGGAGAGCCTAATAGCGTATTGTCTTTAAAATTCCGGTATTCATAATTTAATAAAACAATATCCGGAGAGTTTGTTTTTTCGATCCATTGATGGGCTATTTCTGTAAAATTAGGTAAGAGAATGTCGTCCGCATCATGGAAGTGAATCCAGGTTGAAGAGGCGGCCTCTGCTAAGATGTTTTTGCCGATTGAGCATCCTCGATTTTGTGAGCCCCGAATTACGCTGGCTCCATACTGTTGAGCGACTTCCGATGTATTGTCTGAACTAAAATCATCGTATACCCAGATTTCATCAAAAGGGATCGATTGATTACAGGCTGTTTGCAATAATGAGGGAAGGCACCATGCTGCATTATAGGCCGGAATACAGAGGGCTAGCTTTTTAAGTTGATCCGCTTCTGGCATGTTCGGTAAAATGAATTAATTAAAAAGCCTCCGTAGTTTTGCAACAGCGGCTTTGCCTTTCAATAGAAGATGAATAAGAAAATTCTTATTATGATACACTGTCTTTTGCTCAATGGTACTGAAACCATTGGCATGAATCACCAAAGATTTAACAGGGGCATATACGTTTAATACCACATGAAGATCGGCCATACAACTATCTACCCATCTCAAATCATTTTCAAGTTTTTGTATCACTGTATCCAGGCATTTCTGATGATATAAAATTCCTACCAAAGCGAGGGTGCTGTTAAGTTTCATCGTATACTCGTTCAGGTAGGTAGGCTGGATATAGTGATTTTCTGCATGAAGATAAATCATGTCCCAGTCGGGTGGGACTCTCTCCAAAAAGATAGCCAGCTTGGATTGGAAATCCTTTGGGAGGATGGCATCGTCTTCAAAAACAATGAAACGTTTGTGTTTGGCATTTCTGGCCGTTTTTAAAACATCGATATGACTTTGCCTGCATCCCAATGCGCCCGGGTTTCCCGGCCAGTCTGGCACGTGCAATGTGCGACCGTCCACGGCATCAAACTTAAAAAGAGAAGGGTGGTCAAAATGCGTAAAAGCCTTCATAAACCTTTCCAGCCTCTTGTTGCTTTGAGGGAGAGTGATGACATATACGGCATCTATGTACTGATGGAGATTGATTGAGTTAGACACAGGATGAATATCTTTGGTATATAAGCGTTTTTACATTAGAGTTTAGTGCGAAAAGTGGAAATGGGTAAGTGAACGACCCCCTCGTCAGCTTTAAAGTAACCTTCAGACCACACTTCTTCAACCTTCACATTCACGATATCCAGCCCCCAAATCCAAAAAGCTTCATTATTCCCTAAACCACCTACAGCAATGGCATAATTTCCTGGTCTGAGCGTATGCTTATTTACAACAAATGTCGATTTATAAACCTCGCCCACGACGGGCTTTTCTTTAGTGTCCTCCCGATTAGTAAATAATCGCTGTCCTTCTGCAAAAAAAGCGATAATGAGGAGTAAATCATTTATTTCCTCTTTAATTTTATAAGAAAGCTCAATCACGATGTCGGTTTCTGGTAAGACTTCTATAGTGAAATTTGACTTGCCATTTACACTGATATTGAAGATATCAATGAACTGAGTGAGCGGGCCATTTAACTTGATCGCAGCCTGTTTTTTGTCGGAGACCATGGAATACTTGCGAATCACCTCATGGATGTTGCCACTAATACTTAATGTTCCGTTCTCCAGCAGTATTCCCTTATTGCAGAGACTCCTTATGGCACCAATGTTATGACTAACGAAGAGTACAGTTCGGCCATCTCCTTTGCTTACTTCACCCATTTTACCCAAACATTTTTGTTGGAACTCCATGTCTCCAACTGCTAAAACCTCATCGACAATCAGGATTTCACTTTCCAAATGTGCCGCTACCGCGAAAGCCAATCGGACATACATGCCACTACTATATCTTTTAACCGGTGTATCCAAGTAACGTTCGATACTTGCAAAATCGACGATTTCTTCCAATTTACGCTGGATTTCTTTTTTCCTCATACCCAGAATGGCTCCATTCAGGAAGATGTTCTCGCGCCCACTTAATTCGGGATGAAATCCTGTTCCCACTTCCAGTAAACTGGCTACACGGCCATAACCTTTTATTTTTCCGGTAGTGGGCGAGGTTACCCGGCTTAATATTTTGAGCAATGTACTCTTTCCTGCCCCATTTCGGCCAATGATTCCTACCGCATCTCCTTGTTCAATTTCAAAATTGATGTCCCGAAGACTCCATACGACATCGCTTCCTCCTTTTTTTGTTCGGTCATTTGTTTCACCAATTCGTAAGAATGGGTCTTCTTTTCCTCTAAGGAGGGCATACCAGCGTTCAAGGTCACGGCTGATGGTGCCTGTCCCAATCTGACCAAGCTGGTAGGCTTTGCCTAAATTCTCTGCTTTAATGATGATGTTTGACATGAGTTGGAAATCCTGTTTTTATTTTCTTAAATGGGGTTTGAACAAACGGATTAATTTTTCTCTGATTTTAAACGAATGATAAGGCGTCAGGTAGAAGAGAATTCTAAACAATTTACCCTCCGCTGCCGTCCTTCCCCCCGGTAATGAGCACACCAGCTCTATGGATTTACGTACGCTATCCCAATCGGAATAAGTAGCGAGGCCAGCCGCATTTCTTAATAGTTTTTTCGAGATCTCAAGCGGGTATTTTTGGCCCACTTTTTCCGCATTTATTTTCATGACATGATAGTGTGCCTGCCCGCACTTTAATAAATTTGCGTTCGACATAGATTGTTGGATACGATAGTTAATGATGCTTTTTTCCTTTTCTACGCCAAAGGAGAAACCCAGAATTGCCAGCTTGCAATGAAAGGCGACATCTTCATTATAGAGGATATCCGGATGAACATCGTAGCCGCCTGCCTTCAGGAGTTCTTGTTTTTTATATAAGCCACAGAAAGGATTGATCTGATTTAAAATGGCATACCTTATCGGATCTTCTGTTAATTCAGCCGAATTAAAGTCCGAGCATCCCAATAATTCATTGGTTTCATTGTCGCGGTATTCATAATCGAAAAGAACAACATCAGGGCAGTTGGGTTTTGCCATCCACCGATGGGCAAGGGTGGTAAAATTTGGAAGAAGTTCATCGTCTGCATCATGAAAATGTATCCAGTCAGATTTTACACTTTCCGTCAATTTGTTTTTTCCAAATGAACAGCCTTTATTCACGGTTCCGCTAATAACTGTTGCACCGAATTCCTCAGCTACCTTTTTTGTCTGATCATTACTGCAGTCGTCGTATACATATACCTCATCGAATGCAATGTGCTGTTGCCTGGCTGAGTTCAAAAGACGGGGAAGAAAGGCCGCCGCGTTATAAGCAGGGATACATAAAGCGAGCGTAGGAGAATTTTTTACGAAATCAGCAGTCATGATGTCTCAGGTATATTCATCTAAGTTTTCCCAATAGCCGATCTTTTAATAGGTTCGCAATCTTTTTGATCGGCCAAAATCCTGTTAGCGTACGAATAGGGTCGTGTTTTTTACGAAAAGGAAGTTCGGAAGGCATTAGCCAGTCGTCACTTTCATTCGTAGGGGAATTGCTTGCCTCTAAAAGAAGCTTTTCCCATTGTTGAAGGTGGAGATCCCGTATCCTGTCCGGATGGAATAGGGCCTTGGCTTTTTGATAAGCCGCCTCTCCGAGGGTGCTTTTCTCTTCCTCAGGAGTATGGATTATTTGTCTTAATTTTTCGGTAAGATCTGCTGGTGTACTCTCAAATAAAAGGCAACCGGGGCAGTCGGAGAGAAAATCAGCAGCTCCTGCCATGGTTGAGCACAGCAGAGGATTTTTGTTGGCAAGGTGTTCTATTGCGGAGAGGTTGAACATATCCCAAACAGAAGGGACAAGTCCCCATGAAGCTGATTGAAGTGCTTCGTTGATTCCGTCTCTATCTTTGCTGCCAAGGGGGATGATGATTTTACCCCATATTTCAGGGAAATGAGCTTTGAGATATTCACTCATTGGCAATTGTTCCTGATCAAAATAAGTGTCTCTTCCTATCCAGTGAATTTTTAGGCGTGCACGGTCGTTTTCCTCCAAAGCGGCAATGGCCTGGCAAAGTAAAATGGGTCCTTTCCAATATTGAATACGTGCAATTACCAACCCATGAATGGTGTCGGACATTTTTTTCGTTTGTTCCTCCACCATAGAAATAGCAGGAGGAATCAGGGCGATACGTTTTGAAGTAGTGAAACGTTTTTCCCAGAAGACAATATTTTGTTCACTGTGAGTCACTAAAGCATTGGCCCGTTCCATAATACTTGCCTCGATGTGTAAGTAAAGTTTGGACCAAAATGTTAATCCGGGGCGGGGGTCGTAGTGATCAATTTGTCCACAACTGCCATGTAAATGTACGGTAACTGGTGTGTTGTTTTTGATGACCCAGGGTAGGAAACCTAAGCCCCAGTCGGTACAAATTATTAAGTCAAATTTTCCAAGGCTAGCTGCCTGTTCATACATTGCCCAAGCCGCTGCTAAATGATTTTGTAATTCGGGGAAAAAGGAGAGATGGTGAAATTTTTCCCGATTTTCCTGGAAAAGCTGCTGTTGAAGATAATGAACAGGAATTTCGTTCCAGACAGACGCTCCGTCTCTTACGTCCACTGCACTTCCCTGTAGAACGGTAGAGGTCCAGTGCTTATTCTGGAAAAGTAATTCCCTGTAATAGGTACAAATTCCTCCCCCTAAATGGGGTTCAAATTCAGGAAGAATAAAAAGAACGTTCATTACACCGTATCTACAAATGTTTTCTCCACTTTATTAAACACAATAGTGCCAAAAATTACCAAAATGGTCGTCGTAATGGTGGTGTAGCACAAACTTCCCCAACTGAATGTTCCCTGTCCTAGAAACCCATAGCGAAAAGTTTCAATAATTGTTGTCATGGGATTGTATTCAATGAGCCAACTATAATCCGGATATTTTTCAATGGCCGTAGAGAGAGGATAAATCACCGTTGTGGCATACATCAATAGTTGTACACCAAACGTTACCAAAAAGGCCAGATCCCGGTATTTCGTTGTCATCGCCGAGATGATCATCCCCGTGCTTAAACCAAGCATGGCCATCAACAGAACCATTAAAGGAAAAAGAGCGATGGCCCAAGTGAAATGAAAATCGGCTCCATTTAAATAATAATAGAGCATCATCAGTAAGAAAAGGATTAATTGAACCCCAAAACGGACTAAATTGCTAGCCACAATACTTAAAGGCATGATCAGTCGTGGGAAATATACTTTTCCGAAGATATTCGCATTATCTTTAAACACCGTCGATGTTTTAGTTAGACAGTCGGCAAAATAGTTCCATGCCGTGATTCCCGCCATGTAAAATAGGGGGGCAGGTAAGCCATCGGTAGAGATATTTGCTAGATTTCCGAAAATAAAGGTAAAAATAATCGTGGTGAACAGGGGTTGGATAAAGAACCATAAAGGCCCAAAAATCGTCTGTTTATAAAATGAAACGAAGTCGCGTCTAACTAAAAGCCCTAGCAAATCTCTATAGGCCCATACTTCACGTAATCTCAAGTCGAATAGTGAGCTTTTTGCTTCAATAGTCCACGAATGTGTATGATGGGGCTGTGGTGTCATTTCTTTTATGTTGAAAATAAAGGATTCTTTAGGTAAATAACAATTTTTCTACTTTCTCTTTATAGGAATCGAAATTAAATGTACGGAGACATTGCTGTTGAATTTCTTGGGGGGAACGATCTGAGTTAAGCTGTTGTTCAATGGCTTCTCGAATAGAACGGGGGTCCATTGGATTTGTTAAAAGACCTAATTCTCCGGCTAACAAGGCATCGGTACTACCGTCCACATTTCCTCCAATGACTTTTGCCCCACACGCTGCGGCCTCGATAAACACGATTCCGAATCCTTCCATCGTACTCGGCATAATGAAAATTTTGCCAAGGATAAAATGGGGGATCAGATCTTCATCAGGGATAAATCCGGCTAATGTGACATGATTTTCTAGGTTATTCTTCGCGATTAATTCGGTCATTCTTTTTTGTTCAGACGGATCCGCTTTTCCTCCGATGATGTAATGTATATCAGGGTAGCTCTTTACCAGATCAGTCAGGGCTTCAAGGACCTTATCATAGCCTTTGTAGCCTTCAGAAGAGGATAAGCGGGTTAAGGTAAATAAAACGGGCTGTTGTTTCCGAAGTTTGTATTTGTCTAATAAATAAGTGGGGGCTGAAAAATTTTCGGGATATTTCATGAAAGGATCCAGACAGTTATTCAATACAACGATGTTTTGGAAAGGAATTTGGTGTTGGTGCATTAATTGTACTTTCGTAAACTCACTCACAGCCCAAATCTCAGTTTCTTTTTGCAGAAATCTTTTCTTCCAGCCAGGCAGCGTACTCCAGACCTCTATTCCGTGAGCAATTAAAATGATACGTTTAGAGGGCCAGATTTTTTTGATAAGCCAGCCGAAGACTAATAGATTGATATGACTCAGAAGAACAATCTGTACCTTTTTCCCCGATAAAATCGTTTTAAACGCAAAACGAACCCTCGCTCCCTGAAATGCTTGAAAAACAACTGAACCGGTATAATTTGAATCTTTGTCTTTCTTTTTGTCATGCATGGCCAAAAGAGTGGCTTGTTCGAGACGTTTGGTTGTTGTCAGGAGGCTAAGCACCCGGGCCAAGCAACGACATACCTTTTCAATCCCACCGGTGAGGCTAAAGACGTTCAGAGTAAGAAACAGAATTTTCCGGGGCCTCAAGTCGAACGTGTTTTAAATAATTGAAATAAAGCATATGCTTTAGACCAATGAAGTTTTCCTGCCTTAAATTTACTCATGAGCGACATCACGTACGGATGTTGCCGATATAAGTTTGCATCATTCAATTTGTCAGAATGACGCAACCATTGCTGTAAGGGAAAGGTAAATCCCTTCTTAGGTCTGTTCCAAATGGCTTCTGGCAAAAGCTTGATAAAGCTGTTAACCAGTAATGCCTTGGGTTTTTCGTTATTGTATTTTACTGCAGGGTTAATATGCGCGAGATTCCGAATAAGTTCCTGATCAAGAAAAGGCACTCTCACCTCGACTGCGTGGGTCATACTCATAAAGTCGGTGTCTTTCAATAACTGATTCTTCATGAAAAAACGGGTTTCCATCCAGGATGCCCTATCTCCGCTGTTATGGGGAATGTCGGCCGGACGTATAGGGAAGTTTTCCAATTTTTTGTGGATTTCGGCCAGGGGCATATTCAGAATTTTCGAAACCGCTTTCGGTGAAAAAAAACCTCTTAAAAATAAATATTCGCCTACAGGATTGCGGTAGGCCAGAAAAGAAATTCGTTTTAATTTTTCAGAGGGCAACCATTCTGCCGTTTTTAGTAGGAATGAAGGAAGCTTTTTTAATTTACGGATCAATCCCATTCTTGAAAAAGAGGGATATCCGCCAAAGAGTTCGTCGGCACCCACTCCTGATAATACGGCTTTTAGCCCATTTTCTTTTGCACATTTATTTACAAACCATGAATTAATGGCATCGTTGCTGGGCTGATCCAAGGCACTGAGAATTTCATCAAAATGGGCTTCCAGATCCTTTGCTGTTATCGTATAAGAGTGATGTGCCCCACTGATTTGCCCGGCGATGAGTTGCTGGTATTTACCTTCAGAGAATTCTTGTTCGGCAAAATTAATGGACAGTGTTTTCAGACGTTCTCCAATCAGTTGATTAGCGATTAATGTAAGCAAACTCGAATCGATTCCTCCACTTAGAAAGACACCAACAGGGACATCGGCAATGAGGTGCTTCTCTACCGCTCGCTGGATGGATGTCCGGATAAGTTGTTCGGCTTCATGCGGATCAGAGATGGAAGGCTTCTGGATAATTTGTCCGAAACGATGCTGTTCATAAGTGTGGGAATCATGCATCCATTTGAGATAAGTTCCTGCTTCTAAAGCATACACCCCTTTCAGTGTGGTATAGGGATCGGGGAGGTGACCGAAAGAAAGAAAATACACCGGCCAGTCGGGATCTTCTTCAAAATGAATTTTGGTCTTTCCGAATGCTTTTACCTCCGAAGCAAACACTAATTGCTTATGCTCAGTACTGTAGTAGAGTGGTTTTATTCCAGATTGGTCGCGTACCAAATAAGTCGCATTCTTCTTCCGATCGTACAATGCAAAGGCAAACATGCCCTCCAAGCGTTCAAAAACAGCAGTTCCCCATTCAGCGAAACCTGCCAGAATGACTTCAGTGTCACTATGGCTTTTGAAGCTATGGCTCAAGGAGAGCAATTCATTTCTGATTTCTTCATAATTGTAGATTTCTCCGTTAAAGGAAATCAGTAAATGATGGTAAACCATTGGCTGATGACCGGCCGAAGAAAGATCAATAAGAGATAATCGTCGGTGTCCAAATACAAAATGGTCAAAAGAGGCATCGCTAAGCCCCTCGTCATCAGGTCCACCATGTGCCATGCTGTCGCACATGGCTTTCACTTGTTGAAATAACTCCGGTTGACTGAAGTTGGGACTGATAATGCCTGCAATTCTACACATGGTTGGGCTTGCTGATTTTTTTAGAAAAGGGGATGATAGTCGTTGAGGGCAGGCTACAGCTTCGCCCTCTCAGTCACACTATTTTTTTTAAGTGACTGATTAATAGGTTAATTACTTATAGGCTCCACATAAGCCATGGAGGTTGTAATGTCTATTGAGTATCCCAGATTTTCTAATCGAAGGATCATCTTTTTTTTGTTTTGCCAAGATACTAATTCAGCTAAAATTCCTTTAAAAGGACCTGCTTTTATCCTGACTTTTTCTCCCGGAGCGATTTCAAAGGCATGTACTTCAAGTGCGTCTGAGTGAGCTAACACTAATTTAAGATCCTGAATTTGCTTTTCCGGGATACTTAAAATTTTGTCCGAAAAGTAAATGAATCTACTGATGCCCGGTGTCATCAATACTTCAGCAAATTCTTTTGCTGAAATGTAGACAAATAGATAAGAACGAAGCAGTGGCTCTTCTACTATTTTTTTACGGTCACTCCACTTCTTTTCTGTTTTTTTTAAAGGCAGAAAAGAGAGGATTCCTTTTTTCCCCAATTCCAGATGAGCCTTTTTCTCTGCCCGTGATCGGGTATACAAAGGATACCACTTGTAAATAGGATCAATCATGACTTTCTGCCTTTATCCGTTTACGAAGCTTTTAACCCCGCTACCGGCTTATTTTTCGTCTTTTTTCCAGAACTGCCACCATTTTTTAGGATCTTCATAATAGCCTGATCCTGCATATCCTGAATAATCGGAGTAATAATAAGTGTCATTTCCTCCCCCTCGCGAGTAGTCGGTTGTATAGTAATTGGAGTGTAGTGGATCATCACCGAAAGCATTCAGGACGATGGCCATATTGTTTAATCCATATTCTCTCGATAAACGCTCTGGAATCGCTGCCGCACGGTACTGGGATTTTCCTGAACGGATGACGAATAGGTTCACATCAGACTGACGAATGAGCGGAATGGCATCTGAAACCAATCCCACGGGTGCAGTATCCACCAGTACGTAATCATACTGAGGGGCCAATAATTCCAGTAACTCTTTCATTTTCTCCGTATGCAGTAATTCGGAGGGGTTTGGCGGAACCGGACCCGAAGGAATGAAATCGAGGTTGTGAGGCTCATCGTGTATAATCACTTCTTCCAGGGTTTTCTGCCCGGAAAGATACGAGCTCAGCCCCTGTTTATTTGAAATATCAAAGGCCTTGTGCAGTTTTGATTTTCGTAAATCTGCGGCAATGAGGATCACTTTTTTGTCAATTAGCGCCAATGTACTGGCGAGGTTCACTGTGACAAAGGATTTGCCTTCTCCTGAAACTTCCGAGGTAATACAGATGGTTTTGCTCTTCTTGTGACTGGCCAAAAAGCTCAGATTGGTTCGGACAGATCGTACAGATTCAGAGAAAACAGATTTGGGTTTGGATAAAGAGAGCGCTTGCTTACTGTTTTTATCGATGTATTCCGGAAACTTACGGATTACCCCAATAATCGGCGTGGTAGTGAGTGATTCTACCGTCTCTTTATCGTAGATATATGGATTAAGGAAACGGACAAGAAGAATGAGACCTACTCCGGCCATGAGTCCCATCATGGTGGCATATGCATAGACGTTTCTGGAATTTACGGCAATTGAATAAGGGTTAGGATAGGCTCGATTTACAATGACAGCTCCCGGTACGGTTGCTGCAGCATTCATTTCGGCTTCTAGTTTTTTCTCAGAAAGATAGCTTTGTACTTTATTGTTAACTTCAAAATTGGAAGACAATTTTACATATTGTTGTTCCTGTTCTGGTAACCGGCTAATGCTTCGGTTTAATTCGTTGATTTGTGTTAGGACAAAGTTCGTGGTAGTGCGATTTCTTTCTTTGAGAGATACAATCGTTTTACGAAGAGCACTGCTAATGCTTTGAATCTGCTCGGTTAATTCGACTACTGGGGGTGATTGCGGGTTGAATTCGGTGAGTTTGGCTTCACGATTGAGGATCGCTTTGTTTAATTCATTGACTAAGTTAACCTGAGTGGGGCTGAGCACTCCCTCCATATTCAAATTTAATTCAACTTTGCTTCCCTGTTTTTGAACCTGCTCTTCCAATTGTTCAAGACCCAACCATTCAATGCGTAATTGGTTCTTTTGATTTTCAAATTCCGTGAGTTTGGCTATCAGACTGGAAGTAGAGCTATTGACATCCACGATTTTATTGGAGGCTTTAAAATTGGCAAGATTGGAACCCGAGGTGTCCACCTGTTTAGTGATGAAATTAAGCTGTTTATCAATGAAAGCGACGGTTTGTAGCGCCGATTTTTGTTTTTGAGCAACATCGTATTTAACATATTCGCTCATAATCTCATTCAGAATATCTGCTGCAAAAATGTAGTTCAGATCTGTCTGGCTTAAATTCATGATGTTGGTAAAGCGGGCGGCTTCCTGGGTATTCAGTCCACCAGCCACTCTGGGGATTAATTCTTCCACCCCGTTGAATTTGAAGGAGTATTCGCCCACTCTTGGAATTTTGGTGATGATCCTGAACTTCATATTTCCCATCTGGATAACCTGTCCATATTGATAGGTTTTACCCACCGTTTTGGGATCGTCTCCACTTTTCAGCGCAAATTGCTGGTCGTTGATATAATCTACCTGGTAAAGTCCGCGGCTGAAATTAACAGAATCTTGTTCTACAATGTCAATCTGGAAAGGAACATGGGGGTATTGTTCGGTTGTTTTAATCCTTCCTTTCAGGAAGTAAGAAACTTTATAGTTCAGGTTTTTAATGGCGTTTGAAACCACTTCATTCGATCTCAATACGTAGCCTTCAGCCATGATTCGGTCGGTATAACTCATCTGGGAGTTCATCTGTGAAGGCCCGGTTAGCATTGGATTGGCGTCCTGAAGTTTTATGGAAGCGCTGGTCTGGTAGATGGGAACCGTGTAGAGTACCTTTATTTTTGCCATGACCAAAGCGATAATGACACAGCCTAAAATCCAATACCAACGGCTTAAAAAAACCTTGAGGATTTTATAAAAATCAATGGTTTGACTAATGGGCTTTATTTGTTCGAATTTGTTTTCCATTTACTTGGTAAGCGTAAAAATAAGTATGGCGAGATTGACAATCACTAAAATAGGTTGCAAAATGCTATTGGATCTTTGAAGTTGTTCGGCCAGGTCAGCATCTTTGTTGCGCGCGATATAGACAATATCATTGTTTTGCATAATCAGCTTATTACTGGAGAGACTATTGATGTCACTGAGGTTTACGTAAATAATCTCTGGATTATTTCTGTTTCCGCGAATAATTTTAAGCGTTTTGGGGTCGGCTGTTTTGGTAAAACCTCCTGCCAATCCAATGACGTCAATAAGGGTAGTGCTTTCCTTTTCAAGCAGGAAGTTGCCCTGAGTAGAGAACTCGCCAAGCATGGTTACTTTGAGATTCACTACTTTCAACTCTATGATAGGATCTTTCAGGTAGTCGGAAGAACCATACAAATCCTGCAACTTCAATGTGGCTTCTCTTCGGGTGAGACCGGCTAAGCGTACTTTCCCTATGGCAGGTAAATTGGCAAAACCATCGGTGTCTACCAGGTAGGTGTTGTTCTTTTCATCGCTTACAGTGGCGGTTACTGCGCTTGTTGTGTTCCGGACAGAACCCCATTCTTTATTTTGAAGATTACGTACCGAGATCAGATCGTTGATACGTATTTTGTAATACAATTCGTCAGCCCCCTGATCATTGACCACATAAATTGTTTTTAAATCTGCAGAGGCGATATCCATGGTCGAATTAAACAGCGTATGGTTTTTCCGGGATCCGCATGAACTGAGCAGGAGCGAACAGCAAAAAAGGAAACCCAAGGCAGAAAGAGAATACTTAAAAGTCATTTGATAGAGGTTTAACTATAGCTAATTTGCTCATAAATTTTAGATTTTCAAATATGAGGACTTTTTTATTATCAACATTTATTATCCAGTAGCAATTTACATTCCCGAAAATTTTTTCTTATGAAAATTCCTCACTTACGCACTTTTCCCCCTTGCGTTAGGATACTTTTCTAAGTTTAGCGTTCGCTTCTCATCAAAAGATAGGTGATTTTTTCTGAAAAAATAATCTTTTTTAATTTTTAGTTTACTCCTTCTGGTTGTTAACTAATATTTTGTGTTGGTTTGATTTGTTAAATAAATATTTTATTCTTTTTATTAAGTTTAATATAATATTTTGAAATTATATTGAATTTAATTTTTTTATTTTAAAAATAGTTGTAAATTGAAAAGAAAAAGCTATTAGTTTTTTCGTTAAACGCTGCTCTCTCATGAAAAAAATAATTGGTTTAGTGGTTTTTGTCGTCTTACTGGCGTATAACACCAAAACGTATGCGGTATATGGATGCTTAGTAGGTAATACACTTTATACCTCTCAAAATGGAGGGGTTTATCCAGGTGTAACTTATTTTGATTATGTGCCCGCTATAAATGCATCTGGCTATTGTCTGAGGACTAATGCCAATACAACTCCCTGTCAATTAAGGTGGTGGACCGTTCTCTGGTTTTACGGTTCTCAGGGAGTATATGGTGATTATGGTCCGAGTGCACCTCCTTTGTATTGTCCCATCGACAAAGAAGCAATTTACCTCGTTCCATTCGTTGCTTGCGTTGGATTTCTCTTTATCAGAAACAGACATCTTTCTTGATTTTCTTCAAAGGTAATTGCCGAATAAATAAAAGATACGGAACTACGTAATCGTGGGTACTTTCTACAGTCCTGGTGCGATTCTGCTATTCATGTGTAATATATTCCCCAATTGTCTACGTAAAGGTTTTTTCTTTCTTATATTTGTCTTTAAGATGAATTAAAAACCGGGCATATTTGTCGGATAAGTTTTAGGTATTGCTCGACGCTTCAAATGTGTTAACTTTTGAAGTCCTGATGCGAGTTAAATACCCATTTATTTTGATATTTGGTGTGTTTTGCGCGAAGAGAACCATTCCTTTCGCAGGAAGATAAGGAGGGGGAAGAAAAAGAGCGAGAGGATATAGGTAATCCAAATGGGAATACTTTATCCGCCCTTTAAACGTTTGGGCATATAGATTGCAACTGTCATGAAAAAATAGAACCCTTAGTAGATGAAATATTTATATATTGCCTTTTTATTTTTGCTTGTTCCTGCTGCTAAAGCAACCACCACTGGGACCGGATGTCGTGTAGGTGATTATGTATATATCAATTATATAGGAAATGCTCCTGCCTATCATCCTTCCAATCCTCAGAAACGTTTTTATACCAAAACAACGAATATCCCTATCTATTGGGGATATGGAATGAATCAACATCAGGGCTATCGTTGCGGATATATTAACTACTACCCAGCAAGTAGTTATTATGATTATGAAAAGAAACAAAATATCCCCATCCCTGAGGAAAGAGAGTATACTGTCATTACCTATGGCGGTTGTGTGCTTTCCAATACCCTCGGAGGGTCTGTTTTGAACGAGGGAGATTATGTATCCTATACCTATAATAAAACAGGTAAGTGCGGTACTAATCCCAATGACCTTCCTTTTGATGATTATATCTGGGTTCTTATGCTCGCTGCCGGTGGAGCAGGGGCGTATTTTATCTATAAGAATAAACTCCAGTTAATTTAATTTTTCTTGTTCTTCTTTTAATTCTAAAAGGAATACTTGCATCCCTTGTTTTTTTATCTATCTTCGCATTAATTAATCCTCCCTTATAGGTAATTATAATTAACTATTTATTTAATCAGCTGTATTTTCAGTTGAAGGGAGGTTTATGTCAGCTCGCTCTTTAGGTATATTTTTTTTTGGAACTTTTCTGCTTTTCACCTCTTTGGCTTCCAGAGCCAGTAATCCGGGGTCCTCTTATGGCTGTCTTGTATGGGATAAGGGAGTGTATACAACGTATCAGAAGACAGATTACGCACCAGGAAATCCGTATTGGGGCCCCTTTCCTTACTATACCACTGCCGGAACCGTTTATACCATTACCTATTCCCACGGGAATTATCCACAATGTAACGGGTGCATCAATCCGAATTATCAATTCACATCGAGCGGACATTGTTTTGTGACTATTGGAGGATTACCTATACAAGGGGCTTTAGGAACCATTCATCACATGAATTCCATAGATGTTCCGCTCGATCACTTTACTTGGATAATTCTATTGACATTTTCCCTACTCGTTTTTTTTAAGCGTAAATCTCTTTTTTCAAAGATGGTTTTAAATGAACGGTAATTTTTATTAATTGAAATTATAATTAGTAGATTCGCTTAACCCATGAATGGGGTAGCACTCCATCAAAGTCTTTTTTAAAATGATATGAAGATTTCTGTAATTACGGTGACCTACAATGCGGAAAAATACCTGGCTGATTGTATGGATTCTGTGCTGAAACAGGACTATGCGAATGTAGAATACATTGTGGTGGATGGAGGTTCAAGTGACGGTAGCCAGCAACTGATCAATGAGCGTTTGCCGCGAATCGCTGCCTTTGTTTCTGAAAAGGATAAAGGGATGTACGATGCGTTAAATAAAGGGATACGGATGGCTACTGGAGAAGTGATCGGCATTTTAAATGCGGATGATATGTTTGCCAGTGAGGATGTGGTTTCTGAGGTAGCTCGTTGTTTTCAAGCAGAAAAGGTCGATGTCGTATATGGTAATCTGCATTATGTAAAAGCAGATAATCCTACCGAAGTGCTCCGTATTTGGAAAGGGGTGCCTTATCAATCAGGGCTTATTCGTCAAGGCTGGATGCCCGCACACCCTACTTTCTATGCAAAAAAAGAACTTTTTGAAAAATTCGGGGGCTATTCACTCGATTTTGGAACCGCAGCGGATTATGAATTAATGGTGCGTTTTTTATATCGTTATCAGGTGAGGGCTCAATTCCTCGATAAGTTGATGGTGAAAATGAGGGCAGGAGGGATGAGTAATGCGTCTTTGACACAACGGTACAGAGCTTTCTTGAATGATTATAAAGCACTTGTTGTGAATAAAGTCCCCTTTTCATTTTGGGCAATATTCCGGAAAAAAATTTCAAAACTTGGACAGTTTATTCATTAATTTGAAGGAATTAATGCTATTTTGTAATCGAATAGAAGTTAAATCGAACTAACATTGGATATCATTACAGGAAACCTGCTTTATTACCTAGCGATTATAGCGTTGTCGTTTCTACTCTGCTCAGCGGCTATTCCTTCTATTATTCACATTGCGCTTAAATACCGACTTTTTGATCAGGCTGAAAGCCACCGCAAGGCGCATCGTTTACAAGTATCCAGACTGGGGGGGGTAGCGATCTTTTGTAGCTTTACCATCACGATCTTATTGTTTGCCACCACCGTTAATTACCAACAGGCAAATTTTTTAATTACTTCCTGTATCATCCTTTTTGGTTTGGGATTGAAGGATGATTTGTATGGGGTGTCTGCCAAAGCCAAGTTTTTTTTGCAAATGGTGGTAGCCGTTATCCTTGTATTATTGGGCGATTTTAGACTTACCAGCTGGTATGGTGTGTTTAATCTGTGGGAAGTGAATGTCTTGTGGGGGAGCCTTTTCTCTATTGTTCTTATTATCTTCGTTAATAATGCCTTTAATCTGATCGACGGAATTGACGGACTTGCGGGTACCATCGGATTGATCTCGACACTTTGCTTTGGTATTTTCTTCGCGCTCTCAGACGCTATACCGTATGCGTTTATTGCCTTTGCCATGGCCGGGGCAATTAGTGGCTTTCTGGTTTTTAACTATTCGCCAGCCAAAATATTTATGGGCGATACGGGGGCGTTGATTATTGGTTTAGTGGCGATCATTCTAGCGATCAAATTCATTGAACTGAATAAAATTGGAGTAGTGATCGACCCTTATTTTTATTCTGCCCCTGCCATTGCAGTTGCGGTGCTGATTGTTCCTGTGTTCGATTCGATGCGGATATTCTTTATTCGTATTTTACATCGCCAGTCGCCCTTTACAGGGGATCGAAATCATATCCATCACCGATTACAACAACTGGATCTCTCCACTGGACAGATTTTGTGCTTGTTGGGAGGTTTCAATGTAGGGATGATCATACTGACTGTATGTCTTCAGAACCTCGGAAATTTTGTGTTAATCACACTGATTATGGGAATCTGCGTGGTGTTGAATGCTTTTTTGACCTACGCTCTCGGGAAAAAGAAGGATCCGCATTACCGTATTTCGCACATTCTTATCAGGGATACCTTAAAATTAAAGTAATTTTTGTAAATAAAACCTAAAAGACGCTTCACCTTATGTCCAATATAGGTAATTTTACCCCATGAACATCGCAATCAATGGGTTCGGTCGAATTGGTCGTACCTTTTTACGTTACGCACTGGAGCAGGGTTTTGAAGTAGTAGCTATTAATGATTTAACCTTGCCATCCACCTTGGCACATTTGTTTAAGTATGATTCTGTACATGGTCCTTTTCAGGGAGAGGTGAAGAGTACAGACGAAGGAATCGTGATTAACGGACGGCTCATTCCGGTATTTTCAATGACCAAACCCGCGCAATTACCCTGGCGAGAATTGAAAATAGAGGTGGTCGTCGAAGCTACCGGAAGATTCGCCTCTTTGGAAGGTGCCAAAGGACATTTAGAGGCAGGAGCAAAGCAGGTATTGATCTCGGCACCAGCGGTTGATCGCGAAATCCCCATGATTGTGATGGGGGTAAATGAGAAAGAAATAGATTTTAACGCACCCATTCTTTCAAATGCTTCCTGTACCACAAACAATGTGGCTCCGATGGTGAAAATACTCGACGAACTGGGCGGGATAGAAGATGGCTACATCACGACTGTGCATTCCATGACCGGAGATCAGAATCTGCATGATGCACCTCATAAAGACCTGCGCCGGGCGAGGGCGGCAGCAAATTCCATTATTCCGACAACTACCGGAGCAGCGAAAGCCATTACCCATATCTTTCCTCATTTAGAGGGTCGGTTAGGAGGGGCAGGCATACGCGTCCCTGTACTGAATGGATCATTAACAGATTTTACCTGCACACTCCGAAAAGAAACGTCCATCCAGGAAATTAACGCAGCTTTCGAAAGAGCAGCGCAAAATGAACTAAAGAATATTCTCTATTATACAGAAGACCCTATAGTTTCAATCGATATTATTAATAATCAGCATTCTTGTATATTTGATGCACAGCTCACTTCTATTGTAGGGGGACTTGTGAAAGTGGTAGGATGGTACGATAATGAATCAGGATATGCCAGTCGTCTGGTGGATGTGCTTCATCAATTAAAGTTAACATATGGTTAAATTTATACCGGCAAATTCAGTCCTTCCTCTACGAAGTACTGAGCTTAGAGGCGGGCTTCCAGAATCAGAATGTGTGTTTCCTGCCGACCTCATTGAAGGAGCGTTTCATCTGGGATTTTTTTTAGATAATCAGCTGCGATCCGTAGCTTCCTTTGCTCCACAACCCTGTGAAGGCATGGAAGAACAGGGGTACCAGTTGCGAGGAATGGCAACGGATACCGCCTATCAGGGAAGAGGTTTTGGTAAAGAAATCATTGCTTTTGCAATGGAACAGTTGCATGCCACAAGTGCACGTTATCTCTGGTGTAATGCGCGTAAAAATGCGGTGTCATTTTATGAACGCAATGGGTTTAATGTGATCTCAGGTGAATTTGAAATAGAGGGTATAGGACCCCATTACAAAATGATTATAAAATTAGAGCATAAATATGAGAACAATTGATCAGGAGAATTTTGCAGATAAAAAGGTCTTAATCCGTGTAGATTTTAATGTTCCGCTGGACAAAAGCTATCAGGTGACGGATGATAAAAGGATGAGGGCGGCAATGCCTACTATTCAAAAAGTATTAGATGATGGAGGGGCGGTTATTCTGATGTCGCATTTAGGAAGACCTAAAGGAGGACCGGAAGAAAAATATTCTCTGAAGCACATTGTAGGTGACCTTTCCCGTATGTTAGATCTAGAGGTTCTTTTTGCGCAGGATTGTGTGGGTGATGAAGTTAAAAAGCAGGCAATTAATCTGCTCCCCGGACAAGTGCTTCTGTTGGAAAACCTTCGTTTTCATCCGGAAGAAGAAAAGGGAGGGGTGGAATTTGCAAGGGCATTAGCGACCCTAGGAGATGCATATATCAATGATGCATTTGGAACTGCTCATCGGGCACATGCTTCTACCACGATTATTGCCCAGTTTTTTCCTGAGGAAAAATATGTTGGTTTCTTAATGGGAGCCGAATTAGCCAACGCAAAAAAGGTATTGGAGAACCCTTCCAGGCCTTTTGTCTCTATCATGGGAGGAGCTAAAGTGTCTGATAAAATTCTTTTAATAGAAAATCTTTTGGAGAAAGTAGATACCTTGATTATTGGTGGAGGAATGGCTTATACCTTTGCTAAAGCGCAGGGGGGGCAGATTGGAAATTCACTCCTGGAAGAAGACCGGATGAGTTTATGTCTCGAATTGCTGGAAAAGGCAAAGCAAAAAGGCGTCAGGTTGTTGCTCCCATCGGATACGGTCATCGCTGATAAATTTGATAATGAGGCTGATCAGTTAATCGTTGATTCGGGAGAAATTCCTAATAATTGGATGGGTTTGGATATTGGTCCGAAAACCATCGACTTATTTAGTGAAGAGATAAAAAGCGCAAAAACAGTTCTCTGGAACGGTCCGATGGGCGTATTTGAGATGCAAAATTTTGAAAAAGGCACACGTGCAGTAGCTGAAGCCGTAGTGAAGGCCACCAGTGATGGCGCTTTTTCTTTAATTGGTGGAGGAGACTCTGCAGCAGCTATTGCTAAATTTGGCTTGGAAGAAGGCGTCAGTTATGTTTCTACTGGAGGAGGTGCCTTGCTGGAATATATGGAAGGCAGGGAACTCCCGGGGGTGAAAGCAATTTTGTCCTAAAAACGAAAAGCGGCTTTCCAAGAAGAGGTAAAAAAAAGGTCCGGCTCATTGAGACGGACCTTTTTTTATTTTCAATCTACTGTCCACATTCCCCCATAGCTAAAAAGCAGAGATTTTTCCCACCAAAGAGGAAACGGACACCCTTATACGCTCTTTTTTGCTCCTTTTTTAGCGTCTTTGATTTTTATTCGATGAGTTTCTATGAAAATAGATTTATCTAAAAACTCCTTTTTTGAGCTGTAATGTGAGTTTTTGCATCAAAATCATGTTGTTGAAAACTTTTTGTGGTAAGAAGTGGTAAATTGTGGTAGAAGTATTTATTTTTACACTACATAAAAAGTATAAGTGGTAAAATGATTCAACTGCTCGGAGAATTTGATTGTAAACTGGATGCGAAAGGTCGCTTGATGGTGCCTTCGAATCTGAAAAAACAATTGCCTGAAGTAGAGCAGGACGGTTTGGTCATTAACAGAGGTTTTGAAAAGCATCTGGTGATTTACCCGAAGAAAGTGTGGCAGGAAATGGTGACGGAGTTGAATAAATTGAATCAGTTTGAGCGTAAAACAAGAGAATTTGTACGCTTTTTTACCAGAGGCGCTACCGAGTTGCATTTAGATGCTTCGGGAAGGGTGTTGCTTCCAAAAGCATTGTTGGAATTTGCCGGCATTACGGGAGAGGTAGTGCTCGCCTGTCAGTTTGATAAAATAGAAGTCTGGTCAAAATCGGCTTATGATAATCTGTTTGATGACGAACCTGAAAACTTCGCAAATCTGGCAGAAGAGGTCATGGGAAATAAAAAGTGGAGGACGGAAGATGGAGACTAATTACCATGTGCCCGTGCTTTTAAAAGAAAGTGTGGAAGGATTGAATATCCGTCCGGATGGGATTTATGTAGACGTGACATTTGGTGGCGGAGGTCATTCGAGGGTGATTTTGGAACAGCTGGGGGAAAAGGGACGATTGATTGCTTTTGATCAAGATCCCGATGCACAGCGCAATAAGTTGGAGGATTCCCGCTTTCATTTCGTGGATCAGAACTTCGGGTTTCTGAAAAATAATCTGCGTTTGTTGGGTTATCCAAAAGTAGATGGGATTCTGGCTGATTTAGGCGTGTCTTCTCATCAGTTTAATGAGCCTGCAAGAGGTTTTTCTACAAGGTTTGATTCGGAATTGGATATGCGGATGGATCAGCAGCGTGCGTTAACGGCTGCCGTGGTGTTGAATACCTATCCGGAAGAAAAACTTCATTGGATTTTTGGAGTGTATGGAGAGATTAAAAATGCAAAATCGCTCGCCCGTACCGTGGTCGCTTCCAGAATGGTGGAAGAAATCGCTACACTGGAGCAATTTAGACAGGTGATTGCTCTGCATGTTCCGAAAGGGAAAGAGTATAAATACATGGCGCAGGTATTTCAGGCATTGCGTATTGAAGTAAATGCAGAAATAGCGGTCTTGGAGCAGTTTTTATTGCAAACCCCGGATGTGTTAAAGCCGGGAGGTCGCTTGGTTGTCATCTCTTATCATTCATTGGAAGATCGTCCGGTGAAAAACTTTCTGGCGAAGGGGAAGTTGAGAGGGGAGGCTGATAAGGACTTTTTTGGGAATGAACAGAAGCCTTTTAAAGTGATCACTAGAAAGGCGCTGGTGGCAGATGAGGAAGAAGTGAAAAATAATAATCGGGCAAGAAGTGCGAAGTTAAGAATAGGAGAGCGTTTATGACTAATCAGTTTAAAGCGCCAAAAGAAGAAGAAGAAGAGTCTCCTCAGAAGCCTGAAAAAAGAGAACAGCAGGAGAAAGTAGCGAAGCCGGAAAATTCGACAGTGGTGTTTTTTAGGAAGTTATTTACAGAAGGGGTGGTAAGTAAAGAAGCGGCAACAGAGATTCTTCCTTTCTTTATTTTTTTGTGTGTATTGGGAATGGTGTATATCGCAAATAGTCATATGGCGACTAAAAACCAGCGCAGAATTGATGAGTTAACTAAAGAGGTAAGGGAGTTGGGCTGGGAATATAAGTCCCTAAAGGCGGATTTAATGTTTAAAAGTAAATTAACAGAGGTAGCGAAAAAGGTGGATACATTGGGGATTAAAGAATTGATTGCGCCACCAAAAAAAATAGTAGTCAAAACGCATGAGCATTAGAGCAAACATCTTATTGAGAGTGTACATCGCCTTTGGGTTGATTGTGCTTTTTGCCTTTGCAGTGGTGTTGAAGCTGGCAGATGTACAGTTTGTGGAAGGTAAAAAATGGAAGGCAATGGCCGACAGTTTGTCGGTGAGAGAGTTTGAAATAGCGGCTGCAAGAGGAAATATTTATTCGGTGGATGGAAGCCTGCTTGCTACCTCTGTGCCGGAATATGAATTGAGGATGGACATGTTTGCGGGAGCAATTATAAGTGACGATGTTTTTTATGGAAAGGTTGATTCCCTGGCCATGAGTTTGTCTCGCTTTTTTGGTGATAAAAGTGCGCGCGACTATTCACGTTTTTTGAGAAAAGCACGTCAGGATAGTGCTCATTACGTATTGTTGAAAAGAAAAGTTTCTTATCAAGACCTTAAAGTAGTTAAAACCTTTCCTCTGTTTAATATTGGGAGACACGGGGGCTTAATCGCTCATCAGAAGAATAAACGAATTCTTCCATTTAAGTCATTGGCTGCTAGAACGATAGGTTATAAGAATGAAAATGTGGATAATGGGGTGGGGCTGGAAGGAGCTTTTGGTGAGTACCTGGAAGGGGAAAGTGGGAAACAAATGATGCGGAGGCTGAATGGAGGGTTATGGGTACCGGTTAATCATGATCAGATTACGGAGTTAAAAGATGGCGCAGATGTCATTTCTACCATCGATATCAATATTCAGGATTTGGCCCAAAGAGCTTTGGAAGAGCAGTTAAAAGTAAGCAATGCACACCACGGCGCAGTGATCGTAATGGAGGTAGCTACAGGGGAAGTACGTGCGATTGCCAATTTTACAAAAGTGGAAGAAGGGGTTTATAAAGAGCAGTTTAATTATGCGATCGCAGGAAATCAGGATCCGGGATCTACCTTCAAGTTGGCTTCCTACATGGCGTTGCTCGAAGATAAATTGGTAGATACCAATACCATGGTGAATACGGGAAATTACCCTATTCCTGGTCATACGATTACAGATTCGCACGGCAGTATCGGGCGGGTGACTGTTAAAAGGGCTTTTGAGCAATCATCAAATGCAGCTATTGCAGAAATGGTCAATACATATTATCGGGATAATCAGGCAAAGTTTACGGATCATTTGTATCGTTGGCATCTGAATGAAAAGATGGGGTTACAAATTCCTGGAGAAGCTCAGCCTGTGATTAAAAATCCTAAAAATAAAAGCTGGCATAAGTTTATGAGTTTGCCGCAGATGGCCTATGGCTATGAAATGCAGCTTACTCCTTTAAAGATGCTTTCTTTTTACAATGCAGTTGCGAATGATGGGAAATACATTGCCCCTCTCTTTGTGAAAGAAATACGCCGCCTTGGAAACCCGGTCGCTCAATTTAAGGCGCGGGTCATTAACGAGAAAATTTGTTCTGACGAAACATTGGCAAAGATCAAGATCATGATGGAAGGAGTTGTTACGAACGGAAGTGGTCGCCAGGTAGTGTATAATCCCCTTTATAAGATAGCAGGTAAAACAGGAACTGCTCAAGTAGCAGATAATAATCTGGGATACCGCGCAAAACGCAAGTATCAAGCTTCTTTCGTCGGATACTTCCCTGCTGAAAAACCCAAATATTCGATGATCGTGGTAATCAATGATCCTAAAGGAGCGTATTATGGGGCGCTGGTTGCTGGTCCGGTTTTTAGGAAAGTAGCCGATCGCATTTATGCCAGTGATGTGAACATGTACAATGAAGTGAAAGAACAACACATGGTGGGAAATACCATTCCGCCGGATACGAAAGCAGGGCAAAGTAAAGCCACGAAAAAAGTATTGAATGCCCTTGGGGTAAAACCACTATATGCGTCTAATTCAGCCTATTTCAATCAGGTGGATACCAGTAATGGGATTGCCTTTGAAGAAGTGAGCAGTGCGCAGGGAAGGATGCCAAATGTAAATGGGATGGGATTGAGAGATGCCATGTATTTATTGGGGAACGCAGGGCTGAAAACGCGTATTAAAGGGAGTGGAAAGGTACATACCCAATCCATTGACCCCGGAACAATAGTAGGAAAAGGAACAGTGGTTCATATCGAATTGCAATGATGAATTTACAAGAGTTATTATATGGGGTGTCGATTACTCACATTGTAGGAAATACAATGGAGAAGGTCAGTTCTTTAACTTTTGATTCAAGAAAAGTAACCAAAGGCGCGTTGTTCGTCGCCGTTAGAGGGACAGTGACCGATGGGCATGGCTATGTGGAGCAAGCTATCCGGCAGGGAGCCTGTGTCATTATCCTAGAGACCATGCCAGAGCAGTTAAATGAACAAGTCACCTACGTGCAGGTACAGGATGCTTCTTATGCCCAGGGAATAATTGCTGCCAATTTTTATCGGCATCCTTCAGCTGACTTGAAATTAGTCGGCATTACTGGGACGAATGGAAAAACGACTATTGCCACCCTTTTATTCCAGCTGTTCCGTCGTTTAGGACACGATGTCGGCTTGATCTCTACGGTTCAGATCCAGGTCAATGACGAAATTGTTCCCGCTACACATACCACTCCCGATTCGATTGCATTGAATGAATTGCTGAGAAGAATGGTGGATAGCGGATGTTCTTTTTGCTTCATGGAAGTCAGTTCACATGCAGTGGTTCAACATCGGATTGCAGGTGTTTCGTTTTCAGGAGGGGTTTTTTCAAATATTACTCATGATCACCTCGATTTTCATCGCACTTTTGATCATTACCTGAGAGCGAAAAAGAGCTTTTTCGATCACCTTCCAAAAACAGCTTTTGCTTTAACCAATATCGACGATAGAAATGGGTTGGTGATGTTGCAAAATACAGCAGCCCATAAAAAGACGTATGCCTTGAAGCAAATGGCCAACTTCAATGCCCGTATTATTGAAAACAGATTTAGCGGACTGAATTTGTTCATCGAAGAAGTGGATGTGTTCTTTAAGATGGTTGGCTCTTTTAATGCCTACAATCTCCTTGCAGCATACGCCACGGCGACGTTACTGGAGCAGGATAAACTGAGTGTATTAACGATATTAAGCCATCTGGAAGGCGCAGAAGGGCGTTTTGATCATTTGAAAGGGCCACAGGGAATCATCGGAATTGTTGATTATGCGCACACACCCGATGCCGTTCAAAATGTGTTAAGCACTATTGCCGATATCAGGAAGGGAACAGAACAGGTCATTACTGTCATTGGCTGCGGTGGAGATCGGGATAAAAGTAAGCGTCCGGTGATGGCTCAGGTAGCCTGTGATTGGAGTGATAAAGTCATTCTTACGGCTGATAATCCACGAACAGAAGATCCGATGGAAATTATCCGGGACATGGAAAGAGGAGTGTCTCAAAGCAATCAGCGGAAAGCCATGGTCATTCCCGATCGGAGAGAAGCCATCAAAACAGCCTGCCACATGGCCCGACCCGGAGATATTATTTTGCTTGCGGGAAAAGGACATGAGAAATACCAGGAAATAAATGGCGTGAAACACCATTTCGATGATAAGGAAATACTTATTGAACAATTAAATCTGTTAAGCTAATGTTATATCTTCTTTTTGAATACCTTCATAAACATTACGATTTTCCGGGATTGAGATTGTTTCAATACCTTACTTTCAGGGCATCGCTTGCCATCATTCTTTCGTTGATTATCACTACGGTCTATGGCCGTCGTATCATAGATTTTTTACGGGTGAAACAGGTGGGAGAAACGGTGAGAAATTTAGGGCTGGAAGGACAAATGCAAAAGCAGGGAACTCCAACCATGGGAGGGATCATGATTTTATTAGGTATTTTAATCCCCACCCTCCTGTTTGCAAACCTCACAAATGTATATGTGATTCTGATGATCATTACCACTGTATGGATGGGGGTCA
The DNA here is from genome assembly GCA_037190785.1 of Pedobacter sp. Taxonomy (GTDB): domain Bacteria; phylum Bacteroidota; class Bacteroidia; order Sphingobacteriales; family Sphingobacteriaceae; genus Pedobacter. The sequence goes on along the minus strand of JBBCJN010000004.1, from coordinate 102,663 downwards.
TTGGTTTTATTGATGATTACATCAAGGTATTTAAGAAAAATAAAGAAGGTCTGGCAGGCAGATTTAAGATTGTCGGACAGGTAGGCCTGGCCATCATTGTTGGCTTAACGATGTTCTACCACCCGAATATCGTCGTGAGGCAGAACGTAGATGAAGCGGCCGTAGCCACTCATTCAGCACCAATGGTATTAAGGCAGAAAGGAGAACATTTTTATTATACACAAGACGTGAAGTCGACAAAAACAAACGTTCCTTTCTATAAAAATAATGAGTTTGATTATGCGAAGGTGTTGAAATTTCTGGGTGATGATCAAGGAAAATATGCCCTCTTTGTTTTTCTGGGCTTTGTGATCCTGATCGTTACTGCTGTTTCCAATGGTGCTAATTTAACGGATGGAATTGATGGATTAGCAACCGGTACTTCGGCCATTATTGGAGTAACGATGGGGATTTTGGCCTATGTTTCTGGGAATACTGTAATAGCAGACTATCTCAATATCATGTACATCCCCAACTCCGGAGAACTGATCATCTTTGCCAGTGCATTTGTGGGAGCCTGCGTAGGCTTCCTCTGGTACAATTCCTATCCTGCCCAAATTTTTATGGGCGACACGGGGAGTTTAACGATTGGCGGAATTATCGCAGTATTTGCCATTATGATCCGTAAGGAACTATTGATTCCCATTATGTGTGGTGTCTTTTTGGTGGAGGTGCTTTCGGTGTCATTGCAAGTCACTTATTTTAAATATACGAAGAAGCGTTTTGGAGAAGGCAGAAGGATTTTTCTGATGTCTCCGCTCCATCATCATTATCAGAAGAAAGGATACCATGAAGCAAAAATTGTGACCCGGTTTTGGATTCTGGGCATTTTGCTGGCGGTTATTACGTTTGTCACTTTAAAAGTTCGTTAAATAGTATGAAGGCGAAGAGACTAGTCATATTGGGCGCAGGAGAGAGTGGGGTAGGAACGGCTAAATTAGCTGTGAAGGAAGGGTATGAGGTCTTCGTTTCCGATTTTGGGCAGATTTCTTCTGCATACCGTGCCAAACTGGATGAATTAGGGGTACTTTATGAAGAAGGACACCATACCTTAGCTCAATTGTTGCTGGCTGATGAGGTAGTTAAAAGCCCAGGAATCCCGGCTGCATCTGCTGTCATTCAGGAGTTGAAGACTAAGGGCATTCCTGTGATTTCAGAGATTGAATTCGCCAAACGCTACACAACGGCCAAAATAATAGGAATAACCGGTTCGAATGGGAAGTCGACGACTACGATGCTGACTTATCACCTGTTGAAAAATGCAGGTTTAAGTGTGGGGCTGGCTGGTAATATTGGACAGAGTTTTGCTGCTCAGGTAGCCGACACTCAGGTCGATTGGTACGTACTTGAATTATCCAGCTTTATGCTGGACGATATGTTTAGCTTTAAAGCAGATATCGCAGTTTTATTAAACATTACTCCCGATCATTTGGATCGGTACGAGCATAACATGAACCTATATGCGGCCTCAAAGATGCGAATCATTCGAAATCAGCAGGCCTCAGACGCATTTATCTATTGTGCAGATGATTCAATGGTGACCCAGATGGTCACTTCTACAAAAATCGATGCACAGATTTATCCCTTTTCTATTCAACACGAAGTAGAACATGGGGCCTTCTTGAAGGATCAAAAAATACACATTTATACACCATCAACTGAACCACTTATCATGTCAATTTCAGAACTCGCTTTGCAGGGCAAGCACAATGTTTACAATTCAATGGCCTCCGGAATTGTGGCTAAAGTATTGGAATTAAGGAATGAAACTATTCGGGAGAGCATGGGTAATTTTAAAAATATCGAACATCGTCTGGAGTTTGTGGCCAAAATTTCTGAAGTTAGTTACATCAATGATTCGAAAGCCACAAATGTCAATTCCACCTGGTATGCGCTGGAAAGTGTGAGTACAGAGGTTATCCTTATAATGGGAGGGGTGGATAAAGGGAATGATTATGATATGTTGAAGGATTTGGTCAAACAAAAAGTGCGTGCAATTGTCTGTTTAGGCAAGGACAATAAGCGGATTCATGATGCATTTGAAGAAGACGTAGATATCATTGTGAATACCTTTTCGGCAGAAGAAGCCGTTCAGGTTTCCTACCATTTAGCGAAAAAAGGAGATACTGTGTTGCTTTCTCCTGCCTGCGCTAGTTTTGACTTGTTTAAAAATTATGAAGACAGAGGAAATCAATTTAAAGCAGCTGTAAAAGAACTTTAATATGTTAAATGTCAAAGCCCTTCTGGAACGGACCAAAGGAGATCGTTGGATCTGGATCATTATTATCATGTTGTCATTGATCTCTATCATGACAGTGTACAGTGCCACAGGAGCCATCGCCTATAAAAAGGGCATGACCGTGGAACGTTACTGGATGTTTAAACATGTGATATTTGTAATTCTGGGGATAGCCATGATTTATATTTCTCATTTACTGGATTATAAATATTATGCAGGGATTTCTAAAGTCTTGATGATTATTACCATTCCTTTATTGTTATATACGCTCAAATTTGGAGCACATATCAATGAGGCGTCTCGTTGGGTAAAAATACCAGCCATCGGATTAACGTTTCAGACTTCCGACTTGGCGAAGCTGGCGCTTATTACTTTTCTTGCTAGAACACTTACTAAAAAGCAGGAAAATATTAAAGATGTGAAGCGGGCTTTTTTGCCGATTATCTCAGCGGTATGCGTCGTTACAGCCTTGATTGCTTATGCGAATATGTCTACCGCACTTATGCTATTTGGGGTAAGTATTTTGTTGCTGATTATTGGACGTATCAGTATTAAACAGATTGCGATTGTTAGTGTAGCCGGAGGGATTTTGATGGCAACCATCCTTCTTTTTGGACCAAGAGGTTCTACATATATATCGAGGATTAATGCTTTCATGCACCCTGAGAAACAACATTCAGATCGGACATACCAGTCAGATCATTCTAAGATAGCCCTGGCAACGGGTGGATTATTTGGTAAGGGGCCAGGTAACAGTACAGAACGGAATTATCTTCCGCATCCATACTCCGATTTTATTTTTGCCATTATTATTGAAGAGTATGGAACGGTTGGTGGGTTAGCCATTGTTGTATTGTACCTGGTCCTGCTTTACCGCTGTGTAAGAATTGTTACCCGGAGCCCGAAAGCCTTTGGTGCACTACTTGCAGCTGGATTGAGTTTCAGTCTGACGATACAGGCCTTTGCTAATATGGCAGTTGCGGTCGGTTTGGGGCCGGTTACCGGGGTGCCATTGCCTTTAGTGAGTATGGGAGGAACCTCCATGATCTTTACAAGTATTGCATTTGGAATCATCCTCAGTGTAAGTAGGGATGTGGAAGAAGGAAGAGAAAGTAAAAATGAAAAAGTGATTGTCGGAGAAATTCCGGCTATGGCTTAAAGATATTAAAATGTATAAACATGAATAATTTCCCAAAAATTATCATATCTGGAGGTGGCACGGGCGGGCATATTTTTCCCGCCATTGCCATTGCCAATGCGCTAAAAGAGATTTCGCCGTCCTGTGATATTCTCTTTGTCGGCGCATTGGGCCGTATGGAGATGGAAAAGGTCCCAGCGGCAGGATATAAGATTGAGGGATTAAATATAGCCGGTTTCCAACGGGGTTCTTTATGGAAGAACCTTGGATTGCCGTTTAAAATCGTTTCCAGCGTCAGGGCAGCTCATCGTATTCTCCATTCATTTAAACCGGATGTGGTTGTAGGTGTGGGAGGTTATGCTTCTGGTCCCCTGCTGTATGCCGCTTCTTCCAAAAAAATCCCCTGTCTTATACAGGAGCAAAACTCGTATGCAGGCATAACGAATAAATTTCTAGGAAGTAAAGCCGCGAAAATTTGCGTGGCTTTTGATGGAATGGAGCGATTTTTTCCTGCCTCCCGGATCCTCAAAACAGGGAATCCCGTAAGAAGAGGAGTGGTTGATATTAAAGGCAAACACCATGCCGGCGCTGAATTGTTAAAGCTGGATCCGCTTAAAAAGACGATTCTGGTAACCGGTGGAAGTCTGGGGGCTGGTACGCTTAACAGAAGTGTCGAAAAGCAATTGAAAGCCTTTATAGAGGCAGATGTTCAGGTGATATGGCAAACGGGAAGGGTGTATTACAAAGGGATTTTAGAACGATTGGGAGGAGTTTCCCCTCATCCAAATGTGGTGATTCTTGAGTTTCTGAATAAAATGGATCTGGCGTATGCTGCTGCGGACATTATTGTGTCCAGAGCGGGGGCAGGAACCATTGCGGAACTATGCATCATTGGAAAACCAGTCATTTTAGTTCCTTCTCCCAATGTTGCCGAAGATCATCAGACAAAGAATGCCCTTGCTTTATCTTTAAATAGGGCAGCAGTGTTGATTCATGACGGCGAAGCAGAACAAAAGCTGGTGTCGGAGGCATTGAGCTTGTTAAAGGATAAAGCTCGTTGCAGGGAACTGAGTGAGGAAATAGTAAAAATGGCATTGCCGGATGCGGATATCACTATCGCAGAAGAAGTGCTCAAATTATGTAAATAAATTAGGACAGGAATGGAATTGGCAACTATTAAACGGGTTTATTTTGTTGGAATCGGAGGGATCGGAATGAGTGCTATTGCCCGTTATTTTTCGAAAAGGGGCTTGCTCGTGGCGGGTTACGATCGAACAAAAACGCTGCTAACTTCAACGCTGGAAGATGAACAAATAGAGATTAGCTACGCAGATAATTGGGAGACCATTCCTTCCCCATTTAAAGAAGCGGATGATCAAACACTGATCGTATATACGCCGGCTATTCCTAAAAGTTCAGCTATCTTAACGTATTTTCAGAATCAGGGCCATGCCCTTCAAAAGCGGTCCCAGGTATTGGGTTTGATTAGTCAGGGGATGTATTGCATTGCCGTGGCAGGTACACACGGGAAAACAACCACTTCGGGGATGATTGCACATATTTTAACCGCCAGCGGATTTGGTTGTACAGCTTTTTTAGGAGGTATTTTGACCAATTATCAATCCAATGTACTGTATGGTAAGAATGACGTGGTTGTAGTGGAGGCAGATGAATATGATCGTTCGTTTCTTACGCTTCATCCGGACGTGGCTGTGATCACAGCAATGGATGCTGACCACTTGGATATTTATGGCGATGCTGGTCAATTGGAGGAGAGTTTCCAGTTGTTTGCCGGTCAGCTGAAAGAAGAGGGGAAAATTTTTGTGAGGGAAGGATTGCCTGTTGGAGGGATAACTTACAGTGCTTCTGGCGATCATGCCGCTATGTTGCGGGCGCATAATATAAAGGCAGAAGGGGCGGATTTTATTTTCGATTTTGAAGACGGTTATACCCGTATTTCAAAAATATGCCTGTCTATGCCTGGTAGGCACAATGTAGAAAATGCAGTAGCAGCCATCGGGGTTGCGCTAAGCTTAGGAATTTCGCCTTCCAGAATAAAAAAGGCACTCGAATCTTTTAAGGGGGTAAAACGCCGGTTTGAAAAAATTGTGACCACGGCTAGCCACATATACATCGATGATTATGCACATCATCCTGAAGAATTGAAGGCTTGTTTTGAAGCGGTAAGAACAATGTACCCTGAAAAAAAACTGACAGTCATTTTTCAACCGCATCTTTTTTCCCGTACAAAAGACTTCGCTGTTGAATTTGCGGAAGTATTGAGTAAAGTTGATGAGTTGATATTACTGGAGATCTACCCGGCGAGGGAAATGCCTATGGAAGGAGTTAGCGGACAATGGCTCATGGATCAGATTCGCCTGGAGAATAAGTGTCTTTTAACGAAAGAAGAGGCCTTGGAAAAAATTGACCGACAGCGGCCCTCTTTATTACTTACTGTAGGGGCAGGAGATATAGATACCTTGGTAGCACCTTTAAAAAAAATCATGAGTCATGCTTAAACGAATACCTTGGTGGGGCATATTGAAAGGATTGATTTGGGTGACCTGTCTGACAGGAACGGTCTTGCTCATGAGTTTTATCGAAACAAAAAAGGAAGAGGTGCTTTGTAAGGAGGTCCGTATTTTTATTCCCGGAGCTGATAACTTTATTGAGAGAGAAGAAATAGATGCCATTGTAGAGCGTGAAGAGGGACAATTGATAGGCCGCCCAATTCAGCAAATCAATATTCATAAAATAGAAGAAAGAATACAAGCCAATCCTTATATTGCTTTTGCTAAGGTGTATTTAGAGATGGATGGTTCTCTTCAGATTGAAATTAGACAGCGTCAGCCTGTCCTGAGAATTATTAATGCAGGAGGCCACGATTATTACATCGATAAGGAGGGGCTAAAGATGCCGATTTCTCCCAATTTCACAGCCAATGTGCTGGTGGCTACCGGACAAATTCTGGAGGGTTATGGAAGTCGGGTAGATACGCTTTTAACGGCGCTGACGAAGGATTTATATAAAACAGCACTTTACCTGAAAGCGGATACCTTGTGGGATGCACAATTCGAACAGATTTATATCAACCAAAAGCAGGATATGGAATTGATCCCCCGGGTAGGGAATCAACGCATTATTCTCGGAAATGCCGATTTTCTTGAAGAGAAGATGGATAATTTGTTGGCTTTCTACCAGCAGGCTATTCCTTTAGTCGGTTGGGATACTTACAAAACAATTAATGTGAAGTACCCAAACCAGGTGGTTTGTGAACGACGTTATGCTGATTCAACGGCGATGAAAAAGGCTTTGCAGCAGCGTGTGCGGGTGGTCGATACCACGGCTACTGTCTCTTCAGAAATCAATACTGTCATCCGTCAGATGATTGACGATGAAATGAAAAATAATAGCTCCGAAAGGAAAACAGAAGTAAAAAATCAAGATACCAGGAAAAACAATTAGCATTAATCTCAACAAAATAATATAGTTATGGGCAAAGAAAAATCTACCACTCAACAATCTCCAATAGTCGTTGGATTAGATATCGGTACAACAAAAATCTGCGTGATTGTGGGGCGCAGAACGCAGCACGATAAGATCGAAGTGTTAGGAATCGGAAAAGCAGAATCGGCGGGGGTGACCAGAGGGGTGGTTTCCAATATTCAAAAAACCGTTCAGGGAATTGTTGCGGCAGTAGAACTGGCAAGTGCCCAGTCCAATGTCGAAATTCGCGTGGTCAATGTGGGAATTGCCGGGCAACATATCAAAAGTTTACAGCACCGGGGTATTTTAACCCGTCGTGAGTTAAACAATGAAATCAGTAAAAAGGATATTGATAAATTGGTGGACGATATGTTTAAGTTGGTAATGCCTCCTGGAGAGGAAATCATCCATGTATTGCCACAGGAGTTTACCATCGATAACGAGCCGGGAATCAAAGATCCGATTGGGATGGCTGGTGTACGCCTCGAAGCGAATTTTCATATCATTTCTGGTCAGGTGACTGCGGTTAAAAACATCATGCGTTGTGTTCGCAATGCCGGATTAGAGACCCAGGAGTTGATTCTTGAACCATTGGCGTCTTCCGAATCGGTGTTGAGCGAAGAGGAAAAAGAGGCCGGTGTATGTTTGGTAGATATTGGTGGAGGAACAACAGATATAGCCATTTTCCACGAAGGCATTATCCGCCACACAGCGGTCATTCCTTTCGGAGGAAACAGTGTTACCGAAGACATTCGCGAAGGCTGCTCCGTGATGAGAAACCAAGCTGAATTATTGAAAACCCGCTTTGGCTCAGCCCTTGCCGAAGAGAACAAAGAGAATGAAATCATCTGCGTTCCGGGTTTGAGAGGACGTGAACCCAAAGAAATCTCCGTAAAGAATTTGGCCTATGTCATTCAGGCCAGAATGGAGGAGATTGTCGAACACGTTTATTATGAGATTAAGTCGTCGGGATATGAGAAGAAATTAATTGGTGGAGTAGTGATTACAGGTGGTGGAGCACTTTTAAAGCACCTTAACCAGTTGGTAGAATATGTAACCGGTCTGGATTGTCGTGTAGGTTACCCGAATGAGCATTTATCGAAATATGAGGAAATGGCGAAAACGGTATACGACGACCTGAAAAGTCCGATGTATGCAACTAGTGTGGGACTATTGATCAAAGGAATTCAGAAGGCGGAAGAGGTGCTGTTGGAGATGAAGCAGCCAGGAGTGTATGTCGAACAATCGGCTATACCTAAAGAAAAGAAAAGAAGTGGAGGGTTATTTGATAAATTATTAAGAAAAACAACGGAGTTTATCAAAGACGACATGAACGTAAGTGATGAAGATTACATCAAGCCGTAATTTTTTCCACAATTGGTGATTTTTCCACATTATTCACAGTTGTGGAAAACGCCTGTTAAAAAAGTGTTAATATTACAGTTAGAGATGAACAGCAAATTATATTTTTTAAACTACTGATTCATAGTCATATGCAATTTGAAATGTTAAAAGATAAGTCGTCAATTATCAAAGTTATTGGTGTTGGAGGCGGAGGAGGTAATGCGGTCAACCATATGTATCGCCAAGGAATCACCGGGGTAGACTTTATTATCTGTAATACAGATGCTCAGGCATTGGAATTTAGCCCTATTCCTAATAAAGTACAGTTGGGGTCCAGTTTAACAGAAGGAATGGGGGCTGGCTCTATTCCGGAAGTGGGGAAGAATTCAGCGATTGAGAATATTGATGACATTAAGTCGATGCTGGGAAGCACTACAAAAATGCTTTTCATCACTGCAGGAATGGGAGGAGGTACGGGCACTGGGGCCAGTCCGATTATTGCGCAGGCTGCCAAGGAATTGGATATATTGACGGTGGCCATTATCACTACTCCCTTTGCCTTTGAAGGAAAGCGTCGTAAGATGCAGGCGGATGACGGATTGGAAGAATTAAAAAAATATGTTGATTCTTATCTGGTCATTTCAAATGATCGTCTTCGTGAGATTTTTGGAAACCTGACTTTGGGTTCAGCATTTGCTCAGGCAGATAATATCTTAACAACGGCCGCCAAAGGCATCGCCGAGATCATTACAGTGCCGGGATATATCAACGTAGACTTCAAAGATGTACGTACAGTGATGAAAGATAGTGGGGTCTCTATTATGGGTAGTTATGCTGCAGAGGGAGACAATCGTGCACTTGCTGCTGTTGAGGGAGCTCTGGCTTCCCCCCTGTTAAAGGATAATGAGATTGAGGGGGCACGGTATATTTTGCTAAATATCAGCTCTGGCGTAAGAGAAGTGACCATGGACGAGGTAACGATCATTACTGATTACATTCAGGATAAAGCAGGATTATCTGCAGATCTTATCTGGGGAAATTGCATTGATGAAAACTTAGGTGATAAGTTGTCGGTGACTATCATCGCTACAGGTTTCCAAACCACTGAGCAAAGGGCTAAAGACCGCGAGAACGTGAAGAAAATTTCGCTTTTAACGCCTGAAGAAGCTCCTTTAGTTCGTCCGGTAGAAGCGGTAAATTCGTTTATTGAGGCGAAGCCTGCCGCTCCATCCATGGAGCCGGTACTGAAAGTACAGGAGGAACCGAAACAGCCAGATCTTTTTGGTGATCTTTTTAACCGGAATGAAGCCCCCGTGAAAGAACCGCTGGAGAGTCAGCCTGTTTTTCATCAGCTTATCGCCGAAGAAACACCCCAAGAAATTCAGGAGAGTCCTTTTGAATTTGAAGTGAAGGTGTCCGAAACTCAATTTGTATTCGATACCCCGATACGTTCGGTGGAAGAAGAAGAAGAAATTTTCCCGGAAGCAGAGCCGGTAAATCAAGTTCAGGCAGCTGTTGCCGAACCGATGCCAGGAGTGGACGATGATAAAACGGATGAATCTATTGAAGATCAGTTAAGAAAATCAAAGGAACGTATTTTGCGTTTAAAAGATCTCAGCATGAAGTTGAGAACCACCAACGGCTTACAGGAGCTGGAGAACGAACCCGCTTATAAACGTAAACAAATGCAGTTACAACAAATCCAACATTCTTCAGAGTCGCAGGTGTCCAGATTTACCCTTAGCAATGATGAAGATGGAGGAACGGAAATCAGACCGAATAATTCCTTTCTTCATGACAATGTAGACTAAGGAAGACCATTTTCATAGAGAGCCTTAACAATTTGCCTGTTAAGGCTTTTTTATAGGTGTGGTGCCCTGCGGAGGTTGATAAATAGACAGATTAAGCTTAAATTTGTAAAAAATAATAAAATACTAAAATAATAAAGAGTTGGATATTTTCGATAAAGTAGCAAAACGGATGGGGCCTATAGGTCAGCATCAAAAATGGTCGCACGGCTATTTTTCATTTCCTAAGCTGGAAGGAGAAATTGCTCCCCATATGATTTTTCGGGGAAAAGAACACTTAGTTTGGAGTTTGAATAATTATTTAGGTTTAGCTAATCATCCGGAGGTAAGAGAGGCAGATCGGCAGGGAGCTATTGAGTTTGGAATGGCTTATCCGATGGGTGCCAGAATGATGTCTGGGAATTCAAAATACCATGAACAATTGGAGCAGGAACTTGCCGCTTTTGTAGGAAAAGAAGATGCCTTTTTGTTGAACTACGGGTATCAGGGAATGGTATCGATCATTGATGCGCTATTGGACAGAAACGATGTAGTGGTATATGATGGGGAGTCGCACGCCTGTATCGTAGATGGACTGCGTCTGCATATGGGTAAACGCTTTGTTTATAAACATAACCAGATTGAGGATGCTAAAAAGCAATTGGAACGTGCTTCTAAGCTGGTTGAACAAACGGGTGGAGGGATTCTTGTGATTACTGAAGGTGTATTCGGCATGTCGGGAGCTCAAGGAAAATTACAGGAACTGATTGCGCTTAAAGAACAATTTAACTTTAGGTTATTAATTGATGATGCGCACGGATTTGGTACCATGGGGCCTACTGGGGCAGGAACCCACGAAGCACAAAACTGTATTGAGGGTGTTGACATTTACTTTGCGACCTTCGCCAAGTCCATGGCAGGTATCGGGGCATTTGTGGCATCTACGGAAGAATTGACCAATTTTTTCCGCTACAATATGCGTTCCCAGACTTTTGCCAAAGCATTGCCCATGCCGATGGTGATTGGTCTTTTGAAAAGACTAGAGTTACTGAAAAATAATCCTGAATTAAGAGAGAAATTGTGGACGATTGCCACTACCCTGCAACAGGGTCTGAGAGAAAGAGGTTTCGATTTAGGTGTAACTAATACGGTGGTTACCCCCGTTTTCCTAAAGGGTGAGCTTCTGGAAGCGACAGCACTGACGATGGACCTACGTGAGAACTACGGTATTTTCTGCTCTATCGTGGTATATCCGGTGATCCCGAAAGGGATGATTGAACTTCGGTTAATTCCTACTGCTGCCCATAGCCTGGAAGATGTTCAACGCACCTTGGACGCTTTCAGTGAAGTAGCTCAAAAACTGGAAGCCGGTTATTACAAAGAAAATAAACTGGTGATATCTTAACCAGAGGCGGCCTTGCGATGCCTGATCAGGCAGCGGCTATGTATCAAATAAACCCTGAACAATTCATCGTTCAGGGTTTATTTTTTCCTTCCCATTGTTCCTATTCAGGCACCTGCTCACCTCTTTTTACTTTTCAAAATCGAGTTAATGCAGATTTATGAGTTAAATTTTGTTGCATTACAGTTTATCTTGTTCCTTTACAGTTAGTCTTGTTTTTAGCAACAGCAATACATGAAGGAATTACGGGAAGATAAGATCCTTTCTTAAAAAGGAGCCTGAAAATCTGAAGTCGGAGCTATGTCGTTGTGTATAAACCTGTTTAATGTGGAAAAAAAGCGATAAAGCACAGGTCTTTTATTTGTGTAAAAATTTTTTTATTAAAATAAACATCTTACTTTAGTATACGAGTATTAATCAAAACCTTAAAAAACTAAAAGGAGTAATTAGAAAATGAAAAAATTTAACGATGTAAAAGCCTTGGTTGCAGCTTTAGAAGCTGATGCTGACAAATTTTATAACAAAGCGAACAGCGCTGCCGGAACACGTGTGCGTAAAGGGATGCAGGAGTTGAAAAACCTTGCTCAGAGCATTCGTTTAGAGGTTCAGGAGACTAAAAATAAAAAATAATTCGTTGATTATTTTTAAAAAAAAGCGCCCCTAACCAAGGCGCTTTTTTAATTTTAAAAAGCCATGAACTTGTAATCGTCAGGATAACTTCCCTCTTCGAATTTTACAAGTTTGTGCCGACTAAAGGCAAAGAACTTATAACTTTTAGCGTATTCATTGAATGTGCGGTAAATGACGGTATCATCTTGATCACCATAGACCAACACTGCACCTTTGTTAAGCTCTTTAAATTCGTTCTCGGTCATGCCAATACTGAATTTAGGTTCATAGTATTGCATGATGTTACAGCTCATAGTGCCTAGCACTAAGAAGATGAGGATTAACTTTTTCATTTGTGTATTTATTTAAATGGATTGTGTGTAAACAAACTCATCCAATAACTGTGCCTGATGTCATAAGAAAAAACGAGTTACCTGTAACATTTTAGCGTAGAAAAGACAGGATGCGGGTGGGTGAATGGATCGGGTACTCTCTATCTTTGAGAGACAGGCTGATACATGATTGAAAGCTAATCAAATGAAAAATGCTCTAACGTTGAAGCAATGGGTCAAGAAGGAATCCCCACGCTACCTCTGTTCATAAAAAAGCCGTCTTTGAAAGGTCAAAGAACGGCTTTTGTAACGTACGTACAGAAATTTATCCGTTTAAGTTATTCAACTGTACAGTGAGCAGGTCATTTAGATGTTTGCTTGCATCCACAAGGGGTAGACGAACCTTGTCATTGCAAATCTGGAGCTGTTTTAGGGCAGCTTTTACTCCTGCAGGATTGCCTTCGTTAAAAAGTAGACGCGTGATTTCCAGAAGGCGCAAATGCAGGGGGAGTGCGGCAGAAAAATTTCCCTGTAAGCATAAACGGATCATGTCCGACAATGCTTTTGGTAAGGCATTTCCAAGCACGGAAATGACTCCCACTGCACCAATCGCGATCATCGGCATAGCTACTGGATCATCTCCTGAGATCAGCAGAAAATCGGTCGGCTTGTCGCGCATGATTTGATTGAACTGGTCGAAATTTCCTGAAGCCTCTTTCGTGGCAATGATATTGCTGAAATCATGAGCCAGTTTACAGGTGGTTTCGGCAGTGATATGGCTGCCTGTTCGGCCAGGGACATTATAAATGATCAAAGGTAGCGGACTACGTTCGCTCAGGTATTGATAATGTTCATAGATGCCCTGTTGAGTAGGTTTGTTGTAATAGGGGCTAACTGATAAAATGGCGCTGTACTCATTTGCTTCGAAGGTTTTCAGCTCTGCGGCAATCGCCAGCGTATCATTCCCTCCAATGCCTGCTACCAACGGTAAACGTTTATTGTTTATTTCAGCGGTGTATTCCCAAACCTTCTTCTTCTCTTCCTTTGATAAGGTGGCGGTTTCGCCTGTCGTACCTAAAGAAACGAGGTAATCTACCCCTCCATCGATCTGGTGGTTAATGAGGTTTTTTAAGCCTTCAAAATCCACTTCTCCATTTGCATGAAATGGCGTCACTAAAGCCACTCCTGTCCCGTGAAATTGAGTGTTCATTGATTATATGTTAAAAAAATTAGCGAATGCTGTCAATTTCAGCATTATGGTCGCAATATAATTTAATTATTTAGAATTATTCCAACATTTGAAAAAGCGCTACTTCGCTGATGATAGGAACTTTGAGTTTTTCTGCTTTTTCGAGCTTGGACGGCCCCATGTTATCACCAGCCACGAGGTAGTCCAACTTTGCCGAAATGCCGCTTAGCAGTTTACCTCCGTGCTGTTCAATAATTGATTTAATTGCGTCCCTGCTATGGTTTTCGAAAACGCCGGAAATTACAAATGTTTTTCCCGCCAAGCGATCGCTCAATATCGACACGGTATCTTCTCCAAGTTCAAACTGCAATCCTGCCTTTTTCAAACGATCGATGAGGAGAACATGTTCGGGCTTACGAAAATAAGCATGGATGCTTTCTGCGATCCGCCCTCCGATTTCATCAATCAGTGTTAAATCCTCCACACTGGCTTCCATAAGTTGCTCTATGTTTTTGACAGCCTTTGCCAGTTTCCTTGCGACGGTTTCACCCACATAGCGGATTCCTAATCCAAACAGAAGTTTTTCAAAGGGCATGCGTTTAGAGCTTTCAATGCCCTTCAGCATATTGTCAATGGAACGCTCTCCAAAGCGTTCTAATTGTTTAAGTGTTTCTGAGTGATTCTGCAGTTCATAGATATCTGCGATGTCGTGAAGCAGGCCCTTGCGATAAAATGTTTCGATGGTTTCGTTTCCCATCCCATCAATATTCATCGCCTTTCGACTGATGAAATGTTGCATTTTTCCAATGATCTGTGGAGGACACCCTTCCTCGTTCATGCAATAATAAGCCACTTCCCCTTCTATGCGGCTCAGTGGGAAACCACATTCCGGGCAATGGCTGATGTAATGAACCGGACTTGCGGCAGCCAGACGCTTCTCCAGATTGACCCGGATAATTTTCGGAATGATCTCTCCTCCTTTTTCTACGAGGACGGTATCTCCCTCATGAAGATCCAGACGTTTAATTTCGTCCGCATTGTGGAGGGTCGCCCTTTTCACGGTAGTCCCCGCCAGTAGCACTGGTTTAAGATTCGCTACGGGGGTAACAGCTCCTGTCCTGCCAACCTGGTACGAAACTTTTTGGAGGATCGTTTCTACTTCAGCAGCTTTGTATTTAAAAGAAATAGCCCAGCGTGGCGATTTAGCCGTATAGCCTAGCTCGGCCTGCTGTCCATACTGATTTACCTTGATGACAATGCCATCAATGTCGTATGACAAATCAAAACGTTTATTCTCCCAATCCGCAATGTAGGCCAGCACTTCTTCCATAGTTCCACAAAGACGACTATGTTCACTTACCTGAAAGCCCCAATTACGCAATGCCTGTAAACTCTCCCAATGTGTTTTGAAAGGATTATGATCGCTGTACAAGGCATAAAGGAAACAGTCGAGTTTGCGTTTAGCTACTTCTTTCGAATCTTGCATCTTAACGGTGCCCGCGGCAAAGTTTCTAGGATTGGCATAGGGAATTTCTCCCAGTTCTTCCCGCTCCTTGTTGAGCTTCTCAAAGGCTGCCCGATGCATAAAAACTTCCCCTCGAATTTCAAATAGGGATGGCATGGCACCGCCTTTCAGACGATGGGGAATGGTATGGATGGTTTTGATGTTGTGCGTAACGTCGTCTCCTTTGCTCCCGTCTCCCCGCGTGACTGCTTTTTGAAGTTGTTGATCCTCATAGGTAAGGCTCATGGAGAGCCCGTCAAACTTAAGTTCACACACATATTCAAAATGATCTCCAATACTTTTACGTATGCGTTCATCAAAATCTCTTAGATCGGCTTCATTGTACGTGTTTCCAAGAGATAACATCGGCCATCGATGTTTTACGGTTGTAAAGGTTTTGGTAATTTCCCCACCTACCTTTTGGGTGGGCGAATTGGGATCTGCCCATTCAGGATATTCCTTTTCCAGCGCGATGAGTTTCGCTAACTGCTGATCAAATTCATAATCGCTGATGGTAGGCATTGCCCGCACATAATAGTTGTAGGTGTGTTGATTTAATTCGGCGACCAGCCGTTCCATCTCCTCTTTAATCGAAAATAATGACATATAGCAAATATAAAAACTAAAGAGAATTATCTTTTGAATTATTCCCCAATGAATCCGCTATTTCCTGAAAGATCTTCAAAAAATGAGGGCTCAATGTCCGGGTATACAATTGTAATTGATCTGCGAGGGCGCGGGTTTGGGTTTCTGTAAAAGGTTGGGCCCATAAGCGCATACAGATACGATTCAGCGCATACGCAATGTTCTCCAGCTGTTGGTAGCTAAATAAATAACGGCTTGATTTGAAACGGTCAAAATAGTGAAGAAAAGGGCGATAGTCTGCCGCATGACTTTTTTGTAGAAAACGGATGATCGCTTCTTTGTCTACCTGATCAAGGTGTTTGTAAAAAGATTCCAGATGGATAATTCCGTGGGTAATCAGGAGGTGATCCAATACGAGTTCTACACCAATGTGCGCTAAAAAAGAAGGCCGTACCGGACTCCCGTTCACGACAGGGAGTATCATGCTTTTTAGAACCGCCATTTCTCCTAAAAAGAAAGGGGAAGAATGAAAATGGCGATCTACCTCGAGGTGCCTGTTCCATCCCATCAGCATTGATCTGGATGTAGGGTCTCCTTCAAATTGTCCAGGAACTTTTCCCGGATGAAGATGGATTTCTTTTTGACCGTTTTTTAGGAGATCGGGCAAAACTGTACCCAAGATCCAGTGCGAATCATTCCTGTGGTGATCAAAGTAATAATGGGAGAGAAAGTTCATAAAATAAAGATAGGGCCAGGAAGGTTTATTCGCGACAATTCGTTAAAAATATCCTCAAGTATCGGACCAGCTTATTTTAGCTTTGGTACGAAAGAATTATCTTTGCAGCAAAATTGAACCGAAAATGATAAATTTTGTAGAGGAATTGCGATGGAGAGGCATGTTACATGACATTATGCCCAATGCGGAAGAGAAGCTGAATGAAGGCATGTGTGTAGGCTACATTGGTTTTGACCCCACGGCAGATTCGTTGCACGTAGGACATCTGGCCCAGATCATGACTTTGATTCATTTTCAGCGGGCAGGCCATAAGCCGGTGGCTTTAGTGGGAGGAGCTACGGGAATGGTAGGCGACCCTTCCGGCAAATCGGCCGAAAGAAACCTTCAAACCGATGAAATGGTTGCTCATAACCTGGAAGCATTGAAAAGACAACTTTCTGTGTTTCTGACTTTCGAGCAGCCTGGCAATGGCGCGATAATGGTGAACAACGCCGACTGGTTCAAGGATTTTCGCTTCCTTGATTTTATCAGAGATGTAGGCAAGCACATTACTGTGAATTACATGATGTCTAAAGACAGTGTTAAAAAACGGTTGGAAGGAGAGAATGGAATGTCCTTCACAGAGTTCAGTTATCAGTTGGTTCAAGGATATGATTTTTATTATCTCTGGAAGCATTATCAATGCGTGATTCAGATGGGAGGGTCAGATCAGTGGGGAAATATTGTGACCGGAACGGAATTTATCCGTCGTAAAGAAGGGGGAACAGCTTATGGTTTAACCACCCCTTTAATTAAGAAAAGTGACGGAAACAAGTTTGGTAAAACTGAATCGGGAGCCGTGTGGCTTGATCCTGAACGGACTTCTCCTTATCAATTTTACCAATTCTGGTTAAATGCTTCTGATGAGGATGTGAAATCGTGGATCCGTATTTTTACATTGAAAAGCCGTGAAGAAATCGAAGCCCTCGAAGATGAACATTCTCAAGCCCCGCATTTAAGGGTGTTGCAAAAGGCATTGGCCGAAGACATAACCATTCGTACCCACTCGCAGGAAGCGTTGGACATGGCGTTAAAAACATCGGCTTTCCTTTTTGGAAATGGAGACCTTCAGTTTTTGACGGAGCTGGACGAAAAGCAGATTCGTTCTATTTTTGAAGGGATTCCTCATTTCGTCATTGCGAAAGATGAGTTACAGCAAGGAATAGAGGTCGTTTCGCTCTTAGCGGAAAAAGCCAGTGTTTTTCCTTCCAAATCAGAAGTAAAAAAGAATATTCAGGGAGGAGGGTTAAGCATTAATCGGGAAAAAGTGACTGAAATGGGAAAAGTTTTAACAACGAACAACCTGATTAATGGACGTTTCCTAATTGTTCAAAAAGGCAAAAAGAACTATTTTCTTCTGATAGCTGAATAGGTCGATTTACTGAATCAGAAGGTTACATCCGCGTAGATCGGAGTGATCAAATCTGCCTAACACTTCAAAGGAACCATCTGGGCGTGTCTTTCCTAAATCCTGGGTTGCGATAAAGGAGCAGGAGTGGATATTCGCTAAGTCAATGACATTTATTCCCCCTGATTCCCCGTGTTGACGGATGCTGAGGGGGTCAAAAGGATCTCGGATAAGCACCCGCATCCATTTGGGAGAATAAAACCAGCCATTTCCTGAAGAATAGGCTTGAGAGAGTAATTCGGTCATTCCATACTCGCTGTGAATGTGGGTAACACCAAAACTTTTACAAAGAAGTGAATGCAATTCAGGCCGGACCATTTCTTTTCTCTTTCCTTTCATTCCGCCCGTCTCCATCACAATGAGTTCTGGAAAATTAAGGCTGTAATGTTCTGCAAAGTCGAGTAGCGCATACGTCACTCCCATCAGGAGGGTGGGTTGTCCGGAAGACTTCAGTTGCGAAAGGACATGGTATAAATTTTCATGATCGTAAAGGAAATAGCCACTGTGCGGGTGTTTGCTTTGTTGGAGCAGGGAGTCCACCATGTAAATGAGAGAAGATCCCTCTCTTTCCAGATAGGAAGGTAAAAGAGCTATGATGCAGGTATTTTCGACCTGACCATAAAACTGGCAGAATGCACGATAAAAACTCTGTTCATAAATGGTCAGATCGTGGACATAATGCCTGGAATGTTGCATGCCTGTTGTACCCGAACTACTAAACACAATGGAAGCAGTCTCATTTCCGGTCTGGACGCGGTGTGTTTTGAAAAAGGAAATAGGTAAAAATGGAATATTACTAAAACGTTTTACCTCTTCAGCATTGATTCCGAGATGTTGGATAAAATCACGGTAAACAGCGCAATGAAGTGCCTGATACCGGAAAATTGCCAAAGCATTTTCTTCAAATTCAGTTTCAGTAGTAATCTCAAAAAAAGCGTTTCCCGGATAATTCACAGGGCAAAAATACGAAGATTCAGAAAGCAACGCATCATTTTTTTGTAAGGACCGCTTTTCGGAAGTGGTAGCCACATAACCCACAAAACCCTGCAAGTAAGCCCCCGATAAGACCGGTGATTGCCAGGATTGCCGGCCAGAATTTTACGCCAAATAACTGAGCCACTCGTGTGGCCAACAGATGGTCATTGGGAATACTGCGGAAAAGAGCCACGCCTAACCACAACGTCGCAATGGCAAAGAAAGGCTGCCAGAAGGCAATACGAGGGGTCTTTCCAATTAATCCACAGGTGGCAAAACAGAGCACGATCACAATCCATGAAGGAAGGAAAAGTTGTAAAATAAAAGCCAGTATAAAGATGACGATAAATACCATGATACTTATTTTTTTGAAATTTTTAAACGGGAAAGCACTTTGGCAGCCGGATCAGTGGCAGACTGCATAAAATACAGGTCATATAGTTCGCCCTTCGCCCAGGTGTCAATCATGTCGTCATAAAAGCGGCTACCCGGATTCCCGGATTGTCCACCGGGGAATACGCCATATCCTTTTGGCTCTTTCCCTAAAGCAATGACCATGCGCCAGGACGGCCCATTGGTTTCTCCAAGAGCATTCACGGCACTTTTACTGCCTCCGATCAATAATGGTTTGGAACCAAATCCTTCCAGTCTGGCAAGGTGAGGTACATGACTG
This sequence comes from Pedobacter sp., assembly GCA_037190785.1. Classification (GTDB taxonomy): domain Bacteria; phylum Bacteroidota; class Bacteroidia; order Sphingobacteriales; family Sphingobacteriaceae; genus Pedobacter. The sequence continues at coordinate 83,178 of JBBCJN010000004.1, read as the reverse complement.
TTTTTGACCAGGGCCCATTCCCAGTGCTTCCCAATGGAGCCATACTTCCGTTCCAAACTGTCGCAGGTGAATTTGAACGATTCATTGACCTGATCTTTGAGGCTCTCTTTTTTCGGGGTATGAATATTATCGAACCAGGGCGATTGAGGCTCATTCTGGATCAATGCAATGGTACGGTCACGCGATGGGTATCGCATAGGAACATTTTTTACTTTGAATTCATCGTCCCAAATATTGTAGAAAAGCCGTTTTAACCACAGGTCAAAAATACTGGCCCCGATTTCTTCTGCTTCGAAAAATTTATTCCATTGACTGACCGTTCGAAAAGCCTCTTTCTGGGTGGCATTAAGTTGACTTTGGTCTACCAGTGGAAGGAGGTAAGGAAGGACATTCTGAGCGGCGATACTGTAAGAATCCATTTGGAGCAGACGCAGACTATCGACGTTGGCATTGTTCATCACGGCCAGTCGATCATTGATTCGTTTTCCCCTTTCGTAGGGAGAAAACTCCCAATTAATGTAATAAGGATAGGAGGGGTCGGTAGAAGACTGATTGGCCGAGCTCACAAATTTTCTTGGCGGATTTTTAACCGTAGGGTTTTGATCTGCAGGAATCCATCCCTGCCAGTCATTGGACGGTTCACTACCGTCAAGAATAAATTTACCTTGGTTTTTCCATTTTAAAGGAAATTTCCCATTCGGCGTGATAGCAATGTCATTTTGATTACTTGCAAAGATGAAATTCTGTGCCGGAGCTGTAAAGTAGGTCAGCGCCTGACGATAATCAGCGTAATTTTTCCCCCTGTTAAGGTGATAGAAGGTCATTAATTCGTTGGATTTTTCATGGGCGATCCATCTTAGCGCATGTCCTACAGGAACGTTTTTGGCATTTCCATAGCCCGATTTTTCGAGGTAAACTACTGGTCCGTGGTGCGTATAGTAGACGGTGTCAATCAGATTCTTTCTGCCGCGTATGCGGATGGTTTCCAGACGTGTACTTGTTTTATTCCATTGTTTATTGTACCAGTATTCATGGTGTTCTTTTCCTTTGAACTTTACCTGATAAAAATCCAAGACATCCGCGGCTACGTTGGTGACTCCCCAGGCAATGTCTTTGTTATATCCGATGATGATCCCCGGCGCACCCGGTAAAGAAACGCCATAGGCATTTACTCCTGGAGCATGCAGCTGAATTTGATACCAAATGGAAGGAAGGGTAAGGTCGAGGTGAGGATCATTGGCAAGGATGGGATACCCCGTACTGCTTTTTTCTGCTGCAATGGCCCAGTTGTTACTGCCAATTCCTTCAACTTTTTCGGTGGTGTTAATCCCTGTGGTCATGAGCTCATTGAAAGCAGCAGGAGTTTCCGGGATAGGGAGGGGTTTGAAGTTCCATTGAGTGCCTACAGGAATGATAGGATCCTCTTTAAAAGGGTAGTCCGGAAATAAATCCCGGGTAATATCTGGGCCAAACTTTTTAAGAATATTGGTCATATAGAATTCATCAGAACCCATGGCCAGTACTGCGGACATCTGCTTAAGCAACAATGCACATTTCACAGGAGTCCATGGCTCCGGTCTGAAATCAAGCAATTTGTATTCAAAAGGGTATTGGGCTTTTCGAAGTGATCCAACATAGGCATTAATGCCATCTGTATATGCCAAAATCATCTCTTTGGCTTTGGGATCGCTCATCATGCCTTCGAGTGAATTTTCCGCTCCATACACCATTCCCATACGTCTTTGGTACCGATCTAATTCGATGGCTTTGTCGCCCACAACTTCTGAAATTCTACCCGAAGCAAAGCGAGTTTGAAAGTCCATCTGCCACAGGCGATGCATGGCTGTGACATAGCCTTGTGCAAAATACAGGTCATGATCATTTTCAGCAAAAACATGGGGAATCATGCGATCATCAAAAACAATCTCAATTTTTCCATGGGCTCCTTTCAAAATCACTTTTTGCTGGGCTTTCAGTGAGTTACTTTCCGCATTTTGCCAGAAGCCGGTAAAGGGGTTGAGAAATTTTAAAAGGGGAGGGATGTTACCAAATTTAGTGTTAAATGCATAGGCCAGTAGGACTGGAATCAGCAGGCATAACAGGGCTTTCGCTTTTTTCATCGCCTTATAAATAGGTTTAAAGTTTGGTGCATACCCGATCCGGGTATTTGCTGCAATTTATGTAAAAAATAACTCATTCAAACGGAAAATAAATTTTATCTCTGAAATAAATTTATTTGCGTTGTGCTATTTGTAAGTACAAATAAATGTTTTAAGTTTATATTTGATTAAACAAATATAACCAACTTACGTATGAACAAAATCTTTACATCATTTATGCTGATGTTTGCTATGCTGATGGTAACCGGGTTTACCCTACATGCGCAGAACATCGTAGTCAGCGGTACGGTGACCGATAAGAACACCAGGGAACCCATCGCGGGGGTGAGCGTAACCGTTAAAGGCAAAGCCGTCGGCTCTTCTACAGATAGTAAAGGACAGTTTTCTTTCTCTTCATCGGATAAACTTCCTTTAACAATCGTATTGACCTATATTGGCTATAATACGGTTGAGAGGGAGCTAACTTCTTCTTCCACCAACGTAAATCTGGAAATGGAAGCCGGGGTGGTGTTAGGACAGGAGGTGGTTATTTCTGCTTCACGTGCTCCTGAGCGTATCCTTGAATCGCCGGTGAGTGTGGAAAGAATCAGTAACGCTGTTCTCAAAGAAAATCCTGCACCTTCCTTTTACGATGCGGTTGCTACCCTGAAAGGGGTGGAAACCAGTACACAGAGTTTAACATTTAAATCTGTGAGTACCCGTGGTTTCAATGCCAATGGAAATACTCGTTTCAATCAGTTTATTGATGGAATGGACAATCAGGCTCCTGGACTTAACTTCTCTGTAGGAAATATCATTGGCCTTTCAGAGCTGGATGTCGACAATGTTGAGCTTCTTCCGGGAGCTTCCTCTGCACTCTATGGAGCTGGTGGGATTAATGGTACCTTATTAATGACTTCTAAAAATCCTTTCCTTTATCAGGGCGTAAGCTTTCAGTATAAAGGTGGATTTAACCATGTGAATGATAAATCTAATTCGGACGGAACACAGGAGTTCCGCAATTTCGATTTCAGATATGCCAAAGCATGGAACAATAAATTTGCGGTTAAAACTGCTTTTTCTTTCCTTCAGGCAAAAGATTGGGGAGCGGGAGACGACCGGAATTTTGACCGAACATCTCGTGTGTTGAAAGGTGGCGACCGCAATAGTGATCCGAATTACGATGGGATCAACCTGTATGGGGACGAAATCAGCCAAAACATGATTAATGTGGCTCAGAGTATTCAAAGTGGAATTATTGCAGGAATTAATTCGGCCACCGGTGGTGCCATTCCGAATATTCAGACCTCTCTCAATGGGGCTTTCGCTGCCATGGGAGTAGCGGCTAACGCTGCTCCTTCTGCTGCGCAACAGGCAGCTGCTTTGGGATTATTCCCGGCGGCATTGCGACCTACCATTCAGGGATATATGCCTTTTTACCTGGGACTGAGAGTGCCTGGATTAATCCCTAATCAATTTGTATCTAGAACCGGGTATGCTGAAAGCGATCTGGTAGACTACGATGCCAAATCGTTGAAAACCTCTACCTCCGTTCATTACAAACTAAGCAATACCGTGGAAGCCATTGCTTTGGCTAACTGGGGAACAGGAACATCGGTGTATACCGGTACAGGTCGTTACTCCCTGAAAAATTTTAGCATCGGGCAGTATAAATTAGAGTTAAAAGGAAGCGATTTCTTCCTGAGAGCGTATACTACTCAGGAGCGTTCCGGAGATGCCTATAATGTAAATCTTTTAGGTACGTTTATCAATGAAGGGTGGAAGCCATCTGGCGGTTTAACCGGTTGGTATGCACAATACATAGGGAATTACGTAGGCGCAAGGGCTGGCGGACAAAGTGAAGCTGCTGCTCATGCTTATGGTAGGAGCCAGGCAGATATTGGTCGTTTGGTTCCTGGTACTCCCGCTTTTGAAGCTGCTAAAGAGGCCACCTCTAAACGCATTATCGGTCCGGAAAACGGAGCCCGTTTCAACGACAAATCCAACTTATATCATTATGAGGGGATGTATAACTTGTCCAATGCCCTTAATAACGTGGTAGATTTGCAGGTAGGTGCTTCTTATCGCGATTACTTCCTTAATTCGGATGGAACCATCTTCGATGACTTAAATCGTCGATTGATGATCAGTGAGTACGGTGCTTACGCTCAGTTAGGAAAAAAAATAACCGAGCGTTTTAAAATGACTCTTGCCGGACGCTACGATAAAAGTAAAAACTTCGAAGGGCGTTTTACTCCTCGTGTAACCGGAGTGTGGACCGTGGCTGAAAACAATAATATCCGCGCTTCTTATCAGACCGGTTTCCGTAACCCAACTACACAGGATCAGTACATAGACCTGGTGGTCGCCGGAACGACCCGTCTGATCGGTGGTATTCCAAGTTCATTGCAGAAATACAACCTTTACGACAATGTACCTGTTACCGCTAAAAGCTATCGGGCATTTCTGGCTTCTGTAGCTTCAGGAACACCCAATCCAGGATTGTTACAGCAGTATCACTTTGATAAAGGAGGCTTACGTCCGGAAAGCGTTCAGTCATTCGAAATCGGTTACAAAGGCTTGCCAACCTCCAGCCTGTTGATCGATGCGTATGCTTATTACAATATTTATGAAGACTTTATTGGGGGTATTGAAGTTTATCAAAACCCCATTGCGACGCCTACCGCACCCACCACTACCTTTCAATTGCCGGTAAACATGGCAGGCAAAGTGAAGTCTTACGGGGGAGCGATCGGGCTGGATTATCAGGTAGGGAAATTCAACTTAAGTGGAAATACCTCCTATAATAAACTGGGTAAAGTATCTGATACGTTTGAGAACAACTTTAACACTCCCGAGTGGCGCGTTAATTTAGGAATTGGAAGCCGCGAAATTGTTAAAAACTTTGGCTTCAATGTGCAATATCGCTGGCAGGATGAGTTTTACTGGAACTCCAGCTTCGCTACCGGAACTGTACCTTCATTCTCTACTTTCGATGCGCAGGTAAATCTGAAAGTACCATCCGTTAAATCTGTGATTAAACTAGGAGGATCAAACATCCTCAATAAATATTACATCACTTCATTTGGTAATCCCCAAGTAGGTGGTTTGTATTATATCTCTTACACCTTCAATCCGTAGAGAAAATAGTGAATGAACAAAAGGAGACCATCGTGTCTCCTTTTTTTATGCCTATGTGAAATGGAAAACTCTGAAAAGGATGAATGTCTTAAACAGAGAAATTCTCTTTTTGGAACCTGTTTTTTTAACCTGTGGCAAAGGAACAAAGAAATCATTGAAAAAAAACACAGATATTTCGTCATATTTTAATATGTTTATTGAGGTCCTTCCGGTTGGAGCAAAGCCAGTAAAACCTGGCTGTAGCGGCAGTTTAAGAAAGGGCAACATGACGATTAATTGAGAAATCTATGGAAGAAAACAAGCAAGACGACCCCTCTAAGCAATTGAAATCGAACTCGAACGAAGAAGAAATAATACAGCATTTAAATAATCCGGTATTAGGGCTTAAACCAATCGTAAAAGAATATCTTGGAAGTATAATCGACGTGGACAAGGAAGAGGATCGCTATTATTTTTCGGATGGGAATGCACAGGTGGAAATCCGAGTGATCAGTGACGAAATTATTAAAGTGCGCCTGGCACCTCACGGAACTTTTCTCCCTGAATTCTCTTATGCCGTACCAGCGATAGCACCCAGAGTAAGTACTTATCGATTTGAAGAGCAAGAGCAATATTACGCAGTATCTACCAATACAGTGACGTGTAAGCTCGATAAGAGTAATTTCCATATTTCCTTCGAAGATCAATTGACGGGGAAGGTAATGAATGAGGATAGCATGCCCATGCATTGGGAAGAAAATGTTGAATTTGGAGGATATTATGTTTTTGCAACAAAGGTTTGCTACCATGAAGAAAACTTTTTTGGACTGGGAGACAAATCGGGGAACATGAATCTGAGAGGGAGGAATTTTCAGAACTGGAATACCGACGCATATTCGTATGGATGGGACCAGGATCCACTGTACCGAACTATTCCTTTTTATATCGGAATAAATGAAAATGCGGCATACGGGATTTTCTTTGATAATACCTTTAAGTCTTATTTCGATTTTGGGAAAGAAGACTCCTCGAAAACCAGTTTCTGGGCAGATGGAGGGGAGCTTCAATACTATTATATTCACGGTCCCCATATGATGGATGTGGTGAAACGCTATCAGACATTAACTGGTACCCATCCAATGCCTCCAAAATGGGCATTGGGTTATCATCAGTGTCGTTGGAGCTATTATCCTGATACGAAAGTGAAAGACATTGCGGAGCGTTTCAGGGCTAACCAAATTCCCTGTGATGCCATTTATCTGGACATTGACTATATGGATGGATATCGCTGCTTTACTTGGAATAAAAAGTTTTTCCCGGAGCCCAAAAAGCTGATCCGGGAACTGCAATCCATCGGAATGAAAACGGTGGTGATGATCGATCCGGGAATAAAAGTAGACGATAATTACTGGGTGTTTAAAGAGGGGAAAGCCAATCAGTATTTCTGTCGCCGCAGTGATGATTATTTCATGGAGGGGCATGTCTGGCCGGGTAGATGCCAATTCCCCGATTTTACCAATCCGCATGTGAGGGAATGGTGGGGTGGTTTATATAAGGAACTGGTTGATCTGGGCGTAGCTGGTGTATGGAATGACATGAACGAGCCGGCAGTTTTTGGATCGGGTACTTTTCCAAATGATGTACGTCATCATTTTGACGGCCATCGGGGCTCTCATAGGAAAGCGCATAATGTGTATGGCATGCAGATGGTAAGGTCTACCTATGATGGCTTAAAGAAACTGATGAAAAACAGGCGTCCTTTTACCATTACCCGGGCGGGATACTCGGGAATGCAGCGGTATGCCTGTGTGTGGACAGGAGATAACGTGGCTACCTGGGAACACCTCAAAATAGGTAACATTCAGTGCCAGCGCATGTCTATTTCCGGTGTGCCTTTTTGCGGCACGGATATCGGTGGTTTTAGTGGAGAACCAGACGGAGAACTCTTTACCAGGTGGATTCAACTGGGGGTGTTTTCTCCTTTCATGAGGGCTCATTCAGCCGGCGACACCGCCGAACGGGAACCCTGGAGCTTTGGAGAACCTTTTACCAGCATTAATCGGAAGTTTATTGAACTTAGGTATCAATTAATGCCTTATTTCTATTCGGTTTTCTGGGAACATCACCGCTATGGATTTCCCATGCTTCGACCGCTCTCTATGCTTGAACAGGACAATGTGAGTACTCATTTTAGACAGGACGAATTTACTTTTGGCGACAAACTATTGGTCTGTCCGGTCTTGGAACAGGGAGCCATTTCACGAACGGTCTACCTTCCAAAAGGACAATGGTATAATTTCTGGACACATGAATTACTCGAGGGACAGCAGGAATATGACATACAGGCGGCGTTGGATTCGATGCCCCTATTTGTCAGAGCAGGGGCAGTCATCCCGGAGTATCCGGTGATGCAATATGTTGGTGAGAAACCCATCGATGAAGTCTGGTTAAATGTTTATTATGCAGATTACGAAGTCAATTCTTACCTCTATGAAGATCATGGCGATACGTTTGCTTATGAGCAGGATATTTACCTTGAAAAAAGGTTTACAGTAAAAGGAGAAACTAAACACTTGCTGATCCAACAAACCATCGAAGGGCTTTATACCCCCAATTATGAATCGTATGATTACAATGTGATTGGAATTCCATTCCAAGTGACGAAAATTTTTGTAGATGACAAGGAATGTCTGGATTTTCACGTAGATGAGCGCGGTCGTCTACGATTTAAATCCACGAAGAATTTCATTCATATTAAGATTATGGGCGGCTAGAGAAGGCAAAAGAAAACCCCGCGACTACTTCATCACTTTACAACACTGGTCAATGAAAAACGCTAAAAAGCAGCAGGCAGCAGGACAGCCCCCCACTCCAGATAAACAGTTATTCAAGGCGTTTCATACGCCGGTGTGGGAGATGTCTTTTTTTACGGAGTATGATCATTATTTATTTCGGGCGGGGAAGCATTTTCGTTTGTACGAGAAATTCGGTTCGCACGTGTGTTCATTGGAGGGAGTGGAGGGGACTTATTTTGCCGTATGGGCTCCCCAGGCTATTCAGGTAGCGGTGATGGGGGATTTTAATGGATGGTCAAAAACGAGTCATTCTCTGCGCCAATTCAGCCCATCTACCGGTATTTGGGAAGGCTTTATTCCCCATGTAGGCCATGGTGGACTATATAAATACGCCATCACGGGTATGGAAGGTCAACAATTGGAAAAAGGAGATCCCTATGCCTTGCGCTGGGAACAGCCCCCAAAGAAAGCTTCTGTGATTTGGAAAATGGACTATTCCTGGAAGGATCGTTCCTGGATGAGCAAACGGACCCGATGGAATGCCGTTACGCAGCCAGTTTCGGTGTATGAATTGCATTTGGGATCTTGGCAAAGGGATCCGGCAAATCCGGAAAGGGTACTCAGTTATCGGGAAATCGCCACTCCATTGGTGGCTTATGTATTGGAAATGGGCTTTACGCATGTAGAGATCATGCCCATCATGGAATATCCGTATGAACCTTCGTGGGGATATCAAATCACAGGCTATTTTGCTGCAAGTTCCCGTCACGGTCTGCCCGAAGAACTGATGGAACTGATCAGCCAGCTTCATCTGCATGGGATTGGCGTTTTCTTGGACTGGGTGCCTTCTCATTTTCCTGGAGATGAGCAGGGATTGCATTATTTTGACGGTACATTCCTGTATGAACATGCCGACATGAAAAAGGGATTTCATCCTGATTGGAAATCCTATATTTTTAATTATGACCGCCCTGAGGTACGGTCCTTTTTAATTAGCAATGCACTCTTTTGGTTAGAAAAGTATCACGTAGATGGTCTGAGGGTGGATGCAGTGGCTTCCATGCTTTATTTTGACTTTTCCAGAAAGCCGGAAGAATCGGGAACAAATGCATTTGGAGGAAGAGAGAACCTCGGGGCAATTTCTTTTTTGCAGGACTTAAATGAAGCTGTGAAAGCAACATACCCGGGGGTAGTTACCATTGCGGAGGAAAGCACTACTTTTGAAGGAGTGACCAAAGATGTGGTTCATGGTGGACTAGGCTTTGATATGAAGTGGATGATGGGCTGGATGAACGATACAATTCGTTATTTCAAACGTGAACCAGTTCACCGGAAGTTTCATCATTATGACCTGACTTTCAGTATAACTTATGCGTTTAGTGAACGGTTTATGCTCCCTTTCTCTCATGATGAGGTGGTTCATGGAAAAGCCTCTATGATCTACAAAATGCCGGGAGACGAATGGCAGAAGTTCGCCAATCTTCGTTCACTCTATGCGTATATGTATACACACCCCGGTACAAAGCTGTTATTTATGGGAAATGAGTTTGCACAAACCAATGAGTGGAATTTCAATGAGTCCCTTAGCTGGCATCTCCTTTCCTATGCCCCGCATGCAGGGATGAAAGAAATGGTCAGGGCACTGAATTTTTTATACCGGGAGGAACGCGCATTGCATCATTACCAGTTTGACTGGCAGGGGTTTGAGTGGATCAATGCGGACGATCAGGAACACTCGGTATTTGTGTATCTGCGGAAGTCAAACCGAAAAAAAGATACCTTATTGATCGTTATTAATCTAACTCCGGTGTTCATGGAGCATTTTCGTATCGGCCTCCCGGAGAAAGGGAGGTGGACTGAGTTACTAAATACCGATGATCAGCGTTTTTACGGCAGCGGCAAGCTACACACTAGTCCGCTCACGGCCGAGAAAATACCTTATCATGGACAGAAACAATCTGCGGTCCTTCAGCTCGCCCCTTTAGCTGCGATGATTTTTAAGCGGCAGGACTCTGCTTTGCCGCGTACTTCTTCGCCAGATAAGCCAACCCGTCAGTCCAAGAAGCGGCAGAAGTAACAGGAAATAAAAGGATTGATTCCCTGTACTGCTTCTGAGTTCAAAGGGCTGATCATAACCAATGTATATCAGACTATCCCAATAGTAAGGCAAGCAGAGCGCAGTAGTGGGTTGTTCCTGCTCCAGCCAGGAGAGTTTAGCGAGATGAAGGGCTTCACTACCGGATTTTCCTTGTGCCAGGAACTCATAAAACCGGGCAATGAGTGCGGCTCCGGACTCATCGTTTACATTCCATAATCCAGCTACACTCGAAGAGGTTCCCAGGGCTTTAAATCCTCTTGCCATGCTGATGACCCCTTCGCCTTTGCTTAAAAGCCCGTCAGCAGTGCGACAAGCGGTGAGGACCACTAGCTCTGGTGCCTGGAAACTGGTCGCCAATTCGAACAAATACATTTTCTCCTCTCCAAAATCCAAAGTAGGTTCCTTGAACTCTCCCGACAAATAAGCATGCGTCCCAATGTGTAAGATACGGTATTGGTGAAAGGATTCCTGAAAACGACGGTTATTCGCAGCCTTATTGATAAAATAATCGCCACTTGTCCATTTCCGGATGGCTTTTGATTCATAGGTCATGGCATGAAGCGAATTTTGCCCACTGGCGGTATGATCTATGAAGAAAGCGGCAAATCTTTTCGCTTCCCGATGTGGAACAGAAGGTTGAAGAGTGGCCAATGAAAAAGCATAATCGATTGGTGTAAGTCGAATTAAAAAGGGCCAGGTCGCCGGATTTCCCCCCGCCCCGTCTCGGGTAATCAAACTGGAAAAGGATAAAAATCCCAATACACCATCCGGAATAATCGTGGTTCTCTCAGAAGATAAGGGAACATCTTTGAATAATAATCTGAAAAGGGCATGTGAGTCACGGTAATATGCTTCTGGCTTGTTGATCATTGCAGAAGGTCCCTGGTTATAGTAGTGTTGCACATGTTCCCATACGGTCTTCCTGATGAAGGGGGCATCCTTTAGTTGCCAGACTCTCCGCACCTCACGCTGGTTAATTTCCAGTAAATACACCGATTGTTCGCCAAAGAAAAAGGAAAGCACGCGGTGAAATGGAAGGTTTTCCTTGTTCATGTTGTTCGCAGGATGGGGAGGAATGAGTTGTTTGTATTTATTTCTGATTTGTTTGTCTACCAGCGAAAGACGGTAACGGAGATCTCCGATTGTTTGTTTAAGAGATTCATCCGAATGCTCAAGAGAGCTTTTCTCGTAGTAGATTAATGCACGTTGAAGCGTTTGTCGTTTACTGAACAGGGAATCTTGGTCTTTTAACTCCAATGATCGTTCATTCTTTTTCATCTGTTCCCATAAAGTACGGCCTTTGCTCGATTCGGAGAGATGGAGTATGGTCTGCAGAAGAGCAGGATCCGGTTGCTTCTCATGTAATTCGTAAGCGACCTGAATGGCTTTTTCAGCCACCTCTTTTAGATAATCCTGTAAACGTTCTTTGCTTCGGTTATTTCCGTATTCGAGACGCATTTTGTCTGCCGAGAGCAAAGCAGTTTGAAAATAGATGAGTGCTTCCTTTCTTTTTTCCAGGGCATGTGAACTTTTTCCCATTTCGTAAAAGGTTTCTACGAGGTGATAATCGCCGTAAAGGATTTGTCGCTGCTTCTGTGAAACCGGATCCGTTAGATGAAGAATATGAAGACTTTGACGAAAGAAGTTTAAGGCAGACTCAGGTTGCTTTTGTTTTGCCTTTAGCAGCCCCATTTTCGTATAGATAGCCGCTTTTTCACGAAGACGACGTTGCGGAAAATGTTGCTGAAGAATTTCCAATGCCTTCAGGTAATAGGCATTGGCTTGCGCATACCTGTTTAAGGCAAGTGCAATGTTCCCCGCGGTCGTAAAGGCACTCATCTGAAGATAGGGCTCGGCCTTTTTCGATTGAGCCAGGATGCGAAGGCTTTTCTCAATGGTCTGCCCCGCCTGCTCCCATTCATTATCGTCGTACTGGATATCTGCCAGAATATTATATAGCTGAACGGAGGCTTGTGCTTCGAGAGCCGTAAGATTTAGTCCTTTCCGGACGCTTTCTAGTGCTTTTGTTGTTTCGCCCACTACCCGGTAAGAGATGGCCATATTGCTATAAACACCTGCAATGCTGGAAGAATTTTCTTTGTGAGTGAGAAGAAATTGGAGTGATTTTTCCTGAAGGTACAAAGCTCTGTCATAGTCACCTAGGCGGGTATAATTGTTGCTGAGTGGCTTCAGAACATACTCAACGATGTCGTATTCCTTTACCTGGAAATGAAGGTAATGCTGATAGGCAGCTTCATAACGATCAATGGAGTTTAGAATGTGTCCGCGCATTAAGAGTTCATACCCCTGGGTACTAAGGAGGCTCAGGTACGCATAATGTTCCTCGCTGCGGTTAGGAGCTCTCCAGAGCTTTCGATGAAGTTCATTCAATGATTCTTGCGGTGTTCCCGGATGAGCAGTTATTTCCTCCAGAGACACATAAATCCATTCTTCTAGCTGATCCTCCCGCTGCAGTGCACGTAATTTTTGTTGAATTTTCGTTTCCTGAGAAGAAACAGTGAACCAGCAGGAACATAAAAAAAGAAGAATGACTGATCGCATGGCGTTGGCTTTCAGCTAAAATAAAAAAATGGCTCTGCTTTCAAAAACAGAGCCATGGACTATCTTAGTAAGATACGAAAAATAATCAGAATTTCCAAATCAAATAGGCCGCAAAATTTCTACGGTTATTCCTCGGATCGTAAATCCCCCTCAATCCGGCAGCGGGCCCTACACGTACAAGTCCCAGTTGAATATCTGCAAAAAAGGCATAGCGGAAATGGGTAAAATGCTGGATGGATTCATGGACCAGCACATCTAAGGGAAGGTTTTCGATACCCTGAGCTGACTGCAATTCGTAATGAAGTCGGTCCTGCCGTTTACTGTACCAGTCCATAGTGATCAGCGAACCAATTCCGACACCCAGAAAACTGGTGAAATGATGCCGTAATTGGAGCGGAGAGAAATGAATACTTGTCAGTTTTTCGGTACGAAAGTGATCTTTTCGTGCAATTAAATACCCTTCCCTTCCAATGAGGGTATCTCTTTTAGATTCATCACTACTCACCAGATAACTCTTTTCTGACGAGTTACTCAAGTACAGTTCCAGCTGCCAGTGCGGGCGATAGGGTGAATAAGGGGCCAGACCTACTCCAAGGGTGAAGTGTTCATCACCGGCATAAGAGCGTCCATTGCTAAAAGGAAAACCGTAGCCAGCTATTACGGAAGGAGATAGCCCCATTTTAAAACGACCCACTGCACGGTTGGTATATATGGGTTCATTTTTATCAAAAACAATGGCCGCTCCACTAGGAATAGGTAGTTTTTTAGGTTTTTCCCTGAACCGAATACTGTAAGAAACAAAACCCATCGTGGAATCCGAGTCTTTTACTCCGTCCTGCTGTGTACCTGGTAAATAAATGTGGTGAAACACAAAATGCACACTGTCTTTTGCTTTTTGCACTTCCATGCAACTTTGATTTACGTAGGCGGAGTCGCAGGGAATGACTGCTGGTTTGGTACCTGTAATTTTTAGGGTATTGAGATCGAAAATTTCCGGGACGCGAACAGCGACCGCTACTTTTTTAGCAGGTCCTTTCCCGGTGTTTTGAAAGCGCACTTTGTAATCCAATTGACGGGTTTTTCCAGTGAGCCGAAAGTTCATTCTGCTTTTTTTCAGAACCATTTTATTCGGGTCGTGAGAAGCCACAATTTGCAGCTCCATGTCGAAGAATGAAATTTCTCCCATCGGATTGTCCGGAATGAAGACTGCTCCAATTCGAACCACGGCGTTTGTGTCTTTTACCATTTCCGGCGTGGTTTTAAAATGAAGAAAAAGAAAACGTTCTTCTCCTCTATGTAGGGGGCTGAACTGCCATGTTTCCGAGCTGCGGAAGTCTGCGGTTCTTTCTCTCAGTATTTGCTTCTGATCGGTTTCTGCCTTGCCGAGAAGGCTGCTCAGCCAGGCTTCTTTGCCTGCATCCGCAAAATAGACGGGCCCCTGATTAGGCTGGCTTTTACCGTTTATCGTCAATAAAGATTGAAGCGTTGTCTTTCTTTCCTGATGATAACTGCGACTTTCCGCCAGTTCAAAATTGTCATTTGCAAAGGCCTTGTCGTTGTAAAGGATGGCCACCGTACCGCCCATTTGTTCCAGCCCACTTTCCGGGGGGTTACGGTAACCGAGCACCAGCATCATATCGTCCCCCGGTTTTGGCATACAGTTGGTTTTTATATCGAGATACCCACCCGATTTAAACAAGCCGCTTTGCCTTACGTTACTGGCCACCATCGGCTTGGAGGTGCCGGGTTTAATCGGTTTGGGTCGGGTAGGGGGGCGCTTCCCATCGTCATAATTGTTGGTAGCATATAAGCGTACCCATATCGAATCGCTTCGGAAATAGGGATGCACCGGTTCTTTTTCAAATGAAAAATGCCCATCACCAAATTCCCAGAAATAGGTGTAAAAGGGTTCAGGAGCTCCCGCAATTTGTCTTAAAGGTCTCAATTCACTTTTAAAATGGGTCTGTCCATTCACGGTAGAGTCTTTAATGCGGGCAGGAATGGTATCCTGAGGAACTATCTGCTGAGCCATTACCTGCGAGAATGTAAAGTAAAGAAAAGCAAAGAAACGTAGTTTTTTGATCATAGGGAATGAATGATAATCTTAAAAATAAAAATAACTATTTATATACAACAAGAATGAGGCCACCAACGGCGGCCCCACTCGGCTTTAGAGTTAAATTAGCTCTTTGTGCCCTATCATAGGTAAAATATAGGGTCTAATATTGGTCCAGGCTATTGATCGCCTGTTGAATTTGCTGTTCTGTAGTTTCTACCAGCGTAAGGGTAATTTGTTGCAAATCAGTGATGGTGGTTTCCTGTTCGGCATAATAAAATTTACCCTCTTTGATGGAGAAGGAAATGTATTTTCCTTCTACTCCCACCGGCATCATTTGTGCATAACTTTTGACCGTATTTGGGCCATCAGGCGTGTAAATCTGGGCGACCACATTTGAACCTTTCGCACAGAAGAATACAAACGTTTCACCACTGAGAGCCATAAAGCCAGCCATTGCACCAGGATTATTTGCCACATTGACACGAATGGTGGTTTTCGGATTGGTATAGGCATAGAACACATCGCAGTTAATCCAGCCCAACTCGCCCATGTTAAAAGTAAAATTACCCTCGAATGCCGCTGTTTCCAGTTTAATCCCTCCGCCATTTGCCTGCTGTTCGGGGGTGTCCCATCCAAACTGACCCGTTCCGTCTACGTCTTCAATCCCTTTCCATATCTGCGTCACTCCGTTTCTTTTGGCCGGAATGGAAACGGTCAGTAATGCCGCCGGTTTGGGGTCTACTGGTGTGCCGTTCACTGAAGCATGAAGATAAATGAACCCGTCGGAGGCCAAAGGAGCCCCACTTACATGGTTGGTATTGGTACCACTTAACAGAATGTCGCTTCGGTTCAACATCTCGAGTGCTTCAATTTCTATCAATCCATTAACCGGTTGGCCGTTGAGGGTTAAGGCTCCCGCAGGAATTTGAATTTTCGTTCCTCCTTTGAGGGTAAAACTGTTCGCAACACTGCCATCGATTTTTTTTGTCTGTAATTGCGGACCTCTCTTCTGAATAAATTCTTTCGTGCTTTTGACCTCAGGAACATAGACCACAGGTCCATCCTTTTTACAGGAAGTGAGCGACAGGAGAATAAAAATAAATGCGGGAATTAAGTTTAACGTTTTCATGATTTCTGTTTTTAATAGTCAGGCCTACTCTTTCAGGGCTTTTCAGCAACCGCCCAAACATTGGTTTTGCTGATATATCAACAGGATCAGAAATTTGTTACCTAAAAAAATGATTTTTTTTTTCTGGGCGGCGAGGAAACCTTAATTTTAGGGCTATCTATCATTCTAAAAAAAAGATCATGGCAAAATCTTTACATCCGGACCAGCGCTATCTGATTGGATTAATGAACAACGATGTCCCGGTGATTAACGAGATTTATAAAAAATGCGCATCGAAAGTCAGGTCTTATGTGCAGTTTAATCAGGGCAATCTTCACGATGCGGAAGATATTTTTCAGGAAGCACTGCTGGATGTATACCACCAGGCCCGGTTTAAACAACTCGAGCTGACCTGTCCCTTTGAGCCGTTTTTTCTACTGGTTTGTAAGCGCAAATGGTTGAATGAATTAAAAAAAAGAGCTCAAAAACCGGTAACAAAAGGAGAGGATGATTTATTACATATAGGAGAGGATACGTTTGAACTGGCGGAAAAACTGAAAGAACAGGAAGAGAAAGTGGGGCTGTTTAAGAAAGCCTTTGAAAAACTGGGTGAAAAATGCCAGGAAATTGTCCGTTGGAGTATGCAGGGAGAGGCGCAGGAAAAAGTAGCGGAGGCCATGGGGGTGAGTTATGGCTATTATAGAAAAAAGAAATCAGAATGCATGGCAGGACTAATAAGAATTATTCAGACTTTAAAATAACGGACAATGGAGGATAGAATTTTATATACTGCAAGGTACATGGAGGGAGATCTGGACGAGGCTGAAAGAATGGCTTTTGAGACCCAGTTAGCAGAAGATGTGCTGCTGCAGGACTGTTTGAAAGAATACCAGGAAGTGAAAGGCGCCTTAGCAAGGGAGTTGAGAGGTCCTGATGAAGAAGAAAAGGCTCTCAGGAAGACCTTAATCCTGCAGAACGAACGTTTCTTTCGGGAGGTGTCTCCCAAAAAGTTGACGATACATCAGGGATTGAAATGGGCTTACGGAATTGCAGCGATCCTCATCGTAGGAATATTTATTTGGGCTCCCTGGAAAAATGACCTTTATCGTCAATATGCTGTACAACCTAAAATGATCGTGGTGGAGAGGGGAGAAGTGGTTACCGATAGTCTTGCCGACGCAGCACAGGCTTTTAATGAAAAGAAATTTGCGACAGCGGTTCCGCTCCTGGAGGCATTGCATAGACAAAATCCTGAAGAAATGATGATCACCTATTATTATGCTGTAGCCCTGTTTGAAGTGAATCAGCCTGAAAAGGCCGGAGCCCTAATGACCACGGTGTTTAATAGCGAGTCGGTTTTTAGGTACGATGCCGCTTATTTTCTGGCACTTTATGAACTCAAGCAGAAACGGAATGAAGCTGCCATCAAGTGGCTTCTTGAAATACCTGCCGAAAGCAACGCTTACGAAAGAGCGCATCGCTTGCTGAAGGCCCTTCGGTCCTGATCCTCTTGTTAAAAAGGAAAGGCTTATCCATCCGGATAAGCGCTTTCTTCATTAACTAACTATTAGGGTATATCATGTTCCGATAAAATTCTTTATAAACGTATATTCATATTCTGTCGGTGATCTCCTGTTTTCACCTGCACCTTGACCGGAGCAGAGGGCAACCCCTTTTTCAGAGCCTCGATGCGTGTGGGATCCTGAAGCAGTTCCTCCGATCGGGTTCCATGAATTTCCTCTATGATGGTGCCCCTTGCAAGCTGCTCTTCTCCTTCGGTAAATGTGGAAAAGTGGGATAAAACCTGAAGCTTTCCATGCTGATTAAATCCCAGCAGGTGTTGTCCGATCCGGAAATCGAAGGGAAAAGAATACGAACGGTTGGGAAGCACGGAAATCTCTTTCCTGGATACATCGATTGTAAAGTTAAATCGACTGATAAGGCGGATGCCAATAGATCCGTCAAAACCCGGATTCCATTGTTCATTCTGTCCTCCTCCAGCCATTAAAGAAACGGGAAATTCCTTTATTGGATCCAATCCTCTGAGC
This sequence comes from Pedobacter sp., assembly GCA_037190785.1. Classification (GTDB taxonomy): domain Bacteria; phylum Bacteroidota; class Bacteroidia; order Sphingobacteriales; family Sphingobacteriaceae; genus Pedobacter. The sequence continues at coordinate 65,289 of JBBCJN010000004.1, read as the reverse complement.
GTAAAAGTAGTTGCATTTCCATGAAAAGTGGGAGAGGAAATGCCCATACTTACCGTTGCGGATTGATAAGCCATTTTAAAGCCACTCACCAACAAGCGGTGCTGACGCACAAATGGGCGAAAACAAATGAGGGAATAGGCCGCACCGGTGTCAAATACAAACCGACCTGTAGCAACAGTGGTTCCCGTATGCAATGAACCTTCCATCAGGATCAACCCGTTGGGTATCGAAAAAGGAACTGTTTGTGCATTTTTGGGAGAAAAATGCCGCCCGAAATGGTAAAGTCTGATTTCAAGCTTATCAAAATCAACTTCGGTTACATAGTGGTGAATGAATGTGTTTCCAAGCAGACCGTCCACTCCTTTTCCCATTTCTTTGAAAACCGCTACGCTTTGACGATGGAAAGCAAAGGATCCGAAGTGTAAGGTATTGCCTGAAGAAACGTCAATACGCATCGTGCCACCCACTACAGAGGCCGACTGACTTCGATGGATAGTAAGTCCGACAGAATCTGCCAGATCCTGTTTAATCGCCATTCCATCTGCGCCGGTATCGAAAAGGAGGCGGAGCGGGCGAGGAGAATCATTGATTTTTGCTTCGACGATGATGGATCCGTTTTCCATCTGAAAGGGAATGATTGCCACGGGGGACTGAGCCCCCACGATGAACGCGACCAGGCATAGTCCAAGAAAAATGACGTATTTTTTCATCGATGTATCAGCGCTTAAAACAGCCCCTTTAACCCCACTTATTCGTGAGGCGTAGTAGGGCGCAACGGCGCATTTACTTGGCCGCTTCCGCATATAACAGTTCTTTTAGTTTAGGATTTGACGGACGTGGAGCATCGACCGTTACGATCTTCCCGTTTTTATCAAAAACCAGAAATCGGGGAATGGAATTAATCTTATAATATTTTGAAAACTCATTTCCCGGCCCTGAAGCAAATAGTTGGATTCCCTCCAGTTCTTCTTCTTTAATCATCTTCATCCATTTTTCTTTGTCTTTGGGATCATCGGTTGATATACTTACCACTTGAATAGGTTTTCCCTGAATGTCTTTTTCCAGTTGTTTCAGGTGTGGGAACTCTATCCGGCAGGGACCGCACCAGGTGGCCCATACATCTACAAGAACCACTTTGCCACGCAGGCTTTCCAACGTAACATTTTTTCCCTGCATGTCGGGAAATGAGAAATTAAGTGCTTCTGTACCTGTTTTGTAAGTAAGCAGGGGAGACATTAATGCCTCACTTCTTTCCTTCTGAGCACTTGTCAGTACATACTGCCCATAATGGTTCATTGCCGCACGGTACTCATCGTAGGTTTTATAGCGTGCAATGAAATCTAAGACGATATCCCCTTTTAGGGTGTCGTTTGGTAAATAGGAAGTAAATGTTTCAATTGCTTCCAGCCCAGGTACATAGGCTTTTTTCTCCTTACGAAGATGCAAACCAATGAGTGCAGACATTACCCTTTGCCCGTAGGGATACCCGTAGATGGAAGATGTTCGATTAGTAAAACGTTTTATGTCTAATTCATGGTAAAAATTACTCCACTCTTCTACGGAAGGGTGCGCGGATCTTGGAGTATTGATGAAATTAGAAGCGTAACTGGCTAAGTCCAGTGCCATCAGTTCTTTTATTTTAGTGTCAAAAAGGGCATTTCCTGTTTTTTTATCTTTCAGAAAATCCTTGGATTTCGACACAATTTCTTCCTGTTGAGGAAAGTAATCCATAAAAGTACTACTCACTCTCATGAAATTGATGGCTTTTTGATACAAAGGAAGAGTGAGTTTATTCCAAGATTGCAGGACCTGATTTTCTTTAGAATTAACTTTTCCAAGGAGACGGTAGGTGCTGTCCTGGAGTTGTACTTCCAGTTGGTCGCCATTTTTGAAATAAAAGGTGAAATTTTCGGCTGGATTGCTCGCATTTCCACTTCCCAGAGCATAGAATCCCTCATATTCCGGATAAAATAGGAAACCAAATTTCCCCTTTCCATTGACGAGACTCTGGGCTATTTCGACGAGTCTTCCCTGTTCCACTTTGTAAAGGCGCACTGTATTCCTTTTTGTCTGAAGCTCCCCTGAAATACGGACTGGTAATTGGGCCATGCATTGGAGAGTAAGGAATAGGAATAGGATGGATAGCGTATAATAGTTAATTTTTATCATGCTTTAATGGATTAAAAAAAATTGAATTTTAGAAGTAAAATCCTAAAGGTTGAAATGATACAGGTTTGCCCTTTTTCCGGACAAACCTGTAAGTAGGTAATTAACGTTCGCGATAAGTAAGACTTTTTACCTTTCCAAAACCGCTGAATGTATTTTCAAGAATGAGGTCACCATTGACAGGAGGGACTGTGAAAATATCGATCGTTCCTTCTGCTCCTACCGGTAATTCTGGGCTGCTTGTAGCCACCATTAGCCTGTTAGAATGCGGGTATTTGATGTAACTCTTGAACTCGTGGAAAGCCAAATAGGTCACCTTTCTGTTTCCATAGTCTTTCATGAGTTTACTTGTTTTGTACACCATGTCGTATTCGTATACTTTTCCTCCAACACTATAGAAAACATAGCCTAAATCCGGGCTTATGGCATAGTAATCGGCCTGTGAAAAATCCGTTCCGGTGATTTCATCGTAGTAAGACTGCACATTGCTCCTGGGGTTAAACCGTGCCAGAAAACGTTTTTGTCCCGTTGGCTCTTTAAGGATCGCGAAAATTTCGCCTCCGTTGAAACCTACCCATTGCATATAAAGGAGGTCCATTCCGGTGCTAAACATAAATTTACGCATATCAGCCGGTTGTTCCGGGATGACTGTACTGGTGGCACCTCCAGAGCTGTGCTTCACAAAGCGTCGGTTGGTACTGTCATAAAAAATGGCGAATGAATTGCTCAGGTGGTCAGATCCAATGAAGGGAGCTACCTTGAAAGAACGTTGTTCACTCGTAATGTAATTAATGGGAGCGGAGTAATAGATATTCAATGCCCGGTAATAATAATAGGCATTCTCATGACCAATCATGTAGGAAGAACCTGCGCTTGCCTGTTTAATCACATCTGCATGAAATCCATTCGGAATGTCTCCGAACATTTCGTAAGTCAGCCCCATCGTCTTCGTCCATTTGAAAGTGTTCGGTTCCACTTTGGTAGTCCCTTTGTCGGTTCCAAAATAAAGGCCATAGCTGATGGCATCCGGCCCGATCAGAAGTCCCGGAGCGTAGGTATAGGTCATGACAGGTTTTCCTTCCAGTTTGAGCTCGGACCCGGTGGAAGCTAACAGATCCTTAATGAGTTCGAATTGCCCGGAGCCATTGAGGGATAACATATCTACTCGTGCCTGTCCATTTACATCACACATTAACAGCCACCCTTCGTTGATCTCATTGACCACCTTTAATTTAAACTGATGGAAATACTTCACCCCCGAAACTTTATCTGTTACATTGTAATAGGCGGTATACGTTCCCGCTACCACTTTGGTCTGAATATTTAACTGACGTGTGGTGGCAAGCTGAAATAAGGCTGTTCCCCCCAAACCGTTCGAAGCAATGTACGTCCATTCATAGTCATACTTACGCTCATCAAAACTGGGATCAAGACTAAATTTTAACACCGGATCAACCAAAAGAGGTTTCCCGTAAACGGCCACGACTTCTTTTGGAATTCCGGAAATTTCGGTTAACTCATTGATTTCATTATACGTGTAGTTTCCCAAATCTTTCTTACAACCACTCCAAAACAAGAGGATGGTTGCAGCTAACAGGAAACGATTAAATAATATTGATTGCATTGCATTTTCATTTAAAAGTTATTGAACTGAAGGTCCCATCACCATGAGTGAACCATCTTCTTCGTAAATTGGATTTCCTGCTGAGTTTTGTTCGTTGAGGTAACGCTGCATGTATTTTCCGTAAGCCGTTAACTCGACAATGGAGATGCTGGTATCCATATAAGCGGGATCAACGCCCGTCACCTCCACCATGAGAAACAATTTTTTACGGCTGAAAACGCCCAGGTATCCGTCCAGCCATCTAGCTGGTTTTTTAATGATATCATTCACGAACCACCGATAGTTGATAAAGGAATGCTGCTTGAGCGTGGTATTGTTAATGATTTTGCTTTTCATCAGCGTGGAAAAATGATCGTTGTCTTTTAAATCAAAGCTTAAGAGAAAGGTGTTTAACTGCATGTCTGCACTTCTCATAAAGCGGATGGAGACCGTATCCGTTAATTCATTTTTTTTGATGCGCTGTTGATGATTTAGGAATTGATAATGGACCCCCTCTCTTGCCGTAGAGGCCGGATTGATCGCAAGGGTGTAGGGCCGGTCGAAATCTTTTTTCTCTCCAATGGTGGTGATCACCATGCGGACTATGGAGTCTTGTGATTTTGCCAGGCTAAAGGAAAGAAGGGTAGAATCACGAAGCACCTCTCCACTAAAATTGGGTAACCTGCCTGCCTCATTGAAATAAATGGTTGGTTTCCCTTCGTAGGTAGAAAGCGTTTTTTCGCACGAAACCCCCAGAATGGCTCCCATCAAAAGCAGGTATATGTATATATGTTTTTTCATATTTTAATCTTTATTGTGAGAATGAAATGATTATTCAGTTCACTGAATGTACGTTCCTTTGATCACAGGTTTATCGGTATTGGGATTCAGATAAAGGCATCGGGACATTAAAATTGATGGTTGTATTGGCAGTACTCGATCCATTCCCGACAGAAGTAATGTTCCGGCGCTTGTAATAATAAAAAAGTTGCCCCTCTCCGAAAAATTCTTTCTGGTATTCTTTCTGCAATTCGGTAAGGATATTGGCCGTCGTTGCGAGGTTGGTGAGTCCTCTGTTGAAACGAACCACATTCAGGTGATGAATGCCGTCGGCGCTTACTGCCTCACTTTCGGCTGCAATCAGATATATTTCGCTGATTTTTAGTAAAGGAATGGTGAACCGGAAGTTCTTTGCCTTGTCCACGATGTCTGCATATTTGTAAAACGTTCGGTAAGCTTTTACACCGGTGGTTGGAATCTGCCAGTTCAGATTAAAACGATAGTCATTTTCGTTGTTCTCGTATACCGTGTTGAGGCGTGCCGTTAACGGAGCCAGAATGGTAGCGTCTGCTGCCGTAGGATCAAAAAGTGCAGTATATCTGGCATATAAACGGGTATTAAGGATGCCAAAAATCATCTCTGTGCTAAACACCCGGTCTGGGTTGGCTTTTTCATTCAACGCATTTGCCGTGGTAGTCCACTTAAAGTGATCAGCCGCCGCAATGACTTCTTTGGCAACTTTCAAAGCCGATGCCCGATCATTTCGATACAATAAGGCTCTTGCTTTTAGGCCCAGTACTGCGTAATAATTGAGACGGTAATTCCGGTTATTTATCTGAAAATCGGGCATTTCCTCAATTTTGACCATTTGCACGCCCGAATTGATGACCGGATCGTTCTTTAAAAAATCTGCTGCCACATTTAAATCGGAAAGCACCTGATCCATATAAACATTGGCTGGCAGTAACGGATTAATCGCTGTTTTACTTTCTGTATAATAAGGAAGGCTGCTTTTGGTAGAATCGGCAGTCGTATACCGGGGGGCGTAAAGACGCAAAAGATCCAGGTGTAAAAAGGCCCTTAACGCCGTCGCTTCCCCTTTAAACATCCGCTCGCTCGAATCATCCAACACCCCTTTGTATTTTTCCAGATTCTCAAGGAAAGCGTTAATGTTCAGGATAAGGCTATAGGAATTTGTCCATATACCCTCCATTCGTGTACGAAGGAGATCCTCTCCGTAAGCATAGGTGGCAATCCCTGTAAGACTATGGGTAGAGGGAACATTGTAACGCTGGGCCATAATCTCAATGGTGGATAACGTAAGATTCTCACCATACAGTTCATTTTTGGTCAGCCCTATATACAGCCCATTTAAAACGGTTTGTATTCCCTGGCGGGACTTAAAAGCTTCCCCCTCCAATACTTTGTCTTCCGGAAGGACGGATAAATATTTTTTGCAGGAGAAGAAACTACAACTGCTTAATAATAGCAGGACTAATAGGAAACAATAATTTCTTTTCATTTTTAATCGGTTAAGTTAAAAGGATGCTCTTAAAGACAGTGCAAAGGTTTTGGCATAAGGATATTGAATTCCCCTTTCTCTGCGAATGGTTGACTGAGTGAACAAATCGTTCGTCATGGCATTTAATTGGAGGTTTCTCAGTCCGAGTCCCTTAAGCCATGCGTGGTTATCAAAAACATAACCGATGTTAATTGACTCACCCGTGATGTAATTTTCTTTTTGCACAAATCTCGAGGAAATGGGTGTCGTTTCTCTCTGTGAAATGCTCTTAAACTGAGCCACATCTCCCGGATTTTTCCAGCGATCATACAGCGCCCGGCGGTCCTGGTTAAAGGCAGTACTTGTAAACGAAATATTTTCCACCTTATTTGCCAACACGGTATTGTAGATGTCGCCCCCTACGCGATACCGGAAGCTGCCGCTTACAGTAAAATTTTTAATGCGGAGACTGGTGCTCAGTACCCCTTCTGCCAATGCCACGGTATTACCTGCATTGGTGATATGCGCTGCATTGTAATCAAACGTATACTGCCCATCTCTGGTGAGGAAGACCTCGCGGCCTGTTGTAGGATCGATACCCATTGACTTAATCGCCCAGATAGTTTCGGCGCTGTTGCCGTCCTGGTAGCGAATCAGGCTTTTATTTAGCTCCTGTTGTTTATTCAGTGTGTTGAGAGAATTTCCAATTCCGTCATACCTGCTACGATAGGTGGATCCGGTGATTCCGATGTTCCAGGTAATGCGCTGTGCGAGCTTGTATATCGGAAAAAAGGTCAACTTCGTTTCCATTCCACGATACGTCAGGTTCCCCACGTTGTAAGGATAATTGAATACGCCGGTAGACGAAGGAAGATCTACAGGGACAATGAGTGGATCGGTCTTCTTATCGTAGGCATTCAGGTAGCCGGAAAAACGATTGTTAAAGAATGAAAACTCTAATGAAGTACTTATTTGACGTGTTTTTTGAGGAGCTAAATTGGGATTACCGAACGTAAGCAAAGTCAGCCCTTGGCCAAAATAATTGTAGTTGTTATTGCTGTTATAATCAAAAACAGATACCGAACTGATGTTCGCAAAATTTTGATTTCCAGTGATTCCGATGTTCCCGGTTAAACGCAGATTGCTGATCCAGCTTTGTTGTTTGAATAGCAATTCATTATGGAGATTCCAACCTAATCCGAAAGAATAATAAGGCGAGAATTGCTTATTGCTTCCATAGGCGGTGGAACCATCTAAACGATACAAGGCATCGATCAGGTATTTTCCCGCGAATGAATAATTGGCAGATAAGGTGGTGTTGAGCATTCGGAAGATGCCATAAGAAGCAGTAGGGGAGCCATTTTCCAAATAATTATAAGCAAAAATGGGATTTCCCGGAGATCCGACTGGAAAACCTTCCGCGGAACTGCTGTAACGTTCGTTCAAATTTTCCGCGATGGTATTTCTCCAGTTAACGTTAAATGTATGCTTTTGGTTGACAACCTTATAATAAGTTAACATGAGATTTGCCTGATAAGAGAAATTTGTCCTACGATCGTCTGTGTAACGCCCTTTCCGAAGGGTAGGTGTGTTGTCAAACCGGCTCATCTCGGGAGAATAAAATACTTTGTTCACGGTCGAACCTTTAGTCAGTTGGAGCCCCCCATTCAGTCTGAATGAACGATTTAGATCAATAGTAAGGTGGAGATTATTCTGAATTTCCGTATTTTTAGTTTTGTCATATTGAGGAAGAAGCGCATCGTACAGGGGGTTGCTGATGCGCAGCACGGTGCCATTGACATTCCCTTGTCGTGACACCTCCAGGTATTTTCCCTCCGTGTTTTTGTCAAAATAGGGATTGGCATTCACAAAATTTGCAAATGAGCCGAAATTCGAATTCTGACTAGAAAAGCCTCTAATGTAGGTGATGTTATTGATATTGAAGGCTTTTTTCCGATATGTTAGGTTGATGCTTCCGCTGTAAGTATCTCTTCCGGAACCAATCATCGCCCCTTCTCCTACACGATAGTTGATGCCCACCCCATAGGTAAAGGCCGCGTCTCCGCCCATTGCATTGAGAGAGGTATTGGTGGAGTAGCCTGTTTGCAAAGGCTCATTCAGCCAATAACTATCCACTCCTTTCTGAACATAGCTCAAATGCCTGTGGTATAAGCTGTCCAGGTAAATCCCCAAAGAAGGATTGGAAGGTTCGGATGTGTAACGTCCCGATAAGCGTTCAAATTCCAATTTTTCGCTTGCATTCATCATATTGTAGTGAGAAAGATCCGGTAACTCGAAACGAAAGTCCTGGCTTAGCATTAGCTGTAACTCACCCGATTTAGGCCGAATAGTTTCCACGACCACTACTCCGTTCGAAGCCTGTGAACCATACAGCGCCGTGGAAGCCGCATCTTTTAGAATAGTGACCGAGGCTACCCGGTTGATATCAAGGTCGATGATGGTTTGTAAGGTAGTTGGAAAGCCATCCAAAATAAACAGGGGTTGATTCGGGTCGGAGCCAAACTGATCTTTCAGGGTCTCACTCGGAATACTGCTTTTCCCCCTTACTTCGATAACAGGCAAGGCATTTGGGTTAGAGCCTGCTAGATTATTTTCGATGAGGAGAAAAGAGGGATCTAGCGTTCGTAAACTTTGGATCACATTGTTGTTGCTGATGGCTTTTAATTCATCTCCGGTAAAGATGGCGGTGGTTCCGGTAAAACTGTCTTTACTTCGGTTAATGCCCGTTCCGGTAATCACAATGTCCTTCATGGACTGTTCTTCTTCTTTCAATTTGATCCGAAGGGGTGCCTGGTAATTCATGACACTTACCTCCTGGCTCTTTTTACCTATGTAGGTAAATACCAACAGGTCCTTCTCTGAAGGAACGGTTAGCCGAAAGTCTCCGTTGACATCCGTAATGGTCATGATTTGGGGATTGTTTTTTACGCGAATGGTTACGCCACTGATGGGCCGGTCATTTTCATCGAGCACTTTCCCGATGACATTGACCGGTGGCCGAAGGGTACCAGTGGAGACCATTACCTGGATTTTTTCCTCTTTTGGCCGAACAATAATGGTGTTTTGCTCCAATTGATAGACCAATGGCTGATCGGCGAAGCATAAGTTTAACACTTCCATGAGAGACGCATTTTTCACCTGAATAGTGATGGGCGAGGCCTTTTTTACCAGAGAGCTGCTATAAAATAGATCGTAGCCTGTCTGATGCTTGATTTTTTGCAAGACCTGATGTAAAGACGCATTTTTCTCATTAAGGTTGATTTGAGCGAAGCTACTTGCCCCTACCTGTAAAATGACGGTAATAAAAAGGATGAATGTGAGTTTCAATTTGAAAAATACTTTGGCATAACCGCCAGTAAGTACATAGCGGTTAAATGTCATGTAAAAATTCATACATTTGTTTGGGTTTAGGGTTGAATGTTTAATGAAGTCGATTTATTTACGGTGATCCTGAACCTCCTTTTCTAAGGAATTTTGCCGGGAGTGTTGCGAGCACTTCCGGTTTTTTTTGGATCACTGTTTAGAGAGTATGATTTACGGCATAACAGTCACCCTCCTTCCTTCGTATTTAAATTTAACTGTTCCGGTAAGTTCCATAATCTTTAAAACCTGCTGGATATTTTTATTTCGGGAGATGGAACCACTGTATTCCAGAATTTCCAAGCCCGGTTGGTAGTGCACTTCAATATTGTACCATCTCGCTACCTTGTGCATGATGCTTTTCAGGTCTTCATTTTCAAAAAGAAATTCATTGCGTGTCCAGGCAATCTCATTCTCCACCGGATAATCGACTACCGAAATGGATGGGGAGCTATTTACCTCCGCCCGCTGACCAGGGCGTATTAATCTGGAGGAGTTTCCTCTATTAATCCGAATGCTTCCTTCCAATAAAGAAGTAAAGGTGGATCCATTGTCTTTGTAAGCACTAATGTTGAAATGAGTTCCTAAAACTTCTACCTGTTGATGATCGGTGACGACCTTAAAAGAACTTCCTTCCTTTTTAGTCACTTCGAAATAGCCTTCACCCGTCAGATAAACCACCCTTTCTTTAGAAAAACGGTTCGGAAATTTCAGTGACGAAGCTGCATTTAGCCATACTTTAGTGCCATCCTCCAGGATGATACTGTAATAACCACCGATTGGAACCGATATTAAGTGGAAAGAAACCGGCCCGTTTGACGCAGCATCGGAGGGGTGATACATGATTTCTCCGTCTTCGTTTTTTGTAATGTGCATTCCTGATTCAGAAACCAGAGAGCCATTTGCCGACTTGTTAAGTGGAATCTGTACCCCATTTCCCAATGTCAGTGTTGCTTTTGTTTCTCCGGGAACAATCACCGCTGTCAGGGATGTCCTTTTTCTTTCCTCTTCACGATTCTGGTAATAGGCAAAAGCGAATGTACAAATCATTAACACCATTGCCGCACGATATACGATCGACCATAAGTTGATCTTCCGGCCACCTATAGGTGCATGCACAGGTAATTTTTCCCATATTTCCTGTTTGTGCTTTCGGAGGTCCTCTGCACTTAACTCAAAGGTATCTATAGGGGAAGACAAGTACCAGCTTTCCAGTAAGGCAAGCTCTTCCTCTGTGCAAATTCCTTTTTTGTATTTTTCTAATAATTGTTTTGCTTGTTCGTTTTTCATAAAAAATAGAAAATAACTATTCTATTACTTTATGACGGACAAAGGAGACGGAGGGGGTAGAAAAAATAAAAAAAACTAAATAGACAGGAGGAAAAGGAAGGTGGCCAGCTTCCCTCTCAGTATTTTAAGGGCATAATGAATCTGTTTTTTAACCGTCTGTTCGGAAAGACCTAACTTTTGGGCAATTTCTTTGTTGCTCAACACTTCTTTCCTACTCAGTTCAAAAATAATTTTCATTTTTGGGGGCAATTCATTAATTCCCTGGTCAATCAATGCATTTAGTTGTTTTTCACGGATAAGGTGGTCGGTCAGGTAATATCCCTGTTGGAGATAGCCTTGTAAAGATTCGACATAGCGGGATTCTGTTTGTTGGTGCGCTATGTAATCCAATACCCTGTTACGCACAGCGGTATGAAGGTATCCACTCAGGCTGGATTTAATCTGTAGATGATCCCTTTTATTCCATAACTGTGCAAAGAGCTCATGAATAATGTCTTTGGCTTCTTCCGCGTTTCCCAGACGTTGACAAACATGCAGGTACAGTGAATCAAAATATTTATGATAGATCACTGTATAAGCCGGTTGATCACCCTCTTTGAGTAAGGCCACTAATTCCGTATCTGAAAAAGACGTGTATGCCATATACAAAAGAGCAGGGAACTGCTTGATTTACCTTTAATTAATAAGTTTGAATGGTGATTTCCTTAAATTCAAATCTATAATAAATAGCGAAATAAACCTAATGAAGTTGACTCAAATCGTAGACATTTTTTAAAGAGAAAATAAGATTGTTTCGTAGAATGATATTTAATACATTTACGTTCGCTCTCATTTATTAACCGGGCGCCAACGATTCTGAGTGATGCAATCCATTTATAAAATACTGTCGAATTGGTTTCTGTCCAGGCCAAGAATCACCGGCTTTTTATTTTTTTTGTTTCTTCTCTTTTTAAGTGCACTTCTGGTAAAGCAACGGCATGAACTTTTCCTGGAAAATGAAGAAAAGAAAGTAGAAAATTTACTGCATGAAACGGATAAAAATATTGACCGTTTTTTAAGTAATAATTACACCTCTGCACTTACGCTCGCTTTATCTATTGATGAAAAACAGGGCAAAGAAGTGTTTGAGCAGGTGGCCAAATCTTTATTGCAGAGTAATCAGCAACTGAGTGCGGTAGAACTCAGTCCGGCGGGAAAGACAACCCTGATCTACCCCCAATCGTATGTTATTGATCGCCTTGGAAAGGATGTTTTCGCTAAGGGGGAAGATTCCTTAATGCATGTACAAACAGCCATTCGAAATAAACGGATGTACTATGAAGGCCCGGTGAAGCATGGAGATGAGTGGATCATCATTGGACGTTTGCCTTTCTTTACAAAGAATAACTTCTGGGGTTTTTCAGTAATGATTTCTGAATTAGACGTGTTTTTGAAGAACATGGGGATTGATAACCAAAAACTCCCGGATTATCAGTTTCAGTTTTCTTTGCTGGACGATCACCTTCGGGAGGTGCAGCATTTTCTACCGGCCCTGAAAAAAGGATCCATCCGGAAAGAACACCTGATTCATTTCGCAGGTGTTAGTTGGAAATTAACGGTGGTGAACGTGAATCCTTACAATACCCTGGTTCATTTAACAGGATCCATCATCTTTGGCATTTGCCTGGTGGTCCTTTCCAGTTATCTCCTTAGCCGTTTATTGATCAAACAGGCCGACCTGCAACAGATGTTTAGCAGACAGGGGCAGCGTCTGCAAAATACCGAACATAAGTATAAACAAATCTTTGATCATGCGGCCGTAGGCATTGCCAGGGTGAATTCGAAAGGAGGGGAACTCCTGGAAGTAAATCAATACATCTGTCATTTTTTTGGGTATACAGCGGAAGAATTGATCGGGAAAAAAATTAAAACGTTGATCCATCCGGACGACCTGGCGGAGGATTCGGTACTTTTTAAACGCTTCTTAAGCGGTGAAAGTCGGGAAGTGAACAATGAAAAAAGATACATCACCCGAAATGGTGAAATTAGATGGGCGAATGTTACCCTCACCCCTCTGTGGACCGCGAATGAGCCTCCTTTGCATCACATTATTATTATTGAAGACATTACAGAACGGAAGATAGAAGAAAAAAAGCTGATTGATTCACAAATGAGGATCGAATCACTCATTAATACCATCGATGGAATTGTATGGGAAGGAGAAGCCAGTACGTTCGAATTTACTTTTATCAGCAAGAAAGTAGAACGCGTATTAGGTTACACGATGGATGAATGGCTGTCAGATCCTGATTTCTGGGAGAAACATCTTTATCCGGAGGATCACGACTGGGTATTGAATTTTTGTACGCACAAAACCGCCCATGGGCAGGAACATGATTTTGAATACCGGATGGTGGCCAAAGATGGGAGCATTGTCTGGTTGAGGGATATCGTAACGGTCATTATGGAAGAGGGGAAACCTTCGAAGCTCCGCGGGATCATGATCGATATTACGAAGGCAAAGGAAGCCGAGAAAACATTGAATTATTCCTTTAACCTTGTGACCGAACAAAATAAACGTCTGCTAAATTTCTCCTATATCGTATCTCATAATCTCCGTTCTCATTCAAGCAACATTGACGGAATTACCACTCTGATCTCGCAATCGTCTGAGGAGGAAGAACGCGAGGAATTGCTTCTATTGCTAAAACAGGTTAATGGAAATCTAAACGAAACATTGTTGAATCTCAATCATGTGATTAATATTCAGAACAATGTCCACATCGAAGTGGAGATGCTGCATTTGGGAGAGTATATCCGCCGTGCGCTATCTATCCTGAGCAATCAAATTCAACAGAAGAAAATTCGGATCATTAATGAGGTGAATGAGCAATTGCTGGTATCTTACAATAAAGCTTACCTGGAAAGTGTGCTGCTTAATCTTTTATCAAACGCCATTCGTTACGGAGGAGAAGGGAAAGAACCCGAGATCGCGTTGACCAGTTACCAGCAGGAAGACGTCATTGTATTGGAGGTGAGTGATAATGGAATTGGCATAGATCTTGAGAAACATGGGGAGCGTATTTTCGGGATGTATCAGACCTTTAATGGAAATACAGATGCCAGAGGTTATGGTTTGTACATCACCAAACACCAGATTGAAGCGATGGAGGGAAAAATAGAGGTGGAAAGTACGATAGGACTGGGTACGACATTTAAAGTTTATTTTAAGGGTAAAATATAGGCTGATATAAGATTTTTTCAGCTGTCAGGAAGAGACATCTGCATGAGAAACGATACTTATTTAAATGTTTCAAGCCGGGGGAGGAATCCCACGGATCTTTTTCGGACATTGGAAGCTTTCCTTCAATTGACTGGAGCTGACTATGCAACCTGGGTGAAGGAAGAAGAAGCGCAACTGATAATCGAAGGGGCTGTCTCCCGATGGGAGATGAGCCTGTCTGTCGGAACTTTGATTCCCGTTTCGCAGGAGAAACAATTTCTTCTTCGTTTTCAGGAAGCCATTCATCAGACGCTTTTTGAGCCCCCATGGCTCATTGCCGGTCATATGCTGAAAGCAATCATTCGAATTCCTTTCTATGATAAGCAGGATAATTTTTGCGGGAGTGTCTGGCTATTTGCGCAGGAAAAGTTTTCGTCGCATGAAGCGTCTTTGTTACAGGCATTGTGCTCTTTAATGAGTTATCAGCTCGAAGCGCTTGCCCTCGAACAAAATCGGAGCAGGCAACTGCTCGAGGAGCGTCAGACAGCCATTCTGAGAGACAAGTTCATTGCGATCCTGGGGCATGACCTGCGTAATCCCATCGGAGCCATTTTAAATGTGGCTGAATTGCTGATGCGTTTACCGCTGGAGGAAAGAGTGCAACGGATGGCCCTGATTGTGAAGAACTCATCGTTACGTATGAAAGTTCTGACAGATAATTTGCTGGACTTTGCCAAAGGGCATCTTGGCGAGGGTATCCCTGTTCATCGTGTCTCTGGGGAACCCTTGAAAGACTGGCTACAACAGGTGGTCGATGAGCTGCGACTTAATCATCCGGAGATTTCTTTACAGGTGAATATTTCCTGTCCGTCCAATTTGATTTGTGATGGGCAGCGGATTGCTCAGGTATTGGGAAATCTGCTTAGCAATGCCGTGCACCATGGAAAAGAAGGGTCGCAGGTCCGTGTGGAAAGCCATTGCAATGAGGCGTATTATTCCCTTACGGTAAGTAATGAAGGAGATGCTATCCCGCCCAAGGTACAGGAGCGTATGTTCAGGCCCTTTTACCGGGGGATTTTGAAACCGGAACGTGCTAAAGGACTGGGCTTAGGTTTATACATCACGGCAGAAATTGCTCGGGCACATGAAGGGAAAATGGAGGTTTATTCGGAAGGAGGCTGGAATAAATTTACCCTTTATTTACCTTTGCCACCACAGAATTATCAACGTTCATAAAAAGTAATCAAAGACTCTTTGCGCAATCTTTTGAACCTGAATGAAAACATCCTTCAAATAAACAAGGCGCAAAAAAATGCGCCCTGTCAATGGCTGAGAAATGTTTTTGTTCGCCTAGAGGAGGTTTTTACAGATAATCCGTCTTACCATCTTTAATCCTTTGTTAAGTGTTCAATTGTTTCACAACAGGATGTTACACTGTCTGTAGTCTTTATAAGGGGTTATTAAATCTGCAAAATTCCTGAAAGGTTATTCGCGTAACTTAAAATGTGCTTTTACTGATTCGTAGTCATTAAAATTAACCGAAGAGCTATTCACATGCACACCGCCGGGAATAATTACATATCTGATATGTGTATACGAGCCTAACACACTTGTGGAATTCGCAAAGCTAGGGTGAATGGGGCCAGGAGTTAACCAATCCTGATTTAAAGATAAGCTCCCGACGCCGACCAAGACAGAAGTAAGGTAACTGCCCACAATTTCTCCATTACTGATTACCCTTACGGAATAAGGTAAAGGAAATATTCTGTCATAACCGTCTTGTTTTAGATACGTGTATATGATCCCTCTCTCATACACTTCCTGTGTGATTCCAGGCGCATTAATGCCAAAGTTTTTTCGATTCGCCAAACTGACCGTTGCGGTGGATGGAATAGCAATCCAATCACTAAAAATGACATTGGCCGTGCCAGTTGAGCCTTTGTCGCCCTGATCGCCTTTATCCCCTTTAGATCCTGTTTCTCCTTTAAGACCCGTTTCTCCCTGAGGTCCTTTTTCTTTTTTGCATGCTCCAAGCAGAAATCCAATCATGAGAAGAAAGATTAGATTTTTAAATAATGTCGTTTTCATGTATTGTTTTTAAATAATGATGCCTACTCTAGGTATGTATTTTCGGCCACCTACGTTTTATGAAACAAGAATAACCACATCGACTATTTTTTTCAATTTCTTGTGATGGAAGGAGGATATTTGGGATAGAAATTCAATATTTTTTTTGAGCGTTCGTAGCAAGCCAAAAGCAACCGTTGGGATGCCTGCCAATAAATCCATTTGCGATGGATAAATCAACAACATTTTAGGGAAATGACCGGTTCAAACGGAAGTAAATAGGGTGGAAAACAATAAGGGGCTTAAAAGAGAAGAAGTGCTTAAATAGATTCCTTTAAAGTACAGATGTGTAAAATAATGGGAAAATTTTACAATCACCAAGGAATATCGTCTGCATAGTTTTTGGAAACCGGAATCTCCCTGCTTTTGATCACGACAGTCGCTATCTTGAATTTTTCTATTTTGGCGGAGTTCACAACGTAAGCCCGGTGAATCTGTACGAAGAGGTGGGCAGGAAGCTTTTCAAGCACTTGTTTGATGGTAGAACGTAGCTTATAAGTTTTATGATCGGTATGGAACAACAGATAGTTTCCTTCGGATTCGATATAGTTGATCTCGGAAAGAGAGAGAGAGACGCTATAATCTTCATCTTTTACTAAAATTTTCGGAACATGTTTGCTTGCCGATTGTCGGAGAGCAATTTCCACTGAGGCAATAAGATCGCTTTCTTTAAAAGGTTTGGTCAGGTAAGAACAGGGGGAAGTGGCTACCGCTTTTTCAATAGTCTCAGTATTGCCGTAGGCGGTTAGATAAATAAACGGAACCGCATATTTTTCCTTCAGGTATTGACCTAAACAAATACCTTCCTGTTTATCCTCTCCAAGATTAATGTCGAGGATAGCCAGGTCTATGATTTCTCTTTTTAGGATTTCCATTACCTCTTTGGAGTTTTTGGCTTCCAGCACCGAATAACCATTTTGTTTAAGCACTTTTCGCGAAAGTCGCCTGTTCAGAAAATTATCTTCTACGATCAGAATTGCTTTTTGTGCCATTATCTTCCCCGTCTATAAAAATGTTGTTAAGTAAAATAAACTGACAGTGCGAACCCATTGTGACTTTGCGTTTCGACCCGACCATCCAGCTGATCAATTAATCCTTTGACAATTTCCTGTCCTAAACCTTTCTCGCTTGTCTTATTGAAATCATAACCCTCTCCATTATCGGCATAAAAAAAATGAATTTGGTCTTCCTGTGTGATTTCAATAGTGATTTTTCCTATCGTATGCCTTTTAAAGGCATGTTTTATACTGTTGCTAACTAACTCCGTAACAATTAGGCCGATAGGTAAAGCCTTTTCGATCGAAATTGCCTCCACATCACATTGAATATGGAGCTGTATTTTCTTTTTAAAATTATTGTAAGATTCTTTAACCAGTTCAGCAAGCTCCTTCACATAGCGTTTTAAATCGACAACATCTACATTGTCGGACATGTTGAGTTTTTTGTGAAGTAACGCCATGGAATGAATTCGGTTCTGATTGCCGCGTATAAGCTCGTCTATATTGTTAAAGTCTATAGATTCTTTCTGAATCTCAAGAATACTGATGACATGCTGCAAATTGTTTTTGACCCGATGTTGTAATTCGGATAGCAATACCTGTTTCTGTTCCAGCGTTTTCGTTAGCTCGCCTAATTGGCTATTGATAATTCGATTTTGTCTGTTAATTTGAAGGTTTTTTCGAGTTAACAAAATGACCGTTAAGAAGATGATCGCCAGCAGACTTCCGATAAAAAATATCTGCTGTTCTCTGCTTTTGATGATTCCCTCTTTTTTGTCGTTTTCAAATTGTTCGGTAATTCCTTTAATTTTACTGCTTTCCCGTTTAATTAGATTCTTCATGCTTAAATTATGAAAGTCTGACAGATCCTTAAAGGCTGAATCCCATTTTCCAAGATTTGAATAAAGAGCTAAACGGAGTAAAGGAAGGTGTTCACGGTAAAAGTAACTCGTCTTATCGTAATACCTATATCCAGAATCTATATACAGAAAGGCACTATCTGTTTTGTTATTTTTGAAGTAAACACTGGAAATGTTGCGATACATCATTGCCAGGAAAGTAAAGTTTTTCGTTTCCTTATAATAAGGAATGACTTTACGGTAATAGTCGATGGCTTTGTTGGGTTCATTTTTGTTGCTATAGCCTACGCCGAGCATGGTATGGGCTAACGCGATGTCTTCTTCGTTAAGGTGTTTTTTACCGTATGCTAAGGCTTTGTGGGCACTTTTTAGGACTTGATCAAAATCGTTTTTAAAGCGATGGTGAGTCGACTTTTGATAGTAATAAGCACTGTATACATCATCTAATTGATGCAGTTGTATGTGATTGTAGGCGAGATTCAGGTATTTTTCACTGTCTTCCAAATCCGTCCCTTTATGTTTCACAGATACAAGCAGTAAATAAACCTTCGCCGTGATCTTGTGAAATTTCTGAGCGATCGACTGATCGAGTAAAGGTAAAAGTATAATAAGCGCCTGCTCATGATTGAAATTTTCATCGTGTAATTTTGCTTTCAGCAATTCCAATTCTAATTGATACTCAATTATTTTTTTCTTTGAAAACCTTTGGTCCACTTCCCTGGAAAGACTATCAATTTTTCTAATCGCTTCTTCATTATCGTAATCCTTGATCACCTCATTCGCTTCGATGATTTTTCCCTGAAGCCCATAGAATTGTTGTGCAGCTACCTGCAAATTGCAGAAAACGAAAAGTAAAATAAATAGAGTAGCGGTTGACCTCATGTGTATGGATAGGAGAAGCTAATTTAACTTATTTCAGAATTTTATTTCATTTCTTTGGGACAGAAATACATTTTTAGGGATGGATGATGGCTAAACAGCCTTTTTCCCTTAAGGGAAGCCTCATTTCATGATTCATTTCCCGTACTTTTGCTTCCTCATGCAAGGTGTTTTCTCCATTTTCAGCGTATTATTTTGAAATGGATGCCCTTTCTTGTTTGTTGCGGCAGTCAGCTGTTTGCGTAGACAGGAATCAGGAAACGAACCAGTAAGAGGAAATTCTTGGAGATGGATAAGGAATAACTTTTGGGGTTGAATGAATCGTTTGCAGGATGGTGCCAGCGATTGATTTTAAAATGAATTATTTGAAGAGAATAGGAAGATGATATTATTCCGATAGATGATTCTTAGTAAAGAGGTAGGCGTGTATAGAGGTAATAAAGCAGTCTTGAATGTGATTGCCTGTCGAAAAATGAAAAAAAAGCGGGCTAAAATATGAAAAGGAATGTTCCATCCGGACACATTCCTTTTTCTTAACCAAATATAAACCTGTATGAACGGATTATCTCTTTAAACTTCTGCAAGCAGAAGGTATATTTTAATTATTGTTTTATCTAAATCTTCAACAAAGGTACGTAATCTTATTGATAGTGTAGAAAATACACTAACAAAAAATTCGTCGATCATCACTTTATTTGTCATTTATATGACAAATGCCTTGCCAAAATCTAATTCCATAGATATGTATGCAAAAATAACGTGTTTATGCGTATTGAAGTATAAATGATATTATTTTTTTGTTAAATAAATTTTTTTTGCCTATATTGTATGTCCTTTTTTTGAAACAATGGCTGTCTCAAGAATGCCTCAATAGGGAAAAGAAAAGCTTTGATGCGAGATGAAGCTACTTATCTGGAATAAAAAAAGCAGTATCATTAGGGATACTGCTTTTATCTTTATAGAAAGATTCTACTAAATTTTAGCGAAATGAGCCACAAATTTAACTAAGGCAGATGAATAGCCCCACTCGTTATCGTACCAGGAAACCACTTTGATGAATTGATCATTCAGTGCTATTCCCGCACCTGCATCAAAAATAGAGGCGTGTTCGTTGCCAATGAAATCGGAAGAAACGACTTCGTCTTCGGTATACGCGAGTACGCCTTTTAATTCATTCTCTGAAGCGGCTTTCATGGCGTCTTTAATTTCCTGGTAGGTCGCTGGTTTCTCGAGACGTACGGTTAAATCGACCACAGAAACATCCGAAACCGGTACGCGGAAAGCCATTCCAGTTAATTTCCCCTTAAGGGATGGAATGACTTTTGTCACGGCCTTTGCCGCGCCTGTAGACGAAGGGATGATGTTCGAATACGCTCCACGTCCGCCTCTCCAATCTTTGGCTGAAGGTCCGTCAACGGTTTTCTGAGTGGCGGTTACTGCGTGTACCGTGCTCATTAGGCCTTCTGCAATTCCCCACTTCTCATGAAGCACCTTTGCAATCGGAGCAAGACAGTTGGTGGTGCAGGAGGCATTCGATACGATGGTCTGATCAGGAGTAAGCTGATCATGATTCACGCCCATCACATAGGTAGGAATGTCTTCATCTTTTGCCGGAGCGGAGAACACGACCTTTTTAGCACCTGCTGCGATGTGTTTGTTGGCATCTGCACGGGTGAGGAATAACCCGGTTGATTCGATCACGATTTCCACGTCCACTTCATCCCATTTTAAATTTGCAGGGTCTTTTTCCGCAGTAATACGAATGGTTTTTCCGTTCACTACCAATTGCCCGTCTTTCACTTCTACTGTTCCGTTGAAACGACCGTGAGTACTGTCGTATTTCAGCATATAAGCCATGTAATCCGGCTCAATCAGGTCATTGATCGCTACGATATCCAGCCCTTTTTCCAAGGCTGCTCTGAATACCAGTCGGCCAATCCTTCCAAATCCGTTTATTCCAATTTTAGTCATGATCTTTAATTTGAGTAATAGTTAAGTAAATTATATATGGGTTCTTTTGTGATGGTGAGGATATTCACCCCGTGCTTTTCAGCGGTCTGCCTCAGCCGATCCTGAAAACTACCGGCAACGGTTCCCACAAAATGAACGTTTGCTTCCTGGTGATTTTCGAGCGTTGGGAGCAGGTAAGTTTTCATATAGCTTTCAAAAGCCTGATCAATCAGTTGCAGAATGTATTTATGTGTGCTGTTTTCCAGATAAAAATCAAAGAAAGAACTGAGGTATTGCTGCGCATTGGGCTTTTTGTATACCTTCTCCAGAATAATGGCTCTGTCAGTTAGGTACTTATCCTCAAATTTGATTTTGAGGTCCTGTGGTAACTTATCCTGAAGGAACTTGCGTAACAGGATGCGACCAAGGTAATTTGCAGACCCCTCGTCTCCGAGAATATAGCCTAGCCCAAAAGAGTTACTTTCCGGGTTTTTCCCATTAAAATAAGCACAATTAGACCCGCTTCCTAAAATACCCACGATTCCTGGTTCGTTGTAACAGGCCGCAAGAGATGCGCCATACAGGTCGTCTTTCACCGTGATTTTACTGTTTTTGAAAAAAATGGATAGTGTATCTGCCAATGCTTTTTGTTGCGAAGAACCGGAAGCACCCGCGGTAAATACGTACATTTTTTTGATTTGATCCGCATGGTGAATAAGGGTGATGTTTTTATTCAACAGGTACAGAATATGCTTTGGATCATTAAAGCAGGGATTGATACCGGGGATGGTACATTCAGCGATGACTTTCCCGTTTTGTGCAATTTTCCAAAACGCACTTTTTGTTCCACTATAGACGATGGCGATCATATCGATAATACATGTGTCATTTCCAATAAATCATCCTCCAGTTTATACGTATGCATATTCAATGCTTCGTCTAAGGAGGTCAGGTGAATTTCATTTCCCCGCAGGCCTACCATTTTCATGCTTTCTCCGTTGAGGAGCGCATTTACCGCGGCAAAGCCAAGTCGGCTTCCCAGGATGCGGTCAAATCCGCTCGGACTGCCTCCACGTTGCAGGTGTCCAAGAACGGTGACTTTAGTGTCGTAATGAGTGAATTTACGTTTGACGGCTTTGGCAATATCGTAAGCTCCCCCGTATTTATTTCCTTCCGAAACAATCACAATGCTGGATGATTTTTTCGTGGAAACACCCGACTTTAATTTAGTGATTAATTCTTTCAGCGAAGTTTCTTTTTCGGGCAGTAATACGGCTTCAGCACCGCTTGCTACTGCACTTCTTAGCGCGATACATCCCGAATCGCGTCCCATCACCTCAATGAAAAATAAACGGTCATGCGAATCAGCAGTGTCTCTTATTTTATCAATGGCTTCAATAATCGTGTTTACCGCCGTGTCGTAACCCAGCGTAAAATCAGACCCATACAGGTCATTGTCAATGGTTCCGGGAACTCCCATTACACGGATTCCAAAGCGTTCTCCAAATCGTTTGGCTCCTGTAAAAGTGCCGTCTCCGCCAATGACAACCAATCCGTCAATTTCACGTTCTTTAAGATGACGAAAGGCCTTTTCCATGCCCTCATCTTCTTTAAACTCCAGACAG
The DNA here is from genome assembly GCA_037190785.1 of Pedobacter sp. Lineage (GTDB taxonomy): Bacteria > Bacteroidota > Bacteroidia > Sphingobacteriales > Sphingobacteriaceae > Pedobacter. The sequence goes on along the minus strand of JBBCJN010000004.1, from coordinate 42,927 downwards.
CGGGCTGTTTTTAAAATTGTTCCGCCTAAATGTAAAATGTTGCTAACCGAACGGGATCCCATCGGAATGATCTGATTATTAATCAAGCCTTGGTAGCCTTGCATTACTCCGAACATGTTTCGTTCATGGTAAATCCCGGTTCTTACGACAGCCCGGATGCAGGCGTTCATGCCTGGTGCGTCACCACCTGAGGTAAGTACTGCAATATTTCGAATGCTTGGTTTCATCATAATAAGCTACGAATATAATGTGTAATTATTACACTAAGTAATTTTTTTTTACTATTTTTATAAATTAACGGAACAAGAGTAGTTATTTTGTTCTAAAATTGTAATTATTTTAAACTTTGCTGTTTTGGAAGAAGTGTTGCCACAATTTAATTCTGCAGTATCCATTGACTGTGTCTTATTTGGGTTCGATGGGGGAGAACTTAAGATCTTATTAATTGAACGAAATGAGGAACCTTTTAAAGATTGGTGGGCGCTTCCGGGAAACCTGGTGGGAAGTAATGAGAGTGTGGACCAGTCGGCCTTCCGTATTTTACAGGAGTTAACGGGGCTGACCGATGTGTACATGGAACAGTATTATACCTTTGGAGAAGTAGATCGTCACCCTCAGGGTAGGGTAATTACGATTGCCTATTATGCCATTCTCCGTTTAGGAGGTGACAAGGCACTAAAGCCATTGAGTACTTTCGCAAAAAGAGCTCAATGGATCAATGTGAGAGAACTCCCTCGTCTGGCCTTTGATCATCAGCATATTTTTGAAAAAGGACTGGAAAAAATTAAACGCAGAATCAAACATCTGCCCATCGCATTCGAATTACTGCCGGAGAAGTTTACCTTAACTCAGGTTCAGAATGTCTATGAACTGATTCTGGGTAAAAAACTGGACAAAAGAAACTTCCGTAAGAAAATCCTGAGCTTTGGCGTGTTGAAAGAACTGGATGAAAAACAGAAAGGAGTGTCTTTCCGCGCGGCTACTTTATACCGATTCGACAAGAGGAAATACGCTAAGCTATATGGGAAAGAAATATCGTTCTAGATGATATTTTTTGCTTGGTTACTGAATAACTATTCTTCATCTGAAAAAGGCACCCATTTTTTGTAAAAAAATAAGGCACACTGTCGCTTTTTTAATGAACTTGTAGTATATTTACATTTGTAATTAAGTGTGAATGGAGAAACTCTACAAATCGATGTTGTTTTTATGGATACTGATGGCACTGAACGGCTCTGTTCAGGCGCACACAGGTATTCGTATGACTCCTTTTTTCACTTCTTCGTCTGATCAGGGAAACACCCTTGAAGTATTTCCCAATCCTGCAACAGTAAAAGCCACGTTGGGCTACCGATTAAGTGGAAAATCTACCGTTACCATTCGTGTAATCGATCTCTCTGGACGCCAGATCGCTGTCATTCTGAATAAACAGGTTTTAGCAGCCGGACAGTATGAAACGGATCTTGAATTTGCGAAATATCGAATCATGCCGGGAATGTACATTGTGCACATGCTGGTCGACAAACAGTCCGTTAGTAGAAAGCTGATCGTTCAGTAAATCCTACCTTTTTAAAGTATGCAATGCCTCTCAACAGGAAATCTTCTGTGAAAGAAGAGGACGTGAGTGGTTGTTCCGTATTTTGAGGAAAGAGGAAAAGAAAAACCCTGCTTCTTGTGAAATTACTGTTTTAAACAGTTGCCAAGAAACAGGGTCGATGAATTCGTATTTTCGATTTATGCCTTTCTAAGATGGTATTCCACGAGGTCATCAATGGGAGAACGAATGATTTTTCCAACGCCCATCTCATACCGATCAGCCACAATACTCAGGATGTCTCTGAAGCTATAGCCAACGGAACCAACACAGTTAAGGAGGTGTTCACGGTAGTTCGGGTAATGGATGACCAAATTCTCAAAGAAAGCAGTAAACCCATAATCCACTACAGAAGTGGTATAATCTTCATAGCTCTCTTTGAAATCGTACAGGAATTTACTGAAACTTGCGCAAAATCGATTAGGCAATGGTTTGTTATAGATATGATCAAAAATATCTTCATTGGTAAGCGCGTAATTATCATAGAAGCTTTCTCTGAGTCCTTTGGGCATGTAACCTTTCATGTAATCAGCAAGCACTCTTTTACCCAAGTAACTGCCACTGCCTTCATCTCCTAAGAAGTAGCCTAATGAGTCAATATTCAGGGTAATGTCGTTCCCATCGTACAAACACGTGTTTGTGCCTGTGCCCAAGATCGCCGCAAAACCAGCCTGATCCCCCAAAAGGGCCCGGCACGAGGCCAGTAAGTCATGCCCCACCTGAATGCGTGCATTCGGGAATACTTTCTGCATGGCATCCGATACAATCTTTTTGTTGGCATCGGTAGAGCAACCCGCTCCATAATAGTAAACTTCTTCTAATTTATCGGTATTCAGGTGATCCGGCAAGGAAGTCCTGAGTGAATTTTCAATGTAATCACTTTTAGAAAAATAAGGATTATAACCCTCCGTATTGAAATGGATTTTTCTGCCTGCTTCATTAATCAAGCACCAGTTAGTTTTTGTAGATCCACCGTCTGCAATAACGATCATTACTGTATGTTTTAAGTTTTGGTATGATAAAAAGTTACCCAATATATGGGGGTTTTTTATTAAAAAAAAATTAATTTATAGTTTTTTAGATTTTGTGCCTTCAAAATACCTCAAAAACAGGGTTTTAAGCGTTATTATGACGCTTTTTATTTAAGTGTATTTTTTACACAATGAAGGCCCTTTGGGAAGCTGGTAGGGTCGCTTTCTGAGGGATAAAAATGCAAGGAAAAAGAGGTTTGTAACGTTTTCAATAGCACGGATGGATTTACGGAATCTGTCCATTATTTGTTACCTTTATGGATCTAAAGACGATGTTGATTTTGGATGACCATGAAACAAGAACCCATAATTGATTTTAGAAGTGACACCCTGACCAGGCCCACTGCCGGGATGCTGGAAGCGATGTTTACAGCAAAGGTGGGAGACGATGTGTTTGGAGAAGATGAAACGGTGAATGCCCTGGAAGAGAAAGTAGCTCGCATGTTTAAAATGGAAGCTGGTTTGTTCTGTCCTTCGGGTACAATGACCAACCAAATAGCGATTAAATGTCTTACCAATCCGATGGATGAAGTCATTTGCGATCAGACAGCGCATGTGTACCGCTATGAAGGAGGAGGAATTGCCTACAATTCCATGGCTTCTGTTCGTTTGCTGAATGGAGAAAGAGGGATTTTGACGGCCGATATGGTAGAGCCCGAAATAAATGAAGCGAATATTCATTATCCTCCTTCACGTCTACTGGTCATAGAAAACACAGTGAATAAAGGTGGAGGGAAGTGTTATACACTGGACCAGGTGGCCGAGCTGCACCATCTATGTGCCATTAAAAGGCTAAAGTTTCACCTGGATGGCGCGCGTATCTTTAATGCGCTTATCGCAACTGGAGATGCGGCCGCGAATTATGGCGCATATTTCGACAGCATTTCGATTTGTTTGTCCAAAGGACTTGGGGCTCCGGTGGGATCGGTATTGATAGGCAGTGAAGAAATGATAGGTCAGGCCAGACGAATTCGTAAAGTACTGGGGGGAGGGATGCGGCAGGCCGGGTACCTGGCAGCTGCGGGAATCTATGCGCTGGATCACCACATAGCCCGTTTGTCGGTAGATCATTCCCATGCTAAAATGCTGGAGCAGGCCCTTCTCAAGGCTCCTTATGTGGGGTCTGTCCTGCCAGTTGAAACCAATATCGTGATTTTCGAAGTGGCCAAGCCGTTCAATGCGCATGAATTGGTGCAAGAGTTCAGAAAAGCAGGATTGTTATGCAATGCCACATCTCCCCGTACCATCCGCCTGGTGACCCATTTGGAACTCACTGAATCCATGATCGATCAGGCAATGGGGGTCATTGTTGGGCTAAAGACCTGAAACCATACAACCAAATTCACAAAGACAGAGCGAATTCAAAAGAACAAAATATGTTTACCGGAATAATAGAAACGATGGGGAGAGTGGTCGCCCTGGAAAGAGATCAAGAGAATCTTCATTTGACCATTGAGTCGACAATTAGTGAAGAACTTAAAATAGATCAAAGTGTCTCGCATAATGGCGCTTGTTTGACTGTCGTGGAATTGGGAAAAGGCACGCACCGTGTAACCGCTATTCGGGAAACATTGCAGAAAACCAATCTGGATTCTTTGAAAGTAGGTGACCAAGTAAATTTAGAAAGATGTGTACTGATGAATGGCCGTCTGGATGGGCACATTGTTCAGGGACATGTGGATCAGGTGGCGGAATGCAGGGCCGTCCGCGAGCACGAAGGAAGTTGGGAATACCAGTTCCGTTACCGGCCCCTACCTGGGCAGATGACCGTGGAAAAGGGATCTGTTTGTGTGAACGGGATTAGTTTAACAGTCGTCAACTCCCATGAAAGCACTTTTTCAGTATTCATTATTCCTTACACATACGAACACACCAACCTGCATGCCATTCACGCAGGAGATAAAGTGAATATTGAATTTGATATTATCGGGAAATACGTGGCGCGCCTATTAAACCCTTCTTTTCCGAATGTACAGTAAAGAGGAAGGAGTTCTCCGAAAACGCAATTTTTGGATCAGTTTTGGACGTTACATGAAGCCTGTTCCTTCTTCCTGGCAGGAGGATGCCAATTGGATTAATTACCGTACAGGAATTAAAAATGTGGCATTAAAAATGGAGGTGGATAGCAGACGGGCAGTCCTTGAAGTATACATCCGCGAAAAAGATGAAGAGCGGGCAGCACTTGTTTACGATCAATGGAAGGCCCTTCGGCAGGTGTTTTTTACAATGAATGGCGAAGCATGGCACTGGAAAATGACGGATTCGGCCCCCTCAAAACAGGGGGTGTTGTTGCAAAAGGAGCTTGCTCCCGTAAGTATTTACCGAGAGGAGCAGTGGCCTGATATCATTTCCTTTTTAAAGCCCTCTCTGGTGGCTTTCGACGAATTTTGGGGGTTGGTGAAGGAACATTTCGAAGTTTCCTGATTAGTGACTGCTTGCCTTAGGCGCATTGAGATTTCTCACTTTTTCTTTTACGTAAGCAATTTGTTCCGCTTCCGCTTCGGGGTCAGGTTTGCTTTGCAGGTAGAGCCGGTAATAGGTCAGCGCATTGACTTTTTGTTTTAGCTTAAGATCGTACAGCAATCCCAACCGGTAGTATATGTCGCGTTCTTTTTTATAGTTAAGTCCTTTCTTGTAAGTCGATGCGGCCAGACTGAATTGTTGATTCTGCTCGTAGGACATGCCTAATAAGGTGTAATTGCCTGCGGTGTTGGGGGAGATGCCTGCATTAATGGTCATTTGCGCATATTTCTGAGCATTGGGAAAGTCTTTCAGTGCCAGGTAACATAAAGAAGTATAGAAAAGTGCATTTTCTGATTCCATTTCTTTGTCCTCTAATTTTTTGAAATACGCTATGGCTTTTTGATACCGGTTGAGCCGGTAATTGGCCATGCCCAGGTCCTTGAGTATGCCGCCATCGAGCTCCATCATATCCGACAAATAATCGCCCAATTGAAGCACTTCCTCGTAGTGTTTCTGGTGAAGTGCCAGTGGAATCATCGCGTTCATGAGAAAGAGGTTTTCTTTGTCTAAATCCATGGCTTTTTTCAGGATTTCATAGGCGGCATCCTGTCGTTTAATTTTTTTATAGGCCATGGCAAGATCATAAGCGACATCGGAATCACTCGGCTTTAATTCATATGCCTTTTGCAGGTAAACAATCCGCGTACTGTCAATTTCATCGGTATATGTGTCGGCTAAACGTCTGTAAACATTGAAATTCGCCGAATCAATGGGAATAGCCAGTTCCAGATACAGACGGGCCCTGGCCATGTGCCCTCTTTTTTGCTGGATGGCTGCCAATTGAAAAAGAATAGGAAGCGAATTCGGTTGAAGTTGGTAGGCCTGTAAATAGGTGGTTTCTGCTGCCGCTAACTGACCTGTCATCAGGTAACAGTAGGCAAGCTGTTGCACTAGTCGGGCATCCTTAGTCTGTTCCGTAATGACTCCTTTTAACAATTGAGAAGCCTCTTCGTATTGCTGATTTTGAAAGTAGCCAATCAATTGTTCACGGTCCAGAGTGGTAGGTTCCTGTGCACCTGCAATAGGCATGAGCGCTAAAAAACAAAGGAAGAAAAGAAGACGGATCATAGCGGTTATTTTTCAACTAAATTATTAGTTGTTTTTTTAAATTCCAAATGGAATGCCTTAAAAATTAAAACTTTCCTTCATCCAGACTGTTCTTAAATCGAAAAGAAGCATTTTATTTACTTAAAATCAGTGTTTATGGATACCTTGAAAAAATTCGAATTGATGGAAAAAATGGTTAGGGAGTTGGAAGATTTACAACATTCGCAGCAGGCTTTATTGCAAAAAATTGGAAAGATTGAAGTGGATAACCTGGAGTTGGATGATCGTAAACTCAACGATGTATTGCCCGACATGCACCAGCGTGAGGCCGATAACCTGGATTCGATTCGGGATTTGCTGGATTATTTTTCCTCTAAAACCCAGGATTTTGGAGTTAAAAAAAATGTTGATGAGTTAAGGGCACGACAGGCAGCTCAACCCTGAGGCCTGCTGTTCACTTGTTCACCGTGAGGAGGAGCGATGGGAAGGGTAATGTAGAAACTGGCTCCTTCCCCTTGTTTGCTTTCCACCCAGATTTGTCCCTCGTTTCGTTGAATAAAGTCTTTACAAATCATTAGTCCCAGGCCGGTTCCTTTTTCATTGGAAGTTCCGCGGGTTGAAACGTTTTCTTCTTTAAACAAACGTTTTAGAGTCTTTTGAGGGATCCCCACCCCATTATCGGCAATACAAATCAACATGCGGTTGTTTTTATCGTAACGGGCCGTGATGTTGATTTCACAATCTTCCAGGCAAAATTTAATGGCATTGTTAATGATATTTCGAATGGTGATTTGCACCATCAGAATATCCGCATAGACCATTTCGTTGGGAAAAACATCGTGAATGATGTTAATCTTTTTTAGATACGCGGCTGGGAGATGGTAATCAATTTCGTTAATGATAAGATTCCTTAAGTTGAAATATTCTTTTTTTAAGCCGTATCCGCGAAGCTGACTCCTTGACCAATGGAGGATATTTTCGAGTAAATCTGTCGTATAAATAATGTCTTTATTCAGGGTGGGGGAAAGGTCTTTAAATTCTTCATTGCTAATTTGACCACTGGAAGTCATCTTAAGTACTTCCGATAAATTGACCAGAGGCCCTCTTAAATCGTGTGCAATAATGGAGAAAATCCGGTCCTTTAGTTGATTCAGTTTTTGCAGTTCGCCCGCTTGCGTTTTATTCAGAATGGCCTCGCGTTTATAAATGGTCAGGTCCTGAAGTTTAATAATGCTGAAGTTATGGTTAATTTTACTTTCATTCAGGAAAATAATGTCAGCCTGCAGGTACTGCCGATTTCCAGCCTGCTCATTCTCAAATTCAATAGTCCCCGACACGTGTTTAGCAATCATTTGGAGGAAACTTTGTTGCCGTGGGAATAATTGATGAATGGTCGAGCCAATCAGTTTTTTCTGATCTTCGGGTGCAATAAATTTGTGAATGGCCTTGTTATAGTCAATCACCCGGTATTCATTGTCCAATACAATGAAGCCATCCTGCATCAGCTCGAGTACTTTCTCGCGCGCAATGGGAATGATATCAAATAATTTATAACGATAAATGCCAAAGAAAATAAGTAAGGAGGTGATGATGAAGGCGAAAGGGGTCAAATCCAAATGCCCAAAAGGACGAATGCCCAGTAAATACAAAACATTGGCCAACCAGGGAATCGCCGCAGCAATAATAAGGCTGTAATTCTGTTTTTTAAAAATGGGATCGGAGGTGCCGAATTTGATAAATATCAGGTAGCAGCCGCTTGCCAGCAGAAGGTAAAAATAAATAATGAAAAAGACGTAAAACAATCCGGGAGTAAACTCGAAAAGAGGAAAGGGCCCCTCGGTATTGATCTTGTAAGAAGTATAATATAAATGATGGTAAGGATTGGTCCAGACCAATAAGAGGGTGGCCAACGGACCCAGCAATAAGATGAATAAATTGAACGGTTTGTGATACCAGCACTCCTTATCACTGAAATTAAGACAGAAAAGGAACCAGAAGAGGGGTAGTCCGGCAATGCCCAGGTATTCGATATTAATTATTTGAAGAATTTGCGGAAGCGTGCTACTCGCTAATTCAAAACCATAAGCGATGGACCAAAGTCCGTTCGAAAGCATCATGAGGCTGAACCACTTCACAGCGTTCCCTCCCTTCCGGATAATAAAGAATGCGAGACTGATCGTGATGGAGCCAAAAATTAATAAAAGAATGGCATAAAGGTTGTAATTAAAATCCATGGACAGACCCGCAAAATGTAAAGCGTATAGTGAATGGTAAATCTAGATAATAAAAATACATAATTTAGCTTACAAATTAAAAAAACCAATTAAAACATTAAATCTTAATCTTTGTTTAATCTATATGAAAAAGCTTTGTTTACTACTTATTACTTCTATGGTCAGCCTGTGGGCGTATGGCCAAACAGTACCCACTTTTCAATTAGGACTGAAAGGCGGATTGAATTTATCAAAACTGGAGACAAGCAATACGTTCTCGAGCGAAAAGAAGGCGGGTTATTACGGTGGGGTATGGGCGAGAATTGGTGGTGCCGGGTTCCATGTGCAACCCGAGGCTTATTTATCGGGAAAACATGCTTCCTTGAAGGGAGCTCAGGGAGAAGAAAATAAAGTGAGTTTTACCAGTTTAGATGTACCTGTATTAATCGGTACTCGATTTGGAGCAGGGAGTGTCGGTATGAGACTACAGACAGGACCCGTGATGACTTTCTTTTTGGACAAGGAACAGAAATTTGGGGCAGCGGCCTCTTCTGTGTTTGATGGCGATTTTAAAGACAAAGCATTGGCCTGGCAGTTTGGTCTTGGCCTGGATTTAGGACAGATCAGCGCAGATCTTCGTTATGAAAGCGGTTTGTCTAAAATCAATTCAGCGGGAGGTTACCCTACTACCAAACTGAATATTTTTACGCTTGGGGTAGGTTTCCGCTTGTTCTAATCCTAGGTACTTTATTAAAAAATCTTCTCCCCTCCCAAAAGGGGAGAGGCTTCTTCCACGCTTTTTGTGTACGAATAGATAGTCTATTTAATGATGTTTGACGATGAATGTAAAAGACCTGCTGTTAAATAGTCAGCACTTTGCCGCCCTGTTAAAAGAATTTTTTATTGATGTGAAAGATGTAATGATCGCCCATGAGGATCTCCTTCAACAGGAGATGGAGCAGTTTCATCAACTGATCGGTAAAAAACCGGTGTATCTGGAAGGAAAAAATGAGGCAGGCACTTTCAGTTTCTTTGGGATGCTGCATTTTAATTTAACGGATCAACGTGCCGTTTTTGAATTGCAGGAGGTACAGAAAAAAAGCTGAGCGTAAGGTTAATTTCTAGGAATCTCCTTCAATTCGTAAAGGAAAGCTCCCTTGATTGGTTTGATCTGTTTCTTACCCGCATCACTCAATACCTTTACGTAGCATGCGCCGAAATAGAAGATAAAAGAGGAGTAAAAAACGAAAAGCATGATCAGTACAATGGATCCCGATGCTCCGTAGATATTTCCAATATTACTCAGAGGTAAAAGAATGCGCAGCAGGTATTTTCCTAAAGTAAAAAGAACACCGGTAAGTAAGCCTCCATGAATGGCGGCCCGCCAGGAAGGACGTCCATTGGTGAGGAATTTAAAGAGGACACTGAACCAGATCGTAACAATCAATACAAATAGCAGTTGATTGAGGACAAAAAGAAAGACTTTTCCGAAAGTAGGGGCTGCCTGGTGTATATAAGTGCTTATGAAAGCCTGAATGCTGTCAGTGAGCAATCCTACAAACAGAAGAATGCCGGCTAAGAGGATTATCGTAAATGAACGAAGCCGGATTTTCAAGTTAAATAATAGTCCGGGTTTCTCATTTACTCCAATTCGCCAGATCTGATCCGTGGAATTTTTAATGACCGCAAAAAGCGTGGTGGCCACAAAAATGAAAAAGACGAAGCTCAGAATCGTGGCCAGCCAGTTGGAATCCAATCCGCGGATATTTAAAAGAGTAGCCCGGATCTGCTCTGTACTGTCATTGTCAAAAACACTCTCCAGCTGCTCAAAAAGTCTTCCTGCAATGATCCTCCGGTCTACAAAGAACCCAAATAACCGAATAAGAATTAGTAAAATAGGAGGCAGCGCGAAATTGGCGAAAAAAGCAGTTGCACCTGCTAAACGCAAAGGATCATTTTTTTTAAAAAGCTGGAACGAAATCCGGAGATGTTTAAAAAAAATGCCCACCCTGGAGACGACACCTGTATACTTCTTCAACATTTAACTATAGGATAAAAATAGGAAAATATCCTAAAAGCCCAAGAAGGAATGTGTGTTTTTTGGTTACGGAAATAAGGAAGTGCCCTTAAAGAGAAGAAGTTGAGTGTCTTCTGCAAACATTTTTTATTCCGAACTGTTTATAGGTCATGAACAAATTTTTTAGAGCGGTTATTGCTGGTTACAGTGCTAAAAAACTGGGGGGTGGGTGTTTATCCACGATTTTGATTTTTGTCATTATCTATTACGCCCTGGGACATTGTTAAAAATCTCCGTCCGAATAGGACGGAGATTCAAAGAGGGTGAAATATTATAAATTCCCCCTCAATTCCTGTTCTCTTTCAATGGATTCAAAAAGTGCTTTGAAATTACCAGCACCAAATGATTGAGCACCTTTGCGTTGAATAATTTCAAAAAAGAGAGTAGGACGGTCCTCTACCGGTTTTGTAAATATCTGTAGCAGGTATCCTTCCTCGTCCCGGTCAACCAGAATTCCCAGTTCCTGCAATTGCCTGATTTCTTCATCAATGACTCCCACACGATCAGTCATCATGTCGTAGTACGCATTTGGAGGAGCACTTAAAAATTCTACCCCATTGGCTTTTAGCTGTTGAACGGTTTTGACAATGTCGTGGGTGGCTACTGCAATGTGCTGTACGCCTTCGCCTTCGTAAAACTCCAGGTATTCCTCAATCTGGGATTTTTTACGGCCTTCTGCCGGTTCATTGATAGGGAATTTCGAGTAACCGTTTCCGTTACTCATCACTTTGCTCATGAGCGCTGAGTATTCGGTATTGATCTGTTTGTCATCAAAGGAAAGAATGTTTACAAATCCCATCACTTCTTCGTACCATTTTACAGTTTCATTCATGCGATTCCAACCCACATTGCCGACGCAATGATCAATGTATAAAAGACCGGCTTCCTGCGGATGGTATGCCGTTTTCCATTCCTGGTAACCGGGTAGGAAGGGCCCGTTGTAGTTTTTGCGCTCTACAAAGAGGTGGACGGTTTCTCCATAAGTATAAATTCCCGCAATTTTTACCTCTCCAAATTCATCTTTTAGGGTGTGTGGAGCCAGGTAAGAGGTTGCTCCTCTTTTAGTGGTTTCTTCATATGCGCTATAGGCATCATCCACCCATAACGCAAGTACTTTCACACCGTCACCATGTTTCAATACATGTGCGGATATCGGATGATCGGATCTGAGGGCGGTAGTGAGCACCAGCCTGATTTTTCCCTGCTGTAGCACATACGAAGCCCGATCCCTCACGCCGGTTTCAGGACCCGCGTAAGCCACCGATTGAAAGCCAAAAGCAGTCTTGTAAAAATGGGCTGCCTGTTTAGCATTTCCGACATATAGTTCAATATGATCAGTCCCGTTAATTGGTAAAAAATCCTGCGCTTTGGCAATTTTTTCTGCAAAGGTTTGCGTACTCATAGTTATTTTGTTTTCTTTTAATTCTTTATTCAACATTTATTTGCCAGCTGGTGTGGTACGATTCGTCCTCAATTTCCAGAGCATATTGGGTCAGCATCAATGGACGGAAAGGATCAATCATGACAGCCAGTTCTTCTGTTTTTTCCTGACCGATGGATTTTTCGACAGTGCCCGGATGAGGGCCATGTGGAATGCCTCCCGGATGTAAGGTAATCTGTCCCTTTTCTACACTTTTCCGGCTCATGAAATCACCATCTACATAATAAAGGACTTCATCGCTGTCTACGTTACTGTGATTGTAAGGGGCCGGAATAGCCAAAGGATGGTAGTCATATTTTCTGGGAACAAAAGAACAGACAACAAAATTGTGTCCTTCGAAGGTTTGATGCACCGGAGGAGGTTGATGCAAGCGTCCCGTAATTGGTTCAAAATCATGAATGGAAAAGGCCCAGGGATAATGAAAGCCATCCCATCCAATGTAATCAAAAGGGTGGGTGCCATAAGTGTAAGGATACATAATGCCTTGCTTTTTGATCAGTACTTTAAAATCCCCTTGTTCATCGTAGGTTTTTAAATGTTGCGGACGTTTGATGTCCCGTTCACAAAAAGGGGAATGTTCCTCCAACTGGCCAAACGCATTTCTATAGCGTTTTGGGGTTCTTAGCGGACTGAAACTCTCCACGATAAACAGCCTGTTTTCAGGAGTGTCGAAGGTGAGCTGATAAATCGTTCCACGAGGAATTACGATGTAATCCCCATAAACGAAACGGATCTCGCCGAAACCGGTTTTGAGTACTCCACTTCCTTCGTGGATGAAGAGAAGTTCATCTGCCTGACTATTCTTGTAAAAATAATCTGTCATGGATTGCTGCGGTGCTGCCAGCGAAATATGCAGGTCACTATTCACCAATACAGGTTTCCGGCTTTCAAGATAATCGGCTTCGGGCTTGATCTTAAAGCCTAACAAACTGGTATGGCGAAGGTGCTTTTCCTTTGCAATGACGGGTTCTACACTGTAAGGCTCACCCAACGATTTAACAATGGTTGGCGGATGACAATGGTACACCAGGGAATAAAGGCTGGAGAAACCTTCAGTAGAAACAAGTTCCTCCGCATATAAATCACCATTTGGTTTACGGAAAACGGTATGTCGCTTTGCAGGAATTTGTCCTAAGGTATGGTAAATAGGCATAACTTAAGTAATTGGTTAAGTAAAAGGACTATGAGTAGAACGTTGGAAACGTCTGGGCGGTTTTAAAACAGATAAGTCTTAAACTGAATATTGAGCAAAGATAATTTTGGAAAGCATGGCGTAGCGAAAGGTGGCAATGGCCTCCTCGGCAAGCTGCTGGCGATATGCATATACCTGACTCTTCATTGAAAGTACTAAATTAGGTAATTTATCCCTAAATTCCAATTTTGTTTTTAGTTTGGGATTGGAATCATAATTTTTATAGCTTTGACCTCATAAATCCAACTAGCGTATGAAATTAGTTTCTTATAAAACGGAAGACCGGGAACACCTCGGTATCTATATCAATGGTCACATTTACAATCTTCATTCTTGTGATAAGTTAATCCCGGATCAGATGAACGCTTTTTTACAGGGAGGAGAGCCATTGATGGAGCGTGCCAGAGGGGTCTATGAAGAAATTACCCAGGGAAAAAGAACTGCGAAAGAAGAAGTCTTTTATGAACTGCTTGCGCCCGTTCCGCATCCAACTTCCTGTAGAGATGGATATGCGTTTAGACAACATGTCGCAGCGGCCAGAAGAAACCGACGTGTAGACATGATTCCTGAGTTTGATCAATACCCGATTTTTTATTTTACAAATCACAATGCCATCCAGGGGCCTGGTGAAATTCCATGCATGCCCGATCACTTCCAGAAACTTGATTTTGAGTTGGAAGTGGCAGTCGTGATCGGAAAGAAAGGCCGGAATATCCGTGCCGAAGAAGCCGATTCTTACATCGCCGGCTACATGATTATGAATGATATGAGTGCTAGAACCCTGCAAATGGAAGAAATGTTACTGAACCTCGGCCCAGCAAAAGGGAAAGATTTTTCTACCGTCATTGGCCCTTGGTTAGTGACCCCGGATGAACTGGCACCCTACCTTGTGCCTGCCAAGCCAAACCATGTAGGAAACAATTATCAACTTTCCATGAAATGCCGTGTGAATGGTGTCGAAGTTTCTTCTGGAAACATGGCCGATATGGACTGGACCTTTGCTGAAATTATCGAACGATGCGCCTATGGGGTCGACATTCTTCCCGGGGATGTGATCGGATCAGGAACCGTCGGAACCGGTTGCTTCTTGGAATTAAACGGTACGGGACTTCTTAACAACCCCGATTACCCGGTTCAATGGTTACAGGAAGGTGATCAGGTGGAAATGGAAATTACCGGACTCGGCGTATTAACCAATGTCATTACTCGTGTAAATACCGATTTTTCGATTTTAGCACTAAAAAAATCATAAATAGAAGTCGGCCGACTTTTTAGTACGGCAAACCCGGGGGACATTCTTTCCCCCGGGTCATCCTTTTTTCATCCAATTTCCTATGCGAACACTCGAATGTAAAGATCTTTCCCCGGTTCAGTTGCAGAATTACCTTCAGTATGCCATTGCGCCCAGACCTATCTGTCTTGCTTCCACAGTGGATGCAGCCGGGAATGTCAACTTAAGTCCCTTTAGTTTTTTTAATCTTTTTAGCTCCAACCCCCCGGTATGTGTGTTTTCACCAGCCAGACGCGTACGCGATAATACCACGAAGCATACCCTGGAAAATGTACAGGAGGTAAGAGAGTGTGTCATCAATATTGTGAATTATGACATGGTGCAGCAAACCAGTCTGTCAAGTACGGAGTATGCCAAAGGCATCAATGAATTTGAAAAGGCGGGGTTGACGATGCTGGACTCAGTTTCCGTAAAACCTCCCCGGGTAGCGGAAGCCCCTGTACAGTTGGAATGCCTGGTAAAGGAAGTGATCCCGCTGGGAGATAAGCATGGTGCAGGCAACCTGGTGGTCGCCGAAATTAAGTTTATTCATATCCGGGAAGATGTATTGGACCAAGAAGGTAAGATTGATCAGGTAAAGATTGACCTGGTTGCTCGTTTAGGAGGCGACTGGTATTGCCGTATCACCGACGAAAACCTTTTTAAAGTTGCCAAACCCCTCACTACGCTGGGGATAGGAATTGATGCCTTGCCATCCTCTATTCGTTTATCCTCAGTGCTGACGGGAAATGACCTGGGTAAATTGGGGAATATCGAACAGCTGCCCGATGACGAGATACTGGAAGAAATGCGCCTTCAGCCGGAAGTGAAAGAAATCCTCGATGCCACGATTGGAGACTCCACGCAAAGAGAACGTGAAATTCACCTATTGGCACACCAATGGCTGGAGCAAAATAGGAATTGGGAAGCCTTAAAGCTTTTGTTAATGCCTTTCTAAGTAGACAAACCACCCTAAGCGCTTTATTAGAAAAGCACGAAAAATGAACAGGAATAAAAAATAGGAGCAATTCAGTGCAGGAGGGTAAAAAGAGCGGAGGTTATTCGACCACAGTAACCGCTTTCAACAAGCGATTCTTGTAATAACCCTCTAAATCGGTGATGGTGACGCCTTTGGCCTTTCCGGAAGAGGAATGAATAAATTTGATTTTCCCATTTTCATCTTTGGAATAGATGATGCCCACATGACCTGGTTTTCTAACTTTGGCATTCGAACCTGTGAAGACTAAAATGTCTCCTACTTTGGCATCGGCCAGTTTAACCGCTTTTCCCTTTTTCGCAAAATCAGCCGAAGAACGGGCGCCAGTGAAACCAAATTGTTGATAAACGTAACTTACAAAACCAGAACAATCAAAGCCTCTCTGTGGATTGCTGGACGCATAGCGATAAGGGATACCTATCAGGCTCTTCGCAAAGTCTAACAACGGAGAAGCGGGGTTACTCTGGGTAGCAGGAATCTTATGGAGGATCTTCTCCATCATTTGCTGGTATTGCTGAGGCAGGGTGTTGCTCTGTGCAGAACTGCTCAGTTGCAGGCCAAGAACGAAAACCAGAGTGATAATGAGTTGCTTCATAAGGGATTATCTAACAAATATAAACATTTTTTTTAATTTAATAGAAATGTGGAAAACTTATGCTTAAGGGGTGCTGATAGCGACAGGCAATACTTTTCCATTAAAAAAACGATGGCCTTTTTTTGCAAAATCCGCAACATATTCTCCCATTTCAAACGCCAACACCGGGCTTTCGTAACCTGGGAAGGCGGCTTCCAGCATTTCGGTTTGTGCGGACCCAAGAGCCAGGCAATTGATCTTTATTCCTGTGTCCACCAATTCAGCAGCCATGCATTCCGTTAAGGTGTGCAAAGCGGCTTTGCTGGCTGAGTATGCGGCTAATCCCCCAAACTTAACACTGCCTTGATAGCCCCCCATACTGCCGATGTTGACAATGTGTCCTCCTTTTTCCATAAAAGGAAGCGTTGCCTTGATCAGCTTAAAATGACTGATCACGTTGTAGTGCAGCATATGTGCGAGATCATTTTCATCGGTTTCCATAAAGGGTTTGTTGATAAGCAGGCCGGCATTGTTAATGAGGATATCCACTTTGCCCAATCGTTCGCGAATAAAAGGAATCAGTGCCTGGTAATCGTCATGGACCAGATCGAAAGCCACCGGTAATAACTGACAGTCCGGATTGATTGCTGTGGCAATTTCATGTAGCTTTCGGAGCTTATCCGCTGAACGGGCAAGGCATAGGACCTTATTTTGGCTATCGAGTGAAAAGGCCAGGGCGGTCTCAAAACCAATTCCGCTACTGGCACCCGTAATGATAATATTCATGGGTTGATGAATCTTCTTTAAGAGAGAAATTTCTGTTTTTTTTTAATGAATGGTCGCTTATTCATCCTGTAGAATAAGTTGCGTAACGGGGTTGGCAATGACATGAAACCCATCGTTAATGAGTTTCGTATACTCTTTTTCAGTCGCTGCCTTTACTTCCAAGTAAACCCGGATTTCTTTCTCCAGATCCGGGTTAATGGCTCTATGGTACACAATTTCCAGCAATTGTAACGCACATAACCAGTCTTGACGGTAATCCGATTTCAGGGTTTCGAAAATGCTAGGAATCTCTTCCTCCCCCTGCTGCTGTTCCCTGATATCCCTTACCTGTTGATACAGGCGATGCAAACGACGGGTGGCTTCATCGTACTGTAACTGATGTGTTTTTTGCTCACTCACAAAGGTAATTTCTTCGTACTGGTCTTTATCGGCTGCGCCATTGAATACGGAAATGATTTTTTCTCCTACCGCCATGTCATAGGTCCCCCATTCTGGTTGAAACAACACATGTCCATTGGCTTCTTTCACCGTACAATCCTTCCATGTGACCAATAACAAGCGGTTTTCAGCGAATAAAAGGTCAACGACGGTTCCTTGAACGGAGATGCCACTTTCAAATGTAAGGAGCGCTGGTTGTCCTTTCACCAAGCCTAACTTTTCCAGTTCTTCCATGCCATGCGCTTCTAAAGGAAGTGAATTTCCTTTTAGCAGGCCCACCGGCGAAGAAAAGCCGTCCCGATGATAGGTCTTTCCATGTCCTTTCAACTCTTTGTGATTGAAGGCTAGTGCCGATGGCCCGTTCGTTTTGATAAAAGTGAGCTGATTCTGAGTATCGATGCCTGCATCGGTAAAAGTACCCGTCACCTGAAGTCCGGAGCTATAAACTGCCGTACTTGGATTTTTGCATTCAATGGCTTTGAGGATACTTTCAGTTCCTCCTCTTCGAAAGGCCATGGTATCGGCAAACTGTTCAAGAACATCAATAAGGTTCTGAAAAGTAGGGGTAACAAACAACTGTGGTTGCGGCTTGGTAATGTCGTACGGGTAATGAACGGTGTCGATCGTATACGGAATTTTTTTTACGTCGGATTGCATACAGGAAGCGCTTTCTCCAATGGAGGAGAGCAGACCTGCACCGTAAATTTTTGGATTTTCCAATGTGCCAATTAATCCATACTCTACCGTCCACCAGTGTAGACGCCCTAACAGGGCCATTTCTGAAGGCTCGCCCATGTTCTCGGCGACAAATTGCAGGTGCTTCTCTGCTGCTGCAATTTCATGAACTTCACTATCTGCACTTTCCTTTAAGATGGAAAGCTTTCGGATGGCTTCATAGAGTTCGAAATCCTGACTGGAGAACATCGCCTTCGCACCGATGGATCCAAAATAACTGAGGTAATTATGGTAATCCGTATCTGCGATGATAGGCGCATGCCCAGCACTTTCATGAATAATGTCCGGGGCGGGGGTATATTCAATGTGATTGAGCTGTCGGATATCTGCGGCAATGACCAGTACCCGGTAAGCCTGGTACTCCATAAAGGCAGCCGGAGGAATGAAACCATCTACAGTGACTGCACCCCAGCCAATTTTACCCAGATTGTCGTTCATGGTTTGCAGGTCTGGAATATGTTCAATGCTCAACCCTGCCCGCTGCAATCCTTTGATATAGGGATAATAAGCAACATGTTTCAAGTAACTGTAATTCTGACGCATCACATATCGCCATACGGCCTGATCAATGGGGGTATATTTTTCGTAGCACTGGTCAACGATAAATTGCCTCAGATGTTTGGGTAATTTAGCTACCTGTGGGTTGTTAAAATCATTAAAATCACTCATTCGCCTACTGTATTTGGAATGGTTAAAAATAGTGTCTTTAGGCTATGAATCCAAATATAGAAAGGCTTTTGCCTTAAATATGGCAGAGGAGGTGTCCCCTGCTAAAAGGGCTAATCAAGGAGTCTTTTTTACACGGAAGGAAAAATATTTTTGAGAGAAATAACTGAAAATGGCCAACACCAGCGTAATCAATGCTTTGGCAACAGAGGGATAAAAATGAAAACCTTCGACCAGAATTTTCATTAATGCATAGTTCAATAGCACATTGGTCATGACCACGGTAGCGTAGCGGAAAAGTTGGATTCGCCCTTTCAGATTGGACTGGGTAAATACCAGGTATTTATTGAGCATGAAGCCGATGCAAAATGTACTGACGGATTCGATCGCCAAGGCAGCAATGTGTGCCGTCACTAGGTATTCTCCAATCACAACGTCCTGCTGATGCAATAGAAAATTGTAAATAATGAAATAACCAATCACCCCGCTTGCTGCTGTAATCCCGCCTGAAGCTAAGTAGCGGAACGTAGGAAGAGACAGCCATGAACGGAATGGCGGGTAAAAAAAATCGATGATCTGAAGGGCCCGTTTTCTCATGGATTAACGGTTAAGCGATTATGAATCATACGGTGGTTGTATTGCTGAATGAACGCTTTTAGCGAGGTCTCCATTTGTTCTTTTACAGGAAGGGCAAGGTGAATCAGGTTCTTTTTATTTAGTCGGTCTTCTTTCAGATTGTAAAGAGAGGAAGATACCTTGCCATCGTTAATTAATAGGTAATCTCCCTGGTAAAACTGATAATTTCCATCATTATTGTTGATGGCAAAATTATTTTTTTCCGTCGATAAGGCATCAAAGCCAAATGCAAAATAAGGTTGATCGTATTGCAGGTAATTCAATACAGTGGGCATAATGTCAATCTGTTGAATAATTTTGTCCGTTTTTCCCTTGAGATTTCCGCCCGGGTAGTAGAATAAAATTGGAATGGAATAGGAACCCTGGATGGTCTGGTATTCGGGAAAGTGTGAAACGGTGGCGTGGTCCGCACACAGTACAAAAAGGGTTTGCCGGAACCAGGGCATTTTTGAAGCTGTTTCAAAAAAACGCTTTAAAGCATAATCTGTATAGCCGATGGGTTCTTGCACCGGTAAGGGACCTTTAGGGAATTTACCTGTATAGGCAGCGGGAACTTTAAAAGGATGGTGAGAGGATACCGAAAAAAAGGCCGCAAAGAAGGGCTGGGGAAGTTTCATCAACGTATGTGCGGTGTATTGTAAAAAGGGTTCATCCCAAATCCCCCAAATTCCGTCAAAATCTTCATTCTTTGCATATTCGTTCTTTCCATAGTATCGTTTGATACCTGCCAGATTTGTATAGGCGGAAAAACCCATTGATCCATTTGGAGCGCCATGAAAGAAAGCCGTTTCGTAGCCTTTTTCACCCAGCAGCTGCGCAATGCTCGTAGTTTTGTTACCCGAGTAGGCCGATAAGACGTACGGTTCTCGAATGGAGGGTATACCTGAGATAATGGAAGGCAGCGCGTCGATCGACTTTCGGCCGTTGGCATAGGTAGCTGTAGAAGTAAAACTTTCCCTTACCAAGCTATCGATAAAAGGGGTATATCCTTTATAATGCCCGTCCTGTAAATCGGTATTTAATGCTCCCACATGTTCTTTTCCAAGGCTTTCAATGATGAGGAAAACCACATTCAGAGGCTTGAAATTCGCTTCGGCAACAGGGAGATGGATGGGCTGATAGAGGGCGGTGAGGGTCTTTTCGTCAAAATAATCTACCGGCTTTAACTCGGCAGCTTTCAGTGTCCTGATAATGGAGAATGGGGTGTTTAACACCAGGGCCATATCTCCGGGCGACTTCACGAAATCGCCGGCATTACTGAGGGTGATGGGGCGCGTGCTATGTCTCCAACCCCCTCGTACTCCTATGACAAACAAAGCAGCGCTTAGTCCTAAAAGTAGGGTGTGAAGCAGAAATGTTCGAATAGTAAAATGGTTTGGTTTTGCTATTTTTACTTTTTGCATGGCATACCTGAAAAGCCACAGGAGAAGGATAAAGACAAGAGAGAGTGCCCAGAAGTCTGCAATGAAATCCGTTAATAACTTCAGTTTATTCTGCTCGTTCGAGAACTGATCAAACACACTGGCCGTGGTCCGCTTTAAGGTATATTTATAATAGACAAAGTCCGAAAAATTGGCGAGAAACCCGATGCCATTACTTAACAAAAACCAAGCATCGGACAGCTTTTGATAGACGGTCTGATACCGGAATGGAAAAGGAATTAACTGCGCAGCTATATAAATGGCGTTAATGTATAATACGGCAACCACATCAAATTTTAATCCTCCGGCAAAAGCGTAGGCTGTCTCTGCGAAATTCATGTGCTGAAACAGCTCCCAGTTACTGAACAGGAATCCCAACCTACAGAGCGTATAGGCCAGCATGACTAGCAACAGCCGATAGAGAAGCAGCCCGTGAGGTGAGATTTCCTTGGAAGATCTAACTTTCATGTGTGAATATCCTGTACTGTCCCGCTCGGAGAAGCCGGACTCTTAAGGGGCAATAATGGTGAACAAATAAGCGGCAAAGATAACCAACAGAACGACTCCCTGTAGAATATTTGTTCGGCCATAGCCTAAAGAGAGCATGAGGGTAAACTGAGTTAACAACAGCAGTACGGTGGACTTCATATCGATTCCCAGAGTTATGGTCATTCCTGTGATCATGGCCACGACGGCTACGGCCGGGATAGTTAACCCAATACTGGCCAGCGCCGAGCCCAAAGCAAGGTTAAGACTGGTTTGTAGACGATTCTTTTTAGCAGCACGATAAGCTGCCAATCCTTCTGGTAACAAAACTACCGCTGCAATGATGACCCCCACTAACGATTTTGGTGCACCTGCTTCGATCACGGCATTTTCAATATCCGGAGCCAGCGCTTTTGCCAATAATACCACAATGCCCAGACATACCAACAGCAAAAGACCACTTAAAAGTGCCGTTTGAAGTGTGGGTGGCGCTGCATGCACATCTTCATTTCCATCGTCTCCCGGCGGAAGGAAGAAGTCGCGGTGACGAACCGCCTGTACCAAGACAAAAGTGCCATATAAAATGAGAGAAATGATGGCTACAAAGCCAAGCTGCGCCTTGTTATAAAAGGGTCCCGGGACCGAAGTGGTGTAGTTCGGAAGAATCAGGGTAAGTACCAAAATGGCACTGAGTGTCACGAGGGCTGCTTTTACTCCTGTAAGACTAAATACCTGTTCCCGGTATTTGACCCCGCCCACTAATAAGCAAAGACCGATCATCCCCGTCATGATAATCATGACTGCCGCAAAAACAGTATCGCGCGCTAAAGCGGTAGTTTCAGGTCCGCCGGTAAGCATTAACGATACAATCAGAGCTACTTCGATTACGGTAATGGCCAGTGCCAGTAAAAGGGTTCCGAAAGGTTCGCCCACTTTGTGAGCGACTACCTCTGCATGATGGACAGCCGCTAACACACTCCCAATGAGTAAGGCGGTGAGTAAAATAGTATAGATGCTTCCG
This sequence comes from Pedobacter sp., assembly GCA_037190785.1. Classification (GTDB taxonomy): domain Bacteria; phylum Bacteroidota; class Bacteroidia; order Sphingobacteriales; family Sphingobacteriaceae; genus Pedobacter. The sequence continues at coordinate 20,779 of JBBCJN010000004.1, read as the reverse complement.
AGTGAGGTGAGTGGGCAGAGGTAAGATACCCACGCAAGCACAGGAATAAGGATCGTCCATAAGGGTAGAGGTAATTTTTTTAACATATTTTTCTTTTTATGAGTGAAAAAATGAAGGCAGATCGTCAAAAATATATAAAAAATATAGTCCTTCTGATGAAAAAGTGTAATAATTGTATTTGGGAAGGGAAAGTGTCTTTAGATTTGCTTTTATTGACGAAATATTTTTATAGCATGCGCATTGTTAGTTTATGTCTGTGGATGTGTTTGAGCATCCGTGTTTTTGCTCAGCAGGATACCGTCGCTTACCGGCTTCTGGCTCAAAAAATTCAAAAGGAATATGCGCCGGATAAACGATCGGAGTTTTTTCAGGTAGATGTCAAAAGGGATACTATTTTTCTGGAAAGTACTTCTTCAGCAGCGTTGGAGGCATTTGAATTGAATGGGACATCATTTTCTTTGCCCATCCGCACCCGCCTGCTGCCTGATGAGTCTTTAAAGGGTCAGGGATATGCCGTGAGTAACTTGTCTGTGAGTAATCACCGCAGTCTCCCGCAGCATGGCGCCGAATTGATGACCCAAACGCTTTTGGGAACGCCTTTGCAGGTCTTAAAGAGACAGGGAGGTTTTTACCTTGTTCGCAGTCCGGACGGATACCTTGCTTGGGTCGATGGGGGAGGTATAAAGTTAATGGATAAGATCGACTTTGATCATTGGCAGAAGGCACCCAAACTGGTTTTTACCGCAGATTACGGGCATGCCTATCAACGGCCTGCACCGGCAGAAATAAGAGTGTCTGATCTGGTAGCCGGGAATATTCTTAGAAGAGTAGGAGACGCGGGGTTTTATTATAAAGTGGCTTTCCCGGACGGAAGAGAGGCCTATGTTTCTAAGAAAGACGTACAATCGTATGAAAAATGGGTCAAAAAATCGAATCCCCAGGCCAAAGAGCTCCTTGAAACTGCCCATCGCTTTTTGGGAGTTCCTTACTTATGGGGAGGTACTTCCGGAAAGGGGATGGACTGCAGTGGTTTTACCAAGACCAGTTTTTTTCTAAATGGAGTGATCATACCAAGGGATGCCTCTCAGCAGGTACTGGTGGGAGAACCGGTGGATGTGATGACGAAAGATAGCATTGATGTGCAAAAATGTCTGAATAACCTTCTTCCGGGAGATTTACTTTTTTTTTCGGCTGCTAAAGCCAGAGGGCTAAATGGAGGAAGAATTACCCATACGGCTATTTACATAGGGCATGGAGATTTTATCCAGGCAGCTGGCATGGTGAAGATATCCAGTCTCATTCCGGGAATAGAACACTACGACTCTGGACAATCCCCTACATTAGTTGGGGCGCGTAGGCTGTTAACAGCCATAGGTCGGCCTGGCGTCTCCAGAGTAGACCAGCATCAATGGTATCTTGCCCAATAAAAAAAGCGGCCTAAAAGGTCGCTTTTTTTATGTAGAGAAGGCCGCAATTATGAAAGCAGGTGAAGTAACCTTTTCCAACTCACTTTACTGTCAATGGTAAAATGCAAATCCTCAATGGCGATGCGCTGTTGCTCCATGCTGTCGCGATGCCTGATGGTCACCGTATTGTCTTCTAAGGTCTGATGATCAACGGTGATACAGAAAGGTGTTCCGATGGCATCTTGGCGGCGATACCGTTTTCCAATGGCATCTTTCTCTTCGTAAACGCAGCTAAAATCAAATTTTAACTGATCCATGATTTCTCTGGCTTTTTCAGGCAATCCATCTTTTTTTGTAAGGGGAAAGATGGCGGCCTTTACAGGTGCCAGAGCAGGGTGTAAACGAAGGAGAGTGCGGCTGTCTTGTTTATCTTCAGTACTGAGATCTTCTTCTTCCAGCGCATTGATCAGTGTTAACAGGAATAAACGATCCAAACCAATAGAGGTTTCAATCACATACGGTACATAATTGCCATATGGTTTTCCCTCTTCATTCAGGTCGTTGTCAAAATATTGCATTTTCTTTCCTGAATATTCCTGATGTTGGCTAAGGTCAAAATCTGTACGACTATGGATTCCTTCTACTTCTTTGAAACCGAAAGGAAATTCAAATTCGATATCGGTAGCGGCATTGGCATAATGCGCCAGTTTCACATGGTCGTGGAACCGGTATTTTTCAGCGGGCGTACCCAATGCCTGATGCCATTTTAAACGGGCTTCTTTCCAGTAGGCAAACCACTTTTTATCTTCTCCGGGTCTGACGAAGAATTGCATCTCCATTTGTTCGAACTCACGCATTCGCATGATGAATTGACGGGCAATGACTTCATTCCTGAATGCTTTTCCAATTTGAGCAATTCCAAAAGGAATTTTCATACGACCGGTTTTCTGCACATTGAGGAAGTTGACAAAAATTCCTTGCGCTGTTTCAGGACGGAGATAAACGATTTCACTTCCCTCGGCGGTAGCACCAAATTGGGTGTTGAACATGAGGTTAAACTGCCTGACTTCCGTCCAGTTTTTAGTGCCGCTAACGGGACAAACAATGTCATGAGCTTCAATTAGTCGCTTTAATTCTTCCAGGTTTTCGGTCTTTAATGCCTCATCCATGGCGCTCTGTAGTTCAGCGGCTTTGTTGGTCTTGCCGTCTTTCTCGTAACGACTAATTTTATCTTCCAGCAGTTGGTCTGCGCGGTATCTTTTTTTAGAATCTTTATTATCGATCATTGGGTCATTAAACCCATCTACGTGACCACTGGCTTTCCAGATTTTAGGATGCATGAAAATGGCCGAATCGATGCCCACAATGTTTTCATGTAATTGAACCATTGCTTTCCACCAATAGGTTTTGAGGTTGTTTTTTAACTCGGCACCCAGTTGTCCGTAATCATACACGGCACTTAATCCGTCATAAATTTCGCTGCTCTGAAATACGAAGCCATATTCCTTTGCATGCGAGATGACATTTTTAAATTGTTCTTCGCTTGTTTTTGCCATAATGCAGCAAATATAGCAAATAAGGCAATATTTACTTCATCGGTCAATCAATTACTTTCTGCTCTTCAAAAGCCCTTGTTTCGTAAAACTTATTTTACAAAACAGCGCTGATGTCCGCAAGACAGTGGCTGAAGAATTTTTCATTTTGACTTTTGAACATTTGGTTTATTTTTGACCGATAAAAATGGTTTTTCTAATGTTAAGTAATTGTTAACCAGTTTTTTGAAAAAAAATATATGGAATTAATGAAAAAAAATGCTTTTCTTTTAGGGGCGCTGTTAGCCCTTTTTCTGCTGGCTTTTCAGCCGGTGCAACGTTATTATATATCGTTTAAAAGTACGCAGGAGTTTTACGATTTTCTGAATGGTAAAACCGGTTCTTTCCCGCTGATCAGTGCTCACCGCGGCGGGCCTCAGGCCGACTTCCCCGAAAATGCCATCGCCACCTTCGAACACACCATTGCCACACAACCTGCAATCATTGAATTTGATGTCAGTCTTTCGAAAGATTCGGTATTGGTGTTAATGCATGACCACCGTTTAGACAGGACAACCAATGGGACGGGCCCTGTTTCTGAACAACTTTACACCGATCTTAAAAAACTTAAACTAAAGGATGCCGAAGGAAAGGAGACCCCTTATTCCATTCCTACTTTCCTGGAGGTGCTCGCCTGGGGAAAAGGAAAAGTGATTTATACGATCGATGTGAAGAGAGGAGTTCCTTACGAAAAGATCGTGGCAGGGATTCGTCAAACCAAGTCTGAAAGCAATGTCATTGTGATTACGTATAATGTGAACCAGGCTGCAGAAGTACATCGTTTAGCTCCTGATTTAATGATCTCTGTATCGGCAAGAAGCGTGGCCGACATTGAACGTCTGCGTGCAGCGGGGGTGCCTGATAACCGAATGGTTGCTTTTGTAGGAACTTCTGCGCCCGATCCGGAATATTATACCTATCTTAGAAAACACGGTATTAAATCGATTCTTGGGACTATGGGAAACCTTGACCGAAGTGCAAAAGCAAATCCTGAAGGGAATGTTTTTGGTAAACTTCTCGAAGGAGGAGCAGACATCTTGTCTACAGATGAGGTATTACTGGCAGGAAAACAATTTGATGCGTACCGTCAAAAGCATCAGTTAAAATTAAAACAGTTAACAAGAAAGTAGATTGAGCATTGTAGTTGAGCAATTAAGTAAATCTTACGGAGATCAAATCGCCGTAAACAACCTCAGTTTTGAAGCGCGTTCTGGGCGTATTTTAGGTTTATTAGGCCCGAATGGTGCAGGAAAATCCAGTACGATGCGAATGATTACGGGATACATGGAGCCGTCAGGAGGTTGTATTTTTATTGAAGGGAAAGAGCTGAAACGGGAAGCAGTGGAAGTGAAAAGGCAGATAGGTTATCTCCCTGAAAATACCCCCTTGTATGCGGATATGTATGTTCGGGAGTTTCTGACTTTTGTAGGGCAGACCTACGGGTTAAAACGATTGAAAAAACGGGTCGATGATATAATCGAACAAGTAGGGTTAAGTCGGGAACAACATAAAAAAATTCATATGCTCTCCAAAGGCTATAAACAACGGGTGGGTCTGGCGCAGGCGATCATTCATGATCCCAAGGTATTGGTGCTGGATGAACCCACCTCCGGGATGGATCCAAATCAATTGAGTGATATCCGGCAACTGATCAAACAGCTGGCAGAAAATAAAACCATTATTTTATCTACACATATCATGCAGGAAGTGGAGGCCATTTGCGAAGATGTCATTGTGATTCACCATGGGAAAATGATTGCCTCTGCGCCAATAGAGGAATTAAAGGCCTTGCATCAAACAAATTCGCTGGAAGAGGTATTTAAAGCACTTACAACCTCCTAAAAGCCGGTCTTTGCTATAGGCACTTGTACGTGTGTCAGGATAACATTGGCGACAAGCAGGTTTTTAACTGTTTGCGTAACATTTTATCCGGAAACAACGTTCCAATGCTAAAAAAGCTTCGCAGATGCCGGATGTTTTTTTATTATTGTAGTTTCCCTGCGATCAGGACTAGCGTGAAGGGGCGGCCCTGAGTGGGCGGTGAAGGGAATGATTAAAATGTGGCATAAATGAAAAGAACGGGATTAATTATTTTACTCGCCTGGTTGTTGGTGGGAACAGGAAAAACACAGGAAAGAGGAGGCCCAGGCTTAGGGCACAGCATTCAGATAGGTCCGGAATTGTATTTTCCGGCAGGGAATTCTTCAAATGTGCGTTCCATCGGGGCTGGACTTTCCTTAAAAGGAGAACTCGCACTATCGCCCGACTGGGCCCTAACGGGCCAGGGAGTGTTCACCGCTTTCCGGGGGCGTAAGCTATTTGGAAATCGTCAGGCCACTATGATCAGTTTGCCTCTGAAAGGAGGTGTCAAATACTATTCGGGAGACAATTTTTATATCGAAGGACAGTTAGGAGCGGCCCTGCCTGTTAGAGACGGTGGGAATACCACTCTGGTCTGGTCGCCCGGTTTTGGGTCTATGATCCGGAGTAGACATAACCGCTCCCTGCTTGATCTGGGGATTCGTTACGAGGGATGGACCGGTAAGGCCAGGCTAAATAGCATTGACCAGTCGAGTTACACTACTTTTTCATTTGTGGCACTTAAAGCGGCCTATACCCTGAGATAATAATTGAATTATTTGTTTTTTAATGCATCAATTTAGTTATTATTGTAATGAAATAGTAATTTCCTTTAGAGAGTCTGTCTTTCGGGGGAGATTCTAAAATTAACCATCATTCAATGAAGAAAATTTTATCTTTAATTTTTGCCCTTAGTCTGATTACGGGCGTTTCAATGGCTCAAACAGAAGGCGCAGTTCGTAAAATCAGTATCGGAGCAGATTTTGCACTACCCACGGGCGATTTGGCTCTTTCTACAAATCTGGGATACGGCGCATCGATCCAGGGAGAATACAACCTCCGCCCACAACTTAACGTGACCGCGTCTGCGGGCTATTTATTGATGAAATACAGCCAGACATATAGAGATATCTGGGAACCGTGGGGGTATGAGTTTAAGGATTCTTCAGTTTTTCCTGTAAAAGCGGGATTGAAGTATTATTTTAAGAAGAATTATTACGGAACTGCAGAAGGTGGTGCTGCCATTACTTCTGAGACCGGAAGGGCTACTGCATTGGCTTTGGCCGCAGGGGCAGGAGCATCTTTCGCCGTTAGCAACCACAATGCGGTGGAATTGGGATTGAGGTACGAACTGTGGTCGATGAATGGTAATTCGACTTTTGTAGGGATAAGAGCCGCTTATTCTTTCGGGTTTTAATGTTTTCTCCGGTCATCGGGGAATTTCTTATGTGAAGTGTTTCGGTGAAAGATTGGTTGAAACGAGATGATGTACGCAGTTTTTAAACGAGAATTATTAAGTTTCCTGAACTCCATGATGGCCTATTTTGTGATAGGTCTCTTTCTTTTGGCCTGCGCCTTATTGCTTTGGGTGTTTCCGGAAACCTCCATTTTAAATTATGGATATGCCGAGATGAACGGGTTTTTTAACCTGGTGCCTTTCATCTTTGTCTTTTTTGTTCCGGCCATTGCGATGCGTTCTTTTGCCGAGGAACGAAAGGAAGGGACCTATGTGCTGTTGGCTACCAGGCCCCTAACCGACTGGCAAATTATAGGTGCTAAATATGCCGCTTGTCTCAGCCTGATTTCTATCGCACTCTTACCTACGTTCATTTATTACTACAGCATCTTGCAATTGGGAATGCCAAAGGGAAACGTGGATGGAGGAGCAGTGACGGGGTCCTATCTGGGGTTGTTATTTCTTGCCAGCGTTTTCACTTCCATCGGTATATTTAGTTCCTCGCTTACAAAAAATCAGGTCATTGCTTTCGCATTGGCCGTTTTTATCTGTTTCTTTAGTTTTTTTGGTTGGAGATCTTTATCTGTCTTATTGGAGAACTCCTCCTGGAGCAGTTTTGTAGAACGATTGGGCATACATTTTCATTTTGAGTCGATGAGTAGAGGGGTAATAGACACGCGGGATGTGATGTATTTTTTAAGTTTCAATCTGCTTTTTCTTGGCTTGACCCGTTGGATCATTGGAAGGAGGAATTGGTGAAGAAATCAGGACTTCTTTCTTTCCTTTTTTTGGTGTTGGCGGTTTTTCTGCTTCACTGGTTGTCAGAAATGGTTTTTTTTCGATGGGATCTGACGAATGAAAAGCGCTATACCTTGCGTCCTCAGACCAAAAAGTTGATGGAAGAAAGTCCGCAAGAAATCACCATTACTTTGTTCCTGGAAGGAGATATGCCAGCCGCCTTTAAAAGGCTTCGTCTGGCGACGCAGGAATTACTCCAAGACTATCGTGCTTATGCGCCTTCAAGATTGAAAATACTTTATGAAAATCCCCTGGAAGGTCGTTCGCTGGATGAACAAGAGCTTGTATTAGGAGAACTGGCACAGATTGGTATTCATCCAACAACGGTTCATATCAGGAATGATATTGGATTGAGTCAGAAGTTGATTTTTCCGATGGTACTCATTGAAACGGGCGATCGCTCCATGGCGGTGAATCTCCTGTCTAAGTCGGGCGGCCCGGCAAGTGGATATGATGAAAATATCAACGGTTCCATTCAAAATTTGGAGTATACGTTTACTTCTGCTATTCGCTCACTTATCCATGGATCCAGTCCGGCCATCGGTTTTACTGAAGGGAATGGGGAACCCGATAATGTTTATTTTTATGATGCAATTACCACTCTTTCGCAACGTTTCTATGTGGGTAGGGTGGATTTGAAATTAATCCAGAAAGAAGGTCTGGATAGTATGAAGGTGCTTTTTGTGGCTAAACCTACGCAGGCATTAAGTGAGTTGGAGAAATTCAAAATCAACTATTTTGTCATGAAGGGGGGGAAAGTGGTTTGGTTAATTGATCAGGTCAATGTGGGTTGGGAAAATTTAGAGGCGGGCAAGCCTTACGTAGCGACTAATCGCGATCTGAATGTGGATGACATGTTATTTGAATACGGTGCGCGGCTTAACTACAATCTGTTGGCAGATCTTCATTCAGCGCTTATTCCCGTAGCTTCGGGAAACCGTGGAGATGAACAGATTGAGCTTGCACCATGGCCTTACGACCCGGTGTTGCAACCTGACAGTAGTCATTTGCTGGTAAGAAATATAGACGGGGTAAGAGGACATTTTTTGGGGACCGTGGATACGATCCCCGTGAAAGGAATTCAAAAACAGTATTTATTGAGAAGCTCGCCCTATCATCAGGTATACCAAACACCGGCGATGATTTCTCTACAGGCGGTAGGTGATGAGTTGAAAACAGAATTAACCCATGAAAAAGCAGCGAGAGGAGTGGCTCTTTTACTGGAAGGACGGTTTAAATCTGTCTTTCAGTACCGGGCAGTTCCTGAAGGGATCATGGAAGCCTATCCTGCTCCTGAAAGGAGTGAGCCGACAGCGATGGTTGTCATCGGTGATGGCGATCTTTTTAGTAATCAGTTTGATCAGGTCAGTCAAAATCCTTTTCCTTTGGGTTACGACCGGTATTCCCAACAGCAATACGGAAACAAAACGTTTTTAATGAACTTGGCAGATTACCTCACTGGAGGAGAAGAATTGATGGAGTTGCGGCAAAAGGAAATTCCATTACGTCTGTTGGATAAGGTGAAAATCAAGAACGAAAAATGGAAATGGCAATGGATCAATACAGGCATTCCGCTAGCGTTGTTAGTATTTTTTGCGATTTTTCAACATTATTATAGGAAACATAAGTATGCCAAGTAATTTTTGTATTTTTGAACATACTATATAGCAATTAAAACCAAGCAATGAGATTTATAGTTTCAACCTCCACTTTATTAAAGCATTTACAAACAGTAAATGGTGCTTCTAGCAGCAGTACTGTGTTGCCTATATTAGAAAATTTTCTTTTTGAAATTAAGGACGGAAGTCTGGTGATTTCCGCCACGGATTTACAAACCAGTATGACAACCTCATTGGCTGTTGAATCCAAAGAAGGTGGAAAAGTAGCCGTGCCATCCAGAATATTGATGGATACGCTGAAAACATTGCCCGATCAACCCATTTCCTTCAATATTGATGATTCTACCTTTGCTATTGAGATCAGTGCTGGGGATGGAAAATACAAATTGAGTGGTGAGAACGGTGAAGATTTTCCTAAAATCCCGGTGGTCGAAAATGCATCTACCGTTCATCTGCCGGCATCTGTATTAACAGAAGCCATTACCAAAACCATCTTTGCCGTGAGTAACGATGAGTTAAGACCCTCAATGACTGGTGTGTTTTGTCAATTATCTCCGCAACACATTACATTTGTCGCAACAGATGCTCATAAATTAGTCAGGTACAGAAGAAATGATAGTAAAGCGGATAAAGCAACCTCATTCATTCTCCCTAAAAAAGCCCTCACTTTACTTAAAGCAGCCCTGCCTTCTACTGACGTTAACGTGACAGTGGATTATAACAATACCAGTGCCTTTTTTAAGTTTGAAAACATTCACCTTGTTTGCCGGTTAATTGATGAACGCTATCCAGATTATGAAGCAGTAATCCCTACCAACAATCCGAATAAATTGGTCGTAGATCGCGCACTTTTTCTGAATACCCTAAGAAGAGTGGTGATTTTTGCAAATAAAACCACCCATCAAGTACGTCTCAAAATTAACGGTAGTGAACTGAATATTTCTTCGGAGGACCTGGATTTTGCAAATGAAGCGCACGAAAGACTTAGCTGTCAATATGAAGGAGAGGATCTTGAAATCGGATTTAATGCACGTTTCTTAATTGAGATGTTGAATAACCTTGGAGGCGAAGAAGTGCTTCTGGAGCTTTCTACTCCCAATCGTGCAGGCTTGCTAATTCCACAGACCAATGACGAGAATGAGGATGTGCTGATGCTGGTCATGCCGGTCATGCTAAATAACAGTTACTAAGCCATATCCTGTTAACCCGGTTTTTATGCAGCTTTTTGCTCCTTCTTCTGACAGAAGTAACTGACTATGTAGTTTTAGTATCATTTTTTCCAAGTCTGTCTTTTCTCTAAAAGATATGGCTAATTTTGCAAAAAAATAAAATATACCCACTTTGGAATTCTTTAACCTTTTATTGGAGTTGTTAACCAATACCAAGCAGACGCTGGAGATGATTATGCAGGAGTATAGAACCTGGACCTACCTCATCTTGTTCGCAATTATTTTTGCAGAAACCGGCTTTGTAGTAACCCCTTTTCTGCCCGGAGATTCGATGCTTTTCGCTGTAGGGGCACTGGTGGCCGGGGGAGATACCGGACTCAATATCTGGTTCATGATGTTCATTCTTAGTGTGGCAGCTATTGCCGGAAATACAGTCAATTACCGGCTGGGTAAATATTTTGGCGTACAGGTGTTTAAGGAAGGAAATAAAATTTTAAAACTTCAGTATTACCATCAGTCGCATGCTTATTTTGAAAAGCATGGTTCAAAGGCGATCGTGTTTAGTCGGTTTTTGCCGATTTTTAGAACCGTCGCTCCTTTTGTGGCTGGTGCATCGAACATGTCTTTTGGAAAATTTACCTTATACAATTTTGTGGGAGGGATTGCCTGGATCACCAGCTTGCTATTGGCGGGTTACCTGCTTGGAAAAATTCCTTTTGTAGAACGTAACTTTGAAGTATTGATTGTCGTGATTGCATTAGGAACCTTCGTCCCGGTCATATATGCGGGTGTGAAATCCCTTCTGGTTAAGAAAGCCCTCGATCCTTCTTCACCGGATCAGCAAGATCAGGGCTGACGGGTACTTGCTTCCTTTTTAATAATGGGGGAATACCTCATGGACTTTTCCTGTTTTTTTATTTTTTTTCCAGAAACCGTCTTCAGTTTATCCATGGGCGGTTGACCGGCATCCAGCCATGCTGAATACCAAAAGCATCCAACCTGATAAATTGCCTCTTTCATTTGTTGTTCAACCATTCCATTGAGTGCCCGATGATAAGCAGAAGCATAGGGAAAAGAATAGGTCTTAATGCGTTCATTGCCCCGCTTTACATAACTGTATTGTTGATCCTTGCCAAAGAGGTGTTTTAATTCTGCTTCTTTAGTAAGTACTTCTTTTACAAGAGAATGGCTTTTCTTCACAATGTTCCAGGAAGCGAGGAGGGGGTCGGCGTGGTAAGTGGCCTTTTTTAGAAGAAATAAGTATTGATGAGCGAAAAGTTCAGGCAGGCGACTCTCCCAAAAAGCATGAATGCCGTGTTGGTTGCTCAGTTGCCCATTATGATTACGAGTGGTGTGTAAAGGCACATGGGCGTCTGCCACATAATGTCCCAATTCAGCAGAATGCTTCAGTATCGCAGGTAAGTCCGCCTGTTCAAAGCTTTTAACGAGACGCTCATATACCAGGGGGATGTGCCAGGGGAGAATGCCTTCTTTCTGGAGAAACTGCTTTCCATATTTGGAGACGGCTTCCTGCCAGGTAACGGCAAGATTCTCCATGTCTTCTTCAAAATTTTCGACATCGAGGTAATGCCGTGGGGCTTCCATGCTGTCTACATAACGTCGAGCATCCGGTGCGGTGGAATGTTCCCGGAGATAATGACGATGCGTTTTATAGAAAGAAGAGAGATCGGGCGGAAGGGTGAAAATGGCCAGTTCATTGATCTTCCGGTGAGCGAAAAATCCCCATGAACTGCATAAAACGATAAGGATGATCAGCATTAAAATTCCTGCTAATCTTTTGAACATTCTTCAATATACAAAAAATTAAAGAGAAAAGCAAGTTTATTCGGAATGCTTTTGAAATTAAAAATTCAATTAGGGGAATTAATAAAAAATATTATTTTTGCTTGGGGATTAAATTGCGCTATCTTTTATGCTTCATCTAAATACGCTTAGAAGGGATTCTTTATGCAGAAGAGCTATCAGTAGCTTCTATGTGAACGTGCTCGTTATTCTGTGTCTCGCGCTCTGTAATGTGATTTATAAGATCCGTTTTACAGACGAAGGAATTGTTTCAGCCGATAATTTGTGGAATCCTACCTGGCTTTTGTTTGGCTCTTTTTTGTACTATGCCTATCACGCTTTGGTGGGACATCGCCTGACTATTATTCAGGTGTATAAACACCTGATCCCCTTTTTATGCTACCTTACTTTTTATATCCTCACCATTTTTAAAACTGATTTTACCAGCCCCTGGGAGAATAGCCTTTACATGTATTACCAAAATAGTTTTTTAGTAATCCCTCTTTCCTTGGTTGCATACGCCATATACGTGTTTTCCAAGCGAGGAAAAGTAGATACGCTTCGACCATCAGGTGAACTTCTTGTCTCCATTTGTGGATTTTATATCATGATTTCCATCCTATATGTGGCAATGTATCTGTGTTGGGGCGTATTCCAAATTGATATGGGACTGGACTACCGGATTTTCACGTATTCGTTTTTGTTGATTATGTCCTTATTCATAATCCGGTTTATGAGTATCGGGACGATGGGTGTGGAGCAAACGATCAAACAGAAAGAAAATAACGGGATGGAACCAGACCAAAGTTATGCCAATTCCAGTTTGAATGGGAACCAAGCCGAAGGCTTTATTCATCAGATTTATCAGCATTTTGAAAAGGAAGATACTTATCTCAATTCAGAGCTTTCTTTGGAGGTGCTTTCCAAAGACCTAGACATTCCCAAATATTATTTTTCTCAATTGTTCAATGTCTACATCGGGAAAAATTTCTATCAATTCGTTGCCGAATATCGTATAAAGTATGCCATTAACCGATTGAAAGAAGAAGGGGGAAGATTAAAAATCGAGTCGCTCGCGTACGATTGCGGATTTAACTCTAAAACATCATTTAATCGCTACTTTAAAGAGATTACAGGCTTTACACCGTTGGAATACCTTCAGCAACACGAATTTACTAGCCCTACCCGCTGATGCATTTTTCCGCTATTTTATATTTACTTACTTCTATTTGTGTTATCTCTGCAGTAAATTTATTTTTACTTTATAAGCTAAGAAAGCTCAACGTATTCAATGGCTTGTTAATGACATACAATGCCTATCTTGGATGTCATGCTTTATACATTCTGATTGTAGAACAATTTTTTGTAAGAGAAGTGTGGTTGGATCGTTACGCCCCTTTTGCCCTAATGTATGGTCCATTTCTTTATTTTGCCTTTATCAGCATTTCCGAACAAAAAATTTCCAGAAAAGTCATTTTATGGCATAGTACTCCCTTTGCCTGCTTCAGCCTTGTTTTCATAGGGATTTCTGTAGTAAACGTTTCCTCTGATTTTATCAATATTTACTACCGGGCACTTTTAATTGTAACGGCCTTTTCATTTAGCTTTTACACCATTTTGGCAATCATATTTAATGATAAGCCTTTAGAGATAAGATTCAAACAACGCAAATTAATCGGATTAAGTGCCATCATCATTTTGATATTTGTAAGTATGATTACTGTATCCATTGTTTTTTCTGAACAAAGGGTGGTGTCGAATCCCACTGCCACAGACCTCATACGCACGATCATGTACTGTTGTATGTTGGTTTCTGCGCTGATGGTTTTTCGATACGAGACCAGTCTGATTTTTTTAAGACTTCACCAGGCTGAGCCCTTGAGTGAGGCACCGGCAGAGCTGTTACTCCATCGGGTGAAGAAGGAGCCATCCGTGAAATATGAAAAGTCGACTTTATCCGAAAAACAATTGATTGACTATCAGGATAAATTAGAAGACCTGATGGAAAATAAGCGCGTGTTTCTCATGACCGACCTATCACTTCAGAAGTTAGCGTTGCTCATGCATACACCATCACATCACCTAACACAGGTGTTCAGTTTACAGATGAAGACGAGTTTTTATGATTATGTAAATCAATTCAGGGTGAATTATGCGCAGCAACTTCTTAAAAATGAAAATCAGCTCAACCTCGAGGAAGTGGCCGAAAGAAGCGGTTTTAATTCGAAAGTTTCTTTTAATCGTAACTTTAAAGCCATCCTTTCTGTTACACCTTCCGAGTATCGAAATCAATTCTCATCGTAATTATAAATTCTTTTTTAAAGGGAATTTGTTTTTTTAAAAAAGGTAAAGTCTATTTGCGATAATTTACCTTTTGTGGTATCGATAAATTTTGAACGATCGTAGTTTATTTAATATTTCTTATTGGGTAAATACGCAAAAAAAAACTGTCATTGTGTCGGACTGAGGACTTCCGCACCCCTTCTCTTTAAAACATCCTGAAGATTCTTTTAGGGGACGTAAACTCCATATTTAATAAGGGAAATCTTTTGTTTTATCTATTTCTGCTTGAGAAAAACGGAGTAAGTAACTCGTTTCATCCATGTGGGCTGACCGCCATCCCACATGGATGAAACGAGTCATTAGCGAATGAAAACGGACCTTTGAAAGGTATTTATAATCAGTAGCTGTAAGCGCACGAAAAGAATCGTGCGATCTATTCCTCAAGTAAAGGTCAGGCAAGGACACAAGAGTGCTTAAGTAGCTTGTTAGGCTCCTCCTTTATGGGTAACAAAAATCGATCAAAAATGTTTTGAACATTTTGAAATAAAAACGGATCACTGTAAATGCTTCCACAAGTGAATGGGATTATTGACAACGTTCCATTTGAAATAAATAAACGAAAGAACCACAGATATAGTATAATATCTGTAAACCAAATAATAAAAAACAATCGTAGGTGCTTAATTCAATTAATGCTTAAAGATCGTATGAAGAAAGATTTAAAAGAAATAACTAAGATCAGCTTTGTAGAAAAGAAGGGAGAGCTTGGTGATGGTTTCAGTAAAATGAGGTATGTACTTCTTTTCTTTCTTCTTTTTTCCTTTGTAGGGGGGACAGTGAAGGCGCAGATTGTTCAGCAAACAACTGCAGGAACAAATTATTCTTATGTAGTTCCAGCAGGTGTGACAAGCATTGCTATTGAAGTTTGGGGAGGTGGAGGAGCTGGTGCATCGATTACGGCGGCAAATACCCGAGGAGCAGGTGGAGGAGGAGGAGCTTACAATAAACTGACGCTTAACGTTACTCCTGGTCAGACATATTATTACCAGGTAGGAGCCGGAGGCGTTCCCAATGGGGCCAATGGACAAGCCTCTTGGTTTGGCCCTAACCAGAATGGAACGGGAGCACTGGTAACAGCAAATGGAGCGACCAACGGATCGAACACTACTGCGGGAACAGGGGGGACAGCGGGAACGGGCAGGGCAGGGGGAAATGGTGCCGTTAATGCCGCCAATGCCACGGGTTCAGGAGGATCTTCAGCAGGACCATTCGCACCTGGGAACACGCCTGGTGCAGGAACCAACGCAGGGGTGGCTGTGAGTGGAGGAGGTGGTGGTGGTGCCGGACACAATGTTGCCAATGGAGTGGGAAATAATGGGTTTATACCAGGTGGTGGTGGAAGTGGAGCTTATCGTACGACAGGAGCCAGTCCGATACTTGGTGGGGCAGGAGGAAATGGAATGGTCGTTATTCAACCAGCAAATGCAACTTATGCCTATCATGGAACGGGATCAAAAGACCTTTACAAATTGGGCGCCGTAGGAAACAGGGCGCTTTTGGTGAGTCGTTTGCCGACATCCAATCAGAACTTTGACCCATTTCCTAACTGGGGCCGGACGTATGTCTATGCTCGGGCAGGAGAAAAAATTCATGTAGGATCAAGTGCACAGGGACTTGTTAAAGAACAAACAGGAACCATTAATCTGTATGCCCCCAATAGTGGTCAGGTCTTTACCTCAGGAAACTCAACCACTGCAGGAAGAATAAACAGTCGGGTAGAAGAATTAGCAGGACCAAAATCTGCGAGCAATCCGAATGGGTATACTTCCTATTCAATCACAGTGCCTGCAGGTCAGGAAGGAGTTTGGGTGGTGGAGTTTGTCTCTCCATCAAATGCAGCTTCCGGAAACACTACCCAAACGAACATCAATATGCAAAGTGATGCCTTTTGGAATATTGATACCCAAAACATGATCACTTTTGGTTCTTATAACGGTTCCGCATTTATTGTCTCATGGGATGCCACGGTGACGAGTGCTGCAGATGTACCAGTGACCGGAAGAACCTATACAACCGTATTTAACGGGTCTATTTATTTCGATGCAGCTACTCCATTGAGACCGGATGGTTTTTATGGTAAGTTTTATGCCCTGACGAGTGATGGGTTTGTCTATGATGTGGATAATAACGGTCAGAACGGATTGTCCTTCAACTTTTTTGTGAACAACAAGGGAGTAGTGAATCAAGTAGATACCGATCCGACACCCACTTATAAGAGTTTAAGTAACTCTACCTATGCGGGCATTAGTCCACGTATTTGGGATCCTCGGAATTTTGATAATGTTGCGAATAATCACATTACCCATAAGATGTTTTATGCGTTGCCGGATCCAAGTATGCCGGTGACCACGAATATTTGGGACATCTCTGGAGCGACCTCCCGTTCGGGTTACTGGTTAAAGCCAATCCGGGTGAATCCAAAAATGACGGATTTAGCTTTTGTGGGAAGTGAAGGTACATTGGGCCAATCAGGACCTAAAGGAGGGTATGTCATTTTTAACAGTAACGTGAATGGCCGTTATGAAGTGGTAATTCCATTACCTGCCCCCTACACCACAAGGTATCTGAGAGGACCGGCAGTGGTGGGTGCCAATCGCATTTACTGGGATGGTTATGATGGAGCAAGCCCGGCGGTAAAAGTAGGGATGGGTGTTTCCCTGTCATCTATTAGTACGCAGTTAGCAGGTGCCGAAGTCCACTTTCCATTGATTGACGTAGAGAATAATCCAAATGGAATGATCCTGGAATTGTTAGATAATGCATACAATTATTTTTCTCCGTCTAAAGACCGTGTTTTCTGGGATAATGATAATATTTCTGGAGCCCCTGCAGTGGATTTTGATAATACCACAGGAGGTTCTCCTAGTAAAACAAATGGACATAAATGGGGGGCAGCAAATACAGCGAATAATAATTTTGGAGACAACAAGACCATTGATACCTGGAGTTACGCACCAGGGGAGGTAGAAACCATTACCGGACTTTCTATCGAACTTAAAACCGCTGATCTGGAAGTAGTAAGCATCACTAAAACCGCTGGTCCGGCTTCAGTTCAGATAGGTGATCAGTTGAACTACGAAGTGCTGATCCGAAACAATGGACCCATTGATGCCGTCGGATCGAGAACAGCCACCTTCTTTTTATACATGCCTTTAGGAGCATCGGTGAATCCGGCTTTGGCCACATTTACTCCTGTTTCCGGTGGGGCACAACTTAGAGGGACTGCCACTTTCGGGCCGTTATCGGCTGTAAATGTCTATAAAATTGAAGTGGATATGCCCAATGGATCAGAAGGAAGATTTAGTTTTCCAGTAACCATTACCGGGAATACCCCTGCAAATGTAAATATGTGGGCAGCTATTATGCGGAATAATGATGTGGAAGATCCAAACGCAACGAACTATACCATTACCATTGAGAAACCAAGAGACCCATTTGAAGAAGCAAATGGTATTCACACACCAGTGGAGTCGCTTAACTTAAATGTTTCTGCAGCGAACATGAATACCGCTTTTCCAACTTTGGCGATTTCAAATCCTGCAAATACAGATTTTACCAATAATATTAAATACAACAATTCAGTGGTCTCCACAACAGTGGTGTCCACTACACTAAGTATTGAAAAAACAGGTTCTCGGCAGGGGACAGCCACAGGGAATGCGGCTACTTTCTATGTCACGGTGACGAATACCGGTGCCCATCCTTCTACAAATACCACTTTGACAGATAACTTGGCCGGTACAAGGTTCAATTTTACCATGGATGCAGCACAAACCAATTATTACACTACGCAGGGTACAGTATCCTATTCATTACCTAATGGGACAGCGGGGTTAGGAAATATCACATGGCAAATAGGAACCCTTGCACCAGGGGCAAGTGCGACTATTGCTTTTAGGACAAATAATGCTGCTTCTGGAGATTGGACAAACACAGCCAGTGTGGTATCTAACGAAGTAACCACCCCTGTGACTTCTTCTGTGACATTGTCTACAAACGTAACTCCCGTAGATATCGGAGTGGTGAAAAGTGTAGAAAATCATCCCACAGATCCAAATAAAGTAATTTTTAAAGTTGTTGCAAGTATCCCTTCTGGAGCTTCCACTAGCGGCGTAAAAATAAGAGATGTCCTTCCTATTGGCTATACCTATGTTACGCATACTGCGGCAGGAAATGGTTACAGTGAAACGACTGGTGTGTGGGACATCGGAGTAATGAGTAATGCCGCTGGGATAACCAAAGAGTTGAGTATCGAAGCGACCATTAATCCTCCTACAGGAACCACTAATGAATATTTAAATAACGCGCGGATAATTGCCGCTTCGACCCCGGATCTAAATCTCCTGAATAATCGATCTTCAGCAGAAATTAAAGCAGATCTGAGGGTGGATAAGACGGTAGATAAGGCGAACCCGATGAAAGGAGACCTAGTGGTGTTCACCATCACAGCCGCGAACCTTGCACGGACAGGATATCAGCATGCCACAGGCGTTCAAGTAATTGAAAAATTACCAGATGGATTTACTTATGTGAGTCATGGGACATTGCCTGCGGGAACTACCTTCAGCTTTGATAATGCCACAAGCACGGGTACCTGGGTGATTGGAAATCTTTCCACAGGCGCTTCACGTAGCTTGGAAATTACTGCAAGGGTATTGAATACAGGATCTTATGTAAATACAGCGACCGTTTCTGGAGGGCAAAGAGATGATGCGCCACTCAATAATGTGTCGACGGTCACTTTAACTCCGATTACTCCTTCTTTGTTTATCACGAATCCAATGATTTACCAAAGAATTATCAATAACTAGATTAACGAAATAACCATATAATTGAAATACCTCAAAAAGATGAAACTTAAACTCTTATTATTGTCAGCCTTTTTTATTGGGTCTTTAAACGTTGTTTATGGACAGCAGAAAGTAAAGGATAATACAGTTCAGGGGGGAGCCTTGGCAGACAAGGATGCCATTCTGGAATTGGAGAGCAACAGCAAAGGTTTGTTGCACGTGCGCCTGAATTTGGTAAGGACAACGGATCCTTCCCCATTATCAGCTCACGTTGCCGGGATGATGGTATATAATACTGCCGCATCTAACGATGTAAAACCGGGGATTTATTACAATGATGGAACGAAATGGGTGACCATTTCTGCCGGAGTGGCTCAATCCATTGGCTATAATCCTGCTACTTCACATATTACCTATGTGGATGCAACCGGGGTTCCGCAGATCATTGATTTGAAAAATGTAGTTCATCAAAATGAGACCCTTACTATTCTGGTGGCAAATCCAGATGGATCGTTGTCCTATACAGATGAAAAGGGAACAAAACACCATTTGGATTTACCAAGTGTGCTTAAACCTAAAGAAACGCTTACGTCATTTAGATTAAATGTTAGTAATGCCACACTCATTTATAAAGATGAGAACGGAGATGAAACTTCGGTAGATGTTGCATCACTTGTGAAGACCTATGAAACGGAAACTCGCTTAATTGACAATGGAGATGGTTCATATACATATGTAAATGAGAGAGGTAACTCAGTTACAATTAATACGACCAAAGGCAGAAGTGCCTATGATATAGCTGTAGCAAATGGATTTGTAGGAACAGAAGTACAATGGTTAGCTTCTTTAGTTGGAACAGCTGGTCAGGATGGAACAGCAATTTTAACGGGTACTACTGCCCCTGACAATGCCAACGGGAACGATGGTGATTCGTATGTGAATACAGTTACCGGTGCAACCTATAAAAAAGCGGGCGGTGTTTGGACTGCCGATGGTGGAAACGTGAAAGGTGCTGACGGTGCCTCTATTCTAAGTGGTACTATTGCCCCTGATAATGCCAACGGGAACGATGGTGATTCGTATGTGAACACAACTACCGGTGCAACCTATAAAAAAGCAGGTGGTGTTTGGACCGCCGATGGTGGAAACGTGAAAGGAGCTAAAGGTGACGACGGTGCTTCTATTCTAAGTGGTACTATTGCCCCTGACAATGCGAACGGGAACGATGGTGATTCGTATGTGAACACAGTTACCGGTGCAACCTATAAAAAAGCGGGTGGTGTTTGGACTGCTGATGGTGGAAACGTGAAAGGAGCTAAAGGTGACGATGGTGCTGATGGTGCTTCTATTCTAAGCGGTACTATTGCCCCTGACAATGCCAACGGGAACGATGGTGATTCGTATGTGAACACAGTTACCGGTGCAACTTATAAAAAAGCGGGTGGTGTTTGGACTGCTGATGGTGGAAACGTGAAAGGAGCTAAAGGTGACGATGGTGCTTCTATTCTAAGTGGTACTATTGCCCCTGACAATGCCAACGGGAACGATGGTGATTCGTATGTAAATACAGTTACCGGTGCAACCTATAAAAAAGCAGGCGGTGTTTGGACTGCCGATGGTGGAAACGTGAAAGGTGCTGATGGTGCTTCTATTCTAAGTGGTACTATTGCTCCTGACAATGCCAACGGGAACGATGGTGATTCGTATGTGAACACAACTACCGGTGCAACCTATAAAAAAGCGGGTGGTGTTTGGACTGCTGATGGTGGAAATGTGAAAGGTGCTGATGGTGCTGATGGTGCTTCTATTCTAAGTGGTACTATTGCTCCTGATAATGCCAACGGGAACGATGGTGATTCGTATGTGAACACAACTACGGGTGCAACCTATAAAAAAGCGGGTGGTGTTTGGACTGCTGATGGTGGAAACGTGAAAGGTGCTGA